>CAVWKH010000003.1:0-735457 GCA_963755545.1 uncultured beta proteobacterium | reverse complement strand
CCCACGCATCATCCGTGCGCAGCATCGACAGGAACGGGCCGATGCCCGTGCCCGTCGACAAACACCACAGAACGTCGGCTTCCGCGACCTCGCTGATCGAGAAAAACCCATTGGCGCGCGGCGCCAGCCAGACAGGGTCGCCGACGTTCAGCGCGGCCAGCCTGGGGGTCAGCGGTCCGTCCGGCAGCACGATGAAATAAAACTCGTGAGGCTGCCGCTGCGGCGGATTGACGAACGAATAAGGCCGCCCCAGCATTGGGTCCTTCTGCCCGGGAGGCGCAGGCAGCGCCAGCCGCCCGAACTGTCCCGCGTTGAAGGTCACCTCGGGCGCATCGACCTGCAAGGAAAACAAGCTCTGCGTCCAGTGCCGCTTGCCGGCGACCTTTCCTTCCACCCATGCTGCCATTGGGGACGTCCCATCCGTTAACGTAAAATCGGGATTATGCCCATGCGAGTGCCCGCCGCGACGATTACCGGCGCCAATGTTTATTTGCGGCCGCCCCGTCCGTCGGATGCCGAGGCGTTTCTGGCCGCGGTGCGCGCGAGCACCGCGCTCCACCGCGGATGGACCAGCGCGCCCCGAACGCCGGCGGGCTACGCCAAGTTCGTCCAGCGCTATGCCACACGGGGCGTGCATCGTATCCACGCGGGATTTTTCGTGTTTCGCAAGACCGACCACGCACTCGTCGGCGTCTACAATTTCTCGGAAATCGTCCACGGCGCGTTCCAGAGCGCGTACCTCGGCTATTTTGCCTTTGCCCCGCAGGCGGGAAAGGGCCTCATGAGCGAAGGGTTGGCGCTCGCCCTCGACATTGCCTTTCGCAAGGTTCGGTTGCATCGCGTGGAGGTAAACATCCAGCCCAACAACGAGCGTTCGCTGGCCCTCGCGACGCGCGCGGGCTTCACCCGCGAAGGCTATTCGCGCCGCTATGTGAAAATCGGCGGACGCTGGCGCGATCATGTGCGCTTCGCGATGCTCGCCGAGGATTGGCGCGTGCTGCGTCGAAAGATTCATTTCTCCGCAAGGGACACGGGTTGATGTCACGCCGCATCGCGTTTGGTCGCGCGGGCTGCGCGTGCCTGCTGGCGCTGGCTTTGTCCGCGTGCGCAAGTGAGCCGATCCAGCCCGGCACGCCGCGCGACGTTACCGCCTTCAGCATAAATCCGTACGAAGTTCACGAGGAATGCGCGAAGATGAAACCGGGCGATGTGCTCGACTATCGCTTCACGACGCAGCGGCCCGTGGCGTTCAATATCCATTACCACGAAGGAAAGTCCGTGGTGATGCCGGTCTCGCGCGAGAGTGTCACCGCCGACGACGGCACCTTTCAGCCGCTGGAATCCCACGAGTATTGCCTGATGTGGGAGGCGGGCCGCGAAGGCGCGATTCTCGACTACCGGGTGAAGCTGATCCGTGCCAAGCGCTGACCACGGGCGCCAGGCTCGCCGCACGCTGCTGTTCGACCTCGATGGCACGCTGACCGACAATTTCCAGGGAATCGCCAACTGCATCCGCCATGCGCTGGCGCGCATGGACATTTCCGATCCCGGCGAAGAGGCATTGCGCGCGTGCGTCGGACCCCCACTGCGGCAGACCTTGCCGCGGTTGCTCGGGCGCGACGACGTTGCAAGCACCGAGCGCGCAGTGTCGCTTTACCGTGAACGCTTTGCAGAGCTGGGATGGCGGGAGAACCGCGTCTATCCGGGAATAACCGAAATGCTTGCGGGCGCGACGCGCGGAAGCGCGAAAGTCCTTCTGTGCACCACCAAGCCGCAGGTTTTTGCCGAGAAGATCGTCGCGCACTTCGGCTTGGCGGATTACTTCAGCGCCGTCTATGGCACGTCGCTCGACGGCCGCTTCGACGACAAGGCGGACCTAATGGCGCACCTGCTCGCGAAGGAAGGCCTGGTCGCGGAAAGTTGCCTGATGATCGGCGATCGCATGCACGACATCCGCGCCGCACGGCGCAATGGTGCGCTGTCCATCGGTGTGTTGTGGGGGTACGGCTCCCGCGCAGAACTCGAAGATGCAGGCGCCGGCGCGCTCATTGCGGTGCCGGAGGATCTGTCGCGCGCGCTGGCGACTGTTCAGGCAGCCAGTTCCTGATAGGTGTAAGTGCGGCCGTTCTCAACGGGGACTTCCACCGCCTTCGCAACGATGACCGCCGCCGTCGTGTCGGCGGCAACGAGCTGTCCGCTCTGGTGAAATCCCTGGAACAGCGCAACGCCCGGAAGCACTTCCTTGGGACGATTGCGCATGTATTCCTGCATGCCGGTGTCGATGATGCCCGGACGAACCGTGATCGCGCGAAAACGTTCGCCCTGGCGCTCCGCAGCCAGCGAACGCGTCAGCATCTCCATTCCCGCCTTGGCGACGCAATAGCTGGACATTGCCGGCATCGCATTGCCCGGCGGCCCCCGAGGTCACGTTGATGATGCGTCGTTCGATGGAATCGTCAGCGAAGACCCGGCAAAAGAGATTTGCGAGCGCGATGGGTGCGGCCAGGTTCACCGACAGCGAGTGGGCGATCTCGCATGCAAGTCTGCGATTCCGAGCACGCCGACCGGCGTGCCGATGGCGCGTTGTTGATGAGACACACGAAATCCGGACGCGTCGCCGCCATCTGCGCGAAGGACGCGGTAAGCGTGCTGTCGACCTGCGCGGACTTTGCCAGGTCGAGCTCGACAAACCGGTAATTGGAACCCGCCAGGCGCGCGCCACTGGTGCGCCCGATGCCCAGCACTGCGTACCCGCGCAAAAGCAGCGTGTTGGCCAGTGCTTCGCCCAGCCCTCGGGACACGCCGGTGACGATGGCAGCGCGCTGACCGGCAGCCAATCTAGCCTTTGACGCGTTGCCGCGCGCGATGAGAAAGCTCGCAAACACCGCACAACCCACCAGCGCGAATCCGAAGAACGGCTTGTAAAGGTAGATGACCGCCGAATTCACGCTGGCGGTGCGACGAACACTACAAAGTAGGCGTAGAGATCCAGCATGAGAAGAAGAACCGCGACGCCGCCAGCGGCCGCGCAAAACGGAGACAGCAGCGCCAACACGAGCAGCAACGCCCAGGGTCCGGCCTCGAACACGAACAATGCAAACGAGCGTTCGACGTCCGCGGCGCGCGTGGTTCCGTATTCGACATAGCCCGCGAACGCAATGCCGACGACAGCGAGGACGATGGCCACCAGGCGAGCGCGCATGGAATCCAGCGTAACACGGAGGAGCGCGAGCCCGGAAGTGGCCGGATTTGCGGTTCCGACGAGAGGTCGAAGGGCGGTCATGCCATTGCGACCCCTATTGGAGGAAGCGCTAGTGCCGGCCGCCGAGCGACATGACGATGATGACACCTACGATCACGACAACGACGAGCAGCGCAATCTTCCACGGACTCTTCGGATACTCGCCCTGGATTGCGCCGGTCACGCCGTTCTGCACGCATTGGAAGCTCTTTGCGCCGAATGTGTAACTCATGAGCCAGACCGGCGCCAGGATGTGCTTGAACGTTTGCCGCGAATGCGCGGTGCGCACGACCAGGTTGCGGTAGGTGTCACCCGGCACTTGCTGCGCGCACATCGCCTGCACTTTCGCTTCCATTGCCGCGCGTGATGCCTGTGCGGCCCCGATGAGATCGATCTGGTATCGCTCGACCACCCAGCCTGCGACGAAGCCCGGCATCGTAGGGCTTGAGCGTCTGCGTGGGAAACGGCTCGATCCCGCGCAACAATTGGCGTGGACGCCGACCGATGCGCACACGAGATCATCGTCGAAGAAATGCGACAACTGGCCGGCGGCCGGTTCCCAGCGAACCTGCTGCACCTGTCGCGTCTGCAACCGTCCGCCCTCGGTGTAGGTTTCCGTCGTGTAGTAGTAGTGACCGGCATCCGCCGTCCACTGCGCGTCGACCTCCGCATCGAATGTCCAGTAGGGCAGGTAGATGCCCTTGACGGTGTCGGTCAATGCTCGGCGCTTGAGCGCCCCTGGCGCGAGCCAGAGCTTGCCGTACCACTGTCGGATGCGATCGCGCGCGGAACTCTCGCTGACGCTGAATGGGAGCACGCTCTCCGGCCTGAAGGCGGGCTTGGACTCCTCGTACGGAACGAGCTGCGCGGAACCGCAGAATTCGCAGTTCTGCGCCTGGCGCTTGGGATCGAAGACAGAAATTGCGTTGCAGCTCGCGCATTTGACCTGCCGCACCTCGGCTTTCCAGCCGCGCGCCTCGTCGCCGATTCCGCGCAGCGCCGCCGCAAGATCGTGCTCGACGATACCACCCGTCGTCACGTCCAGCTTGGCCGGCGATTCCGTGCCGCAGAACGGGCAAATGAGTTTCTGCTTTGCGGGGTTCCAGACCGCCTGGCCACCACAGGCCGGACAGGCAAACTTGGAAAGCGCTGCGGTGTCGGTCATTGCCAGCGACGCAAATGCGCTCCCGGCGCGTTGCGCCGAATTGCGAGCTGCGTCACGCTCAACCCTTGAGGAAGGTGTCGACCGCCGCGCGTGTCACGCGCCACTGCGTGCCGATCTTGCGGCCCTTCAAGTCGCCGGTATCGAGACTCGCCATCACGTCGGACTCGGCCACACCCAGCATCTGGGCGACCTGCGCGGGTGTCATCAGATCGGGAACAGCGCCGCCTGCAGGCGCCATTGGCGCGGCCGGCGCGGGAATGCCCGGCGTGGTCTGCGCCATGAGGCCGCCCGTCTGGTTCATCATCTGCTGCGCCATGGCCATGCCCATCGCGAGTTCCGCGCCCGCTCCGCCAATGCCTCCACCGGCGCCCGGTTGCCCCAGCCCCTGCGCCATCTGAAACTTGACGTAGTCGTTGAGGTTGCCGACTGCGGCCATGCTCGATCGCTTGTCGATGGCCTGTTCCACCTCCGGCGGAACCGAAACGTTCTCGACCAGGAACGTGGTCATTTCGAGGCCGTATTTTTCGCCGATCGCCGGGTTGATCAGCGGCAGGAGTGCCTGTCCCAGTTCACCGTAGCGGGCGGCCACGTCGAGCGCCGGGATCTTCGAGCTCGCCAGCGCCTCGGTGAACACGCTGACGATCCGCGATCGCATCGTGTCGTTGAATTCGTCGAGGCGGAAGTGATCGTCGGTACCCGCTACCTCCTTCAGGAATTTCTTTACGTCGACGATACGAAAATCGTACGTGCCGTAGGCACGCAAGCGAACGATGCCGAAGTCCGTGTCGCGCATCATCACCGGATTGGACGTTCCCCACTTGTTCCCGGTGAACAGCCGCGTGACGACGTAATACACGTCCGCCTTGAACGGACTCTCCAGCGCGTATTTCCAGCTCTTGAGATTGGTCAGGACCGGGATGTTGTCCGTCGTCAGCGTGTGCTTCCCCGGGCCAAAGGTGTCGCCGAATTCGCCGAGATAGATGAACTGCGCCGCCTGCGATTCGCGCACGATGAGCTGCGCGCCGTTCTTGATTTCCTGGTCATCGTCGGGAAAGCGGTACGACAGCGTATCGCGCGAATCGTCCGTCCATTGAATGATGTCAATGAACTGTTTCTTGATGAAGTCGAGGATGGCCATGAACGTTTCCCGAGGGTCAGGTGCCGGCGCGGCGCCGGCGCTGAAATGATCCAGCAGCTATTTGGCTGCAGCGACCGGCTTTTTTGCCGCCGCGGCGGAGGCCGCCGCATTCTTGAATTCCTCTTCCATCTGCGCGTTCGCAATCGCGCCGGGCACCAGCGTGCCGTCGGCAAAGATCAGTGTGGGAGTGGCCTGGACGCGCAGTTTCTCGCCCAGTTCCTTCGTCGTCACCGACCGGGTTGTCGCACTCGCCCTTGTTATCCGGAAGTGCGCCCGTGCTGAAGAATTCGTCCCACGCCTTCACCTTGTCCGCCGAACACCAGATCATCCGCGACTTGCGCGCCGAATCGGGATGCAGCGTGTCGATGGGGAACAGGAACGTGTAGATCGTGACGTTGTCCACGCCTTTCAGCTCCGACTCGAGCTTGGCGCAAAACGGGCAATCGGCGTCCGAGAATACGTAGAGCTTGCGCTCGCCGTTTCCCTTCACGCGCTTGAACGCGAGGTCGAGCGGGAGCGCAGCCACATCCACCCGATTGAGCTTCTTCATCCTTTGCTCGGTCAGGTTGATCTTCGCGTCCACGTCATAAACCGAACCCAGGATCAGGTATTTGGCCTTGGCATCGGTATAGATCATCTGGTTGTCGAACTGCACCTCGAAAAGGCCGAAATAGGGGCTTTTCGTGATGATCCCGACCTTGGCGCCCGGGAACTTCTGTTCGAGGGTCTTCTTGATGCCGGCAGCTTCCGGCGGCGGCGCTGTCGTGGTGTCATTGGACGTTGCCGCAACGACGGGCAAAGCGGCCCCCGCGATCGCAAGCGCCGTGATGGCGGCGGCCGCGGCGATGCGCGTTCGGGCCAGCAGAATAAGGATGGAAATCATGAGTTCTCCCAGGTAGCAGTCGGATTTGGACAGTTTAGCGCAGCGCAGGTTGCGCCAGCGCTCGCTTTAGTACGGGTAGCCGGTCGACCGCGGTCATGCCGGCGTTACGCAAAGTCTTGAGCCAGGGCGTGGCGGTTCCGAACAGGCTGACCAGCCCATCCGTGACCGTCTGCATGGCCAGCACGGGTTCAGCGCGGCGGCGCGCAAATCGTTCGAGCAATACCCGCGCACCCGCGTCGGTCACCGGCCCGCGCTGTGCGAGGACTGCCGCCAGCGCTTCGGCATCGCCGAAGCCCAGGTTGGCGCCCTGACCCGCCAGTGGATGTATTCCGTGCGCGGCGTCGCCCACGAGCGCCAGGCGATGCGCCACCGTCATGGGAAGCTTGAGGAAAGCGAGCGGAAACGAGGCCGCCGGAGTAATCGCCGTCAATTCGCCACAGGCTTTGTCTCCGGCCGCGGCCACGCGCAACGCCAGCGCCGCCGCGTCGAGCGAACGCAATTCCGTTGCCAGCGCATCGGGCGCGGACCAGACGATGGAAATCCTCCGCCCGGGAAGCGGCAGCCACGCAAGCACGCTGCCGTCGCCCCGGAACCACTGGCGCGCGACGCCATGATGCGCGCGCGAACACGCGAAGTTGGCAACGACGGCCGTCTGGCCGTAAGGACGGGGGGTCGAGTTCAGGCCCGCCGCCTGCCGAACCCATGAACGGACGCCATCGGCGCCGACGATCAGCTTTGCGGAGACAGTCCGTGCCGGGGTGCCTGCCGACGCGAAGGTCAGCGTCCCCGCATCGGGCGTCCAGTCGAGCGACAGGAAATCGGCCGCGTCGATCACCTCGACGTCCGACGCGAATACCATCGGCAACAGCGCCGCGCGCAACGCCCGCTCCTCGACGATCCACGCCAGCGCGCGTTCTCCCATTTCATAGGCCGAGAACTCGAGCGTGGCGCCGGCATCTCCGACGATATGCATGCCTTCGATCGAGGCGATCCGCTCCGGCGGCAGCAACTGCCACGCGCCGATGGATCGCAGGAAGGTTGCGCTTCCGGGGCTGATCGCGAAGACCCGGCTGTCCCAGTTGGCGGGGCCGATATCGGCATCGGCCTCCGGTGCCGCAATGCGCGTGCGATCGATCAGCGCGACCTTCAGTCCGCTGCGGGCGAGCACGGGGGCGAGAGCAAGGCCGACCAGGCCGGCGCCGGCGACGATCACGTCGCAGTTATCACGACTCATCGGGTCGCCGCCTCGGCATGCAGCACTTCGATCACGTGATTTTGATTGGAATAAATGCACAGGTCGCCGGCAATCACCAACGATTGTTTGACGATCTGTTCCGCGGAAAGCGTCGAATGCTCGAGCAGCGCGCGGGCGGCGGACTGGGCATACGGGCCGCCGGAACCAATGGCGACGATGCCAAACTCCGGCTCGAGCACGTCGCCGGTGCCGGTGACCACCAGCGACGCCGAGGCGTCCGCGACCGCGAGCATCGCTTCCAGCCGGCGCAGCACGCGGTCGGAGCGCCAATCCTTGGCCAGTTCCACCGCCGAGCGGGTCAAGTGTCCCTGATGCTTTTCGAGCTTGGCCTCGAAGCGCTCGAAAAGCGTAAAGGCGTCCGCGGTGGCGCCCGCAAAGCCCGCGAGCACGCGCTCGTGATACAGCCTGCGCACCTTGCGCGCCGTCGCCTTGATCACGATGCTGCCGAGCGTGACCTGGCCGTCACCGCCCAAGGCCACTGCGCCGTCGCGACGTACCGACAGAATGGTCGTTCCGTGAAACTGTTCCATGTACGCTGGTTTCTCGACACTCGCGGGACATACTTGGCGTTCGACGCCGGGGCATCACCGGCCTCGCTGACAAACTCGCCAAGGGTCGCAGGTGACATGAAAACGGACCAAAGTAAGAGGCTACTTTGATCCGGCTCTCCAATGCAGGGCCAATTTCGCCCGTCCCGGCTAGTCTGCCTTCTTGAGGAAATGCCGGGGCGAAATTCCGATGAGCAGCAGCAGCGCTCGGATGATTGGCGACGCCCCGACGATCTGGACTGCCTTGCGCTGGGATTCGACCCGGTTGATGGCGTTGAGAAGCGCGCCGGCGCACACGAAGTCGATACGGTCGATGGCTGTCATGTCGATCGGAACCACCGGGCGCCGAAGCGCGAATTCCGAAAGTTTCAGGACCTGAAGGTGCGACGAGCCCGTCAGGACGCCCGACATCGTGAGCTTCTCGGCATCGTCGTCCAATGTCCCTTCAGCCGAAGCTCCAGCAACAGTGTCGACGGGCACGGCTCCCGGCGGCACGGCTGCGGGATCGGGCTTGGGGGGGGGCTCCCACGATGGCGGCGATTGCTCGAAGGCAACCGCATACTCGATGGCGCGGTCGTCGAAGGCCGCCGGGTCGTGCTGGAATTGCAGGAGTTCGAGCGCCAACAGCCACGCGCCTTCGCCGCCTTCCCGGCCGCGTTTGACCACGGCATCCACCGCAACGCGGAGTTTTTCAGGCCTTTGCAGCGTCAGCGCAAAGCGATGTTTGCGCGCAAAGGCCAATGCGTCGGCGAGCATCCTGGCGCCGGCGTCGTCGAAGCCTGTGACCGAGGCGAGATCGAGGCGCGCGTGGGGCACCTTCTTCTCGATTGCCCGCTTCAATCCTTCCACCTGCGCCAGGCTTGCGGCGGACAGCTTGCCCGTCACGGGAATGAAGCCGCCCGCGACCGCCTTGGGCTCCGCCGTCGTCGAGAGACCCTCTTCCCACGCCGGCGCCGAGCGTTCGAATTGCACGACGTATTGCAATGCCATCTTCTCGAACGTCGCCTTGTCGTTGGTCCGTTGCAGCACGTCGAACAGCGCGAGCCATGCGAGCGGCGACGTGCTCGCTTCCTGGTCCGTCTCGACACCCTGCACCAGCATCGTCCGCGCGGCGTCCTTCTGTCCCCCGGCGAAGAGCAATGCAGCGTTCTCGAGCACACCGCAGAGCCCCGGATTGGACTGCGCCACCTCGATGGTCGAACTGACGGCGCTCCATTGCACCAGGCTCGCGCCGGTAACCGATATGTCGCCCGCCGGTTCGGATCCCGGCTGACCGGCGTGCCCCTTCCGTCCCTGCGCCTCGACCGCGAGCTCACGCGCCGAAACGGGCCGCGGCAGGGCGCGGGCGATCATCGGAGCCACCGTTTTCGGCTCCAGCTTGAGCGCCTCGGATTTCTTTGGCGGAGGTTTGGAGAACAGCGCCATGGGGCTGGTCGGATTCTGCTCGTTTGGGTATTTCGACACGCGTCGCCGCGGTTCCGGCGGCAAAGCTCGGGCGGGGCACAAAATACGCGCGTAAGGCGCTGATTATGTTCCCGTCATACCGCGCGCACAAGGTGTGCTGCCCGAACCTCCGCGACGCCACGCCGGAGGCCCCGGAACATGGCCCTGGCCGCCCCCACGGGATAGAATCAGCCCGGCCGCACGTTCAAACGGTCAAACCTCGGCCTCCATCGCTGGCCGACGCCTAACGCCCATCTGCAGGAGACAACATATGAAAAATCCACTGGATTCCCTGGGGGGAACGATCATTTGCGGGGTCATTCTGACCGCGATCCTGTATTACCTGGTCAAAAACGTTCTGATCTGACGGAGACGCGCGATGGATCTCGTACCGGTGTTCGCAAGATGGTTGCATTTCCTGGCAGGGATCATGTGGATCGGCCTGCTCTATTACTTCAATTTCGTGCAGGTGCCGGCGATGAAGGCGGCGGCGGCGGACAACACCGCGGCAGGAATCTCCAAACACGTTGCGCCTCGGGCGCTGTTCTACTTCCGTTGGGCCTCATTGGTGACATGGCTCGCAGGAGCGGCACTTCTGGGCGGCCAGTTCGTGAATGCGTTCACGCTTTCCAAGGGCATGGCGGGCATTGGCGTCGGCGCGTGGCTGGGCACCATCATGCTTCTCAACGTCTGGGGACTGATATGGCCCAACCAGAAGAAAATCCTGGGGATGGTCCCGGCTACTGACGAGGAGAAGAACAAGGCGCGCAGGACCGCTTTTCTTGCTTCCCGGACCAACGTGATGCTGTCGTTGCCGATGCTGTTCTTCATGGCGGGCGGCTGGTCGCACCGCGGCACATTCGGACTGTAATTCCAGGTCGTACCTCCAGGACCTCGACAAGCAAAAGGCCCGCGCTACGCGGGCCTTTTTGTTATGCGAATCGAGGTTCAGTCGTCGCCATAGAGCTTCTGCACGCGCTCGCGCCGCTCTTGCGCCTCGAGTGACAACGTGGCGGTTGGCCTCGCGATCAGGCGCGGCACACCGATCGGCTCACCCGTCTCCTCGCACCAGCCATAGGAGCCGTCCTCGATCATGCGCAGCGACTTCTCGACCTTCTTCAGCAGTTTGCGCTCGCGATCGCGGGTCCGCAGTTCGAGTGTGTACTCCTCCTCGAGCGTCGCGCGGTCCGATGGATCGGTCGTCACCTCGTTTTCGCGCAGATGTTCGCCGGTGTCGTCGGCGTTCTGCAGCAACTGGTCGCGCAATTCGAGCAGCTGCTTCTTGAAGAAGAGCAGCTGCGCTTCATTCATGTAGTCCTTCTCGGGCGCCTTGAGGATTTCCTCTTCGGTCAGCTCGCGGACTTTCTTGACGGCGGTTGCGGATTTGACTGCCATGCTTCGTTCACCCTGAATTCTCGATTGACGACTTGGTTCCCGTGACCGGGATTTCGGTCGCTCCGGACCCTTTTTGCGGGGGCCGCACGAAATTTCGCATTATAGCCCGCGGGACGCCCCGCTTGCCACCACGATTCCACGCCCCCCGCACTGCCCGGGATTGCCAGGGAATGGGAGGCCCGAGGGTCGTATAATCGCGGAAAAACAAGGCTTTCCGATGACTTCGACCCCCCTTCCGACCCCTTCGACCGGCCAGACCAACTTAAAGCTGTCCCGGCCGGACGACTGGCACCTGCACCTTCGCGACGGACCGGAAATGGCTGCCGTTCTCGCCCATACCGCTCGGGTATTCGGACGTGCAATCGTCATGCCAAACCTCAAACCACCGGTCACGACGGTCGCCGCGGCGCGCGCTTATCGGGACCGGATCATCGCCGCGCTCCCCCCCGCATCGGCGTTCGAGCCGCTGATGACGCTCTATCTGACGGACAACACGCCGCCCGCGGCCATTGCGGAAGCGAAGGCCTCGGGCTTCGTTCACGCCGTGAAGTACTACCCGGCCGGCGCCACGACCAACTCCGATTCGGGCGTCACGTCGCTCGACCGCGTCGCCTCCGTGTTCGCCGCGATGGAGAAACATGGCGTCGTGCTGTCGCTGCACGGCGAAGTGACCGCGCCCGAGGTCGACATGTTCGACCGCGAGCGCGTATTCGTCGATACGTTGCTCGACCGCATCGTCCGCGACTTTCCCGCAACTCAAGGTCGTGCTCGAGCACATCACCACGCGCGAGGCGGCGGACGTTCGTCTCGAGCATCCGCGCAATGTCGCGGCGACGATCACGCCGCAACACCTGCTGTACTCCCGCAACGCCCTCTTCGCCGGCAACTTCCTGCGGCCCGCACAACTACTGCCTGCCGATCCTGAAGCGCGAAGTCCACCGCAGGGCGCTGGTCGCCGCGGCGACATCGGGCGATCCGCGCTTCTTCCTGGGCACCGACTCCGCACCGCACGCGAGGCACGCGAAGGAAAACGCATGCGGATGCGCCGGCTGCTATTCAGCGCCCGCCGCGCTCGAGATGTATGCCGAGGTGTTCGAGGACGCCGGCGCGCTCGAACGCCTCGAAGGCTTCGCGACCCAGTTCGGCGCGCGATTCTACGGGCTGACGCCCCACGACGAGACGGTGACGCTCAGGCGCGAGGCCTGGACGCTTCCTTCCGACTACGCGTTCGGCGCGCAGACCATCGTGCCGCTTCGCGCGGGCGAAACGTTGCGCTGGCGCGTCGCCTGATCAGAAGAGGCCAACGACCTTGCCGTCGGCATCGACGTCGATGCGCGCAGCCGAAGGTACCTTGGGCAGGCCGGGCATCGTCATGACGTCGCCGCACACCATCACCACGAACTCCGCGCCCGCGGCGAGCCGCACCTCGCGGATGTTGACGACGTGCCCGCTCGGCGCGCCGCGCAGCTTCGGATCCGTTGAAAACGAGTACTGGGTCTTCGCCACGCAGACCGGGTAGTGGCCGTAGCCGTCGTCCTGCAATTTGCGGATTTGCGCGCGCACCTTGGTATCCGCGGTGATCTCCGACGCGCCGTAGATGTCCAGCGCGACCTTGTGCATCTTTTCCCAGAGCGTGTCGGCATCGTCATAGACAAAGCGGAAATCGCCCGGAACCCGTTCGATCATGTCGACGACGATCCGTGCCAGGTCCTCGGCGCCGGCACCGCCGGATGACCAGTGCCGGGCCACGGCAATCGGCGCGTCGTGGTGCGCGACCTTGCGCTTCAGCAACGCGATCTCGGCGTCGGTGTCGTGCGAGAAATGGTTGATCGCCACCACGCAAGGCAACCCGTAGTGATTGCGGACATTGTTCACGTGGCGCTCGAGATTGGCGACACCTCGTTCCAGCGCGGCCAGGTCTTCGCGCTGCAGGTCGGCAACTTCGACGCCGCCATGAAACTTGAGGGCACGCAGCGTGGCGACCAGCACCACCAGGTCCGGACGCATTCCCGATTTCCGGCACTTGATGTCGATGAATTTCTCCGCGCCCAGATCGGCGCCGAATCCGGCCTCGGTGACGACATAGTCGGCGAGCTTCAATGCGGACTGGGTCGCGATCACGGAATTGCAACCGTGGGCGATGTTCCCGAACGGTCCGCCATGGATGAACGCCGGGTTGTTCTCCAGCGTCTGCACCAGGTTTGGGGCAAGTGCGGTCTTGAGCAGCACAGTCATCGCTCCGTGCGCGCCCAAGTCCCGGGCGCGCACCGGCCTTTGCTCCCGCGTATAGCCGATGACGATGTTGCCCAGACGCTCCTTCAAGTCGGCGAGCGATGTCGACAGGCAGAAAATCGCCATCACTTCCGAGGCCACGACGATGTCGAAGCCATCCTGGCGCGGGTAGCCGTTGGCAGGACCGCCCAGCGCGATGGTGATATCGCGCAACGCGCGATCGTTCATGTCGACTACGCGTTTCCAGGTGATGCGGCGGACATCGAGACCGAGCTCATTGCCATGGTGGATATGGTTGTCGATCAACGCAGCGAGCAGGTTGTTGGCGGCTGCAATGGCGTGAAAGTCGCCGGTGAAGTGCAGGTTGATGTCTTCCATCGGGACGACCTGCGCGAATCCGCCGCCGGCCGCGCCGCCCTTCATGCCGAATACGGGACCGAGCGAAGGTTCGCGCAGGCAGATGACCGCCTTCTTGCCGATGCGATTGAGCGCATCGCCCAGGCCCACCGTGGTGGTCGTCTTGCCTTCCCCCGCCGGCGTGGGCGAAATGGCGGAGACGAGAATCAGCTTGCCGTCGGGCCGTCCTGCCTGTCCCGAAAGCCATTCGAGTGCGACCTTGGCCTTGGTCCGGCCGTAGGGTTCTATCGCGGATTCGGGGATGGCCAGGCGCGACGCGATCTCGCCGATGGGCAACAGCGTCGCGTGCTGCGCGATTTCGATATCGGTTTGCATGTTCCTCAGTCCTTTCGGCGCCTGCCGTGGCGGCGCCAAGTGTACTGCGCGAGAGGCGCGACCGGGACGTCCGCCTTCGTCGGTACACTCGAATGGCGGTACACTAGCGGCCCGAAGCCAGCCAGACCGTCGCCGCCTTCACCGTGCAAACGGTGCGGGGGGAGGAAAGTCCGGGCTCCGCAGAGCAGGATGCTGGGTAACGCCCAGACGCTATAAGTCGCCGTTAGCGCGGCCGATGAAGGCGAGGAACAGGGCCACAGAGACGAGTCGCCTGCTGTCACAGGCAGGCGGGTGAAACGCGGTAACCTCCATCCGGAGCAACACCAAGTAGGCGGACACTGACGCTGCTCGCGTAAGTCCGCGGGTAGGTGGCTCGAGCGCACCGGTAACGATGCGCCTAGAAGAATGGCGGTCATAGCGCACGTAACGCGTGCGCCGTAACAGAACCCGGCTTATCGGCTGACTTCGGATTTTCTGCTGCGTGCCAAAGTTTCGCGATGCGCTCACCGTCCGTCGCAAGATGCTTTGGCCGGATTCACTTTGCTTTGCCCTAAGCAAACGCCACAATGCGGCACCTCGATGCCAAAGGCGCCCATGCGCAAGCTCGTTCGATACACCACGTTTGCGCTGCTCGGACTCGTTGCCGGCTTCTTCCTGCTCGTCGCGTATGTGTATGTGACGACGGTGAACTTGTTCGACCGCCGGTATCCCGTGGTTGCCTCCCCCATGGTGGCTGCAACGGGCGCGGAAGCGATTGCGCGCGGCAAGGCGCTGGCCGATCGCCTGGGTTGCATCGAATGCCACAAGGCTGATCTGCGCGGAGGGGTCTTCGAGGACGATGGCTGGCTTCACGGCAAGTACTACGCATCGAACCTTACTCTCAAGGCCGCGAAGTACTCGGACGGAGACATTGCACGCATCGTTCGCGCCGGCGTCCGCCCCGACGGCAGAAGCGTCATTGCCATGCCGAGCTCGGGCTTTGTCGGACTCACCGATCCGGAAATGGCGGACATCATTGCGTTCATCCGCTCGCTACCCGTCGGCGGTACTGAACAGCCCGACCACTATCTCGGTCCACTCGACCGCTGGGATTTTCTCAACGGCGCGCGGGGATTCAAGGCGATGGTCATCTACGTCGACATCGAACGGCGCAAGACTCCTGCCGATGCAGGTCCACAACATGCGGCCGCGCGCCATTTGGCCGATATCGCGTGCCGCGAATGTCATTCCGGTGACCTGAAGGGAAGCGGCGGAGAGGGCGATGCACCTGACCTCGTCGTCGCCGCCGCCTACGGCTTGCCCGAATTCACGCGATTGATGCGCACCGGAATCGGCGTCGACGGCAAGGAGCATGGGCTGATGAGCGTGGTCGCCCGCGACCGGTTTACTCACTTTTCCGATGAGGAAATCGCCAGCGTCCATGCCTATCTGCTGGCGCGCGCCGCGCTTCCCCGTTAGCCGCGCGGCGGGAAATCGCGCTTCGAATCTAGAATTTCCGGCGCTTCACGTCGCGCAGGATTTCACGAGCGGCATTGCGCCCCGGAATGCCGGTCACGCCACCGCCCGGGTGCGCGCCGGCCCCGCAAAGGTAGAGGCCCCGCACCGGCATGCGGTAATTGCCATGACCGAGGATCGGCCGCGCGGAGAACAGCTGATCGAGTGACAGCGCCCCGTGGAAGATGTCGCCGCCCACCAGCCCGAAATCTCGCTCGAGGTCCAGCGGCGTCAGCACGCGCCGGCCGAGCACGCTTGCGCGGAAGTTGGGGGCGAAGCCGTTGACGGTGTCGATCATGAGGTCGGCGACTTCGTCGCGAACGCCGTCCCATGTGCGCCGGGGGAGCACGTCCTCGAGGCGCGGATTGGCGTGCTGGCAGAACAAGCTGGCGACGTGCATTCCGGGCGGGGCAAGCGTGTCGTCAACCGTCGATGGGATCAGTACTTCCACGATCGGGCGCTTCGACCAACCATCGGTCCTTGCGTCGAAGTAGGCGCGCTCCATGTAGTCCAGCGACGGCGCCATGATGATGCCGCTGCTGTGGTGCTGTTGTGCGCTGCGGCCCGGCAACGCGGTGAAGTCCGGCAATTCCGACAGCGCGACGTTCATCCGGAAGGTTCCCGATCCGCAGCGGTACGCCGCAATGCGTGCGCGGAAATCCGCATCCAGGTGCTGCGGGTCGACCAACTTTTCGAACAACAATTTCGGGTTCACGTTGGCGATGACGCGTTCGCCCTCGATCACGGTTCCATCTTCCAGCTCGAGACCGCCCGCGCGGCCCGCCTTGACCACCACGCGCGCCACCGGCGAGTTCGTTCGCAATTCGACGCCACGCGCGGCGCACTCGGTCGCCATCGCCTGCGTGATTGCGCCCATGCCTCCGCGCGCGTGTCCCCACTGGCCTTTCTTGCCGTTCACCTCGCCAAACACGTGGTGCAGAAGCACGTACGCCGATCCCGGTGCATACGGACTGGCGAAATTGCCCACGACGGCGTCGAACCCGAACGCCGCCTTGATCGGCGCACTTTCAAACCAGCCATCCAGCAGGTCGCCCGCGCTCTTGGTGAACAGATCGAGCAAATCGCGTCGTTCCGGCAGCGAAAGCGCGCGGAAGCGGTGTCCGACCTTGAACATGTCGACCATGGCCGCAAGGTCCGCTGCATTGCCGGCGCGGATGTTGGGCGGCGTGACCGGCAGCATTTCCCGCAGCACGTCGGCCACGCGCTCCAACATCGAGTAGTACGCCGGCAGCGCCTGCGCGTCGGTCACCGAGAATTTTGCGATTTCGGTTTGCGTCGCCGACAAACTGCCGCCCACTTTCAGGTACTGACTGTCGGAAAGCGGAAGAAAATTGGCGATCGGCCGTTCGCTGATCGTGAGACCGTGTTCGACGAGGCGCAGGTCGCGAATGACGTCGGGGTCGAGCAGGCTTACCGTGTAGCTCGCGGTGGAATTGCGAAAGCCCGGATGAAATTCCTCGGTAACTGCGGCGCCCCCCAACACGCCGCGGCGCTCGACCACGCAAACCGACAGTCCGGCGCCGGCAAGATACGCCGCGCAGGTAAGGCCGTTGTGTCCGCCGCCCAGAATGACGGCGTCGAAACGGCGCGCGTTGGCGGTCATGCGGTCCTACGCATGTCCGGGACGCACACCCGCTCCTCGCTCACTCGCTTGCCATTCCGGCCGCCACCGTCGAGAAGCCGCAGTCGACGTACGTGATTTCGCCCGTGACGGCACTCGCCAGGTCGGACAGTAGGAACGCCGCGACATTCCCGACCTCTTCGGTTGTCACGTTGCGACGCAGCGGGGCGTTCCGCTCGACGAAATGCAGGATCTTGTTGAAGCCACCGATGCCGGCGGCGGCCAGCGTCTTGATCGGGCCCGCGGAAATGCCGTTGACGCGGATTTGCTCCGGGCCGAGGCACGAGGCGAGATACCGGACATTGGCTTCGAGGCTGGCCTTGGCCAGTCCCATCACGTTGTAGTTTTCGAGAACGCGCGTGGAACCCAGGTAGGTCAGTGTCACCAGCGCAGCGTGGCGCCCCTGCATCAGCGGCCGGGCGCCTCGCGCCAGCGCCGCCAGACTGTAGCTTGAAATGTCATGCGCGGTGGTGAACGCGGCGCGGGACATGCCGTTGAGAAAGTCTCCGGCCAGCGCCTCGCGTGGCGCGAAGGCGATCGAATGCAGAAGTCCGTCGAGCGCACCCCATTCGGATTTGAGCGCGGAAAAGAGTCCATCGACTGATTCGTCCGACGCAACGTCGCAGGCAAGCACCGGACAAGGGCCGAAATCGGAAGCGAGTTTCACGACCCGGTCCTTCAGGTCGTCGTTCACATAGCTGAAGGCGAGAGTCGCCCCTTCACGCTGGCACGCGCGCGCGACACCGTAGGCAATCGAGCGGTTCGACAGAACGCCGGTGATGAGAATCTTCTTGTCGTTGAGAAAGCCCATGCAGTTCCGTCCTGAAAATATTCGGAAAACGAGTTACTGGCTGAAGAATCCGCGCGGCAAGTCCTCGAACACGCCGCAAGCAACGTAATTGTTCGGCAGGCCCGGTACCGGGCTGTCGACGAAGGGCCCCTGGTGCAGGACGATGCTGTGGCCGCGCAGTGACGGCTCACGGTCGATATGCACGCCCGAGACGTGTACAGAAAACGATATGCTTCCTTCCTGACCCGCATACGCCAGTCGAATCAGTTCGCCGGGCGGGACCGACGAATTCGGCGGACCCCACACCGGGCCGGCGGACTCACCGTTAATCGAGTTGCAGATAGGGTTCGCATGGAAGGCCAGTCGATGGACTCCTTGCCGCAGATTGACGATATCGAGGGTGAGCATGATGCCATCCGGCGTGTCGACGACGACGACCTTGCCGGTGGCCGCGCTGTCGACGCCCCGCAGCGGCGCCTGCAAGTTGCCGACCTGGTCCTTCGCCGCCGGACTGGACGGATCCCTGCCCGCGCATGCTGCGAGCAGCAGCAGCAATGCCATGGCGGCGGCCAGGATCGTTGACTGCTCGCGCAGTGTGGACAGGAACCGCATCAGCTCGGACGCCTGGCGAAGTACTCGTCGTAGCGCTGCACGAAATCCTTCTTTTCCCCGAGCGGCAGATGGCACGCGCGGCAGGGGGCGAATGGGTCTTCGGTTCGCTTGCCGTCGGCGGTGAACGACGCGTACACCCAATCGCCGTTGCGCAGCGCTTCGGGCACGTCCTGTCCCGCACCTTGCGTTTTCTCCATGACGAAGATGCGCACCAGCGCGCCCTTGACGAGCATGCCGTCCGGTCCTGTTGCGAGCGTGCCGTCCGGTTTCGTGACTGCCGCAAAATTCTCCATCACCATCACCGTGCCGTGCGGAAACGCGTCGCCGGCCCGGGTCTGGTTACCCTTGGGATCGATGTACATTTCGCGCACCTGCTTGGCGTCGGGGCGCTGCACCGCCGAGAGCATCTTGGGCCAGCTCTTGTAATTTGCAGGAATGACCGCCTCGCCATCCTTCATCGGCGCCTTGTACGACGATGACGTGGACATCTGCGTGCATCCCGCAATCATGGCGACAGCGGCAATCAGCATGAAACGATGGGCCATGTTCATCTCCATTGAGAAACGCGCGATCGGGCATTGGCCAGATTCCGTAGGGCACCGGCCGCCTGGCCAACCGATGGACGTGCTGGCCATGATAGGCGAATGACCGCGCGATGCCAAACGAGAGGCTTCGACGAATTTGGCGCCACACGCTTCGTGCGGTCGGTGTGCGTCGTCCTTCGCGGTACAATTCAGCGGCCCTCCCGTTTAGTCGGCGCAACGTCCCGTCGCCGCGCGAGCCCGCCCAATGTCGTCGCAAATGACCCCCGAGGAAATCGTCTCCGAACTCGACAAGCATATCGTCGGGCAGGAGGCAGCCAAGCGAGCAGTCGCCATTGCGTTGCGCAATCGGTGGCGCCGCCAGCAAGTGCCGGAGCCGCTGCGGCACGAAATCACGCCGAAGAACATATTGATGATCGGGCCGACCGGCGTCGGCAAGACGGAAATCGCGCGTCGGCTCGCCAGACTTGCCGACGCGCCCTTCGTCAAGGTCGAGGCGACCAAGTTCACTGAAGTCGGCTATGTCGGCCGCGACGTCGACACGATCATCCGCGACCTCGTGGAAGTCGCGATCAAGGAAACGCGGGAGAACGAGACGCGCAAGGTTCGCGGACACGCCGCCGACGCCGCCGAGGAGCGCCTGCTCGACGTGTTGTTGCCGCCGGTCAGGGAAGTGAACATCACCGATATGAAACCGGTGGATTCATCGACCCGTCAGAAATTCCGCAAGATGTTGCGCGAAGGCACGCTCGACGACCGCGAAGTCGAGATCGAGATCGCCGCTCAGCCGGCGCAGATGGAAATCATGGCCCCGCCGGGCATGGAAGACCTGACCAGCCAGATACAGGGCATGTTCCAGCAGATGGGCAGCGGCCGGCGCAAGCAGCTCAAGACAACGGTCGCCGACGCAATGAAACTCCTCACCGACGAGGAAGCCGCGCGGCTGCTCAATGAGGACGACGTCAAAGGCAAGGCGCTGGCCGCCGCCGAGCAGAACGGCATCGTATTTCTGGATGAGATCGACAAGATCGCGTCGCGATCGGAGATGCATGGCGCGGACGTGTCGCGCCAGGGAGTACAGCGCGATTTGCTGCCGCTGGTCGAAGGCACCACGGTGACCACCAAGTATGGAATGGTCAAGACCGACCACATCCTGTTCATCGCGTCGGGCGCGTTCCAGATGTCCAAGCCTTCGGATCTCATTCCCGAGCTGCAAGGCCGCTTTCCGATTCGTGTCGAGCTGACTCCGCTGTCGGTATCGGATTTCGAACAGATACTCACCGCGACCGATGCCTGCCTCACGCGCCAGTACGCCGCGCTGCTCGGCACCGAGCAGGTTCACCTCGAGTTCCAGCCTGCAGGCGTTCGCCGGCTTGCGGAAATCGCGTTCTCGGTCAACGAGAAACAGGAAAACATCGGCGCCCGCCGGCTTCACACCGTGATGGAGCGGCTGCTGGACGACGTGTCCTTCCACGCCGCCCGCCGAACCGGTGAAACCATCATCATCGACGCCGCGTTCGTCGATGCAACGCTGTCCGGCATTGCCGGCGACGACAACCTCTCGCGCTACATCCTCTGACGCCGGCCCGTGTTCGAGCGAATCCTCGGCATCATCCTGCCGGTCTTCCTGATCATCCTCGTCGGCTACTTCTATGCCAGGCGAGTGAAGCCCGACATGGCGATGGTGAACCGGATCAGCATGACGATCCTGGCGCCGGCGCTCATATTCTCCGCGCTCGCCAGCAAGGATTTCAGCGTCGCGGAGAACGGCCCGCTGATGCTTGCCAGCATCGGCATTGTCCTGGGTTCCGGACTGCTTGCATGGCCCTTCGCACGGCTGCTTCACGCCGACTACCGCACGTTCGTGCCGCCGATGATGTTCAACAATTGCGGCAACATCGGCCTGCCGCTCGCGATGCTCGCCTACGGGACGCCAGGTTTCTCGGCAATGGTCGCGCTGTTCACGATTTCGAACCTGCTTCACTTCACGCTTGGCGCCTGGATGATCGACCACCACGCGCGCTTCGGCAACCTGTTGCGCAATCCGATGGTATTGTCGACGTTCCTGGGCTTCGCGTTCGCGGTGGTGCACCCGCCGATGCCGGAATGGGGAACCGTCGCGATCAAGATGGTCGGCGATGCGCTGATTCCAATGATGTTGCTCTCGCTGGGCGTGCGCCTATACGAAGTGCGATGGGACGACTGGCGGCTCGGTGTCGTCGGCGGCCTCGTCTGTCCGCTCACGGGTATCGCCATCGCCGCGCTGCTGGGACCGCTCCTCGGCCTCGATCCCATGCAACAAGGTCTGCTGATCATCTTCGGGTCACTGCCGCCCGCGGTACTCAATTTCATGGTCGCCGAGCAGTTCCGGCAGGAGCCGGCCAAGGTTGCTTCAATCGTGCTGATTGGAAATGTCATGTCCGCGATCTTCATCCCGCTCGGACTGGCGATCGCATTGCACTGACGGGAAAATCATGATCCGCCGCTGCAGGGGCCCTTGTCGCCTGGCAGGAAGCGCGCCGATGCACACCGCGCGGTTCCTTGCGGGATGCGTGCTGATCGGCTTCCAGCAGTTGGCAGTGGCGCAGTTTTCCGCATCCGCAGTGGCCGCAGGCAGTACCCCACCCGGCACCACCGTGTCGCCGATGGCGAGCTCGGTTTTCGACAAGGAAGCCGCGGCGGAAGCACGGCGGCGGCAAACTCCGCTTTACATTGAAAGCATCCTGGTCATAGGCGTCGACCTGAATGCGCGCAAAGTCATCCCAAAGACGCTGGAGCAGCGCTTCGCCGAGTCGCTCAACGCGCCTCCGCCTGATCCAGCCGCCGGCATTCGTCCACTCGACACGACGCCGTGCATGTCCCTGGCGTCAACCTGGAACAACATCGGCAGTTCGTTCGTCCCGATGTCGGGATGTCCGAGGTAGCCGGGCCAAAAGGGCCGATCGCTTTGTCGGCGACTGCGAGGCGCGCAGCGACGCGTAGCAATGCCTTGGACGCGAAGAGTTCGGTGAGTATCATTCCGCAGATGCCGGGGACGACACCCGTATTCGCACTGCCGCCTCTGCCGCCGCTGCGAGAGACGATGGTGTTCGGCCGTCGGATCTGTTACTACGACGCCGGAAAGGGTCCGCCGCTCGTCCTCGTCCACGGTGTCGGCGGCGACGCCGACCAATGGGCGTTCTGCATGGATGCGTTCGCGACATCGCATCGCGTCATTGCGCTGGACCTGCTGGGATTCGGACGATCCGACAAGCCGCGGATCGAGTATCGGGTGGCAGGATTCGTGGAAGTTCTCGATCGCTTTCTCACCGGACTCGGCGTCACACGAGCGCATTTGCTCGGTCATTCGCTTGGTGGCTGGATTGTTGCGGCCTTCGCGCTGCGGTTCCCCGAACGGGTGGACAAGCTAGTCCTGAACGACGCTGCAGGCATCGACGAGGGCGCGTGCCGATTGCCGGTCGACCTCAACATCTCGACCCGCGCGAACCTGCGCATTGCGTTCGAAGGGATGTTCCACGATCCCGGCCTAGTCACCGAGATGCTCGTCGACCTGGCGTACGCGCTGCACCTCGAACGAGGCGATGGTCCCACGATCCGCAGCGTGCTGGAAACCCTGGACAGTCCAGGCGAAAAGCTAGATGCGTCGCTTGCCGGTTTGAAGGCACCCACGCTGATCCTGTGGGGCGCCGACGACGCCATCACGCCGCTGCCAATGGCGCATGCATTCCTTCGTAAAATTTCCGGGTCACGATTGCACCTGATCGAAGCGTGCGGGCACTTGCCACCGCTCGAACGGCCGGCCGACTTCGCCGCTGCGGTCACCGCCTTCCTGCGCTGATATCGCGTAGTGGTGCGGAAAGCCCCCGGCGCTACGGCAGCCGTTGCGTGACTAGCCGATGGTCGCCTGCGCGGCGAGCGCGCAGCTCGTCCGCGCGGCAGTATCCAAAGCTTGGTGGCCGGATGGATCAGCGAGCCCGCGCTCGCATCGCCGCCGGATGTCCCGGGAGGGTCATGCGCTTACCCGTGTCGACCAGCTGGTCGCCGACAACTTGCAGGATCGTCACGTCGCTGTCGAGGAAATTTCCAACGTAAACGTATTTCCCGTCATCGCTGAATACTGCGCCTTCCGGCAATCCGCGGACTTCGATTTCATTGGTGCGCGTGACCTTCTTTCCGTCGATCTTCAATGCGACGACCGAACCATTGCGGTTGTAGAAGAACGCCTTCTTGTCGGCATTGGAACCCCTCAGAATCACCGCCACCGCCATCTTTCCGTCGGGACTGATCGCAAAGCCCTCGGGTCCATCGCCGACAACGACCTTGTCGATCACGCGTGGCGGCACGGCTTCGAGGTCGACGACCGTGACGGTGTCGACATTGCCATCCGACGCGCCGGAGAGGCCATTGTCCGCGGTGATCAGCAGCTTGCCGTCGGCCGTGATGTCGAGGTTGTACGGCCACCAGCCCACCGCGATGTCCTGCTTGTCGTAAGTGACCTTGTCACCGTTGATGGCAAGCAGCGCCGCCTTGTGGCCCGGAAATTTCGCCGCCACCGCGCGCTTGCCATCAGGCGTGATTGCCACATGCGACACCTGCTCGCCCATCGCCACCGTGTCGATCAGCTTCACCGACTTGCCCGCGATCTTGACCACGCTGATCGAGTTGTCCGCGCGGTTCGCGATCAACGCCAAATCGCCCGTGCGATTGATCGACATGCCCGAAGGCTGTTTGCCCACGATCACCGTGTCGATCAGCTTTGGCGGATCGAGCGTCAGGTCGATCACATACAGCTTGTTGTCGGGCACCGCCTTCCACGTGGCGCCGTCGGCGACCCAGTCCATGGAATTGGCCACTAGACCAAGCTTACCGTCGGGCGTGATCTGGAGATTGGTGGGCGGTCCGAAAATCGTGTTCATCAACGGCAGGTTGGCGACAACTTTCGGTGCGAGTGGGTCCGTGCCTATGTCGACCACCAGCACGTTGTCCTTGCCCGGTGCCATCATCACCGGCTTGCCCGCGTCGTCCCACAGGATTTTCTGGTCGTTGGCAACCAGCATCAGCTCGCGCTTGCCCGGAGGCGGCGTTGTCGCACAGCCGGCCAGGAACGCCGCCGCAATCGCCGCGCAAATCCACGTGCTGGATTCATGTGTCATCGGATCCCTCCCTGAGGTTATTGTTCAAGCGTCCAGACTGTGACAGCAAAAAAGCCAGCCTTGGCGGCTGGCTTTCTCCCGTTCCAGGCTTCAGAGCCCGGTGCCGCCACTCAATACTTTACGCTGCATCCGTAAGGCGTGGTGCTCGCGACGCTGACCGGCTTGCCGGCAAGCGCCTCGGTGAGCGCTGCGCGGACATAGTTGTTGGCGATCTTGGCGTCAGCGGGATTGGTCGAGCGACGGTCGTCGATGGCGCCGTTGTAGAGCATGCCGCCGTCGGGGCCAATCACGAACATGTGCGGCGTCGTCTTGGCCGCATAGGCACGCGCGGTAGCGCTGCTGCCGTCGATCAGCGCAGCCCGGGGTGCGGCATCCCTCGCCTTGATCCAGTCGCTCATCTGCTGCGGCGTCTTGTACTCGTAACTGGATTGGTTGGTGGAATTGACCGCGAGCCACACGACATCGCGCGCACCCCATTCCTTCTGCAGCGACTGCATGTTGCCGCTGTCGTAGTGCTTCCGGACGAACGGACATTCCGGATTGGTCCATTCGAGGACCACGTACTTGCCACGAAAGTCGGACAGGCGGACCGGCTTTCCCGTCGTATCGGTAAGCGTGAAGTCGGGCGCCGGCGCGGCCCGCGCGACGGCAGCCGTCAGCAACAGGCACAAGGCGATTGAAATCGAAACAACTGATAGGGAAATTACAGATCGCGCGAGAAATGTCATGGCAGCGGCCTCCCGGTCAATTGCCGGCCGGATTGGGGCGGGGTTCGTTCAGCGTCACTGTCTGAGAGGGGCCCAACGTAGCGAGCGCGTCGAGCACCGTGCGTTTTTTCAGGATCTCGGGCAACACGAGAGGCTCCTTGCCCGGGCGGTAAAGCACATATACCGGAACGCCCTGCCTTCCCAATGAGGCCAGCGCGCGCGTGATCACCGGGTCCCGGCGGGTCCAGTCCGCGCGCACGAGTTCGACGCCGTGGCTCGCAAACGCGTCGCGGATCACGGGACTGTTGAGCACCATCCGCTTGTTGACCTGGCAGGTGACACACCAGGCAGCGGTGAAATCGATGAACACGGGATGGCCGGCGTCGCGGAGGCTCGAAACCGCGGTTGGCGTGAATGCTTGCCAAGGACCCGACGGCGCCGCGGTCACGGGTCCTGGCGCTTCGCTCTCGCCGCCGTGCACCAAGGGCCACGCCACCACGCTCGCACACACCAGCGCAACCGCCGATGCCGCGGCCCAGCTCCTGCCCGTGCCGCCACGGTAGAGTCGCCAGGACCACAACGCGAACGCGACGATCACGAGCGTCACCAGAAGGCGTACCACGGCATCGTTGTCCATTTGCGCGCCCAGCACCCAGATCAGCCATGCCACGGTGGCATAGAGCGGAAACGCGAGCACCTGCTTCAGGCGTTCCATCCACGCGCCGGGTCGCGGCAGGATTCGGCGCCATGCAGGGAACCATGCCAGCAGCGCGTACGGAAGCGCCATGCCGAGGCCGAGCGCGATGAACACCGCCAGCGTGACTTCCGCCGATTGGGAGAGCGCGTAACCCAGGGCCGCGCCCATGAACGGCGCGGTGCAAGGCGAAGCGATGACGACGGCGAGCACCCCCGAAAGCAGGGAGTCGACATACGGGTTCTTCGCCGTCCAGCCTGCGGCGGATGACGGCACGAGCGAACTGAACTCGAACACGCCGGAAAGATTGAGGCCGAGGGAGAAAAACAGGATCGCCAAGCCGACGACAACAGCGGGGGATTGCAGCTGGAAACCCCAGCCCAGTTGCTCGCCCGTAGCGCGCAAGATCAGCAACAGGCCGGCCAGCGCCAGGAACGTTGCCACCACGCCGGTCGCGAAAGCGACACCCTGCAGCCGCTGGACACGCGCGTCCGCGTGGCCCTCGGCGAGGTGCAGGGCCTTCAGCGAGAGCACCGGAAACACGCAGGGCATCAGGTTGAGGATCAGTCCGCCAATGAATGCGAGCAATACCGCGGCGGCAAACGAAATCTGAGCGCCCGTGGCCACGGTGTTCGCAGCCTCCAGCTCGAGTGCCGGCACGGGAGTGAGCGATTGCTTGGCGCCCGCGATGACCGTTCCGGTCAAGGGCACGTCGATGGTCGCGGCGGCCACGCGCTCGCCCTCTTCCAGGAATCCCTTGCTCGCGGCGAGCACGCCCGAAACGCGTTTGAAATCGGGTGCAAGCTGTATCGCCGCGGGCAACGTCAACACGTAAGCGCCGCTCGCGTCGCGCCGAAGCGTTTGCTTGATCGACGGCTCGACGCGCCCTTCGTCCTGCGCAAAGAACTGGAGCGTGCCCGGGTCGGCTGCGCCTTCCGACGGCGTCAGCGTCAACGCGACTTTGGCGCCGTCGGCCCGAGCCGCGACATTCCACCCCTGCAAAGGCGCAGGAACGGCCGCGCGGGCGGCGGCGATCGCACTACCCCATTGCGGATAGGGGTCGGAGCGTTCCGCGACGGGGAGCACCACATCGAGATCAGCCCCTTCGGGAATGCAGACGTCCTTGCAAACCAGCCAATCCGCGTGCGCCGCGAGCTTGAGCGTCGAACCGACGGCAGCATCGCGAGGCACGGTGAGTCCCGTCAGCAGCAGGACTTCGTTTTCATAACCGTAATTGACGAGTGGACCGGTGGGCAGCGCATGCGGCGCGGGCCATTGGATCCCGCCGACGCCCACGCCGTCCGGCAGCTTCCACGTGATTGTGGTGGGCAGTCCGGAATCGCCGGGATTGCGCCAGTAGGTGTGCCAGCCTTCGGCCATCTTGAGCCGAAGCGCCAGCGTGATCGGTTTTCCCGGAACAAGTGCCGTGCGTTCGGACACCAGCTCGGCTTCGACGTGGTCCGTCTTGACCGGGGCCGCCGACGGCTGGCTGAACGGAAGGGCGGCCATCAGGATGACCGCCAACATGCTTCGAACCGGTGTTTTCAATGAATTCAAGGTGGAATCGGGTATGTCGCGTATTTGATATTGGTCTCTACCGACGACGAGGGGTTCCCTGGGGTCGGATAGTGAGGCGACTATAATTATCCTCCCGCTCCCCCGCTTCGCCCATACTTTCCCGTCGGGCGGCCTATGACGATAGCATAAATGGCGCACCTTGGCCGGAAATGGGGGACCATGCCAGAGCGACTCTCATGCTTGAAGCCTTCCTCGTTTCCGTCCTTGTCGTTGCGTTGGGCGAGTTGGGCGACAAGACGCAGTTGCTAACACTTGTGCTGGCCGCCCGATTCCGCAAGCCCTGGCCGATCATTGCGGGCATCCTGGTCGCGACGCTCGCCAATCACACCATCGCGGCCTGGCTCGGACATTGGGTCCGCGACGCCGTCCCGCCCGAAATCCTGCGCTGGTGCCTCGCGCTGTCGTTCTTTGCGGTCGCGGCTTGGGCACTCAAGCCTGACCATTTCGACGCCTCCGATGCGCCGGCGCCTTCGGATCGCAATGTATTCGTCGTGACGGTCGTGGCGTTCTTCCTGGCCGAGATAGGCGACAAGACGCAGATCGCGACCGCCATGCTCGCGGCCAAATTCGATTCATTGATTGCCGTGGTCGCGGGCACGACGCTGGGAATGCTTCTGGTCGACGCGCCCACCGCCTTCATCGGCGACGCGGCGGCCAAGCGCATCCCGTTTCGCGCGGTGCGCATTGTCGCCGCGGCCCTTTTTGCCGGTTTGGGCACGTGGGTGTTGCTAGGGCCGAGGTTGAGTGCTTGAGGATGAGCTCGACGGACGGGGACTCAACGCTTTCTCCCGCGAAGCGAACGTCTCCGATACGGTGCTGGAACGACGTGCAGCCTGCTTCGCCCGGTATAATCAATGGCTTACCAAAAACTCCACTTTGCGCAACCTCGCTGCCTGATCCGGTTCACTCATGAAGCCGTTCAATCCCAAAGACATTGAAGCCGCCGCGCAGGCGGCGTGGACCGCGGCAGACGCATACCGTGCCGTCGAACGCACCGACCAGACGAAATTCTATTGCGTATCGATGCTGCCCTATCCGTCGGGGCGACTGCACATGGGTCACGTGCGCAACTACACGATCAACGACGTGATGTACCGGCACCTTCGCATGAAAGGCAAGAGTTGCCTGTTCCCCATGGGCTGGGACGCCTTCGGCCTGCCCGCGGAAAACGCGGCGATGAAGGCCGGCGTCGCTCCCGCGAAGTGGACGTACCAGAACATCGCGTCGATGAAGCAGCAGATGCAATCCCTGGGGCTTGCGATCGACTGGTCGCGCGAGTTCGCCGCCTGCGACCCTGCGTACTACCGATGGAACCAGTGGTTCTTCCTCAAGATGCTCGAAAAGGGCGTCGCGTACCGCAAGACGCAGGTCGTGAACTGGGACCCTGTGGACCAGACGGTGCTGGCTAACGAGCAGGTCATCGACGGCCGCGGCTGGCGCACCGGCGCGCCGGTGGAGAAGCGCGAAATTCCCGGCTACTACCTGCGCATCACCGACTACGCAGAGGAACTGCTCGCCTGCCTGGACAAGATGCCGGGCTGGCCGGAGCGCGTGAAGACGATGCAGTCCAACTGGATCGGCAAGAGCGTGGGCGTGCGCTTCGCCTTCACGCACGACATCCGCGACGCTGCTGGAATGCTGATCGGCGACGGAAAGATGTACGTTTTCACGACACGCGCCGACACGATCATGGGCGTGACCTTTTGCGCGGTCGCAGCCGAGCACCCGCTCGCAACGTACGCGGCGAAGTCCCATCCTGCGCTGGCCGCGTTCATCGAAGACTGCCGGCACGGCAGCGTCATCGAGGCCGACATGGCCACGATGGAGAAAAAGGGCATGTCGACGGGTCTCTACGTCGCGCATCCGATCACCGGCGAAATGATCGAAGTCTGGGTGGGCAACTATGTGTTGATGACCTATGGCGACGGCGCCGTGATGGGCGTGCCCGGCCACGATGAGCGCGATTTCGAATTCGCGAAAAAATACGGGTTGCCGATCAAACAGGTCATCGCAGTGCCGGGCGAGGAATTCTCGGCAGACGCCTACCAGTCCTGGTATTCGGACAAGGAGCGCGGACGTTGCGTGTTCTCCATTGCTTACGACGACTTGAACTACGCGGAAGCGGTTGACGCGGTGGCCGCGGACCTGGCCGCCAAAGGGTTGGGAGAGAAGAAGATCACATTCCGCCTGCGCGACTGGGGCGTCTCGCGCCAGCGATACTGGGGCACGCCAATCCCGATCATTCATTGCGACAAGTGCGGCGCCGTCCCCGTGCCGGAGCGCGACCTTCCGGTCGTGCTGCCCGAGGACTGCATTCCGGACGGTAGCGGCAATCCGCTCAACAAGCGCAAGGATTTTCTGGATGTCGCGTGCCCGCAATGCGGCAAGCCGGCGCAGCGCGAGACCGACACGTTGGACACGTTCGTCGATTCGGCGTGGTACTACATGCGCTATGCGTCAGCGGGCGCGCCGACGATGGTCGACGCGCGCAACGACTACTGGATGCCGATGGACCAGTACATTGGCGGCATCGAGCACGCCATCCTGCATCTCCTGTACGCGCGTTTCTGGACCAAGGTGATGCGCGACATGGGCCTCGTGAAGATCGACGAGCCGTTCACCCGCCTGTTCACGCAGGGCATGCTGTTGAACCACATCTACTTCAAGCGCAATTCCAAGGGCGGCAAGGAGTATTTTTCGCCGGACATCGTCACGCCGGTCACCGATGCGCAGGGGCACGTCAGCGGCGGCCGCCTGGCAGACGGCACAACGGTCGAATATGGCGGCGTGGGCAAGATGGGCAAGACCGAACAGAATGGCGTCGAGCCGCAGGTCCTGGTGGATCGCTACGGCGCCGATACGGCACGCCTGTACGTCATGTTCGCAGGTTCGCCGGATGATTCCGCGATCTGGTCGGATTCCGGCGTCGAAGGCGCGCATCGCTTTCTGAAACGGCTGTGGCTGTTCGGCCAGACGCACGCCGACGCCATTCGCCGTGCCGGGGGTTCCTTCGACTATCGCGACGCGGACGAGAGTGTGAAGGCGGCGCGGCGGGACTTGCACGTCACGCTGAAGCAGGCCAACTACGATTACGAGCGCATCCAGTACAACACCGTCGTATCGGCTGGAATGAAAATGCTGAATGCGCTCGAATCCGTCGCCGCGGATTCACGCGGGGGCGAAGCACTGCGGCGCGAAGGCATGGGCATGCTTTTGCGCGCGCTCTATCCCGTCGTGCCTCACACGACGTGGGCGCTGTGGCAGGACCTCGAATTCGCGAAGGAATACGGCGACCTGCTGGACGCCCCGTGGCCCGAAGTGGACGCGTCGGCGCTCGCTCGCGACGAGATCGAGCTGGTTTTGCAAGTGAATGGAAAGCTGCGCGGCAAATTGAGTGTCCCCGCGTCAGCCGACAAGGCAACCATCGAGGCCGCGGCTCGGGAAAGCGCCGAAGTTGCAAAGCACGCCAACGGCGCAGCGGTGAAGAAGGTGATCATCGTGCCCGGGCGGCTCGTGAACGTCGTCGTATGAAGGAATCCAATGCGCGTGGCATGACGCGCCGCGCGGGCATCGGTCTGCTCGCCCTCGTCGGGGCGTTGTGGCTCGCCGGCTGCGGATTTCAGCTGCGCGGCGCGGCGACTTACACGTTTTCGAGCATGTACCTTAATTCCAACGCGGCGCCGTCGTTCAACAACGAAATGCGGCGCGCACTCGCGGGCGCGGGCAGCGCGACGCTCGTGGACACCGCTGCGGCCGCGCAGGTCATCCTCGACATCCCGATCGTCCAGGACGACAAGGAAGTGCTGTCGCTGTCGTCGGCCGGTGCGGTGCGCGAATTCCAGCTCATCAAGCGCGTGTCCTTTCGACTGCACGACAACGACGGCGGCGAATGGATGCCGCCCGGCGAGATCACGATCCGCCGTGCCTATACGTTCAACGAGACGCAGGCGCTGGCGCGCGACCTGGAAGAGCAGCGACTGCAGCGGGACATGCAGACCGACGCGATCCAGCAAATCGTGCGGCGATTGCAGTCCGCGAGGAAGCCGGCCTAGCCCAGGGGGCGCTCGGTGCCATGCTAGTTCGCGCGGAAGACCTCCCGGAACATCTGCAGCGCGGTGTTGCGCCGCTGTACGTGATTCACGGCGACGAGCCTTTGCTGGCGATCGAAGCGGGCGACGCGGTTCGCGCAGCGGCTCGCAAGACCGGGGCGGCGGAGCGCGAGATCTTTGTCGTCGAATCGGGATTCCGCTGGGACGCGTTCCTTGGCGCCAATGCGAACCTGGGCCTTTTTGGGGACCGCAAGCTCGTCGACCTGCGCATTCCAACGGGCAAGCCCGGCGTCGAAGGTGGCAAGGCGCTCGAAGCGTACGCCGCCAATCCAAGCCCCGATAACGTTACGGTAATCACGCTGCCACGGCTCGACCGCGCGACCCAGGCTTCCGCCTGGTTCACGGCGTTGTCAGATGCTGGAATAACCGTTGCCGTGTATCCCATCGAACGCGATGCGCTGCCGGCGTGGATCGGCACGCGCATGAAGCGCCATCGTCAGCGCGCGTCCCGCGAGACGCTGGCGTTCCTGGCCGACCACTGCGAGGGTAATCTGCTGGCCGCAGCGCAGGAGATCGAAAAACTGGCGCTGTTGCTGCCGGAAGGCGAGCTCGCGCATGAGGCGGTCGAGCAGGCAATCGCCAATGTCGCCCGCTACGATGTATTTCAGCTTTCGGAGGCGTGGCTGGCCGGTGACGCAACCCGGATGCTGCGCATCCTTCGTTCACTGCAGGCGGAAGGCGACGCGCCCGTCCCGGCGATCTGGCAGCTGGTCGAAGACGTGCACGCCATTGCAAGCGTACACACGATGGTGCGCGCGGGAACGCCATTGTCGGCGGCGATCCGCAACGCGCGCGTGTGGGGCAAGCGTCAGGCCGCGCTGGAGCGGGCGGTGGGCCGGGTGGCCCCGGCGTCGGTGCCCGCGCTGTTGCTGGCGCTGGCGAAACTCGACGCATTGTCCAAGGGATTGGGTCAAGGCGATGCGTGGGAAGCGCTCACCGATGTGGCGCTCCGCGTCTGCCGCAGGGCGGCGCTGGCCGCTGCCTAGCGCCCAACGGGGCGCAACCGCGAATCCTCGGGACGTCAGTGGCCGTCGTGCTTGGCGTGCTTGTGCTTATGCTTTTCTTCGTCGGCGTCGAGGACTAGGTCCGCCGCACCTTCACCCTTGCCGCGCTTTTCCAGATCGGCCAACAATCCCGCATCGCTCAGATCGAGCAACACCGAGTGCTCCCAGTCGTGCTGCGCGATCTTTTCCAGGCGCTTGATCACGGGAGTGTCGTCGACCTCGATCGCGAGTTCGCGCCGTCCGTCGAAACTTCCCGGCGCCAGGTTGACCGAACCCACGATCGCACGCTCGCTGTCGGCCAGCATCATCTTGCCATGCAGGCGCAGTCCTTTCAGCTTGTGCACCTTGGCGCCGACGTCCTGCAGGATGCGCAGTCCGCCCACGCCTTCGATCAGCTTGTCCTTCTTGAGCGAATGCGGCGGCCGCGCGACCACATGAACCTTGACGCCGCGCGTGACGGCTCGCACGACGCGCTCGATGATGACTGCGTCCTGGTAGCGCTCGTTCTGCAGCCACAGCGTGTGTTTCGCGCGGTCGACGAAATGCGCGAAGCGCTCACGCCCATTGTTATTGCACCAGATGAGGTGCGCCGTCGCGTCGGCGTCAAACGGCTTGCGGCTCCAGTCAGCCTCGAAACATTCGATGATTTCCTGGACCTCGTGCTTGTGAGTGGTCACGATGCCGTAATCGCGTGTGGCCGTGACGTTGCGCGTTTCCCAGTTGAGCGACATCACGAAGGCAGTCGCGTCGTCGACAACCATCGACTTCTCATGGGTCAGATCGAACGCCGGGTTGCTGTCGAGAACCTTCACGCCACCTTCGACGAGTTGCTTGCGCGATTCCTCGTTCTCGGATTCGCCGCTGCGCCGCGCGGCATTGAGCATCACGCGCACGTCGACGCCGCGCTTGGCCGCGGCGATCGTCGCCTCGATGAGGCCGGGGTCGGAAAACAGGAACATCTTTACGCGGATCGACTTTTTGGCGCCGTCGATCGCTGCGAGCAGTGGTTGCGAAGTATCGTCGGGTTCGACTATGAGCGTGCGGGACATGAAGTTTCCTGAACGGTTGCAACGGCCGGTGCGGAAGCGAATCATCCCCGCGATGGCCTCCAAGCGTCAAGGAGGCGCGCGCGGGGCGAGGGAATTCGCGGCTGCCAACGTCACCGTGAGTCGCCCCACAGCGCGTTTACCGTCGCCAGCGCGGCCAAAGCCGCGGTTTCGGTCCGAAGCACTCGCGGCCCCAAGCGTACGGCCGTCATCCCTCCCTGGCGTGCCGCAGCGACTTCTTCGGGAGTGAATCCGCCTTCCGGACCGACCAGAACATCGAGCGTACGTTGCGGCGGCGGAAGATCCGAAATCGCAACCTCCACATCCGGCGCCAGCACGATGCCCGCCGCGTCCCGTTTCCGCGTTGCAAGCCAATCTTCGAGCAGCAACGCATCGCGCACTTCAGGAATGCGATTGCGTCCGCATTGTTCGCACGCGGCCACGACGATCTGGCGCCAGTGCGCGAGGCGCTTTTCACCGCGTTCTCCTGCCGGAACGCGCGCGCTGCGCGTGGTGACGACGGGCTGGAGCGCAGTTACGCCCAATTCAACTGCCCGCCGCACCGCGTGATCCATCGCGTCGTTAGCCGCGATGCCTTGCACCAGCGTGACTGCCAGCTGCGCCTCGCGCTCCACCGGATCGAATCCATCGATGTGCACGATCGCGCTGCGTTTGTCCGCGCGAACCAATGTCGCCGCAAATTCGCCGCCGCCGCCGGTGAACAGCGTGACGCGATCGCCTGCCGCGAGGCGCAGCACCCGCACGGCGTGATGCGCGACAGCGTCGGGCAACCCATACTCGCCGCCGACGTCATCGGCCGCGAGTTCTTGCGGGCAATGAAAGCGAGGCGCGGTCACGCTTGCTCGCTCATGCCTGGCGTAAGCTGCGCGGGTTCCAGGAAATCGAAATGAAACAGGTCCGACTGCGGCCGATAGCCGATCTTGGCGTAAATGGAATTGGAGACAGGATTGGCGAGGTCGGTGATCAGGAAAAGCCGTTGCCTGCCCGCATCCAGCAACGCCCGTGACAATGCCGCGACGAGCGCGGTCGCATAGCCGCGGCCGCGCGCGTGCGGCGGCGTGTAGACGGGCGCGACGCGCCCGGCATCGGGAGGCGCGTCGGTCCAGCCGGCGAATGCGACGGGTCCACCATCATCCCAGATCCAGAACTGTCCGCGCTCGATACGCTTTGGCACCATCGCAAGCAGTCGCGCAGGGTCCTCCGGCAGCGCGATCTCGACGATGAAATCTCGCTGCGCTTCGCTGATCCACGGGATATCTTCGACGGTCGCCACGCGCGCCACGCCGGAAGGCTGCGGCACCGGCTCGACCTGCGTCAACTTGTGATTGCGCATTTCCACGCGCACCGCATGCGGCCTGCCAGTCAGCGCACTCCAGCGCCGCGCAAATGCCTCGCAGGCAGCGCGCACGCCCACCACGCCTTGCAGGACCGGATCGCCGTCTCCTTGCAGCGCGTAGATGTCACCTGCAAAGGCGGATGCGGCCGCGGGATCGCTGGCGCCGATCCACAACCCGCCATGGCCGCGCCTCATCGCCGCGCCCGCAATGGCCCCCTCGTGAATCGTCGCGCAGTAGACAGGCTCGGCGATGCCCGGTGGATTCCTGATGAGGCCGTTGACCCACGCGTAGTAGCTGCTGGCCAGCGCCTCGTCCCGTGCGAGCACGGGCGCCGCGGCAGCCAGAAATGCAAGCGGATCGGCGTGACGAACGACGTACGGCGCACCGATGTCGATTCCGGACACAGCGGGGAGCGAGGAGCCGGCGTCGTGGGTCATCGGCTAAAGGAACGCGCGCATCGCATCGAGCACCGCATCGGGCTCTTCGGCCATCATCGAGTGACCCGCGCCGGCCAGTGTCACCGTGTGCGGGTCCGCCAAGGCGGCGAGCAATGCCTGCGCGCCCTTGACCGGCGTCATGACGTCGCGCGAGCCGAGTATCGCCAACACCGGACAGCGGACGCGCGCGGCATCGGCAAGTCCGTCGGCATAGGATCGGCATGCCGACAGGTCAGTGTAGAGAACACCGGGGCGGGTTCGCCCCATCAGCTGCAGCGAATTGCCGGTCATCCACAATCCCGGTACCGCGCTGCCGCCCAGCTGCTTGTCCGCGGAAAATGACCAGCTGTTGATCATCGCGTAGGCCTCTGGTTCGTCTATCCGGGAGGCGGCAAGGAGTTCGTCGCTGACGAACATCGGTGCCGCGGGACCAAGCACTACCGCCTTGGTCACGCGAAGAGAATGGCGCGCTGCGAAAGCAAGCGTGATGAGCGAGCCGAGAGAGTGGCCGATAACGACCGTCCGCTCGATTCCGGCAGCATCGAGCAGAAGCGCAAGCCAATCCGCGATGGCCTCGACCGATGTCAGCGCCGGGCCACCGGAACGGCCATGGCCCGGGAGGTCCACCGCCAGGACATTGTGTCCGTGGTGCGCGAAGTAGCGCGACTGCAACGCCCAGACGCTATGGTCGTTCGCCGCGCCATGCACGAATGCGATCGTCGGCTTGCCCGCCTCGATCGCGCGAGAACCGGTATAGCAATAACAAGCGTTGCCTGCGACATTGAGACGCATGTAGCGGTCCGCCTCAGGCCTTAGCCGCTGAGTACAACGCGCGGCTCAGGTCCTCGATGAGGTCATCGGGGTCCTCGAGCCCGATGGACAGGCGAATCGTGCCTTCGGTGATCCCCGACTTCACCAGGTCTTCGGCAGACATCCGGAAATGCGTGGTCGACGCTGGATGGATTACAAGCGACTTCGCATCGCCGACGTTGGCCAGGTGCGAAAACAGGTTCAGCGTCTCGATGAACTTGCGGCCCTGCGCCCGCGTGCCGCGCAGGTTGAACGAGAATACGGCGCCACATCCGCGCGGCAGCAGCTTTTGCGCAAGCGCATGGTCCGCGTGCCCGGGAAGGTCCGGATAGCCAACATCCGCGACAAACGCATGCGCCGCCAGGAACGCCACGATGCGCCGCGTGTTTTCCACGTGCCGCGCCATGCGCAAGGGCAGCGTCTCGATACCCTGCAAAATCTGGAACGCGGTAAACGGCGCCATGCACGCGCCGAAATCGCGCACGCCTTCGCGCCTTGCGCGCAACAGAAACGCGGCGGTGGTCGATTCCTCGCTGAACACCATGTCGTGAAAGCCGGCATAGGGCTCGGTCAGCGTCGGGAACTTGCCGTTCGCGTTGCCACCCTCCCAATCGAACCGGCCGGAATCGACCAGCACGCCGCCGATGACAACCCCGTGTCCCGACAGGAACTTGGTCGCGGAATGAAACACGAGATCGGCGCCGTGATCGAAAGGCCGCATGAGCCAGGGCGTTGTGAACGTCGAGTCCACCAGCAGAGGCAACCCGGCTTCGTGCGCCACTTCCGCCACGCGCGGAATGTCGAGCACGTCGAGCCCGGGATTCCCCAGCGTTTCGCCGAACAGCAGGCGCGTCGTCGGTCGTATTGCGGCGCGCCACGCATCCACGCTCCGCGGATCGACGAAGGTGGTCTCGACGCCGAAGCGCGGCAGCGTGTAGTCGAGGAGGTTATGCGAACCGCCATACAACGAGCGAGACGCGACGATGTGAGCGCCGGCGCCAAGCAGCGTGACGATCGCCAGGTGCAGCGCCGCCTGCCCGCTCGCGGTGCCGATCGCGCCCACGCCACCTTCCAGCGCCGCCACGCGTTCCTCGAGCACGGCGACCGTGGGATTGGAAATGCGCGAATACACGTGTCCGGCGCGCTCCATGTTGAAGAGCGCAGCCGCGTGGTCGCTGTCGGGAAAGACGAAGGACGCCGATTGGTAGATAGGCGTCGCCCGCGCGCCTGTCGCCGGATCAGGGCGCGCGCCGGCATGCAGAGAAAGCGTGTCGAAGCGATGCGTTTTTGGCTTGCTCATGGCGTCCTCGCGGTGGCGTGGATTCTACGCCACGCCTCCACGTTGTCTGCGCGTAAAATGGTCGCCATGAAACGCCACGGGCCCATGCCGGACAACGCGCCCCCCTCCTTGCCCGACCCGCTGAGGCGAGCGCCTGGCGAAGCGCCGGAGCGCGGCCGTGGCGCAACGTTCAATCCGCTCAACCGGTTCCGCCGAGAGGGCCGCGAAGCGTATGACGACGGCTGGCATGTCGCGCCGCCGGATTCGACCACCGATAACGCAGAGGGCCACGAACCAGCGCCCATCAAGACGACGGTCACCATCCAGCCCGCGCGGACCATCATTTCGCACAACGCGTCGCCGGACATCCCCTTCAACCAGTCGATCAATCCCTATCAGGGTTGCGAACACGGTTGCATCTACTGTTACGCACGGCCGACGCACGCCTTTCACGACCTGTCACCGGGACTCGATTTCGAAACGCGGCTTTTCGCCAAACCCAATGCGCCGGCGCTGCTGCGCGCGGAGTTGGCGAAAAAAGGCTACGTGTGCGACCCCATCGCCCTTGGCACGAATACCGACCCCTACCAGCCGATCGAGCGCGAATGGAAGGTGACGCGTGGCATCCTGGAAGTGCTGGTCGAGCACGAGCACCCGTTCACCATCGTGACCAAGTCGTCGCTCGTCGAGCGCGACATCGACCTCATCGCGCCGATGGCCGCGAAGAACATGGCGCGTGTCTACCTTTCCATCACGACGCTGGACAAGGCGATGGCCCGCACGCTGGAGCCTCGCGCGGCCACGCCGCCGCGCCGCCTGCAAGCGATCAAGGCGCTGGCCGATGCGGGCATCCCGGTCGGCGTGCTGGCGGCGCCCGTCATCCCTCAACTCAATGACCGCGACCTGGAAGGCATCCTGGAAGGAGCCGCCGCGAGCGGCGCGTGCCACGCCGGATGGATCATGCTGCGCCTGCCGCTGGAGGTCGCTCCACTGTTTCGCGACTGGCTCGATACGCACTATCCGCTGCGCGCCGAACACGTAATGAGCGTGTTGCGCCAGTTGCGCGGCGGGGCCGACTACGATGCGCGTTTCGGTGCCAGGATGCGCGGCACGGGACCGTTCGCCGAATTGATTGAAAAGCGCTTCGCGCTGGCGTGCAAGCGGCTGGGTCTTAACCGCGATCGCACACCGCTCGACACGTCACGTTTTCGGCCGCCCCGCGCGCCCGGTCCGCAGCAACTGGACCTGATCTAGCGCAACCGCCCGGCAGCCTGTACGGGACACGTAGCCGTGCCCCGCAACCCTCAGGTAACTTGGGCTACTTGAACGCGTACCTGACCGAACCGTAGATGAACCGCGCACGCGCGTCGTAGTACGAAGGGTCGTAGCCCACCTGGAACGTAAGGCCGACCGAGTTGGTGAACGGCGGGTTGGTGTCGAACAAATTCTTCACGCCCAGCGTCAGCGTCAGATCCTTGAAACCCGTGTAGCTGCCTTGCACGTCCCAGAGGCTCAGCGTGCCGACGCGCCGTGTGTTGCCGTTTTCATCGGTGTTCACGTCGATGTAGGAACTCTGGTACGAGTTCCCGAGCCGCCCAGCGGCACAACCCCTCATTCCCCGGGATTTGCGCGGGTGGAACTTTTGCGCTATCGTCGGGCCATTAGATGTATATGCATGGGTTGCGTCCGCGGGCGCTGCCCGTCGAAAGGACACCATGAGGGCAGTTGCACGTGATCAAGCAAATGAGGAGGCAAGTGAGAAGGCGAATGAGGAGGCAAGTGAGGCAATCAAGTCCCGCGCCACCGACCCGGCGGCGATCGCATCCTATGCGCGCCGCGGCAACGAGTGCGCCTACGCCAATCTGAAATTGATGACGCGTGTCATCAACACGATTTATGACGACGCGCTGCGTCCCGTCAACCTGCATGCGGGGCAGCTTGCGCTGATGTGGGCCATTGTCGCCATGGAGCCCGTGGAAATGGGCAAGCTGGCGGAAGTCACGATCACCGACCAGACCACGCTCAGCCGCACAGTCGCCAAGCTTCAGGATGCGCGCCTCGTGCAAATGCGCGCCGGCAGCGATCGGCGGGTCAAGGTGGTGAAGCTCACCGCGGCAGGACGACGACGCTTTGGGCAGGCGATGCCTTTGTGGGAAGGCGCTCAGCGGCAGGCAGCCGAATTGCTGCCGCTCGCCGGTATTCGCACGCTTGCCCGCGACGTTCGCAAGGCATCGCGGCGTAAACATTAGGGAAACAGGAGTTAGGCAGCGCGGCGAAAGCGTCCGCGTGTGTCCGAAGGGCCCGTTGTGCGGCGCCTGTGCCACGAGCGCAGGCTGGTTTGAAGTCCCGATACTGATCCGACGAAAGGCTCAGGAATTTATCGCGAAACCAGACAAGCCTCCTATGGGAGACCTGACATGCCGACACCAACCGACGGGTACACCAGCACCACCACGCAAGACCAAAAGGAACCAGGCAGTACTGTAGACACGCTGTGGGAAGTTCAGCCGCGCGCTCCTTCGAAATTGACGCGCATTGCGGTCAAGTCCGTGAACCGGATCGTGATCGTTCAGGTCGCCGACATCGTAAGGATCGAGGCGGAGGACAATTACGTGCGCCTCTGGGCGGATCGGCCCTACCTGCACAAGGAGACGCTGACAGGTCTGGTTTCGCGCCTCCCGCCGCACACGTTCCTGCGGATACACCGCTCCCACGCGATCAACGTGCACTTCGTGCGCGAACTGCGACCTCAGCTGCACGGTGAATACGAGATCATCCTGGCCAACGGCACCGAGCTCACCTCCGGGCGCGCCTTCCGCGCGCAGATACAGATCATGTTCGGCCTGATCTAGCCCCCCCTCGCGGCGCGGCTTGCGCTATCCGATCGGTCGCGGCAGACTGCCGGCACGAAGCGCGATGCACGTGCTCACTACCGGGGGGGAATGCCCATGAAAAATACCAATCATCTTGCGGTGATACCATCAATTCCGGCTACGTACTGGTCGGCCTGACCATCGCTGGCGCGATCATCGGCGGCTGGCGCAAGAAGACCTAACGAATACGCGTATTTGCCATGGCCACGCTCACTCAGCGCCTTTCCGCCTGCTACACCGGCGCAGTGCACGACGTGCTACGAATGATGGGGCACGAGAACATCGTGCTTCCGCCCGAGATCAAGGCCATTGCGCCAGGAACCCGTCTCGCCGGTCCGGTATGGACGGTCTCCGGCCACATCGATCGCACCAAGTCCCGCCACGAGACGCTGCTGGGCTGGTGCACGCTGCTCGCGCAGGCGCCGTCCGGGCATGTGGTGGTGTGCCAGCCGCACAACCACGAAGTTGCGCTGATGGGAGAATTGTCGGCGCAAACGTTGAAGGCCCGCGGCGTGCTGGGCTATGTCGTCGATGGCGGTTCGCGCGATACCGACCTCGTGCTGGAACAGGGCTTTCCTGTGTTCTGCTCGTTTCTCACGCCCTCGGATATCGTCGAGCGCTGGGTTCCGGACCGTTACGGCGAGCCCGTGACCATCGGCACGGTGACGATCCGTACCGGCGACTACCTGCTCGGCGATCGAGACGGTGTCGTGATCATTCCGCACGAGCTCGTGGACGAGGTGATCGTCAAGACGGAAGAAGTCGTTTCGACGGAAACGGACATGCGGCGGGCATTGGTGGGCGGCATGGATCCGGTCGACGCGTACAACAAATATGGCAAGTTCTAGTTCCGCTGCCGCGTTGATGCGGCTCTCGCCTTCCGACAATGTCGCCGTCGCGCTAAGGCCGCTGCAGGCGCGTGAGTCGGTCGCGCTCGAAGGTGTCGCGCTTGAAGTCGACCGCGATATCGCGGTCGGCCACAAGGTGGCGGCTCGCGCCATTGCGTCCGGTGAGACTATCCTCAAATACAACTGTCCCATCGGCGTCGCGACGACGGCCATAGCCGCAGGCGCTTACGTGCACACGCACAACGTCGCCAGCAGCTACCTGCCGACGTACACGCTGCCGCCTTAAGCGCCGATCCCGTTCCCCCCGAGGAGGCGAACATGCACGGCTATCTGCGCGCCGACGGCCGCAAGGGCATACGCAATGTGCTCGTCGTCGCCTATCTCGTCGAATGCGCGCATCACGTGGCGCGAGAAATCGTCGCCGCGTTCCCTGAACAAGGCGTCCATCTCATCGGCTTTCCCGGCTGCTATCCGAATGCGTATTCGCTGGCGATGATGGAAAAGCTGTGCACGCACCCCAACGTCGGCGGCGCGCTGCTGGTTTCCCTGGGGTGCGAAGGCTTCAACAAGCGGCAGCTCGCCAAGGTCGTCGAAGCGTCCGGCCGGCCGGTCAGCACGATCGGCATTCAGGATGGCGGCGGCACCCGCAAGACGATCGCTGCCGGACGCGAATGGGTGGCTGCGACATTGCGCACGCTGGGGGCGCAGGAACCGGTGGCCATGCGGCCGGATGAACTGGTCGTCGGCACGATCTGCGGCGGCTCCGACGCGACGTCGGGACTCACTGCCAATCCTGCGATGGGCGTCGCCTTCGACTTGCTGGTCGCCGACGGCGCCGCCACGATCTTCGAGGAAACGGGCGAGCTGATCGGGATGGAACATCAGATGGCGGCGCGCGCTGCCAATGCCGAGTTGGGGGACGAACTCAAGCGCACGGTGGCCAAGGCCGCTGAATATTACGCAACGCTGGGGTACGCGAGTTTTGCTCCGGGTAATGCGGACGGCGGCCTCACGACCATCGAGGAAAAGTCGCTCGGCGCCTACGCCAAGTCCGGGCAATCCAAAATCTCCGGAATCATCAAGCCCGGCATCGCGCCGCCGCGCAAAGGACTCTACCTGCTCGATGTGGTTCCGGATGGTGAAGTTCGCTTTGGCTTCCCCAACATCAACGACAACGCGGAAATCGCGGAATTGATCGCCTGCGGTTCGCACGTGATCCTGTTTTCGACGGGCCGAGGTTCCGTCGTCGGTTCGGCCATCTCGCCGGTCATCAAGGTGTGCGCCAATCCCGAGACCTGGAAGCGCATGGCGGATGACATGGATGTCGATGCCGGCCGCATTCTCGAAGGCCACGCGTCGCTGCCGGAGGTCGGGCGCGAGATCTACGACCTCATCGGCCGGGTCGCCAGCGGCGAGGCGACGAAATCGGAAGCACTGGGCCACCAGGAATTCATCCTCACGTACAAGAGCTTCGGTCCCCTCGGTCCGGCCTGCCTTCCGGTGGGGTAGCAATGCCTGCCGGCGCTGCGGTCTTCGTTACCGGCGGTACCGGCTACATCGGCCGCCCGCTGATCGAATCGCTGATCGCCCAGGGGTATGCCGTCGACGCGCTCGTACGCGCAGGCTCGCAGGCCAGGCTTCCCGCCGCGGCGCATCCGGTCATCGGTGACGCGCTGGACGCAGGCACCTTTGCCACGGCCATTCCTCGCGGCGCAACGGTCGTCCACCTCGTCGGCACGCCGCACCCCGGGCCGGGCAAGGCCGCGGAATTCGTCCGCGCCACGGGCCTCCCCGCTACCCTCCTGCGCCCCTGGTACGTGCTCGGGCCAGGACACTACTGGCCGTACGTCCTCATTCCCGTCTATGCGATGTTGCGCCTGCTGCCGGCGACGCGAGCCAACGCACGGCGGCTTGGCCTCGTGACTCGCCAGGCGATGGTGGCGGCGCTCGTCAACGCGATTGCCGCACCACCCACGGACGGAGTACGAATCGTCGAGGTTCCGGAGATAGGCAACGCCATCGGAGAAAAACGATTACGATCCGGGTCATGAAGGCGACGCAACCCCTGCCCAACCAGGCGCAGTCCTGGCCGGAACGCGGTGTGAGCATCCTCAACGGAATGGTGGGCGACTACCTGGATCGGCGCGGCAACGACCTGGCGATCGCCATGTCGTTCAGGCAGCATGGACAACCGCTGGAGTTGACACCGGCAGGATTGCACCTCGCCCACTCCGCTCCCTCACGAAGGATTTGCATCCTCGTTCATGGCTTTTGCTGCAACGAAAGCGTGTGGACGTTTCCGGGCTCGGCGATGCCGGACAGTTCCTATGGCACCCGCCTGCATCGCGATCTCGGCTACACACCGTTCTACGTCAGGTACAACACGGGATTGCCAATAGCGCAAAGCGGCGGGCATCTCCTGAAACTGCTGGATGACCTGGTGGCCGTGTATCCGAACCCGATCGACGAAATCACGCTTATCGGGCACAGCATGGGTGGACTTCTGATGCGCAGCGCCTGCGATCCTGCGCGCAAGCCCATTTCCGCAGCGCTGAAGCGCGTCAAGCGAGCGATCTACATAGGCACGCCGCACGATGGCGCCGATCTCGAACGAGTTGCGCGTGTGACAGCCGGAACGCTGCGCGCGGTACCTGGCCAGGTGACGCGGCTCGTGGGAGACATCCTCGACTTGCGCAGTCGCGGCGCCAAGGATCTGGCATCCGGTCACCCGAAAGCTGGATCGCCACGATGGCTGGAAACGGCGCGCCACTACCTCTTGATGGGGACGCTGACCCGGGACCCGGCGCACCCTTTGGGGCGGATACTCGGCGACGCGCTCGTTCGTGTGCCGCGTCGAGACATCGCGCACACGGGAGACAATTCCACTCCAGAAATGACGGTCTTCCCGGGTGTCCATCATCTGGCGCTGGCCCACGACGAGGCCGTCTATCGCCGCATCCGGCAAATCTGCGCCGACGAATGACCATCGCACAATCATGGCCAAACCTACGATTCGTCAACTGCGGGGCCTCAACCACCTGATCGCGGACACGCTGCTGGCTGGTGTCGACCGGACGGAGCAGATCCACCGCGCGATCGCCCGCCATCCCTACGCGGTTCTCAAGCGGATCGGTCCCATTGCCGCCCCTGTGCGTACGGTGGAGTTCGTCGAATCCAGGATTTCGGGCTCAGTGTATTGGACGCTCCGGCTGGCTTCGAAAGTATCGGGCAGCGTGGTGTCGCAGGTCCTCACCCGGCTCGACACCAGTGAAATCGTAACGGAGAAACCGCGTGCGAATCGAGACCCGACTGGTTGACCTGGGCCTGGCGCTGCCTGCACCAATCATCATTCCGCCCGGCGCGCGCCTGCCGTTTGCGTTCGTCAGGGTCCACGGCAACCGCGCGTTCATTTCCGGCCATGCGCCGCAGAATCCGGACGGCTCCGTGGCGCGCCCGCTGGGCAAGGTCGGCCACGACCTGACGGTGGAACAGGGTTACGCGGCGGCCCGCATGGTCGCTCTTTCGATTCTGGCCAGCTTGCAGCGAGAATTGGGCGACCTCGATCGCGTTACCGCATGGCTGCGCGTTTTCGGCATGGTCAATTCGGCGCCGGGTTTCACTGCACAACCTTCGGTCATCAACGGCTTTTCTGACCTGATCCTGGAACTCTATGGCCCGGAACGCGGCGCCCATTCGCGTTCGGCCGTGGGCATGGCGGAATTGCCGTTCGACATTCCGGTGGAGATCGAGGGCGAGGTGGAAATCGACGGGCGTCCCAGCGGCGATTGAGCCGCCAGTCTCCTGCCACCTCCCGAAGCAGCTGCCGTCCCAAAGGACTAGACTTGTCGTTCAACCGCAGTGGGGCGTGGTGCCTGCCTTCGCATGAACGGAACGGCCAGGACAGCGAGACGAAAATTCTGCCGGGGGTTCAATGACCAAGAAGCCGCTTTACAAGCATCTGTACGTACAGGTGTTGTTTGCCATCGCCTGCGGCGTGATCCTCGGGCATTTCTGGCCCGATACCGGCGCAGCAATGAAACCGCTGGGCGACGCGTTCATCAAGCTCATCAAGATGATCATCGCGCCGATCATCTTCTGCACGGTGGTCACGGGCATCGCCGGCATGGAAGACATGAAGAAGATCGGGCGCGTCGGCGGCAAGGCGCTCCTGTACTTCGAGGTGGTCAGCACGATCGCGTTGATCATCGGCCTCGTCGTCGTCAACACGCTCAAACCTGGCGTCGGGATGAATATCGACCCGTCCACGCTCGACACCAAGGCGCTTGCCAGCTACACCACTGCTGCCAAATCGCAGAGCACCGTCGACTTCCTGATGAACATCATTCCGACGACGGTCGTCGACGCGTTTGCCAAAGGCGAGATCCTGCAGGTGCTGCTGTTCTCGGTGCTGTTCGGCTTTGCGCTGGCGTCCGCCGGAGAACGCGGTCGCGAAGTCGTGCGTTTCATCGAGAAGATCACGCACGCGTTCTTCATCGTCGTCGCATTCATCATGAAAGCGGCGCCCATCGGCGCATTCGGCGCCATGGCGTTCACCATCGGCAAGTATGGCATCGGGTCGCTGCAGCAGCTGGCGCAACTGATGGGCAGCTTCTACCTGACGTGTCTGCTGTTCATCTTCGTCGTCCTCGGCCTGATCGCTCGCTGGACCGGTTTCAGCATTTTCCGATTCATCGTCTACATCAAGGAAGAACTGCTGATCGTCCTGGGCACGTCGTCCTCCGAATCGGTGTTGCCGCGGATGATGGAGAAAATGGAAAAGCTCGGGTGTTCCAAGTCGGTCGTCGGCCTGGTCATTCCCACCGGATACTCGTTCAACCTGGATGGAACGTCGATCTACCTGACGATGGCGGCGATCTTCGTCGCTCAGGCGACGAACACCGAACTGACACTTGCGCAGGAACTGACCATCCTGGGGGTGCTTCTGCTGACATCCAAGGGCGCTTCCGGCGTCACCGGCAGCGGCTTCATCGTGCTCGCGGCGACGCTGTCCAGCGTGCCGACGATTCCCGTGGCGGGCCTGGCGCTGATCCTGGGCGTGGACCGCTTCATGTCGGAGGCGCGCGCGCTGACCAATCTCATCGGCAACGGCGTGGCGACGATCGTCGTCTCCAAATGGGAGAACGAGCTCGATAAGGAGAAGATGGCGCAGGTGATGAGCAGCGATCGCGTTGAGGAAGAGCTCGAGGCGGAGGCGGCGCTTCCGCACGCAAGGACGAAAGTCGGCTGACGAAGGCCGCGCCTGCAAAAAGACTCTGAACGCGGGCGTGTTCCCCATACATCCCATCCGCATACGGCATGGACTTCGACACTTTTCTCGATACATCCTGGACCGACCACGGCGATCGTCCGCAGGAGGTCGCCGACCGCCTCGCAGCGTCGCTGGCCGTGATCGAAACCTCCGATCACGTGCGGCCGTTCGCCCATCTCGTCACCCATGTCTTCGGCGAGCATCTCGGACAGTGGGACCGCGGCATCGCGTTGCTGGAAGCGCTGCGCGCTCTACCGCTGCACAGCGGGCACCTTGCCGTCGCGGACGCGCTGTCTCGCAACATCGCCACGCTGCGCTACGCCGGCGGCGACGATACGGTGCTGGCATCGCTCGGCCATGAGGATCGCATTGCCGTACTTGCCGCATCGGCATCGGCGTTTGCGGGCCGCAGCCATTTCAAGCAGGCGATCTCAACGTATGCGCATGCCATCGCGCTGGCTGAATCAGGTCTTGGCAAGGATTCGCCCGCCAATCGCGCGCTCGCTGCGGGCGGCAACAACCTGGCCGCCGCACTCGAGGAGAAGGTCGACCGCGACATGCCGGAAACGGCCGGAATGATCGCCGCTGCGAACGGCGGGCTGAAATATTGGAAAGTCGCGGGGACTTGGCTGGAGGAAGAGCGCGCCGAATATCGTCTCACGCGGAGTCTGCTCAAGGCCGGTCGCGCTGCGGCGGCGATCGAAAGCGCGACGCGATGTATCGAAGTTTGCGCGATGAACGATGCGCCCGTCATCGAGCGCTTCTACGGCTACACGGTGTTGGCCGTCGCGCAACGCGCCGCACGCGATATGGCGGCCTTTGAGGCGTCGCGCAGCGCCGCATTGGCGTTGTACGAGCAATTGCCGGCGAGCGAAAGGACGTGGTGCGAGTCGGAAATCGCCGAACTCGGGGCGTAGCCTCAGCCCAGCGGCGCCTCCAGCAGGCAGCCAAATTCGCGTGCGAAATCGACCGACACGCGCGCGTGCACGGCGCCCTGGCTATCGAAGAAGCGTTGCGTGCCTGCACAAGTGAAAACACCTTCGTGCCACACGTCCGGGTGAATGTAGAGTCCGCGCGTTCCAGCGAAGCGAAAGCAGATGAAATGCTCCGGACGGACATCGTCGCCGGGAAGCGCCAGCGGGACAAGGAACGGCTTGGCTTCGAGCGGAAAGAAGAGCTGTCCCCCGTCCGGGTGATAGTTGGCGTGCCATTGCAGCATCAGGTCCGGATTGCGTTGGTGCGTGACATCCGCCTGTGATGGTTCGCCGGCATAGGCGAGGATGTAGTGTCCGCCTACCGCTTCGTTGCGTCCGTACAGTATGTCGCCGCGCCACTCGCTGATGAAGACGCCTTCTGTGACGCCACCTTCATCACCGCTGTCGGTGTCGACCGGACGGGTGCCTCGCGCCGGCCAGCGCACGATTTCCACTTTGCAGTCTCGCGGGTCGTCCACCAGAAAACCATAGCCTTCGAGAGCGGCATTGGTGGCGTCGACGACCGGCATGCGGACGCGCCGCAATCCGTCCGGAAGCCCGGGATTGAGGTAATCCGGCATGGCAGGTGGTGACTAGTGACTGACCTTGCCGACCTTCGAACCCGAGCCCCCGACCAGGAAATCGAGATCGACGCCCCGGTCGGCTTGCAGCACCGTGTTGCAATAGAGCTTTACCCAGCCGCGATCGGAGTGCGGCGGCAAGGGCTTCCACTTGGTCTTGCGTCGGGCGAGTTCCGCATCGCTGACGTGCAGATGGATTTTGCGCTTGGCAACATCGAGTTCGATCATGTCGCCGTTGCGCACCAGCGCCAGTGGTCCACCGGCGGCGGCTTCAGGCGCGGTATGCAGCACCACGGTGCCGTAGGCAGTGCCGGACATGCGCGCATCGGAGATGCGGATCATGTCGGTGATGCCTTTTTTCAGGAGCTTGGCGGGCAATGCGAAATTGCCGACTTCCGGGAATCCCGGATAGCCCTTGGGGCCGCAATTCTTGAGCACCATCACGCAAGTGCCGTCGACATCGAGCTTGGGATCGTCGATGCGCTTGTGCAAGTCGTCGATATTCTCGAACACCACGGCGCGGCCTTTGTGCTTCAGGAGTTTGGGCGTCGCGGCCGAGGGCTTGATCACGCAGCCGTTGGGCGCGAGGTTGCCGCGCAGCACCGCGATGCCGCCTTGCGGCTTGAACGGCTTGGCGATGGGCGTGACAACCTTTGAGTTGTAGTTCACGGCGTCCTTGGAATTTTCCCAGATGGATTTGCCGTTCACGGTGAGTGCCTTCTTGTGCAGGTGCTTGCCGATCTCCCGGATCACCACCGGCAATCCGCCCGCGTAATAGAAGTCTTCCATCAGGTACTTGCCCGATGGCATCAGATCGACGAGGCAGGGCATGTCGCGGCCGAGACGGTCCCAGTCGTCAAGGCTGAGTTTCACGCCGAGGCGTCCCGCGATCGCAAGAAGATGCACGACGGCATTCGTGGAGCCGCCGATCGCGCCATTGACCATGATCGCGTTCTCGAACGCGTCCTTCGTGAGGATCTTCGACATCCGGAGGTCTTCGTGCACCATGTCCACGATGCGCCGGCCGCACATGCGCGCCAGGAGCTTGCGCCGCGAATCGACCGCCGGTATGGCCGCGTTGGTGGGCAGGCCAATGCCGAGCGCCTCGACCATCGACGCCATCGTCGACGCCGTGCCCATTGTCATGCAATGGCCGGCCGAGCGCGACATGCAGGACTCGGCTTCCTCCAGATCGGCCATCTTCATTTCGCCCGTCTTGAGCATTTCGGTGAATTTCCACACATGCGTTCCGGAACCAATGTCTTCGCCGCGGAACTTCCCATTCAGCATCGGCCCGCCGGATATGCCTATGGTCGGCAGGTCGACAGACGCGGCACCCATCAGCAGCGCGGGCGTCGTCTTGTCGCAGCCCATCATCAGCACGACGCCGTCGAACGGATTTGCGCGAATGGACTCCTCGACGTCCATCGCCGCCTGATTGCGAAATAACATCGTCGTCGGTCGCATCAGCGTTTCACCGAGGCTCATCACCGGGAACTCGAGAGGAAAGCCTCCGGCGTCGAGAACGCCATCGCGCACATGCTGCGCAAGCTCGCGAAAATGCGCGTTGCACGGCGTGGCCTGCGACCACGTATTGCAGATACCGATCACGGGCCTGCCATCGAACTGGTCGTGCGGCATGCCCTGGTTCTTCATCCAAGACCGGTGCACCAGTGCATCGCGGTCGTGGCTTGCAAACCAGGTCTGCGAGCGCAGCTTGCCTCTCTTCTTTGCCATCAGCGGATAACCTCGTCAGCGCGAACCAGTAGTGAATTGGGAACGGCGATGCCCAACGCCTTCGCCGTTTTCAGATTGATCACCATCTCGAACTTGGATGGTTGCTCGAAGGGGAGATCGGCAGGCTTTGCGCCTTTCAGGATCTTGTCCGTGAAATCTGCTGCGCGCCTATGCATCGCGGGCAGGTCGACGCCGTACGACATCAGTCCTCCGCGATCGACGAAATAGCGGTTGTCGTAAACGGCCGGAAGGCGATGCTTGGCCGTGAACGCCACAAAGTCGGATGCGTAGGTGTACATGAAGGGATCGCCGAGCTCGCTCAAGCCGCCAATACCGTCGCGCACCATCGTGGTGAGCGCAAGGTTGACCTCCTCGCGATCGCGCACCTGTTGCGAAACGAGCTCGACGCCGATCTTGCGCGCCCTGTCCTGCATTGCGGCCACCTCGTCGGCATTGTCACCGCGCACCGGGTTCCAAACAACGCCCGCTTTCGTGAGCTTGGGCGCGATCTCCTTCAGTATCTCCATGCGCTTTGCGCTCAAGTCATAAAGTGTGGCAGAGACGCCCGTGATGTTGCCGCCAGGTCGCGCCCAGCTTTCGATCAGGCCAGATTTGACGGCGTCGCCCGTCGCGGCGACAACGATCGGAACCGTCGACGTGATTTTTTTCGCGGCAACCGCCTCGGGAGTGCACGGCACCACCAGGACGTCGATCTTCGCGTCGACGAGGCTGCGCAGAATCGCGTTGAGCTTGGCAGGATCGCCTTGCGCATCGTGGTAAGCGATTCTGATCGTCTTGCCGTCGATCCAACCCAACTCCGCCATGCGCGCGGTGAAGGCATCGGCGAATGGCGCCGACGGTCCGATCCCGAACAACCACACATAGGCAATGCGCGGCATCGGGGTGGCGCTCTGAGCCCACGCCGGAGCCGTCATCGCCTGGACAAATGCCGACAGGACGACCACGAACGTTTGCATCATTCGACGCATCAAGATTCCTTTGTCGATCGGTAGAAGATAGCGATGGAGCGATTCACGCCGCGAGTCGGGCGCCGGTTCCCTGGTCAAAGACATGGACTTTGGCGGGATCGATTGCGAGGCCGATCCGGTCGCCGGGATTCACGTTGGGACGGCCATGCGTGACCAGGATCAGCTGGTCTTCGCCCGCCTGGATCAGCAGTTCCGTTTCGGCGCCGGTCGGCTCGACCACGACGATTTCCGCAGGTACCGCACCCGCGGCATCGGCACCGGCCAGGCGCAGGTCACCGGGACGAATTCCGTAGGCGACCGCCTGGCCTTCGATGCCCGGGCCCTGCTGCAGCGGCCAGCGCACGCCACCTGCCACCTCGACGTGCGCCGCGCCACCAGCGCGCCTGACCTTGCCGTTCATCACATTCATCGCAGGCGAGCCGATGAACTGCGCGACGAACAGGTTGTTCGGGTGGTCGTACAGGTCGAGCGGCGCGCCGATCTGCTCGATGCGACCGTCGTGCATGACCACGATGCGATCGGCCATCGTCATTGCCTCCACCTGGTCGTGCGTCACGTAGACCGTCGTGGTCTTCAGGCGCTGGTGCAGCGCCTTGATCTCGGCGCGCATCGCTACCCGCAGCTTGGCGTCCAGGTTGGAGAGCGGCTCGTCGAACAGGAACACCTTGGGGTCGCGCACGATCGCGCGGCCCATCGCCACACGCTGCCGCTGTCCGCCGGAGAGTTCCCTCGGGAAAGCGCGCGAGGTAAGGATCCAGGTTCAGGATCTTGGACGCGTGCGCCACGCGGTCCGCCATCATTTTCGGATCCGCCTTGCGTAGCTTCAGACTGAACGCCATGTTCTCGCCCACGGTCATGTGCGGATACAGCGCATAGCTCTGGAACACCATCGCGATGTCGCGGTCCTTGGACTCAATGTCGTTGACAACTTTGTTGTCGATGGCGATTGTCCCGCCGGTGATCTCCTCCAGTCCCGCCAGCATGCGCAGCAATGTGGATTTTCCGCAGCCCGACGGTCCCACCAGCACCATGAATTCGCCTTCCTTGATATCGAAGGAGATGCCCTGGATCACCTTGGTGCTGCCAAAGGATTTTTCGATGTTCTGGAACGATACGGTGGCCATAGTCGAATCTCGGTGACGAAGTCAGGATTTTACGGCGCCGGCAGTCAATCCGCCGACCATGTAGCGCTTGAACGTGTAGTAGATCGCCGCGGGAGGCAGCGCGTAGATAAGTCCGGTGGTCATCAACAATTCCCACGGCGAATCGTCGGCGGCAAGGAAGTTGCCGAGCGCCACGCCGAGCGTGATGTCCTTGTCGTTCGACAACAGCAGGAACGCATAGAGGTACTCGTTCCATGCCAGCAACAATGCGTAAGTGCCGATAGCCACCAGCGAGGGCGTCATCAACGGCAGGTAGACCAGCCGGAAGAGCTGAAGCGGTGACGCACCATCCATCTTGGCCGCCTCGTCCAGCTCGTAGGGCAGCTTGTCCGACGCCTGCTTCAGCACCCAGATCGAATACGGCGCGGCAATGGTGGTCATCGCGAGGATCAGCGCCCACTGATTGTTGAGGAGGCCATAGACGCCCATCGTCTTGTACATCGGAACCGCGAGGAACGCGGCGGGGATGAAATAGGTGAACAGCGCGAGGTTCATCACGGTGCGGCCGCCGCGAACCTTGAGCCGGCTGATTGCAAACGCGGCGCAGGTGGCCACAACCAGCGTGAGCAACCCGACCGTCACCGCGATGAACAGCGAGTTCCACATCTGCAGCCAGAAATGGTTGAGATAGTGGTGCTGCTCGCGGAACACCACTTCGAAGTTGTGCAGCGTGGGATGCTCGGGCCAGAGCCTGCCGCCCATCGCCTCGTCCTTGGACGAGAACGCGAACAGCGCCAGGTGATAGATCGGCAGCATCGTCCAGATGAACAACGGTATGCCGATCAGCAGCAGCTTGGCTTCCGTACTCGCCTGTTGCCATGTCCGCAGTCTTCATCGAAGGCCTCCCCGGGGGAGGCGAACGAAGTGAGCATCGGGGGGTCATTTCGACAACCGCTTCATCATGAAATAAACGAGCGGCAGCACCGCGGGCAACGCGACAACGATGGCGGCCATCGACATGTCGACCTCGTCCAGGCGCAGGTAGCGGATGCCCAGCGTGGCCAGCACATGCGTCAGGTCAGCCGGACCGCCTCCTGTCAGCAGGTAGACGCTGTTGAAGTCGCCCATCGTCCAGATCATCGACAGGATCGTGCACGTCAGGTAGAGCGTGCGCATCGACGGCCACGTGATGAAGCGGAATTTCTGCCATTGCGTGGCGCCGTCCACCGACGCCGCTTCGTAATGCTCGGCCGGGATGGCAAGGCGTCCCGCGACCAGGATCAACGTCCAGAACGGCAACGACTTCCAGATGTGCATCAGCATGGCGATACCCAGCGCCAGCATCGGATCGTTCAGCCAATTGGGACCATCCTGGCCCGTGAAGCGGAAGATCAGCGAATTGATGAGCCCCCACTCGGGATTGAGCATGAAGCGGACCGACAGGATGGTCGGGATCGACGGCACCGCCCAAGGAAGGATGAACAGCAGCGACATCCACTTGATCCACGTGCGTGCCGTCACGAAAAAACCCGACAGCACGAGCGCGACGATCATCTTGAGATTGATGCCGATGATCACGAACGCCAGCGTGTTGAACACCGACCGGAGGAAGATCGGATCGTCGAACAGCTTCTGGTAACTGACCGGATGGCGGGCCAGCCACAGGCCGTAGCCGACCGGATACAGCACGAACACGAGGAACACCACCACATAGGGGACGAGCAGGATCAGCCCCCACTTCTGCCACGGTGACATGGGCTTTTTCGCGGGCCCGGGAGGCAGCCGCTGCACGTCGGGAAGAGCCAGCGTGGACACGATGCGCGTACTCCTCAATCCCTCGCGTTACCGCCAGAAGTCGCGGAGGGCGGAAGCCCGCCGCGACCTAAGGCGCCATTGCTGAAACGACTGCCGCCGCAAACACAGGCGCCGAGGTATTAGCCGGCGACCTGCTTGATGCGGGCGATCATTTCGTCCGTTGCCTTTTCCACCGAAATGTTGTCGTTGACGACGCGGCTCATGGCCTTGGCCCAAACGTTTTCGTTGTTGAGCACCGTGAACCGGTAATTCTTGGTGAACTCGAACGTGACCGTGCCGTTGCCGAACTGCGTGTACACCGCCTTGCGGTGCGGATCGGCCTGCCAGAACGGGCTCGTGATTCCAGTCTTGGTCACGGGGAACCAGCGACCCAGCGAACCTTCGACGTACGGCTGGAGGTTTTCGTCCTGGAGAATGAACGAGACGAATTCCTTGGCGCGCTTCTTGTTCTTGGAGCCCTCGAAGATCACGCCGGTCTTGACCGCGGCACGATAGACCATCTTCGAGCCATCCGGCTTGTTGGGAAAGCCTGCCGTGGCGATCAGCTCGTCATAGTTCTTCTTCGCCTGCGCGCGCTGCTCGGGCGTGAGCGTTTCATTCTTGGAATCGTCGAGCCACTTCGCCGCGATCGAGATGGTCGCGTTGTGCGTCATCAGGATCGTCTTGTTGTGGAACGACACATTGTTGTCCGGGTCCTTCCAGCTCGTGGACGACGGTGGCGTGCAGCCGCGGGTGCGGATTGACGTGTAGTCGCGCAACGCGTTGATGAGGCCGGCCCGCACCTTGGGGTCGTCGACAAGGAGCTTGCCGTCGTCGTCGACCAGCTTGACGTTGTAGGCGTCCATGAACGTCAGGAACGAGTAGAACGAGTCGCTGGAATCGACGCCCATCGGCTGTCCGATGGCGTACGTGCGCTTGCCTGTCTTGGAGCGATGCGCCGGCTGCACCTTGTCGCACCAGAAGTCCCAGTACGCCTTCCAGGCGGTCGGGATGTCCTCGGGCTTGTAGCCCGCGTCACCCAGCATATCCTTCCAGTACTGGATGTGCATCGTCTGCTGCTTGAGCGGAAACGCGTAGTACGCCTTCTTCTTGGTCTTGTCGTTGTACAGGTAGGTGGTCTCGATGGTGTTCTTGAGGAACCCGCCCTTCAACGGCGTGATGACGTCGGTAATGTCCTCAAGCTTGCCGTCGAACGCCCATTTGCCCGTGACCTGGAAATCATAGACGTCGGCATATGCGACATCCGGCGGCGTGCCGGCATCGAGCGCTGCCACCGTTTTCGGGATCATGTCCTGAACCGGGTATTGCGACAGCTCGACCTTTATCTTGGTCTTGTCCTCGAATTTCTTGATCGCGGCGAAGAGCGCGTCATCCTCGGACTTGTAGAAGCCCTTGACCCACCACACCACCAGTTTTTCCTGCGCCGCCACCGGCGCGGCGACGGCGAGCATGCCGGCCGCGACCAACGCGGCGGCGAGTTTGCTTAACAGCTTCATGCGACTCCTCCATGGATGAAAATGCTGCGTTACGCGGATTTCGCCGTCTTGTTTGCGCAGCCCGATTGCAGCCTACGGGCGGCGGTGGATGGTGTCAACTAAGGGCTTGTCAATCGAGAGCGCTTAAAAGTGAGAGGCTCAACCGAGAGTGTCAACCGAGCGAGTCTATCGGTCGGGATAACGAGCGCCTCCACCGTGTATCCACCGGACTGAAGGCTGCGATCGGCCACGCAAGCGGCAAGTGCCAAATTGGTGCGCAAGCGCCGGCGTCCTACATCACCGCGCCCAGATACCACGGCACGAATTCGCTTTGGCCGTACCCATGTTTCTCGCTCTTCGATTTCGCGCCCGACGCGGTATCGAGGATCAGCTGGAACAGTCGTTCGCCCGTGCCGTCGACCGACGCCGTGCCATCGGCGATTTCGCCACAATTGAGGTCGATGTCCTCTTCCTGCTTCACCCACAGCGGCGTGTTGGTGGACAGCTTGAGCGACGGCGCGGGCGCGCAACCATAGGCAGAGCCCCGGCCGGTCGTGAACACGATCATGTTGGCGCCGCCGGCCACCTGCCCCGTCGCGGAGACGGGATCGTAGCCGGGCGTGTCCATGTAGACGAAACCCTTGGCGATGACGGGCTCCGCATATTCATAGACCGCCACGAGATTGGTGGTGCCGCCTTTCGCCACGGCGCCCAGCGATTTCTCGAGAATGGTGGTGAGGCCGCCCGCCTTGTTCCCGGGCGACGGGTTGTTGTTCATCTCGCCTTTTTCGCGCGTCGTGTAGTCCTCCCACCACTTGATGCGCGAGACCAGCTTCTCGCCGACATCGCGCGAAACCGCGCGCCGCGTCAGCAGGTGCTCGGCGCCATAGATCTCCGGCGTCTCGGACAGGATGGCCGACCCACCGTGGCGCACCAGAAGGTCCACCGCCGCCCCCAGCGACGGATTGGCGGTGATGCCCGAATAGCCGTCCGAGCCACCGCACTGCAAGCCGATCGTGATGTTGGAGGCCGGCACTGGTTGCCGTTCGACGACGTTGGCGTGGGGCAGCATTTCCTTGATCTGCCCGATGCCATAGGCGATGGTCTTGGCGGTACCCCCCGTGTCCTGGATGCTGAACGTGCGCAGCAACGGACCCTCCTTCAGGTTCTGCGAACCCATCAGCGAACTGATCTGATTCGCCTCGCACCCCAGTCCGATCATCAGCACGCCGGCGAAATTGGCGTGCCGCGCATAGCCGCCGAGCGTGCGGCGCAGCAGCAGCATGCCTTCGCCGTGCGTGTCCATGCCGCAGCCGGAGCCGTGCGTGAGCGCCACGACGCCGTCGACGTTCGGGAATTCCGCGAGGCGCTCCCGCGTGAAGTAGTCCGCGATGCCGCGCGACACCGTCGCCGAGCAATTCACCGTCGACAGAATGCCGATGTAATTGCGTGTCGCCACGCGACCGTCTTCGCGCACGATGCCCATGAATGTGGCCGCGGGATTCACGTATTGGGTGGGCTTCATGTCCGCGCCAAAAGCGTAATCACGGTCAAAAGTGCCCATCACCAGATTGTTGAGGTGCACGTGCTCGCCCGGGGCAATGTCGCGGCTGGCGAATCCGATGATCTGGTTGTAGCGGCGCACCGGATCGCCTTTCCTGATCGAGCGCGTGGCGATCTTGTGCGCGGGAGGAACCAGCCCGACGACAGTGATCTTCTCGTCGAGCAGCGTGGTGCCACCCACCAGTTGCGATCGGGCAATGACGACGTCGTCGTTCGGATGGAGGCGGATGGTGAGAGCGCTTCGGGTCAGCATGGCTTAGCTCCTATTGCACGGTGGCACGCGCGACCGCGAGGCGGTCGATGGCGGCGAGGTCCCAGTCGATTCCAAGTCCGGGCGCGTCCGGCGGGATGGCATAGCCATCGCTCATCGCCATACGCGAAGTCGTGATTGCGTCGAGTTGCGGTATGTACTCCACCCAGGCGCCATTGGGCACCGCGGCGGACAACGACACGTGGATCTCCATGAGGAAATGGGGACACACCGGCGCGTTGAAAGTCTCGGAAAGGTGCGCGACCTTGAGCCACGGCGTGATGCCGCCGATCCTCGCGCAATCCACTTGGACCACTGAACATGCGCCGCGTTCGAGATACTCGCGAAAATGCGCCGGGTGGTAGAGCGATTCGCCGATAGCGATGGGCATCGTCGCCTTGGCGGCGAGTTCGACGTGGCCGCCCAGGTCCTCCGCCGGCAGGGGCTCTTCGAACCAGCCGAGCATCAGGTCGTCGTAGGCACGTGCACGCCGGCACGCTTCGGCCACGGTGAATGCCTGGTTGGCGTCCACCATGATTTCGAAGCTGCCACCGACCGCAGCGCGCACCGCGGACAAACGGGCCACGTCCTCCGCAATGGATGGCCTTCCAACCTTGACCTTGCAGCCCCTGAATCCCGTGGCTTTCGCGGCCACCGCCTCATCGACCAGTTGCTCCGGCGAATGGTGCAGCCAGCCGCCTTCGGTCGTATACACCGGCACGCGCGCCTGGGCGCCCCCCGCCATCTTCCACAAAGGTTGGGCCGCGCGCTTGCACCGCAAGTCCCAGAGCGCCGTGTCGATCGCCGCGAGCGCGAGGCTGGTGATCGCGCCAACGGCGGTAGCGTGCGTCGCGAAGAAGAGGTCCTTCCAGATCGCCTCGATCTGCGCCGGATCACGGCCGATGAGACGCGGCGCAAGATGGTCTCGCAGCAGCGCGACCACCGACGAGCCGCCTGTGCCGATCGTATACGTGTACCCGATGCCCACGGCGCCGTCGGCGCAGGTGATCCGCACCAGCGGCGTCTCCTGCGTGACGAAGGACTGGATGGCGTCGCTGCGCGGAACCGGCGGCGGCAGGTTGACCTGGAGGATTTCGACGCGCGTGATGGTAGACATCGGTTTGGAGCAATCGGCGACGAGCCGTCAGTGATAGAACATTCTTGGAAGCCACAGCGAGATGATCGGGACATAGGTGATCAGGATCAGGCTGGCCAGCAGCGGAATCAGCCACGGCAGGATCGCCATGGTCGTGCGCTCCAGCGACATTCGCGCGACCCGCGCGAGGACGTAGAGCACCATGCCCATCGGCGGATGCAGCAGCCCGATCATCAGGTTGAGCACGACAATTAGCCCGAAATGCACCGGATCGATGCCGAGTTGCGTGACCACAGGCATGAGCACCGGAATGGCGATCAGGATCGCCGCCGTAGGTTCCAGGAAGCATCCGACGAAGAGCAGCAGCAGGTTCACCAGCAGCAGGAACACCCAGGGCGTGTGCGTGAAGCTCAGCGTCCATGCGGTGACCATGTCGGTGACGCGCGTCGCGGTCAGCAGCCAGCCGAAGATCGATGCGGCGGCGACGATAAACAAGACGGTGGCTGTCGTCTCGATGGTCTCCATCGACACCTTGATCAGCATCTTCCACGACAGCGTGCGGTACCAGAACAGGCCCAGGAACAGCGCCCAGATCGACGCGGCGACCGCGCCTTCTGTTGGCGTGAAGATGCCCGTCGTCATCCCGCCGATCAGCAGCACCGGCGTCATTATTGGCAGCACCGCTTCGAATTTCCACTTCCAGTCGGCCAGGAATAGCGCGACCAGCGCAATGCCTGTCGCGACCGCTGGGTTCATTCCTGCCGTGACGGCACCCCAGATGATCAGTGGAAACGCAATCACGATGCCCAACTCGAGGGCGGCCTTGCCGACGCGACTCCACAGGAACTTGATGTCCGCGCCCCAGTTGTTCTTGTGAGCGTAGTACGCGACCGTCAGCATCATCAGCACGGTCATCACCAATCCCGGCAGGATGCCGGCCAGAAACAGTTGTCCGATGGAGACGTTGGCGACCATGCCGTAGATCACGAACGGCAGCGACGGCGGGATGATGGGGCCAAGCGTTGCGGACGCGGCGGTGACGCCGACCGAGAACTCCTTCGAGTACCCGTGGTCCCGCATCGCCTTGATCTCGATGGTGCCCAAGCCCGCCGCGTCGGCGATGGCGGTGCCCGACATGCCGGCGAATATGACCGAGCCAATGATGTTGACGTGGCCCAGCCCACCCTTCATCCAGCCGACCAGCGCCAGTGCGAAGTTGTAGATGCGATTGGTGATGCCGGCGTTGTTCATCAAATTGCCGGCCAGGATGAAGAACGGGACCGCGAGCAGCGGAAAGCTGTCGATGCCGCTGATCATCCGGTGCACCACGACCATGGGAGGCGTGCTGCCCGTGACCACGAGGTAGATCAGGGATGCACCCGCCATGGCGATGGCGACCGGAATGCCGGTTACCATCAGCGCAAGAAACGAGCTGAGGAGCGTTCCGGTCATTGCGTTCCCCCGCGAAGCGAACTGCGTTCGCCTCCCACCGAGGGGGCAATCGCGCCCTTGGGACGGCCCTGCGGGCGCGGTGTTGTCTCCCCCCGAAGCGAACTGCGTTCGCCTTTTCCAATCGCACCCCGCGCTGTGGCGCTCATTCGATGTGCTCCTCGATCGCATGCTCGGGACGCTCGAGCAGACTGAAGCCACGCTTCCAGTTTTCGATGGCGACCTGCACCGAGCGCACCGCCGCCGCCGCGAAGCCGATCGCACAGACGCCGTACACGAGGTTCATCGGCAGGTCGATAATGGTCATCTTGAGCGCGCTCATGCGCGTCATCATCTGGATCGTCAGGCCGACCGCGACTGCAAAGAACACGATCCGCCCAATGTCGACTATCGTGGACAGCGCGCGGCCCGCCGCCGCAGGAATGAGCCGGTAAAGGAAGTCGACGTGGATGTGCCGGGTGCGCCGCACGGCAGCGGCGACGCCCATGAACACCGTGCAGATCAGCAAGTAGCGCGCAATCTCCTCGGTCCACGCTGCCGAGTCGTTGAGCACGTAACGCGTGAAGAACTGGTAAAAAACGTTGAGCCCGAGCAGCCAGAAGAACGCGAGGGACGCCCAGTCCTCGATCAGGTATTGCGACAGGTCGATAGGCGCGTCCTCGACGTGGAAATGGCCTTCCGCGTCGAGGACGGCTCCGGCGGCATGCGTCGTTTCAGTCGTGTCGGTCATCGGTTCAATCCAGTCGCTGGATCCCCGCCTGCGCGGGGATGACGCATCTGTTTCCAATCGCTGCGACGCTTCGCGTCTTGCTTTTGGACGTATGCGTCACTTGATTGCGACGATCTTGTCGTAGTCTGCCTTCGTGAAGCCCATCGACTCGAGCGGCGCGTTCTTGAGCACTGCGTCCGAGAAGCTCTTGCGGTCGACGGTCACGACTTGCAGGCCCTTCTTCTTGAATTCTTCGGCCAGTTCGACTTCGCGCTTCTTGATTTTTTCCGTCGCGCGGGCGGCGGCTTCGCGGGTGACTTCGACGAAGATCTGCCTTTCCTGCGGTGTGAGCTTGTCCCACACGTGCGGCGCGATCTGCGTCGTCAGTCCGTCGACGATATGCCCGGTCAGCATGATCGCCTTCTGCACTTCGTAGAATTTCTTGGCTTCGATCGTCGTGAGCGGGTTTTCCTGCGCGTCGACGGTGCCGTTCTGCAGCGCTAGGTAGACCTCGGCGAAGGCGATAGGCGTCGGATTGGCGCCGCACGACTTGGGCGTGGCCAGATACGGGGCAACGTCAGGCACGCGGATTTTCAGTCCCTTCATCCCGGCGCAGTCGGTGAACGCCTTTTGCGCGGTGACATGACGTGCACCGTAGTACGTGTACGCGGTGATCTGGATACCCGTCTTCTTGTGATATTCGTCGACCATCTCGGCGAAGATCGGGCTCTTGGAGTACGCGATCAAATGATCGCCGTCGCGGAAGATGAACGGGTAATAGGCGATCCCCAAGCGCGGGTAGTTACGTGCGGCGAACGATGGACCGCTGATGATCATATCGACCGTGCCTAACGTCAGGCCCTGGTTGATGTCGGTCTCCTTGCCCAGCGTGCTGGCGGGGAAGACCTCGATGTCGAACTTGCCGTTGGTGCGTTTTTTGATTTCCGCGGCCGCCCACACGGACTCCGTGTGGTACGGCTCGTTGGCTTCGTATACGTGCGCCCACTTCAATTTCTGCTGCGCGAACGCGGGACCGGCGGTCAATACAACGGCCGCCGCGGCGGCCAGAACGACTTTCTGAATCAAACGCATGTTGCCTCCTGGAAATTTTCGAAAGATTCGCCGGAACGTTGCCGACGAGGGTCAAGCCGATCAGGCGCAAACCACCTGCACCTTGGTGCTCTTGTTCTTGTCCGCGGCGGCATGGAACGCAGCGACCGCGTCCTGCAGCGGATACTGGCCCGACAACAGCGGCCGCACATCGACGCGGCGCGACGACAAATAGTCCACCGCCCAGTCGAACTCGATTCCCCAGCGGAAGGCGCCGCGCAGGTCGAGTTCCTTGGCCATGAGTTCGTTGACGACGAAGGGCAGCGGCTCATGTGGCAGCGTGCCGACCTGCACGACAACGCCACCGCGCTTCGTCGCTGCGACGCAACTCTTCAGCGCATTGAAATTCCCCGACACTTCATAGGACACGTCGAATTGCGGCGTGGCAAGCGCCTCATTGCCTCCCTTCCCATCGCGATCCGCGCGCAGTGTCACATCGGCGCCGACCAGCTTCGCCTGCTCGAGCGGCCGATCGAGCACGTCGGTCACCGTGATCTTTTTCGCGCCGGCCAGTCTCGCCGCCAATACGGTGACGCATCCGATCGTGCCTGCGCCGGTGATCAGAACGGATTTGCCCAGCAGGTCGCCGCCGCGGTTGACGGCGTGCAAGCCCACGGCAAGCGGTTCGGCAAATGCGAGTTCCCCCAGCGTGATGTCGCCGGCAACCGGATAGCACTGCCGCTCGCCCATCACGAAGTATTCCTGGAACATTCCCTGGACGTGCGGGAACAGGCTCGCGCTGCCGAGGAATTTCATCTTGGTGCAGAGTTGCTCGCGTCCGTCGCGGCAATAGTCGCAACGGCCACATGCATGCGACGGCGAAATGGCGACCTTGTCGCCTTTCTTGACCCGCGTAACGCCGGGACCTACCGCAGCCACGACTCCCGACGCTTCGTGGCCCGGAATGAGCGGCTCGCGCACAATGAAGCTGCCGTTGCGGCCTTCGAAATAATAGTGGAGGTCGGAGCCGCAAATGCCGGCGGCGCCCAGGCGCAGGAGCACTTCGCCCGGACCCGGGGTGGGAGTCTCCGCGGGCTCGATTCTCAGGTCTTCCTTGGCGTGAATTCTGCAAGCCAGCATTTTCGTCTCCTTCAAAATTGAATCGTCACTTCCCGCCCGCGACGCTGTCCCATCCCGTACTGAATCGCTTGTATGCCTGGGTCAGGTGCCGCTGCATCGCCGCGCGTGCACCCGCGGCATCCTTGGCGGCAATGGCCTTCAGCACCGCGCGATGCTCTGCCATTGCCGAATGCCAGAGCCCCGGTGAATCGTAGTGGTGCTCAAGTTGCTTGTACAGCGGTCCTGTGCGGTCGACCCAAAGCATGTCGACCACGGCGACCAGCGCGCCGTTACCCGTTGCCTCCGCAATGCGCAGATGGAACATCCGGTCGCCTTCCAATGGCTGCTGGTGCCCCTCGAGTTCGCTCTGCATCGCGTCAAGCGCCTCTTCGATCGCATGCAATTGCGCCTTCTTCGCGGACTTCGCCGCCAATGCCGCGGTCTCGCCTTCGATCACATAACGCGCGCGCAGCAATTCAAACGGCCCGGCGGTTGCGCCGCCATCGTGTTCGTGGGAAACCCTGCCTCCGCCTTTGCCAGTCCCCTTGCTGCCGCGTATGCCCTCGTCGTGCGCGTCCTCTTGTGCGTGGACCGCCTGCACATAGATTCCGGACCCGATTCTCACCTCGACCAGCCCCTCGACCTCGAGCGCTATCAGCGCTTCGCGCACCGAAGGCCGGGAAACGCCAAGCTGCTTGGCCAGGTCGCGCTCGGGCGGCAGCCTTGCGCCCGGCGGAAACTCGCCGCTCCGGATCAGCGTGCGGATCTGGTCGGCGATCTGCCGATAAAGGCGGCGGGGTTCGATGCTCTGGAACGGCATGGCGCGGATGACGCCATCGAAAGCTGCGCCATTAGACTTGTGGTCGGGCCAGAAGGCTAACCCTCGCCCGGAAACTGGTCAAGTGGTATTACCAATTGCGCCGGCGCTGGGTTAGAATTCCGCTCGTCGTTGTACTGCCCATGGCGCAGTGTCTGTGCGCCCTGTTTCCCCGCCCAAATCCCTCTCACCGTCCCGCATCGCGTCATGACCGCCACGACGATAGCCTCGATACGCGCCACTCCCGTCACCGTGCCGCTCGAAGCGCCGCTGCTGCACAGCAACGGCGCGCATTGGGGCCGCTTCGTGCGCACCATCGTCGAAGTCGAGACTGCCGATGGGTATCTCGGACTGGGCGAGATGGGTGGCGGGGGCGAGGACGCCACCCGGGCATTTGCCGGTCTGGAATCCTACCTGCGCGGGCACGACGTGTTCGCGCTCGAAGCGATGCGCTTCAAGATTTGCAATCCGACCGCCAGCCTCTACAACAACCGCACGCAGCTGCACGCCGCCATCGAATTTGCGTGCCTCGACATCATGGGCCAGAAACTTGGCGTTCCAGTTCATGCCTTGCTTGGCGGCAAGCTGCGCGATTCCGTCGACTTCGCGAGCTATCTCTTTTTCCGCTATGCGAATCCCGAAACGGGCCGGGGAGAGGTGCGCACGCCCGAGCAGCTGGTTGCGCAGGGCGCGGCGCTGAAGGCCAGCCACGGCTTCACGTCGCACAAATTGAAAGGCGGCGTCTATCCGCCGGCGCACGAACTCGCGTGTTACCGCGCGCTGGCTGAATCGTTGCCCGGCGAACGTTTCCGCTATGACCCCAACTCGGCGCTGTCGCTGGCCGATGCCATCATGTTCGGCAACGGCATCCTCGACATTCGCAACGACTACTTCGAGGACCCCGTCTGGGGCATGCCGCAGTTGAAGCGTCTGAAGGAATTCGTGCCGCTCCCGACCGCCACAAACACAGTCGTCGTCAATTTCGAGCAGCTCGCGGCCAACGTGCAATCCGGCGCGGTCGACGTGATCCTGCTCGACACGACGTTCTGGGGCGGCATCCGGCCCTGTATCAAAGCGGCAGGAGTCTGCGAGACGATGGGCTTGGGCGTGGCCGTGCACAGTTCCGGTGAGCTCGGCATCCAGCTCGCGACGATGCTGCATCTGGGCGCGGTGCTGCCCAACCTTGGATACGCGGCCGACGCCCACTACCATCACCTGGTGGACGACGTCATCACCGGCGGATTGATGTGCTACGAGAATGGCGGGATTCGCGTGCCCGACGCGCCGGGCCTTGGCGTGTCCCTCGATCGTGAGAAGCTGCGCCAGTATCACGAGTTGTATCGCGAGCGGGGGGGCTATCCTTACGACCGGGATCCCGGCCGCCCGAATTGGTTTCCTCTGGTGCCGAACAGCCGCTGGGCGGACCCCGCGGTTTCGCTGCGACCAAGCCTCGATTAACAGAACTGGGGCGCCGCCCTTCAGATCGGCGAGCCCCGGGAACCAGGAGAAGGTTTCAATATGGGACGGCTTACAGGAAAAACGGCGCTGGTCACCGCGGCGGGACAAGGAATCGGATTTGCCAGCGTCATCCAGATGGCGCGTGAAGGCGCTACCGTGTATGCGACCGACGTGAAGCCGGAGCTCCTTTCCAACTACGCGGGCGTGGCCAACGTGCAAACGCGAGTGCTGGACGTCCTCGACGATGCGGCCGTGGTCGGCATGATCAATGAACTTCCCGCGCTCGATGTGCTGTTCAACTGTGCGGGGTACGTGCACGCCGGCACCATTCTCGAGTGCACCGACAAGGATTGGGACTTCAGCTTCAACCTCAACGTCCGCGCGATGTACATCGCGATCAAGGCGGCGCTGCCCAAGATGCTGGACAAGCACCAGAAGACGGGCAGCTGGGCATCGATCATCAACATGGCCTCGGTCGCCGGCTCCATCAAGGGCATTCCCAATCGCTTCGTCTACGGCGCGAGCAAGGCAGCGGTGGTCGGCCTCACCAAGGCGATCGCCGCCGATTACGTGCAAAAGGGCGTGCGCTGTAACGCGATCGCGCCCGGCACCGTGGACACACCGTCGCTCGGCGATCGCATCAACGCCTTTGCGGACCCCGTGGAAGCGCGCAAGATGTTCATCGCGCGGCAACCCATGGGGCGATTGGCCAAGGCCGAGGAGATTGCGCCGATCGTGCTGTTCCTTGCGTCGGACGAGTCCACTTTCGCCACCGGCCAGGTCTATTCCGTCGACGGCGGCATGACAATTTAAACTTCTAGTGGACCCGGGACGGCCGTGGCCGTCCCGTCTTTGAAGTCTCTTATTCCCAATAATCCCGGAGGTCGCATGAAACTCGTACGCTACGGTCCCGCAGGCAAAGAGAAGCCCGGTCTCATCGACGCCGACGGCAAGCTGCGTGACCTGTCGAAAAAGGTCAAGGACATCAATGCAGCCTCGCTCGCTCCATCCGAACTCGCCAAGCTGAAGAAGGTTGACCCGAAGAAGCTGCCGCTGGTCAAAGGCAAGCCCCGCCTCGGCCCTTGTGTGGCGACACCGTCGAAATTCGTCGCGATCGGCTTGAACTATATCGACCACGCGAAGGAAACCAATTCGCCGATTCCGGAAAACCCCATCGTGTTCTTCAAGTCGCAGACGTGCATCGTCGGCCCGAACGACAATGTGATGGTGCCCAAGGACTCGACGCAGCTGGACTGGGAAGTGGAGATCGGCTTCGTGATGGGACGCACCGCCCGCCACGTCAGCAAGAAGGACGCACTCAAGTATGTCGCCGGTTATTGCGTGATCAACGACGTCTCCGAACGCGACTTCCAGTTGAAGAAGAGCGCATCGCAATGGAACAAGGGCAAGGGCTGCGACACCTTCGGCCCGCTCGGGCCGTGGCTCGTCACGGCGGATGAGATCAAGGATCCGCAGAATCTCGACATGTGGCTCGACGTGAACGGCGTGCGCAAGCAGACGGGCAACACGAAGACGATGATCTTCAGCATCGCGGAACTGGTGGCCGATGTGTCGAAGTACATGACGTTGTTGCCGGGCGACGTGGTGACGACCGGTACGCCGCCGGGCGTCGGCATGGGCATGAAGCCGCAGCAATGGCTGAAGGCCGGCGACGTGATCACGCTCGGCATCCAGGGCCTGGGTGAGCAGAAGCAGAAAGTCGTGCCGTTCAAAGGAAAGCGTTAAGGCGTGGTCGGAGTGCTGGCGGTTTCCCGGTCGCCGTTCGTGCCGCGTGCAGCGCGACGAACGGGAAATCCGCCGATTCGTCTAAGTGTCCATTAGCGAGCTGCTCCACTTCTCGCGGCGCGATCTGCTGCGAACCGCGTTGCTGGGCGCTTTGCTGGTGGCCGGCTGCCTGTGGCTTTCGTTTCGTTACCTCGACCCCATACCGCCGCGCAAGATAGTTCTTGCCTCCGGACCCGCATCCGGCCTCTACCACCAGCAGGCGCAGCGCTACAAGGAGGTGCTTGCCGCTCAGGGCGTCACCCTCGAGGAAAGGATCACCGAGGGCGCCGGTGAGAATTATCGGTTGTTGCTGGACCGCAAGTCGGGCGTGGATCTCGCGTTCGTGCAGGGCGGCGTTGCGACGTTTCCCGAGGCCGAACCGCTGGTGATGATTGCCAGCCTGTACTATGAGCCCCTGTGGATTTTCGTGCGTCACGGAGAGAAGGCCGACGCGCTGGCCGGTCTCGCGGGCAAACGGATTTCGCTGGGCATGCTCGGCAGCGGCACCAATGCGCTCGCGACGCCATTGCTTGCCGCCAGCGGCGTCAACGCGGACACTGCGAAACTGGTGCATGTGCCAACCGACCAGGCGCAACTCGCGTTGAAAGGCGGCACTATCGACGCGTCGCTGATGGTCGGGGGCGTCAGGTCAGCGGGGATTCGCGCGGCGCTGACCGACCCTGCGCTGGACCTCGTGAACCTTGCGCAGGCGGATGCCTATCCGCAGCGGTACACCTTTCTCACGCGACGCACGCTGCATGCGGGCGCTATCGATTTCGTGCCGTTGACGCCTCCGGGAGACGTCGCGCTGATCAGCACCGAGGCCATGCTGGTGGCGCGCGACGACGTGCATCCCGCCATCGTCAACCTGCTGCTCGAGGCGATCCGCGACGAGCACGACGACCAGGGCTATTTCGAGGCGCCCAACGAGTTTCCGAACGTCGACCAGGTTGATATTCGGGTGTCGCCCGACGCGATCCGCCACAAGCGATTCGGGCCGAGCCTGCTCTATCGTTACACCCCGTTCTGGGTAGCGACCTCACTCGAGCGGTTCATCATTATCGTAGTACCATTGCTCGTAGTAGTGCTGCCGCTGGTCAAGTTTCTGCCGCAGTTGTTGCGCTGGCGTGTGCGCTCGCGGATCTATCGATGGTATGGCGAACTCGCACTGTTGGAACGCGACGTAGATTCGCGGGACGACGCTCTTCCGACCAAGCGCTGGCTCTCGGACCTCGAACGAATCGAGCGCGGGGTCGAGCGTATTGCCACGCCGGCGAGCTTTGCGAGTGAAGTCTATACACTGCGTGAACACATCGACCTCGTGCGCCGGGCAATCCTCGCCAAGGTCGCGGTCGCCGAGGAGTTGCCTTCCGCAGGTTGAACTACTCCCGGCGCTGCCGTGAGAAAAACATAAGGCCTGTAATGCGATCGACAACAAGACTCATATTCAGTGTGGCGGCCATGGCATTGGCGGCAACCACGATCCTTGTCACGCCAGCGGCCATCGCGCAGCCGTACCCCAGCAAACCGGTGAAGCTGATGGTCGGCGCATCACCGGGCGGCGGCACCGACATCGTCGCCCGCATGCTGGGGAAGGAGCTGGCCGAAACGCTGAAGCAGCCCTTCGTCGTAGAGAACAAGCCGGGCGCGTCGAATACGATCGCCGCCGACATCACCGCCAAATCGCCGCCGGACGGCTATACGCTGCTCGTCGCCACCAATACCGGCCAGGCGATCGCTCCGCACCTAATGAAGCTCGGCTTCGACGCATTGAAGGACCTGACGCCGGTCGCGCTGGTGATGGTGGTGCCCAACGTGCTCATTGTCGGTCCGTCGGTGACAGCCAAGGACGTGCGAGAACTCGTCGCCCAGATGAAAGCCAAACCCGGCACGTTCAACTACGCATCTTCCGGGTCGGGCAGCACGCAGCACCTGGCGGGCGAGGCGTTCAAGAAGCTCGCGGGCGTGCAGATGACGCACATCCCCTACAAGGGCAGCAGCCAGGCGCATCTCGATCTCATCTCCGGTAATGCGCAACTGATGTTCGACACGACGTCGTCCGCCATCGGCCAGATCAAGGGCGGCAAGGTGCGGGCGCTGGCCGTCACAACGCCGAAGCGCTCGCCCGAACTGCCCGACGTTCCCACGCTCGCGGAGGCGGGTTTCCCCGGGCTCGAGATGACCACATGGTACGGCGTATTCGCGCCGGCGGGAACGCCCAAGGACATCGTGGCCAAGCTCAATACTGAAATCATGAAGGCACTGCAGACGCAGGAAGTCCGGACGCGTATCGCCGGATTGGCCGGCGAACCCGGCACCCTCACGATCGAGCAATTCGCTGCGCTAAATCGCGCGGACTACGAGCGCTTCGGCAAGCTGGTGCACGAAGCCAACATCAAGCTCGATGAATGATTTCCGCGCAATGAAGCGACCGACGATTGCGCTGTTCACTGGAGACCCGGCCGGCGTCGGGCCGGAACTCGTCGCCAAGGTGCTGTCCGCCCCCGGAATGTTGCCTGACGCGCGCATCGTGCTCATCGCGCAACAGGCGGGCCTGCACGATGCATTGCACGCCGCCGGCGCGGACGTCGATCTGCCGGCGGTCGCGGCGGCGGAGGTGGGAAATGCAGCGGGCGGCGCCTCGGACATCTCGCGCCTCGAGTGGAACGGATGGGATGCGCCCGCGTTCGCGCGAGGCCAGGCACGTGCCGACAACGGCGCGTTCATGTTGTCCGGTCTTCGCACGGCGTTGGCGCTTGCCAGTTCGGGCAATGCCGACGCCGTCTGCTTCGCGCCTCTGAACAAGGCCGCGTTACGTGCCGGTGGCATGGCCGAGGAAGACGAGCTGCGCTGGTTCGCCCATGTGCTCGATCATCGCGGCGCATGCGGCGAATTCAACGTTCTGGAAAAACTGTGGACGTCGCGCGTGACATCGCACGTGTCACTGAGAGAAGTTCCCGACCTGTTGAGCGCCGAAAAGGTCGCGGAAGCGATTGGCATGCTCGACAGCGCGTTGCGCCGCGCGGGGATTGCCTCGCCGCGCATCGGCGTGTGCGGCCTGAATCCGCACAACGGCGACAACGGCAGCTACGGACGGGAGGAGATCGACGTCATCACGCCGGGCATCGCGCTGGCCGCGGCGCGTGGACATGCCGCCGACGGCCCCTACCCTGCCGATACGATATTCGTGCGCGCAAAGAACGGCGCATTCGATGGCGTCGTCACGATGTATCACGACCAGGGGCAGATCGCGATGAAGCTGATGGGCTTCGAACGCGGTGTCACCGTTCAGGGCGGGTTGCCGGTCGCCATCACCACGCCGGCGCATGGCACCGCTTACGACATCGCCGGGAGAGGCCTCGCCAATCCGCAAGCGTTGTCCAACGCGCTGGCCATCGCCGCGCGAATGGGCGCGGCGGCGAGTCAGGAAGCCAGAACGGCGGCGTCAGACTCGCGGCGGCAGTAAGAAGGGACCCAGCTCGACGCGATCACGTCCGGCGCCATCGTGCTGTAGTCGAAGGCGTCGGCCTCCGCGATCATCTTGTCCACGTCGAGCAGATGGCGAGACTCGGGTAGGTCCCGGTAGAACATCCGGAACATGGGCCCAATCATGCGCCGGGAGACGGCGATGCCGAGCGGGCCGATGAAATTGCGGCGCTGCCCCGTATGGGCGAGTTCGTCGATCATGATCTCGCGCAGCATGCCCCGAACGTGGTCGCGTGCCTCCGGTTCGTCCTCAAGGATCTCGTCCAGCAGCCGATCGAGGTGACGGTACAGCGTCAAGCCCATGAGCTCGCTCACGAAGGCCGGTGGCGACATGATCGCTTCCGGGAAACTGGGCAAGTACCGGTAGACGCCGGCCATGAACTTCCCCAGCGGAACCCACTCGATGTGGTCGAGCTGGAACGTGCGGAACATCTCGTGGAACAGGCGGATATGGCAGAACTCCTCGCAGAGGTGATAGCGGCTGATCTTCTCCGTCGTCGAGGTTGCGCTGGCCATGTCCGGGATGCCGTCCCAAACGGCGGAGATCCCGGCCCACTCGTGCCGGGCGAACTTGTAGATAAAGGTAAGCAGCAGCGTCTTGCGATCGATGCTCCGGGGATCGTCGACCATCCGGATGTAATTTCGGTAGAAGCTTTCCGGATCCGCGAGCGGCTTGCGGGTCCGGATCGACCGCGCCTGGAATCGCGCCAGTGCCTCCCTCTTGCGAGTGAGGTTCTTCTCGCCTTCGAGGATCCGGCCCGCATGATCCTGACTGTAGGCCCAGTAGTCCTCGAAGTTGTCGCGACGCTCCCGCGTCGTGGCCGGACTGAAGATCGATCGGTAAGTACTCACCATTGCACGATACCTGCGAACGGACCGAACCGCCCGTTTTTTTGCAGCGGCATTTGCGAAATGCAAACTCGGCAGTCCGCCCGGAGACTCAGGGTGCGGTGTAGGCCGTCTTGACCGTAGTGAAGAACTCCGCGGCATAGCTGCCCTGCTCGCGCGAGCCATACCAAGCGCTTGCTGCCGCGCCGATGCATCCGTCGTCCGGTCATGGGGACGTCGTGGTTTCGGCCATACGCGCGATACAGCGAAAGCCGAGATGGCACGTCGACGTGTCGATCGCTTGCGGCATGCGCGCCGCGGGTCGATAGCGGCGACAGTAATTCGGCGCGCAAAGGTACGAGCCGCCCTTCATCACCTTTCGCGGAATTCGTATGTTCGGCGATTGCGGGTCGTGGCTCTGCTCCGGATCGCCGCCTCGCGGGTTGTCGAGCGTGCAGCACGCCTTCTTGATCTTGCCGTGGTCCTGGTACCAGTCGGTGGTCCACTCCCAGACGTTCCCGGCCATCTCGTACAGTCCATACCCGTTGGGCGGAAACGAGCCCACCGGGGCCGTCCATTCGTGGCCATCGTTCAACAGGTTCTGCCACGGAAATTCGCCTTGCCACGTGTTGGCCATGTGGCGACCGTCCGGCGTGAATTCCGCTCCCCAGACATACTCGGCGGCATCAAGGCCGCCACGCGCGGCGAATTCCCACTCCGCTTCTGTCGGCAATTCCTTTCCCACCCATTTCGCGTAGGCTTCAGCATCTTCGAACGCCACGTGCACAACGGGATGACTCCACAAACCCTGAAGGGAACTTCCCGGTCCGCGCGGATGCCGCCAACTCGCTCCCTGTACATATTCCCACCAGTTGTAATGGTTGGCGAGGTCCACCGGATTCGCGGCCTTTTTGAACATGACCGACGCAGGCAGGAGCATTTCCGGCTTCGCCCCCGGGTAGTCGGCAGCGTTGGCCGGTCTTTCGGCGAGTGTGACGTAGCTCGTTGCGTCGACAAAGCGGCGGAATTCTGAGTTTGTGACGACATGCTGGTCCATCCAGAATCCATCCACGGTTACGCCGTGCGCCGGGGCTTCTTCCGGATAATGGTCGTTCGATCCCATCAGGAAGGTCCCGCCGGGAATCCATGACATGTTGGCGTTGGCGGGCCGGCGCGCGGGTTCCGGCGAACGCTTTGAGTCCACGTTGTCGTTCACTGTGCAATCCTAACGTTGGTCAGAAGCCATCGATCACGGCGCCGACAAATCGAATACGATCTGGTCATGCCACCAAAGATGTTCGAAAAACATGCGCGCCATATCGAGCCGTGAGGCTTCGGGCGACGCCGGCAATACCGGCAACGCCGGCAACGCCTCGTTTACGATATCACCGACGCTGCGGGCGCCGTCAATCAAGTCCAGCATGCGCATTTCCGTCGCGTCGACCGGCAGATAGATATCGCGGTACGTATGCGACTGGCTGATCAAAATGGCCGACGCCCCGGGCGGCAATCGCTCTCGAACGCACACCGTGTCCGGCATCCGCACAGGCACATAATTCAACCACCCGTCACCGGTAAAGCCGACTTGTCGGCTATCGCCGGCCGAATCGCTCCGATAGGCAATCACACTGTGGCGCAGCATCGTGCCACGAATCAACTCAGCGACGGCGTACTGATCTTCGGGGGTCATCTGCTGAATTCGTGAAGCCTGGGGGATCTGCGCCATCAGTCCGCAATGAGGACCGTAGGCTGCCTGTCGCACCCATCGACCGAATGCAAGGCCGCCCCGTTCGAGAAAGTCGAATACCTGCGGAACCGAGTACGCGCGATCGCATGGATGCAGAAGCGCATCGGCAAGCGCTGCCTCGTTCCGGAAATCCGGGGCCTCGCGGAGCAAAATCTGCAGTGGATGTCCATTCGGCAGCGCCTTGAGCGCGCCGATCAGGTCACGAATCTCGACATCGGTGGCGCCGATATCAAGTCGCTTGCAGAATTCCTGCAGCATGTAGATTCCTGCCCGTCCGTAGGGCGCGTACACCATGATGTTCATCGCGCCATCCGGTTTGAGCAGATTGCGCAAGGCGGCCAGCCCGGCATCGGGATCCGGCAGATGATGAAGCACCCCCGTGCAGATGATCTGGTCGAAGCTCATCTCCAATTCACGCGCGCGCTCGAGAGGCAGCTGGCGTACTTGGAGGTTGTCGAGTTTGTACTCTCGTTTGAGTTCCTCGGTGCAGCGCACGCTCGTTTCGCTGAAATCGATACCCGTCACTTGCGCCGCGGGCCAGCGCATCGCGTGCTTGGCGGCCTGGGAGGTGCCGCAGCCTGCGACCAGAATGGATAGCTCTTCCCCGAAGGTCCTGGAAGGCCAGAGCAAATGGAATTCCGCGCGGCGCTTCCCTGGGTCTCTCCATGCTCGATATTTGTCGAGATTGTCGATGGGTGGCGGATAGGGATGGCCATCGTAAAAGGCGCGCACCTCTTCCGCCACACCTGCTGCATTCAATTTACTTTCTTCGGCGTATGTCACGAGGTCTGTGTCAAAGAAGGAGCCCATGCATGGATTGAACCATGCATGGGCCGGTCACATCAAAGCGCGAGTAACACGACCAACGGCCGCGCCCGGACGCTTCTGCCGAGCAGGACCCCGCCACCTACCCGTGGTGAGATACCTGAGCCAGCACCGCGTCAAGGTTGAACGACGCGGGTTTCTGCCTTGGCGGGAACTTGGCGAACCCTGCGATCTGCTGCGCGACGAAGGCTTGCATCATATACAGCTGCGGCACGTGATCGACCATCCAGTCCAGATAGGTGTTCGAGTTGTATTCCGCCCGCTCGAAAGGATCGCGTCGCATGCTCATGATGTAAGGAAGCCGCAGCTTCACGAACGGCTCAGCCCACTGTCGCATCGTATTGGCACGCTGTACCGCCAAATTGAATTTCCAGTCACCAACGCGTACCGCAATGACGTCACCATCGTCGCTGAAGTAGATGATGCCCGGCCTTGGGCTTTCCTTCACCTTGCCGCTCAGGTAGGGAATCATGTTGAAGCCATCGAGGTGGACATTGAATTTCTTTCCGTCCACCGTGCATCCATCGAGCAACTGCTTGGTCACATCGGGGTTGCCGGCAGCGGCCAGCAGCGTCGGAAACATGTCGATGTGCGAGACGATGCCGTTCAGCACCGAATCCGGCTTGATCGTGCCTGGCCAGCGCATGAAGCACGGCACTCGCCAACCGCCTTCCCAGTTGGAATCCTTCTGGCCGCGGAACGGCGTGGTGGCGCCGTCGGGCCAAGTGTCGTTCTCCGGACCGTTGTCGGTGGAGTACATGACGATGGTGTTGTCGGCGATGCCCAGCTCATCGAGCTTGTCGAGCATCATGCCGATCTGCTCATCGTGGACCACCATACGATCGCTATAGGGGTCCTGGCCACTCTTGCCTATATTTTTCTCGGCGACGTGCGTCCGGAAGTGCATGGCCGTCGCGTTGTACCAGAGGAAGAACGGCTTGTCCGCCTTGGCTTGCGTCTCCATCCAATCGAGGGCCTTGTCGGTGATCTCCTCGTCGATGGTTTCCATGCGCTTCTTGGTGAGCGGGCCGGTGTCGACGATGGTCTGCCCGCCTTTGCCATCGGCCTTGCAGTGGAGCACGCCGCGCGGGCCGAACTGCTTCTTGAAGGCCGGATCCTTGGGATAATCGGGCAGTTCGGGCTCTTCTTCGGCGTTCAGATGATAGAGATTGCCGAAGAATTCATCGAAGCCGTGCACCGTCGGAAGGAATTCATCCCGATCGCCGAGGTGATTCTTGCCGAACTGCCCCGTAGCATAGCCGAGAGGCTTGAGTAGCTCGGCGATGGTCGGGTCCTCCTTTTGCAAGCCGACTGTCGCGCCGGGCATGCCGACCTTCGTCAGGCCGGTGCGAATGGGGTTCTGTCCGCAGATGAAGCACGCGCGCCCGGCAGTACAGCTCTGCTGCGAATAGTAGTCGGTGAAGGTCACGCCCTCTTTCGCAACGCGGTCGATGTTCGGGGTTTGATATCCCATCATGCCCCGACTGAAATGGCTGATGTTCCAGATGCCGATGTCATCGCCCCACAAAATCAGGATATTCGGTTTCTTTGCTGCCATGTCTCATTCCTTTCACTTTGGATAGTGGCCAGAATTCCCGCAAGGGATAGAGGCCGGATAACGGTGCTGCCACATTGCTGTCCATGCACCAACGTACTATCTGGATCGAACAAGCCCGTGCATCAATTCAGAACAGCGCTCTTCAATTCCGCGCGGTTCAGCTCGCTAACTCATTTCACACTGTCATTCCACATCGGTTATTCCACATCGGCTATTGCACATCGGCTATTGCACATCGGGAGGTCCCAGCCGATTGCGGGCAAGACGCGTGACAATTCCCCGCAGAAGGACATAGGGCACAATCGCCAGCACGATCGCAACAATGATCGCCTCTCCTACATAAAAATAGTGCAGCACGATGCCTTGATAGATCGCGTCGAGGACGAGCGCGAGTATGAACACCCGGCCGACACGCTTCCAGCCGTCTTTCAGCATCTCAGCGCGATGCGTGGAGTCGGTGGCCAGCGACCAGAAGTAGGGCGGCCGGCCCATCTTCGCATCCTTCAGCCCCGCGATGATCGCAAGAATCGCGGCCATGCCGGGCTGCAGATACAATCGAAAATGCATCGGCCCGGACACCCGAGCCATCAGTTGCTCGCCGACGCGTGTCCACATGTCATCCATTACAAATGCTCCCATCGACCGCAATCCGCGAATGGGTGCGACCCGCCCGTCGAAGCGACTCTGAACGTGAGCAGCAGTAGATTCACAGCAGTTTCCAGAGGATGCTGACGAACAACAATACGCCGGAGACTGACATTATCATGGCCATGATGAGTGGCGCCCGCGGACGCCCGAATATCCGCTCTTGATGGAGTACCTTGAGCGTTTGCCAGTATTCGACGGTGCCCATCACCATCGCCAAGGTTCCCATCGCGGTCAGAAAAAGCCCCGCATCGCGTGGAACGTCTGTCCTGACAACTTTACCTTCCTCCTGAAGTGCCTGGAGGATCTTGAAAATTGTGAACCCAAAACTCAACAACGAAAGCGACGTCCGGGTCCACGACATCAGCGTGCGATCCGCGGCCATCAACGTATTCATGACGGGCAGATTGGGCGGGAGGGGGTTCGACGGCTGCTGTGTCTTTTCGTCCGGCGTCATCTTCGCGCCCCTGCCTCGAGTACCGACGTGAAGTTTGGATTCCACATATGCACGCACAGTTCCACGAAAAATCGGATCTGTCGGGATTTAGCTGTAGCCACGATGGCGCTTTCCACGAAACACCCGATACACGGCCAGCGTGTAGATCAGGATCATCGGCAGGACGATCACCCCGGCGACGGAGAAGAAACGCAAGGACGCTTCCGGCGCCGCGGCGTTCGCCACCGTCACCGAGTACGGAACCATGAACGGCCAGAACATCACGCCGAGGGTGAGGTACGACGCGACAAAGAACAGCGTCGTGAATACGAATGGCATGCCGTCACGACGGGCGCGCGCGCCGATGATGACGCCGGCGAGCGAAATGACACCCAGCACCGGAAATACGAGCCCCCAGCCGCGTGTCCGCAGATTGCCCTGCGCGACCGCGCCGGCGTCCACTGTCAGCGAGACCGCGAAGGCGAGTCCCATCACCACAAAGACGGCTGCGACCAGCCACGGAATGCACCGGTAACCCCAGTCGCGAAGCGGCCCCTCGCTCTTGAACACGACCCAGCCTGCACCCAGTAACGCATAGCCGAGTACCAGACCGATTCCGGTGAGAATCGGGAACGGATGGACCCAATCGAAAGAATGTCCCGAAAATTGGCCGTCGATGGCGGGGATACCCCTCATCATCGCACCCACCGCCGCGCCTTGGACGAATGCCGCCACCGTGGATCCCAGGAAGAAGCCCCAGTCCCAGAGCCAGCGCGAGCGTTCGGAGCGTTGCCGGAACTCGAAGGCGACACCGCGGAAGATGAGGCCGAACAGCATCAGCAGAACGGGGATGTAGAACGCGCCGAGAAACACCGAGTACGCCGCCGGAAACGCCGCAAACAGGCTGGCGCCCACGATCACCAGCCATGTCTCGTTGCCGTCCCAGAATGGCGCGATGGTGTTGACCAGTTGCAGCCGGTTGGTCTCGTCGCGCGTGAACCCGAACAGGATGCCGACACCAAGATCGAACCCGTCCAGGATGACGTAGATCAGGATTGACGCGGCGATTACACCGCCCCAGAAAATGGCAAGGTTGCTTGCTTCCATGGTCAGACCTTGCCCGACAAATTGCTGCCCGCGGCGGTAGCCGCGTTATCCGCGAAAGCCATGGGCCGGTTGGGTGTCGCATTCGGAATCGCTATTGCCGCAACCGTGGGACCTTCGCGCAGCAATTTGTAGATGTAGTAGATCCCGAAACCGCCCAATACGGCGTACACAAGAACGTAACCAATCAGCGAAAACAGCACGTCGCCGGTGGTGAGCGAAGGCGTCACCGCATCCTTTGTGCGAAGTATGCCGTAGACGACCCAGGGTTGGCGCCCCACTTCGGCCGTGTACCAGCCACTCAGGATGGCGATGAAGCCGCTCGGAAACGCGAGAAACGCTCCCCACAGAAACCAGCGCGTCGATTCGAGCCGGCCGCGCATGCGCAAGAGATTGCCGAGCCACGAGATACCCAGCATGATCAACCCCATCCCGACCATCACCCGGAACCCGAAGAACGGGATCACCACCGGTGGTCGGTCCTCGCGCGGAAACGATTCCAGTCCGACCTCTGCCGCTGTCCAGTTGCCGGAGGCGATCATGCTGCCGAGCTTCGGTATCGTAATCGCGAATAAATTCTTCTCGGCCTTTGAGTCGGGAATCGCGATAAGTACTTCGGACGCCGGTTGCTCGTTCTTCCAGCGTGCCTCGATCGCCGCGAACTTCGCCGGCTGGTGCTTGAGCACGTACAGACCCGTCAGATGCCCGAAGAAGAGCTGGACCGGGATAATCACCGCGACGAACGCGAGGCCCCAGTGCAACATCACGCGCGCCTCGGCGCGATGAACATTGCGCAACACGTACCAGGCACCGGTGGAGGCCACGCACATGCCGGTCGTCAGAAACGCAGCGAGCAACATGTGCGGCCAGCGCACCATCATCACCGGGCCCGTGACGATGGCCCACCAGTCCGCCGGAATGATCTTGCCATCCACGATGGTGTGTCCCACCGGCACTTGCATCCAGCTGTTATTGGCGAGAATCCAGAACGAAGAGAACATCGTGCCGAGCGAGACCATGCAGCACGCGAAGAAATAAAACCGCGGCGATACCCGGTTGCGCCCAAGAAGCATGACGCCGAAAAAACTCGCCTCGAGCATGAACGCCGTGAACGATTCGTAGCCGAGCAGCGGTCCCTGAATCGAGCCTGTCTTCTCAGCCAACACTCCCCAGTTGGTGCCGAACTGGAACGCCATCACGACGCCCGTCACCACGCCCATGCCGAAGGACAACGCGAAGATCCGGATCCAGAAATCGAACACCCGCCGATAGATCGCGTTGCCCGTGAAAAGGTGAGCGCCTTCGATGGTCGCGAGCCATGCTCCGAGGCCGATCGTGAACGCCGGAAAGATGATGTGAAAACTGATGACGAACGCAAACTGCAGGCGCGACAGGAAAACAGGGTCGAGTTCCATGGGTCACCTGCGGTTATGGATCAGCCGAGCGAACGCAACGGATTCATGAACGCCCCGCACATGAAATCAGTAACCGCCATTGCTGTTCGGTCCCGCGTCATTGCTTCGCGGAAGCACCGTCGAGACCATAGATGACGATCCTGGCGGTTCCCGGCTTGGTCGGCCAGGCGACCATCGTGAAACCATCTGCCACGGCGACTCTTTGCTTGCCGTCCACGGCGTAGGTGATCACGCCGCCTCCAATCCCCACGCCGGCGCGAAGAACCTGGCTCCAGAGTTTCTGACCACTGGAAGCATCGAGTGCATAGAAATTGCCGCCGAGATCGCCGAAGAACACGACGCCGCCGGCCGTCGGCGTAATGGCGGCAACTACCGGGTAGTTGGACTTCGCGCGCCACTTCCAGGTGCCCGTATCGGCGTCGCTGGCATAGATCCATCCGGCCCACTACCCGTCGGTACGCGCTTCCTTGCCGAACATGTTGATCGGGTTCAGGTACGCGATTCCGGTGAATGGCTGGCCGACCGGCACCGCGGCAAGCCCTTTGTCGTCCTTGATCTCCACGGTGTCGCACCAGTCAACGGTGCCGGTGATGATCAGATTCGTGGTCGGATCGAAGCCTGGCGTGTTCCATTCGTTGCCGCCCACCGGGCCGGGACAGAAATGCACGTTCTGGCCCACCGCGAAGCTTTGGCCATCGTTCTCGATCGTCGTCACCGGCACGCGATAGAGCAGGCTGTTGGTGGCGAGATCGTAGCCGCGCAGGTGCCCATCCTTCGGCGAGACCGACATGAGCTGCTTGCCACCCATGGTCTGGAGCAGGATCGGCGGGTTGGAGACGTCAAAGTCGTGCCAATCCTTCGGGACCACTTTGAAGTTGTTCTTGAAGTCGCCCGTCTTGGCGTCGAGCACCACGACCGAGTCCGAGTAAAGATTGCTTCCCTCGCGCGCTCCTGATGCGAAGTCGGGCGCCGGATTGCCGCCGGGCACGTAGAGCAACCCGTTCTTGATGTCGAGCGTGTAGGAAGTCCACGTGCCGGCGCCGCTAATGGGGACGCCCGGAGCGTTGTTCCACGTGGACGCGTCGAGCGGTGACTTGCCAAGGGGTCCCCGGACCGTGTCGCCCTCGACTTTGGGCGCCAGGAAAAATTCCCAGACAATCTTGCCGGTCTTGCCTTCGAGCGCGAATACATGACCCTTGCCGCCCTTGAAGTCTCCGCCCGCATTGCCGACGTAGACCAGGCCATCCCAGGCAATCGGCGCCGACGGCACCGACTCGCCATGCTTCGGATCGGCAATCGTCGTGTCCCACAACTGTTTGCCGGTCTTGAAATCGAAGGCCAGCACGCGACCGTCCTGCGTGCCGCGAAACAGCATGCCGTCCATGTGGGCGGCGCCGCGGTTGGCCGGCAGTAGCGAACCGGCGGATTCCACGTGAGTGCGCCAGTTTTCGGCGCATGTGTCGGGATTGATCGAGAAAATACTATGCTCGGTGGTGCCGATCAGGGCGCCATTCACCATGATCAGCCCGGACTCGAAAGCCGTGATCTCGCGAACGTCGTACGTGCACACGACCTTCAGGTTGGCGACGTTCTTGGTGTTGATCTGGTCGAGCGGAGAGAAACGCTGCGAAGTCGGTGTCCGGTTGTAGCTCGGCCAGTCGCCTGCGGCGGCTCCCGGCCAAACGCGGGTCGATCTGGGGGTGAACCAGATGCCACCGCCGCCGGAGCCTGGTAGGCAGGATTCGTTTCCGTGATCAGCGTGCCTGCGGGCGCGTTCAAGGACTTGAAATAATTAAGTCCCATGCCGCCGTAGGTCGTCATGGGCACCGGGAACGTGACGTACAGAATCCCGGCGATGACCACGCCTGCGACAACGAGGATGAGAAATTTTTTCATGTTTCCAACGCCTCCTGCCATCATGAACGAGTGTCTGCCAAGCGAAATATGTTACCCGACCTGCCATAGTCCGATCGTGCGTTTGCTGACCGGTATGCTGATATCAGGGCATCATCTTGTTCATGACCAGACGCTGCAATTTGTTTTCCGAATACGGTGGGTAACGCACGCCGGGGTCGACCGCGGCACTGTGGTATAACACGCCGCGTGCGTTGGTAAAGGCTTCGAAGCCCCAATGACCATGGTACTTGCCCATGCCTGAGTTGCCCACCCCGCCGAAGGGCAGCTCGGGGAACAACGGGTGAATCGCGCAGTCGTTGACCTCGGCATCACCGGAACGCGTGTTGCCCAGGATGCGCTCCACCACCGCGTCGTCGTCGGCAAAAATGTAAACGCCCAGCGGGCTCGGCCGCGCGTTGATCCAATCGATGACCGCTTCGACCGACGCGATCTCGAGCACCGGCAGGATTGGCCCGAACACCTCCTCCTGCATGATCGGAGAATCGACCGCCACGTCCACCAGCACGGTCGGCGCGATGTACAGCTGCTCGGCGTCGGTCTGACCGCCGTGAGCCACGGTCCCGCTACCGATGAGCGCCGCCAGCCGGTCGAAGTTGCGGCGATTGATGATGCGCCCGTAGTCCGGGCTGTGGATCGGATCCTCGCCGTAGAACTCGCGGATCGTCTCGCCCATGAGGCGCACGAACTCGTCCTTCACGTCGGGCCACACCAGAACGTGGTCGGGCGCCGTGCAGATGTGGCCGGAATTGAGGTACCGACCATAGGCGATGCGCCGCGCCGCCAATTTCAAGTCAGCCGACGAGTGCACGATCGTCGGGCTCTTGCCGCCGAGTTCGAGCACGCACGGCGTCAGATGCTTGGCCGCAGCCTGGTGGATGATCTTGCCGACGCTTGGGCTGCCCGTGAAGAAGATCATGTCCCATTCCTGTTCGAGCAAGGCGGTGGTCTCGGGAACGCCGCCTTCGGCCACTGCTACGGCGCGCGAGTCGAAGTATTTGGGTACCAGCCTTGCCGCCGCTGCGGCGCAGTTCACCGCCACCTCCGACGGCTTCGATCACCGCTGTATTCCCTGCCGCGAGTGCCGCCGTCAGCGGGCCGAAGGTGAGCATGAAGGGTTCGTTCCAGGCGCCGATGATCAGCGTCACGCCAAGCGGATCGCGATGCACGCGGATGCGGCCTGGTTCGAACACCAGCGGCATCGGCTCGTGCTTTGGCTTCATCCACTCGTCGATGTTCTTCAGCGCGTACTCGGCTTCCTTGGCGCTGTACTTCACGTCCATCAGGTCGGCATCGTTGACGTTGCGGCGCAGGTCCTTCCACAGCGCATCGCACAGTTCGTCATGATGATCAGTGAAGAGCGCCTTAACCGCCTCGAGCTGGGCCTTGCGCCAAGCCACCGGGACGAGTGGCACCGGAGAGGAAGAACTCGCGCTGGCCGGAGACCAGTTTGGCGAAATCGGGCTGGGGCATGAAGTCTCCTTGAGCTCGAGATGCGTCAAACATTTTAGACCATCACTACACAAACTCTGGGGCAGATGTCAACGACCGCTCCTGGCGGTGGATAGCGTTCAATTGGATTCGAGGCCTCAAGGCGCCGTGTAGGCGGTCTTGACCGTAGTGAAGAACTCCGCGGCGTAGCGGCCCTGTTCCCGCGAGCCATAGCTCGAGCCTTTGCGGCCCCCGAACGGCACGTGATAATCCACGCCGGCGGTGGGCACGTTGACCATCACCATCCCGGCCTGCGCGTAACGCTTGAAGTGCGATGCGTACTTGAGCGATGTCGTGCAAATGCCCGACGACAGGCCGAACTCCGTGTCGTTGGCGGTCGCCAGCGCTTCGTCGTAATCCTTGACGCGGATGACGGCCGCGACCGGCCCGAAAATCTCTTCGCGCGCGATGCGCATTCCGTTCGTGGTCTCGGTGAACAGCGCGGGCGAAAGGTAGTAGCCTTCCGTTGCGCGTTTGAGGCGTTCGCCGCCAGTCACGAGCTTGGCGCCTTCGCCTTTGCCGATATCGACATATTTCAGGTCCTGCTCGAGCTGGCTCGGGTCCACCACGGGGCCGAGGTCGGTGCCCTGCAACAACGCGTTGTCGACTTTCAGCGTTTTCAGTTTTTCGGTGACCGCTGCCACGAACCGGTCGTGGATTCCCGCAGTGACGATCAACCGCGACGATGCCGTGCAGCGCTGGCCCGTGGAGAAATATGATCCCTGCACCGCGACATTGACGGCGGTCGGCAAGTCCGCATCGTCCAAAACGACCAGCGGATTCTTGCCGCCCATTTCGAGCTGCATCTTGGCCATGCGCGCAATAGCCTTGGCGGCGATGGCGCGGCCCGTGCTCACGGAGCCGGTGAAGCTGATCGCCGTGACGTCGGGACTGTTGACGATGATTTCGCCGACCACCGAGCCGCGACCCATCACCAGGTTGAACACGCCGGCGGGCAACCCGGCGCGCATCAGGATATCCGTGATGGCCCACGCACATCCGGGCACGAGGTCAGCGGGCTTGCACACGACCGTGTTGCCGTAAGCCAGCGCAGGCGCGATTTTCCACGCCGGAATCGCGATCGGAAAATTCCACGGCGTGATGAGGCCGATGACGCCGAGCGGTTCGCGCGTCACCTCGACATCGACGCCGGGGCGAACCGATGCCAGCTTGTCGCCCGCCATCCGCACGACCTCGCCGGCGAAGAACTTGAAAATCTGGCCGGCGCGCATCGCTTCGCCAATGCCTTCGGGCAACGTCTTGCCCTCCTCGCGCGACAGGAGGGCGCCGAGTTCGTCCTTGCGCGCGAGGATTTCGCCTCCCGCGCGATCGAGGATGTTCGCCCGCTCCTGGATCGACCCGGTGGACCACGCGGGGAAGGCGTTCTTCGCCGCGGCAATCGCGCTGCGCGTCTGCTCGGCGTCTGCCTGCGCATACTCGCCGATGACATCGCTCAGGTCCGAAGGATTGCGGTTGAGCGTAACGGAGGCGCCGGCAAGCCATTCGCCCGCAATGTAATTCTTGAAAAGTTCTGCCATGGTGTAGGTCCGTATTTTTCTGGATTACGTCGGGATTGCTTCAGGATTGCGTCAACCGCGGGATTACGTCAGTAGCCCGCGGCGCGCGAGGTTTTGCATCAACGCCGAAGCACCGAATGTCCACGGCGGAATCTGGTCGGAATGATTGACGCGATTGACCAGCGCGCCGAGAGTCGGGGTGGACACGGTAACGACGTCGCCAATGACGTGCGTGAAGCCCTTGCCGGGACCGTGGCGATCCTTGGTGGGCGCGAACATCGTGCCGAGGAACAGCATCAGGCCGTCCGGATACTGGTGGTTGGCGCCGATGGCCTGACTCACCAGGTCGAGCGGATCCCGGCTGATCATCGACATCGAGCTGCTGCCCGTCATCTCGAAGCCTTCGGGTCCATCGACGCGCATCGAGATCTCACAGCGGCGCACGTCGTCGATGCCGTAGTGTTCATCGAACAGCCGGATGAAGGGCCCGATTGCGCAGGAGGCATTGTTGTCCTTCGCCTTGCCGAGCAGCAACGCGCTGCGGCCTTCGAAATCGCGCAGGTTGACGTCGTTACCCAGCGCGGCGCCCACCGTGCGTCCGTCGGCGCTCGCCGCGAGCACTATTTCCGGCTCGGGATTGTTCCATTCGGACTTGGGGTGGATGCCGACTTCCGCGCCCAGGCCCACCGCGGACATTGGTTGCGACTTGGTGAAGATCTCGGCATCGGGGCCGATGCCGACCTCGAGATACTGCGACCAGGCGCCCTGGCGGATCAGCGTGTCCTTGATCCGCGCCGCCTCGGGCGAACCGGGACGGATCTTCGCTAGATTGTCGCCGATCACGGCAACGATTTCCCGGCGAACCGACTCCGCCTTGGCCGGGTCGCCACGCGCCTGCTCCTCGATCACACGCTCAAGCGTGCTGGACACGAACGTGACGCCGCTCGCCTTCAGCGCCTGCAGATCGCACGGCGCCAGGAACCAGGGCTGCGATGCAACCCGCGCGTCGTGTGCCGAGTTGGCCAGCACCTGCTCCAGCGACGCCAGGCGCGGCAGCTTGCCCGCCGCGCGGATCGCCGCTACCGGATTCTTCCCGTTGAGCAGCTGGCTTGCCGTGGCGGCCACGGATGACAAATCGTAGACGCCATCGGCTTGCACGCGCACCAGCACCGGGACCTTCGAGCGCCGCGACATGGGCGCGTCCCACCAGCGTGGCGCGGGCGTGGTCGGCGGGAAGAATGGTTGCAACGTCGAGATTGAGTTTCATGGTCACCAGGTAGCACGGCCTTGGGAGATCGATCGCCGCGGTCGCAAAAGAACAAATATCGGAGCAGATCCGAAATTGCCGACGTGATCGCTTGCAAGAGGATACCCGACTCCGCGAACTCCTTCCCAAGCGGCTTGCGCTGAAGTGGCCGCTCACTGACTACCTGCCGCGCCTCGGCGGGCTGGAGGCACGCCGGTCGCCGCGCTTCAACGAGATATGCGACGAGATCAATGAGATATTCTTCCGCAAAGGCGTCCTGAAGCGCGGTCCCGCGCCTGCCCACGCCTGACGAGCACAAGGAGTCTCGCATGTCCGGTTCGGAACTTAATTCGCAAGAGGAAGCCGCCGCACAATTCCTGGCCGACGCGCGCAGATCGGGACTTCCCGGCGCGAGATTGCCTGAGGGACTTCGTCCGGCCAACGTGGACGTCGCGCTCGAAATTCAGCGGCGTGTCGCCGAAATGCTGGGACAGGCAATCGGCGGCTGGAAATGCGGGTTGCCCTCGGCCGAACGGCCCGTCAACGCGGCGCGCATCTATGCGTCCACCATTCGCGCATCGTCACCGTTCCCCGTGGTCGCGGCCGCGGACATCGCGCGAATCGAGCCCGAAGTCGCGTACATCATGGGCGACGACTTGCCGCAGCGCGCTGCGCCCTATGCCGAGGCCGAGATTCGCGCCGCTGTCGCCGAATCGCGCCTCGTGCTCGAAATCCTGGGCACGCGGTATGCGCAACCCGGTGTGGTCAGTTGGGCCGAAATGGTGGCTGACAGCGTGCAGAACCAGGGACTGTTCCTCGGCCCGGTATTTTCGCGCGGCTTCGAGCCTTCGCTGCGCAACTTCCCGGTCACCATCCGAACGCCCACCGGCATCCATTCGACCCACGACGGTCGCCATGGCGACCGGCATCCGCTCAATCCGCTGTACTGGCTGGCCAATTTCCTGGCTGAACGCGGCGAAGGATTGCGCGCCGGCCAGGTAGTGACGACGGGATCGTATGCCGGCGCCATCGAGGTGCCCATCGGGCCGCCGCTGACGGTGATCTACGGCGACCTGGGCGAAGTCACGATCGAACTCCAGCGCGCCGAATGACCCGGTATCCGCGCACTATCGACCGCAAAGTGAATCCATGAGTCTCGCCGGCATGGGGGTTGTGGCGATCTGGCACGACCTCGTGCCGGAGGCAAAAGAAGAGTTCTACGAGTGGCACAGCCGGGAGCACATGCCGGAGCGCGTCGGCATTCCAGGCTTTCGCCGCGGTCGCCGGTATGTCGCACTCAGCGGCGGGCCGGAGTTCTTCAACCTGTACGAGGCCGACTCGGCCGAAGTGCTGGGTGGACAGGATTACCTCAATCGCCTGAATGCGCCCACGCCATGGACGCAGCGTGTGGTGCCGTCGTTTCGCAACGTCGCGCGGGCCATATGCCGCGTGGTGTCCACGCAGGGCGTGGGAAGCGGTGGCGTCATGCTGACGCAGCGCTTTGACATCCCCGACCCGCAGCATGGCGCTGCGCTCGAGGCACTCACCCGCCGCGCGCTGCCTCCGCTGGCCTTCGCGCCCGGCGTGTCTGGCGTTCACCTGTGCCTTGCCGACGACGCGATCAGCCGGGTCGAGACGGCCGAAAAGAAAGCGCGTGCCGACACGACGCTCGTTCCGTCGTGGGTGCTGATGATCGAAGGCATCGCCGTCGCCAATGTCCGCAACGCCGCCGAGGCAATTGCCCGGGAAATCTGCGGCGCATGGAGCCAACGCGATCGATACGGCAATCTACCGGCACGAATGCACGCGGCTGAAGACTCCGTGGGGCGCGGGCTGACGTCGCTTCCGCTACCGCCGCGCGTCCGCACCCGGTCGACGAGTGCGATGGGCACCTCGGCGCACGCGCCGCGCGCAGGAATTTTGAGATAGGCTCTGCCCACGCTGCAGCGACGAGACCGACCCGAATGCCCGCCACCGACGCCACCCGCCCGCCAACGTCCGACACGTCGCTGTTCCCCGAGATCGAGCCCTACGCGTCCGGGCGCATCGCGCTCGACGGATTGCATGTCATGCAGTGGGAGGCCTGCGGTAACCCGACGGGCGTGCCGCTCGTGTTCCTGCACGGCGGACCGGGGGGTGGCTGCCTGCCGCATCATCGCCGGTTCTACGATCCGAAGTTCTGGAACATCGTGCTGTACGACCAGCGCGGCGCTGGCCGCTCCACTCCCGGCGCGGAACTGAAAAACAACACCACGCCGCACCTCGTGGAAGACCTCGAGCGATTGCGGCGCGAACTTGGCGTCGATCGCTGGCTGGTCTTTGGCGGTTCGTGGGGATCCACGCTGGCGCTCGCTTACGCGCAGGCGCATCCCGAGCGCGTGCTGGGCCTTGTATTGCGCGGAATCTTCCTCGCGACGGCGGCGGAAATCGACTGGTTCATGCACGGCATGCGGCACGTGTTCCCCGAGGCCTGGCGCACATTCGCCGAAACGCTGCCGGCGGCGGAACGCGCGGATCTGCTCGCGAGCTTCCATCGCAGGCTGACGCACGACGATCCCGCCATTCACCTGCCGGCCGCGCATGCGTGGGACCGGTACGAAGGTTCCTGCACCACATTGCTCCCGGCGCCCGACCCGTTGGCGCGGTTCGACGGCGACGCGGCCGCGCTCGCCATCGCGCGCATCGAGGCACATTATTTCGTCAACCAGGGCTTCCTTGCGCCGGACCAGCTGCTAGCCGGTGTCGCCGCGATCCGACATTTGCCCTGCACGATCGTGCAGGGTCGCTACGACATCGTGTGTCCGCCGGTGACCGCCGACGCGCTGGCGCGCGCATGGCCGGAAGCCGAGTACGTCGTCGTTCCCGACGCAGGCCATTCCGTCAGGGAACCAGGCATCACCCGCGCGCTGGTGGCCGCGGTGCGCCGCATGCAGCAACGCCTCGCCGCGCGTTAGCCTCATATAGCGGCTCGCCGGAAACTTGACGCCGTCAACTAAAAAGTTGACGATGACAACTATCCCACCCACGCAAAGGCAACCATGTCCGCGGTACTTTCCGCGCGCGTCGCGGCGATGCGAGGCTTCAACCGCTTCTACACCCGGCGCATCGGCGTGCTGCAGGAGGGGCTCCTCGCCAGCCCGTTCTCGCTGGCGGAGGGGCGCATCCTGTATGAGCTTGCGCATCGAGACGGACTCGCGGCGAGCGACCTCGCCGTCGGAACTCCTGCTCGATGCCGGCTACCTCTCCCGCATTCTGAAGCGTTTCTCCCGATTGGGCCTGGTGACGCGCGCGCGGTCGGGCGACGACGCGCGCGTGCACGTCATCCGGCTGACGGCGAAAGGTCGCGCGGCATTCGCGCCGCTCGACCGTCGCTCGCAGCAGGAAATTTCCGGATTGCTGTGCAGCCTCCCGGACGCGTCACAGCGACAACTGATTGGCGCGATGCACACCATCGAGTCCCTCCTCGCCGAGCCCGCAGCGGCGTCACCTCCGTGCCGACTGCGCACGCACGCGCCGGGTGACATGGGTTGGATCATCGGCCAGCATGGCGCGCTATATGCGCAGGAATACGGATGGGATGCCGGGTTCGAGGCGCTGGTCGCGGAGATCGCGGCCAAGTTCATCCACGAATTCGATCCGCAGCGCGAGCGCTGCTGGATCGCGGAATGCGGCGGCGAGCGGGTGGGTTCGGCGTTCGTCGTGCGCAAGTCGGCGACCGTCGCGAAACTGCGTTTGTTGCTCGTGACGCCCGGCGCGCGTGGACTTGGCCTGGGAAAGCAGCTCGTCGATGCGTGCGTGGCGTTTGCGAAAGCCAGTGGCTACCGCAAGCTGACGCTGTGGACGCAGCAGAACCTGGTCGCCGCGCGCCGCATCTACCAGCAGGCGGGGTTCACTTGCGTGGCGCGTGAGCCGCACCACAGCTTTGGCCACGCACTGATCGGCGAGACCTGGGAATTGACACTAAAACCTCCTTCGCCGCTGCAACCGCCGACTTCCGGGGCAATCGCAGCGCGGCGTTGAGGACCCGGGGTTCCTATTCCTTGACGCCCTCGAAAGCGATGATGATCTTCACGTCATCGCTCGCGGCGGCCAACGCAGCCTTCATGCCGAACTCCGAGCGCTTGAACGTGCCGGTAGCCTCTCCACCGCACATCGGTTTCTTGTTGAATGGATTGGGACCGCACTTGAAGCTGGTCAGCTTGAGCGTCACCGGCCGCGACACGCCCAACAGCGTGAGTTCGCCGTTCGCGCTGATCAGGTTGTCGCCGTCGAACACGAGGTCGGAAGACTTGTAGGTCATCGCCGGAAATTTCTCGACGTTCAGGAATTCATCGCTCTTTACGATGGTTTGCAGCGCCGGTGCGACGACGATCGACGCCGTGGCGATGGACACGTCGATGCTGCCTTTCCGGGTCGCCCGATCGATCGTCACTTTTCCCGTCGTGCCGGGGAACGAGCCGCGCTGCTGACTGAATCCGAGGTGCGTGACTTCGAACATCGGCACTGTGTGCCGGGTGTCCAGCACGTAGACTTCCTGCGCGAAGGATGGCGCTGCCACCATGGCCGCGGCGAGCGCAACGATAGAAACTTTGCATGCTGACAGCATTGATATCTCCCTGGTCGATTTCAATTCGTAAGTCTTCCGGCGCGCGTGATCATCAGCCGGCGCGCGGCAATACCATGCGGATGCGCACCACCACTTCGTCAGCCACCACGGTCGGATCGGCCCACGGCCCGCCGCCGATGTCGAATTCGAGGCGCTTGATCGTGAACTCGCCGGTGGCGACCGAGTTGCCTGCCGGGTCGCGCTTGACTTCGATGGGAATGGTCTCGTCCTGCGCCTTGCCTTTCAGCGTCAGCTTGCCCGCGACTTCATAGCGGTCGCTTCCCAGGTCCTTCATCGCGGTGGACTGAAACGTGGCCACCGGAAATTTGGCGGTATCGAACCAGCGCGGCCGCATGATCTCGGTCTCGGATTCTTCGCTGGCCAGGTCGATGCTGCCAAGGTCGATCGTGAATTCGGCCTTCGATCGCGCGAGGTCCTTGGGGCGGAAGTCGACATTGGCCTTCCACTTGCGGAACCGGCCTTCGACGTTGGCGCCCATCTGGCGGGAGACGAACCGGATTTCGCTCTTGTCGATCAGCACGCCTTGCGCGCCGGCGCCGGAAGACGCCAGCAGCATCATCGCCAGCGAAGGTATGAACGGGCGGAAAAGTCGCATGAGTGGGGCTTCCGTAACAGTTTGTAATTTATGCCCGGACCTAGCGTCCGGGGAGAATTCGCGTCAGCACGTCATCACCGTCGACAAAGTGGTGCCTCAAAGCCGCCGCGACATGGATTACGACCACGGAGGCCAACGTGAAGTTCAGCGATTGATGCACCAGCAGCAACAGCTTGGCGTTTTCGCGGTCTTTCGGCACCAGGTCGGGCAACGGCAGAAGCCCAAGGTAGACGACGGACACCCCGGTCGCCGAGCTGTAGATCCAGCCCGATAGCGGAATCGCCAGCATCAGCGCATAGAGCAACACGTGCGAAATCCGCGAGGCGCCGACCTGCCATGGCGGCATCGTCGCCGGAAGCGCCGGCGCGGGGTGTCCCGCACGCCACGCCAGGCGAACCGCGGCGAGCAGGAAGACGGTGATACCGATCCATTTATGCCACGCGTAATACTGGAACTTGGCCGGAGAAAACGGCATGTCGGTCATGAACAGCCCGAGGCCAAAGCCGCAGACAATGAGGAGGGCGCCGAGCCAATGCAGCGTCAGCGCGGTAGACGTATATCGGGATCGCATCATCTGCCGTTTTATCATGCTGTTTCACGCGCCGTCGATACCGCATCGCGGTCGCCCATGCCTGACCGCGCTGCATGCCGCTTGGGGAGGGCGCGCGCCGACACGCCGCTATAATCGATTGCGGCGCCGCTACCATCTTCCGTTGACTGCATTCGACCATTGACCCTACTTTCATTCAGGCTATCGACACGGCACCGTTTGGCAATTCATCCTGACGGCAAACAGCCCGCAGTCACCGTTTCTTCCCTTGATGGCACCCGCTGAACCGATGAACGCCGAATGGCTGGCCCGCAGCCGCGCCGCCGTCTGGCATCCGTGCACGCAGATGAAAGTGCACGAGACGTTGCCGCTGGTGCCCGTCGCCCGCGGGGAGGGCCCCTGGCTTTACGATTTCGACGGGCATCGGTATCTCGACGCCGTCAGTTCCTGGTGGGTCAACCTTTTCGGGCATGCGAACCCGCGCATCAACGCCGCGGTCGCGGCACAGCTGAACGAACTGGACCACGTGATGCTCGCGGGATTCACGCACCGTCCCGTAATCGAGTTGTCGGAACGGCTGGCGGCGCTGGCGCCGGCAGGATTGGGGCATGCGTTTTTCGGATCCGACGGCGCGTCGGCCACGGAAATTGCGCTCAAGATGAGTTTTCACTACTGGCAGAACGCCGGCCAGCCGGAAAAGTGCGGCTTCGTGAGCCTGGCCGGCGGATATCACGGCGAGACGCTGGGTGCGCTCTCGGTCACCGACGTGGCGATGTTCCGCGATACTTACGCACCGTTGCTCAATCGCAATAGGGTCGTGCCGTGTCCAAACCCGCAGCGCGACATTTCGGCGGAGGCCGCCGCCGCGGCGCTGGACGCACACCTGCTGCAGCATCACGCGACGACGGCAGCGTTGATCGTCGAGCCTTTGGTCCAGGGCGCTGCCGGCATGGTGATGTACGACGCGCGCTACCTGCGCCTGGCACGGGAGATTTGCGCGCGCTACGGCGTCCACGTCATCGCCGACGAAATCATGACCGGGTTCGGACGCACGGGAACGCTATTCGCCTGGGAGCAGGCAGGGGCGGAAGCGCCGGATTTCCTGTGCTTGTCCAAGGGGCTCACCGGCGGCTACCTTCCGTTGTCGTGCGTGCTGTGCACCGATGACGTGTATCAGGCGTTCTATGCCGATGACGTCACCCGCGGCTTCCTGCACTCGCATTCCTACACGGGCAATCCCCTCGCCTGCCGCGCCGCGCTGGCGGTGCTCGACATCTTCGACCAGGATCACGTGCTCGCGGCCAACCGCGCAAAGGCGTCGCGATGGAACCCGATTGTCGCCGCCGTCGCGACGCACGCCAAGGTCCGTGGCTTCCGGCAATGCGGCATGATCTGGGCGTTCGAGGTGGACACGATGCGGCCGGATTTCTCCCGGTGGTTCTTCGCCGAGGCGCTGAAGCGAGAGCTGCTGTTGCGTCCCATTGGCCGCACCGTCTACTTCATGCCCCCTTATGTCGTGACCGACGACGAGTTCGCGCTGCTCTGTTCGCGCACCGTCGAGATTCTGGACGCCGCTTGAAGCGCGCGCTTGCATTCGCAGGCGCGCTGCTGTTCGCGTTGGCGGTTCGCGCGGAGCTTCCGCGCCCTGTCAGCCAGGCATTCCTGGACGCCGGCGTGCCACTGCACAGCATGTCGCTGGTGGTGCAGGAAGTCGGCGCCAAGCAACCGCTGTTCGTCCACGACCCGACGCGGCCGATGAACCCGGCGTCGGTGATGAAGCTGGTCACGACCTTCGCGGCTCTCGAGTTGCTGGGACGCGACTACCGCTGGAAAACGGAAGCCTACCTGGGCGGACCGCTCAACAACGGCGTGCTGCACGGCGACCTCGTGCTCAAGGGCTACGGGGACCCGAAGATCACGGTCGAGCAGTGGCAATCGTTCATGGCGACGCTGCGCGCCAAGGGACTGGACCGCGTGGACGGCAGCCTGGCGCTGGACCGTTCATGGTTCAAGCTCGCGGCCCACGACGCGGCAGAATTCGACCACGAGCCGCTCAAACCCTACAACGTGGGACCGGACGCGCTGCTGGTCAGCTTCAAGGCCGTACGTTTCGTGTTCGCGCCCAACGCCGCCGGCGACGCGGTGGATTTACGCGTGGAGCCGGCGCTGCCGCAAGTGGTCGTCAATGTGCCGCCTACGCTCACGTCGGCTGGCGATTGCGCAGACTGGCGTGCCCTTCTGGGCGCCACGTTTCTCAACAGCGGCGCGACGGCGCGGGCCGCCTTTGCCGGGCGCTTCGCCCAAGCTTGCGGCGAACGCGACTGGTACGTGGCGCTGCTCGACCATCCCCATTTCGTCTACGGCATGTTCACCACCTATTTCCGCGATGCCGGAGGCCAGTTCGACGGCGGACTGAAGGAAGCGCGCGCGCCGCGCGGCGCGGCGCCATTCGCCACGCTCGAATCCCCACCGCTCTACGACATCGTGCGGGACGTCAACAAGCTGTCGAACAACGTGATGGCGCAGCAGATCTATCTCACGCTCGCCACGACGCGATATCCGCCGCCGGCAACGCCCGCCCTCGCCGCGGATGTCGTGCAGCGGTTCATGAAGGATAGGAAGATTGCGATGCCGGGACTGGTCCTCGAAAACGGGTCGGGGCTGTCCCGCAATGAACGAGTCACCGCGGGCGGACTCGCCCAGTTGCTGGCTGCCGCGGATCGCAGCGCGGCACGCGAGGAGTTCGCGAGTTCGCTCGCCGTGGCGGCCACCGATGGCACCGTCCAGAAGCGATTCCAAACGGGGAACGTCGGTGGGCAGGCGCTGCTCAAGACCGGCACGCTCGAAGGCGTCAAGGCCCTCGCCGGCTACGTCATCGATGCCCAGAGCCGGCGCTGGATCGTCGTCGCGATCATCAACCATCCCAATGCCGCGCGCGGCCAGGCGGCGCTCGATGCGCTCGTGCAATGGGTCTACCGCAGCGCGGCCGGCTGGGACCCCAAGCTGAAGCGCTGACGACAAATCGTCCGGACGCAATATGCGTCGGGACGGCGGGTCACACCCCCGGGATCGGCTTGCTGTCCTTGAAAAGCATGTAACCGCGCACGACGCGGTAGATCACCCAGATCGCGGTGGCGACCCAGATTGCCCACGCGAACGGAATGCCGATCAGCGTAATGAACAGGCACATTCCGATCAAATCCCAGAGAAATGACCACCAGAACGTGCGTATCAGCCAGGTGAAATGCGATGCCACCCACGTCGTCCGCGCGTCGTCGCGCTTCACGTAGCAAATGATGACGGCGACGATGCCGATGAGCGACATCAACGGGAACGGCGATGCCAGGCCGCGACTGGCGATATCCAGAACGGCGCCGATGGCAAAGAGCGCGTAGGCAAGGACGCCGGCACTGACCGGCGCCGTCGGGCTGGTAGGTGCGGCTTGCGGTGCGGGAAATTCGGCCATCGCGAAATTCTCCATGGGCGAGCTGCGCCGCGCGTCGGCGCCCGTGCCGCGAAGATGGGGCCGCGGGCCAATCCCGTCAATAGTCGCGGAACGACGATCCGGTTTCGTCCGGGAGCCCGCGGCCACGGCGGCGGGTCGCCACGGTTATCGATACCTACAGCAGAACCGCGCACCCACCTACAAGTCCCGGCGGCCCCGGGGCCGCTATAATGGGCTCCCCGCAGTGCCGGGGTTCGTGTGCCCAATGAAACGGAGGTTCCCATGACCATTGAAAATACCCGCGACCAGATCGTCGACCAATTCTCGTCCGTGTTGTCGGAAGCCGAGAGCCTCCTGAGCAAGGCGACGCACGAAACCGGCGAAAAGGCAAAGGATCTGCGCTCCCAAGCCGAAGCCCGCCTGCTGACCGCCAAGCTCAAGCTGCAGGAGCTTCAGGGACAGGCCGTCGATCGTGCCAAGGACGCCGCGCGCGTCACCGACGACTACGTGCACGACAATCCCTGGCAGGCTATCGGCATTGCAGCTGCCGTCGGGATGATCGCCGGGTTGTTGATCAGCCGTCGCTGACAAGCCGATTGGGAGACCAGAGGTGATGAGCGAGAGCGATCGGCCCCGGTCGCGCGGGTTGCCCGGCGCCACGTCGCGCCTGGGCGCATCGCTGCTGGGGCTGGCAAGAACTCGGCTCGAGCTCGCTTCCGTCGAATTCACGGAGGAGCGCGGGCGCGTCATGCAACAGCTCGCGTTGCTGCTCGCCGCGACAACAATGTTCCTGTTCGCCGTGCTGTTTGTCGCGGGCTGGATCGTCGTCTACTTCTGGGACACCAACCGGCTGACGGCCATTGCCATTGTCGCCGGCGTGTTCGCCGGCGCCGGCGCCCTGTTGCTCATGGTGCGCAAGGAATACGCCGATTCGGCGCCCGCGCCCTTCGCCGCAACCATAGCTGAACTCGATCGCGACCGCATGGCGCTTGCCGGCGCCATGCCGCGCGATCCGACGCCGCCCCCTGCGCCATGACCAGCGAACAGATCCAGCGCCGCAAGGACCTGCTGATCGCCCAGTCGCACCTGCACCGGCTGCAGGCGGGGCTTGCGTGGCACGATATCCGGGAGATCGTCGCGCCGCCGCACTTGGCGCCGCCGCGCGGTCACGTGCGCTCGATTGCGTCGACGCTGATCGGCATCGGCGTGCCTTTGCTGGGACTGGCGCGGATGGGACGAGTCATGCGCGTTGTGTCCATCGGCATGATGGTGATGCGTATCGTGCGCGGCTTTCGCGGCGCACGCTGAACCGGCGTCAAACGATTCGGCAGTTCGCTAGAGCTTCAACTCCCGCATCAACGCATCGACACGCGCCTTGACGGCCGAGTCCATCGCGATCGTCCGCCCCCATTCCCGCTGCGTCTCCCCCGGCCACTTGTGCGTGGCGTCGATTCCCATCTTGCTGCCGAGGCCCGCGACGGGTGACGCGAAGTCCAGGTAGTCGATGGGCGTCGATTCGACGATCAGCGTGTCGCGCTTGGGATCTACACGCGTGGTCAGCGCCCACACCACGTCGCGCCACTCGCGGATATTCACATCGTCGTCGGTGACGATGATGAACTTGGTGTACATGAACTGGCGCAGGAAGCTCCAGACTCCGAACATCACGCGCTTGGCATGGCCAGGGTATTGCTTTTTCAGCGACACCACGGCGAGTCGATACGAACAGCCTTCCGGCGGCAGGTAAAAGTCCGCAATCTCGGGAAACTGTTTTTGAAGCAGCGGCACGAACACCTCGTTCAGCGCGACACCCAGCATCGACGGCTCGTCCGGCGGCTTGCCGGTGTAAGTCGAGTGGTAGATCGGGTCGCGGCGCAGCGTGATCCGCTCGATGGTCAGCACCGGGAAGCGCTCCACTTCGTTGTAATACCCCGTGTGATCCCCGAACGGCCCTTCGGCGGCCGTCTCGTAGCCGGTGGCATCTTCGGCATCCGGCTCGATGAAGCCTTCGAGCACGATCTCCGACGACGCCGGGACCTGCAGGTCATGCGACAGGCATTTCACGATCTCGGTGCGGCCGCCACGCAGCAGGCCGGCGAACTGGTATTCCGACAGCGAATCGGGCACCGGCGTCACCGCACCGAGTATGGTCGCCGGGTCGGCGCCAAGCGCGACTGCGACGGGAAAACGTGTACCCGGCGATTGCATCGCGTGATCGCGAAAATCCAGCGCGCCGCCACGGTGAGCGAGCCAGCGCATGATGACTTTGTTGCGCGCAATGACTTGCTGCCGATAGATGCCGAGGTTCTGTCGCTTCTTGTGCGGGCCGCGCGTGACGGTGAGACCCCACGTGATCAGCGGCCCTGCGTCGTTCGGCCAGCACGTCTGCACCGGCAGGCGCGCCAGGTCGACCGCCGTGCCTTCCCACACCACGTCCTGGCACGGCGCGTTCGACTTTTCCTTCGGCGCCATGTCGAGGACCTTCATGAACACCGGGCGGGTGTTCTGCCACGCATCCTTCAAACCCTTGGGGGGTTCGGGTTCCTTGAGGAATGCCAGCAGCTTGCCGATTTCACGCAAGCTCGACTGCCAGTCGTCGCCCTCCACGCCCATCGCCCTCGCGACGCGCTGCGGCGTGCCGAAGAGATTGCACAGCACCGGAATCGTGCCGCCGCTTTTGCCGCCACCGGGCGCGCGGAAGTCGCCGATGGGTCGCTCGAACAACAGCGCCGGGCCGCCTGCCTTGAGCACGCGGTCGCACATCTCCGTCATTTCCAATTTCGGATCGACAGGGACGACGACGCGCTTCAGTTCCCCCTGCGCTTCGAGCTGGGAAAGGAAATCACGGAGATCGCGGTAGGCCATGGGCATTGCCAAAATGACAACAGTAGGAGAAGCGGATCAGCCCGGCTCGTTGAGTCGCCCTGGCCTGCCGCGCATCATAGCCTTGCCGGTGATGCGCGGCCATGCTGCGGCGGCGATGCGTCGTGCTGCGGCCCGTACAATGCCGAATGCCTTCAGCGCAAACCGCTACTCTGGCCGTCGGCTTCAATCGCACGCGCTACACGATCTTCGCGATCCTGGTGGCAGGCTATGTGCTCTCGTTCTTCCATCGCACCGCGCCCGCGGCCATCGCAGGTGAACTGACGCAGGCCTTCGCGATCAACAGTGCGGTATTGGGCACGCTCGCCGCGACCTATTTCTTCGTCTACACGCTGCTGCAGATTCCGGTGGGCGTGCTGGCCGACACGTTGGGACCGCGCAGGATCGTTACCGCCGGCGCCGCGGTCGCAGGTGCCGGGTCGCTGTTGTTCGGCATGGCGTCAACGTGGGAGATCGCGGCGATCGGGAGAACGCTCGTCGGCATCGGTGTCGCGGTCGCATTCATCGCGATGCTCAAGATCATCGCGGTCTGGTTCCCGTCGAATCGTTTCGCGACGCTCGTCGGCGTCGCGATGTTCGCCGGAAATCTCGGCGCGGTCGTTGCGGGCGCCCCGCTCGCGTGGATCGTCACCGTGGCGTCGTGGCGAACGGTCTTCGAAGGCCTGGGAATCGTGTCGCTGGCGCTGGCAGTCGCATCGTGGATCGTCATCCGCGACAGGCCCCAGCAGCGCGGCTTCGCGCCGGTGAGCGCGGCGCGCTCCCATACGGCCAACGCGTCCTGGGTGCGGGCGTTGTCGCAAGTGCTGGCCAACCCTGCGACGTGGCCCGGATTTTTCGTCAACCTTGGCGTGGGTGGGAGCTTCCTGGCCTTTGCGGGCCTTTGGGCGGTGCCATTCCTGCAGCAGGTCTACGGGATGCCGCGCAACGTGGCTGCCCAGCACGCCAGCCTCGTGCTTCTCGGCGTCGCGCTGGGCGCACTGGCCATCGGCTGGCTTTCCGACCGCCTGCGCAACCGCCGTGGCGTCATGCGCGCGTTTGTCTTTCTCTACGCGCTTAGCTGGATACCGTGGCTGCTGCACTGGCAACCATCACTGGCGATGAGCCATGGCTGGTGCTTCCTCATGGGCCTGCTGATCCCCGGCTTTGTGCTCACCTGGACCGTCGCCAAGGAAGTGAATCGCCCGGAGCACGCGGGAATGGCGACTTCGGTCGTCAACGTCGGCATCTTCCTGGGCGCCGGCATCCTGCAGCCGCTGGTGGGCTGGGTGCTCGACCGCGGTCGCGAAGCAGGTGATCTTGCGCACGCCTGGGACAACGCGCTGCTGCTGCTGGGCGGCAGCGCCGCGCTGGGCGCGCTCGCCACGCTGTTCGTGCGCGAAACGGGCGGCCAGGCCAAATGAGCTGCCAATGAGTTGTCGAATGAGACTATCAAATGAGGAGGCGTCAAATGAGGAGACGTCAGATGACGGCAGCGGAACCCCCATCCATCGGAATGATCGCGCCCGTGACGTAACTCGCCGCAGGTGACGCCAGGAACAATGCCACTCGCGCAACTTCTTCGGGCGTTCCCGCGCGTCGCAACGGAATCTTCGCCTGCTGTCGCGCAAGCAGGTCCGCCTCCGGCGTGCCGGTCATCTTCGCTTCGACCGCCAGTCCCTCCTGCACGCGACCCGTCAGCGTCATGCCTGGGCTGATCGCGTTGACGCGAACACCTTTCGGCCCATACGCGGCGGCAAGCCCCGCGGTAGCGAGCATCAATGCCGCATTGGCCGCGCCTCCGGGCATGTGAATGGGATTGGCCACCTTGCCGCCCATGCCGATGATGTTGATGATGGCACCGCGACCGCGGGCGGCCATCTGCTTCACGACCAGGTCGATCGGATGCAGATAGCTGAAGAACTTGGCGTCCATCGCATCGTGCCAGGCCTGCGCCGTCAGGTCATCAGGGGCGGTGCGCCGGGCGGCACCGGCCGAATTGATCAGCACGTCGATCGGACCCATTCGGGCGACCGCTTCGGCCACCATGCGTTCCGCATCATCCGCGCGGGTCAGGTCCGCGACGATACCCAGCGGGTTCTGCGGCGATTGCGGCAATCGATCCAGCGCCGCATCGAGATTCTTGCGGTTGCGCGAAACCAAAGCAACCTTTGCTCCTTCGCGGAGGAATGCGTCGGCGCACGCGAGGCCGATGCCCTTGCTGGCGCCCGTGACGATGACGACCTTGTCGGTGAGTTGCAGATCCATCTAGAACTCCGTGGGGAGACAAAATTTGGATGATGGGAAGGCGATCAGTCGCGCCTCTCGAGAAATTCGGTAATCGGCCGCCAGGCCGCGAGCTTTTCGGCGAAAGGCCGCGTGTATGCCGGGCTCGACGATGGCAAACCGAGTGTAGCGTATCCGGCTGCGCGCCACGCCGGTTCGGCGCGAAGCGCTGTCATCCCGTTGAAGGCGACAAGCCGCAGTTGAGGCGCGCGCGCGCGAATGCGCCGGACTTCGCCACGCCGCGCATTGCGGATCGCCGTGTCGAGACTGCCCTCGCGCTCGCAGACGACGATGCTGTCCCAGACTGCAACGCCGCGCGCCTTGAGACGCGTCAAGCGCGCGGGATAGTCAAGCGTCTGCAAGGGTTCGTCCAGCAACGCGCCAAGCAGCGGCCAGAAATGATTGCGCGGATGCGCGTAGTACTGGCGGGCGGCCAGCGACGCCGCACCGGGGAAGCTGCCGAGAATCAATACGCGCGCATCGGATGCGACAACCGGTGCGAGGCCGCGCAACGACGTGGATTTCAACCCACCAGCGGCCACGCGCGCATCCGGATGGCGTAGTCCAGCGCGACACCGGCAAACACGGCCAGGCCCAGCCAGTGATTGGAGAGGAACGCGCGGAAGCACCGCGCGCGTTCGCGCGTGCGAATGAGCCAGAGATGATAGACGGCCAACAGCACCGCCGCCGCGAACCCGGCCCAGAAGATCGGGCCCAAACTGCGTATCACCGCAAACCATCCGAGCCCCGCGAAGTAGACGGCATAGCAGAACGCGACGGCCGCCACTTCGTAACGGCCAAAGGTGATCGCCGACGTGCGCAGGTTCAAGCGCAAATCGTCGTCGCGATCGACCATCGCGTACTCGGTGTCGTACGCGATCACCCAGAACAGGTTGGCGGCGAACAACATCCAGCCCAGCCACGGCACGAAGCCGTTGGCGGCGGTGAACGCCATCGGGATGCCGAAGGAAAACGCGATGCCCAGAAATGCCTGCGGCAGCGCCAGAAAGCGCTTGGTGAACGGATACGCGATTGCGATCACAAGAGCGAGCGCGGAAAGTCGGACCGTCGCCATGTTGGTGCCGTAGGCGACCAGAAGAAATGCCGCAGCGGCCAGCACGCCGGCAACCACCAGCGCTTCCCAGCCTTCGATTTCGCCACGAGCCAGCGGGCGGTCCGACGTGCGCTTCACGTGAGCATCGAAGTCGCGGTCGGCCCAGTCGTTGATCGCGCAGCCCGCGCAGCGCATCACGATGGTACCGACGGTAAACACGATGACCAGCGTGAGAGTTGGCATGCCGCTCGTCGCCAGCCACAGCGCGGTGAGCGTGGGCCACAGCAGCAGCAGGATGCCGATCGGCTTGTCGAGCCTTACCAGCCGTTCGTAGGCATCGATGCGTTGCCGCCAGGAGAGCGGACTTCTTGCGCCCGGCGCTCCGGTCACAGCGCCAACGCGAGCTGTTTCTTGAGGTCGCGCGGTGCGATCTCGGCGAGCATCGCTTGCGGCGTCGGATAGCGAAGGCGCACACGCAGCTCGCGTTTCATCCGGGTATTGGCAAGCCGCCGCGATTCGTTCATGAACGACAGCAGCATCGGAGCGATGCGCTGCTCGGCCTCTTCCCATGTCACACGGGGAGGGTGCGGCAACGCGTACGCATCGGCCACTGCGTCGAACCAGCCACCCATCTTCAACTGCGCGTCGTCGGTCACGTTGTAGGCGCGATTCGGCCGGCCCCTGAACAACGCTGCGACCGTGGCGCGGGCGAGGTCATCGGCATGGATGTGGTTGGTGAACACGTCGTCGTCCGCGGCGAGCACCGGTGTACCCTGCCGGATGCGGTCGAGCGGCAACCTCGTTTGCGCATAGATTCCCGGCGCGCGCAAAATGGCGAGACTCACGCCGTAACCGCGCGCCCACGCACGCAACCTGTCTTCCGCGGCCACCCGGCGCCTCGCGCGCGGCGTTTGCGCCCGCCGACCCCGCGTTTCGTCCACCTGCGCTCCCGCGCAATCGCCATACACGCCGGACGTGGAAATGTATACGAGGCGCTGCGGTATAATCCGCGCCCCTGCCAGCGCCGCGATGAGTTTCTGGGTGCGGGGATCGTCGCGGCCCTCGGAAGGTGGGGGAGCAAAATGCAGCACGGCAAAGGGCGCGGTGCGCAGGCGTCCGAGGCTGGCAAAGTCATCGAGGTCCCCGGGGAGCGGCACGACGCCGTGGGATCGCAACTTGGCGTTATCCGTCGCGCGGCGCGTAAGTCCGTAGATGCGGGCCCGGCCACGCAACAAAGTCGCCACGCGCAGCGCAACGTCTCCGCATCCGATCATAAGTACCCTGATCATTTCCGTACCCTGATCACCGCCATCGCATGACCGGCGAATGTTTCGACATGACGCAAAAGATTACCATAAAGCCCAGTGACCACTCGTACGCGTGCGACGACGACGAGACGGTGCTCGCGGCGGCGATGCGCAACGACCTCATGCTGCCTTACGGCTGCCGCAACGGCGCCTGCGGCACGTGCAAGGGACGCATTCTTTCGGGAGAAGTGGATTACGGTCCGCACCAGGCGTCCACCCTCACCGAGGACGAAAAGCGCATGGGTTTCGCGCTCTTCTGTTGCGCGCGGCCGCTGACCGATCTCGTGATCGAAGTGCGTGAAGTGCGGCGCGCGGGCGACATCCAGATCAAGCGCTTGCCGTGCCGGATCGAGTCGATCGTCAAGGCGGCGCCGGATGTCGCCATCGTGCGCATCAAGCTGCCAGCGAACGAGCGCCTGCAATTTCTCGCCGGCCAGTACATCGATTTCCTGCTGAAGGACGGCAAGCGCCGCAGTTTCTCCCTTGCGACGGCCCCGCACGACGACCAGCTGCTCGAGTTGCACGTCCGCCACGTGCCGAACGGATTTTTCAGCGACTTGCTGTTCACCCAATACAAGGGGCGCGAAATCCTGCGCTTCGAAGGCCCGCTTGGCGCGTTCTACCTGCGCGAGGACACGGACAAGCCGGCGATCTTCGTCGCCGGAGGAACCGGTTTTGCGCCCATCAAGGCGATCATCGAGCACGCGCTGTATCACCAGCTGCCGCGCGAGATGGTCCTGTATTGGGGCGTGCGCTCCTTGCGCGATCTCTACCTGCCCGACTTGCCGGGCAAGTGGCAATCGGAGCACCCCAATTTCACGTTCATCCCGGTACTGTCCGATCCGCAACCGGAGGACGCGTGGCCCGGTCGCACCGGGTTTGTCCATGCGGCTGTAGCGGCCGACTTCCCGGACCTCTCTGGTTACCAGGTTTATGCATGCGGCGGTCCGCTGATGATCGACGCCGCGCGGCTGGAATTCACGCAACACCGGGCACTGCCGCCGACGGAGTTCTATGCCGACAGCTTTACCTACGCGGCCGAAAGCGAAGCCCGGTCGACGCGCTAGTGGACTGAGTCTGAACTCCGTGACAGATCTGCATGTCGTCGTTCCCGCTCATTTTGGTAACTGGGCGGGAACCCAGTGTCTTTGAAAGGCACTGGGTTCCGGCTCGCGCCCGCGGCGCGGGCGCGGCCGGAACGACGTGGAGTTGTGTTGCGGATTTGCAATCCACCACGCTAGGCAGGACGATTCAATTGCGCCAGCGCAAGCTTGAGCGCGGTGGCGAGATGGCTGTTGGCCAATTCGTCGCGTCCCAGCTTGCCGTTGAGCTCACCCAGCGCGACGTGCGCGCGCCAATGATTATCGAGCGCAAGGCTCGCCTCGAAATAAGTCTCGGCTTTGCCCCATAGCGATTCCCGTTCACACAGGCGTCCAAGCGAGTAAAGGAGCGTCGCATCCTGTCTGTGCTGCAGCAGCCAGTGCTCGGCGGTCTCCAGCTGTCGGGTCGGTTCGGGTGTCCGGCATCGCGCGTAAAGCGTCGTGAGGTCGGAGTCCCATGACCTCTCCAGCGAGCGGACGATGATCTCCGCCGCCTCGCGATCGCCGCCCAGAACGAGAAACCCTGTCGCCCCGGCGCGGGCGACCCTTGAGTTCTGCTTGTCGGCATCGGACAGGCGATTCCAGTACGCGCGCAGTCCCGCCGCATCATGACGTAGTGCAGCCAGCGCTTCGGCATGCGCGCCGGCGCGCACGAGGTCTCCCTGCGCGGCATCGTAGACACGTCGCTTGACCAGCTGATCGACGAGCGGTGGAATTTCCGCGTGGCGTCCGGCCGCCGTGAGTGCCCGCAATTCGAGCCGCAATGCCGCCGTATGCAATCCCGCCTCGCGCTTCAGGTCTGCGAGCTGCGCCAGCGCCTCTCCCGGTTGTCCGCGTTCGAGCGCCGTTTCAGCGAGCAGCATGAGCCGGGGAACGGCAAGGCTTCCCACGCCGGCGTCCGCACGATGGAGGCAGGCCTCGGCGGCATCGAAGTCGCGCGAATCGATGGCCGCGCGCGCGCCGACGAGCGCCGCCAATCCCGTCGATTGCGGAATGGCCAATGCTTCCTCCGCAAATTGGCGCGCCTTGCCGTAGCGTCCCTCGAGCAGGGCGACGACGGCCGCATCCTGTTTCGCGCGCGCGCGCTCGACATTGCGTCGCCGCCTTGCATCGCGCACTTCCCGCGGCAGGCGGGTGATCCGCACGGAGAAGCGAACCAGCAGGTACAGAACGACGAACGCGGCCACCCACACCAGGATCAGCGCATTCAGCGACAGCTCCACGCGATAGGGCGGCGCGACGAACAACGCATATCCCGCATTGTGCTTGAACAGCAGCGCCGCAAGCACTGCGAGCACCGCCAGCAACAGGAACGCGAACAGCGCGCGCATCAGTCGCCGCGTCTCAGTGTTTGCACGTCACGGCGCACGGGGCGGTGGCGAAGCCGGGGCGCTCGCCGCGCGGATGCTGGTGCGCTCCTTGGAAGCCTTCATCGTGCGCAGCGCCGTGAGACTGTCGTTGACGTCCGGCAACTCGGTGGGCATGGCCGTCTGGCCAAGCTGCGTCAACGTGGCACTCAGCGCCAGCACCGGCTTGGCGCGCATGTCGAAGTACTGTTTTACCCACGTATTGGCCGCCGCGATGTCGGCCTTGAAGCTCGACTCATCCCGCGTCAGAAGCGCCACGCGCGCCGCGAGCAGGCGAAGGCGAAGGTTCTCGCGCAGGAAGTACTGCTGCGCCGGTGGCACCAGGGGTGCTGTTGCCCGATCCGATACTTCGATTCGGATCACCGACCTCAAATCGTTCCAGGCATTTCGAAAAAATCCGAGCCAGGCGGATTCGCCCGCCGGCGGTGGCGGCGGCACCGGTTCGGGCAATCGCTCGTCCCGCGCGAGCGGCAGCGAGTCGATGGCGGCCAGCGCCCGGTCGAGCTTCACCGCGATGCCTGGGATATCGGCGGAGGGCACCAGCTTCAGCCGGTCCATATCCCGGCCGAGCGCACGACGCACCGGCGTCAATGCGGTCCGATTGGTTCCCGCCAGCCGGGAATCGGCCAATTGCAATGCCGCAAGCGCCGCGGGCACGTTGGCGGCAAGCGCCAACTGCTGGCTGGCCAGCAACAGTATCTGTTCCACCTCGGTCAGTACGATCTCGTCGCGCGAGGGCGCGATGTCCTGGTACTGCGCCTCCAGCGAGGCCTGCTGCGCCTGCAACTCGGACAGTCGCGTTTCCAGCAACGCGAGCTTGGCACCCGACTCGCGCAATTCACCGGTCTGGTCGGAGTCGCGCGCCTTGGCCTGCGCGATGGCCGCGTCCTCTTCGGCCAATCGGCGGGTGACATCGGCGCGCACGGCTTGGGCGCTGTTGCGGGCATCGAGCCAAGCAACGCCGACGACGACAGCGAGCACGACGCCGAGCACCGCCACCGTTCCGCGCGATACCGGCTTGGCGAAGGGTGTGACGGGGGGCCTTTCGCCCACCGGGCTCTTGCCCGCGCGGGAGTCGTCCTTTGGCGTGATGGGGTCCATCGCTTGTCAATTCCGACAGAGTGACGATTCTACTGTACGCGGGAACTGAAGCTCGCGAACCTCGTGAACCTCATGAACCTCGCGATCCTCGCCGCCACATCATCACGTCGCTTACAATTCGACTGTTCCGACGCCCGAAAACCCCAGCCTTGGACTCACTCAATTGAACGGTCTTACGCTGCTCGCATTGCTGGCAGTGGCAATCGGCGTCTTCGTCGCCTATCGGATGGGCATGATGCGCGGCCGGCGGGAGGCACTGGCCTCGCTTCCGCTGCGATCCGCAGTGAGCAACGGCGCTTCGGCATCGCCTGCCGCCGCCGGCACGGCGCCCGAATCCCCCCATGCCAGCCCGGGATCGCCGATCGCACCTGACGCGGTCCGGAAAGAGGACGTGACCGCTCCTGAGCCCGCGGGCGACAGCGAACACGATCTCCGCGTCGATGCCGAAAAGGCCCGCCTGGTGCGCAGCCTCCTCGCGGAATCCAATGCGTTGCGCCGCGCGGCGATGACCGACGAAGCGAAACGGGCGCAACTTGCCGAGTTCGCGGACGACCGTCGCCGCCTGTTGCGCGAAGCCGCGCAGGCGCGAGCCGACACGGCGCGCTATCGCGAGCTTGTGATCGATCTCGAAAACAATGCGCTTCCCCCGCTGCTGGATGGTCCAAACTCCTTTGACGACTTGAAGCTCATCGTCGGGATCGGTCCGGTGCTCGAGCGGATGCTGCATCGGCTCGGCGTTGCGACGTACCGGCAGATCGCGCGCTGGAGCGACCGCGACATCGACGATTTCGACGCCAAGCTGCCTGAATTTCCGGGTCGCATCCGCCGCGATGGCTGGGTTACGCAAGCGCGTGCGCTGCACCAGTCGAAGTACGGCGAAGCGTTGCCGGTCCGCTAGCGAAGGGCGGCAGGCCATGAGGAAAACGGCGACTCGGGCCGATCCGCACCCCATGGCGCACGCGCTGCTGCCGATCCTGCTGCTGACCGTCATATGGGGATGCAACTGGCCGGTGCTCAAGACCGGCGTGATGGAAATCGCGCCGCTGACTTTCCGCTCGCTCACGCTGCCGTTCGCCGGCCTCGGCATGTTCCTGGTCGCGCGCTGGGGCGGCGAATCCATTCGCATACCCCGAGCCTGGTGGGGCCGCCTCATCATCCTCGCGTTTCTCAACATTGGCGGATGGAATGGCTTCGTCCTCTTCGGGCTGCAGCAACTTCCGGCAGGACGGAGCGCGATCATTGCGTACACGATGCCGATCTGGGCGACGCTGATTTCGATATTCGTGCTGAACGAACCGCTCAACCGGCGCAAGATCGCCGGCCTCGTGCTGGGAATGCTCGGCATGGCGATCCTGCTGGGCGACGACATCCGGCATATCCGCTCGGCGCCGATCGGCGCGCTGCTGATCCTGATCGCCGCCATCCTGTGGGCCTGTGGCACGGTGCTGCTGCGCAAATGGAAGCCGCCATTTGCGCAGAACGCGCTGTCGGGATGGATGATGCTGATCGGCTGGCTGCCGCTGGTGATCCTGGCGCCGTTTTTCGACCCGCATCCGGTCTCGTCCCTCGCCACGGTATCCGGCAAGGCGTGGTTCGCAATCGCCTACAACATCTTTCTGGCGGGAACGCTTGCGCACTGGGCGTGGTTCACGCTCGCGCGAACGTTGCCCGTGGCCGTGTCTTCGCTGTCCTCGTTGCCCGTGCCGGTCGTCGGCGTGTTCGCCGGCATGCTGTTTTTGGGCGAGCGGCCGGGTGCCGCGGAGTTCACTGCCCTTGCACTGGTGCTGGCATCGCTGCTGACGGTGTTGTTGCAGCCAAAGACGAGAAAACCCCTTCCGCCGATCGCGACCGAACCTTCGCCCTGACTCGCGAAACCGCGGTCAGGTCACGCAAGCTCCGGAATCAGCGTCAGCACCGGCTTGCCGGCAGACCACGCATCGAGGTTGGCCTTGCACAGGTCTCCCATGGCCTTGCGTGTCTCATGCGTTGCGCTGCCGACGTGCGGTAGCAGCACCACGTTGTCCATCGCCAGGAGCGCCGCGGGGATGTGCGGTTCGTCGGCGAATACATCCAGTCCCGCGGCCTTGATCGTTCCCGCTTGTAGCGCGGCGACCATTGCGGGTTCATCGATGATCGATCCGCGCGCGATATTGACTATGGTTCCTTTCTTTCCCAGCGCCGCAAGCACCTCCGCATTCACGGCGTTTTTCGTCGCGGCGCCGCCGGGACAGGACACCACCAGAAAATCCGACTCCGCCGCGAGCGCCGTGAGGCTGGGCACGAATCGATAAGTGACGTCCTGCGGCTTGCGCCCCGTGTACGAGACCTGCATGCCCAGCGCGCTCACGCGCTCGGCGATTCCCTTGCCGATGCGGCCCAGGCCCAGGATGCCGACGCGCTTGCCCGAGAGCTTGGTGTTCAGCTCCGGTCCGCGCTTTTCCCATTCACCCGCCTGCACGAAACGATTGAGGCGCACGAACCCGCGGCCGGTCATCATGATCAGCGCCAGCGCCACGTCGGCGACATCGTCCGTGAGCACATCGGGTGTATTGGTCACCTTGATGCCACGCTTGCGGCAATAATCGACGGGCACGCCGTCATAGCCCACGCCGAACACCGAAATGATCTCGAGCTTGGGCAGCGCATCCAGCAGCGATGTCGGCGTCACCGTTCCGCCGCCTTGCACCAGCCCCCGGATTTTCGGTCCTTCCGCTGCGAGCAGGCCGGGCTTGTGACTCGACTGATAGTAGTCGTGGCAATGGAAATCGGCCTTCAGCGGATCGTAGAGAAACGGCGGCAGCGGTGCGGTGACGATGATGTCGGGGTGGGCCATTCGGATTCCTCAAGGTGGGCCAAACTTAGGCCCGGGTGGTTTCAGCGCATTCAGTGGCGTTTCTGCTGTGCGAACCATTCTAGCAATCCCGCGATCAGTCCGGTGTCCGCGCCACCGGTTTCGATGGGAGTGAAGCCCAGCTTGCGCGCGTGCTCGGCGATGCGGGGATGTGGCACGAACGTCGGGAGTAGCGTGAGCAACTTCCGGTCCGACGTATCGAGGAGCGCGCACAGATTGTCCAATCCTTCGCTCGACGTCAGCGTCAGCGCGTGGGCGCGTCCCTCACGGAGCACTTCGCTCAATCCCCCTGCGGCAGCGGACGGCGCAGCGCGCCGATAGCATTCGACGTAGCTAACGGTGGCGCCGCGCACACGCAATCCGTCGCCCAGTTCGCCGCGGCCGCCTTCGCCGCGGAAGATCACGACACGCTTGCCTGCGACATCCTGCAACTCCGGCAATGCCAGCAAACCTTCGCTGTCGAACGTCGTTGCCGGAATGCGCACATCGTTGATGCCTGTGGCTGCCAGCGCGGCGGCTGTACCGGGTCCAGGGGCAAAGGTGGCAAGCTTCGCGGGCCATGTATCGGGGTCGGGCACGCCGTATTCCACCGCATTGGCCGAAACGAAGATGGCGATGTCGAAAGTGGAGAGCGCGGCATGCGCGTGATCGAGCGCGGCGCGGTCTTCGGGAGGCAGGATCACGATGGCCGGGATGACAATCGGTTGTCGCGCCCAGCGCCGCGAGCTGGCGCGCCAGGCCACCGGCCTGACGCGCCGGCCGGGTCACGATGATCCCCACACCTTCCAGCGGTCCGCGCGGCGCCGGCGACTTCTCCAGCGAATGAACGTTCGCGCCGATCGCCGTCTCGTCAGGCGGAAATGAAACGTGCCGCGCCGCGCGAAAGGAAATCGTCGGCCAGCGCCTGCCCGAGCGCCGCCGCCGCATCGCTGTCGGCAACTTCGGCATCGAGATCGCCGCGCAGGATGTCCTTGCCATCGCGTCCCGCCAGCAGCCCACGCAGCCACAACGTGCCTTCTTCCCACTCGGCATAGGCGGCCAGCGGCGTGTGGCAGCTTCCTCCCAGCGCACGGGAAAACGCGCGTTCCGCCGTGGTCGCAAGCGTGGTGCCGAAATCCGCCAAGGGCGCCAGCGCGGCCATGACATTGTTGCGGTCGCTGCGACACTCGAGTGCTAGCGCGCCTTGTCCCGGCGCGGGCAGACATTCATCCGGCTCCAGCAAAGTGGCGATGCGGGTGCTCAATCCGAGGCGCTTGAGTCCTGCTGCGGCCAGGATCATCGCGTCGTACTGACCTTCGTCGAGCTTGCGCAGGCGCGTGTTGACGTTGCCGCGCAACGGCTCGATCTTGAGGTGCGGATGACGCTCGCGCAACTGCGCTTCGCGGCGCAGGCTCGACGTACCGACGACGGCGCCCGGTCGCAGTTCGTCCAGGCTCGAGAAGTTATTGGATACGAAGGCATCGCGCGGATCTTCGCGCGCCGTGATGGCTGCCAGAACGAATCCATGCGGCATTTCCATCGGCACGTCCTTCAGCGAATGCACGGCGAAATCGGCTCTGCCTTCGTCCATCGCCACTTCGAGTTCCTTGATGAACAGGCCCTTGCCGCCAATCGCCGCCAGCGGCTGATCGAGGATCCGATCGCCCTTGGTCGTCAGCCCGAGAAGATCGATGACCATACCGTGGTACTGCGCGGCGAGCCGGGCCCGGATGTGCTCCGCCTGCCACAGCGCGAGCGCCGATTCACGGGTCGCGATGCGCAGGCGGCGCGGAACCGCGGCCGGTGTCATGCCTGGTCGCCGCCGACAAGCCGTTGCGGGAAATTCATCGTGCCGCGACGCACTGAATCCTGCATTCGGACCTATTTTGCATTTGCATCCATCTGCATCATGCCGAACAGGTTGCCCTCGGTGTCCTTGCAGTAGGCGAGCCAGCCCATGGTCGGGATGGGCATTTTCGCAAGCGCGATCAACCCACCGGCGGCGACAACCTTGGCGACCATGCTATCGAGGTCGCTCACGTCGATCGTGCATACGAACGAACTCACCGGCGCCATGGCGGCGGGTCCCGGCCCCTGTCGCGGCAACAGGCCACCGTCGATGCCTGGCGTCCCGGCATCACCCGTTTTTATCAGCCAATAGGGTTGGCCCGCCCATTGCGAAAACTGCCAGCCGAAAACCTTGGAATAGAACGCGATCGCACGGTCCGTGTTTTCGGCGTGGACTTCAAAATGAATGGGGCGATTCATTCGTTGCTCCATCGGGTGACTTGGGGCGGCTATGATAGCGCCTTCCCCACCAACAGGAACCTGCGATGCGCATCGTGATCACCGGCGGAGCCGGATTCCTTGGCCGGCGTTTGGCCCAACGGCTGCTCGAGCGCGGTGAGCTTGCCGCCGCGGGCGGCCGGGCACGCGAGATCGCGGAAATCGTTCTGCTTGACGTGGTGGCCGCTACACCGACGGCGGACCCGCGTCTGACCGTCATCGCCGGCGACCTTGCGGACCCCGCGGTCATCGCCCGGGCGGTCACGCGCGACACGAATACGGTGTTCCATCTCGCCGCTGTCGTCAGCGGCCAGGCCGAAGCCGACTTCGACATTGGCATGCGCGTGAATCTCGATGCCACGCGACGCCTGCTCGAACACTGCCGCACGCTGGCGGCCCCGCCCAAGTTCGTCTTCACGAGTTCGCTCGCGGTCTACGGCGGCCCCGTGCCCGACCCCGTGACCGACGATGCTCCGGTCACGCCCCAAGCTTCCTACGGCGCACAAAAGCTGATCGGTGAATACCTGGTCTACGACATGACGCGCAAGGGATTCATCGATGGGCGTTCGCTGCGCCTGCCGACGGTCACCGTGCGGCCCGGCAAGCCCAACGCGGCCGCGTCGTCATTCGCGAGCGGAATCATTCGCGAACCGCTGTCCGGCGTCGATGCACAGTGTCCGGTGGCGCCGGCGACCAGGATGTGGGTACAGTCGCCACGCGCGGTCATCGACAACCTGATTATCGGCCACGAGGCGCCAGCAACGTCATTCGCGCATACGAGGTCGGTCAACGTCCCGGGAATCTGCGTGCCCGTCGCGGACATGGTCGCGGCATTGCGCAAAGTTGCCGGCGACGCCGTGGCGGACCGCGTGAAGTGGAATTACGATCCTGTCATCGATCGTATCGTCGCAACGTGGCCCGCGAACTTCGCGCCCCGGCTGGGGCCGGCGCTCGGCATGACGGCAGACGCTGACTTCGAGAGCATCGTGCGTTCGTACATTGCAGACGACATGCCGAAGCAGTAGTCCAGGGTCAGGCGATGGACCTGCTCTATCCCGTCGCCGGTTTTCTGGTCGGCGTTCTGGTGGGCTTTACCGGCGTCGGCGGCGGTGCGTTGATGACGCCCACACTCGTGCTTCTATTCGGCATGGCGCCGCAGGTTGCGATCGGCACGGACTTGCTGTTCGCGTCGGTCACCAAATGTTTTGGCACCTACGTGCATGGCTCCCGAGGCTCGATCGACTGGCAGGTCCTGAGGCGATTGGCGATGGGAAGCCTGCCTGCGGCCGTGATCGCTCTCTGGACGTTGCGTTACTTGGGGCCGCAGCAGGATGTCAAGGACGTTCTGCTGTTCGCATTGGGCATTGCCCTAGCAATGACCAGTATCGCGCTCCTCTTCCAGCCGCGACTTCATCGGCTGGGGCGCAACCTTCGCACGACAATGCCGGAAGGATTCAAACGCGCGCAGCCTGCGTTGACGGTTGCCTGCGGCGCAATCCTCGGCTTCCTGGTCACCTTCACGAGCGTCGGTGCCGGTGCGCTGGGAATGGTCATGCTCGTGTATCTCTATCCCTTCCGATTGACGCCCGCAAAACTGGTCGGCACCGACATCGCCCACGCCGTGCCTTTGACATTGGTCGCAGGCCTCGGTCATTGGGGTCTCGGCAATGTCAACTTCGGGATGCTGGGAATGCTGCTGATAGGATCGATTCCAGGAATCATTGTGGGATCTCGCTTGAGCACCAGGCTCAATCCGAAGCATGTGCGGTCGGCGATTGCCATCATTCTGGCCGTGATCGGAGCGAAACTGCTGCTGCAGAAATAGGGCGATGCAGGGCACAGTCGCGTGGCAAAGCTTGGATGAGTGTCTTCGGATGCAGCGCGTCGCACTCGCAATCCTGTGCCCCGATCAATCGACGAACAGCGCACTTTCCGCGGGTTCCGCCGCTGCAAGCGCCTCTTCGAATAGCTCGGGTCCCGCGTCGCGCAGGCGCGCCGCGTCGGAAAGGATCTGGCGGAATCGCCGGCCACCAGGCCGCCCGTGGTATAGCCCTAACATGTGCCGCGCGATCGAGCGCAGCGGCACCCCGCGTTCGCATTGCGCGGCGGCATAGGGAATCATTGACCGCAACACCCCGGCGCGCGTCGGCGGCGGCGTCTCGATGCCGAACACCCGCCAGTCGGCAGGCGCAAGGACAAACGGGTCGTGGTAAGCAGCGCGCCCGAGCATGACGCCGTCGACGCGGTCGCGTTCACGCTCGATGCCCGGCCAATCGACAAGACCGCCGTTGAGAACGATCGTCAAGTGCGGGAATTCGCGCTTCAGGCGATGCACGACGTCGTAGCGCAGCCGGGGAACTTCGCGATTCTCCTTGGGCGACAGACCTTTCAGCACGGCGTTGCGCGCATGGACGATGAAAACGTCGCATCCCGCGGCCGCCACCGCGCCGACAAAGTCGCGCACGAAGCCGAAGTCCTCGCCGTCGTCGAGTCCAATCCGGTGCTTGACCGTCACCGGAATCGCAACCGCATCACGCATTGCCTTTACGCATTCGGCGACGACTGCCGGCGTTCCCATGAGACATGCACCGAAACTGCCCGTCTGCACGCGCTCCGAGGGGCAGCCGCAATTCAGATTGATCTCGTCATAGCCCCATTGCTCGCCCAGCCTAGCAGCGTGCGCGAGCATGCGTGGATCGCTGCCCCCCAGTTGCAGCGCCACCGGATGCTCGGCCCGGTCGAAATCGAGGTGGCGCGGCACATCGCCGTGCAGCAGCGCGGGTGCAGTCACCATTTCCGTGTAGAGACGCGCATGGCGGGAGATAAGGCGCAGGAAGAACCGGCAATGCCGGTCCGTCCAGTCCATCATGGGGGCCACACAGAATGAATGGTCTTGCTTTTTCAAGTACTTGGCCTATGACGAAAGTCGAAATTGCACACGTTTAGATACTCTCGTGTGCACCCCAGGTAGCGCCACGGGCAGTTGAATCCGGACGGCGACCAGGTATCTGCAAAAGGGATGCAATCTAGCGGCCACCCATTGCGCGTCTATTTTGCCGCTAAACGTGCGGCCGGGCGTACGGCTACATGGGGCCGAGCGGCATGCTCTCTCACATGTCGCGTCGTCGACGGAAGGTCTTGAGCGCGTGCACGAGGTCCGCAATCAGTGACTCCTGATAGCGGTAGGCCATTTCCTGGCCCATCGGCACCATGATCGACAGAGATTGCCGGCGGCAGCGCTCCGCGAGCAGACCGAGTTCGGCGGTGAGGGCATCGATACGCGCAGCCATGTCCGGGTCGCCGGTCCCGATCCTCCGGCGTCATCGTCGCGATCTCGGCCACCGTGACTCCCGGCCCGAACAGGCGCGAAACCTCGCCTTCGACGTGGACGCGTTGCGCGTCGATACGCCAGAGGCGGAAACGGTGCAAGCACGGCCTGGGCGCCGAACAGGAGCGAGATGCGCGAAGACGAGCTGAAGCCAGCGTGCCGTCGGCATGATGTCTATGATCCAGGGCACGTATGCGCCTACCGGATCGGGTCCGCCATCGTTGTAGTAACTGCCCGCGGCTGACGCAAGTGGCAGGCCGGTGAGGTTCGCGCCGCTCCCGATTCACGCGCACGAAGTCGGGGAACACGTACGTGAGCGCGGTAATGACGCCTTGCGTAGCGGACTCGCGCGCGCAGCCATTGCCGATGACGAGCGTGTCGATCTGGATGACCCGCTTGTCCGTCGACGGAAGCTGGCGTATCGGATCGTAGTGGCCCGCTTCGATGCGACCAACACGGGAGAACGGCAGGCGGTTCGCGAGCGCCTCCGCGCCGGGCATGTCGACGACCTGAAGGTTGCGATCGCGCACCGCCTCGACCAGCAGCTGCGCATCCGTGTCGATCACCATGGCCGCGAGGTCGAGCTCGCCGCTTTCGATCTTTGCAGAGCTGCTCGACCAGTGAATGCGTCGACGCCTTGATGTCGAGTCCGGTGAGCTGCGTCAACACCGAGCGGGCCACGTACTCGGTGCCGCTGCCGGCCGGACCGATGCCGATCCGCTTTCCGCGAAGGTCCTGCACCTTCCTGATCTCGTCCGCGTTGCGGCCGACCAGCACGAACGACTCCGATCGCGGCAGCCGCCCGATCAACTCGAACGCAGTCGTCGGGAGGCCACGGCAACCCGTCCTGCACGAGTGCGAAATGCACGCTGCACGACGCCTTGCCAGCCGCGAGCTTCGCGATATTCTCGATCGATCCGGCCGTTGCAATATTGTCGATGTGCCCGCGGTGCCGCTTCGCCTCGTCGGCCATCTTCCGCACGACCGCATAGTAATTGCCGCGCTCCGATCCCGACAGAAACGCGACTTTGACGTGCGACAAGTCCGGATTTCGGCCATAGAAGGCGATGCCGAATGCAATGGCGCCGAGGGCTGCGAACAGCAGCATCGTCTTAAGCGCTCGCGGCGCCTGCACTACTCCCAATCGTCGACGTAACCGATTACTCAGCATAAAAGGGGCACGCGCGTTGAACGAATCATGGGCCGTTTAGACGAACATCCCGCGGTGTGCGGCGACTGGATCGAGGAAAAAAAATGCCCCTCCCTTCGGAAGGGCAAAGATTGCGTCTTTTCGGAGGAGGAAAAAGACACAGATAAATTTCTTTCGACTACGCGGTCACTTGCAAACACGATGGCCGCGGCTAGTGAACCGAAGGGAATTTCCATGCCGCCCTCACACGCCGAGTGCGCCCAGCGCATAGATGGCCTGCTGAGAGCCCGTCATAGAATTGCCTTGAACAGCGCCGCGAGGATCGCGTCAACGGGGAACCTGAGCAGCGGCAGCACAAGGAAGGGCAGCACCATCGGCAGCAGGATCGCCGTGAGCGTGCGCTTCCCAACAGGGATCCATTGCATGTTCCGAACCGATTCGTACAGGACGGCCGCATCGGCGAGCACGCCGATTCCTTCCGCCTCGATCAACGTCGGTTCGTCGATGGATTCGTGCTCGATCCATCGGCGTTGCACCAAGCGTCCCTGCTCGCCAACCAGCGCCGCATAGCCCGGCAGCGCGCGCTTTCTCGCAGAGTACAGCGCCGGCGCCAGCGCGAACAGTGGCAACATGAGTACGAGCGACCACAAGATCACGTACGCGATCACTGGCATCTCAAACGACGTGAGCAACGCGCCGTGATACACGATCTCGTGCGCCCAGCGCGACGCCATCATCGCCGACAGCGCGATCGTCACCAGCGTGAACCCTCGTGGAAGGCCCTTGATGAACCCGATGCCGCCGTTACGATCGGGATGCGTCGGCACGAGCGCGAGGGGCAAGCGCGCGATGCGCCACATCCACCAGGTGACGAGAAACAGGCGCCAAAGCCAGCCGAGCAAAAGCGCCACGAGGAGCGGTCGCACGACGTACGCGAACCACGCGGCACCGAAGCCGATGGCGCCGTCGGGCCCGATCGCCCACTTCACCTCGTCGACATGCGCAGCGGGTGGATCGGCGATCGCCCAGGCGATCGCGACGCCGACCGCGAAAACCCACGGCAGCGAGGCGTCGCGCAGACGGGCGATACCGCGCAACACCGCGTCGAATTCTGGCCGAAGCGCGGGCGGGACCACGCCGCTCGTCACGAATTGCTGCGCGATGGACCGGCCGCTTCGGTGCAGGGCCTCCTCCGCCATGATCAGCAACGGGATCACGATCAGGCAGCGCACGTGGATACCGTAGTGCACCAGCAGCGGCTCGCTGGTGCTACCGAAAAGGCGACCCGTGGCCAGCGCCCAGATTGCAATCGGAAGCCACGCGATCGCCGCGAGCAGTAGCGCACGCCGGCCCGTGCCGAAATCGCCCGCGCGCGCGAGATGAAGGCATCGCCACCAGCGCAGCGGCGCTTCGTTCTCCACCGGAGAAAACGCCTGCGCGGCGTCGGGCTCGAACAGCGTCGCTTTTCCGGCTGGCCGGTTAGCGCTCACGCCGCTGCGGCCGTCGCTATTCTCGTGACTGGCGCGCATCAGACTGTCGCGGTTGCCGCCATGGACCGGCGCCGCTGCCATGCGACGTAGGGGATTCCGATGACCGTACTTACCAACAAGTACAGGATGATGGTTCCGCCAAAGCGCTGGTCCGGAAAGTTCGCTGTGGCAATGGCGAGCGCAATTGCCGGATGGCGACAGGCGGTGGAGAGCGCGAGCACCACGGAATGCGCTGGGTCCGGGCCACCCATCAGATGCCCGATCAGGAGCCCCACGACAACGAAGCCGATCAACAAGAATATCGTCCCGTTACCCACGGCGTCCCAGATCGCATGCCAGCTCACCGCGAGCAGCACAACCGCTCCGACGAGCAGCAGCCCGTTCGCCAGGAGACGCACCGGTTTCTCCAAACGTTCGGCGATGTGCGGCATCAACATGCGGACCACGATGCCGGCGACAAGCGGGATGAGTACTGCGATCACTACGATCCGCGCGATGGCGCCCGTATCGACCGCGAAGGAGCGCGAGAAGACATGTTCGAGAAGCCCGATGACCAAGGGAATTACCACGATAGCCACGAGACCCAGAAAGAGCATCAGCCCTATTCCATAGGATCGCCGGCCGCCGGCCTTCGATTCCTTCTGCGGCAAAAGCGGCGGCACGGGAGAAATGGCGAGCGCGACCAGGACGACTTCGACAGTCTGCTGGAAGTCGAACGCCTTCACGAGCAGGACGACCAGGATCGGCATGAGGAACAGCACCGACAGCACCGAGCGGACCAGTAGGCCGGGCCGCTGAACGAGGTAGAGCAGGTCGTCCCGAGTGGACTTGAGCCCGAATCCGAACACGGTGCCGATGATGGCCACCTGGAACGCAAGGGTGAGGAGTTGCTTCGCATCCATCGATTGTTTTCCACTTCGCCGTTTCAATCCATCTTCGGGCTCATCTTGAGACGCTCCATGCCGGTAGGCGGCTTGTGCGGTCCGAATTTGAACGTCACCGATTCTATCGTTCCCGTAAATGGGAACATGCCCTTGTCCTCATAGTCGTTGCACACCGGCGATCAGATCACATCGTCGTTAGCGTTCGTTGAAGAGACGCACGCTTTCGTATCCTTGAGCAGCGTGGCGATCGTGGGGGGCGAACTGTTAGCGGGTGCGCGCTGGAGGTATGGGTGAAGTCGCAGCATCGCCTTCAGCATCATCGATTCGAAGCACCCCACGCAATCCCCATCACTGGATCAATTCGATTTCGCTCGGCCGCCAGGACTTGTCGAAGAATGGTTCCAATGGGCTGTAGAGGCGAAGAATCGTAAACCAGCCCTTGCCGGGCATCGTCTGGATCCAGTTGCCGCGCGTGACCCCCGCCGGCTGCGCCGGCCCGAAATAAATGGTGGTCGAGCCGTCAGCGCTCGCCTCGGCCTTCGGCGACGGATAGTTCTGGCTGCCCGCCCGCGGAAAGCGTTGCGGCGTGTCGAGCATCGAGCGTGACTGGTTGTCGTACAGCGTGAACGACCAGAAGTTCGCCTCCGGAATACCCTTCGGCAACGTCACCTTGTACGTCTTCGCGCCGTCGAAGTACTGCCTGTTGGAATCCACCATCGCGAACAGGTATTGCGAGCCGACCCCCGGAAGCCGCATCGCCATGGCGGGCGTGATGCCCGTGACGCCGTAAAAAAACGCGGAGCGTGCGTCGAGTGTGCGATAGCCGGTGGGCGGGAACGGCTTGACGCCTTCCTTCGTAACCATCGGGATGGGTGTTTCGAATTCGGAGCCGGATACGAACAGGAAATTCATCCACGCCGAGTTGGGGTAGATGTACCAATCCGTCGCGCGGGGATTTAGCAGCAGGCTGCGTGATGTGGCATTCGCGACGGCGAGCGCGTCTGACAGAATCTTCCTCATCCGCGCGTCCGGCGCAAACGGCTTGCCCTTGACGATACCGATGGCGGCCAGCGATCCCATCAATTCCGGGTCGAGCGCGGTCGCGGGTTCGCGTTGCACGACATCGTTCAGCATGTCGTAGTAGCTGTAGTCATTGGGCGGGATCGTGTTCATCGTCTTGCCGCTGCCTTCGTGAAAAACCGTCGGCGGCGGCGGCGCGATCTTGCCCAGCATAGTCTTGCCGGTCAGGAATTCGGCGATGCTGGTTCCGGCCCCGCCCTGCTGGTACGGATAGATCTTCGTGTACTTGCGGATCAGGTCGACGGCGGGTTTCGGATCGTCATTCTCCATGAACATGCGGCCCAAAACGAGTACGCGCGATGTCCTCGAGCGCGCGACGTAGATACCCCCCTTCCGGCACCGGCCCGTCGTATCCGGGCGGCAGGATCAGGAACTTGCCTCCTTCGCCGCGATCGGGACCCGGTGCGCCGAAGTCGATGACCCAGCGCCACCACGCGTCGTCGATCGTGCCGAGCGCCTTGGGTGGTGTCTCAAGGACCATCGGACCTTTCGACAGGTCGAGCCCGCCGACGAAGTACACGGTATCCGCGTTCGCCGTGAGAAACAGGGACTTTGCATCCATCAGCGTGGAGAAGATCAGGATCTCGTTGTCCTTGACCCCGACATCGGCAAAGCCTTTGTAGATCGCCTGCGCGTTGACGCCCTGCATGGTGTTCACAAACGACTCATAGGCGTGGACGAAATCAACGTTGTCGTAGACCTTGGCCAGCGTTTCCTTGCTCGGCATGCCATCCTTGAATTCGAGCGTTCCGAGGCGCGACTCCACTCGATCTGGCGTCGTGATCGCGGCCGGAACGGCGGCGGTCGCTTGCGCGGTGGCCATACGGGGCAGCGCCAGGGCGGCGCACATTGCGAGGACAGTTAGCAAACTGGCGGATTTGTGCATAGTCTCGTCTCCACTAGCTGGATATGTCGGGGTCACCACCAACCGGCATCAATGCGCAACGCAATTGGACGACCGGCGGTTCGGCGCACGGAATTTTGCCTCGCGAAAGCTAGGACGAAGAATACCGGACTGGAGGATTCCGAACATGAGCGATGGGCCGGGCGGAATGACGAATTGATATCATCGAGAAAACAACAGCTCGAGAGGATTCCACCATGCTACTCGAAGGAACTTGCCACTGTGGCGCCGTGCATTTCAGAGTGGACTCGCACACCCCCTACCCGTACATGCGCTGCTATTGTTCTATCTGCCGCAAGACCCAGGGCGGCGGTGGATTCGCGATCAACATCATGGGCGAGGCGCCAACGCTGCGCGTGCGCGGCAAATCCAATGTTTCGATCTATCGCGCGCGCGTCGCCGGGCCCGGTGACAAGCGCAAGCGACTGTCATCGGGGCGCCGGCACTTCTGCTCCCGCTGTGGCAGCGCGCTCTGGCTGGCCGATCCGCAATGGCCCGAATGGGTCTATCCGTTCGCGTCGGCGATCGACACACCACTGCCGAAGCCGCCGGAAGAGGTCGAGATGATGTTGAACTACGCCCCCAAGTGGCTCGACGTGCCCTCAGGGCGCGGCCATACCCACTTCCGCGAGTATCCGCGCGAAGGCATCGCTGATTGGCACGCGCGTCGCGGACTTAGCGTGCGTTGAAGGCATACCGTCGCGCGCGAAGCGGTGCGCCGACCCGAACTTTGCGATAATCCGTCCCGGATCGGCTCCCGCTGGCGGCAAACGACGCGGGCAGGCATATCGGTTTTCCGGGAGGAGTTCTTGAACAGGATTGGAATACTGGCCGCGGGGCTGGTCGTGGCCGCATTGACGTCGACGGTCGTCTCGACACCCTCGGCCGCCGCAACGTTTGTCTACATCTCGAACGCCGAGGATGGCGACATCGGCACCTACGTCCTGTCGGACAGCGGAGAGTTGCAGCCCGGCGCGCGAGTCACCGCGGCAGCGATGGTCACGCCGCTGGCGGTGAGTTCTGATCGGCGCTTCCTGTATGCGGCATCGCAGGCCAAGCCCTACACCGCGCTGGTCTATTCGATCAACGCCCGTACTGGCGCGTTGACGCATACTTCCGCCACACCGCTGCCGGATAGCTTCACCTATATCTCGCTGGACAAGACGGGGCGCACACTGTTTGGCGCATCCTACTTTGGCCACCTGGTTGGTGTCAGCGCTGTCTCCAGCAACGGGCATGTCGCGGCGACGCCGACGCAGATGATCCCCATCGGCCGCCACGCAAACTCGATTCACGTCGACAACACCAACCGCTTCGTCTACGCGACATCGCTGGGAAGCGACGCGATGTTCATGTTCCACTTCGATGCCAAGACGGGGCGTCTCAACTCGCACACCCCCGCAGTAGCAATGATGAAGGCGTATACGGGGCCACGCCATTTCGCCATCTCTGCCGACAACCGCTTCCTCTACGTGCTGAACGAACTGATCGCGACGGTGACGACATTCAGGATCGATGGCAGAACGGGACTCCTCGAGGAAGTCAGCACGGCCGGTGCGTTGCAGCCCGACGCAGGCCTGAGCCCTGGCCTGCCCCGCATCCCGATGACGTCCAGCATGATGATTCGCCACGTCGAGAAGGACATCTGGGCGGCCGACATCCACCTGACGCCGGACGGCAAATTCGCCTATGTCTCCGAGCGCAACAGCGACGCGATCAATACTCTCTCCGTCGACAGCGCCACCGGGAAACTCACCTATCTCGGGACGACGCCGACCGAGCGGCAACCGCGCAGTTTCGCAATCGATCCGAAAGGCCGCTATCTTGTCGTGGCGGGTGAACAATCGCGGACGGTTTCCGTCCACGCCATCGATTCGCAGAACGGCGGCCTGAAACTCCTCGGCAAATACCCGTCCGGCAAGGGCGCCAGCTGGGTGGAGATCGTCAGTTTCGACTGAGTGCTGGCGGCGACACTTCGTCAGTCCACACCTTGAAGCTCGCGAGGGTGTTGGGCCCGAACGTGACGCTGAGCGCGACGTCCGACGCGTCGCGACCGCGCGCGATCAGCACCCTGCCAATGCGCGGAATGTTGTTGCGAGGATCGAACGTGTACCAGCGGCCACCGAGATAGGCTTCGAACCACGCCGCGAAATCCATAGGGCCATAAGGCGGCGGCACCCCGATGTCGCCCAGGTAGCCCGTGCAATATCGCGCCGGAATGTTCATGCAGCGACACAACGCAACGGCAAGGTGCGCATAGTCCCGGCACACGCCTGTCTTGTCGTAGAACGCTTCGTAGGCCGATCGGGTCATGCGCGCGTGTTCGTAGCCGAAAGTGATGTGGTTGTGCACGTAGTCGCAGATCGCCTGCACCCGTCCCCAGCCGGTGGGTCCGTTGCCGAAAAGGCTCCATGCGGTCTGGGACAACCGGTCCGTTTCGCAGTATCGGCTGCCCAGCAGAAACAGAAGCGTCTCCTCGGGCAGGTCCTGCACCGCCAGTTGTTGAGCGTCCGGTACGATCTCGTCGGGCAGGCCTGAATCGTTGACGACCGCGTTCGCGGAAAGCCTGGTGAGGCCCTTGGGTGCAACGAGCCGGGTGCACCAGTTGCCGAAACTGTCCCGGTACGCCGGTCATGGGGACTGGCGGGTCCGCGACCAGATTGTCGTGGCCAATGAGGTCAGACGCGCGGGTGTAGTGAACGTTGAGATTCAGCACCATCGGCGTCGGCTGCGGACAGTCGTAGGACATTTCGAATCCAACACGGATCTGCATCAGTTTCTCCAGGTGTTCAGATGCGGCGCGCACGCGCGCCGAGCAACGACTCGACCAGCGCTCCACGCAGGGCGGTCCATGGGCGGCCGCCGGCGAAAACGATCTTCTGATTGACCTCCAGCTCGATACCGACGTAGGCGCGAGGAGAAAATCGCTGTCGAAGATGCGACGTCAATCCGTCCCCCTTGCCCGCATAGGGATAGTTGCGGCGAACACGGAGCGACGGCGCAATGTGCCTCCAGTGACGCCTTCCAGCTGCGCGCCGAGCCTCACCTCGCCGGCACGTCGCGGGTCATAGAGCAGCCCGACGTCGGCTGCGCCGCACGTGGCCATCGAGCACCGGCGTGAAACTGTGTGAGGAGACGTGGATCACGCGCCGTCCGCCTGCCACGGCGCGCCCGACGAAATCTTCCACCTGCGCGCGATAAGGAACGTAATGTCGCGCAACGATTTCCGCCCGCAACGCTGCCGGTGTGCGGCGGGTCACCTTTGAGAAGAGTTGTGGATGGCCGATGCGACCGGTTGAGGTCTATGAGCAGTCGGCTGACTGTCGACGCCACAAGGGTCGCGGCGAGCGCAGGCGCGAGCATCCTGGCCATGACCAGCGCGCCGGGATCGTAGCCGCGATGCGGTGGCCAGCAACGCGGCGTGTCCGCGAAACAAGGATCGATACGGCACCCGGAATCCGGTTGCCGCCATGTTCACAAGTGACGATGAACGCATCCGGCATTGCACCACGCGCCGTCACCAGAGAAGCTCGGGCAGTTGGCGAAATACCTGGCGCGTGCCCTCACTCCACTGATAGCCGAGCGCGGTGAAGTAGGCGTCTCCGTCGTCAAAGCGGCGACGCATCTGCACCTCCAGACTATCCCGCTCGTAGCAGATGAGGTCGATCGGCATGCCCACCGACAAATTGCTGCGCATCGTCGAATCGAATGAAACGAGCACGCACTTGATCGCGTCGGGCAGCGCAGTGTGGCGGTTGATCACGCGATCGATGATCGGTTTTCCGTACTTCGTCTCGCCGGTCTGGAAATACGGCGTGTCGATACCGGCCTCGATGAAATTGCCCTCGGCATAAATGCGGAAAAGACGTGGCGGCTCGCCGCCGATTTGACCGCCGACAATGAAAGACGCATTGAAGCCGGCGTCGGTATCCTGAAGATACTCGCCATCGCGCCGCTCGATGTCGCGCATCGCGTCCGCGACCAGCATGGCAACGTCGAACATGCTATGCACGCTCCAGAGATTGCGAAGGCTGCCGCCATCGCCGCAGCGTTGGTTCAGCACGCCGATCACCGCCTGTGTTCCGGCCAGATTTCCCGAACTCAGCAACACGATCACCCGGTCGCCGCGACGCTCGAACACCGTCATCTTGCAGAACTTGGCGAAGTTGTCCATGCCGGCATTGGTGCGCGAATCCGAAGCGAAAATCATCCCTTGGTCGAGCATTACGCCGATGCAGTAAGTCATTTGTTGCGTGTCCTGCTCAAACCGTCAGCCTACACTGAATCAGCGCACCACATCGGTGCCGGACTGTTCGCTATCGAACTTTCCGGCGGATGCGGTGCACAGTGTCCGCGATTAATTCGGCGGCTGACCTTTCTGCTTGCGTTGCTCCTCTTCGCGCTGTTTCGCGTCAGCCTCGTTTTTCGCGCCATCTTTCTTGTCCGGCGCAGGCTTCGCATCCTGACCGCGTGGCGGCGCGTTCGGCGGCGACTGAAACGCGGGCGGCGGAGGACGCGCTGCATCTACCGGCCTGGCAGGCGGCGGTGTGTCGACCTTCGCAGGCGGCTGTGCCGGAGGCATGGCCCGGGGTGGCGGCGGAGGAGGAGCACTGAATCCGGCCGCTGGCGCCTGCCGTTGCGGTGGCGGTTGCATAGCGGGCGCTGACGGCTGCGCCGCAGGCGGTGGCGCAACCGTTGGCGGACGCTGCGCGGCGGGCGAAGATGTTGGCTGCGGTGCAGATGGCGGCGGTGCGAATCCCTTCGGTTCGGCCGCACGCTGCGGGGGCGGCTGCGGTGCCGGAACGGGCGCAGCGTTGGGGACATCGCGCGACTCGGGCCTCCCACGCGATTGCGACGGCGGTCGCGGGCGGTGTAAATGGCGTTGCTGCGCGGCTGGCGTCGGCGCTGCCTGCGTCGGCGCCATTGGCGCGGGGACCGCCTTCGGCGGTGTTGCGCGCTGCGGAGGCGTAATCGGCTGGATCGCAGGTTCCGGTGTCTTCGCTACGGGTGGTACGGCCGGCTGGTTACGCTGATCGGTCTTGGCGCGTTGATCCGGTGGCGGCGCAGGTGCTGCCGCTGGCGGAGGCTGCATCGTCGATCCGCCGCGCGCCGGTGCTCCTGGCGCGCCACCAAGTGCGGCCGGCGCGGGTGTCGATCCCGTAGCGGCTTGCTGATCCGATTTTCCTGCTGGCGCAGGCGCCTTGGCTGTGGCGGCCACCGGCGGCGGACGCACGACGGGTGCGGCCGCTTGTGGTGGTGCGACCACCTTCACAAAGGCAGAAGGTGCGGCAGCGGGAGCGGGCAACTGCTTGCGCGCAGCGTCATCCAACGGCTTCCCTTGCGTCGCAGCCAGCTGCTGCTGTTGCGCGGCAAATCCGGCGTGTGCTGCTGGAGGCGCCGTACGGGCAACGGCGGGCCGCGCGAACGCGTTCGCCGGCGGCTTTTCGCTAGGGCGAGCCGCTCCGCGCACGCTTCGCTCCGTAGGAACGACCGCCGCGGTGGCCGCGACCGGTGCGCTGGCAACCATTGCCGGCGTAACGCGGACTGCAGCCCTTGCCACGGGCTGCGACTGCACGAACGTGGCCGTCGGTACGGCCACGACGGCGCCTGCCACTTGCCGGTTGGCATATACGACGTTCGTGACGTTCGTGTTGTTGTAGTAGTTGTTGATGACGGTCGTGTTTACGATCGTGTTGCTGCGGTTGACATTCTCGAAGTAACCGCGACTCACCGCATAGGAGGGCCGATAGACTTCGCGTGGTCCCAGCGGAAACCATGCGATCCCGCCGCCACCGCCACTCGAAATGGCCAGTTGGAAATTGCTGCCGCCTACGAAGGCAACAAGCGCCGGCGCGTAATAGGCACGCGTGCTGACGGGGCCAGGGACCCAACCCCAGGTACCGCCCATGTTGGCCCACCGACCGTAATGGGAAACGGCGAAGCCCCACGGTGCGTCATCCACCCAGGTCCAGCCCCAAGGGTCAACCCAAGCCCAATGGCCGTCTCGGTAGGGTGCCCATCCGGCAGCGACACGACTGGGAATCCACACGTTGCCGTAGGTTGCGTCCTGGCGCCACGTTCCATTTGCATCGAGATCCTGGTAGCCAATCACGTCCTGCGACACATAGCGCGCGGAGGTCGAGTTGTCATAGCGGCGGTCGCGATCACTCGACCAGCGATCGAAATCGTCGAGCGCTGGGGCCGCGACATTCTGGTATTCGCTCAGATTGGTGCCGCTGAAGCGATACGGTTGCCGCGAATCGATCAAGTACGACGCATTTTCGCCATACACCTCGCCTTGCCCGTTGCGCACGATGATTGTCGTCGCGCTGCCGTCGGGATCGACAGAGATGCGGTACGCGCCGGGCTGGCGAAGCGTGAACGCAAGATTCGGCGTATCCACTTCCACCAGTTGATTCGGCGCCAGGCGCCGGACCCGTACGTTCAGCGTCCCTTGCCAAAGCTGCAACTGGGCAATGCTGTCGTCGAGATTCAGGACGGTGACGCCCGTCCCATCGCTCATTCGGATCATGGCGCCGCCGATCTGGATTTCGGCGCGCGCGCCGTTCTCCGCCCACAGGCGATCACCGCTCGTCAGCGGTCGATTGATGCCGGCCAGAACCCAATCGTCCTCACCCGCAGGTGAGAAGCTGACCGGACCGGTGAGGTCGCCCAACCGCGCAACGCGCGAAGGCGGGTCGGCAGCGGCCAGACCGAAAAATGACATCAGGACAATGCCGGCTGTGGTCGCGAGCGCACGGATGCGGGCATGTTTTCTGTTTGTTATGTGCATATCAATTCCTTGCTGAAAGGCGCAATGAAGTACGACCGGCCCGGATGGGCACGATGCATGAGCCATTGTGTCAACGGGCAGGACGCCCGCGACAGGGGGTGTTGTCCTACATTGCCGTGGGACACCGCCGGGTCCCGACGCGCGGCAACCCGGGGTTTACGGCCGCCTGTTCAGCCTGCGAGCGTCGCGTCCATGGTGATGGCCGCTTTCAACAGCTTGGACACCGGGCATCCTGCCTTCGCCTTGGCAGCAATTTCCTGGAATTTCGCGTCATCGGCGCCAGGAATTTTTGCGGTAACGGTAAGGTGGCTCGCGGTGATCTCGAATCCGGCGCCCACTTTCTCCAGCGTCACCGCCGCATGCGTCTCGATTCGCTCCGGCGTCAGTCCAGCCTCGCCCAGCATCAGCGACAGCGCCATCGAAAAACACCCCGCATGCGCGGCGCCGATCAGCTCTTCGGGATTGGTCCCCTTGCCGTTCTCGAAGCGCGATTTGAATCCGTACGGCGCCTCGCTAAGGACGCCCGTCTCGGTGGAAATCGTCCCGCCACCGTCCTTGATGCCGCCTTTCCAGACCGCCCACGCTTTCTTGATCATGTTCTTCGCTCCTTGATTTCCCGCTGACGAGATTCAGCCCAGGTTTTCTGCCGCAAACCCCCAGTTGATCAGCTTGTCGAGCACGGCATTCGCGTAATCCGGGCGGCGATTCTGATAGTCGAGGTAGTACGCATGCTCCCAAACGTCGATGGTCAGGAGCGGCTTCACGCCCTTGGTCAACGGCGTTTCGGCGTTGCCCGTCTTCACCACCTTGAGCTTGCCGGCCTCCAGCACCAGCCACGCCCATCCGCTACCGAATTGAGTCGTGGCGGCAGTCGAGAGTTCCTTCTTGCAGGCGTCCAATCCGCCAAAGGACGCGTCGATCAATTGCTTCAGCATCGCCGGGGGCTCGCCGCCACCCGCGGGACGGAGGCTTTTCCAATAGAACGTGTGGTTCCAGACCTGCGCCGCATTGTTGAAGATGCCTGCCATGCCGGTCTTGCCCTCCGACTGCGCAATGACCTGCTCCAGCGGGAGGGCAGCGAGTTCCGTGCCGACAAGCAGCTTGTTCAGGTTGTCCACATAGGCCTTGTGGTGCTTGCCGTAGTGGAATTCGAGCGTCCTGGCGGAAATTACGGGGTCGAGTGCATTCTCGGCGTAAGGCAAGGGTGGCAGAACATGCAATACGGCGTCGGTCATTTGATTTTCCAGTGGTATCAGAGGGATGGGGCGGCCGCTCCGAGAAAGTCGTCGCGAACGTGACGACTATTGTAGCCGGAGGAATAAATCGGACCTTTGTCGCGCGGCTAAACGAGCCCGGGCCGGAATCGCGCGCGCCAAAGAAAAATGGGCACCGGCAAGTGTCTCTGCCGGTGCCCTGGAAAACAATTTGTGGTGGCGCCGCCTCTGCGCTGACGCCCGGGGGGCAACCTGGGGTCAGGTCCTTACCGTCGTCTCTGGAGGCACCCGGTCGTTACGGTCCTCACCCGTCTCGGCGCCTGGCAACTAGTCCAGCGGGTAGTTTTGGCGAATCATCATAAGCGCCAGGAGCGAGGCAATGCAGAGCAAGGTCTGCAATACCGCCTGCGCAGCCATGATCCTGTGGCCGATGCGCCTGGAGTTGACGTACCTGACGGAGGCGGAAACGATTCCGAAGGAGGCCACGGCTGCGCCGACCCAGAATAGCCAATTGATCAGGTTCTCCGTCATGATTCTGTCTTGCGCCTTCTGGCAGCCTTGTCGACGTGCGCTCACGCGCGCGGGTTCCGTGCCAGATCGACTATTGCTATCGACTTCTGACGCGGCGCAGAATTCTGAGGTCGTGGCGCTTTCCGCGCCAACGAATAATTTGCATAGGCGATATGCACATGTCCAATATCAGGAGCATCGATCTCAATCTGCTTCCGGTGTTCGAGGCGGTTTACGAGGAAAAGAGCCTTTCGCGGGCCGCCGCGCGGCTTGGAATGACCCAGTCCGCGGTCAGTCACGCCATGACGCGGTTACGCGCCGTGCTTCGCGACGAGCTGTTCGTGCGCCACTCGCGGGGAGTCACGCCGACGCCGACGGCGGACGGAATCTACGCGAGGCTGCACGAGGCACTGGGATCGGTGCGGGACACGGTGACGGAACGACGGGCATTCGATCCCGGCGCGTCCACCCGCAATTTCTTCCTTTCGATCGCCCATCCCTTGGGACCGATGATTCTGCTGCGTCTCCTCGAACGGCTGGCCAAGGTGGCGCCGAGGCTCAACGTTGCGGCGAGTACAAGGTCCCGTCCGATCGACCTGGATCGCTCGCTTCGTGAAGGGCGAACGGACCTTGCGATCGATTGGCTCGACCCGGCGGGCGATTACTTCAAGTCGAAGGTGCTTTTCGAGGATTCCCTGGTCGCGGTGGCAAGGAAAGGTCACCCCGCCCGGCGCCGGCCAAAGTCGCTGAAATTGCTGCGGGAGGGCCGCTTCGTCAAGCTTCGGCCCCGTGTCGATGGAGAACATCCGGTGGAGGGCTTGCGAGAGTGGCAGCGCCTCGATCTCGACACGGCGCTGGAAGTATCCGAAATCCTGGAGGTATTCATGGTCGCCAGTCAGTCGGACCTGTTTGGCCTCATTCCCACGAGCATGGAGAAACTCGCCCGCACGGCGCTGGGCCTGCGCTCGCTGGGGGTGGGTCCGAAAATGACCACGGTGCCAATCAAGCTCATCTGGCACGCGAATCGCGATGCCGACGCCGCGCATGCGTACCTGCGCAAGGAAATACAGGCGGTAACCTTGAAAATCGTGGGACGAGCGTAGCGCGTCGTTTCATTCCGCCCGCGCGCACGGCGATGAATCGAAAGAAGAGGTCCCGTTCTAAGCGCGCCTGTCTCCGTGGCGGGCCGTTTCGGCGCTGCGCACAGGCGGCAGCTGCAGTCCGAGCGTTGCCGTCCCCAAATAGCCGCGCGCTCCATCCGCAGGTGCGGTAAGAATGGCCAGTGCGCTGGAACCGCCCCGCGAGATGCCGTCGCGATCGTTGCGGACGTCCCGGGTTCCGCGCGTGTTGTAGGGCGGCTGCGCCATCACCCTGTCGTTGCTCGCATCGTCGAAGAACAATTGCGACGTGAAGTCGTACGTCGCATTGCCCGCCGCGTTGAACAGACGTGCCTTGATGTGGATGTGCACGGTGCGCCCGGAGTACCAACCTGGATAAATTGTCTTGAACGTCACGCGGCCCAGTTTGTCGCTGACCTGATAGCCGCGAAGGAAGGCATCGTTTCGGCCGGCGGTCCGGCTCGCGCCACGGCTCACATCGGAGTAATCGCCGGTTGCGTCGGCGTGCCAGACATCGACGTGCATGTCGGCAACTGGCATGCAGCCCGACGCCTGCACGCTCCGCAGATCGATGTGGAGTAGCAATGGCAGCCCCTGCACGACGCCGGCCTTGGTCGTGCCGCTCGTGATGTCCGAGCGATGCAAGCGTTCGTCGACAAAAAACGGCCCTTCCGTCATCGCGGGCGACAATACGCACGCGAAACCGGCGACGGCCGGCGTCTGCGCCGCCTTGGCCTCAGTCCCGTATGGCAGGCGAGCAGTCAACGGAATGGCGCCGAACGCGCCCAGCGCACCCAGCAACCGGCGGCGTCCATGGGCAAATTTGTTCATCGATCGGTCTCCATTGAAGTCCTGACCTAAAGCCGATGCGAGCGGTCCGTTACCGCGAATCCCGGCCATGCGATGTCGTTGCTCTTCGCCAAAGCCAGCACCTTGAACAATTCACCCATCTCGGCCGGCGATGTCAGCGTCCGGACAGCCGCCGCTTCGCGAAGGTAGTCGATCGACGTCGGGTCGCCGCACTCGCTCAATCGGTCGAGAATGCCGCAGCCCAACAGGAACCCCGCCTGCGGAGCGAATCCCGCGACATGCAGTCCTGCCCGCTCCCCCGCCAACGCCATGGCGGTGAAGTCGACGTGCGCGGTGATGTCGGACAGGCCGGGCCAGAGAAACGGGTCGGAGTGCGCTCGATGGCGGTAGTGACCCATCAGTGTGCCGGTGCCGCGTTGCTCATGGTAGTACTCTACTTGGGGAAATCCATAGTCGATGAGCAGCATGGCGCCGGCGACCAGGCGGCGACCGACGTCCTCGACCAGCGCTTCGGCCGCCGGATTGACTTCGCTCACGTAATCGTCAGCGCCCGGAAACCGTTCCGTCGCCAGTTCGCGCAGCGCGGCACCCGCCAACGGCTGCTCTTCCCACTGCAGATTGTCCCGCCACGCGACGCCGCGCTCGAACCACTCGCCGTCGCGTCGCACTATCACGTGCGGAGGAATGGCATCGAGCACTTCATTCATCACCACGGCACCGTCGATTTTCAGTGGCAGGGAGTCGAGCCATTCGACGCGTTCGAGATGAAGTGGAGCGCTGCGTTCGATCGTCGCGCGCTGGCGCTCGCGCAAGTCGGGACTGACTTCCAGAATCATGTAGCGAGAGGGCGACGCATCGAGCGCGGACAACGCCGTCAGGACCTGGGCCGCAAGCGCGCCGCTACCGGCGCCTAGCTCCAGGATTTCGCGGCCCGTCGTATTTGCAAGGATCCTGGCAACCTGCATCGAGAGCGCCCGCCCGAACAGCGGCGTCGTTTCGGGCGCGGTGACAAAGTCGCCTTCCGCACCGAACTTGCGCGCTCCCGCAACGTAGTAGCCCAATCCCGGCGCGTAAAGAACGAGCTGCATGTAACGTGCAAACGACAGCCAGCCCCCGTTGCGTTCGATTTCCGCGCGCACCGCGGCAACGACCCGGGCACTGTGCTCGCGCGCGGCGGCATCGGGCTCCGGCAGTTCGGATCGGTGTGGGGATGTCCGGTTCGTGCGCAAGCTATGTACGCGAGACGAAACGAAGGATGGTCGACCGCCGCGCCGGTTCATCGCGCGCCGGGGCTTTCGTGTGCTAGATTGCCGCCAAGTCTAACGGAATCGGCGCCAGACGCTAAAGGAAAGCGGAGTATCGCGTGCAAGGCAAGACCGTATTGATCACCGGCGGCGCCAAGCGGGTCGGCGCTGCCATCTGCCGGCGCTTGCATCTTGCTGGTGCGAACCTGATGCTGCATTACCGTTCCTCCGCGGGCGAGGCGCGGCTATTGCAAGCGGAGTTGAACCATACCCGCCCGAATTCGGTCGCGTTGATCCAGGCGGACCTTCTCGACCTTCCAAAGCTGCCATCAGTCGTCGAGCAGACGCTGCAAACCTACGGCAGGCTCGACGCGCTGGTCAATAACGCGTCGACGTTCTTCCCGACGCCGATCGGCGAGATCAGTGAAGCCCACTGGGACGACCTCATCGGCACCAACCTGCAGGTGCCGCTGTTCCTGGCCCAGGCCGCAGCGCCCGCGCTGCGGAAAACCCAGGGCGCGATCGTCAATCTCTCGGACATCCACGCCGAGCGTCCGCTCAAGAATTACGTCATCTACTCCATCGCGAAAGCCGGGCTGGCGGGCCTTACCCGCTCGCTGGCGCGCGAACTGGCGCCCGAGGTGCGTGTCAATGCCGTGGCGCCGGGTCCGATCCTCTGGCCCGACGACGAATCCTTCGATGAATTGTCGCGGCAGCGGATCATTTCGCATACGCCGTTGAAGCGGGAAGGCACGCCGGACGACATAGCCCGGGCCGTGCATTTCCTCCTGGCCGACGGCAATTACATCACCGGTGAGACCATCAACGTCGATGGTGGCCGGAACATGGCCATTTGATTCGTGCCATTTGATTCGTCGTTCGCTTACGTGGCCATTTGTATTCGTCATTCCCGCGTAAGCGGGAATCCAGCGGCGTTCGTCGTTCCCGCGTAAGCGGGAATCCAGCGGCGTTACCGATCGCTGGATAGATCGAAGACACTGGGTCCCCGCTTGCGCGAGGACGACGACCCGAATGTGCGCTACGCGTAAATGCGCGCTAAGCGTTGCGCCGCGCCGCCATTTGAATTCGTCGTTCCCGCGTAAGCGGGAATCCAGCGGCGTTACCGATCGCTGGATAGATCGAAGACACTGGGTCCCCGCTTGCGCGAGGACGACGACACCGAATGTGCGCTACGCGTAAATGCGCGCTAAGCGTTGCGCCGCGCCGCCACTCGGATAGCGAGCTCTTCGAGATACGGATCGCGAATGCCGTGCGTCACCAGCGCCACGCGCGTTCGTTCGAGATAGTCGAGCGACGATCCAAACGCGCCTTTCGACCGGGCGATCAAGTCGGCCTCCCGGTCGAGCGGCAGTCTTCCCGCATATTGCGGATGCGCGTGCCGCACGGCAAACGTCATCGCGTGTATTTCCCGGTCTCCCGAGGACACGCGCACCCAGCGCGGGCGATACGCTCCAAGCACCATTTCCCTGCGCCAGAGCAGATGCAGCTCCTCCAGCGCAAGCTTAGCGGGCAGGCGATATGCAACGCCGGTGCACGCGCCGCCACGGTCGAGGCCAAGGACGAGGCCCGGCTGCTCCGGCGTGCCCCGCGACGCAACCGAATACAGGCAGAACCGCCGATGCAGTCCGCGCAGGATCGCCGGTCGTGCATCGGTAAAGGGAAACAGCGGATTCCACAGCAGCGAGCCGTACGCGAAAACCCACCAGCCCGCGCCCTTTGGCCGCTCGTTGATGACCGCCGAAAGCGACTCGGACAACTGTTCGTCCGATAGAACCCATTCCGAGTGGCCGGCAGCCTCGATGTAGAGCGCGCGCATACGCCCCGACTCGAGGTCGCCGCGGCAAAGTGTCGTCGAGTCAGTTGTCGCTTTGCGGGTCACGATGGAGCTTCGAGAGGTCGACATTGGCTTGGCGACGTTTTGCCGCATTCGTCTTTCCGTGCGGACCGCCCTTGCGCATCAGTGGCGAGCGCGCCACCGGATCGCGTACCTTTGGAGGCTGCGGCGGCGAATGCAGTTTGGCGCGCTTCATCGGCGGAAGGGTCTTCGAATGCGGGAAAACAATGCAACGCGCGAATGCGGCATTTCGACTACACCAACCCGCGAAAAGGCAACCGCGCGGCGCACCACGACGCCGCCGCCAACAACCGGTCGTCGCAGCCTTGCGGCGCCGCGAGTTGCAATCCCACTGGCATCCGTCGCGCCGTGCCCACCGGCAAATTCATCGCCGGAAAACCCAACAGCGACCACAGCGTGCAACAGGAGGGATCGCCGGTCGAGCCTAAGCCACGCGGCGCAGGTCCAGGCGCCGAAGGCGATAGCACGGCGTCGAATTCCTCGAACCTGCGCGTGAAGTACGCGATGGCACGATCGCGCTCGGAGAGCGCCGTCTCATACGCCTTCCTGCCGATCGACCTTCCTTCGTCCAGCGCAGCGTTGACGGCGGGCGAAATCCGCGCGCGTTCCCGTTGCTGCAGCTCGCCCATGTTGCGCGCGGCTTCATACAGCATGATGGTGCGATGCAGGTCGCGCGCGCCGAGCCAGGCGGCAGGGACATCGACAGGGGTCACCTCCGCCCGCGTGCGGAGCATCGTTACCGCGCTCTCGACTACATCATCCGCATCGCAATCGACCGCCATCCAGGGGAAGTCGCCGATATACGCGAAGCGCGGGCTATCCGGGAGCGGCGCTACCTCGGCGGCAATTCGCCCCGGATCGGCGAGCGCGCTTGCAAGGCGCGCCGCGTCTTCCACGGTACGGGTAAATGTGCCGACGGTGTCGAGCGTTTCGCTGAAGAGATGCACGCCAGCGTAAGGAATGGCAGAAAGTGTCGGCTTGAATCCGATCACGCCGCAGTAAGCGGCCGGCCGCACCACTGACCCGTTGGTTTGCGTACCGATGGCGGCGGCGACGTGTCCGACAGCGACGGCGGCAGCGGAGCCGGATGACGATCCACCCGGCGTATGCGCGGGATCCCAGGGATTGCGGGTCTTGCCCGGATCCATGTAGGCGAAGGGCGTGGTGACCGTCTTGCCGAACACGAATGCTCCGGCGGCTTTCAGGCGAGCGACACACGCCGCGTCCTGCACGGGGCGGTTGTCAGCGTATATCGGCGAACCCATCGTCGTCGGCAGGTCGGCGGTTGCGATGATGTCCTTGACACCGATGCCGATGCCACCGAGTGGACCCGCCCGCGGCGCAGAATCCCACTGCGCCGCTTCGCGTTGCACGCGATCGGAATCGAGAGTCGTCCACGCGTCGACCGCAGCATCCGTGGCGCGTATCCGGGCCAGCTGCGCGGCCGCGAATTCGGCGGAAGTCAGCCGCCGCCCGGCAAGCGCTTCCCAGGCTTCGCTCAGCGTCAACGCGTAGCGGCGCAGTTCCTCCGTCATCGTTCGACGCCCGTTGCTTCCATGCGCACGAGGGGTGCGACGCTATCCGTACGCGGGCCATGGTTCCTGGCCGGCGCGGCCAGGAACAGCGACTGGAGGTCATTGAGGAAGCGGCGGCCGAGTTCGGTGGCTTTGAGGCTGCCGGGTTCCGGATCGAGCAGCCCTTTGCGCGTCGCGACGTCGATGCCGTGCGACACGAGCGCAAGCGGATAGCCGGTGCGCTCCGCGAACAGAGCTGCAGGTACGCCCGACGTCAGGCGCAACGCGTTGAGCATGAATTCGAACCCGACGTCGCCGCGTGCCACGTCGACCTCGTCCTGCAGCGGACGCCCCTGCGCGACCTGTTCCAGGTACTGCCTTGGGTTGCTTCCAGCGCAACTGTCGCACGATGCGATTCGCGAACGAGAGCTTGGAGTGTGCGCCCGCGCCAATCCCCAGGTAATCGCCGAACCGCCAGTAGTTGACGTTGTGCGCACATTGCCGGCCCGGCTTCGCATGCGCGGACGTTTCGTAATGTTGATAGCCGGCGCCTTCGAGCAGCGAATCGACTTCCTCTTCGATATCGGCGGCGGTGTCCTCGTCGGGCAACGGCGGCGGATAGCGATGGAACAGCGTATTGGGCTCGAGCGTCAGATGGTAGAAGGAGAGGTGCGGTGGCGCAAAGGCAAGCGCTGACGCGAGATCGGCACGCGCGTCCGCCACGGTCTGGCGCGGCAAGCTGTACATGAGGTCGAAGTTCACGTTGCCGAAAATCATCAGTGCCGCTTCGGCGGCGCGGCGCGCTTCGTCTGCGTCGTGGACGCGACCCAGCGACAGCAATTGCGCGGGATCGAAGCTCTGGATTCCGAGCGAAAGGCGATTGACGCCCGCCGCGTAGAAATCGGCGAATTTCTGCCGCTCGAATGTGCCCGGGTTGGCTTCCAGCGTGACCTCGGCGCCTGGCAACAGCGGCACCCTGGCGCGAATTCCCCCCAGCAGCCGATCGATGGCCGACGCGGAAAAAAGACTGGGCGTCCCGCCACCGATGAACACTGAGACGATCTTGCGGCCCCAGATCGACGGCAGCGCGAATTCGAGGTCGGCGAGCAGCGCGTCGACATACGCCGCCTCCGGTGCCTCGCCATGGACTTCGTGCGAGTTGAAGTCGCAATACGGACACTTCTTGAGGCACCAGGGAATGTGCACATAGAGCGCAAGCGGTGGCAGCGCCGTGAATACCGGCCGTGCCAGCGAAATGCTGTCCAAGGCGGCTTTCTGCACGCTTACCTTTGACGTCATGCCGTCGGTCATGATCCGTAGACCTTCATGGCGTCGAGCTTCGCCAGCAAATCGCGGATGGCCTTGCCTCGATGTGACACTTCGTTTTTCTGCTCCAGCGGCAGTTCGGCACCAGTCAGTCCCGATGTCTCGTCAAGGAAATGCGGATCGTAACCAAAGCCGCCACTGCCGCGGGGTTTGTCGACGATCGTTCCGTGCCATGCGCCTTCGGCCAGTAACGGCTCCGGATCGGCCGCATGGCGCACGAGCACCAGCACGCAATAATAGTGGGCGCGACGATCAGCGACGTCCTGCAACGCCGCCACCAGCTTCATGTTGTTGCGCGCGTCGGATGGAGGAAGCCCCGCATACCGGGCGGAATGTACGCCCGGCGCGCCGCCAAGTGCCGCGACGCAGACGCCCGAATCGTCGGCGAGCGCAGGCAACGAAGCAAGCGCGCTGGCGTGGCGCGCCTTGGCCAGCGCGTTTTCGACGAACGTCGCGTACGGTTCCTCCGCTTCCGGAATGCCCAGCACCGACTGCGGGATTACCTCCACCCCCAGCGGCGTGAGCAGGCGCCGGAATTCGCGCAGCTTGCCTTCGTTGCCGGACGCCAGGACCAGCCGGGATATCAAGGTCCCAACGCCCTCTTTTGCGCGGCGATGAGTTCCGCGATCCCGCTTTCCGCGAGCGCGACCAGCGACGCCATCTCCGCGCGCGAGAAAGGCGCGCCCTCCGCCGTCCCCTGCAGTTCGACGAATCCGCCGACACCCGTCATCACCACGTTCATGTCCGTGTCGCAGTTCGAATCCTCGACGTAATCGAGGTCGAGCACGGGATTGCCGTTCACAATGCCAACGGAAACCGCTGCAACCTGGTCGCGCAATGGCTGGCCGGTCACCAGCCCCTTTGCCCTGCACCACGTGATCGCATCGGCCACCGCGACACACGCGCCCGTGATCGATGCGCAGCGGGTGCCCCCGTCGGCCTGCAGCACGTCGCAGTCGATCTTCAGCGTGCGTTCGCCCAGCGCCGACAAGTCCATCACGGCGCGCAGGCTACGGCCGATCAGGCGCTGGATTTCCTGCGTGCGACCCGACTGCTTGCCTTCGGCCGCTTCCCGCCGCATGCGCGTGTTCGTCGCCCGCGGCAGCATGCCGTATTCCGCAGTAAGCCAACCCTGGCCTTTGCCTTTCAAAAACGAAGGCACACCTTCCTCGACACTGACGGTACACAGCACCTGCGTGTCGCCCATGGCAACCAGCACGGAACCTTCCGCGTGCTTGGTGAAGGCACGGGTGATTTGGACGGCGCGCAGTTCATCGGGACGACGGCCGGAAGGACGTTTTGCAGGGGGATGGGCGGGCGGGTTTGTCATCGGTCAATTATAGGTCGGCGCGCCCGCGCCGGGCGCGCACCATGTCCGAGAGTTCCTCGGCCAGCGTCCTCGGTGGTCGCCAGTCGAACGCCGCGCCAAACGCGCGCGCGTCGACAACCAGAGAGCCCGTCAGGCGATCCATTGCGGGCGCGCGGCCAACGCACTGGCCGGCCAGATGCAAGATCGGCTCCGGAAATGAGACCAGTCGCGCCTTCGTGCCCAGCGCGGCCGCAATGGATCGGATCAGCCCCGGCGTGGACACCGGCTCGGCATCCGCGACGAGATACGTCACCGCGCTGCGGGTCGCGGGCAACCGACCCCAAAGAACGGCTTCCACTGCACTCACGAGGTTGCCGGCGCCCAGCACGCTGCGCCGGTTGTCGATGGACGCGAACGGCAGCGGCACGCCACGCGCAACGGCCTCGGTCAGACGCGCGACGTTCCCTTTCACGCCCGGCCCGTACAGCAGCGGCAGTCGCAGCAGGGTGACAGGCATTCCGGTATCCCGTGCCACATCGGCCAGCGCGCATTCCGCCTCCCATTTGCTCGCTGCGTAGTCGTCCTGCGGCGCGGGCGGATCGCTTTCATTGAATGCACGTCCGGGCGGCGTCGCCTCTCCGTTCACCTTGACTGAGCTGGCGAACACGAAATGCGCGGCGCCTGTAGCCGCTGCCGCCTGCGCCACGCGCTTGGTGACGGTGACATTGATTGCGCGAAACGTCGCCAGAGGATCGGCGGATGTCTCGCGCATCACGTGGGCGCGGCCCGCGAAATGCACAACGGTTCCGGCGCCGCGCATTGCATTGCCGAGCGCAGCGTCGGTGATTGTGGTCAGGTCTCCCACGGGCATCATGTCCGGGCGTGCCGCCGTGGCGACAGAAAGCTCGCGCATGACACCGCGCAACGGTGTCCCTGTGACACGCAGGTGCGCGCAAAGCGCGGCGCCGGCAAAGCCATCGGCGCCGGTGACCACGACAAGTCCGGGTGCGCTCATCGCGGCGTATGCATCGCGCTCAGAACCATTTCCAGCCATGCCGGCGATAGAACCGCAACCCGCTCTTCACGAAGTAATAGATGTGCTTGACGCCTTTGCGCGCGGCGCCTCCCCCGTGATGGCCGATCTGCACGCTCGGCACGTAGGCCGTCTTGGTAATGCGATTGAGGCGAACGCTCCAGTCGAAGTCCTCGAAATACAGGAAATAGCGTGGGTCGAATCCCCCCGTACTGTCGATCGCGCTGCGCTTGACCAGCATGAATGCGCCGGACAACGCCGGAATGCCGATGACCTCGCGCGGCGGATCCACGTCCATGACGTCGCGCATTTCATAGCGCGCAAGCCGTTTGCGAAACATGGAGCGCAGCACCCCGGGTCCAAATCCGCGCAGAAACAGGTTGAACACAGACGGATAGCGTTTGCACAGGTATTCTCGCGTTCCGTCGCTGCCGATCACCAGCGGCGCCAGCGCGCCGACATCCTTGTGCTCGTCGAGCCAGCGCACGGCGTTGGCCAGCGCGTCCGGCGCCAGCTCGACGTCCGGGTTCAGCACCAGGTGATAGTCGGATCCCGTTCCGTGCAGCACCAGGTTATGCGCGGCGCCATAGCCGATGTTCGCGTGACCGTGCAGGTAGGTCACGTGCACGCCGGAATCGGAAAAACGCATCTTGCCCAGGCGAGTGACGTCGTCGCCGACTTCCCGGTCCTCGCTGTTGTCGATAAGCGCCAGATGAACGGTGCGCAACGCGCCGTCTTCGCGCGCCGCGCCGATGGCCAGCGCCAGCTTGCGCAAACAACGTTCGAGCAGCTTTTCGTCAGGCCGATGCGTGACGATGGAAATTTGCAGCGAGGAAGGGAGCACGAGACGCCGGAGGCTTTTGGGGGCTGCTAGAATCCTCGGGCAATCGGATGCCTGCGTCAACCAACAACCGATCACGATCCCCGGGAATCATGCCGTCATCCACTCCAGCTGCCAACGAAATGCGCTATCCGGCCGCCGCGTTGATCGATTTAGGCCACGCGCTGCTCAAGCGTTCCGGATTGAATGACGACATGGCGCGTGATGTCGCGACGGTGCTCGTCGAAGGCGACCTGCTCGGCCACAACACGCATGGCCTGGCGCTGCTTCCGGCGTATCTCGCGGAAATCGAGAAGGGTGCGATGGCGACGACGGGCGCCCCGGCGATTGTGCATGCGCAGCCCGCATCGCAAGCCTGGGACGGCAACCGGCTGCCGGGACCGTGGCTCACGTTGCGCGCGCTCGACGCTGCCATGGCGATGGCCGCGAACTGTGGCACCGGCACCGTAGTGATTCGCCGCTCCCACCATATTGCCTGCCTCGCCGCCTATCTCCGGCGCGCGACCGACCAAGGCAAGATGGCGCTCATCTATTGCTCAGACCCGTCGACGCACAGCGTAGCGCCGTTCGGCGGGGTCACATCGGTGTTCACGCCCAATCCGTTTGCCGCGGGCATACCTACTGGCGGCGATCCGATCCTGCTCGATATTTCCGCGAGCTACACGACCAACGGCATGACGGGGCGGTTGCACAAGGCGGGCGAGATGCTCCCGCATCCCTGGATACAGGATGCGCAAGGCAATGCGACGCGCGACCCGGCGGTGCTTTTCAACGAACCGAAAGGCACGCTGTTGCCGCTGGGTGGACTGGAAGGCGGACACAAAGGATATGCATTGGCATTGCTGGTCGAGGCGTTGACGGCAGGATTGGGAGGCTTCGGCCGCGCCGATCCGCGTGAAGGATGGGGTGCGACAGTCTTCGTGCAGGTCATGGACCCAGCGGCGTTCGGCGGCCGCGATGCCTATACCCGGCAGATGGATTGGATGGTCGGCGCCTGCCACGATGCGACACCGCGCGCCGGCGTGGAACGCGTTCGCGTGCCCGGCGAGAACGGAATGAAGCGCCGTCGCGAGCAATTGGCCAACGGCGTGACGCTCTTTCCCACGATCATGCCGTCGCTGAAGGACTGGGCGACGAAACTCGGCGTTCCGCTTCCAGCTTCTAGTTGAGTCTCCGCACTGCCGAGAATTCTTGTCGGTTCAGTGAACGCGATTTGCTGTCGTTCCCGCGAACGCGGGAACCCAGCGCCTTTCTACCTACGCCGCTGGATCCCACCGAACGCGACTTGCTGTCGTTCCCGCGAACGCGGGAACCCAGCGCCTTTCTGCCTACGCCGCTGGATCCCCGCTTTCGCGGGGACGACAATCGACCTTGAGGGAACGCGGGAACCCAGCGCCTTTCTACCTACGCCCCTGGATCCCACCGAACGCGACTTCCTGTCGTTCCCGCGAACGCGGGAACCCAGCGCCTTTCACCCTACGCCGCTGGATCCCCGCTTTCGCGGGGACGACAATCGACCTTGAGGAAGGCGGGGACGACGATCAGACCTTTGGGGAACGTCCGGCTACTACGCGATGTATGCCGGCCAGGTCGCGCAGCGAGGTGACTTGGGACAACCCGGCGGCGAGAAACAGTTCCTGCACCGCTTGCGACTGGTCGTAACCGTGCTCGACCATCAGCCATCCTTCAGGCGCGAGCCGCTCGCGCGCGCCGCCGACGATCATGCGCAGCGCCGAATGGCCGTCGACGCCCGGAGATAGCGCCGCGACGGGCTCGTAGCGCAGATCACCTTCCTGCAGGTGAGGATCGACGGCGCCGATATAGGGTGGATTGCTCGCGATCAGGTCCCAGGAATGGGCCGGCACACCCGCGTACCAGTCGGCGATTTCGAATTCAATGTTGCGCAGGCCCAACCGCGACGCGTTGGCGCGCGCGACGGCAAGGGCCGCTTCCGAGTTGTCCGTCGCGAGTACCGCCGCATTCGGCCGTTCGTGCGCCAGCGCCAGCGCAATGGCACCGGACCCGGTGCCAAGATCGAGCGCACGCAACGGACGATCAGAAGGGAACGTCGTCAGCGCGAACTCGACCAGCGTTTCCGTTTCCGGTCGAGGAATGAGCACATCCGGGGTGACATGGAGTTGCAAACCCCAGAACTCCCGCGTGCCCGTCAGATAGGCCACGGGCTCGCCGGCGATCCGGCGCCTGACCAGCATCGCGAACGCGTCGGACTGAGCCCGAGTCAGCGGATCCTGCTCGTGCGCGGCGAGCCACGCGCGGTTGCAATCCAGCACATGCGCGAGCAGCACCTTCGCATCGAGGGGAACGAGGCTGCTTTGCGCAAGAGCCTGCCGCACCGTCAGTGTCATGAGCGCTCGCGTTCGACGGCGATCATGAACCTTCGCGTTCCGCCGCCATCATGAGCCTTCGCGTTCGGCAGCGAAGAGGCGCAGTCGCTTGTCGTAGTAGTGCCCCCAGCCGATGTCGGCCAGGCCGGCTTTCATGAGGACGTTTTGCGACGCCTTGTTGCCCGGATGGGTGACGCCGATGATGCGGTCGAGACACAGATCGTCGAAACCGTAGTGCGCGAGCGCTATCGCACCTTCCGTCGCAAAGCCGAAACCCCACGCGTTGTGCAGCAGACGGTAGCCGATCTCGATGTCCGGGCTCTTGCCCGCGTACTTGAGCGAAAACCAGCCGATGAATTTACCCGTGTCCCGCCGCGACGTGTGCCAGAGCCCGAGATCCGGATACAGCGTCGGATAGCGGATGATCCGCCCTATGAAGCCCTTGACCTGCTCCGGCGTGGACGGTTTGCCGTTGCCGATGTATTTCATCACCCGCGGGTCCGTGTCCAACTCGATCAGGTCGACAACGTCGGCCGGCGTGAATTCACGCATCGAAAGCCGCAGCGTCTCGAGCCAGGGCGCCGGGACGGCTCCCTTCCGCTTCGCAGTTGCCATGTCAGGTCTCCTCGCCCGCGAGCGCCGAGAGTTGCTCGGCCTGGAATTCCTGCGCCAATGCGCCCACCAACTCGTCCAACTCACCATCCATGATCGAGTCGATCTTGTACAGCGTCAGGTTGATGCGGTGGTCGGTAATGCGTCCCTGCGGAAAATTGTAAGTGCGGATGCGTTCGCTCCGGTCACCCGAGCCGATCAGCGACTTGCGGTGCGCGGCTTCCTTCTGCTGCCGTTCGCGTTGCTGCTTGTCGAGCAGGCGAGATGCGAGCACCGCCATCGCCGATGCGCGGTTGCGATGTTGCGAGCGGTCGTCCTGGCATTCGACCACGAGCCCGGTGGGCAGGTGAGTGATGCGAACGGCCGAATCGGTCTTGTTCACGTGCTGGCCTCCCGCGCCGGACGCGCGGAACGTATCGATGCGCAGATCGGCCGGGTTGATCGCGATGTCGACGATGGGGTCAGCCTCGGCGATGACCGCGACCGTGCAAGCCGACGTGTGGATGCGGCCTTGCGCTTCAGTGTCGGGCACCCGCTGCACGCGGTGTCCGCCGGATTCGAACTTGAGCTTTGAATAGGCGCCCTGCCCGATGATGCGCACGATCACTTCCTTGTATCCGCCAAGCTCGCTGGTCGACTCGGATACGATTTCCGTTTGCCAGCGATGGCGCTCGGCGTAGCGCACATACATGCGGAACAGGTTGCCCGCGAACAGCGCCGATTCGTCGCCTCCGGTGCCGGCACGGATTTCCAGGAACACGTTGCGCTCGTCGTTAGGATCGCGCGGCAGCAGCATCGCCTGCAGGTCCGCCCCGAGCGCCGCGATGCGGGTTTGCGCCGCCAGGCGCTCCTCGTCGGCGAAATCGCGCATCGCCGGATCGTTGGCCATGTCGACCGCCACTGCGAGGTCGCCTTCCGCATCCATGTACTCGCGAAACTTGGCGACGACAGGCGTGAGATCAGAGTGTTCCTTGGTCAGCGCGCGATACCTGTCGAGGTCGCGCGTGACGTCCTCGGCGCCAAGCAGGCCGTTCAGTTCGACCAGGCGAGTCGACAGCTGGTCGAGTTTCAAGCGCAGGGACGACTTCATGATTGTCTTGCCGATACTTGCGGGGTAGCCAAAATATTCTGCCGTCACTCCCGCTCACTTACCAAACTGCGCGGGAATCCATCTGCCGTCGTTCCCGCGAAAGCGGGAATCCAGTGTCTTGCCACGAGAGTCTCTGGGTTCCCGCTTTCGCGGGAACGACAACTCCTACTCTTCGCGGGAACGACAACGCCAAACTCTTCGCGGGGAACGACAACTCCAACGCGTAGCGATGGGGGCGCTAATGCCCGTCGGCAGGGGGCTCGGGAAGCTTGTAGACGTGCTGGAAAAGCGCGATCAACTCCGCGCGTTCGGCTTCGCCGGCGCCATTGAGCGCGGACAGCGGTGCGTGCAGGAATTTGTTGGTCAGGCTCCGCGCCAGTGCGTCGAGTACCCTGTCCGGCGACTCGCCGCTCGCGAGCATCCTGCGCGCGCGTTCGAGTTCCGCCGTACGCAGCCCGTCGTGATGGCCGTGGAGCGCGGCGATGGTCGGCACGATCGTCCTGCCTTCGAGCCAGCGGAGGAAGTGGCTCGAGTGGTCGGCGATCATTTGCTCGGCCTGTACCACCGCTTCACGCCGGACCTGCAGATTGCCCTTCACGATTTCCGCGAGGTCGTCAACGCTGTACAGGAAGACGTCGTCCAGTTCCGCGGCCTCCGCTTCGACGTCGCGCGGCACCGCGAGATCGACGATGAACACCGGCGCGTGCTTACGTTGCTTGACTACGCGCTCCAGCGTTCCCTTGCCCAGGATCGGCAGCGTGCTGGCGGTGCAGGTCACGATGATGTCGAAGCCTGCGAGCCGATCGGGTAGCTCGTTCAACGTGATGGCTTCCGCGCCCAGGCGCGCAGCCAACTGGCTCCCGCGCTCGAACGTGCGGTTGGCCACGGTGATCGACTTCGGATTCTTCGCAATGAAATGCGTGGCAGCGAGCTCGATCATTTCGCCCGCCCCGATCAGCAGCAGGCGCTGCTCCGCGATCGACGGGAAGATTCGCTCCGCGAGTTTCACCGCTGCTGCGGCCATCGAAATGGATGCACTGCCGATGTCCGTTTGCGAACGCACGTCCTTGGCAACGGCGAAAGTGCGCTGGAACAACCGGTTCAATACCAGCCCCAGCGAGCCTGCGGCCTCGGCCGAGCGCACCGCGTGCTTCATTTGTCCCAGGATCTGCGGTTCTCCCAGCACCATCGAATCGAGACCACTTGCAACCCGGAACGCGTGCGTCACCGCCCGGTCTTGCGGCAGCGTGTACACGTAGGGATGCAGCGAACCTTCGGGCAGGTGGTGGAATCCGGCGAGCCAATGCGCCACCGGATCGGGATCGTCGCCATGGAAATAGACTTCCGTGCGATTGCACGTCGACAGGATCGCGGCTTCCTTGACGCGCTTGGCGCCAACGAGGTCGCGCAGCGCGTCGCCCAGCGTATCCGGCGTGAACGCGACCCCTTCCCGCACCTCAATGGGCGCGGTGGCATGGTTCAAGCCGAGTGCGAAGAGAGCCATTGGGTTGCGATGATCCCAGAAATAGCCATTTTAGACCAACGGTAGCGCCGCCTCACAGCGCAACACATTGATTTATCGAAATTTCAGGGCAAAGATGCCGCTCGATGCGACCGCGCCGGCATTGCATTGGCACTCACGTCATTCACCATTGCCTAAGCCTTGATAAAGTCGGCGCGGCCGCCGAGCCAGCGCTCCAGATGGGCCCGCGCCGCGGCCGGCTCCTTTTGCAGAAGCTCATCGGCGGCGTCGCGCGCCAACTCGATTAACGCAGCGTCCTTTTCGAGGTCGGCAAAGCGCAGCAAGGGCACGCCAGATTGCCGGGCACCCAGGAATTCCCCCGGCCCGCGGATCAGCAGGTCCTGGCGGGCGATCTCAAAGCCATCGTTGTTCTCGAAGATGACCTTGAGGCGCAACTTGGCCACGTCGCCCACGGGTTCCTCGAACAGGAGCACGCAGGTCGACTCCGCCGCGCCGCGCCCGACTCGACCGCGTAACTGGTGAAGTTGCGACAGTCCGAAACGTTCGGCGTGCTCGATGACCATCACGGACGCGTTGGGAACGTCCACGCCCACTTCGATCACCGTGGTTGCCACCAGCACGTCGACTTCACCTTTGACGAACGCATCCATCACTGCGGCCTTTTCGATGGGCTTCATCCGGCCGTGAAGCAGACCAACCTTGACCGTATCACCCAACGTGGCCGTCAGTTCGGCGTGCAATGCAACAGCGGTCTGCAATTCCAGCTTCTCGGACTCCTCGATCAGCGGACAAACCCAGTAAACCTGCCTGCCCTCTGCACACGCCTTGCCGATCCAGGACGTGATTTCGCCGCGCCGCTTCTGGCTGACCAGGCGCGTTGCGACGGGCTTGCGGCCCGGTGGCATTTCGTCGAGGACGCTGACATCGAGGTCGGCGTAGAACGTCATTGCGAGTGTTCGCGGAATGGGCGTTGCGCTCATCATCAACTGGTGCGCCTCGGCCAGCCCTTTGCCGCGCAACGCCAGCCGCTGCGCGACGCCGAACCGATGCTGCTCGTCGATGATCGCCAGTCCGAGTTTCGGAATGTCCACGCCCTCCTGGAACAGCGCATGCGTCCCGATCGCGAATTGCGCTTCGCCACTCGCGAGCGCGGCCACGGCATGCCGTCGATCCTTGATCGGCAGGGAGCCGGACAGCCATGCGATCTGCACACCGAGGCCTTCGAGCCACACCGCCATCTTCCGAAAGTGCTGCTCAGCCAGGATTTCCGTCGGCGCCATGAACGCGACCTGCTTGCCCGATTCGATGGCCTGCAGCGCGGCCAGCGCGGCGACGATGGTCTTGCCCGAGCCCACGTCGCCCTGCAGCAGGCGCTGCATCGGCGACGAGCGCTTCAGGTCGTGCGCGATTTCGCGCCACACGTGCTCCTGCGCGCGCGTCAATTTGAACGGCACGCGCGAAAGCAATTTCCTGGTGAGCGTGCCGGTTCCCGTCAGCACCGGCGCGCGCCGCAGCGAGCGCGCCTGCCGGTGCGCCTTCAACGAGAGTTGTTGCGCGAGCAGTTCGTCGAACTTGAGGCGCGTCCAGGCCGGATGCGTGCGCGCGTCGAGCGCGTGCTGCGTCAGTTCGCTCAGCCGCGGCGGCGGCGCGTGCAGGAATCGAACCGCGTCGCCGAATTTCCAGTACTTGCGCCGCGACATCAGCCAGTCGGGAAGCGTCTCGGCCGTCAGTGCCGGGTCGGAAGCAAGTGCGCGCGCGACAACCTTGCGCAACGTCTCCTGTCCCAAGCCTGCGGTGGTGGGGTAGACCGGCGTCAGGCGGTCGGGCAGCGAACTGCCTTCCGCCACCACCTTGAATTGAGGATGCACGATCTCCAACCCGAGATGCCCTTCGCGCACATCGCCGAACACACGCACGCGATGCCCCGGCGCCAGCACTTTCTGCTGGCTGGGATAGAACGTGAAGAACCGCAGGATGAGATGCGCGTCGCGCCGTTCCGGGTCTGCGATCAGGCAAACCAGTTGCCGGCGCGGTCGGAACTGGATATCGGTCTTGACGATCTCGCCTTCGACCTGCAAGGAGAGGCCCGGCTTCAATGCCAGCAAGGGCGTCAGTCGCGTGTGATCCTCGTAGCGAAGCGGCAGGTGCAGCACCAGGTCCGCGTCACGCGTCAGCCCGAGCCGGACGAGCTGGTCAGCGAGGCCGCGTCCCGCGGGCTTCTTTGGCGCAGCGGCCTTGCCCCGTGTCGTGGCTTTGCTCATTCATCCTGGCGAGAGGCGTCGGTGTACGACCACCGCAAACTCCGTCGGCTACCTTCAGTTGCCCTTCGTCTGATCGAACGTCTCACGCCAGCCCGTTTGAGGATCTTCCGTCGGCGGCGTCAACACCAGTATGCCTTCGATCTCGATCAATCCGGCTTTGGGCAATGCAGCCACCTGGTAGGTTGCCCGCGCAGGGAACGGCTGTTTGAAATAGCCGGCCATGATCTCGTTCACCTTCGCGAAATCGCCCAGGTTCTGCATCAGGATGGTGAGCTTGACCATGTCGTCGAGGCTGCCGCCCGCCGCGGCCGCAACCGCACCCAGGTTCTTGAACACCTGGTGCGCCTGCGCCTCGATGCCGTCGACGAGGTTGCCCGATTTGGGGTCGAGTCCGAGCTGGCCGGAGAGATAAACAGTGCGGCCGGCGCGGATGGCCTGCGAGTACGGTCCGAGAGCGGCCGGCGCATTGGGAGTGGAAATGGCATGCTTGGTCATGAGGGTTTCCGTGAGTCGCGAACAGGCGTGACTTTAACACCCGGGGATCGGCGCGCTGAGTCCTAGGGCGCCGGCAGCTTCGTCAATAGCTTCGCGTTGACCAAGCCTTTGTCCGCGACGGTGAACTTGCCATCGGCATTGATGTCCATGCGAAAGTTTGCCGACGTGATCGTCGACAAAATATTAGCGTTGGTGACGCCCACATCGGCCACCGTCACTTGCCGGCTCAGATTGACGTCGCCGGCCAGGAGACCCATCCGCACACTGCCGCCGCCTCCGGTACTGCCATCTTCGGACAAAGTGTTCGTCAGCGCTACGGATAGGTATTGCGCATTGACCGCGCCGCTCACCTGGACAACCACCTCGCTGCCATTGATCGTTGGCGTGCCGGCAACCGCAGCGCCTTCATTGATCGCAACCGAGGTCGACTGGATCGGCTTGTTGAACGTGAAAACCAGCGAGTGAGTCGGTCCTTGACGTGTCTCGATGGTGGGATCCGTCGGTGGGCCGGCGAGCTGAAGGTCAAAGGTGCCCGACATTCCGTGGACTTTGCGCGACGCGACCGACGCGACAAATGCCGGGCCACAGTTGGTATACCAGGGCACCGAAGCGGTTGCGACGTCCCACGCCGAATCGTTCGTCTGGTTCAGCGCGTTGGGGCAGAGCGACGAACCGCCCGGGGTCAGCGCATTGACAACAGGCACTGCGGGCACGCTGCCTGAGAGCTGGTTGTCGTGGACCAAGAAATTATGCAGGTTGGAAAGGCCGGTCAGCGGTGGAATACTGCCGGTCAATTTGTTGCCGGGTGCATAGAAGTAGCTCAGGCTCGGCAGGCCGTCGAGAGGCGGTATGGTGCCGGACAGGCCGTTGTTTCCAACATAAAGCCAGGTCAGCGCCGGAAGGTCCGTAAGAGGCGGAATATCTCCGGTCAATCCGTTGAGCGCCACGTTGAACGAGTACAACTTCGCGAGGCCCGCAATGGGCGGGATGTTGCCCGTCAACTGATTGGCCCCCACTTCGAACGAGTACAACGCGCTGAGCGCTGCAATACTCGGAATTGTGCCGGTCAACTTGTTATTCGACACCACGAAAATCTGGAGGCTCGCGTTTCCGGAAAAAGGCGGGATCGCGCCGGTCAGATTGTTTTGATCCGCGCCAAAGTTAATGAGGTTCGCCAAGCCCGCGAGACTCGGCAGTGACCCCGTCAGCTGGTTTGTCGTGGCATTGAAGTAGTGAAGGTTTTGAAACTCGGCCAGCGAAGGAATGGCGCCGGTCAGATTGTTTACGCCCACGCTGAACGTAAACAGGTTGGTGAGGCCCGTGAGGGAGGGAATCGTGCCGGAGAGCTGGTTGACGAAAACATTGAAGACAGCGAGGTTCGTCAATCCGGCCAGTGGTGGAATCGACCCCGTGAGCTGGTTTCCAGCGGCCTCGAACTGGGACAGCTGTTGCATTCCCGCAAGTGGTGGAATTCCTCCCGTCAGCTGATTGTTGGAAACGTGAAAGGCCGACAACGTCGACACGCCATTCAGCGGTGGAATCGCGCCAGTCAAGAGGTTGTTGAACGCACGGAAGACCACGATGTTCGCAAGCCCCGCAAGCGCGGGAAGGTTGCCGGTGAGAGAGTTGCTGCTGACATCGATCGAGACCAGATTGTTAAGACCGGCAAGCGAAGGGATTGACCCGCTCAGTGCATTCCCGTTGACGTCGAGGACGACGAGATTGGCCAGGCCGGCCAGAGAAGGAATTGCGCCTGTGAGCTGGTTATGCGAAGCGGAAAGCGTTTGCAGATTCGGAAGGCCTGAAAGCGCGGGAATCGAACCGGTCAACTGGTTGAAATCGACGAGATAGGTCGCCAGCGTCGCAGGCCCAGTGAGTTGAGGGATGGATCCACTCAGCTGATTGGTCCGGACGTTGAAGACGATCAGATTCGAAAGATTGGCGAGCGTGGCCGGCAGCGTCCCGACCAGGTGGTTGGATGACAGCTCGACGTATATAACCGCATCCGGCCCTCCGGGCCCACCACAGGTGACCCCGTACCATGTGCATTCGGTTCCGGCGACGCCATTCCAACCCGTGTTGTTGGTCCAGGCCGCGCCGTTCGTGCTTGCATAGAGATCGAGCAATGCCGCGCGCTCACCGGCGGAAGCGGCGTGCGTCGCAGAGGCGAACAGTGCAAACAGCGCCGGACCGAGAACAATCACGGTGAGCCAGCGGTATACGCCTCGCTTCATTGAGCGCCCCCCAAACGCGTCTTGTTACCGCGCAGACTAATGCAAATGCTCGTGCGAGTGTTTTACGCCACTGGGGTGGCTATGTTCATGGGCATGCATCAACCGCGGCTCGTCGCCGGGCGCGCCCTTGCCGCCGAACTTCCATAATGCGAACGAAATTCCCCATGCGGTCAGGAACATGCCCACCACCAGATAACCGATGATACCGAAGTCGAGTGCGCCGATGAAATCAAAATAGGGACCGCCCAGGTCGAACGTGATCCTGATCGCCTGCAGCAACTGAACAGTGCCGATGATCAACGCAACGGCGATCGAGAAGCCCGTTGTCGCAATGTTGTAGAAAATCTTGCGCAGCGGGTTGAGCAGCGCCCAACCGTAGGCCTTGGACATCAGCACGCCGTCCGTGGTGTCCACGACCGACATTCCGGCCGCGAACAGCACAGGCAGGCAAAGCACTGCCGCGACGGGCATGTTGCCGGCGGCCGCGCCGGCGGTCATGGCAAGCAAGCCGATCTCGGATGCGGTGTCGAATCCCAAGCCAAACAGCAAACCCAGCGGAAACATCTGCCAGCTGTGATTGATGGCCCCGGTGATCCGGCCGCCGAAGATCCTGTTCAGGAAGCCGCGCCGTCGCAGCAACTCGTCAACGTGCTCGTGACTGTGTGTGTGAGTTCGCGCCGTTCGCCACACTTTGAGCAGGTCCAGCAGCACCAGCAGGTTCAGGATGCCAATGACCCACAGGAAAGTACCCGAGACGCCGGCGCCGATGATTCCCCCCAGATGCTGCCAGCCGGGGAGATGCTGCTTGACCACTCCCGCGAGGGCAATCGTCGCCGCTGCCAGCGCGAAGACGACCGTCGAATGGCCCAGCGAGAAGAAGAAGCCGATCCCCAGCGGCCGCCTGCCCTTGTGCAGGAGGAAGCGGACGGTGTCGTCAACGGCGGCGATGTGGTCGACGTCGAACGCATGGCGCAGCCCGAAAAGGTAAGCGGCCAGCCCCAGGCCGACCAGCGCCGGGTGGCGCGAAGAATAGTAGAGGAACGTACCCCAACCCAGCACGTGCAGGAATGCGACAAAGCCATAGAGTCCTGCGAGGCGCCACCACTCATCCCGGCTGAATCGCAGCAATCGCGGCGCGACCGGTCGGGTACGCCGATCGCCTGGAGCTAGCAAGACATAGCGAGTGGACACGCCGGAGACCGAATGCGATGGGTAATTGCGCGCCTCAGCGCTCGACCTCGTGTCCCGCCGCAATCCACGCGTCGATGCCACCATGCAACGGCCGCACGCGCTTGAAGCCATGCTGCACCAGCGCCTTGGCCACGACGACCGCTGTGGCTTCGTTGGGACAGGCGCAATACACGACCACTTCGCTTCTCGGCTCGATGGCGATCAGGTCGAATTTCAGATTTTGGGGGTCCACCGTCACGGCGCCCGGAATACGGCCGGTGACTTCCTGCGACATCGGAGAGCGCACGTCGATCACCATGCCCATGCGCCCTTCGTCGATCAGCTTGCGCACCTCGTCCACCGAAATGCGATCCATGATGAGCTGACGGATAAAGCGCTTGCGCTGCAGCCATTTCCAGAAGATGTACGCGGCGAATGCCAGCAAGACCAGCCCCAGGCCGATCTTCCCGAGCTGCGCGAGCACGTCGAGCACGTCGTCGATCGCGTTGCGGAAAATGTAGCCAAGGAAAATGGCCACACCCGACCACAGCGCAGCGCCGATCGCGTCGCAGGGAATGAATCGATACAGTGGCACGCGCAGCACGCCGGCCATGGCGGTAGCCACCGAGGCGAAGCCGGGAATGAACTTGGCAACGATCAGCGATTGCGCACCCCAGCGCGTGAAGATCGCCTCCGTTTGCCGCACGCATGAGTCCGGCGACAGCGAGATCTTGCACAGCGTCCGCAGCACCGGCCCACCGACGCGCCGCCCGGTCGAGTACCAGGCCAAATCCGCGATCAGCGATGCAGCCACCGCGGTTGCAAGCAGTGCCGGCAGCGAAAAACCGCCGCGCGACGCGAGCGCGCCAGTCACGATCAATGTCGGATAGGCAGGAACGGGGAGTCCTGCCTGCAGCGCCAGGACATTGATGAAGACAAAGGCAAGTCCGTAGTACTGAAGGAGGTCGAGGAGGTGATTCATGGCGTGAGATACGGGAGGCCGGAGTGGGAGGATGGGGGCGTGTCCGCGCGAAACCAACCCCACTATAGCCGGGGGAATTGGCTGAAGTTTACGAGATACCCCTCCCCCGGCTATAATTACCGCCCTCGTGGGGACGTAGCTCAGCTGGGAGAGCGTCGCGTTCGCAATGCGAAGGTCGGGAGTTCGATCCTCCTCGTCTCCACCACAAGTCCTCTAACCCGCTGATGCAGTGGCGGGTTTTTCTCTTCCGTCCGTCGAACGTCTTGGGGCATACCAGTTTGGTGTCCCATCTCATAGGCGGGCGCATGCGACAGGACCGCCAATGCGCGAAATCGAGAACCCCGCGGGAAAATATGCGGCGTACATACTACTGCTCGGTGTCGTCGTCGCAGCGGTAATTTCTCGATGTGACGACGGAGCAGCCGACAGTTCCGACTACCCAAAAATAATGCAGGCGTTAAATGATGCTTCGCCAGAACTGCGCGAAGAAATGTTGCGCTCCTGGGCAATGCGAGCTTCGCCGGTGAACGGTTTGATTGGAAAGGAAGCATTGGACAAGTTTTTGAGGGATTTCGGGTATTGTTCGCCATCCGCAACAGAAGAATGTAAGGCGCTGCCCAGCGGGTCGGTCGCGCAAGGGGAGGCGATCGAGCGTCTGCTGATTCTTTCGGGCCCCTACCGCGATCGAGAACCCTCGTCGGTGGGCGGGCGTCCCCAATAGGTTAATTGAGGCCCAGCGACGGCGAGAAGCACTTTTAGACCTGATAGTGTCGTTTGACCCCTCCTCGCGACGCGTGACAACGTCCACCACGCCTATAGGAATACCTCGCTTGAAACAAACATTCTGAATGCCGCTACGGTGAGGCTGATATTCAGGAGAAGTTGCAAGCGTTCGACGGGCTTCGGTGCAGGCGCGCGCACAGCCCAAAACAACGCAAAGAGCGGCAGATAGTATCGCTGCTCGATCACCTCAAAAGGCAACAGTCCCCCCAAACCAACAAGGTATAGGGGAGCCTTTAAGCGAGCTGCACCGTTCGTGAAAGGGAAGATGGCGAAACTGAACGCCGCGAGGGCCACGAGCAACGCAAACACCCACTGGAGCGACGTGTGCGTTATCCAGAAGAGTATGCGATTGCGCAGGAAGCTATCGACGATCTCCGGTTCCGCGTTATAGGGGCTTCTGACGTCAAAGGAGACCGCAACGAACACGCTGGCAGCGACCAATACCGCGATCCAGCGTGGCTCACGCAGCAATGCGCGAAGTCGAGATCGCACGGACCAGAGTATCGGCGCGAACAGTACCCCTCCAAGACCAATGGCGAACTGGATATTGGGTAAACCGTTCCATCCAAGATGATGGACGGATTGTGTCGAAGTCGTCAGCGCCACACCACCAAAGCGCCACACCAGAAGCACCCAGCTTGCGCAGACAACGGCGCCAAACGCAGCAAGCGACGCCAGCGTCCTGCTCAGAACGGTCGGGGCGCTTTTCCGCGCCTCGTACGCATATAGGGCAAGTCCCGCGACAAACCAAGTGACGTTGCTCTGTCGAAAGGCAACGGCGCACAACGCCGCGACAGCGAAGACCAATGGGCGCTGTTTCAATGCGGCCCATGCCATCCAAATAATTGCCGCGAGTGCTGGAATGTCGGTGTATACCAAGCCGCAAAACGGCAAGACTATTGGAAGGAGGAAAAACTGGGCGGTTTTAAGTGACGCGCTCTGGCGATCAAAGTGAGTGGCCAGCCGGAAGAAGCCTACAACCGCTCCCACTGCAAACGCTGCAATGGCTATTCGTGCAACCAGAAGGCTGTCGGTGCCAAAGACAGCGAGCGGAGCGGCGACTATCAGGTTCACCGTTGGCCAAGTAGACAGGTCAGGGCGGATTCTCCAATCACCTCGCGCAAACGACTGCGCCTGAAGAAAATGAACCCATTCGTCGACCACGGGCGTCGGCGGTAACGCCCATAATGCACCGGCTATGATAAAAGTCGCAGCTAATGCAACGAGTGCAGTTTCGGATGCGTGCGCCTTCATCGGACTCTTCACGTAATCGGCAACTACCAAGGTTCAGATTTGCCTGCTTGCAACACCCACTGTACACGCCCATGTTGAAGCTGCCGTCGTCGTTGACCGGAGTGGCATTGGTGGCTATCTCGGCGCTCTATCTGCTGACGTGGCCGTTTTCGCTGATGACATTTGACCTTGCTCGGGACGTTGGTATCGCGTCATCAATTGCGCGAGGCGAAGCGTGGCCGATGCAAGGACCCATTCTCGCCGGTGCCATTCATACCGGTCCGCTTTGGTATTACCTCTTTGCACTTCCGTTTATCGTTGCGCCCGCCGTATTGCCTGCGGTCTTGTTTGTGGGTGTCCTCGCGGCTCTCAAGATTCCGCTTGCCTATGCGATCGGTGCGCGCTTCATCGATAAACCAACCGGTCTGCTATGGGCGCTGATGCTGATACTTCCGGGATGGGCGACGTTTGAGGGCATCCTCGTGCTGCATCCCTCACTCGTCGCCACATGCACGTTGCTGTTCGTGTGGTTTGCGGCCTCCTATGATCAAAACGGAAAGCCGTTCGACCTAATTGCCGCGGGCGTGGCTTTGACGCTGGCTGTGCATGCGCATCCGTCCACGTTTGGGCTGGCCTTCCTGCTGCTCGCAGCAATATATCGCCGGCATCGCGTCGCAAAGCAACCGGTCCGCGTTTACGTGGGGCTTGCGGTAGCGATCGTCGTTCCGTTCGCGCCCTATATCGTGTCCCAAGCGCGAGCGGGATTCCCGGACTGGGGCGGAGCTGCTGGCTACCTTTCTGACCCGCACAATCTCGGTTCCTTGCGATACCTCGTCACCACGTTGACGGGCCTCTTCGTCACGGGACCCACTACGATTGTCGATAACTTCGACATCGAATCAAGTAAATCGCCATTGTTCACGTTCGGCTTTTACGGGCTGATCTATGCGGTCGCGGCGTCCGGGCTCGTCATGTCGCTCATGAAGGGTTGGCGGCGGCCGGCCATCGCCGGGATGGCAGCGGCATTTCTCGCGCTGCTTGTGTGCGTGGTTGTGATTCGTATCGAGACCCCGTTCTACATGACGTACGTGCTATGGGTATTCGGGGCAGGATTGCTGGCACTGGGAGTGCGCGCCTGGTTCGACCTGCCCGTATGGCGCAGCGCCGTGATACTTATCATTGCCGTCGCTTGTATCGGAACCGCCTACATCCAGGCAAGCATTGCCACAACGTTGGAGCGGGGCGAATACGCCTTCGCGTTACTGCCGCTATTTGAAATCACGCAACCTGCTGCCCACGGCGAACCAGTGCCCTTTGTACCTGTGCACTCGCTCGCGAAAAGCGGCGCCCTGCTGTGCTCGGCTCAAAGCGTGTCGGCACATGGTGCGCTCGCGGTACACCTTCTTCATGACTATGCGATTGAAGCGCGACTTGCCTGCGGAGAACGTCCGCACCTCTCGCTGGGAGGCTTGGGAGACAGCAGAACGATTCATTGGGTCGGTATCTCCCGAGGGTTCGCCGAGGCCGTTAGCATCCCGGTCGACGCATGGATTGGGCCAATCGGTGTTGCTCCAGTCGTGCAGGTGATCAATCCTCGTACGGGTCAACCGGTGCCATCGTTGCGGACATACCCTCCGGCGACTGACCTGAACGCTCCAGAAATGCGTCGCACCTTCCAGTTTGACGCTACCCCAGATGAGGTTGTGCTTGTGACCAACATCTACTTTACCTTCACCGCCAAACCCCAAGTCTTCGCGACGGCCAACGGCCAACCCATCCCCGTAGTCGCAAACGATCAAATCTCGTCGGCATACGTTTGCAAGCGGTGTGCCCATGACGCTCCCGTGCATTGGCGCCTGGACGTAATGGCATCCTCGTTTGAGCGCGTCGATATTGTCACGGTAGCTTCGCACCGGCCCCCGCAGTAACATACGTTGTGGTGGGAAAGGTCGACACGAACAATGAAAGCACGGGTGTCCAGAAAGGGCGGTCTCGATGACAACTAACGCACTGATCTTCTCTTCGCAAGCGGGTTCGACCCTTTTGGTCGCAGGAAGAAACCAGATTGCTACCATTCCCGTCGACAAGTTTGCTTCGATTCGGGTTTATGCATTCATCCGCCCCGCAACGCCGCAGGTCACGCTTTATCTGATCAACCCTGAACTCCACGATCATGTAGGAACGGATCCAGAGGCGGGGGCGCTCGACAGGATCGTCCTCAACGCGCTCGAAGGACACTCAGCTTGGTACCCTCTTCCGGGTCTGAAACTCTCAATCGAGGCGTTTACTACCGGCCCCGGGGGTATCGATCTGTTTGTCTACGGCCGGCAGTAGTGCCAGCTGCCTGGCCGGAACTTCGCTGCGACGTCGTGAGGAAAAAAACGGCTTGATCAAGGTCGCTTGCCGGTTTCCTCCAACGCCAGCGCTATAGCCTTGTCCAAAGGCAATGCGCGGCCGTCCTGCCATGCGCGGTCGAAGGCAGCGTCATCGCGTAGGTCCGCGCGCGCCGCGGCGACATGCCGGTCGTAGCCAAGCCGATCGTTTGGCGCGAGCGGTGATGAGTTGTCTTCGCGGAGTCGCTCTACCGCACCCCAGATGCAGGCGGCGCGAAGCACGTCGCCTGTCGCCACGTCCACCGTCGCCAATCCTTCCAGTGATATGGCGATTCCATTCTGATCGCCCAGATCGCGATCGATCGCCAGGCTCTCCGCGTGGAGCTTCCTGGCCTTGGGAAAATCGAGCTGGTCGAAGGCGACGCCACCCAGGTTGCCGAGCGCGTTGGCAGTACCCCACTTGTCCCCCAGCTCGCGCATGATCGCCAGGCTCTCTTCATGCAGCGTTCGAGCCTTCGCGAAATCGCGCTGATCCGAAGCGAGCATGCCCAGGTTGCCCAGGAGAATGGCTATTCCATTGCGGTCCTCGAGTTCCCGCAGAATTTCCAGGCACTCCTGGTAGAAGCGTTGGGCTGCCGGGTAGTCGATTTGGTCGTTTGCGACATTGCCGAGATTGTTGAGGGACCGCGCAATTCCGCGCCGGTCCCCAATTTCCCGCGAAAGCGCCAAACTTTCCTCGCCAAGGCTTCGGGCGGCGTCGAAATCGCCCTGATCGCAGGCCACCATTCCCACACCGGCCAGCGATGTAGCGATGTCCTTGCGGTCGCCCAATTGTCGGCGGATCGCGAGGCTCTCCTCGTGGTGCGCTCGGGCAGCGGGATAGTCGCCCTGCAGGTGGGCGAGTATGCCGGCCCCATTGAGCACCTTGGCTCGTTGCGCCGTTCGATCGTCGCCTCCCGCCTTGGCGAGAACCCGTCTGCTCCAATCCCGGCCCTCCGAGAAATGTCCCCGCGTCCACCATAGGCGCTGCAGCGAGGCGCAGAGTCGAAGCGCCGTTCCTGATCCAACATCGACGAGGCTATGGTTCAGACCGGCGCGAAAATTGTCGTGGTCGGCTTCCAGGCGCCGCAACCATTGAGCTTGGTCCGCACCCGTCAAATTCGGCTCTGCTGTCTCTGCGAAGGCGAGAAAGTAATCCCGATGCCGATCGCGGAGGGTTTCCGCGTCGCCTGCAGCGTTCAGCTTTTCTCCTGCAAACTCGCGAATCGTTTCCAGCATCGCAAAGCGTGGTTCGTCATCGGCCCCGGTTTGCCTCAGCAAGCTCTTGCCGACGAGCGATTCCACCGTCTCCAGAATCGGCAAGTCCGCTTCGACAATGCAAATTGCTTCGATGGCCTCCAGCGTGCCGCCGCCGACGAACACGGCCAGTCGCCTGAACAATTTCTGCTCGTCGCCGGTCAGCAGCTCATGGCTCCAGTCGATCGCGCCGCGCAGCGTCTTCTGCCGCGCGGGCAAGTCGCGCCCGCCGCCCCTGACGAAGGTCAGCCGGTGGCTCAACTCCGGCAGCATCTTCTGCGGCGGCAACACGCGCACCCGCGCCGCGGCAAGTTCGATCGCCAGTGGCAAGCCATCGAGTTGCCAGCAGATCTCCGCCACGGCCGCGGCATTCTCGTTGGTCACCGCAAAGGCCGGCTTCACCGCCAGCGCGCGGTCGATGAACAACGCCACGGCTTCGTACTGTGTGAGCCGCGCCAGCGGCGGCAACCGCTTCGGGTCCGGGAGCGACAGTGGTGACACGGGAAATTCCGACTCGCCGGACACGCGCAGCACTTCGCGGCTGGTGACCAATACTTTCAACCGCGGCGCGGCGGCCAGCAGATCGCTGATCACCGGTGCAGCGTCAATCACCTGCTCGAAGTTGTCCAGAACCAGCAGCACCTGCATGTCGCGCAGATGGTCCCGCAACTGATCCTGCAACGGGCGGCCCGCGGCTTCGCGCACATCAAAGGCCCGCGCGATTGCCTGCGCCACGAGCGCGGAATCGTTGATTGCCGCGAGCGGCACAAAGAACACGCCGTGCTCGAAGTCATCCACCATGTCCGCGGCCACCTGCAGCGCGAGACGCGTCTTGCCCGTGCCACCGACACCGGAAAGTGTGAGCAGGCGCACCTTGGCGCTGGACAGCAGTTTCTTGACGGCCTGAATGTCCTGCTCGCGGCCGATGAACGGGGTCGTCTGCGCCGGCAGGTTGTTGGGGCGCGCATCGAGCGTTCTGAGTGGAGGAAAATCGGCGGGGAGATCGGCAGCGACGACTTGATAGACGCGCTCGGGGCGGATCAGGTCCTTCAAGCGCCGCTCGCCCATGTCGCGCAACGATGTATCCGAAGGGAGATTGTCGCGCACCAGTTCTTCGGTGGCCAGCGAGATGAGGATCTGTCCGCCATGCCCTGCGGCCATCAATCGCGCTGCCCGGTTTAGCGCGGGGCCATAGTAGTCACCATCGCGCTCTTCGGCCGCGCCGCTGTGCAGCGCCATCCGGGACTTGATGCGCAGCCCGACCCAGGTGTGCCCCGCCAATGCACGCTGTGCGGCAAGACATGCCGCCAACGCATCCGCCGCGATCGCAAACGCCGCGTGCGCGCCGTCTCCGGTAGTTTTGACGAGATAGCCGTGGTTGGCCTCGATGGCATCGCGGACCATCGCATCGTGTTGCGCGAGCGCCTGCTGCATGGCCGCATGCTGCGTTTCCCACAGCCGCGTGCTGCCTTCGATATCGGTGAACAGGAATGTGACCGTGCCAGTGGGCAGGAAACGGTCTGCGGGAGGATTTGGAGCCATTGGGGGAGGGACCCGAAGCATCGAACCGCATTCTGCGAGGCGCGCCCCCCTTGCGCAACTAGGGCACGCTCATGCGCCCTTGTCCCCTATCGATCAACCGCTGCAGCGTGGCCAACGAATCGGCTTCGGCCACCGGTTTGTCCAGGCGCCAGCGCAGCATCCGCGGAAAGCGGACGGCAATGCCGCTCTTGTGTCGTGGGCTGGCCTGTACGCCCTCAAAGCCTAGCTCGAATACCAACGTCGGCTTCACGCTACGGACCGGTCCGAATTTTTCGATCGTCGTCTGGCGGATGACCGCATCAACCTTGCGGATTTCCTCGTCGCTGAGCCCGGAGTAGGCCTTGGCGAAGGGGACCAGCGACGGCAGACCCAAGGCTTCGGCCTCACCCGCACTCATGCCCAGAGCACGTGCAGCTTCGTCGGCATCAACCGGAGGACGCTTCCACACCGCAAACGTGTAATCGGTGTACAGGCTCGCCCGTCGCCCGTGCCCGGCTTGGGCATACACCAGTACACCGTCGACGGTGTAGGGGTCGACTTTCCATTTCCACCACAGCCCGACATCCTTCGTGCGCCCTGTGCCATAGCGCGCATCGCGGCGCTTCAGCATCAGGCCTTCGACGCCGCGTTCGCGGGATTCCTCGCGCAAGCGCGCATAGCTGTCCCAGTCCGCCGCGACGATCACTTCGGAGAGCGCCAGGTTCGGATGAGGGTGTGCGGACACCACGGCCTCAAGATGCCGGCGCCGGTCGGCCTGAGAATCATTGCGCAGATCGATGCCGTCGAGTTCGAGGATGTCATACGCCATGAACACCACCGGAGCTTCCTTCAAAACCTTCGCAGACACGGTCTTTCGTCCGATGCGGCGCTGTAACAACGCGAACGGGGCAGGCAGGCCTTCCTTCCACACCAGAATTTCACCATCGAGCACGCATCCATCGGGCAGCGATGCCGCGGCGGCGAGCACTTCCGGAAAACGGTCACTGACGAGTTCCTCGCCTCGCGACCACACCCAGGTGTGACCTCCACGTCGAACGATTTGCGCGCGAATGCCATCGAATTTCCACTCCACCTGCCATTCCGACACTTGACCGAGCGACTGCGCCGCGTCGAGCTGATGGGCAAGGAAAAACGGATACGGATAGCCATCGTCGCGCGTTGTCGGCTGGGCTGGCGCGATCAAGGCCAAAAAGGCCGCGGCACCGCCGCCAGCCGCCGGCGACGGATAGCCCATCATGCGTTGCGCGACCACCTTGGGGTCGAGGCCGGCAAGTTGTGCCAATGCGCGCGTGACCAGCAGTTTCGAAACGCCCACCCGGAATCCGCCACCGATGAGCTTGATCAGAAGGAATCGACCTTGCGCATCCAGCTGATTCCAATAGTCGCTTAGTTTCGCTGCCACCTCGACGGGGGAGGACGCCTTCAGTGGCAGGAGACGATCCTCGATCCACGCCGCAAATCCGGTTTCGTCGCTGCGGGTGGCCGATGGCAGTATCAATGCAATCGTCTCGGCCAGATCGCCGACGGCCTGGTAGCACTCGTCGAACAGCCATTCATCGATGCCGGCCATTCGCGTGGCGAGATCACGCAGCGCCCGGGTCGGCACGACCTGGCGGGGCTTGCCGCCGGACAGGAAGTAAACCGCCCACGCCGCGTCCGCGGGAGTTGCCTGCGCGAAATAGTCCTGCAACGCCGTCAACTTCGCCGAGGTGGATGTGCTTGAATCGAGCTCGGTAAACAGCGCGCTGAAACGTTTCATTGCTGCAGCACTTCGTCCGGTCTCCTGACCGAACTCGGTTTCGAAAGCCTGAGCCTGCAGACCGTGCTCCACCAGCCATCGCACCATCACGGGCACCTGTCCGTGCGTGACGATGACGCGTGACGCGCCACTCGCTTCGATCGCCTGCAACAACCCTGGCCAATCTGCATGATCGGAGAGCACGAAGCCACGATCGACCGCACGTCGCCGGCGGGCACCGCGGAGCTGCATCCATCCCGACGCGAAGGCGTCGGAGTAGTCGCCGAAGCGCTTCAACCACGACGAACCCTGCGCGGAGGGTGGCGCAATCACCAGCGACTGCCGCAAGCTCGCGGGATCGCCGACGTCGGTGACGGACATCGTGGCAGGCAAACGTACGCTGCTTTCGCGATACGCACGGTTCAGGTTCTCGACCGCACCGTGGCAAACGATCGGACCGATTTCGGAGTCGATGCCTGAAAGGACTCGCTGTGCCTTGCCGAACGCGTAGGCGAACAGCACGCTCGCCCGATGCGCACGCGCATTGTCACGCCACCAGTCGTTGATAGCGCCCATGATTTCTGACTGTGGCCGCCAGCGATAGATCGGCAGGCCGAATGTCGATTCCGTGATGAACGTATGGCAGCTTACGGGCTCGAAGGGTGCGCACGTTGTGTCCTCCGCAACGAAATCCGGCGCCGCCTTGTAGTCGCCCGAAGCGACCCAGACCTCACCGCGATGCTCGATGCGCACTTGTGCGGATCCCAGGACGTGGCCCGCAGAATGGAACGACAATGTGACGTCGCGAATGGACAAACGCTCGCCATAGCCCAGCGTCTGAAGGTTTATGTCGCCAAGGCGCGTACGCAATACGTGTTCAGCGTCTTTCACCGCGAGGTACCGGGCGTTGCCCACCCGGGCATGATCACCGTGCGCGTGCGTGATCACCGCGTTCTCCACGCCCCGCCAAGGATCAATGTAGAAGTCGCCTGCCGGGCAGTACATCCCCTCGGCGCGCTGCACCACGATATCGGTCATTGTGCGAGGTCTAGCGGCTTTTGGGCGCGGGCTGCCTTGTCCGCGGGCAGCGCATGACGCGCAGGATCTTCATTTTGCTGTGATTGAAAAGACATTTTCGCCTTCATTCGGCGCGATGATAAATCGTCGCGGAACTGAAGGTGTCGTAGGTGTAAGCCTACCGTTGCGGGGCGTCCATCAGGCCCCGCAGCTCGTCACCGTTCGGCCGGCGCGTGAAGCTCAAGCGGCTGCGCGAGTCCACGCAACGCGTGCATTCCCAACGACCGCAGTGGTTTCTCAAACGCCTTGGCGAATTGCCCGGTGACTACGATGGGTTCGTCGAGTGCCTTGGCTACGCCTTCCACGCGACTGACCAGGTTGACGGCAGGCCCGATGACGGTGAAGTCGAGCCGATCCGCGGCCCCGACATTGCCGTAGATCACGGTGCCGGCATGCAGCGCCACAACGATCTTCAACGGGGGCTCGCCGGCCATGAATGCCGCGCCGGCAAGACCGCGCAGACCAAGGTGCGACTCCTTGGCGGCTTCCATCGCGTTACGTGACGCGGCGTGGTTCGATCCCGCCGCGCCGACGGGAAAGATTGCCAGCAGTCCATCACCGATGAACTTCAGGATTTCTCCGCCGTGGTTGTGAATGGCGGTTGCCTGGATGTCGAAGAGCGCGTTGAGGATCGCGATCATCTGTTGGCCCGGAAGCCGATCCGAACGCTCGGTGAAGCCGCGCAGGTCGGAGGACCACAGTATCGCGGTCAGCTCTTCCCCGGTGCCGCGGCGAATCTGTCCCGCCAGCACCTTGGGTCCCGCGTGCGTTCCGAGGTACGCATCGATCAGGTTCTGCGTCAGCGCCCTCTGGCTGAAAATATCGCAGGCAAATGACAACCGCCGCGAGACGGAAGTCAGCTCCGTCACTTCGCGAGGCGAAAATCCGCCGCTGCGATCGGTAGCATAGGTGACCGCATATTTTCGCCCGTGCGCTCCGTCGATCGGCAATGCGAGGTAGTCCGTGCAACCTTTGGCTTTCAGGTCGTGCAGGATGGGAAGGTCGAGTTCACTGTTCGCGACGTCCACGCGGCGTCGCAGCGTCTCGCCGCCGTACAGGATTCGCCGGATGGTGTTGTCCTTGTACGACAGCGTTTCCGCGACTTCGTGCTTGACGAACGTCTGGGTCGTCTGTCCGAGGTCACGCCACCACACGAACGCCGTGCCCAGGAATTGCGGATGCAAGGTTCCGCTATGCAGCGTCATGCGGGCGATGGGAAAGCCGGCGGCAAGTATCCTCCACGCATACTCGTCGATGGCGCGCGGACCCGACGCCTCCTGCAGTGCCGGTCCGACCAGCCATTCAGCAATTCCCTGCACCGTGTCGGACGTCGGACGCTCCGTCACCGGGCGCTCGACGACCTCAGTGGATTGTATGAGCGAAGGCTCGATCCCGGTGGCAATCGATGCCGGCGCCATGTCGGTCGCCATGTCGGTCGCCATGTCGGTCGCCTTGTCCGTCGCGCTTCCCGGGCTTCCCTCGGACGCCACCGCTACCCGTCAGGGCGCGACGCGCGCTCCGGTTCGGCGTCGCCGCGCGAGGAGCATCGCACCGGCAGCGAGCAGCATCGCGGTGGTGGCGAGCAGCCACGCCGGATTGTTCGCAGGTACGGGACTCGTTGCGCCCTTCAGTGGCGCTGCGCCGCCGATTTGCACCAGTCCCGCTGCATTGGCTGCGCTGAAATACACGATCCGCTGCCCGTTGACCATCACCACGTCGGCCAGCGAAAAGCCGCCCACCGGCGCGACGCCACCGATCAAAACCGGGCCGGTGATGATTCCCACCGGCGCGCTCCAGGTCAGCCCGTTGTCGCCCGATTGCATGTAGTAAATCTGCTGCGCCTTGCGCGATCCGTCGCAATTGCGCAGCGTGAACACCCAGCCCAGCGTGCCGTCGCCGTTGTCCAGCACGCGCGCGTCGTTGTGCACGTAGGTGTTGCCGCCGGGAAACTGGCAGGCGATGAAACCGAGGGGAGTCAGCGGATCGGCAACGGCGGAATTGACGCCGGTGACCTGCCAGGGGCCGGTCCCGGCGGCGGCGGGAAAGGGCTGCGTCCCGTTGTCGGCGATAGCGGCGCGTCCCAACAGGCTGTTGTTGTCGTAATAGATGACGCCGTTGACGACGCCGAAGATTCCAGCCGTCTGTCCGGCGATGCCGTTTGCGGGAACGACGCCCACGGGACCCTTCGTGCGTAAGCGAAAGCGCCGACGGATTCGCGCCGATGTCGTTGACGCTGATGTTGTAGTTATAGTCTCCGAGCGACGGAGGACCGAAGAATCCGTTGATGGTCCACATCATCAGCGTGTAGCGGCCGTTCCACAGGGATGCCTTGGCGTAGAACCAAGGCGGCTCACCATAGGCGGATCCGAAGATCTGCGCCGCGAAGGGATTTCCCGCGAAGGACAGCGCGCCCGTGGACGTGTAGGCGGAGCCGTCGGTCGACGTCGCGTGCCGATAGCCGCTGATCCGCATCGGATAGAAGTCGGGGCCCGTTGCGCCCGGCGGCGTCTCGTCGGCGACCAATACCCACATGTGGAACGTCGCGCTGCCCGAGTCGTAGAGGATCGTGGGATAGCCCGAGCGCGCGGCAATCGCCGACCCCAACGGGACCCCGTCGAGCGTCAGGAGCGCATTGTTGGAGGGTACCGCCGGCGGACCGGCCCACGCAGATGCCGCGGCGCAAAGCGCGACTATCCGAACGGCCCATCGCCGCACTGTTCCCCGTTGCATCGTTCGCATCGCCCCTCCCCGAGGTGTGTGGGCAGCTGCCGAGTCACGGACATCGTGCCCGCCCGCATCACCCAGACCGCATGGCCCTGCGAACTATAAAGGGAAACTCAGGCCGACGTCGGCTTTGCCTTGCGGCCAGGTCCCGGAGGGGGAACGTATCCGGATACACGGCACAGCCAGCCCTCGTAGCGCTTGCCGTTTTCAAACCGGATCACGTTGCACGTGATGACCGCGCCAGTGGCGGCGAGACTGGCCACCCGCCGGCGAACCGTGGCTACCGGGACACCCATTTCGACGGCGATCTCGGAATCAAGGCGTTGGCCGTACTTCTTCAGGCATTGCAGGGTCTCGACATCCATGGCAACCGACCTTGAAAAAAGGGGATTGCGATTGTACCAGAACCGGCGATTTCGGTCGAATGCGGCGTTCCGAGCCAATCACGATGGAGCCGGTGCGCCCTTATCGCGCCACGCGCGCATCGCCGCCTCCGCGGCCTCGACCTGCGCCTCATCGGGCCGCGAGTCACGGCCCATGTAGAGTGTCTGCGACGGGAAGGCGAGCGTCGCGCCTGCCTGCTCGATGACGTTCATCGCCTGCAAAAAAATATCTTCGCGAATGCCCAGGAATTCCACCCCGTCGCGAGTCGTCACATAGGCAAACACCTCGATGTCGAGCGAACTGTCACCGAAGTTCACGAACCGCGCGCGCGCCGTTGCGGCTTCGACACGTGGATGGCCGGCAAGCATCTCGCGCAATCTGGCGAGCACGAAACGCAACTGCTCCTGCGTCGTTTCGTAGCGCAGCCCAACGACCGTCTGGATCAGTATCCGGTCTCGACGCGTCAGATTCACGATCGGCATCTTGGCGAGCGCAGCATTCGGAATCGTTGTCAGCGTGCGGTCCGTGCCGCGAATCCGGGTCGAGCGAATGCCGATAGTCTCCACAGTTCCCATATCGGTTCCGTATTTGCACACGTCGCCGACCCGGATCGGTTTGTCCGCGAACAGGTTCAGGCCGCCGATCAGGTTTTCTATGGTGGGCTGCGCAGCCAACGCGATGGCCAACCCGCCGACGCCCAGCCCCGCGACGATTCCGTACACGGGAACCCCCAGCCGTTCGGCACCTAATGCGAGAAGCGCCGCGCTGCCGAATATTGCGAGCAGTCGCGCCGTGACACGTATGAGATGGGCGTCGATGCTCTCCGGGGGGATGCTCGGCGACGCGATGATGGCTTCGGCGATGACGGGCGCAACCCGCCACGCCATCCAGGCGCCGACGAGAAACATGATGAGCGTGGTAATTACACCGACCGCCACGCCGACGTCGTCGATCAGATTGAGCTGGACCAGCGCAAGGTATGCGACTACAGGCATCCCCACGAGCACCGATGCCGGCAGCGAAAGCTGCGCCAGAGCATTCAGGAAAGGACTCTTGTTCCTGCCCAGTTGCGAGATCCGGTTCGCAATCCACAGGAACAACGCGAAAGCAACGAGCACGATCGCGAGGCCGATCCATTTCCAAAGCGCCTGATCCGCGAACGGAATACGAAGCGATTGGGGCATTCCCCGAATGAATCCGGGTGGAAACATCCATCCGCCGCCGTTGATGATGTGTTCCTTTACGCCTTCCAAGGGGACGGCCCGGCGGTACGGCAAATGGCGCGTTCGATCGTAGAAGTCGTTTGCTCGGGCGACCGTCTCGGCGCTGAACACGAATTCGCCGGCGTGCGGCCCTGCAGGCACACGCACAAGTGCAATTTCGGTATCTGGAATGACCCATTTCACCGGCGCCCCACCCGGGGGGGCGGGTGGCAGCTTGTCCGCATCGGGAATCTGGTCAAGCGGCGGAAGGTCGATTCGATTCAGGATCTCATACAGGGACAGGGCGGCGGCCCGGCTTCCCTTCAGGCGCGCAGCGGGCGGAATTGCGCTCAAGTCGAGCGTCTCGATCGGTACTTCGCTCAACTCGATCAGGCGATCGAACTTTGCCCGCGTCGGCGCGGGCAGGAATTCGTTGGCGACAAATGCCGCAATGGCGTCCGTGGAATCGAGGAACGTCTTCAACGCCGCACGCGGGCTCGACCGGTCGGGTGGCCTGAGCGGATTCTCGGGCGACTGAGCCCAAGCCATCGTGAAGGTCAACGACGCCAGCAGAAGCGCGTCCGACAATATGCGAATGGCTCGTAGCGCGTTCATGGAAGTTCCGAAGGAAAAACCCATACATGGTACTTGTCAAGGACCCATCGGGATATTCCAGGCGCCCGACCGATGCCGGCACCCCAACGATACTGCCTTCCGGCGCCACAAGGCCGGCATTGTTGCCAGCGCGCGGCCCTCGTGGCGAGCCGGGAATGCACAACGTAAAGCCCGCGTCGTGCGCTAGAATTGCTCGTCGTGCCAATCGGCGAGATCATCGAGACTTTGTACGCGTGGTGCGACCCGATTTCGGTCCGAACTGGCTGATTCAGGCACAGATGAAGTTCATGTTCCCGAAATGATGATTCGCCGCAGCCCGAGGATCCCGACATGAAACGGCATTTGCTATCCACTGCATCAATGATTGCCGTTCTGCTGGTGCTTGCCGGCTGCGCGACGCGCCCGGTCAATCCACCGCTAACGAAATATGAACCGGAGCCCATCCAGATCGACCGCGCGGTCGCCCAGTCGCTCGAGGCGAGCAATAACCTTGTTATTCTGGCATTTTCGGGAGGCGGAACACGCGCCGCCGCGTTTTCCTACGGCGTCCTCGAGGCACTCAAGCGCATCGAAGTCCAGACGCCGCGCGGCCAGAAATTTCGCCTGCTCGACGGTGTCGATGCCATCACGGGAATATCCGGGGGCAGCTTTACCGCGTTGGCGTATGGGCTTTACGGGGACAAGCTCTTCGACATCTATGAGACGGCGTTTCTCAAGCGAAACGTCCAGGGCGAACTTATTGTCCGTTCATTGAACCCGTTCAACTGGGGAAACCTCGCGTCGGTTGGCTGGGGCCGCTCCGAGCTTGCCGCCGACTACTATGACGAAATCCTGTTCAAAGGCGCCACGTTCGCCGACATGGCGAAGAACAAGGGCCCCCTGATCGCCGTGAGTGCCACCGACATCTCCACTGGCTCCAAGCTCGCCTTCAACCCTTCCAACTTCAACATCCTGTGCGCCGAGCTGGGTCCCTTCCGTCTCGCACGAGCCGCGGCCGCGTCGTCCGCAGTCCCGGTCGTTCTCTCCGCCATAACCATCAACAACTATGGCGGTACGTGCGGCTACGAGATGCCCGCCTGGACCAAGCTCTTCACCGCCTCCGCGGATCCGCCGAGGCCGGCCGCTCGCGCAGTGAAGCGCTTGCGCGAGCTCGAGGACTTCGCCGACGGCAAGAACCGTCCTTATATCCACCTCGTGGACGGAGGAATATCGGACAACCTCGGCTTGCGCGGGGTATTGGACATCATCGAGGCATATGAAGCGTTGCAATCGCTGGGGCAGCCCACTCCGCTGGACAACGTGGATCGCATCATCGTCTTCATCGTCAATTCGCTCTCCACGCCGTCCACGGACTGGGACAAGTCCGAAACCGGGCCTGGCGTCTTCGAAACCCTGGTCAAGGCCACCGGCGTGCCGATCGACAAGTATTCCTACGAGGCCGTCGAGCAGTTGCGTGACATCGAAGCACGCTGGAAAATCATGAACCATCTCAAGCAGGTCGTAACTTTACCGCCGGGCAACGACCCCACTGTCGCGTACCTCAGGAATTCGCCAAAGGCTAAAATCTTTGCGATCGACGTTTCCTTCCGCGGCCTCAAGGACAAGGCGGAGCGCGACTACCTTAATCAACTGCCCACGTCGTTCGTGCTCACGGGCGAGGAAGTCGATCGGTTGCGCGCGGCTGCCGCGCAAATCATTCAGGACTCGCCGGATGTGCAGCAAGTGTTGAAGGACTCGGGTGCAAGGATTCTGGAAAGGCCCCTCACGCCGCCAAAGTAGTTCTGGCATCGCTGTAGATATTCATTGCAATGGAGAAGTCATGAATTACACGCCTTCACGAGCACGAATCGTTCACTTCCGGTGGATCCACGCCTTCGTCGCAGGTGCCGTGTACTTGCTTGGCGCCGGCGTATTGTCGGCGGGCATCGCCTCGGCGCAGACCTCCCCACAGCCGACTCTGGCGGACGAGTGGAAGTTTCGCGCCATCGTCTACTTTTGGGGCGCTAACGTCAGTACCACAGCGAAGTTCCCTGGTGGCAACACCGCGACCTCCGACTTGAGCCTCAGCGATCTCCTCCACAATCTGAAAATGACGGGCATGGGCGCGTTCGAGGTGCAGAAGGGCCCGTGGGGGGCGTTCACGGACGTCGTCTACATGAACGTCGGCGCCACGAAGTCGACGACGCGCGACGGCACGATCGACGGTGTTCCCCTGCCTGTGGGAGCGACATTGGAAACGGGGATCGGGCTCAAGGCATGGATATGGACGCTTGCAGGAAGTTACCGCGTGCAATCGAGTCTGGACCAGGAGATGGATGTCTTCGCAGGCGCACGGTTGCTCTCTCTCGAGCCCACGCTCACCTTTAATTTCAACGTGGACGTCGGGCCGTTCGTTGGCCCCGGCCGCGGAGGAAGCCGCACGGTGAAGGCCAACGATTGGGATGCGATCGTAGGGGTCAAAGGTCGCTTCGGCTTTGCTTCGAACCGCGAATGGTTCATCCCTTACTATGCCGACATTGGCACGGGCGACTCGGATCTCACATGGCAAGCCTCCGGAGGGATCGGATACAAGTTCTCGTGGGGAGACACAATGCTCACTTACCGCTACCTCGACTACAACTTCAAGTCGAGCAGCAAGATCGAGAATCAGACCTTCAAGGGGCCTTGGCTGGGCGCGGCATTCAGTTGGTAGCAACCAACAGCAGAACTTCAACAATTACCTGTTTGCGCAAAGCGCGATGCAGACGTACCTGATCACGGGGCTGGACGTATACGTCCAGCTCAATTTCCGATGACTCATACCTCAGAGCTTCTCAACGCCCACCGCTCCATCCGCAACTACAAGTCCGATCCGATCGACCCTGCACTGGTTGAACAAGTGTGCGGCGACGCTGTCGCCGGCGGATCGTCCTCCGGTAATCTCAATAGCGTCACGATGGTGTTGACGCGCGACCCCGAGCGCAAGCGCAAGCTCTACGAATTGCACTTCGAGCAGGACTTCGTGCTGCAGGCGCCGCTGGTCGTGACGTTTTGCGCGGACTGGTTCCGGACGCGTGAGTGGTTGCACAAGCGCGGCGCGCGGGACAATTTCAACAACCTTCTCGGCTATCACGTTGCGGCGTTCGATGCGATGATCGTCGCACAGAATGCCTGCCTGGGTTTCGAGGCGCACGGCCTGGGCATTTGTTACATGGGCACCACGTTGCATTCGATGACCGCCATCGCGGAGTTCCTCGAGCTTCCCGATACCTGCGTGCCGGTCACCACCATCGTGGTTGGATGGCCCGATGAGAATCCGGCCAAGCGCGACCGGCTGCCGCGGCATGCGTTCCTCCATGACGAGACTTACCACCGGCCCACCGAGGAAGAACTCGAGGCAATCTACGAGCAGCGCGAAGTGCGCGGCTGGGCGCGGTACATGGCTTTCCCGGAACTCAAGGCGCGCATCGAGGAACTAGGCATCAAGTCTCTCGCTCAGTTCTACACCAGCACGGCCAAATACGATCCCGACGTGTTTCGCCGTGATTCGGACAAGTTGCGCGAACTACTCGAGGCCAAGCACTTCCTTCCCTAGACGTGCGCGGCGGTGCGTTCTACCCGCCGCCAAAAGGGCTGCGCAGGACGCGTAGGGCAAAATGTCCGCATGTTCGCGCGTGTTCTGCTTGTCCTGCTCGCTCTCGCTTTCATCGGCGCCCATTCGACGTCGGCGCGCGCGGAGGTATGGGGCTACGTGGACGACGACGGCAACGCACACGTCGCGACCGAAAAGAAGGACGAGCGCTACCAGCTGTTCTTCAAGGGCACAGCGGCGGCGGGTGGCGACGCCGCTGCCACGACAGGCGCATCCCCGCCGCCGCGCGCGTTGCGCGAGACCCCTCTCTACAAGCGGCTGGTCGACCACCCGAACATCGTGCGTTACGAGGCACTGATCGAACAAAACGCCCGAGCGCGTGGCCTGGAACCGGCGCTGGTAAAAGCGGTGATCGCTGTGGAGTCGGGGTTCGATCCTGCGGCCGTCTCCGTCAAGGGCGCCCTGGGATTGATGCAGGTCATGCCGGATACGGGCGCCCGCTACGGCGTCGCCGCCGACAGGAAACACACGCTGCGGGAAAAACTCCTGGATCCGGCGATAAATCTGCGCATCGGCACAACGTACCTGCGCGAGTTGCTGACGCTGTTTGCCGCGGACATCGACTTAGCGCTTGCCGCTTACAACGCCGGCGAGCAGACGGTATTGAGCAACCACAACCGCATCCCGCCCTTCCCGGAAACGCGGGAATACGTGTCCCTGGTGCAGCAATTCTACGAACTGTATCGCCCGCCCGCTGCAAGGAATCGCCCCACGGCACCACCGCGAATCGTGGTGAGCAAGCCCGGCGCGCCGCGCTGACTTCGAATCGGCGCATGATGGTCACCGCGCTGTAACCTGGCGTCTGATGTTGTTCGCTGCGACAGTTCTGATGCGCATCGTAGTATCCTGACCGCCCCAGCAACTCCCCATCGGGTACTCGCAATGCACACTCGTCTGCTGAAGCTTTCACACTTGGCCACGGTGCGATGTGCGGCGCTCGCCGTCGCGATTCCCATCTTCCTGGCCGGTTGCGCCTCTACAACATCGCAGGATCCGAGCGCCGTTGCCGAGCGCAATCAGAAAGTGATCGCGAGTCCCATCCGTACCGATCAGGATCGGAGCATGGATGAGAGGCGCAAGCCCGCGGACCTGCTCGCGTTGGCACAAGTGAAACCCGGCATGAAAGTGCTGGACGTGTCGGCCGGGGGCGGCTACACGTCGCAGGTTCTTGCGTTGGCCGTGGGACCCACCGGCATGGTGTGGGCGCAGCGGCAGCAGCCGGGAGAATCGCTGACCAAGCGGCTCGCCGACAATCCGCAGGCCAATTTCGTGGTCGCGTTGCGTCCGCTCGAAAATCCGGTGCCCGAGGGCGCACCGAAACTCGACCTCGTCACGCTGATTCTCAACTACCACGACATCAGTTATCTTCCAGTCGACCGCGCCAAGATGAACCAGGCCATTTTTGCGGCGTTGAGGTCCGGCGGCTACTACGTGCTGATCGACCATTCCGCCAAGGCGGGCGCCGACATTTCATCCGGCAAGTCTCTGCATCGAATCGACCAGGCGATCGTCGTCGCCGAAGTGCAGAAGGCGGGCTTTGTGCTGCAGGCGGAGAGCAATGCCTGGCGCGATCCCGCGGACACACGCGAAGTGTCTTCGGGCGATTCGAAGATTCCCACCGACAGATTCGCGCTGCGGTTTGTCAAACCTTGAGACGCGGCGGATCGTGAACGTCACTGGATCCCCGCTTTCGCGGGGATGACGGTTCAAAGGTTCCGCTGGGTCCCCGCGTTCGCGGGGATGACGAGTTCAAAGTTTCGGGTAGAGGATCATGTACGTCGCTGGGTCCCGTGTTCGCGGGGATGACGGGTGGGGGTTCTGATTTAACGCTTCGGGCGCAGGAACTCGAAATCGCAGCCCTCGTCCGCTTGCAGGACTTCCCGCTGAAACAGCGCCGCATAACCGCGCGTTGGGCCGGGCGCTGTTGCAATCGGCAGGCCGCGCATCCGTTGCGCCATTTCGTCATCGCTGATCAGGAGGTCGATCCGGCGGCCCGCCACATCCAGCCGGATCCGGTCACCCGTGCGCACGCACGCCAGCGGACCGCCCACCGCGGACTCCGGGGTGATGTGCAGCACGATGGTGCCGAACGCCGTCCCGCTCATCCGCGCATCGGAGATGCGCACCATGTCCTTCACGCCGTCGCGCGCAAGTTTCTTGGGAATGGGCAGGTATCCCGCCTCCGGCATGCCCGGCGCGCCTTTAGGTCCGGCGTGGCGCAATACGAGGATGTCATCCGCGAGGACGTCGAGCGCGGGATCGTCGATGCGCAATGCGAGGTCTTCGACATTCTCGAAAACCAGTGCGCGACCTTCGTGCTGAAGCAATGCGGGCGTCGCGGCGGAATGCTTGATCACGGCGCCGCGCGGCGCGAGATTGCCGTGCAGCACCGCCATGCTGCCAGCGTTGCTCAAGGGATTGGATAGAGACCGGATCACATCCTGGCCGGGAACGTCCTCGGCGCCAGACACGTAGTCGGCGAGCGTGCCCCCGGCGACCGTCCGCGCCGTGAGGTCGAGATGCGCGGCAATTTCGCGGAGCAACCGTGGCATGCCTCCGGCGTTGTGGAAATGCTCCATGTAGTGCCGGCCCGCGGGTTTGAGGTCAACGAGCACGGGCACGCGGCGCCCGATGTCGTCGAATGCGTCGAGGTCGATAGCGATACCGCGACGACCGGCGATCGCCGACAGATGCACGAGCGCGTTGGTCGAGCCGCCGAGAGCCTGCAGCACTGTCAATGCGTTGTCGAATGCGGCGCGTGTGAAGACGTCGTCGGGACGCGCGCGCCGTTCCGCCATTTCCGTCGCGGCCTTTCCCGATGCCTCCGCGCAGCGGATACGGTCGGCGTGCGTGGCGGGTATCGAAGCGCTGCCCGGCAACGCGAGGCCCATTGCCTCGGCGATGCACGCCATCGTGCTCGCCGTGCCCATTACCATGCACGTTCCGGTGGTGGGCGCCAGGCGCTCCGTCAGCCGCTCGATCTCCACTGCATCGATCTGGCCTGCGCGGTGCATCCCCCAGAAGCGGCGACAGTCGGTGCACGCACCGAGCACTTCGCCGCGATAGTGCCCCACCTGCATGGGGCCCACGGGCAGAACAATCGCCGGCACGTCGCCGCTTGCCGCGGCCATCAGCTGCGCCGGGATTGTCTTGTCGCAACCGCCGATGAGCACCACGGCATCCATCGGTTGCGCACGAATCATTTCTTCCGTGTCCATCGCCATCAGGTTGCGCAGGAACATGCTCGTCGGATGCGCAAACGATTCGTGGATCGACGATCGTCGGGAAACGCCATCGGCAATCCGCCGGCCATCAGCACGCCACGCTTGACGGCCTCCACCAGCGCCGCGGCGTTGCCATGGCAGGCGTTGTAGTCGCTCGCCGTATTCGCGATGCCCACGATCGGGCGCGAGAGCGCTTCGTCCGAATAGCCCATCGCCTTGATGAACGCCTTGCGCAGGAAGAGCGAGAACTCGGGATCGCCATAGCTGGTGAGTCCCTTGCGCATGCCTTGGGTCACGTCGTTTCTCCGCTTTCCACGGGTTGCCGAAGGGGAACCGGTCACTTCGGGTCCCGCGGGACAGTATCGGCGAGAACCGCGATTTTCGCCATGACAGCGGCCGCCCGATACGCCAGAATGGCCGCGCGTTTCCGCCTGAACAGCCTCCCGGGAGTGCAATGAAGGAACAGACAGGATTTGCGGACGTCGACTCCAGCGGGCGCTCGCGCGAGCTGGTGGACTACCTCGCGTTGGTCGCGCAGAACATGGGCGACCTTCGCCTTGGCGGCTACGACATGCTGCGGCTCGCGCCAGGCAGCGCCGTCCTTGATGTCGGCTGCGGCGTTGGGGAGGTCTGCGTCGAGCTTGCGGCGCGTGTCGGTACCGCGGGCAAGGTGGCCGGCGTCGACCTGTCGGAGGCAATGATAGAAGCCGCCCGGAAGACCGTGTCGGCCTCCGGCACGGCGGCGGACCTGCGTGTCGCCAGTGTCTACGAGCTGCCCTTTGCCGACGCAACGTTCGACGCCGTGCGTTCCGAACGCGTGTTCCAGCATCTCGACAATCCGGACGCGGGACTGCGCGAAATGATTCGCGTAACGCGCGCCGGGGGCCGGGTGCTGATCATCGACCCGGACCATGGCCAGGCGGGGTTGGCGGTCGACGAACCGGTGCACCGCCGCGTCTTCGAGGCGATTCAGCGCGCGATGGTTGCAATGATCGCGAACCCGCACAGCGGTACGCGGCTGCGCGGCATGTTCGCGCGCGCAGGGCTCACCGAAATCGCGCACGCCACGCTGACACCGGACTTTACCTTTCCCCATTTCATGCAGATGTTCTTCGTCGACGAGCGCCTGGCCCGCGTGGTCGCGGCGGGCGACATCAGCGATGCTGAAGCCAGGAGCTTCGTCGCAGCGCTCGAAGAGCGCCACCGCGCGGGAACTTTCTTCACCAACGCCATCGCCTACAATGTCGTCGGTACCAAGCCCTAATGGTGAATTGGACGTTCGTTGCACAATGCCACGTCGTTCCGGACGCGCCCGCGACGCGGGCGCAAGCCGGAAACCAGTGACTCTCGAAGACACTGGGTCCCCGCCTACGCGGGGACGACGAGAGGCAGGCAGATCGCGAGCACTGGGTCCCCGCCTACGCGGGGACGACGAGAGCCAGACAGATCGCGAGCACTGGGTTCCCGCGTTCGCGAGGACGACGAGAGCCAGACAGATCGCGAGCACTGGGTCCCCGCGTTCGCGGGACGACGAGAGGCAGATGTGAAGCGAACTTCAGGCTCGTACACTAGCCGTCAGATGGAGAGAGACAACCGATCATGATCAGGATCCACAGCTTTGCGCGAGGCGCGCGCGGCGTGCGCGTGCTATGGCAATGCGAAGAGATGGGGCTGCCGTACGAGTTCGCCGTGGTCGCTTACCCTCCCGGCGACGCCTATCTCGCGCTCAATCCGCTCGGGATCGGTGCCGTTTCTCGAGGACGACGGCGGCGTGGCCATCAACGAGTCGGTCGCATGATGCTGTATCTCGCAAACCGATATGGACCGACGCCGCTGCTTCCTGGCAAGGACGATCCGGCCCTTGCGCGCGATGCTGCAATTGACCGTACTCGGCGAGGCGACGCTCGGCATGGGCATGAATCCGCTGCTCGAGGCTAAGTTCTCCGCACCCGACGAGGACAAGCGCAACTGGACGGTGCGGACGCAGGAAGGCCGCGTCGAGCGGGCCGTCGCGTATGTCGCCGACCTGCTCGGAACGCGCCCTTTCCTTGTCGGCGAGCATTTGACCCTGGCCGACATTTCGGTCGGCACTGTCCTTGGCATGTGGCGCGGCGCGCTCGGCCAGACGTTGCCGGATACACTGATCGCCTACAAGGACCGGCTGGCGGCGCGCCCCGCATTCCAGCGCGCGCTTGCCGCCTGCACGGCTTGATCGAATCGCAATTCGACTGCATTGGACCTACGATGAAACGTCTTCTCCTGTTCTGCGCGCTGCTGTTTGCCATCGCCTGCCACGCGGCCGACGGACCCTATGATGAAAGCGCGGATGCCAAGGCGCAGATCAAGGACGCGCTGGCGCAATCCGCAACGACCGGCGTTCCGGTGCTGGTGGTCTTCGGCGCCAACTGGTGCGCCGACTGCAAGATCCTCGACATGGCGATGAAGCAGGGCCCCAGTGCGCCGTACTTCGCGCGAGAGTTCAAAGTGGTCAAGGTGGACGTCGGCCGGTTCAACCGCAACGTCGATGTCGCGGCAGCGTACGGCGTGCCATTGAAGAACGGCATTCCAGCCGTGGCGATTCTCTCGCCGGCGAACAAGGTTCTCTACGTGACCAAGGCGGGCGAGCTGGCCGATGCCCGCACGATGGGCGAGACGGGCATCTACGAATTCTTTCGCAACGTCACGCCGGCCGCGAAGACCAAAACCTAGTTCTCCGGCTGGCCCCGCGGGAGCGGGATGATCAGGCCTTGTGTTCGTGCCGCATGTTGAGCACGGCCACCGATTGATGCCTGGCCTCGGCTTCGGTGCGGCCCATGACATGAAACGCCCGCTGGATGATCGCTTCCACCTCGTCGTCGCCGAGGCCCGGATTGCGTTCGACGAGCGGCCACGCGCTGGCGTCCCTCGGCCAGGTTTCGACGAGCTCCTTGACGAAGACCTCGACCCACGGGTCCTTTTCCAGAGGATTTGTGGCAGGAGGCGGCGCGGCGCGACCCTTTGTCGATTCAGCGGACTTGACCGAGCTTGCTTCGGCCGCTTCGGCGCCCCGTCGAGCGGCCATCGCACTGCGTTCCGCCGCCAGCGCGCTCTTCTCCGCAGCGAGTGCCGTGCGCTCCGCAGCCTTGGCAGCGCGTCGAGCCCAGGTGATCGACCAGAAGGCCAGCAGCAACGCGATCAGCGTAAGTCCGAGATTGGTCGAAAACTCCATATCCACTCCTCTTGGGGTGCGGAGCCGCCGGCGTATTTCCGAAAGCGGGCAGACGCATCGCACCGATCCTGCATGGGATCAAGCACCTATGCACACTTCGCGCCAATTGGCTTGTAGCGTACACGCTATCACCGCTGCGCTACCGCTATCCTGGATAGCCAACTCACCTCCAAGCCGCTTGGCGGGACCTGCTTGGAACGCCAACCAACACCTGAAATAATCGCCCAAGCGTCTGCTTCTCTGAATTGATCCATCGTCTGCTGCACCCTGCGGCGAAAGGTATCGCGAAGATTGCATCGTCATGGACGTCGACCCGACAATTGCCACAGCGAAAATCGCCGCCGATTGCACAACGGCGATCAGCCAGCTGGATCCCCGCGTGGCGCAATGGTTGCGGTCCCACCTCGTTCCGCCGAGACGCATTTCGTTGGCTCGCAAGACCGACGGCAGTGACACCAAGGACTTCTGGCTGGTCACCGATCACACCGGGACGAACGACTCCAGTTTTCGCGTGGTCTACGATCACGTCGAGGCGCGCTACGGAATCGAATGCGCGATCCTCAATTCGATTTCGCTGTTCAGCGGCTATCGCGCGACGCTCGCCGAAGCGGTGACCGATATCAAGTTCATCCGCTGACACTGCGCCGCGCGCGCTGTTCTGCACAATGGGCGTGCGACGCGACGCGCGTTGCGTCACCCCTGCATTTACTCTCGCGAGCGGATCGCCACGCGCCCGAACCGTTCCCCCATTGGCGTGCCTCTTGCTTGATCCTGCGCAGCAGTGCGACGGCCTGCGACGACATCGCTCGGCCTTCGTATTGCAATGACGATCGCGGCATACCGTCGCCCAGGAGATCCTCTATGAAGCGCCGCCTTACTGCGCGTTGGCTGCTGGCCTGCTCGGTGGCCGCGTGCGCGACTGTCGCAAGTGCCGGCCCCGAGGAATGTTTGACGCTGCGCGACAATCCCGCCGTGGCGACGTGCGCGAACAAATATGCGCCGGGGACTTTCCCGCTCGTCAACACGTCGCCAAGGCATCCGCCCCGAATCGAACATCAGCCCGTTCAGACGGACGAGCGCTGGATGGTCTATCCCGTTCCGACGACATCGGCGCGCCCGGTGGCGCAAATCCGCGAAGCTCCCGAGGTGGTGGAGAATCGCGATCGCTCCGAACTCATCTACCGGAGTGAACTGGGCGCGATGGGTCTTGCTGCCATGGGCCTGGTCTTCGGCGTCTGGAAGTGGCAGACGTCGACGGTCAGGAGATGCGCGTTCTGTGGCACCCGTGCCGCCGAGGGCTCTTCCGTGTGCAAGCGCTGCTTCCGCTCGGTTTGAGGCGCCATTTGCCCTGATCGAAGTGTCCAGGCTGGACGTGTCTTCCGCACTGCAGCAATCGGCGTAGAATCACCCACTCGCTTCCGCAAGCCGGGCACAGGCACCCGTCCTGCAACGGCATCTGCGCCTCACCGACTTCCATGACCCGACGCACGACCAAGGATCCCAAGCGCCTTGGCATTCTCGCGCTCGGTGCGCTGGGGGTCGTCTACGGCGACATCGGGACGAGCCCGCTGTATGCGCTGAAGGAGGTCTTCGGCGGCGCCCACCATCCGGTTCCGATCAGCGAGCACAACGTGCTGGGCATCCTGTCGCTCGTGTTCTGGGCGCTGATGCTCGTGGTGACGATCAAGTATGTGATTTTCATCATGCGCGCGGACAACAAGGGCGAGGGCGGGATCATGGCGTTGATGGCGCTGGTGCTGCATGCCCAACCCGATTCCAAGCGCGCAGGCATGCTGATGTTGCTGGGCCTCGCCGGCGCGGCGCTCTTCTACGGCGACGGCACGATCACGCCGGCGATCTCCGTGCTCTCGGCGGTCGAGGGGCTCGAAGTTGCGACACCGGCGTTCAAGCCCTACGTAATCCCCCTCACCTTGCTCGTTCTCACGGCGTTGTTCACCGCGCAGAAATGGGGAACCGGAAGCATGGGCGCGCTGTTCGGCCCCGTGATGGCGATATGGTTCGTGGTGATCGGCGTGCTGGGCATCGTCAACATCGTTAATGTGCCCCGCGTGCTGCAAGCGCTCGATCCCGCCCATGCGGTGGAGTTCATGTTCAGGCACGGAACGCTGGGCTTCTTTTCGCTCGGCGCCGTGGTACTCGCGGTGACGGGGGCCGAGGCACTCTATGCCGACATGGGACATTTCGGGCGCGCGCCGGTGCGCATTGCGTGGACACTTCTGGTGCTGCCCGCGCTCACGCTGAATTACTTCGGACAGGGCGCGCTACTACTCGCGAATCCGGCGGCGATCGAAAATCCTTTCTATCTGCTGGCCCCGGCGTGGGCGCTCTACCCGCTCGTCCTGCTGTCGACGATTGCCACGATCATCGCGTCTCAAGCGGTGATCACCGGCGCGTTTTCGATGACCCAGCAGGCAATCCAGCTGGGCTACTGCCCGCGCATGTCGATCGCGCACACGTCCAGTCGGCAAATCGGCCAGATCTATATTCCCGCGATCAACTGGGCGCTGTTCCTGGGCGTCGTGGTGCTGGTCGTCGGTTTCGGCTCGTCGACCAGCCTGGCCGCCGCGTACGGCATCGCCGTTACCGGCACGATGGCCACCACCACCATCCTGGCGTTCGTGGTGGCGCGCTCGTTGTGGAAGTGGAGCCTGCCCGCAAGCGTCGCGCTGTTCGGCGCGTTCCTCCTCATCGACCTCGCGTTCTTCAGTGCCAATGTGCTCAAGGTGAGCGAAGGCGGCTGGTTCCCGCTGATATTCGGCCTGCTCGTTTTCACGCTGATGTCGACATGGAAGCGGGGGCGCCAGCTGCTGCACACGCGGCTTGCGGCCGACTCGATCCCGCTCGACACATTCATCGCGAGCGCGTCCTTGGGCTGCGGGACGGTATCAGGCAACGCCGTGTTCATGACTACCGACCTCGACTCGGTGCCAAGTGCACTGCTGCACAGCCTCAAGCACTACAAGTGCCTGCACAGCCAGGTCATTTTGCTCCACGCGGTGACGCTGGACGTTCCGCACGTGCCGGAGGCGCAACGCGTGGTCGTCGAGCCGCTCAATGCGCAGTTCCGCAAGGTCAAGGTCTTCTTCGGTTTCATGGACACGCCGGACCTTCCCCGCGCGCTCGAATGGTGTGGCGAACAGGGACTGCAACTCGACGCGATGGACACGTCGTTCTTCCTGAGCCGCGAAACGCTCATCCCGAAGCTGCGCTCGGACATGGCGTACTGGCGTGAAAAACTCTTCGTGTCGATGTTCCGCAACGCCAGCGGTGCAGCAAACTACTTCATGCTGCCGTCCAATCGCGTGGTCGAGCTGGGATCGCAGGTCGTGCTGTAGCCCGACCGCATTTCCCCGCGGAGTTGCCGCATCCGCGCGCCGGGCGCGTCGCAACGCGCTGACGAGACCGATCGTCGCCATCGCAGCGGCGATGCACGACTCACCTCGGGACGCATGCCGCGCTGACGAAATCCACGTCTCTTGATCTGGATCATCATCCCACCGCGTGGCATTGATACCGTGATCGAAAGAAGAGACGAGCAACATCCGCAGCGGTGAGTCGGTCACTCGAACCATGGAGGAAGCGCGACCATGTTCAATTCCACCGTAACTAGGGCGTTCCGTCCGATTGCGTTGTTGCTTGCGTTGGCCGGCTACGCAGGCGGCGCCGTCGCCGTCCCGTCATTTGCGAGGCAAACCGGCCAGGACTGCGTGGCGTGTCATGTGAGCTGGCCGGAACTCACGCCCTATGGCCGTTACTTCAAGTTGACTGGATACACCATCGGCAAGGCGGCCATCACTTCGGATGGGCCTCAATACGTGCCAATGGCGATAATGGCGCAGGGCTCCGTCACCAATACGAGGAACAACAAGACAACCGATCCGGATACCGGAGACATCACGACTGTGACCCAGCGCAACAACAGCTTCGTGTTTTCCGGTGGCAGCCTTTTTCTCGCCGGCAAGGTCAATGATTATTTCGGCGGTTTCGTGCAATGGACGTACGACAACCTCGCGACCGTCACGGACGGGACGCTTGGCGGGCACAGCAACGTCGACAACATCGACCTGCGCGGCGCCTACAAATACTCGCCGGTGGGCGCCGGCGAGCCGGAGTGGGTGTTCGGCTTGACGCTCAACAACAATCCGACGGTGCAAGACCCCTGGAACAGCACGCCTGCCTGGGGCTATCCGTATACGACACCGCCGCTTGCCAATACGCCCGCAGCAGCGACGATCATCGATGGTGGTCTCGCGCAGCAGGTGGTGGGCCTGGGCGCCTACGCGTGGTGGCAGAAGACTATCTACGCGGAATTTTCCGCCTATCGCACGGCCAATGTCCTCGGTGACCTGTTCCGGCTGGGGTTGCCGATCAACACGCCCGGCGGTGTCTATACGATCACCAACTTCAATCCCTATTGGCGATTGGCCTATACGCACGAATGGGGACCGAGCTCCGTCATGCTCGGAACCTACGGCATGATCGCCAATGTCTATCCCGACAACCTCAACACGAACACACCCACCGACCGCTACCAGGATGTCGCGCTCGACGCGCAATACCAGTACATCTCCGATGAGCACACATTCACCGCGCAAACCACCTACATCTGGGAAAAGCAGAAGTACAACGCGAGCTACGCCGCGGTGCAGGACAACGGCGAGGGCTACGGCGCCGGACCGACGCCCGACAATCCAAGCGACACCCTACGCACGTTCAAGCTCAAGGGCTCGTACTACTATCAGCGCAAATACGGCGGCACTTTGGCTCTTTTCCAGACCACCGGCAGCGCGGACGCCGGGCTTTATGGCACCAATCCCGACGGAAACGCGCTGACGCCGAACAGCAGCGGCTACATAGTCGAACTGGATTATCTGCCGATCCAGAATGTGCGGCTGGTGCTGCAATACACCGCCTACACCAAGTTCAACGGCGGCCGCTCCAATTACGACGGCACTGGTCGCAACGCCGGCGACAACAACACGTTGTTTGCCGACATATGGCTGGCATTTTGAGCCTGCCGTATCGCTCGCATGCGATGCACTCGGGAGGGCGAACGATGAAGCGGACTCGTCAGGTATTGCTGGCATTCACGGTCTCGCTGCAATTAGGAGCTGTCGGGGCCCAGACCACCACCACAATCGAACCGGCGGCGGAAAAGAAGGCCGTCGAACTTTGTTCCACTTGTCACGGCCCGTACGGCATCAGCACGTCGCCGAACTTTCCGATACTCGCGGCCCAGCGCCAGGGCTACCTTGAAGCCCAGATAGAAGCCTTCCGCAGCCATGCGCGCGCGGAAAAGGACGCGCACGACATCATGTGGGGCATCGCGGGAAATCTCGATGCAGCCGACATCAAGGGGATCGCTCATTACTATTCGATGCAATCGCCACCACCGGGCCACGGCGACGACAAGGCGGCGATTGCCAGGGGGAAGGAAGTCTATGACAAGGGCCTTCCGGACCGCGGCATCCCGCCTTGCGCCACGTGCCACGGACCGGACGCGAAGGGGTTAGCCGACTTTCCAAGGCTTGCCGGACAACACGCCAGTTACGTCGTCAAGCAGTTGAATTACATTCAGACACTGGTGCGGGCAGCGCCTGCCATGCACGGTATCGTCAAGGATCTCGCGCCCGCGGAAATTCAAGCGGTCGCCGCTTACGTGCAATCGCTGTAGCAGCACCTCTGTCGGCGGATCGAGACGGGCGAAGCCACGCGCCAAACGGCGGTGACCGCTTACTGTGCGAGCGGCGGCGGCGTATGCAGACGGCTGGAGCGCGGCACGCCGGCCAACAGGTATTCCATCTGGTCGGACAGGATGCGCCGGTTGCGCAGGATGAAATGCTCGTGGCGGTTGGGCACGTACGGCACGTAAAGCAGTGGCATGTTCGCCTGCTCAGGCGTCAAGCCGCCCTTGCGGATATTGCAGTGCCGGCAGGCGGTCACCGTATTGGTCCAAGTATCACGGCCACCACGCGATACGGGCACAACGTGGTCCCTTGAGAGGTCGCGCGCCAGATAGCGCTTGCCGCAATACGCGCACAGCTGCCGGTCACGCGCAAACAGCATCGGATTGGTGAGGCCGGGCGCATGCATATGAGCGCCCGCGCCCGTTCCCTTGATCGCGAGGATGGATTTGGTCGCAATGCGCGACCGCTCGCCGTTGCGCTGCCACCCGCCGCGGAACTCGCGGACCTCGCGCCCCAGCGACCACGCCACCATCTGCTTTGCGTGATAAGTGATCGCTTCCTCCAGCGCTACCCAAGCCTGGGGAAGGCCGGCCATGTCTACGGTGAGTACCAGAGGTTCCATGCTGGTTCGCAGGCGCCAAGTCGCTCGACCCTCGCCTCGCTCGAAATATGCCCATAGCAAAGTACGTGCCCATCAGTATGCACGAGCTTCGATGAATTTGTCTTTACCGGCGCCCTGCCGGTTCCTTTTGGGGCTGCCTCGGCTGTCAGTTTCGCCACGGCCCCGGCGGGTTTCCCCGCCGAGGGTGCCGCGACTGCCAACCGTGCCTCCGGAGGAAAGGCACGGCGGCGATCCCGCATAGTCGGTTAGGAGCGCCGCGCACAGCGCTCGGAATCGCCGTTACTACAGCCAAAGTCGTCAACGACCCGGCTTTCCTTACCACTCGGCCTGTGCCGCCTCCCCCGCGCGCGCCGACGGACCTCAATTCCCGTTCGCATCGCGAACGGCGAGGGCCAGCAGAGCGCGCTGTGCGGCGACTGCGTCTTCCGCCGCCTCCCCAGCCGCAACCCGCACGATCAGGCCATCCTGCAATTGCCAGTACGTGCCTTCGCGCGGGGCGCGCAAGCGCACGCCTTCGTCGCGCCGCGGGCGCAATTCCAATTCATCCCAGAGTCGTGTCATTTTGTGTGCCTCTATATCGTCATTTTGTTTGATACCAGGCAACAAAAAAGCCCGGTGCCTTCACGGCTGCCGGGCTCGGTCGCGGGAGATTGGGTGCCTTTAGCGGCGTTCTCCCGGAACGAGGTTCCGGCGGCATTTCTGCTGGTTGCCCAGATTCGTCGCGGCGCTCCGCGAGGCGTCCATGCGGACGCCTGTCGCGGTTCGCGCGAGCGAAACGAGGGCGATTGCGGTCTTGTGGTCGAAACGTTTCATGCGGATCACTCTCCTTTCTCTTTCGCGTGCTTCAACAGGCTTCAGGACCCGCGCGAGCCATCCGCGCAGGCAATGTCATGCCAAATCCTTGCCGGAAGGCGGAACTGCTGGAAGGGAGATCAAAGACCTTCAGAGCGTTCCGCCTACCCACCTGGCGGAATGTCGTCCGGTCAGGTGCGGCTACAGCGTCGAATTTCCGCCGGCTTGAACCGGCGCCAGGAACAGCATGCCTGCAATGGCAAGCATCGAGCCGATGCCACGGACACAAAGGTCCGGTGCGAAGGTCGAGTGTTTGCGCGATGCAAGATTCATGGGACTCCCGTAGTTACTTGGTACTGAAACGACACTGTGCCTTTTGAGGCAGTGATGCAATGTTAGTATTCGCGCAGCGCAAGCGCAAGGCTCGAACACGAAAAATATCCGGGCGATGGGCAAAAATGCAACACACAACATTTGGCAGTGTCGCGCGCGACCGGTGAATCCCCGTGCCCTGCGGCGGCGGATCGCCGTCCCCTCCCCATGATGCTCGGTGAGCGCCTCAAGCTTGTCCGCGGAGCCACCTCCCAGAAGGCCTTCGCCGCCGAACTTGGCATCCACGAGAACTCGGTCTCCAACGCCGAGCGGCGAAACTCCGCCACGCAGGAATACCTGCTTCGGATCGCCGACGCCCGCAACATCAACCTGCACTGGCTGCTCACCGGCCGCGGGGCGATGCGCCTGGACGAGCGCGACGCGTCCCTGCTGCAGGAGAAGCTCAATGTCGCGCTGGTCGACGCATTGCGCGTCGCCTACGGCGCTCGTTACGCGAGCGTCTCCCTCGACACCCGGGCACGCGCTTTGCGCGCGGGTGCCACCTACCTTCGCGCCATCGGCGTGACCGAGGACAGCCTGCCGGATACGGAAAGCCTCGCCAAGTTGCTGCGGCTTACAATCGAGGTCATGCGCAAGACTCTTGTAGCTGCGAAGCTTTTCGCATCTCGCCGTTTCTCCCTGCCCGGCGCAGGTCTGGAGGTCCCGTGTCGCACCTTCGTCGCATGTACTTCCTCGCCCTGCTCGCATTGGCCTTTCCCGCCGCGGGAACGGGGTTCGAGTCGTGGCGGATCGACGCGCTGTATTCCAACGCGGACGGCTCGCTGCAATACGTCGTGCTGACGGAAGCGCAGGCCATGGACGGCATGAATCTGCTCACCGGACATACGCTCACGTCGACTCACGCCGGCGTCACCAAGAGCTTCCAGTTCGCCTTCAATCTTCCGAATGCGTCCACCTCGAAGCGGAGCGTGCTTATCGCGACACAGGCCGTGACCGCGTACATCACACCCGACTACGTGATGCCTGACCGCTTCCTCGCGACGGACGCCGGAACGGTTGAGTTTGCCGGCGTCGACTCGATCTCAGCTACCCAATCCTGCCCACCGACGGCGAAAACGCGCTATTCGTCGCCTCGCTTCCGGGACCGCGCACCGATCTCAACATCGGCGACCAATTTCGCGGGGCGGGTCAGCTCGGTACCTCCGGTTCCAATCACGGTGGTGGAGTTCTATAACCGCGATCTCGATCACTATTTCATGAGTCCGCTTGCGCCGGACATCGACGCACTGGACACCGGCCATTTCGTAGGCTGGGAGCGGACCGGACTTACCTTCCAGGCAACCGCAGCCTTGCCGAGCGTGACGTCCGCTTCCGCTTCCTGGCGTGGTCGCCCCCAATCCCGTCTGCCGCTTCTTCATTCCACCGGAGCACGGCAACTCGCACTTTTTTTCGGCGTCGTCTGCCGACTGCAACCAGATCCTCCAGTGGATTCCGCACCAATCCCAGTTTCAGCGGCTATATCTACGAAACGCCGAACGCTTTCTACATCGCATTGGCCGATGTGGCCAACGGTGCCTGCCCGCCCAACACATTCCCCGTCTACCGGCTGTGGAACCAGCGCTTCGATTCCAATCATCGCTTCACGATCGACCCGGTGATCAAGGCGGAGATGATCGCGCGCGGCTACGTCGCCGAAGGCTACGGGACTACCAAAGCCAACATGTGTGCCTTGGCTTCAGGGCAGCCGGACCCGCAGTTCCGCGCATCCGCGGGATCGCCATTCACGCCCGGCTGCGACGGTGTCGCCGCGACGGGCGTGTTGTATGCGAACGCCGAAGTCGAGCCAATGCTCGCCGTCAATCCGATCAATCCGTCCAACCTGATCGGCGTGTGGCAGCAGGACCGCTGGTCCGATGGCGGCGCGCGCGGACTGGTGACGGGCTACTCGTTCGACGCCGGTCGCACCTGGACGCGCACAGCGGCCGCATTCACGCGCTGCAGCGGCGGGAATGCAACGAATGGCGGCGACTATGCGCGCGCAAGCGACCCGTGGGTCACGTTCGCGCCGGATGGCACTGCGTACCAGAGCTCGCTGTCGTTCAACGGGCAGGAAGGCGCGGCCGGATCTTCCTCCGCCATCCTGGTCAGCCGCTCGATCGGACGGCGGCCGCACGTGGAGCGCGCCCATCACAGTGATCCGCGACGGCGCAGCGGCATTCAACGACAAGGACGCGATCACTGCCGATGCCGACCGACGCGCGTTTCGCCTATGCGACGTGGGATCGTCTCGCCGGCAATCTGGGTCCGAGTTACTTCGCGCGGACCACCGACGGTGGCGCGACGTGGGAACCGGCGCGGCCCATCTTCGACCCGGGCGCCAACAATCAGACGCTCAACAACCAGATCGTGGTGCTGCCCGAATGGCACGCTGATCAATTTTTTCACGCTGTTCGACCCCAATCCCTCGCTCGCCGTGATTCGCTCCAGCGACAAGGGCACGACGTGGTCCGCGCCGGTCATCATCGCGGCGGCGCAGGCACTGGGCGTGCAAGACCCCGAGAACGGCACCGGCGTACGCGACAGCGCGGCCCTGGGCTCCATTGCTGTCAGCCGGCAGGGCACGTTGGTCGTCACCTGGCAGGACTCGCGCTTTTCCAGCGGTGCGCGCGACGGCATCGCACTGTCGCGTTCGACCGATGGCGGCAACACGTGGTCAGCGCCCGCGCGCGTCAATTCCGTACCAAGCGTGCAGGCGTTTTCGCCGACGGTGGCCCTGCGCGACGACGGAACCATCGGCGTCACCTACTACGACTTCCGCAACAACACAGCCGACCCGTCGACGCTGCTGACCGACGTGTGGCTCGCGCAATCGAGCGACGGCGTCAACTGGAGCGAAGGCCACGTCAGTCGGACCTGTTCGACCTTTCGCTTGCGCCCGATGCCGAAGGATTGTTCCTCGGCGACTATCACGCGCTGTCGAGTGTCGGCACCACGTTCGTCCCGTTCAACGTGCGCACCAACGACGGCCACCCGGAAAATCGCACCGATGTCTATTCGGGGCTCGTCAACTCGACCGGAACGACGGCGAAATCCACTGCCGATCGAAAGTGCGGCGATGACGGCGGCTACGGCACCGTCGCTGGCAATAACGCCGGAGCTCTCGGAACGGCTGCAGACGGCGGCGCGACGTGTCCTCGCGCGGCGCGTTCCCGCAGCGTGGCTACGTGCCGCCCGCCGCGAAGCAGGCAACTGGGGTCAACTGAGGGCGGCAGAGGTGAACTGATGTCACTGAGACGACACCGCGGCCACCAGGCGACGTTACAACGCCATCGCCACCCGCGTGCCTTGGTCGATGGCGCGCTTGGCGTCGAGCTCCAACGCGACATCCGCGCCGCCAATCAACTGGTAGGAAATCCGCGCGGCGTCGAGCCCTTCCACCAGTTCGCGCCGAGGCTCCTGCCCGGCACAGATCACGATCGTGTCGACGTCGAGCAATTCCTGCGCGCCGTCGACAGTGACGTGGAGGCCGAGATCGTCGATGCGATCGTATTGAACGCCGCCGATCATCGCCACTCCCCGCTTCTTCAGCAGCGCGCGGCGAATCCAGCCAGTCGTCTTGGCGAGTCCGGCGCCGACTTTTTCGTCCTTGCGTTGCAAAAGCCATAGTCTTCGCGTCGGCATGTGATCGTGCGCTGGCTTGAGGCCACCGCGCTCGGCAAATGCGGCGTCGATTCCCCACTCGTCGCGGAACGCGACGATCGCGGGATCATCGGCAGCTCCGCTGCTCTCGTGACCATCGGGCGGCGCCGCACCCGCGGTGAGCAGTTCGCCGACGTCGAAGCCGATACCGCCGGCACCGACGATCGCCACGCGTCGCCCCGCATGCCTGCGTCCGTTGACGATCTCCACGTAGCTCGCGACCTTGGGATGGTCGATGCCCGGAATGTCGGGGGTCCGCGGCACGACGCCGGTGGCAATGATCACCCGGTCGAATCCGTGCAGATGGTCGACGGCAATGCGCCGGTTGAGTTCGACCCGCACGCCCAGCTGGCGAAGGCGGGTGCGGAAATAGCGCAGCGTTTCCGCGAACTCCTCCTTCCCCGGGATGCGCCGCGCGAGATTGAATTGGCCGCCGATCTCCGCCGCGGCTTCGAACAGCGTGACGTAGTGACCGCGCGCCGCGGCCGTCGTCGCGCAGGCGAGACCGGCGGGACCGGCGCCCACCACCGCGATCTTCAGGCGTTCCTTCGCGGCCCGCAGCTTCATTTCCGTTTCGCGGCACGCATAGGGATTGACGAGGCAGGACGCGAGCTGCCGCGCGAAAATGTGATCGAGGCAGGCCTGGTTGCAGCCGATGCAGGTATTGATTTCGTCCGCGCGATTCGTCGCCGCCTTGTTGACGAAATCCGGGTCGGCCAGGAACGGCCTCGCCATCGACACCATGTCGGCGTCGCCGCGCGCCAGCACTTCCTCGGCGGTGGCCGGATCGTTGATGCGGTTGGTCGTGATCAACGGAATGCTCACTGCGCCTTTAAGTCGTCGTGTGACCCACGCGAAGGCAGCGCGCGGCACCATGGTTCCGATCGTCGGAATGCGCGCCTCGTGCCAGCCGATTCCGGTATTGATGATCGTGGCACCCGCCGATTCGACGACCTGCGCGAGCTGGACCACCTCGTCCCACGTGCTGCCGCCTTCCACCAGGTCGAGCATCGACAGCCGGTAGATGATGATGAATTCCGGCCCGACCGCCTCGCGCGTGCGCCGCACGATTTCCACCGGGAAGCGAATCCTGTGATCGAAATTGCCTCCCCATTCGTCTTCGCGATGGTTGGTCTGCGGCGCGATGAACTGGTTGATGAGGTAGCCTTCCGAGCCCATGATCTCCACGCCGTCATAGCCCGCACGTTGCGCCAGCTGCGCGCAGCGCACGTAGTCGGCGATCGTCTTGCGCACGCCCCAGCCGGTGAGTCCACGCGCCCGGAACGGGCTGATCGGCGAGCGCGACGAGGAGGGTGCCACCGCAAGAGGGTGGTAAGCGTAACGCCCGGCGTGCAGGATCTGCAGCGCGATCTTTCCTCCCGCGACGTGCACGGCCTCGGTGATCGTCCGGTGCCGCGCGAGCTGCCATGAGAAGGAAAGCTGCGACGCTCTGGGCTCCAGCCGGCCCACCAGGTTGGGCGCAATGCCTCCAGTGACGATGAGGGCCACGCCACCGCGCGCGCGCGCCGCGTAGAACGCCGCCATCCGCGCAAATCCGTTGGGCGCTTCCTCCAGTCCCGTATGCATCGAGCCCATCAGCACTCGGTTCTTGAGCGTGGTGAAGCCCAAGTCCAACGGGCGCAGCAGGTTCGGGTAGAAAGACATGGAGCGTGTTTGCGGGAAAAACGACATCGCAGCTAGAATGGAACGCCAAGCATTGTATTGCATCGGAGCGCGCGCATGATCGAGGGAACGAACGGAATCGATGGCATCAGCCATGCATGACGACCTGCCGTGGCAGTCGCTCACGGAACTCGGGCGAAGACTGGCATCGCGCGAAACGTCGTCGCAGGAAATCGTCGCCGCATGCCTGGCGCGCATCGCGACGCACGACCCCAAGCTGCATGCGTTCATCGACGTCTATCGCGACGACGCGCTGGCGCTTGCGCGTGCCGCGGACCTCGAGCGCGAAGCAGGCTGCGTTCGCGGGCCCCTGCACGGACTTCCGATAGCGCTCAAGGATCTGCTGCATTTCGCGGGCAAGCAAACGACCGCCGGATCGAAGAGCTGGCTCGGGCGCAAGTCCGACCACACCTCCACGGCGCTCTCGCGCCTGCTTGCGGCAGGGATGATTCCGCTGGGCAAGACGCACATGGTCGAGTACGCGTTCGGCGGATGGGGTCGCAACCAGCCGATGGGCGCGCCATGGAATCCCTGGGACATGGCGAAGCATCGTGTCGCCGGCGGCTCCAGCAGCGGCTCGGCGGTCGCGGTTGCTGGCGGACTGGCGCCGGCGGCGATCGGCTCGGACACGGGCGGCTCGATTCGCATCCCGTCGTCGCTTTGTGGCCTCACAGGTCTCAAGACCACCTATGGCCTGATCAGCGTTTACGGCGCGGTCCCGCTGTCGACGACGCTTGATTCGATCGGACCCATCGCGCATACCGTGGATGACACGGCATTGCTCGCGGCCGCGATGGCGGGCCCGGATCCCCGCGATCGCACGACGCTGGGTGTGCCGCATTGCGATTTCGCTGCCGCACTGCAGGGCATGCCGGACGTGCGCGGAATGCGCATCACCACGCTGCCCGCCGAACAGTTCACCGCCGACGTCGTTCCCGACATACGTCGCGGGTACGGGACGATGGTCGCACTATTGCGCGACCTGGGCGCCGTGGTTGAGGAGTCGCGCGTGCCGATCGACTTCGAGGACCTGATGGTGCGCAATGGCAGGATGATCGCCACCGAGGCATACGCATTTCATCGCGGTTACATTGCCGATGAGCGCCTTCCGATCGACCCATGGGTGCGCAAGCGCCTGCTGGGCGGAAAAGCCGTCAGCGCCGCCGATTACATCGACGACCTGGAGTTCAAGCGCGGCGCCAGTGCGCAGTTTGCCGACTGGATGCGCGGGCGCGATGCGGTACTTACGCCCACGCTGCCGGTCACTGCACCCGCGGTTGTTGATGTCGACGAAGAGACAACGCCGCTGGCCACCTATACGCGCGTGGCCAACTTTCTCGGTGTGTGCGCGCTATCGATACCGGCAGGCCTGGACGCCGCCGGACTGCCTTTCGGCATGCAGTTCATCGGTGCGCCCTTTGCGGAAGCGACGCTCGTGCGCATCGGGCGCGCCGTGCAGGCGGCATCGACGTGGCATCTCCAGCGCCCCTCGCTCTGACGTCGCTGCGGGACGAATTTACCGTCCGGTCAGGATTGCCTTAAGGCGACTCGGATGCGTCCAATTTGACGTCCACGCATCAAGCAGCGCGCCTTGCCTTGGCGGCCAGCTCGAGCTTTGCGTGCGCGTCGCGCAGCGCGGTGCGCAGGCCTTCTTCGAGCACCGGGTGGTAGAACGGCATCTCGAGCATCTGTCCGACCGTCATTTTCATCTGCAGCGCCCATGCAAGAAGATGCCCGATGTGCTCCGCCTCGGGGCCAAGCATTTCGGCGCCGAGAAACAAGCCGGAGCCGATTCCGGCGTAGACATGCAGTCGTCCGCGGTTGCGCAGCATGACCCGCGCCCGGCCCTGGTCCGCGAACGACACTTCACCGACGACGTGCGGCACATCGCGAAGTTGTGCCAGGCCGCCGCCGATGATCGCGATCTGCGGATCGGTAAACACCACGCTCAACAGCGCGCGCCGATGCCCGCTGCGCACATCCGGGAACCTCGCCGCGTTCTCTCCGGCAATGCGGCCCTCGTCGGCGGCCTCGTGCAGCAAGGGCACGTCGTTGTCGGCGTCCCCTGCGATGAATACCGACGAGTCGCCGCAGCGCAGCGTCGTCCGGTTGAACAGAGGCACGCCGCGATCGTCGACGGCAAGCGTGGTCTGGTCGAGCCCGAGTGCGGCGACGTTGGGGGTTCGGCCGGTGGCGGCAAGCAGATACGAAAAGCGTTCGACTTGCGCCGACCCATCCAGCGCGCGGTAGCTGACGACGACTTCATTCGCCTCACGCGAGACCTCGGCGTGAGCATTCGTGTCGAGATAGAATTCGGCGCCGAAAATCTCCCGTGCCTCGTGCAATACCCCGGGATCCGACAATGGACCCACACCGCCGCCACGTCCGAACACCTTGACCCGGACGCCGAGGCGGTGCAGCGCCTGCCCAAGCTCCAATCCGACGACGCCAGGACCGAATACGGCAATGCTTTCAGGAAGATCCGGAAGTTCGAACAGACCCTCGTTGGTGAGCAGGCGGTCCCCCAGCGAGTTCCAGGCGAGCGGGTAGGACGGAGAGGAGCCGGTGGCGATGACGATCGACGACGCGTGAACGGTGACCGCGTCGTCGACGATGAGCGTGTGGTCGTCGACGAACCGCGCGCTTCCGAAGATCTTGTCTGCGTCGGGCATCGCGTCGACGCCGCGCGTGACGAAGCCGACAAAGCGATCCCGTTCGGCGCGCACGCGCGCCATCACCGCTTTACCGTCGACCTTGACGCGGCCCTCCAGCGCCAGCCCGAATCCCGGAAAGCGATCCACGACGTGCGCGGCCTCGGCCGGCGCGATCAGCAGCTTACTCGGCATGCAGCCGACACGAGCGCACGTCGTGCCCCCGGGGCCGCCCTCGATCAGCAACGCACTCCTGCCGGCAGCCTTCGCCGCGCGATAGGCCGCGAGACCGGCCGTGCCCGCGCCGATGATCGCCACGTCGGCCTTCCTGTCCAGCATTTTTATCGCACTCGACATGTTGATTCTTTCGCTTTGCGTGTACTCACTTCCCGGAAGGCGCCGCTTCTCACATTCTGCACCTCGACCGGGGCCGCGCCCGCGCTCCATTGGTCGCCAACGGCCGTCCTGCGCTTACGCGACCCGGTTATGCGACGTTCATGCAGCCTTGCGCAGGAAGTTTTCGAGCGCTTCGGAACCACCGATCAGCCGGCCGTTGATGAACACCTGCGGTACCGTACCCGCTCCCGCGATCGCGCCGAGCGCCTTCGTCCTTATCGAGTGCGCAAGCGGCACCTCGACGAACTTGTACCCGGCTTCCGTCAACTGACGCTTTGCCTTGGCGCAGAACGCGCAGCCTTCGCGAGTCAGAATCGCGACCTGGTCGGGCTTGTTCGCACTCGGGTTCAAGTACTTGAGCATCGTGTCCGCGTCCGAGACCTTGAACGGGTCGCCCGGTTCCTGGGGCTCGAGGAATAGCTTCTCGATCCTGCGGTCGCGCACCAGCATCGAATAGCGCCACGAGCGCTTGCCGAAGTTGAGGTCGGACTTGTCGACCAGCAGGCCCATTTTTTCCGTGAATTCGCCGTTGCCGTCGGGAAGCAGGAAGACGTTTTCCGCCTCCTGATCCTTGCCCCATTCTTCCATCACGAAGGGATCGTTGACCGAGATGCAGACGACCGAGTCGATGCCCTGGTCGCGAAAGACAGGCGCAAGCTCATTGAAGCGCGGCAGGTGCGTGGACGAGCACGTGGGAGTGAACGCGCCCGGCAGCGAGAACACCACGACATTCTTGCCCGCGAAGATGTCGGCGCTGGTCACGGTGGCCCATTCGCCGTCGCGGCGCAGCCGAAACGTCACATCGGGTACGAGTTGGCCTTCACGGTTCGTCAGGGTGGTCTGGGTCATGGCGCGCTTTCCTTGGCTTGTTGAGGAGTGATGCAAGCATGATCGGGGCGCGCCGCCCATAATGCAATTTGTAATTTTGAATGAATACGATAACCCTGGTCTATACCCCCCCTTTCCTCGCAGCCGATCCGGCACGTCAATCGAACAGCGACCCGGTGGCCTCCACCCGGCGCGGCTCCGGCCCGGCGTCCGCGTCGCTTTCCGGCGTCAGCGCGCTGGCTCGGACGCCCAGGAGCCGGATCCGTCGGTCGAGCGGAACACGCTTCAGGCATTCGCCTGCGACCCGCCGGATCGTCTGCGCGTCCTGGGTGGGACAGTCAAGCGTCTGGTCACGCGTGACGGTCTTGAAGTTGTCGAAACGCAGCTTGAGGCCGATGGTCTTGCCGACATAGCCCTTGCGCCGCAGGTCCTGGCTTACGCCCGTGCACAGCTCCGTGAATATCCGCGAAAGCTGTTCCCGGTCGCGCGTGGCCGACAGATCGTGCTCGAAAGTGGTTTCGCGGCTGATCGATTTCGTTTCACTGTACGTGACCACTTCGCGCTGGTCGCGCCCATGCGCGACTTCGTGCAGCCACGCGCCATAGTTGGCGCCGAAGTGCTCGATCAGCCATGCAGGGTCCGCGCTGGCAATCTGCCCGATGGTGCGGATGCCGAGCCCTTCCAGTTTCGCGCTCGACTTGGGCCCGATTCCATTCACCTTGCGCGCCGGCAAGCGGCCAGATGCGGGCCGGCATATCGGCGGGCTGCAGCAACGTCAATCCATCCGGCTTGTCCAGGTCCGATGAAATCTTTGCGAGCAGCTTGTTGGGGGCCACGCCAATGGAGCAGGACAAGCCGGTGGCGGCGCGCACCGCGCCCTTGATCGCATGCGCGACTTCGCGTGCGCGCTGCCATGGGTCCGCGGAGGGCTCGCGCACGGCAAGGCCGTGGAAACGGCACTTCGACGCCGGTCAGGTCGATGTAGATCTCGTCGATTCCCCGATCCTCGACTTGCGGCGCGAGAGTGCGCACCGCCGCCTTGAACAGTCGCGAATAGCTGCGGTACGCGTCGAAATCGGTCGGCAGGAGAACGACGTCCGGTGCGATCGCGGCCGCCTTCATCAGTCCCAATGCCGAATGCAGGCCGAGCGCGCGGGCCTCGTACGTTGCAGTCATGACAACGCCTCGCCCCACGTAATCGCGCAGCGTCGAGAATTTCCGGGTCACCGCTCCCGTGGCAACGTCAGTCGACTCCGTCGGCTGATGGCGGCTGCCGCCACCGATGACCATCGGCGTGCCACGCAGTTCGGGATAGCGCAGCAGCGCGACCGAAGCGTAGAACGCGTCCATGTCGAGATGCGCGATCAGGCGCTGGGGCGGTACGACCGCGGCCGAATTCAACGAGTCCACGCCCGTATTCTGCCGCCAATCAGGCAAGGAAACCTTCGGGAAGGACCTGGCATCCTGCGGAGACGCCAGCGGCCGCGGTCCGATCGGCCGGACGTATAATGTCGCCCTCTTCGCCTCACGCAATCACCTTGCGTTTCCCGCCATGAAATACGTTTACTTGCCGGTCATGCTCGCAGCTCGCGCTGGTCGCGTGCTCGAAGTCGCCCGAATCTGCCGCGCCAGTTGCCGGCAAAGCGGCACCGCCGGCATCGGCGGCCGCGCAACCTGCCACGGCAAAGGCTCACGCCGACGACGGAATCGCCTGGCAAAGCGGCGATGTCGACGCGGTGTTCGCGTCGGCCAAGGCCGATCGCAAGCCTGTCTTCCTGTATTGGGGCGCCAAATGGTGTCCCCCATGCAACCAGATCAAGGCGACGGTCTTCAATCGCCAGGACTTCATCGAACGTTCCCGCAATTTCATTCCGGTGTACGTCGACGGCGACAGTCCCAGCGCGCAGCGGCTGGGGTCGCGCTTCAAGGTCAGCGGTTACCCAACGATGATCCTGTTCACGCCGGACGGCGCCGAAATCACGCGCCTGCCCGGCGACGTCGATGCCGAGCAGTACATGCAGGTGCTCGCGCTCGGCATGAACGGCGCGCGGCCGATCAAGGACACGCTGGCCGGCGCGTTGGCATCGGGAACGTCGCGGCTCACTCCGGACGACTGGCGGATGCTGTCGTTCTACTCGTGGGAAGTCGATGACCAGCAGTTGCTCGCGAAGGACAAGGTTGCGCCCACGCTGCAGAAACTTGCGCAGGCGTGCCCCGCGGATCAACCCGAGTCCGCGACGCGGCTGAAGCTGCAGGCGCTCGCGTCACTTGCCACGGCCAAGGACGCGAAGCCCCGCGACGACAAGGAAGGCGCTGCGTTGCTCCACGCCGTCCTTCTCGACGACGAAAGTCGCACGCGCCAATTTCGGCGTGCTGACCAACTATGCGGACAACCTTGCGAGCTACGTTACGCTGCCCAAAACCACGGAGCGCGAACAACTGATCGCGGACTGGAACGGCGCGCTCGCCCGTCTGGTCGCCGACCCCAGTTTGTCTACGGCCGATCGCCTCACCGCGGTCACCGCGCAAGTGCAGGTCGCGAAGATCGACCGCGGCGACGCGGCGTTGCCCGCATCGCTGCAAAAGGCGTGCGCGAACAAGTCGCCCGCGCCGACCGCGAAACCACCGACCCCTACGCGCGTGGAGCGGTGATCAGCACCGCCGCCGACACGCTGGCGGAAGCCGGACTGATGGCGGAATCCGATGCGCTGCTCACTGCGGAACTGTCTCGCTCGTCGTCGCCGTACTACTACATGCTGGGCCTGGCGGCCAACGCCAAGAAGCGCGGCGACAAGGCTGCCGCGCTTGGCTGGTACGAAAAGGCCTACGCCGCCGCCGACGGCCCGGCGACGCGCCTGCAATGGGGCGCGAGCTATGTCAGCGCGCTGGTCGACATGTCGCCGCAGGACTCCGCACGCATCGAGAACGCCGCGACGCAAGTGATCGGCGAACTCAAGCCCACGCCGGACACCTTCTTCGGACGCAACCAGAAGTCCCTCGAGCGCATGGGCAAGAGGCTCGACGCCTGGAACAAGGGCAACGAGCACGCCGCATCGGTGCGACGCGTGCGCGCGCAGATGTCCGACGTGTGCGGCAAGCTGCCGGCATCCGATCCGGCGCGAGCCGCATGCGACGGCGCGCTGCAGCCGGCGAAGGCAGCGCACACCTGACGGTCGCGCGCTCCGGCCAGATGCGCGCCGGAGCAATCCCATGCACGCTGCAACGCTCGTCGACGCGCTGAAGCGCCTGCTCAAGGCCAAAGGCATCACCTACGCCGCCGTGGCGCGGGCAGCTCGCCATCTCCGAAGCGAGCGTCAAGCGCATGTTCTCGCGCCGCGATTTCACGCTGCAGCGCCTGGAGGATGTCTGTCGGATCGCGGGCATCGACCTCGCGCGACCTCGCGCGCGCCGTGACCGCCGAAGCACGCCGGCATCGCCCACCTGACGATCGAGCAGGAAGAGGAGATCGTTTCCGACCCGACGCTGCTGCTGGTTGCGTTGTGCGCAGTGGGCAACTGGACCGTGGAGCAGATCGTCGAGACGTACGACCTCACGCTCGCCGAATGCGTCGGCTGCCTGACGCGCCTCGACCGGCGCCGCATCATCGAATTGCAGCCGGGCAATCGCATTCGCCCGCTGATCAGCCGTACGTTCTCCTGGCTGCCGGACGGCCCGATCCAGCGCTACTTTCGTTCGCGCGTCGAAGCGGAATACCTGGGCGGCAAGTTCGACCGCCCCGAGGAACTCTTCGTGTTCGTCAGCGGCATGCTGTCCCGCCAGTCGGCCGAGGAACTCATCGTCAGGCTGCGCCGAACGGCGCGCGAGTTTGCGGAACTGCATCAGGACGATCTCGCCCTGCCCATTCCCGCAGCGTCACGGCACGAGCATGCTGCTGGCCGTGCGCCCCTGGGAGCCGCGGGCGTTTCGTGCGCTGCGCCGCGACGGATTCCGGTGACGCCCCGCCGGCTCCATTGCCGCTATCCGCCGCTTGGGTGGCGCCAGCGGCCACCCGGCAAAAAGTAGCGCCAGCGAAACACTGCCGGTAGCATCCGGCGCCACTTTTCCGATGGCGTTGGACGACGGCGTTGCAGCGACGGATCGTTCTCCGGCGGGCAATCGGCCCGCATTACGGAGAAACGAGTTCATGACAATGACTTCCAGGCGTGTGTTCGTCGCGGGTTCCATCGCCGCGGTCGCGCTGTCGGGTTGCATGGTCGTTCCGGTGGCCCCCGACGGTTCGCCGATCTATCCCACGGTGGCGGCCGTTCCCTACACCACGGTCCCCTACCGCGCTCCGAGCCTACGTCGCGCCGCCGCCGACCGTTGCAGCGGCGCCCAGCGCGCCCGTGCCCAGCGTGCTGCAGGCACGGCTGTATCCGTCCAACGAAATCGCATCGCGCACCGGAATGCTGTCCGGCACGGTCACCAACATGATGACGGGCAAGGGCCAGTTTCAGCTCGACCTGGCCGGGGAACTGCTGTCCGGCGAGGCGACGCGCGTGCCCGGCAACGATCGCTCGGGCGTGGCCTCCGCGTACGGCGCGCGCGGCACGTACATGAACTGCGAATACAAGATGACCACGCCTTACCAGGGCACCGGCACGTGCCGAGTCTCCACGGGTGCCCTGTACCAGGTTCACCTCGGCGTGTGAGATGTGACCGCCCGGTAGTATCGTGGGCGGGCACCGAACCTCCAGGGAAACGTCCTGGTGGCTTCCATCACTGAAAGCAGGCGCCCCCGGCAAGCGCCGGAGTGCTTTTCCGCCCGGTGCCCTGCACGGGGGCGCTCCAGAATCGCCAGCGCGCTGCACCTGTTGTAACCTTGCCAAATGTACAGAAGCCTCTTCGCCATCACTTTGGTCGTCGTCGTTTGCCTGAGCGTTTTCATCTGGGCCAGTGACCGGATAACGATGGAAGGGGAGCGCACCGTCTACACGGTGACATGCGAGCAGGGCGCCTGGGATGGTTTGCATTGCAACGGAAAGATGGTCGCGGGCGATCGGCACCGCTTTCGCGCCAGCCGGAGCCGTCGCGAAATCGTGTATTGGATTGCCGGCTCTTCCCAGCCCTCGGGTAAATTCTCGGATTGCGAGGTCGTCGACCGCGATCGCTGGGTGTGCAAGGCGCACGATGGTGATCTGCCGACCATCGCGCATGAGCTCTCGGAAGGCAAACCGGTGCAACACGCCGGTGGACCAGACATGCCGTTTCACGCGGTCAACAAATGGAAGTGGTGGGTGATCGACGCGGGGATTCCGGGATTCCGGAAGGCAGATTTCAGCAACAACCTCGACCCGCGACGCGACGCCTCGTTGCGCGCAGTTCACACGCCGACGTCCACGGCAGTTCCGGCCTCGGTTCCCGCCTCAGTACCCCCTTCAGTTCCCACCCCGTCTTCCAATACCAACCCCCCTCCGGTCCCCAACCCAGCGGCCGCCGCGACCCCTGCGGGCAAGTGATCTCGCCGTGACCGACACGACGCCGGAAGAAATGACCGTGCTGTTCGCCGATGTCTGCGGCAGCACGCGTCTCTACGAAACATTGGGCGACACCGAAGCCCTTGCCACGATCGGCCGCTGCGTTGCGCACATCAGCAAGGTCTGCGCGGGCCACGGCGGCCGCCTGGTGAAGACCATCGGCGACGAGGCCATGGTCGTATTTGCTTCGGTGGACAAGGCCGCGCAGGCGGCCGCGGAAATGCAGGCGAGGATTTCCGAGCAACCTCCGGTGGGTGGGTCGAGGATCGCGATCCGCGTCGGCTTCCACCAGGGACCGACGATCGAAGCGGACGGCGACGTGTACGGCGACGCGGTGAACGTCGCATCACGGATGGCCTCGCTGGCCAAACGAGAACAGATCATCACATCGTCCCCGACGGCCGAAGCGCTGGCCCCCTGGCTGCGCAAGCGCGTCCGCGAACTCGACACACTGACGGTGAAGGGCAAGGCCAAGGACATGGGCATCTTCGAGTTGCTGTGGCAGGACGAGGAAGCCGACCTCACCGCCGTCGCGACTCGATGGACGCCGCCGCCTGCGCGGATTGTCCTGCACCACGGCGCCAAGGAACGCGTGCTCGACGAGTCCGCCACGACGATCACCTTCGGCCGCGAGGACCAGAATGACTTCGTGATCGCCGACCGGAAGGCGTCGCGCCTTCACGCGCGCATGGAGCGCCGCCGCGACAAGTTCGTCATCGTCGACGTGAGCTCCAACGGGACCTTCGTCACGATCGATGGCGAACCGGAGATCATGCTGCGCCGCGAAGAGCTGATCCTGCGCGGCCGCGGACGCGTGAGTTTCGGCCATTCCCACGCCGATGATCCAACCGAATTCCTCGCGTTTTCCTGCGTGGACTGAGGCCCCGGGGAGGGGTTCGACCCCGCGCCTCTTGCTATAATGGGCACGATCCCGCCGCCTGCCCATTCAAGGCCGGCGGCTTTTGTTTGGCGATGAACGACTCCTCCTATCCTGCCGACCTGGTCCGCGACGTTGCGCGTCGCCGCACCTTCGCGATCATCTCGCACCCGGATGCGGGCAAGACCACGCTTACCGAAAAGCTGCTGCTGTTCGGCGGCGCGATCCTGATGGCGGGAACGGTGAAGGCGCGCAAGAGTTCGCGCCACGCGACGTCGGACTGGATGGAAGTTGAGAAACAGCGCGGCATTTCGGTGACCAGCTCGGTCATGCAGTTCGACTATGCCGGTCACACGATCAACCTGCTCGACACGCCCGGCCACCAGGATTTCTCCGAGGATACCTACCGCGTGCTGACGGCAGTCGACGCCGCCGTGATGGTGATCGACGCCGCGAAGGGGGTGGAGGAGCAGACGATCAAGCTGCTCAACGTCTGCCGGCTGCGCAACACGCCGATCATCACGTTCGTGAACAAGATGGACCGCGAAGTGCGCGAACCCGTGGCGCTGCTCGAGGAAATCGAGGAAGTGCTGAAGATCGATTGCGCGCCGGTGAGCTGGCCGATCGGCATGGGCAAGGCATTCCGCGGCGTATTCGACTTGCTGCAGGACCGCCTGGTGAGGTTCACGGGAGGCGAGGAACGGCGCACATCCGGCGAAGACAACGAGTTGATCGAAGGCATCGACAATCCCCGTCTGGATGCGCTGTTTCCGCTCGAGATGGCCGCCGTGCGCCACGACGTCGACCTCATTCGCAGCGCCAGTTCGCCTTTCGACCTCGACGAATTCCTGGCGGGCCGGCAGACGCCGGTATTCTTCGGCTCCGGCATCAACAATTTCGGCGTGCAGGAAATCCTGCAGGCGCTCGTCGACTGGGCGCCTCCGCCCCAGGCGCGTGACGGCGGCGAGCGCATCGTGCAACCGGCCGAAGCGCCGTTCACGGGCTTTGTGTTCAAGATCCAGGCGAACATGGACCCCAAGCACCGCGATCGCATTGCCTTTTTCCGTGTGTGTTCCGGCCGCTATACGCCGGCGATGAAGGTGCAACACCAGCGGATCGGGCGCGAAATGAAGCTCGGCAACGTGATGACCTTCATGGCCAACGAGCGCGTGGCCAGCCAGGACGCGGTGGCTGGCGACATCATCGGCATCCACAATCACGGCCAGCTGCAGATCGGCGACACGCTCACCGAAGGCGAGGCGCTGGGCTTCAAGGGCATCCCCTATTTCGCGCCGGAAATGTTTCGCGTCGCGCGTCCGCGCGACCCTTTCAAGGCCAAGCAACTGCAAAAAGGCCTGCAGCAGTTGGGGGAAGAGGGCGCCATCCAGGTGTTCGAAGCGGTTTCAAGCAAGACACTGCTGCTGGGTGCCGTGGGCCAGCTCCAGTTCGAAGTGGTCGCGGCGCGGCTTGCTAGCGAATACAAGGTGGACGCGATCTACGACGACGCGGGCATCGCAACAGCGCGCTGGCTCACTTATCCGGACGAAACGACGCGCCGCGATTTCGAGCGAGACCGCGCCGCTTCGCTGGCCACCGACGTCGACGACAACCCGGTGTACCTGGCCACCAACCGCTTCAACCTGCAGGCGGCGATGGAGCGCTGGCCCAAGGTGGGCTTCCACACCACGCGCGAGCACGGACAGCGCCTCGCGCACGCCTGAACGCTGGAGCACCACTTGGTCATGGACCGCACCAGGGCCGATATGGCCGCCGCCTTCGACCTGGCTCAGCTGCCGCCCGAATATTTCGTCAATCCCTACCCGTTCTATCTCGCGCTGCGCGAGCACGAGCCGGTGAGGCAAATGCCGGACGGCTCGTGGTTCCTTACGCGTTACGGCGACATGCTGCCTGTCTACCGCGATCCCAGGACATTCAGTTCCGACAAGAAAAAGGAATTCGGTCCGAAGTACGGTCCCTCGCCACTGCTCGAGCACCACACGACGAGCCTCGTGTTCAACGATCCGCCGCTGCACACTCGCGTGCGGAGGCTGATGCTGGGTGCGCTGTCGCAGCGGCACATCGCCGCGATGGAGCCCGGATTGGTGAGGCTGGTCGACGGGCTGCTGGACGCGATGGCGCAGAAACGCGATGTCGATCTCATCGAGGACTTCGCCGCCTCGATTCCGATCGAGGTCATCGGCAATCTGCTCGGCGTGCCGCACGCCGAACGCGCGCCGCTGCGCGGCTGGTCGTTGGCGATCCTGGGCGCGCTGGAGCCGGTGCTGACAGCCGAACGTGCCGCAGCCGGCAATGCCGCCGTGCGCGAAATGCTCGCGTATCTCAAGTCGCTGGTGAACGACCGCCGCGCGCACCCGCGGGATCCCGACGTCGACGTGCTGACGCGATTGATCCAAGGCGAGGCGGGCAACGAAACTCAAGGCGAACGCCTGACCGAGACCGAACTCCTGCACCAGTGCATCTTCCTGCTGAACGCCGGCCACGAGACGACGACCAATCTGATCGGCAACGCTCTGCACGCACTACCTGCGTGGCCGGAACAGAAGGCGTGGCTTGTTGCCGGGCTCGCCGACCAGGAGAAGATCAAATCCGCAGTCGAGGAGTTCCTGCGTTTCGAGAGTTCGAACCAGCTCGGTAACCGGATCTCGACGCAGGAAGCGACTGTGGGCGGCGTCGTCCTGCCCGCGGAGTCACGGATCACGTTGTGCATCGGTGCGGCCAACCGAGACCCGGAGCAGTTTCCCGACCCTGACCGGCTCGACCTCGCGCGCGAACCGAACAAGCACATCGCGTTCGCGTTCGGCATCCACACGTGCCTCGGAATGAATCTCGCGCGCCTCGAGGCGCGGGTGGCGCTCGCCGGGTTCCTGAAGCGTTTTCCCGACTACGTCCTCGCCGGCGAACCCACGCGCGGCGGCCGGGCGCGCTTCCGCGGCTTCCTCCATCTGCCTTGCCGCGTGACCGGTTGATTTCGCGCGACTACTTTGTCATGCCCTGTCGCCGCCGGGACAAGTCGATGTCCATGTATTTCCAGTACGGATGGAAAGCCGGCGGCCTGAATCCGGAAACCCACGCCTGGACGTAGTTGGATTCGGTGCGAAAAACCGCAGGCAACATGGGCATGTAGGCAAACGTCAGGTCCGTCATCTTGCGCGCGGCCGCGATCTGCGCTGGCGCATCGGCCGACCGCAGGAACTGCGCGAACGCCGCGTCGTACTCCGGAAGCTTGAACCGACTGAGATTCACGCTGGGTTGCGCCTCGCCCCAGAGAGGGATGAGCACCACGTAGCCCGATGGCGCGCCGCCTTGTCCCACGAAGGCAAGCTGGTACTTCCCCGCGATCATTTCCTTGATCGCGTCCTGGAAGGGCGTGATGCGGAATTCCATGCGCACGCCAATCGCATCCATGTCACGCTTGACCAGCGTCTGCAACTCGCGCGAGATGGCGCCGGAACGCAGCGTGAATGTAATCGTGAGCGGCTTGCCGTCGGGACTCTTGCGAAAGCCATCCGCGTCGCGCTTGTCGTAACCAAAACGGTCGAGCAGGCGCTTGGCCGCCTCCTTGTCGTAGGGCGGCTTGGAAGAGCGCGCCGGATCATGACCACTCATTCCCGGCGGGACGATCTGGTTGGGGGCAATGCCCTGGCCGGCGTAGACGACCCGGACCAGCGTTTCGGTATCGATTCCCTGGCCGATGGCGCGTCGCAACGCAATGCGATCCTTGCCCATGCCGCCGATCGCCGCGTCCTCCATATTGAAATACACGGAGAACAGCACCGGCTCGACAAAGATGTGATGAACCACGCCTTTGGTGGCGTACTCGGGCTTGAGTTTGCCGTTTTGCAGCAGCCGGGTCGCCGCCTCGCCGCGCACGACGACGTAGTCTAGGCCGCCGCGCTCGAACTCGAGGAGCCGTGTCGAGTCCTCCTCGATGATGGCAATTTCAATCACGCCGATCTGAGGCAGCGTCTTGCCTCTCATGCTGCGCACCAGCGCCGCCCGCGCGGGATCGGTACTCTCGGGAAAGCGAATCGCGCGATACCCGGGATTGGCTTCCAGCACGATGCGCGAGCCCTGTTTCCATTCGCGCAGGCGATAAGGACCGGTACCCACGGGGCGCGCACGAAGATCCCCACCCGCCGCATCGACGACTTCGCGCGCAACCGCGCCGCGGACGAGGTTGTCGTAAACCACCGGATAGTTGGCCTCGGTCAGGCGCAGTTGCAGCGTGTAACGATCGAGTGCGCGCAAGCCCTCGATAGGCTTGTCGTAATCGAATTTGGCACCCGGACGCTGCGCCGCGTCGACCACCTCGCGCGCGCCGACCACGATATCGCTGAAAACCGCGGAACCTCCGCGGCGCAGGTTGGGGTCGATCCAGCGCTTGAGCGAATACACATAATCCTCAGCGACCAGTTCACGCGGTCTGCCGCCGAACGCGGGGTCGTCGGTGAAATGAATTCCCGGCGTGATCCGGATGGTCCACGTCTTGCCATCGTCGGTGATCGCCGGAGGCCCGGACGCCGTGACCGGCGCCAAGCCGGGCGTCGCGGCAAGGTATTCGTACTCGTAGAGCCCTTCGTAAATCGCCTGAAAGACCTCGAACGACGGGTTGTCGGTGAATTGCTGCGGATCGAAGGTGGCGATGTCGAACGACGCCACGCGCAGGATCTTGTCCGGATCGGCGGCGTCGGCGGCGGCGCCGAACAGCAGCATTGCCAATGCGAACGCGCGCGCAACTGTGCGGGCCAAGTTCGGATGCAATCGAAACTCCCAGGTCGTGAACCACCCGCAGGGCGGCGGCGGGCACGATTATGCACGGTTCCGTTATCATTGCGCCCTTGAGCCGGCAACGGACCGGCCATGGCACGCTCGCAAAATATACTGGAGGAACCATGAAACACGCATTCGTCGGCAGCATGCTGTCATGCGCGCTGCTCGCGCTCACCGGAGTCGCTGGCGCCCAGGTCAAAGTCGGCGTCATCGTCTCGGCTACGGGGCCCGCGGCATCGCTGGGCATTCCCGAAAAGAACACGGTCGGGCTGTGCACCAAGTCCATGGGCGGCAAGACCGTCGAGTTCGTGCTGCTGGACGAGGCGTCGGACACCACGACTGCCGTGCAGAACGCCAAGAAGGTGATCGGCGAGGACAAGGTCGACGCGATCATCGGCACCACCACGACGCCCACGACGCTGGCGATCCTCGACGTCATATCGGACGGCGAAACGCCGACGATCTCGCTCGCGTCGTCCATCCGCATCATCGACCCCATGGACGCCAAGCGCGCTTGGATGTTCAAGACCCCTCAGACGGACGTGATGATGGCGGGCGCGATCCTCGAGCACATGGCCAAGAATGGCGTGAAGACCATCGGCTACGTCGGATTCAACGACGCGCTGGGCGAAGCGTTTTTCGCCGAGATCGACAAGGCGGCCAAGGCGCGCAATATCGCGCTGGTCGCCAACGAACGTTTCGCGCCCAAGGACACGAGCGTGGTCGGCCAGTCGCTGAAGCTACTGTCCGCCAAGCCAGACGCCATCGTGATCGGCGCGTCGGGCACACCGGCGGCGCTGCCTGCCCGCACGCTCGCCGAGCAGGGATACAAAGGCAAGGTCTACTTCAACCACGGCGTCGCCAACAACGACTTCCTGCGCGTCGGCGGCAAGGATATCGAAGGCGGCTTTGTACCCACCAGTCCCGTGATCGTCGCGGCACAATTGCCCGACAGCAATCCGGCCAAGAAGCAAGCGCTCGACTACATCAAGGTTTATGAAGCCGCGTTCGGCGCAGGCAGCGTTTCGGCCTTCGGGTCGTACACATGGGATGCGTGCCTCGAACTGGCCAATGCGATTCCGCAGGCACTGAAGGTCGCGCAGCCGGGCACGAAGGAATTCCGCCGGGCGCTTCGCGACGCTCTCGAAGCCACGAAGGAGCTTCCCGTCACCAACGGCGTCGTGAACATGAGCAAGACCGACCACCTGGGGCTCGACGCCCGCGCACGCGTGATGGTGCAGATCAAGGACGGCAAGTGGGTTCTACAGAACTGAGCGAAGACTGAGGCACAACTGACCAGGCGCACACGATGGCTAACACGCATCACCTGCTCGGCAGCGGACCCCACAAGGTCATCGTGCTGCACGGCTGGTTCGCGGACCAGCACGGTTTCGCGCCAATGGAGAAATTGCTGAGCGGCAGCGAATTCACCTACGCGTTCATGGACTATCGCGGTTACGGTGGCATGAAGGATGCCGCCGGCAACTTCACGATGGATGAGATCGCCGCGGATACGCTGGCGCTGGCCGACGCGCTGGGGTGGCAGAAATTCAGCCTGATCGGACACTCGATGGGCGGCAAAGCCATCCAGCGCGTGCTGACGCATGCGCCGACGCGCGTGCACAAGCTTGTCGCCGTCACGCCAGTGCCGGCCGCCGAAGTGCCTTTCGACGAACAAGGCTGGACACTTTTTTCCGGCGCCGCGGAGAATGCCAGCAATCGCTTCGGCATCATCGACTTCACCACAGGCAACCGGCTGGCGAAGACCTGGGTCGACCAGATGGTGGCGCATTCGCTCGATTGTTCGACGCGCGCCGCCTTTGCCGCCTATCTGCTCGCCTGGGCGAAGAGCGATTTCAGCGCCGAGGTCAAGGGATTGCCGGCCCCGATTCACGTCATCGTCGGTGCGCACGATGGCGCAATCAGCGCCGACGTGATGCGCCAGACTTACCTCACCTGGTATCCAAACGCGACGATGGAAGTGATGGCCAACGCGGGACACTATCCGATGCACGAAACACCGGTGGCGCTGGCCACGAGCATCGAGAAGTTCCTGCGCAGCTAGAACCCGACCCGTCAACGAGAAGGCCCGCAGAATGTCTGCGGGCCTTTTTTAACGTCAGCCTTGCGGCGCCTGTGCCGCGGGAGGCGGCGTGCCCGGCGGCGGGTAATTTGGCGCGGGGTAATTAGGTGGCGGATAGTTCGCCGGCGGATAGTTCGGCGTGCCCGACGGGCCGCCATAGTACGGCGCGGGATAGCCGGGCGGATAGCTGCCCGGCGGTGGCGCCGGCGGCGGATTGCTGGAAGGCGGATAGCTGTAGACCGGCATCCGGCGCGACACCACCTGTCCCGGCACCTGGTTGCCTTGCGCATACATGCATTGCATGTAGGTCGCGTTGTATTGCTGTTGCATCTGGAAATTCGACATGTACGCTGCGTTGCCGCCGGCGGCGCTGCCATAGAGCAGCCCCGTTCCCGCGCCAATGGCAGCCCCGGCTCCTGCCTGGCCCGTGACCGAGCCGATGATCGCGCCGGCTGCTGCGCCCAGCGCGGTGCCCACCGCCGCATTGGCGGCGGCATTGTTCACTGCGGCCTCGCCCGCGGGCGCGAGCATCGCATATGCGCGTTGCTGGCACGCCGCGCTATCGCTCTGGAATTGGTCCATCGTCTTTTGCGGTCCCGGCAGGACCATCACCGTCGGTGACGTAGGGACCGTTACACAGCCGCCCAAAACCGCGGCAGCCGGCAACGCCAGCAACAGGAGCTTCTTGTTCATTGTGGGCTTCCGGATTGCGGCTGGCCGCAAACGCTACTGCACGAGGCGCGGCACGACATTCGCGTTAGGGTTGTTGTTGGGAACCACCTGCATCCATGCGCGATTGCAGCTGTTCACATACGGGAAGTAGCCCGCCGGGTCGGTGCAGTAGTACCAGAAGTTGCTCGTGGCAGGCGCGGGTTGCGCCGGCGTCGAGAACGTTCCCGACGAATTCGGAACCCACACGCCGGCATCGCCTGAGAAATCCTGTGACGATACGAAACTGACCGGATTGGAAGTGACAAAAGTCGTGCTGGGCCAACCCCAGAATCCGGGCCAGCCAACGGAGACGCCTACACCGGGCCACCACCAGCCCGCCCCGCACCAGCCACCACAGCCGCCCCAACCCCAGCCCCACCCCGCACCGCGCCAGCCCCATCCGCCGCCGTGCCATCCGCCATTCCAGGAGCCACCGTGCCAGCCGCCATTCCAGCTGCCGCCTGATCCGCCATGCCAGCTACCCGAGCCGCCGCTCCAACCGCCGCCGGAACCGCCGCCGTGCCAGCCGCCACCGCCGGAGCCACCGCTCCAGCCACCGCCGCCGCCACCGGACCCACCGCTCCAGCCGCCGCCGCCACCACCGCCATGGCCACCACCGCCACCCCCGCCACCCCTCTGGGCCAGCGCGGCACCGCTGACGCTGGCGGCCATCACCAGCGCGAAAAGTGTAAGAAAAAGTTTCTTCATGGAAAACTCCTGCGAACTGTATCGATTCGACCCGGGATCGCGTCGCGAGTTCAAGCGCCAGGCAAATCGCCAACGCTTTGAAGTTGCAACGCTTTAATTCGGGCTGGCCGAAAATGGGCTGCACTCCATTAACGGCTTGATCGCGGTTCCGGACGACACGCCAATTCTGCGCTTTCCGGTCGGAATTTCGTTGTAGTCCCGTTCAAATGTCATGGTCTTCCGGTTTGCTGCATCGCAACGGGCTGTTTCTTCAATTGGTTGATGTGGCGCAACATCCTGCTGCCCTGAACAGACTACTCTCGGACAGCCCTGCGATTCCGATGGGGCGAACCGAGGGGGGCGACATGGTGCCGCAAGCAAAAGTCGAGAAAGAAGCGGGTCGTCAGCGATTGACGGCATCCAGCGCAGCTTTGCGGATGGTCGTTTTGGTGGCGATGTTGCTTCCCGGATGCGATGCCGGGAAACCGGATCCCTATGACCCGGCGAAGATGGAACTCAATTCACCGCCCGCGGTGCTGAGCACGGTTCGCCACACCGGACCGTTCTCGGCCGGCAACGCGCTCAACCAGGGCGCCGAATTGAAACCGGTGGATCCTGAACCGGTGAAGACCATCCAGCTCGACACGACCCACAAGGTGATCGAAATCGCACCCGGCGTGAAATTCAGCGGCTGGACGTTCGGCGACCAGGTGCCTGGCCCGACGATTCGAGCCCGGGTCGGCGACCGGATCAAGTTCTCGATGACCAACCGAAGCGATGAGCCGGTGCAGGGCGGGGCCGCATTCGCCGCGCCGATGATGCACTCGATGGACTTTCACGCGGCCATGGTGTCACCGCAGGACAAGTATCGCTCGATCGCACCGGGACAGACGATCAGCTTCGAGTTCGTGCTGAACTACCCGGGCGTTTTCATGTATCACTGCGGCACGCCGATGATCCTCGAACACATCGCCTCCGGGATGTACGGCGCGATCATCGTCGAGCCGCGGGCAGGTTACCCGACGAAAGTCGACCGCGAATACGTGATCGTACAGAGCGAGCTGTACACCAAGCTCGATCCCGAGGGCCGCAAGATCGACGGCCAGCCGCTGTACGTGCTCGACGGCGATCGCCTGCGCAGCAAGTCGCCGAGCTATACGGTGTTCAACGGCGCGCACAACAAAATGGTCAAGCAGCCTCTTTCGGCGAAACCGGGCGAGCGCGTGCGCCTGTTCGTGCTCAACGTCGGGCCCAGCAACACGTCGAGTTTTCACGTCGTCGGCACGATCTTCGATCGCGTGTGGATGGATGGCAACCCCGACAACCAGATGCGTGGCATGCAGACCGTGTTGCTGGGCTCCAGCAGCGGCGCGATAGTGGAATTCGTGGTGCCCGAGGCGGGCTCGTACATCATGGTCGACCATCATTTCGCCAACGCGTCGCAAGGCGCGCTCGGATTGATCGACGCCTCGGGCGGCAAGGCCAAGGAAGGCGAATTGGAACACCACAACATGCCGGCGTCGGCAACGCCCACGGATCCCGAAGCCGTAAAGGGAAAACTGGCGTTCGAAAGCAAGTGCCTGGCATGTCACTCGCTGGGCCAGGGTCCGAAACTGGGGCCGGATCTCGCCGGCGTTACGCAACGGCGCACGGACGAATGGCTCGGGAGGTGGCTCAAGTCTCCGGAAAAGATGCTGGCCAGCGACGATGCAGCCAAGGCGATGCTGAAGCAGTTCAACAACATTCCGATGCCGAATCAGAACCTGGACGATGCCGAAGTCGCGCAATTCGTGCGTTACTTCCACTGGTTCGACCAGCAACCCGCCCCGGTGGCGAAAACAAAGTGAAGACGCTGGCATTCGTGCTGGCCGCGTGGCTGGCGGGTGCGGCAGCGCCTGCTGCCGCGTGCGGCTTCTGTATCGAGGACAGGATCGCTGCCGCTTATGACCACGCGGTGGTGGCGCGTGCGAAGGCGCAGGGCCACGAGGTGGTGTACGTCGCGCTCGATTTCGCGCAGCCCGCTTCGGCGGGCACCGAGGCGGCGATACGCAAAGCGGTCGAGAGCATGCCTTTTGTGGATCGCGGCAGCGTGCGCGTCTCGCGCGAAAGCGGCAGCCTGTCGCTCGCATTCGATCCCCGGCGCGCGCCCGCCGGGAGCATGCTGAACGCGCTCGACCGCGCGGTAACACCGCTGGGTGCAAGCGTGTCGCTGTTGCGAATCGGCAGTCTCTAGAACTCGAAGCCGCCCTGCTGGCGAAGGGAGCGCGAGTCGGGTCCCGTAAGCGCTTGCACGACGCGTCGCGCCCCATCCGGTTGCGCCGTCGACGCGGCAACCGCCGCCGAATAGACCGTTACCAGTTCGAATTGCGCGGGAAGCGCGCCGGCGAGCGCAACACCTGGCGTGTACAGAATCTCGGTGATTTGCGTGCATCCCAGGAGCCCCGGCCCGGTTGTCTGCGCAAGCGCGTGCATCGCCGCGGCGCCGCTCGCGAATGCCTGCACGCGTGAAGAAACCTCGTCGTGAATGCCCAGTTCGCGCAGCACCTTTATGCAGTGCGCACCCGCCGTCGACCGTACGGTGTCCGGAACGTACAACCCTTGTGCGGCGAGGACGCTCGAACGCAGTTGCTCGCGGTCGGCGATCGGCGGCACCGGTTCCCCTGCACGCACCGCCACGCCGGTCCGCACGCGGCCCAGCGGTTGCAGCGTGCCGGCCTCGACCAGTCCTTCGCGCGCCAATGCTTCGATCAGGTCGGCCGTGAGGATGATGACGTCACACGGCGCGCCGGCCCGCCATTTCTCCCGAATGGCGCCCACCGCGCCGAACTCGCAACGAAGCGTGGCGCCGGCCGCGGATTCGAGCGCCGGAACGAGCGCGGCGACGACGCCTTTCGCGGCACCCGCACTCAACACGTGCAGTTCCGTCACGCGAGAATTCCGCGTGCGGTCGCGATGTGCGGCAGCCGCGCAAACATCACTGGTCAGGCTTCGCACCCGAGAGCTTCACGATGCGCTCCCATTTCACGATGTCATCGGCGACGTAGCGGCTGAACTCCTCCGGCGTCATGAGCATTCCCACCGCGCCTTGCCTTGCCCATTCGTCGCGAACCTCGGGCCGCGAAACGATTTTGCGGACTTCGGCGTTGAGCCGATTCACGATCGCTGCGGGCGTGGCCTTCGGCGCCATCAAGCCCAGCCAGATCACTGCCTCGTACCCGGGCACCCCGGCCTCGCCCATCGTTGGAACGTTCGGCAGCACCGCCGAGCGCGTCGTGCCGGTGGTCGCAAGCGGCCGTACTTTTCCCGCCTTCGCGTATTCGCTCATTGTCGTCACTGCGTCGAACATCATCTCGACCTGCCCGCCCAGCACATCGGTGCGGGCGCCGGAGCTGCCTTTGTAAGGGACGTGCACGATGTCCACGCCCGCCATCGACTTGAACAATTCGCCGGCCATGTGATACGGCGTGCCCGGTCCGGACGACGCATAGTTGAGCTTGCCGGGACTTGCCTTCGCGATCCGGATCAGGTCGGCCAGCGAGTTCGCGGCGACCGCGGGATGCACGACCAGCACCAGATCCGAATAGTTGATCGGCGCAACGGGTGCGAAATCGCGGAGCAACGCGTAGGGTTTGTTCGGAATCAGAGATTCGTTCACCGTCTGCGCGTTCGACATGAGCAGCAGTGTGTAGCCATCGGGGGCGCTCTTGGCGACGGCATCGGTGCCGGTCACCGAACCTGCGCCGGGTCGGTCCTCGATAACGAAAGGCTGACCCAACGCCTCCTGCAGGCGCTGCGCCAGGAAGCGCGCGTACACGTCGGCCGGACCGCCCGCGGCGAACGGAACGATGATTTTCACCGGACGCGACGGATAGTCCTGCGCCGCGACGGGCACCACGGCGAACGCCAGGACGACGCACGCAACAAGTTTCACGATCGACAACTGCATGGCGACTTCCTCCAGCGACACCGGATCGGGTCAGCGCAATCTACCCCAACCGGAGCGTGTGTTGTAATACGGCGGGCGCCGGTAATCGGACCGCTCGGGCAAGCCGGATCGGCCCCGCGCCGCCTTTCGCTCATCCCTAATTTTGCTGATTCCACCCGACTTGCCATGCCACCCGTCACCACATCGCTGATCGTTGCCAATGTCGCGATGTACCTCCTGTACATCAGCACGGGCGATCTCCTGCTTCCGCTTGCGTTGTGGCCGCTCGGCGCGTCGCCGTTCACGAACGTGGGCTTCGCGCCCTGGCAGCCGCTGACCTACGCCTTCCTGCACGGCAGCGTTATGCACCTGCTGTTCAACATGTTCGCACTCTATATGTTCGGCGGCGCGATCGAGCAGGTGTTCGGGTCCCGTCGCTATCTCGCCTACTACGCAGTGTGCGTCGTCTCGGCGGCGCTGGCACAGCTCCTCGTAGCGTGGCTGGCGGGAGGCTTTTATCCCACTGTGGGCGCGTCTGGCGGCGTGTTCGGGCTCCTGCTCGCGTATGGCCTCTACTTCCCCAACAACCGCGTGATGCTGTTGTTCCCGCCCATCCCGATGCCCGCGCGCGTGTTCGTCGTGCTGTACGCGGTGATCGAACTCGTGATGGGCGTGACGGGCGTCCAATCTGGTGTCGCGCACTTCGCCCATCTGGGTGGAATGGTCGGCGGGTTCATCATGCTGCGCTTTTGGCGGGGCGCAGGCTCGACCTGGCGTCGCCGCTTCTGATTCAGCGCGCGGACACGCTTAGCGTTTGTCGGCGGGCCCGGCTCCGACAGGCATCGGGAGCGACCACTCGGCACCGGTAAATCGCGTCGCCAGGAATTCGGTGAACGCGCGCACCTTGGCGGACAAGTTGCGCCGGCTGGGGTAGACGACATAGATCGGTGCCGGCGGCGACTCGAACTCGCGCAGGATGCGCTGCAGTTTCCCGGCACGCAGATTTGGTCCGACGATGAAGTCGGGCTCGTACACGACGCCAGTCCCTTCTGTTGCGAGTTCCTCCAGGAAGCGCCCGTTATTCGCGTGCACGGGACCACTGACGCGCACGCTGCGCTCGCGACCTGTCGAATCGCGAAATGGCCACACGTTCCTGAAGTTCGAATATTCGTAGGTCAGGCACGCATGGCCGGCGAGATCCTCCGGCGCGATGGGCGTGCCGTGACGCGCAAGGTAAGCCGGCGCCGCGCAGCAAACGAGTTGCGTCGACCCGATCTTGCGCCCCACAAGATTCTGCGTGCCGATCGTTCCTACGCGCACCGCGATGTCAAAGCCTTCATCGACCAGGTCGACTGCGCGGTCGGACAGTTCGACATCGAAACGCATCGCCGGGTACCGCGTCACGAACTCCGCGATCGCCGGCGAAAGATGACGGACGCCGAACGTGATCGCCGATGTCAGGCGCAGCGTACCGCGCGGCTTGATGGTCGCCGCCGTGGCCGATTCCTCCGCCTCCTCCAGGTCGGCAAGCAATTGCACGCAGCGCTCGTGGAACGCGCGTCCCGTTTCGGTTAGCGAGAGCCGACGCGTGGTGCGATTGAGCAGGCGCGCGTCGAGGTGCGCTTCGAGTTCGGACACGTGGCGCGACACCGAGGAGACCGAAGTGTCGAGCCGCTCCGCTGCGCGCGCGAAGCTGCCCGACTCAACGACTTTGACGAACGCGGCGATCGCCAGGAAACGGTCCATAACGACTATTGTTGCATAAATCGCAATAGTCTATAGACCATTGACTACTTTATCCCAAAAGTAACAAGGCCCAATCTGGGAGGCATCAGCTGGTCACCCACCGACAAACGCAACGCAGCGGCGGCCGATGATTTCTACCCAATCCGTTCCACCTTAGGAGATAACCCATGAAACTCTATTTCTCGCCCGGCGCCTGCTCGCTGGCCCCGCACATCGCACTCAGTGAAATCGGCCTCGACCACAATGCCGTGAAAGTCGACCTCGCCAAGCACACGCTTGTCGACGGCACCGACTACTACACCATCAATCCCAAGGGCTACGTGCCCCTGCTCGAACTGGACGACGGCCAGCGCGTTTCAGAAGTAGCGGTGATCCTGCAATACATCGCCGACCGCAAGCCCGGCACGCTCGCGCCCGCGTTCGGATCGATGGAACGCTATCGCGTGATGGAATGGCTCAATTTCGTCGCGACGGAGATCCACAAGCAATTCGCGCCGCTGTGGTATCCCGACACGCCGGAAGCGACTCGGGAAAAGCAAAAGGCGACGCTGGCGAAGCGCTTCGACATCGTCAGCAAGACGTTGGCCGCGCAGCCTTACCTCACGGGCGAACGTTTCACCATTGCCGACGCCTACCTGTTCACCATCGTGAACTGGGCCGGCATGCTCAAGGTCGACCTGGCGCCGTGGCCCTCGCTGCAGCAGTTCCAGGCCCGCGTCGCCGCACGCCCCGCCGTGCATGCGGCGTTGGTGGCCGAAGGATTGGCCAAGCCCGTCGCGGTCGCGGCCTGATTGGGGTAACTTAGGAAACCCATGACGACGCGCATGCCCACGCTGTTCCTTTCGCACGGATCGCCGATGTTCGCGGTGGAGCCGGGCGTGGCCGGGACCGCGTGGGCACAACTCGGCAGGAGGTTGCCGCGTCCGCGCGCGGTGCTGATGGTGTCGGCGCACTGGGAAACGTCGGTACCGATGCTCACCGGCAACCCCCGGCCGGAAACGATCCACGACTTCGGCGGCTTTCCGCCGGAGTTGTATCGCGTGATGTATCCGGCGCCGGGCGCGCCCGAACTCGCGGCCGAGTGCGTAGCACTCCTGAAGTCCGCGGAAATCGCAGCGGGCGTGGACGGCTGTCGCGGGCTCGACCATGGGGCGTGGGTCCCGATGCGCTGGATGTATCCGGACGCGGATGTCCCGGTGGCGCAACTGTCGGTGCAGCCGCAGTTGGGCACGATGCACCATGTCGCGCTCGGGCGCGCGCTTGCGCCATTGACCGAATCCGGCGTGTTGATCGTCGGCTCCGGCCATACAACCCACAACCTGCGCGACTGGATGGCAAACATGCGGCGACCGGTGCCGCTGCCGTATGTGCGCGATTTTTCGCAATGGCTCTCCACGACGCTTTCGGCGCACGACACCGAGGCGCTGGTCGCCTACCGCGAGCGCGCGCCCGAGGCCGTTCGCGCGCATCCGAGCGAAGAGCATTTTCTCCCGCTGTTCGTCGCCTATGGCGCGGCCGGACGCGACGCGTTGCCCGAACGCTTTCTGGACGACTCCCGGACCGAGGCAATCGCGATGGACTCGTACATCTTCGCGCCAGAAAAATCGCAGGCGCACGCATAGGGTTGCGCGGTTATCGCAGGCCTGCGGAATGCCTTAAAATCGGGGGTCCGAGGAAACCTTCAGGACTATCATGCCCGCCGACCCCCGCTCCCCCGACGCAACGATGGACGCCGCGTCGCTTTATCGCGAAGAGATCATCACGGATCGCAAGGTCGGCACGATCCGCCTCATGGTGCCCGTCAAGGTCGACGGTTCGCCCGACCCGGCGCGCGCAACCATCTACACGGGCGATGCGCAGATCATGACCAACATGGGCGCGTTGCCGGTGAGCTTCGACATCGAGGCCAAGGACCTTGCAGAGGCCGTCGCCAATTACGGTGAAGCCGCCAAGGCGGGCATCGAGCGCACGATGCGCGAATTGCAGGAATTGCGCCGGCAGCAGTCGTCCGGTCTGATCGTGCCACCGGCCGGCGCGGCCAGCGCGCTCACTGGCGGAGGTTTTCCCGGCGGCGGCAAGATCCAGATGCCCTAGCGGTTCGCGGAGGGCGAAGGACAGGGAAGAAGGATAGCGAAGTAGGACAGGGGACAGGGATGACCAATACCGCGATACTGGTGGCCTCGGCGCTGATGCTCTTCGCGTACCTGCTCGAGATCGTCGGACGACGCTGGAAACTGCCGTCGGTAGTGCTGCTGATCGGCACCGGCATCGCACTGCGACAAATCCTGGATTCGACAGGGCTCCACCTGCGGTGGGTGGATCCGATCGTGCCGGTTATCGGCACCCTCGGCCTCATCCTGATCGTGCTGGAAGGCGCGCTCGACCTCGAAGTGTCGCGCAAGCGGCTACGGCTGATCGCGTCGTCAGCCACATCCACGGTGCTGGGTTTCTGCATGAGCCTCCTGGGCTTCGCGGTGCTGTTTCAGTTTTCACTCGGCTTCGAAATGCCGGTCGCCGTACTGGCGGCGATTCCGTTCGCCGTCATCAGCAGCGCCGTCGCGATTCCCGCGGCCAACGGCCTGGCGACGCAACCGAGAGAATTCGTCATCTACGAATCCTCGCTGTCGGACATCCTTGGCGTGCTGGTGTTCGGCGCGTGGCTCAATGCGGAAGGGTCCCTCAATTCCTTCGTCTTCGACCTTCTGGGCGGCGGCGCGTTGTCGTTCATCGCAGCGCTGGGCGCGGCACTTGGCCTCTACTACCTCATCAACCAGCTCGAAGGCCACGTGCGGTTCCTGCCGCTGATCGCGGGCCTCATCTGCCTGTACGCGGTGGGCAAGCACATCCACCTGTCGCCGCTGATCCTGGTCCTGGGATGTGGGCTTCTAATCAACAATCCCCATCTCCTCCGCTGGAACAAGCATCTGCGTTCGTTCCACAGCGAGCACTACGACCAGACGCTGAAGGAGTTCAAGGGCCTGGTGGCGGAACTCACGTTCGCGACGAAGAGCTTCTTCTTCCTGCTGCTGGGTTATTGGACGGAAATTTCGCAGTTGGCGTCGACCAGAGCCTGGCTCATCGCCGGCGCGGGCATCGTCATCGTCTACGGTTCGCGCTGGTTCATTCTCAAGCTGCTGCGGCAACGAGAGGCTGCGCGTTTGCTGTGGATCGCCCCGCGCGGCCTCATCACCGTGCTGTTGTTCCTTTCCGCAACCAATTCCGGCAGCCTGAACGGGTTTCCGCTCGGCGCCGTCATGCTGTTCGTGCTCGCGACCTCGGCGCTGACGGCTCTCGCGCATCGGCAGGGATTGTTGCCCGTGTTCGGCGCTGACACGCCGGACGTTCCAGCTGCGGAGGTCATTCCACCAGCGCCGATCCTCGCGAATGCGCCAGTCGCTGCAAGCGCGCCGCTCGTACCGGGCGCACCTGTGCTGCCACCCGCGCAGTAAGCGCCCCGGCTGGGCCTCTTTGGTGGCTTAGCTAAGGTGGCGTAGCCCAGTTCCGACGTTCGGCCAAATGGCCAATGGCAGTCGCGTGCCTGCGCGGCCGATCATCCTTGACGCATTGCGATCACGGAGGAGCCATGACCCACGTACTCGACCCGGCGCAGATTCGCGACGACGCTCAGTATTCCGCCGCCCTCGACGAGCTGGAAGACCTGATGCTGGCCGACCCCGGCACCCCGGCGGGCCGGCGCTTCGACGAACTGGTCCGGCTGATAGAGCACTACGAGGCACGCCGTGATGGCTACGACCTCGACCGCATCCAGCGCGCGTTGGCCGATTCCGCCTGAACGGGGAAGGCGAGCGAGCTCCGCCGCGTGCGGCGGGAAGGGTGGCCGCTAACGTTCGGCGGATGCCCGGCGGTATGCACGATAGCCATTCGCGCGCAGCTTGCACGCGGGACACTCGCCACAGCCATACCCCCACGGATGGCGGTGCGTGCGATCGCCGACATAGCAGGTATGCGTGTGCTCGACGATCAGCTCGACGAAGCCCGGCCCGACCAGCGAGGCCGCGAGCTTCCACGTCGCCGCCTTGTCGATCCACATCAATGGCGTCTCGATGACGAAGCGCTTGTTCATGCCGAGGTTGAGCGCGACCTGCAGCGATTTCAGCGTATCGTCTCGGCAGTCCGGATAGCCGGAATAGTCCGTCTCGCACATGCCACCCACCAGCACGCGCAGCCCGCGTCGGTAAGCCACGACCGCCGCCGCGGTGAAGAACAACAGATTGCGGCCGGGCACGAACGTATTCGGCAGCCCGTTTTCATTCATCACGATCTCGGTATCCCGGGTGAGCGCAGTGTCGCTCAGTGCCTTGATCACGCCCAGGTCCACCGTATGGTCCTCCCCCAGCCGTCGCGACCACTTCGGGTAGCGTTCGCGCAATGCTTCGAGGAACGGCGCGCGACAGGCCAACTCGATCGCGTGCCGCTGGCCATAGTCGAAGCCGATGGTCTCGACATGTGCGTAACGGTCGAGCGCCCAGGCGAGACAGGTCGCGGAATCCTGTCCTCCAGAGAAGAGGACTAGCGCGGAGTCGTCGGCAAGCCCGGTTGCGGCCGAGGACGGGTTCGTTGGGGTGGTTCGTTCTGGTTTGGATCGGATCATGCGTCGGACGTTTCAGGGACGGGATGGTGGAAAGGTCGTGGGCAGTGAATTCACCGAACGACGAATTTCATAGCCATGAATATCAGAGCAAAGAATCGGTCAGGCGCGCCAGATTTTCCAGCGCGCGCCGTCCGACGGGCAGGTGGAGACGCTCCTCCGCGGTTACCAGCGACGCATTGCGCAGATCGCCATCCTGCACACGTTTCAAGTCCGCCACCACCGCGCGATCGTAAATCAGCACGCTCACTTCGGCGTTCAAAGCAAAGGAACGAATGTCGAGATTCGACGACCCGATGAGTGCCACCTCGTCGTCCACGCTCAGGTGCTTGGCATGCAGGAAGCTCCCGGTGTGCCGGTGGATGCGCACGCCGGCCCGAAGCATCACATCGTAGTAGGACTGCTGCGCGAGTTGCACGAGCGGCTTGTTCGATGCCTGGTCCACGATGAGGTCAACGGCCACGCCGCGCCGTGCGGTACTGCACATCGCCGACAGGAAAGCATCGCTCGGTATGACGTAGGGCGCCGTCAGCACGACCCGGTCGCGGGCGCCATACAGCAGCGCGATCATCACCGCCTCGGCCGTACCCTCGTTGTATCCCGGTCCGCTCGGAACGACTTGCGCCAATCCGGTGCCGCTTTCGTCGCGCTTGGCCGGCGAAAGGTCATCGGACTCCGGCGGCAGGTCGCCCGTTTCGAGATAACGGTCGCCGAGGAGCACCGCGTGCAGGTGGCGCACGATCGGTCCGGTTGCCCGTACCAGCATTTCCTCGTTGACCATGCCGCGATTGGCGCGCGCGCTCACGATGTTCTGCGAACCGAAGAAGGCGACGTTGCCATCGACGACCGCAATCTTGCGGTGATTGCGCAGGTCGAGGCGCGCGGCGTTCGGTCCCCACAGGCGCAAAGGCATCACCGCGATGACCTCCGCGCCTGCCGCGCGCAAGGCGGGCGCCAGTCCCTTCAAGCCTCCCCGCGAGCCGATCGCGTCCATCAGCACGCGCACAGTCACGCCGCGTTGGCGTGCGCGCACCAGCGCCGCGGCGACGCGGCCCCCCGTTTCATCGTCTTCGAAAATGTAGAACAGCAGATGCACATAATGCTGCGCGCCATCCACCTCTGCAACGATGCGGTCGATGGCGGCGTCGTACAGCGGCAGCAATTCGAAGTGGTTGCCACCCACGACCGGAAATTCGGAAAGTTGCTCGGCCAGGCGAAGCGCCGGCAGCAGTTCCTTCGACACCGCGGGCGCGGGCGCCGCAATGCCGGACAGCGCGCGCGGCTCGATGCGCCGGATCGTCTCGTAGATTGTCCTCTGGACGAGGAGCCGCTTGCGCGGCAGATACGCGCGGCCGATGAGGAGGTAGAACGCAAGGCCCGGCCAGGGCAGGAAAAAGATGAGCAGAAGCCAGGCCCGCGCGGCGCTTGGCGGCCGGCGCTGCGGCACGACGAGCAACGCCAGCACGCGAATCACCCATTCGCTGGCGACGTAGAGCGAGCCCCAGTCGATGTCGTGGAAAATCAGTGCAGCCGTTCGCGTGACTTGCGCGCCGTTTCGGTCAACGTGCGACGCGCGCCGCCGCCGCGGGTGGCGGTGGATTTGCGGCGGTCCTGCCAGAAGCGGAATATCAGCACCGAAGCGACGGCAAGTTCCTCGACCAGGCTCGCACGCTTTTCACGGTCGTCGATCCACTCGGCAAATTCGGGATCCTGCTCGCCGAATGCCAATGCTTCGATGGGAAAAATCCAGTCGCGCGCGTCCTCGGCATCGTACAGCGGTTGCCACTCGTCATCGCGCAGCTTCACGCCGGCCATGAAACCCTCACACCACGCCGTGCCTTCGGGCGGCTGGCGCTCGGCGGCTTTCTGGCTGGGTTTTTTCTCCTCCGGCAAGTACAGGAGCGGCCGGAAACGCGTGGGCGACTCGGCGAGCGTGCGCTGGATGCCGACCATGTGCCGCAGGATCAGCGTCATGATCTGCTGCGCCTGTTCGCTATTGCCGTACGCGGGCGTCGCGCTGCGGCCGCCGTCGCTCCAAACCTGCGGCAGCCATTCGGACGGCTGGATCGATTCCGGGCCGCTGACGATGGCCGCGAGGAAACCGTCGAGCATTTCCAGGTCCATGCAATCCTCGGGCACCGCGTCGGACGCGAGGAAGCTCTCGAGTTCGTCGAGTTCGGCGTCGCTCAGCGGTTCATCGAGGGTGCGGGTTTCGGCAGTCATGGCATTCCTTGCGTTGCAGCGGGTAAGAATGGGAATCGCGGAACCGCATATGATCGCCGTTATCGCGCGTTGAGGCAAACCCGAGCCCGTGCCTGCCCAAACCCATACCGGGGCGCGTGTCTATCGTCGCAGCGCGTGGGCGAGACCGAGTGCCAACGCGAAGAGCACCACCGCGCCCGCCTGATGCAACGCCGCGAGCGGCAGAGGCACGACGTGGACCAGTGTCAGGATACCCAGCGTCACCTGGACGGCCAGCATCCCCAACAGCAGCAGCGCGCCGACGCGCGCTTTGCCCGGTGAATCGTCATTGCGCACGACCCTCCAAACCAGCACGGGCACGACGATCGCCAGGAGCCACGCGAGCAGGCGATGGTCGAACTGCACGGTCGCCATGTTGTAGAAGAAATTCTTCCACCATGGTTCGAGCGCAAGTATTTCCGCCGGCACGACCGCGCCGTTCATCAAAGGAAATGTGTTGTACGCGTAGCCGGCGTGAATTCCCGCGACCATGCCGCCGGCAATCGCCTGCAGAAAGACCAATCCCGCGACAACGACGGCCCAGCGGCGCAGGGACGCCGCGGCGGGGCTCGCGGAATTGGAACTGAGGGAACGCGGCGAAAGAAGCGACAGCGCGCACCACAGCATCGTCGCAAATATGAGGAACGCGAGTCCCAGGTGCGCCGTGAGGCGAAATTGCGAGACACGCGGATCGTCGACCAGTCCGCTGCGCACCATGTACCACCCCAGAGCACCCTGCGCCGCCCCGAGCGCAAAGATGCCCGCCAGGCGAAGGCCGTATCCGGAGGGAATTTTCCGCCGCGCGAGGAACCACAGGAACGGCAGGAGGAACGCAACGCCGATCAGGCGCCCCAGCAACCGGTGGAAATACTCCCACCAGAAGATGCGCTGGAACTCGGCCAGCGCCATGCCCTTGTTCACTTGCAGGTACTCGGGCGTCAGCTGGTATTTCGCAAATGCTTCGTTCCACTCCGCGGCAGACAATGGCGGCAGCGCGCCGACGATCGGCTGCCATTCCGTGATCGAAAGGCCGGAATGCGTGAGCCGCGTCACGCCGCCGACGACGACCATCGCGAACACGAGCGCACAGCAGGCAAGAAGCCACGCTGCAACCTGCCGGTTCGGGCGTGACCCTCCCTCGTCGCGCGCGCCGACAGATACGGAGACCGGGGATTGCGCCAGCGTTGCCATGCCCGCAATTATCTCATGTCGACCCCCTCGACTGGATTCGAAGCCCTTTCACATTTGTCACGTTCGCGCACGCAACTTTATGCGCATGCTTCCATCCAAACCAATGACGCAAACTGAAATTCTTCGCGTCAATCAGGGTTCACTTCCGCATGGAGGCAGTCATGGAACTTTCGTCAAACATCCTGGTCGCAATTTGCACACTCGCAGTGGTGTGCCAGGCCGATGCCGCGCCTTACAGCGCGACCGATGCAAGGATGCGGCAACAGATCGTGCAATCGACCACCGTGTCCGCGGTCGATACGTCGGGTGCGCCGGCCACCGCATTGCTCGATGCGCGGAATGTGGCGCAATCTCGTCAGTATTCGCCGCCTACGCTCGATGAGCACCGCGCAGATGTCATAGCGGCGGCGGTTTACCCGCAATGGGGACCGTCTACGGCTGCAATGGGGGCGAGCAATACCTTGTTGTCTCGCCAGCTGCCACGACAAACGATGAAGCTCGGAACGCCGGAGGCCGAGCGCTGGATGGAAGAGGCCGCCACGCCGTGATCGCTTGAACGTGGGGGACGACGGCGTACCGTCGCCCCTCAATGGCATTCACATCGTGTAATAGAGTCCGACCGTCACCGTGTAACGCGGTTCGAGCTGCAGTCCGTTGACGCGCTGGTAGACCGGAACCTGCGCGAAGAGGTAGCCATGCAGTTTGTCGGTGATCGTGAAGTTGACGCCGGGGCTCGCATAGATCAGCGTCGATCCGCTGTTTTCGACATCCGCGTTCGGTCCCGACTCGCGACCTTCCACGCGCGCGTTGATCTGGAATGAGGGGACCACGTTCTCGATTCCGACGTAACGGAAGCCGCCATTGGCATTGAACCCGGTCCCGGGGCGAAATCCGTCGCGCGAATTCAAAGGCTGCTGCAACATCCCCTGCGCGAACCAGTCCCAGTTCTGCGCCAGGTCGCCAAACGTGAATGCGCCAAGCAACAGGTCTGTCGTTCCGGTCCCGGGCTGGAGGCCCCGATCGAGAAGCTCACCTTCCTGCGGACCGGCAATGAACACGTTGTCGAAGCTGCCCGTGGCGAATTTGAGTCCAAGCTGCACGCCTACGTTTTTTTGCGCGGCGAATCCCAGGTAACGGCCGACGACGCGCACATCGCCGATGCTCTGCGTGTGTGAGGTCGAGATTTCCGTATCGCCTTCCGCGATCGTGGTGTGATAGCGGTTGAAGTAAGGCAGCTGCACGTTGACGCCCCAATCGACACTCGGGCTGTAGTCGAATCCAAGCGTGTAGTTGCGGTTGATCGTCGTCTGCTGGATTTCCTGGTCGTTCGGAATCTCGAGACTGTTCCGATCGACTTTCTTCGTCCCCGAGCGGAGTTGGTCCTGGTTGAAGTAGTCGAAGCGGAAATCGAAACGGAAGCCTTCGCCGGAGGGTGCGAGGCCCTGGCTCGACCAGTCGGAACTCAGCGTGCAGCCGCAGGTCGAGCATGCGAACGCCTGGAGGGGGGCGATGGCGAGCGCAACGAGCGTTGCGCCGATGGCAAGAGGTGCTCTGTTCATGTGGGAATCCTCAGGTATGAAGAGCGATCAATGGGCCGGCATTCCTGCGCCCATCGACTCCACGGCGACCTTGATGTCGATCGACCCCGCTTTTTCGAATGTGAGCGTCAATGGAATCGCGTCGCCCGACTTGAGCGGCTGTTTCAGGGATTCGAGCATCACGTGGTATCCGCCGGGTCGTAGTTGCACCTTGGCACCGGGCGGCAGATCGATCCCTCGCACGGCGCGCATCTTCATCACGCCGCCGTCCATGGCCATTTCGTGAATCTGGGCCAGACCGGCAATCGGCGAGGCCACTCCCACCAGGCGATCCGCCTCCGTGCCCCGGTTCTCTATGTTGAGGAACGCGCCGGCGGCCTGCGCCCCCGGTGGTGTTGCGCGCGTGAACGCATGGTCGATGTGCAACGCTTTCAGGTCGTAATCGGCGGCGATGGCGCCGCCGGCAGCGAATGTGGCAAACGATATGACGACAAACAATGGGAGCTTGAACGCTGTCATGGTAATGACCCTTGCAAAGGAATTCGGGGGCGCGGATCGAAGCCGATGCGCGCAGGAACGCGGCGCCGCGCGCGAAGCGCGGACGCATAGCCGGAAGTCAGGCCCGGACGGGAGGTCCGCGCGGTTGCGCGGCGACGATTGTCGGGATCGGCGCGGCGGTCGTTTCCATCGCGGGCAATTCGCCCGCGACGCGCACAACAACGGTGAATTCCGCCCGAGGCGCGGGCGCCCCCGCGTTATCCAATGCGCCGCCGGCGCAACATGGCGCGTGCGCGCAATGATGTTCGTGCGAAACCGGCGAGGGGAGGCCACCACCTGCGGCCTTTGGAGCGACCGAACGCACAACGGAACACAGGTCCGAAGGCGCCATCGGCGCCACCAACTTGGCATAGGCGACCGCCGGGGCGACGAGATGCATCGCCGCCGCGAGGAGCGCGAGTGCCAGTCGGATGGGTCGGGACATCACCGGCCAATCATAACAGCGGACGCCGAACCCCCTTCGCCCGCTGGAAAGCGGACGCACCATGCGCCACGATGGCCCGTATTGCTGCATGGCACAACAGAATTCGCGTTGACAGGCCAAGGGCAACGCGGTTCAATTGGTCTGACCACTTGACCAGAGCGTCACCGCAATCGCGGGATGGCGACAACGGTGGCCTCGATCCAATTCCAGGAGGAAGCAATGCGAAATTCGATTCGCTGTGTGCTGCGCTGCATGGCCGCCTTGGTGCTGGTCTCGTCATTGGGCGCATCCGCGCAGGCACCGATCACGCTGCACGGTGCAGTCCAATTCAACGACGGGCACGCGTTCAACCGGTCGCTGGAGAAATTCCAGGAACTCACTGCCAAATATTACGGCAAGCCGATCAACTTCGTGCTGCACAAGAACAGCGAACTCGGCCTGGAGAAGGATTACTTCGCGTTCATGAACCAGGGTATCTCCGTGGACTACGGCATCGTGTCGCCTGCGCACATGTCGACGTTTGCCAAGGCCGCGCCGTTCATCGACGCGCCTTTCCTGTTCCGCGATGTCGATCATTGGAACAAGGTCATCGAGGCGGACACGCTGAAGCCCATCGCCGATGAAGTGTCCGCCAAGGGCGACGTGATGCTGATCGGCTTTGCAGGCGGTGGCACACGCAACATCTTCGCCAACAAGGCGGTGCGCAACCTGCAGGAAATGAAGGGCCTCAAGGTCCGCGTGCAGGGCGCGCCGATCTGGAGCAAGACCTTCGCGGCCGTCGGCATGTCGCCCACCGTCATCGCCTACGACGAAATCTACAACGCGATCCAGAATGGCGTCATCAGCGCCGGCGAAAACGAGGCAGCCGGCGTGGAGGCGATGAAGTTCTACGAAGTCGGCCCCAACCTCAACATGACGCAACACGCCATCACGATTCGGCCGATCTGCTTCTCCGGCAAGACGTTCAAGAAGCTGCCGCCAGACTTGCAGGCCGCGATCCTCCGGGCGGGCAAGGAAGCAGGCGCATACGGTCGCCAAATCGAATCCGGCGAGGACCAGAAGAAGCTCGAGGCGATGCAGGCGGCGGGCAAGTTGAAAATGATCCCCTTCGCCGACCGCGCCCAAATGAAAAAGCTGGCGGACCCGGTGATGGCCGATTACGCGAAGGAAATCGGCGCGGCGGAGATCTACGCCAAGATCAACTCGATGTAGAAGCGACAAAGCGGCCGGCGCAAGAATTGCCTCTTGCGCTGGCCTTTTTTTGCCCATCCGCCAGCGCCGTGCTCCGAGGTAACGCATGAAGAAGCTCATCAACGGGTACTACCAACTACTCAATATCCTGCTGGGCATCTCCGTGGCCCTTCTCGTCGTGCCCGTCACGCTGCAGATGATCTCGCGCTTCACGGCGTTGATCCCGCCGTGGATCTGGACCGAGGAAATGGCGCGCTTCCTGTTCATCTGGATGGTGATGCTGGGTGCGATGATCGGCGTGCGCGATGGAACTCACTTCGATGTCGATGTCTGGCCGGAATTGAAGCCGCGCGCCAACGCGATGTTCCGGCTGGTGTCGATGTTCTTCGTGCTGATCTTCGCCCTCGTATTCGTCTGGTACGGCATCAAGTTCGTGCAGTTCGGATGGAACCAGACCTCCGAATTGGCCGACATGCCGATGACCTACATCTTCATCGCGTGGCCCCTCACCGGCCTTACGTGGCTGCTTTTCGGATTCGAATGCATCGTGCGCGATATCCGCATCCTGCGCTGGGGACCCGGAAAAGGCGACGAGCCCAAGGACAAAGATCTTGCGACCGGGAGCCTCGTATGAACGGCGCAGGGAAGTCCCAAGCCGTGAATCAGGTCCCCCGCGGGGGCAGCGCAGCCGCCGATCGGGCTTTTGAGGCGGCAAGCGTTGGGGTAGTCAAATGACCGGCGCCACGCTCACTCCCGCCATCGCCGCGATGTGGCTGTTTGGCGTGTTCTTCGTGTTGTTGATCATGCGCGTGCCCGTGGCGTTCGCGCTGGGGCTCGCCTGCCTGCCGGTACTGGTCATCGAGCCGCGGCTGTCGCCAATGGTGATCTTCAACACGACGTTCAAGGCCTACAACTCGTTCATCCTGCTCGCAGTGCCGTTCTTTCTGCTGACCGCCAACCTCATGAACGTGGGGGGCATCACCGACCGACTTGTCCATTTGTCGCGCACGATGGTAGGCAATTTCCCTGGCGCGCTGGCGCAGATCAACGTGCTGTTGTCCGTGTTCTTCGCCGGCATCTCCGGCTCCTCCACCGCCGATGCGGCGAGCCAGGGCAAGATCTTCATCGAAGCGCAGGTCAAGGAAGGTTACGACCTCAGTTTTTCGATCGCAATCACCGCCGTGTCCGCTGTGCTTGCGGTCATCATCCCGCCATCGATCCTGATGGTGGTGTGGGGCGGCGTCCTGCAGGTGTCGATTGGCGCGCTGTACCTTGCCGGCGTGATCCCGGGGCTGCTCATCGGGCTGGCGCAGATGGCCACCGTCCACGTTTATGCGAAGAGGCGCAACTATCCCACCTACCCGCGCTCGTCGTTCAAGGAATTCCTGAACGCGGCCGCAGTGGCTGTACCTGCGTTGATGACGCCATTCATCATCGTCGGCGGCATCCTGCTGGGATGGTTCACCGCCACCGAATCGGCGGCAGCCGCGGTGATCTATGCCGCTGTGCTTTCGCTGGTCGTCTACCGGCAAATGGGCCGCAAGGAGCTCTGGCACGCGTTGCTCGAGACGGGAAAATTGTCGGCCATCGCGCTGTTCTGCGTGGGCACGGCATCGATCTTCGGCTGGCTCCTGGCCTATTTCCAGATTCCCAAGGCGCTTCTTGCCCATGTGACCGAGTGGGGTTTGGGGCCGATCGGCGTCGGCTTCTTCATCGTGTTCGTGTTCCTGGTGGTGGGATGCTTCCTGGATGCAATTCCCGCGATCATCATCGTGGGGACGACGCTCTTGCCACTGTCGCAATCCGTGGGAATGCACCCGGTATCGTTCGGCATCATCAGCATCGTCGCGCTCGCGTTCGGGCTGGTCACGCCTCCTTACGGAATGTGCCTGATGATTTCCTGCGCCATTGCCAAGGTGCGATTGACCTACGCGTTGAAGGACACCTTGATCATGCTGGTGCCGATGCTGCTCGTGCTTGCCGCGTTGATCATCTGGCCGGAGATTCCGCTCTGGCTGCCACGGCTCATCCGTCCGGATTTCCTGCTGTAGGAGGCCCGTCATGCACTTTTCACCTCTTCCTGGACCTTTTGGCGTCGAGGCGCTGGAGGTCGATCTGCGCAAGTCGCTGTCGGATGCCGAATTCGACGAGCTGCAGGGTGCATTCTTCGCAAATCATGTGCTGGCGCTGCGCGCGCAGGACATCTCGGCCGCGCAGTTCATGGATTTTGCCCGCCGCATCGGGCCGCCCCAGCCACACGTGATCGACCAGTTCCACCATCCGGAAGATTCCAACATCCTCATCCTGTCCAACGTGAAGAAAGACGGGAAACCCACCGGATTGCAGGATGCCGGCTCGTACTTCCACACCGACTACTCCTACCTGCAGGTGCCCGCACGCGCGACGACGCTGTATTCGCGCGTGGTGCCCAAGGTAGGCGGCGATACGCTGTTCGCCGACCAGCAGGCCGCGTACGACGACCTGTCGGATGCTATGAAGAAGCGCATCGAGCCGCTCTACGGCATCCACCATTACGGCAACCGCAACGACCAGGACGAGAAGAGCCGCACCGTGGCGTCCGTTCTCACTGCCGAGCAAAAGGCAAGGATGCCGGTCATCACGCACAAGATCGCGCGACCGCACCCGGTCACCGGGCACAAGGCGCTGTATGCGGTGTCGGGAAGTTCCTTCGGCATTGTCGGCATGCCCGACGACGAGGCGCGCGATCTGCTAAACGAACTCGCCGCGCACTCGACACAGCCCAGATACCAGCTGCGCTTCAAGTACGGCGTCGGAGATATCGTCGTATGGGACAACGCCGCGCTGCTGCATTCCGCCACGCTGATCGATCCGAACGACGCGCGCACGCTTTGGCGGATCACGCTGCTCGAACCTGCACCCCTCGGCATGGCGCCGCAGGTGCTCGCGCCCACGTACGCCGGTCAGACGATGTAGCTTGCGCCGCGACTGCCGTCGTCAGTCGTCCACGACGATGGTTCCATTCATCGTCTCATGGCCTTCGCCGCAGAAAATGTGGCAGAAGAAGATGAAGGTGCCGGCCTGCGCCGGCGTGATCCGCACCCGCGCGACTTTGCCCGGAATGATCACGGCGGTCGCGTTGAAATCCACCGCCTTGAATCCCATCACCGCATCGGCCGATGTCAGCTCCAGCACCACCGGCACGCCTTTCTTCAGCCGGATTTCGTTCGGCGCGTAAGTGAACTTCCTGGCCACCACCTGGATCACCTGGGCGGTGTCCGCATTCGTTGGCTGCGCGCTCGCGCGCCAGCCCGCCAATCCGAGTCCCAGCGTCGCCACGACCATCGCAACGAGTATTGCCCGTTGTCGCGTCATCATGGCGTCATGCCTTGGGCACGGGCAGTTCAGTGAGGCGATAGGTAGCACTCGCGATCGCGGTATCGACGGTGCGGTAACCTAGGCCGCGGTAGGGCTCCGCCGGATCCCACGGAAGAGGCGTGCGCTTGAGCTGGGAGCCGGGCGCCGGCAGCGGAAACATCAGCGACTTTGCCGAGTGGTGAGCGATGTGTCCGGTCAGATGATGATTTTCCTGGTGAATGTGACCGTAAAACACCGTGACATTTGCGTGCGGCATCAGCAGGTCGATCGCCTGCGCGCCATCCTTGGTTGCCCAATCCCACGAGGGCGCCAGATCGAACAGCGGCCGATGCGTGAAAACCACGATGCGCGCGTCGGCCGGTTGCCGCTTCAGGTCGGCGGCCAGCCATTGCAGCTGCTCGTCGCCGATGGCGCCCTCAGGATCGGATACGTTGTCGATGACGATGAAATGCACGCCCTTGTGGTCGAACGTGTAGTGGGTCTCGCCAAAGAATTCCTGAAATGCCTGGCCGGCGTCCAGTGACGCGTCATGTTCGCCGGGCATGTAATGGATGTTCTTGACTCGCAGTCCGGCCGCAATGTCGCGAAAGCCTGCGAGTCGCGCGCGGCGCTCCTTCGGATCGTCCGTGGTGTGCGTGAGATCCCCCGTGAACACAATGAAGTCGGGCGGGTCCTTCAACGCATTCACCGCGGCGATCGCCTTGCCGAACGTGACCTTGGCGTCAGGATTGGGAAGCCCTTCGAATCCCCAATGCACGTCGGAGAGTTGAACGAAATGAAAATCTTCGATAGTCGCCCCTTCCGCAAACCTGTACAGGCCGGACGCGAAGACCACGCCTCCCACGCCCGCCAGCTTTGAGGAACTGCCGTCGATCCACTGGATTCGCCATTGGATTCTTCATCGGGTTCTCCTTGGTTGATTGCTGAGGCGTTCGTTGGGATTTGCTTGTGCCGGCCGTCAGGCGCCTATACCGTGCATGACTGATTCCCGCGATCGTCTATTCCCGAAACAGAAAACTTGCTGGCGCGCGGGAATAAAGGGTCGCAAAGACCGGTATGTGATAAATGGACCCGGAGAGGGCGATTGAAGGAATCGATGAGCCAACTGCGGGACACGCGGCGTTTCGGCGACCTGGCGTTGCCGCATCTCGATTCGGCCTACAACCTCGCGCGCTGGCTTACCCGGGATGCGGACGAGGCCCAGGACCTGGTGCAGGAGTCGTACCTGCGCGCATTCCGGGCCTTCGACGGCTTTCGTGGCGACAATGCGCGGCCATGGTTGCTCGCCATCGTCCGCAACACTTGCTACACATGGCTCTCGCAGCATCGTCGCGCGGAAGTCGAAATTCCCTACGACGATGACGTTCACGGCGGTGAAACGGGCGTCGACAGCGTTGCCAACAGTGCACACGACAACAATCCGGAGACGATACTTTCAAGACTGGACGACGTTCGCCTTGTGGACGAAGCGTTGCGGCAATTGCCCGTCGGATATCGCGAAGTGGTCGTGCTTCGCGATATCGACGATCTTTCCTACAAGGAAGTTGCGCAGATCGCCGGATTGCCTATCGGAACCGTCATGTCCCGCCTGGCGCGCGGGCGCGCGCTGCTGCTCAAGCACCTGACGACGCTGCAGGAAGGAGGCCGCCTTGGAACACCCTGAACGCGCAAGAGAGTTGGTTTCCGCGCATGCGACCCGCTATCGCGCACCTCAGGACCTGGCCGACCGCATCGTCGACGCGTTGCCGGCGACTACGGGCCACAGCGCGGCAACCGGCTCGCGCTTCTGGCAAGGGCTGGGAATCGGCTCGAGCCACCACTGCCGCGCTCGCCATCGTGCTCGCGGCGGCATACCTGTCCTCGCAACCTTCGCGCGATGACTTGCTGGTCGACGAGGCGATCGCCAATCATGTCCGTTCGCTCCAGGACGACCACGTCCTCGATGTGGCGTCGTCTGACCAGCACACGGTCAAGCCCTGGTTCAATGGCAAGATCGACTACGCGCCTCCGGTGCACGACCTCGCAGCGCAAGGCTTCGCGCTTGCCGGCGGCCGTCTCGACTATCTCGATCATCGCCCGGTGGCCGTTCTCGTCTACAAGCACAACCTGCACACGATCAACGTGTTCGTCGCGCCAGCACGGAACGGCCGGGACAGCATCGCTGCACGCGCATCGAATCGCGAAGGATTCGCGACGCAGCGCTGGGCGAAGGACGGCATGAATTTCTGGGCGGTGTCGGACGCCGATGCGTCGACGGTTGCCCAATTGGCCGCACTGCTGGGTGCGGAGGGAAGCGCTCGCTGAGGCGGGGCAGCGCAAACTGGCGTTCGCACTACAATGGCCGTTTTGGAAAAGCCACCGCTCTCGATGTCCGTCGCCTCGCCACCTTTCCCGCTCCGCTCGAAGCTCCCCGCAACCGGGACGTCCATCTTCAGCGTGATGTCGGCGCTGGCGCAAGCGCACGGCGCAGTAAACCTGGGACAGGGGTTTCCCGACTACGCGATTGATCCGGCGTTGATCGACCTTGTCACCGCGGCGATGCGGGAGGGCTACAACCAGTATCCACTCTCCGCTGGTGTCATGGCGTTGCGCGAGGCCATTGCAGCGAAAGTGCTGCGCCTCTACGGTCGCAGCTACGACGCGGAGCACGAAGTCACCGTGACGACGGGCGCGACACAGGGCCTGTTCACGACGATCGGCGCGCTCGCGCATCCCGGGGACGAAGTGATCCTGTTCGAGCCGGCGTACGACAGCTATGTTCCCGCCATCCGCCTGGCCGGCGCCACGCCGGTGCCGATTCCGCTCACCGTCCCCACCTACGAAATCGACTGGACCGCCGTGCGCGCCGCGGTAACGTCGCGCACGCGCATGATCCTCGTCAATACGCCGAACAATCCGGGAACGGGCATCCTGTCCCCCGGTGATCTTGAGCAGCTGGCCCAAGTCACGCGCGGTACCAACATCATTCTCGTCAGCGATGAAGTTTACGAGCACATGGTCTATGACGGCGCACGACACGAGAGCCTTGCGCGCAACGACGAGCTCGCTGCACGCAGCGTGGTGATCGGTTCGTTCGGCAAGACCTTTCACGCAACCGGCTGGAAAGTCGGTTACACGCTTGCGCCGCGCGACATCACCGCGGAAATTCGCCGCGTGCACCAGTTCACCGTTTTTACGGTCAACAGCGCCGTGCAGCACGGTCTCGCCCGGTTCCTCGGACGAGCCTTCGCGATACGAGGCACTTCCTGCATTTTTCACTGCGAAGCGCGACCTCCTGCGCGGCGCGCTTTCGGAGACGGCATTCGACCTGCTGCCGTGCCGGGGCAGCTATTTTCAGCTTGCCACCTACGGCCGCGTCAGCGCCGAACCCGCCGCGGAATTCGCGCAGCGGCTGGTGCGCGAACACGGGGTCGCGACCATTCCACTTTCGGCGTTCTACCAGGATGGCACCGACCATCGCGTGATCCGGTTCTGCTTCGCCAAGCGCGACGAGACACTGCTCGCTGCCGCGGAGCGGCTGCGCCGCGTCAAGTAAGGCAACTCGACGCGAACTCGCGTAGACCGAATGGCCGAGTTGCGCGCGCAAGACGATCGGATACACTCCCTTCCCATGCGCCGTCCTGCATTCATCGCTGTCCTTTCGTTCCTGCTGCTGTTCCTGCAGCAGGGCGTGCAGGTGCACGCGATTTCGCACCTCGGCACGCAGTTCGCCCGATCGCAGGACACCGGCCTTGCGGCGCCGCAGGCGGATGAAGCGTGCCTCGAGTGTGCGTTGCTTGCCGGTGGGGCGACCGCCGTCATCGGTGACCTTCCGTCGCTCGGTGCCACACCGTGGGCGGCGCCGAGCGCATGGCAGCCGTTCCAGTCCCGGCCTGCCGACGCCCCGACTTACTTCCGAAGCCGCGCCCCGCCTTTCATCGCTTGACGTGACATTCCGGATACGCCGCAAACCGCGGCGGATCCCGGCTTTCATTCACGCAACGCGAGGAGGTTTCCCGTGTCCCGTTATCTGCTTGTGCGCAGCGCATTCGCGCTGGCGCTATTCATTGCGGCCGACGCCCATGCCGCTACCGATGCCGAACTCGCCGAGATTCGCGCGCAGATCCGGCAGCTCAAGGAAAGCTACGAGGCGCGAATCGGCGCACTCGAGCAACGCCTGAAGGACGCCGAAGCGAAATCCGCGGCGGCCGCGCCGCCCGCTGCCGTGGCAGTGGCGTCGCCCGCACCCGAGCCGGCCGCGACGCCCATCGCGGTCGCGGCCGCCGCGCCTGCGACCGGAATCAGTGCCTTCAATCCGGCGATCTCCGCCGTGCTGCAAGGGACCTACGCCAACCTGTCGCAGGATCCGAACAGGTATTCCATCGCGGGCTTCGCACCCAGCGGAGATATCGCGCCCGCCAAGCGCAGTTTCAACATCGCCGAGTCCGAGCTGAGCCTGTCCGCCAGCGTCGACGACAAGTTCTTCGGCAACCTGATCTTCTCGCTGTCGCCGGACAACACGGTCGAAGTCGAAGAGGCCTATGGGCTGTACACGGGCGCCCCCTACGGAATCGCGCCCAAGTTCGGCCGCTTCCTGTCGTCGATCGGCTATCTCAACGACCAGCACCAGCATGTCTGGGACTTCTACGACGCGCCGCTCGTGTACCAGGCATTTCTCGGCGGCCAATACCAGAACAACGGATTGCAGGTGAAGTGGCTGGCTCCAACCGATGAGTTCCTCGAATTCGGCGCGGAAGTCGGCAGCGGCGAGAGCTTCCCGGGCAATTCGCGCAACAAGAATGGGATCGGCAACGGAAACGTGTATGTGCACGCCGGCGGCGATGTCGGACCGAGTAACAGTTGGCGTGCAGGCCTTTCGTATCTGCAGACCGCTGCCAAGGACCGCGAATATTCGCAGTTCGGCCTGGCCGGCAACGAGGCGCAGGTCGCATTCAATGGCACATCGAAGATCGCGATCGCCGATTTCGTCTGGAAGTGGGCGCCCAACGGCAACACGCTGGATCGCAATTTCAAGGTGCAGGGCGAATATTTCTGGCGCAGGGAGAATGGCGACCTGACCTATGACGCGGACGGCGCGCTGGGCTTCACGCAAACCGGCAGCTACCGCTCCGACCAGAGCGGCTTCTACGTGCAGGGCGTCTACCAGTTCGTTCCCAACTGGCGTGTCGGCCTCCGGTATGACTGGCTGAATCCCGGCACCGTCGACTACGGCTCGAACGGCGCCTACCTGGCCAGCAGCACGTTCAATCCGCAGCGCACCGCTGTCATGCTGGACTGGACGCCTTCCGAGTTCAGCCGCATTCGCGTGCAATTCCAGCAAGCGAAGCTCAAGCCCGACTTCACCGACAACGAATTCTTCGTGCAATACATCCTGACCCTCGGCGCGCATGGCGCGCACAAGTTCTGAAGGAACCCTCCATGAAAGCTTACTTGCGATTCGTGTGCGCGCTTGCGCTCCTGGCGGCGGCCGCTCCGGCCCTGGCGGTACTCAACATCTTCGCCACCGTGCCCGAGTGGGGTGCGTTGGCCGAGGAACTGGGGGGCGACAAGGTGAAGGTCTATGTTGCGACCAATGCGTTGCAGGATCCCCATCACGTCGAGGCCAAGCCCAGCCTGATCGCCCGCGCGCGCGGCGCAGATCTGGTCGTCGCCACGGGCGCGGAACTCGAAATCGGCTGGCTGCCGCTGGTCACGCAGCAAGCGGGCAACCCGAAAATCCAGCCCGGCAAACCCGGATATTTCGAAGCGGCGGCATTCGTGACGATGCTGGAAAAGCCGGCGCGGCTCGACCGTGCCGACGGCGACGTGCATCCCGGCGGCAATCCGCACATCCAGACGGATCCGCGCAATATCGGCAAGGTCGCCGCTCCGCTGGCTGCGCGTCTGGCGCAACTCGATCCCGAAAACGCCGCGTATCTACCAGGCGCGCGCCAAGTCGTTTGCCGAGCGCTGGAGTGCGGCGATCGCCAAATGGGAGAAGGAGGCTGCGCCGCTGCGGGGAACGCCTGTCGTAGTTCAGCACCAGGCCTTCACGTACCTGTTCGACTGGCTGGGAATCCGGCAAATCGCGGCGCTCGAACCCAAGCCCGGCGTCGAGCCCACCACCGCGCATCTTGCCGAGGTTCTGGGCGTGCTGGACCGTGAGCACGCAAGGATGGTCATCCGCGCCGCCTACCAGGGTGATCGCGCATCGCAGTGGATCGCCGAGCGCGGCAAGGTGAACGTGGTGGTGCTGCCGTTCACCGTCGGTGGCGACGCCGAGGCGAAGGACCTCTACGGACTGTTCGACGACACGGTCGCGCGTCTGAAGAAAGGCGCGCAATGAAATGCCATCGATTTTTCGATCCTGCTCCCGGCGTTCGCCGCCGGGCTGCTGGTCACCGCAACGCACGTGCCGCTGGGCATGCAGGTACTCGCGCGCGGCATCGTGTTCATCGATCTCGCGATCGCCCAGATCGCCGGCTGTGGCGTGCTGCTCGCCGACCAGATGGGATTCGAGGCGCAGGGCATCGCCGTGCAGGTCGCGGCGCTCGATCGCTGCGCTGGGCGGCGCGCTGCTGCTGACCTGGACCGAACGGGTATTCGCCGACGTGCAGGAAGCGGTGATCGGCGTCGTATTCGTGCTCGCAGCCTCCGGCGGCGTGCTGCTGCTCGCCAGCAACGTGCACGGCGGCGAGCATCTGCGCGACCTGCTCGTCGGCCAGATCCTGTGGGCCGAGCCTACCCGGTTGGTCTGGGTCGGCGCGATATACGCCGCGAGTCCTCGCGCTGTGGTTCGGCTTCAGTGATCGGCTTGGGTCGCACCGGCTTCTACGCGTTGTTCGCCGTGACCGTCACGCTGTCGGTGCAGCTGGTCGGACTCTACCTCGTGTTCGCAACGCTGATCGTCCCGCCGCTCGCGACGCGGCGCATGGCGCGGCACCGCTTGCGCGTCGGCATGGGGACTGGGTGCCGCGGGCTACGCACTCGGACTGGTCCTGTCGACCACTGCGGACCTGCCCAGCGGACCGATGATCGTGTGGGCACTGGTCGCGGTCGCGGTCGTTGTCGATATCATCAATCGGCGGCGCGCACTGTATCCGCATGCAGCTCCCGCGCAGATGCGATACACCGTGCTTCCTGACCTCGGCGCCCTGTTCAGAACCGGTAGGAAAGGGAAATGCGGAAGCTGCGCTTCTCGCCGGGATGGAAGTGAATGTCGTTTACGCCTCCGGCCGGCTCGCCGGGCAATCGCGACGCATAGAAGTACGCGATATCGTAGGTCTTGCGCGTCGAAGAGGTTGAAGACGTCGAGACGCAGCCGGGTATTGGCTGCGATCGCGTACCCGATCTGCGCATCGACGACGGTCGACGACGTGCGCGCGCACGCTGTTGTCCTCGACCAGCGGATAGGCGCCGATGTACCGCACGAACAAGGCACCCGACCAGGGTCCGTAGTGATCGATCGCCGCACCGGCGGAGATCACGCTGTCGGGCGCGCCCGGGATGAAATCGCCTTCCTCGGCTTGACCGGTGAAGCGCGCATGATTCCATGCGACGTCCAGGTCCAGGAACAGCCAGGGCAGCGGCCGCCAGCGATTGTTCCACTCCACGCCGTAGCGCTGTGACGGGCGGCCCGCCTCGGTCGTGCCGGCATCGCCGACGAACACCAGCTCGCTGTCGAGCTTCAAGTACCACAGCGCCAGCGACGATTGCAGGTCGGGAATCGCCTCCGTGCGCACGCCCAGTTCCGCACCCTTGCTGCGCACCAGCGGTGTGGCGCGGTCCGACGGGCTCGCCAGTCTTGGGGTCGACCGTGATCGTCACGCCGCGCGCATCGTTGCTGTGGAAGCCGTAACCGGCATTGACGAAATACTCGGTCTTGTACCACGGGCCGAAAATCGAGACGACGCCTTGGGCGAAACGATGCCGGCCGTCACATTGCCCGAATTCTCGGCAATGCTCGAATCCACGTCGAAAGCGATACCAGTCGTAGCGCAGACCCAGCGATCGAGCGGAACCAGTCATTCCATTGCGTATCGTTCTGCGCATAGATGCCGACGCTGCCTTCGTCGACCCGTCCTCGCGCGTGGTCGACAGGCGATCGCGGCGTCACCGTCGAGTAGAGGCCGACCGGATCGATGCTGGTCCTGGCGCAACTCGTAGCCGAGCGTGTTGCCTGGCAGGTGCGCCGAACAGTTCGCTGCGCTTCGCCCAGCTTCCCGTCCAGCCGTAGACATTGCGATTGTCGGCCTGCTCGAACTGGTCGCCATTGACCGGATCGTCCAGGAAGTAGGTGAAATTGGAGAACAGGTTCAGCCTGTACTTGAACCAGTAGGCGGTGGTCTGGAACTGGCCGCCCGCCAACGGCGTCGGCATAGTCGAGCGAAAGGCTGTAACGCTGCGATTCGCCGCCGTCGCTGGCGTCGAGCGTGCCGAATCGGCCGATCAATCCCTGTTCGACCGCGCGCTGCGCGATCTGGTCGGTCGAGTTCCACCTGCCGCCGTAGGCCATCGCCGTGACGCCGATGTTGCCGTCGCCCGCCGGCATCACGTAGCGCAGAGCGCGTTGTACTTGCGGAAGTTGTCTGGGTTCTCCCAGGGCCCGTCGTTGTGCAGGTATTCCAGACCGTAGGTGAAGGTTCCGGGACCGGCGGGCAGCGAGCCGCGCCAGCAGCGCGCGCGCGTAACCGAAATCGCCCCCGGTGCCGAGCGCGATGCCCTGCTTCAGGTTGTCCGTGTAATGCATCGCCGCGCCGCCGGCGGAACCGAAGTCGCCGATGTTCGCGTAATACGGACCTTTCCAGTAGTCGACGCGGGAGATGAGTTCCGGAATGATGAAATTGAGATCGGTATAGCCCTGGCCATGCCCGTGAGTGCGCAGGTTGACCGGCATGCCAGCGACCCACGTCGCGAAATCAGTGCCGTGGTCGAGGTTGAAACCGCGCAGGAAATACTGATTGGCCTTGCCTGCGCCGCTATGCTGCGTCACGACCATCCCGGGCACGTACTCGAGCAGGTTGCCTGGCCGCAGCAACGGCCGGTCGTCAATCAGCTGCGGTGTGATGACGCCTTCGCTGGCGGCATCGCTGCTGCCGACGCTGTTGTCGTAATGGCCGGTGACTTCAACTTTGTCGAGCGGCGTGATGCCATCGGCTGCGACACTCGTCGCCAGCCAAAGCATCGTCGTCCCCACGGCAAGCTTCAGCATATCTGACTGTCCCATGTTGAATCAGCCCGCCGCCAGCGCTGCGAACAGCGGCAAATCGAACGCACGCTCGATGAGCCAGACGCCGGCGATCGACGCAATCACTGCCGATCCTCCCGCCAGCACGACACGACGATAGGTCCACGTCGAGCGCAATGCGTAGGCAACCGGCAGGAACACTGCAACGATGGCCAGTTGACCCAGTTCGACGCCGATGTTGAATCCGGCGAGCGACAGTGCCAGGCCGCCGGCGGGCAACCCCAGGTCGGCCAGCGCCCCCGCGAATCCAAAGCCGTGCAGCAGCCCGAACGCAAACGCCGCCAACCAGCGTCCGCGACTGACGACCGGAAAGACGTTGTTCAAGGCCGCCAGCACCACCGAAAGCGCGATCGCCGACTCGACCCAGCGCGACGGCAGCGACACGACACCGAGCGCGGCAAGCGTGAGCGTGATCGAATGCGCCAGCGTGAACGCCGTCACGATCCTGGCGACGTCCCAGAACGCGCCCTTGAAATCGCTTGCCGGGCTCCACTTGCCGTCACGACGTACCAGCACCGCAGGCAGCAGCAAGGAAAGCAGGAACAGGATATGGTCGAACCCCAGCCAGATGTGCCAAACGCCTTCGTGCACGTAGGCGCCAAATTGCGCCAACGGGCCGCCGGTGTTGCCGCCCATGACCTGGTGCGGCCGGTCGGCACTGAAGACGACGCTGCGCGACTCGCCGTCCTCGACGAAGTTGAGCAAGCCGCGGTGCTGCGGATCGAGGTCGAACAGCAGCGAATACTCGAATGCGACCGTGGGACCGGCATGCGGGCAAATTGCGGACAGTGCGACGACCGCATACGCGCCGTCCGTGTGCGAGTCGATCTGCACGCCGCCTCCCCGCAGCGAGCAAGCCTCGCCGCCGGATGACAGCGCCAGTCGCTGCACCGCCAGCGCTTCAATGGCTTGCTGCTTCGCCCGGACTTCGCCCCAGGTGATCTCGCCGTCGCCGTTGCCGTCCAGCCCCAACGCGAGATCGAGGTCGCGCAACGCGATGTCCCATTGCCCTGTGAGCTTCTGCCCGTCGCGCGTCATCGTGAGGTACGCATCGCTGGGCTTGTGCGCCTGCGCGGGCATGGCCATCACGCCCGCGAGCATCACCCCCAGCAGCGCCAGGACAATCCGGTTCATCGCGCGGGCCCTCCGGCAAACGCGACCAGCGCGGCATCTTCAATGTGCGTGCTCGCTAGCCAATCGGCGACAATTTTCGTCGCGCCGCCATCGTTCCCGACATTGGCGTTGGCAGCGGCTGCGAGGATGCGAAGGTCCGCGGGCTCTCGTTGCACCTTCCAGTTTTCCTTGGCCAACGCCAGCGCAGCCGGCGCGTCGTCGGCAATCTCGAGAAGAAAGCGCGCCTCTTCCCGCATATGCAGCGAATCTCCACGCCGCCTGGCGGCCGCGAAACGGTCGGCGAGTTCCTGCTTGTGCGCAGCGAAATCGGTCTGCAACGCGGGGACCGCCCGCTCCGCCAGCGCGAGACGCAGCAACAGGGAGTCGTTGGCAACCCGGCCCGCGAGCAGTGGCACGGCCTCCATTGCGCGTCTTTGCTCGAGCAGGAAATCGGCATACGCGCCGAGCAGATAGGCGTCGCGGGGGTCCAGCGCGAGCGCGTCGCGGAAGTGCCGTTCGGCTGCCGCGGCATCTCCACGCCGCTGCGCGATCTCGGCTGCCAACGTCAATGCCCAGGGGCGCGCGTCGGCGCTATTGACCGGACGCTCCAGCGCCTGCATCAATCCGCGATAGGCGGGCGCCGCTTCGCCATTCAAACTTGCTGCACCGGCAAAGCATGCCGAGGTGACAAGACCCGAAGCCAGCCTGAACAGCTTCGCGCAATCGCGCTTGGCGTCGGCATACCGTCCCTGCACGGTGAAGATCGTCGCCCGCGTCAGAAGCGCCTGCCCGTTGGCGGGCTGCGTCGCGAGCAAGCGATCGAGGTCGGCCTGCGCGCCGGCAAAATCGTGCTGGCTTTGCTTGACCGTTGCGCGCAGGAGCAACGCCTCGGCCGGCGGATCGGCCGCTGTCCACCACGGCGCCAGCGCCGCCTGTGCCTGGCCAAGAAATCGCGGATCTCCGCTGGCCCGCGCTGCCTCGATCGATCGTCGCGCAACGCGGTAGGCATTGTCGTGGTCGCCGGGATTGGCGCGCAATGCGGCGCGCATTCTTTTCAGCTCGCCCAACGCAGGATCCGCGCGCTCGGGCAGGCGTTCGAGAACCACGCCGTCGTCCGCCGGCGTGTACGGCTTCGCAAGCGCGCCGTCGACGCGTGCCAGCAATGCCAGCAGGAAAACTGCCAGGATGGGCGTTCTCGCTTTCATTCCGATGTCCCTCGTTGAATTGCGAGCGAAAGCACTTGTAAGGCGGCCCCGGAGCGCTAGCCCCGAAGCCGGTCGTCCCACATCAGCGCTTCATGCCGATCGCCTAGGGAATGGCGTTGTGCTCGTTCGGCGAACCCTTCAACGGGCTGCGGATGTACGGGAACTTGTTGTCGAAGAACGCGTCGTTGATGAACGCGCCATCCGTGTAATGCAGCGAACCCGCGGGGGCGTCCGCCGGCTTGCAGCCGCCGATGCTGAGCGTGCAGAGAACACCCATCGCCACTCGCAACTCGATGTCGACGACGTCATCTCCGGGACGGCGACCGTTCGGGAAACCGGCGTTGTCGCCACCGATGACGCCGAGGCGGTTTTGCTGGCCTCCCGCCGTCGGCGGAATTGACGTATTCAGCCGGAGTTGCTCCGATACCACGACGTTCGCGGGCTGATTCAATCCGGGAACCCCCGTAAGGAACGCCGCCACCAGGTCCGTGCGCGGGAAGTTGGTCGGCGCCTTGACGCCGGCGCCACCGAAGAGCACTTCCAGCAACATCGGCAATGTCGGGTTGGTGACGTAATCGGCGAATTGCCCGTCATCCTTGGGCTGGCTGCTGTTGAACTTGTTCTTGTCCTTCAGACCGATGACCACTTCGTTGACCAGCGGAGCGCCAACGCGCGAGACCTGGACCCACCTGCCGCTTTGCGCCGTCGGATCGAGTCCGCTGCCCGGCGTGTCGCTGACGGTGCGGTTCGCAGGCACGCTGGCCGTCGTCCAGCCGCCGATGATGTCGCCCTTGCCTTGTGTCAGGCACGCGATCGGCATTTCCAGGATGAGCGACGTGACGTTGGCGTCGGCAAGCGAATCGACTGTCGCGAATTCGGCGCCAGGCAAGAGCTCCGTGGCCGGATACTTGATGTTGACGAGGTCGAAGGTTTCGCCCAGGTTCACGCGGAACGGATCCTTGCGCTGGCCAACGAACACGCGGCCCTTGCCGTTGCATCCGGGAACTGCAATGTCGTAGATGTGCTGGCTGGCATAGCTCTCGTAGTTCGCAATGGTCTTGGAGCCGATGTTGTCGACCGGCTTGTCGAATGTCGTGCCACCCGTCGTGAGGTTGGTGACGGCGCTCGGAATCGTGTTCGCCAGCGGTCCGTAGTACACCAGTAGCGAATACTTCTCGTGCACATTGAGCGCTGGCGAATTCGGCTTGTTGACGTCGCCCGAACCGTTCTGCACGATCGGGATGGAGACCTTCTTGCCGCCCACGGTAAATTGATTGTCGTCGAGCGTGGTCTGGAACTTGAATTGAAAGGTGATGTTCTCGACGGCCCCGCCGTTGTTGGTCAGGTGAATGTCATAGATCGCATTCGGGTCCAGCTTGAAATAATTCGGACCGCCGTAGGCGTCCTGCAGCGGCAGGTAGTCGGCGACCAGCGTGACGTAGCCTTCGCGCCCCGGTTCGTAGCTCCTGAACATGTAGAAATCGGCGCCATCGAGCTGTGGCTGCGAGGCAATGAACGGCGCCTCGCGGTGGCTTGACGCCGCCCCCGTACCGGCCCAGCCTGTCGCCAGCGTTGCGCCGACCAGCATGGGCAGCAGTGCCCGCCGGAACAGCGGGCGAATCTTGATTGCAGTAGTCATGGGAACTCCCGTAGCAGACAAGTCGGAATGCGTGACCGTCTAACGCGGCCGCGCGGGCGGTCGCCCGAAATCCATTCCCCTTGGACTGCCAGGGCCGGGCGCCATGGAGTCATGTACGGAACCCGGGGCTCACTGGATGCGCTACCGTTAAGTCCCGGTTAAGCGGCGGCCGGTAGAATCGGCCCGTCATCCCTCGATCGACCCCCTCCCCCATGCGCATCCTCCTGGTCGAAGACGACCCGATGATCGGCAAGACCCTCCAGGCCGCGCTGCAGCAGGAGAGCTACACCGTCGACTGGGTTCAGGACGGCCAGGCTGGCAAGGCCGCGCTGTCCGTCTCCGACGGCGCGTACTCGCTGGTACTGCTCGACCTGGGACTGCCCAAAAAGACCGGCCTCGAACTCCTGCGCGAGATCCGCCGCGGCGGGAACCGGGTGCGGGTGCTGATCGTGACGGCGCGAGACGCGGTCGCCGACCGGGTGGCGGGCCTCGACGCCGGTGCGGACGACTACCTCGTCAAGCCGTTTTCGCTGGACGAGCTGGCGGCGCGAATGCGCGCGCTCCTGCGCCGAGACATCGCGCGCGAGGACAATGTGCTGCGCAATGCCGAGCTGGCGCTCGACCCGGGTTCGCGCACCGTGACGCTGCGCGGTGCCGCCGTCGACGTATCCGGACGCGAATTCGCCCTGCTGGCCGCGTTGCTGGAGCGGCCCGGAACGGCTCTGTCAAAGGCGCAACTGGAAGAGCGCCTGTACGGCTGGGGCGAAGAAGTGGAAAGCAACACCGTCGAAGTGCACGTGCACAATCTGCGCAAGAAACTCGGCGCCGAGGCGATCCGCACGATCCGCGGCGTCGGCTACCTCGTCGCCAAGGCATGACCTCCATCCGCCGGACTTTGCTGGTATGGCTGCTGCTCGGGCTGGCCGCAGTCGCACTGCTGGCCTCGATAGCCACCTACTTCGACACCCGGCGCGAGATCGGCGAGCTCTTTGATCTGCAGTTGAAGCAGCTTGCCTACTCGACGCGCGTCGACGACCTCCTCCGCGGCCGCCAGCCCAGCGTCTCCGGGCCCGGCGAGGATCGCGCGACGGGCGTGTCCGAGATCGTCACGCAGATCTGGGATCGCGACGGCGTGCTCGTTTACTACTCGCGGCCCGGTACCGGGCTGCCGGTGCCGGCGACCGAAGGCTACAGCAACGTCATCCAGGGCGGTCGCGCGTGGCGGGTCTACACGCACGTGGAAGGCCGGCACGCGCTCCAGGTCGCGCATGCGCTGGACGAACGGCGCGAGATCGCTGCCCAATCGGCGTTGCGCACACTGCTTCCGCTTGCCGCGCTGATTCCGTTCCTCGGCGTGCTCATCTGGTATGCCGTGGGCCGTGGATTGCGACCGCTCGACACCATGTCGCGTGCCGTTGCCAAGCGCCAGCCCGATGCGATGGCGCCCTTGGCGGAGAATGCCTTGCCGCAGGAACTGCGGCCCCTCGCAGGCAGCCTCAATGCATTGCTTGCTCGCCTCGACGACGCGCTCAACGCCCAGCGACGCTTTACCGCCGACGCCGCGCACGAACTGCGCACGCCGCTCGCCGCGCTGAAATTGCAAGTCGAGCTCGTCGAACGTGCGACGGATGCGCAGGCGCGCACCGCGGCGCTGAGCGAACTGGAACAAGGCGTGGACCGCGCGTCGCACCTGGTCGAGCAGCTGCTTGCCATGGCGCGGCTGGAACCCGAGGCAATGGCGCGCAATTTCGGCGACTGCGACCTCGTCGCGCTGGCCAAGGACAGCATCGTCGCGCGCGCGGTGCTTGCGGCGGACAAGCACATCGACTTAGGCCTTGCGCGCGCAACCGCCGTGCCGGTGCGCGCCGATGCGGCGAGCATTTCCATGCTGCTCGCCAACCTTCTCGACAACGCGTTGCGCTATACGCCAGAGGGCGGGCGAATCGACGTTGCCGTCGACGACGACGCGGGTCGCGCCGTGCTCACCGTCACCGACACCGGGCCGGGCATTGCTCCCATCGAACGGGAACGCGTCTTCGACCGTTTTCACCGCGGCCAGAATGCCGCGGATGGCGGCACGCGGAACGGCAGCGGCCTGGGGCTGTCGATCGTGAAGCGCATCGTCGATGCACACGGTGCGACCATTGCATTGAACGCCGGCGCCGACGGACGCGGTCTCGCGGTCAGTGTCCGATTTCCCGCGATCCGCGATGCCTGAACCGGCGTTAAGGAAGGGTTAAGGCGCGATCCCTACATTGCATCTTGCGGGCCGGAAGTTGGTGCGGCCTTATCCACCTAGGAGAGCACGATGCAATTGAGGAAAGTCACCTACGCACTGATCGCCGCGGGTGTCGGCGCGGGCCTGGCTACCGGCTATTCACATTTCGACACGCGGGCGCTTGCCAGTGCGCAAGCCGCCACGGCGCCGGCGGGAATCGCCGTGCCGGCAGTGGCAGGTTCCGCTGCGGCAAATCTGCCCGACTTCACGATGCTGGTCGACCGTGCGGGTCCCTCTGTCGTCAACATCAGTGTCGTCGCGAATGCGAAGAAAGGCATGCGGGGCATGCCGGATTCCGACGATGACGACGAAGAAGGCATTCCGCCGGAATTCTACAAACGGTTTGGCGCACCCAACGGCCAGGGTGGCCGCGGCCAAGCCCAGCCGCAGATGCGCGGCATGGGATCGGGCTTCATCGTCAGCCCGGATGGCTACATCGTGACCAATGCCCACGTCGTCGACGGCGCAACCGAAGTGACGGTCAAGCTGACGGACCGCCGCGAATTCACGGCCAAGGTCATCGGCAGCGACAAGCGCACCGACATCGCGCTGATCAAAATCGACGCCGCCAATCTTCCCGCCCTCGACATCAACGCCAATCCCGCGATCAAGCGCGGCGAATGGGTGATCGCGATCGGCTCGCCGTTCGGCTTCGAAAGCAGCGTGACCGCCGGCGTGGTCAGCGGCGTGCATCGCGCGTTGCCGGACGGACAGATGGTGCCGTTCATCCAGACGGACGTGGCGGTCAACCCCGGCAATTCCGGTGGACCGCTGTTGAACGCCAAAGGCCAGGTCGTTGGTGTCAATTCGCAGATCTACAGCCGCTCCGGCGGGTACATGGGCCTCTCGTTCGCCATTCCTGCGGATATCGCGGCCAAAGTCGCCGACCAGCTGAAGACGACGGGCAAGGTCGCGCACGGTCGCCTGGGCGTCGGCATCCAGGGCATTGACCAATCGCTGGCGCAAAGCTTCGGGCTCAAGGATTCGAGCGGCGCACTGGTCGGCACCGTCGAAAAGGACAGCCCTGCGGAAAAGGCCGGGTTCAAGCCAGGTGACGTGATCCGTTCGATCGATGGCGTGGCGATGGTCGACAGCACCGACGTGACCAGCCGCATCGGCAACGCCGCGCCGGGAAGCAAGATCGCGGTTGAAGTGTGGCGCGATGGCAAGCTCGTGGCGCTGAACGCAACCGTTGGCTCGCTTGACGATACCAAGGTCGCCAAGGCCGACATCGACGCGGGTGAACCCAAGGGCAAGCTCGGCGTGGCGGTGCGTCCGTTGTCGCCGGAAGAGCAGAAGTCTTCAGGCAAGGCGGGCCTCGTCGTCGAGAAGTCCGGCGGCGCCGCTGCCAAGGCCGGCGTGCAGCCCGGCGATCTGATCGTCGGCGTGGGTTCCAACAAGGTCACGACGGTGGAGGAACTGCGCATGCAAGTCGACAAGGCGGGGAAGACCGCCGCGTTGCTGATCGAGCGCGAAGGCCGCCAGATCTTCGTTCCGGTCAAGATCTCCTAAGCGATCGCAAGCCGACAGCCGGTTGTGATCGAAGCCGCGGGGGAAACCCCGCGGCTTTTTTTCACTCGTCGATCGGCTCGTCAGAGCGCCGCAAGCGCCTCACGGAAGAAGCGCTCGAATTCCCTCACCACGCACGGATCCTCGAACAGCACGTCATTGCGCGCCAGGATGGCTTCATGCACGTGCCGTCGATGGTCGCGATCGGTGCCAAGTCGCACCGCAATATCGACATAGTTCGCGGCATCCGTCGCAATGCAATCGTCCAGGCCCATCTTTCGGTACATCGCCTGCGTGTGTCGTCCCCGCTGGAATTCCCCCGGCAGCGTCACCACGGGTGTGCCGACGGACAGCGCTTCGAGGGACGTGTTCATCCCGTTGAAATGGACAGTATCGAGCATCACGTCGGCCACCGCGATGAGATTGACGTAATCGGCGCTCCCCTGCCGAGGCAGCGCGATGATGCGTTGGACGACATCCGGCATGGCCGCCGCCCAACGCGCACGCAACAAATGCGTCCATCGCTTGATACGCCCTTCTACCACGATCACGCGACCGTCCGGATCCCGTCGCAGGATGCCGGCGATAAGCGCATCCATGTCAGGATGAAACTTGAACAGGTTCTGCGGGCAGATGTACAGGTTCGCAACTTCTGGCAGTTCGAACGCGTCGCGCGTCTTGCGGGGCTGCGGAAGCACGGGGCGATAGTAGAACGCGAGCGTACCGAGATCGTGCAGAAGGAACAATCGCTCGCTGTAGTGCGCCTGCGACGCTTCGGTCTCGTAGAGATCGTTGGACAGGAAGTAATCCATCGTCGGGATGCCGGTCGTGTCGGGATGGCCGAACGAAACGCATTGAACCCGTGCAAGCCGCGAAAACGCGAGGAAATAGCTGAACGGCTCCATCCCGATGTCCTGGTAAAAGAGGACGTCCAATTGCAACGACTCGATCACGCGCCGCGCTGCGGCGAGGTCCTCCGGCACCACGACATGCCGCCCGGCGTGGCGCCTGATGAAGCGCGAATACTCGTCGTCAATGGCGGGCGCCACGAAAATCGCGGTCACATCGAACTCCGATGACGCGATGCCCGCAAACAGTCCACGACTGGTTCGGCCGATGCTGTGGTTGCAGAAGTGTTTCGAAATGAGCCCGATCCGCAGGCGACCCGGCGCCCGCGGCCGTCTGCAATGGGATGCGATGTAGTCGAGCGATGGACAGACGCGGCGATAAAGCGCGGCAAACCGGGTCTGCAAAGAGCGATTGTTGAGACCCTGGAAAGCCAGATAGAAGTTGGTCCACGGCGCGCCCTGCAGCGGATCGTCAACGCGAAGCGTGGTTTCGCGCAGCAGCGCATCGAGCTCGGATGCAACACGTTCGCGCTCCGTCGCGATGGCTTCGCTCGACGCGATGATGGGCGACACGAGGGTGCAGAGCTTGAGGCGCGAACTGGAGTTCGGCGCGAGCGCACAGGCGCGCCGATAGGCGTCCTCCGCCGAATGAACATCGCCCAACGACTGCTGGATGATGCCAAGGCGTTCCCAGGCGAGTGCATTCTCCGGGCGGAGGCGGCACGCCGACTGCAACTGCGCCGCCGCGCGATCCAGCTCACCCGCTGCCAGCAGAGCATCCGCATGGGAAACGAGAAGATCAGGGGAATTCGGCGCCAACGCCAGCGCATTGGCAAACGACTGCAATGCGGCATCCAGCGCGCCGACCTGCGCTGCCAGATCGCCCAGGCCCTGCCACGCTTCCCAAAGTGCGGGATCGACCCCCAGCGCCTTCCGGTACAGCGCCTTGGCTTCGGCAAATCGCTGCGCGGCATGCTGTTCGCGCGCCTCCCGCAACAACGCACGGGACGCGGCCTGCCGGCGCAGGTGCTCTCCCATCCTGGGCGATTTCCCGGCGCGCGGCGCGGTCAATGCCGCAGCGCGTCGATGCCTTTGCCGATGCCGGACAATGTCAGAGGAAACATTCTCGGGCCCAGCTTTTGCAGAACGATTTGGGTCGAACGCGTGTATTCCCATCCGCGCTCGGGCTCCGGATTCCACCAGATCACTCGGCGGAAGTGCTCGAAAACGCGCGTCAGCCAAACAATGCCTGCCTCGTCATTCATGTACTCGACGCTGCCGCCGTTCTGCACGAGTTCGTAGGGGCTCATCGCTGCGTCGCCGACGAAGATCGCCTTCCAGTCGGGACCATACGTCCGCAGCAACTCAAGCGTGCTCATGCGCTCGTTGCGCCGGCGCGCGTTGTCGTGCCAGACGTAGTCGTAGACGCAGTTGTGGAAGTAGAAATGCTCGAGATGCCGGAATTCGCCCTTGGCGGCGGAGAACAATTCCTCACAGAGCTGAACATGCGGGTCCATCGAGCCGCCGACATCGAGGAACAACAGGACCTTCACGCGGTTGCGCCGCTCGGGCTGCATCTTCAAGTCGAGCCAGCCGGCGTTTCTGGCCGTGCCGTCGATGGTGGCGTCGAGATCGAGTTCCTCCGGCACGCCCTCACGCGCGAATTTGCGCAAGCGCCGCAACGCCACCTTGATATTGCGGGTGTTGAGTTCGACGTCGCCGTCCAGGTTTCGAAACGTCCGCTCATCCCAGACCTTCACTGCACTGCGTGATCCACCGCCGTCCTGGCCAATGCGGATGCCTTCCGGGTTGTAGCCGTACGCACCAAAGGGACTGGTGCCGCCGGTGCCAATCCATTTCGAACCGCCCTGATGGCGCGCTCGCTGCTCCTCGAGCCGCTTCTTCAGCGTCTCCATCAACTTGTCCCAGCCTCCAAGCGCCTCGACCAGCTTCTTGTCGTCGTCGGAAAGGTAGCGCTGGAACTCCTTCCTCAGCCACTCCTCGGGAATGTCGGCGCGAATATCGAAGATCGCGTTGACGTTCTTGAAATAGGTCGCGAACGCGAGGTCGAAACGGTCGAAGTGCTGCTCGTCCTTAACGAAGCAGGCGCGAGACAGCATGTAGAAGTCGTCGATCGACTGTGACACAACACGCTTCTCCAGCGCCTCCAGCAACGTCAGCAGCTCGCGCGTGGAGACGGGCAGCTTGTTGGCCTTCAGATGGAGGAAGAATCCGGTGAGCATCGTCCGACGGAAATGAATGGGTGGCGTAATACCGCGGAAGCGACCCGCATCCGGATCCTCAACGCTGGGATCCTTCACGCTGCAGGAGAAACGTGAGGTGCTGTTTCACGGCGGGCCATTCGCCGTCGATGATGCTGAACACCACCGTATCGCGCCTTGCGCCGTCGGGCATCAACTGATGGTTGCGCAGCACGCCGTCCTGCTTGGCGCCGAGCCGCGCGATCGCCGCACGCGACGCGTGGTTGAACCAATGGGTGCGGAACTCGACGGCGATGCAGCCCAGTGCCTCGAACGCATGTCCCAGGAGCAGCAGCTTGCACTCGGTGTTGATGCCGGTTCGCTGCGCGCGCTTCGCATACCAGGTGTGGCCAATCTCCAGCCGCCGATGGACGACGTCGACATTGAAATAGCGCGTGCAGCCGACGATCTCGCGGGTGGCGTTGTCTCGCACGATAAACGGCATCGCGGAGAGGCGCGTGCGCATGTCGAGCGCCGTGGCAATGTACTCGGACATCTTGTCCGGCGGCGCGATGTGCGTGTACCAGAGCCGCCACAGTTCGCCGTCGGCGGCGGCGCTGGCCAGCGCCGCCTCGTGTTCGCCCGCAAGCGGCTCCAGCGTGGCCAGATGGCCGTTGAGGACGACGGGTTCGATGAACGCCATGGCCGTCCCGCGCTCAGCGGCCCGCGCGCGCCATGAACACCACGCGCTCGAACAGATGGACGTCCTGTTCGTTCTTGAGGAGCGCCCCATGCAGCGGCGGGATGAATGCCTTCTTGTCGGGACTGCGCAGCGCCTCGGGCGAAATGTCCTCGGCCAGCAGTATCTTGAGCCAGTCCAGCAGTTCAGAGGTCGACGGCTTCTTCTTGAGCCCCGGCACTTCGCGCAGGTTGAAGAACACTTCCAGCGCCTCCCGCAGCAGCGCCTTCTTCAGCCCCGGATAGTGCACGTCGACGATGCGCTCCATCGTGTCGCGGTCGGGAAAACGGATGTAATGGAAGAAACAGCGGCGCAGAAACGCGTCCGGCAACTCCTTCTCGTTGTTGGACGTGATCACAACGAGCGGTCGATGCCGTGCCCGAACGGTGCGATGCGTCTCGTATACATGGAACTCCATCCGGTCGAGCTCGTGCAGGAGGTCGTTCGGAAACTCGATGTCGGCCTTGTCGATCTCGTCGATCAGCACGATGCCGGGGTCGGCGCTCTCGAACGCGTCCCACAGCACGCCGGGCTTGATATAGTTGGCGATGTCGGCGACCTTGGCATCACCCAGTTGCGAATCGCGCAGGCGCGACACAGCATCGTATTCGTACAGGCCCTGCTGGGCCTTGGTGGTGGATTTGATGTGCCACTGGAACAGGGGACGACCGAGCGCGCGCGCGACCTCGATGGCGAGCAGTGTCTTGCCCGTGCCCGGCTCGCCCTTGATCAGCAGCGGCCGCTCCAGCGCCAGCGCTGCATTGACGGCGAGCTTAAGGTCGGGAGTGGCGATGTAGCTGTCGGTGCCTTCGAAACGCATGCGTCTTTCCTCGAGAATCAGCCGTCAGAATGTGCGGTGCGAACTCGATTTTAACCTCATGCCAGGCGCGGGTTAGCCGACGGCCTGCAGCAGCCAAAGCGCGACCATGCCGATGCCGATCGTCCATAGCGAACTGCGCGTAAAGAAGGCCACGATGCCGGCGATCAGCGCCGCAGCGATCTTCGGGTTGAACGTCATGGGATAGTCAATTGTGATCGCCGCGGTGGGGCCCGTGACGATCATCGGCAGGATCAAGGCGGTGAGCATCGCCGCCGGAACATACTTGAGCGCGCGCTCGAGCGCCGGAGGCATGCGCCTTCGGGAAAACACCGCGATGAACGACAGCCGCGACAGGTAGTTCAGCGCGCCGACCACGATGATCACCGTCCAGAGTTTCAGCGTCGCGTCCATCGTTCTCGCGTGAAATCCATGGCCGCGCCCGCGACGATCCCGACGATTCCGGCAACGATCAGGTTGAGCTTCATCGGCAGCGCGTCGAGCGCGACGACCGCGACGCCCGCCACGACCGCCGCCACGATATTCGGGGCGTCGCGCATCAACGGCGCGACCAGCGCAATGAAACAGAGCGGGACGGCAAACTCCAGCGACCACGACGGCGGAATGAGATTTCCGGCAAAGAATCCGACCATGTTCGTGATCTGCCAGCACGTCCACAGCGCGACGCCGCAGCCAAGAAAGTGTCGGGCGCCGCCGTGGGGATCATCCTTGGCATTGAACCGGCGGATGGCCGAGGCGAACGCCTGGTCGGTCAGCAGGAAAGCAAGCGCTTGCTGCCAGCGGCTGGGAAGTGCCCTCAGATAGGGCGCCATCGCCGCGCTGTACATGAGAAAGCGCAAGCCCAGGACGAAGCAGGTAAGCACGATCACCAGCAACGGTGCGCCTCCCGCCAGCAACTGACCGGCCAGGATCTGTGCGGCACCGGAGAAGATGATGGTGCTCATGCCGAGCGCGGCAAGCCACGACGCGCCCGCAGCCGCGGCGCCGACGCCGCAAACCAGGCCGAACGGAATGATCCCGATGCACGCCGGAAGCATTTCGGCGAATCCGGCGCGAAAATCGGAAGAGGCGAGCAGGTGACGCATGGGCAGCAGTGCTATGGTAAACCACCCGAAGCCCGTGCCACACTGCGCGTCCCGTCTGGCAGAATCCAGCAATTCGCCACAATCCCCAACGAGCCGAAGCGAGGAAATCCATGGACATGCCCGTCAACAAATTCAAGCGGGGTCTGCGCGAAGGCCGCACCCAGCTAGGTGCATGGCTCGTGAGCGGCGCGCCGTCGACCGCGGAGGCCATGGGATGCGCCGGCTTCGACTTCCTTGTCGTCGACATGGAGCACACGCCGGTCGATACGCCGGAGATGGTCGAGATACTGCGCACGATCGCCGGCACGCCGGCGCAGGCGCTGGTACGCCTTGTGTGGAACGACATGGTGTGGCTGAAACGGGTCCTCGACGGCGGCGCGCAAACGGTGTTGTTGCCGTTCGTGCAGAACGCGGAGGAGGCGAAGCGCGCCGTCGCCTGCACGCGCTATCCGCCGGAGGGAATTCGCGGCGTCGCCGGCGGCCACCGCGGCAGCCGCTTCGCCACGATACCCAATTATCTGAAGACGGCCGCGGAGGAACTGTGCGTGATGGTGCAGATCGAGACGATTTCCGCGCTGGAACAGCTTCCGGCCATTGCCGCCGTGCCTGGCGTGGATTCGATCTTCATCGGCCCCTCGGACTTGTCCGCGTCGATGGGCTTGCTTGGCGATATCGGCAATCCCCTGGTGCAGGAAAAGCTGAAGCTCGCCGCCACACAGTGCAAACAACTCGGCAAGTCCTGCGGCATCCTCGGCATGAATCCGGAAATGGTGGCGACATTCATCGGCTATGGCTACAACTGGATTGCGATCGGCTCCGACATGGGCTTCATGGTCGGCCGCGCGCAGGAGTGGCTGGGCAAGGCGCGCGCACTGACGCCGAGTGCGAAGGGCAGCGATTGATCGCCGCAGGGCCGACCCAAGGCGATCGCCCCTTCAGGGGGACGCGGCGCGAAGCGACGCATCGGGATCGCCCCCTCCGGGGGAAGCGGCGCGAAGCGACGCATCGGGGGCCAACTTAAGCATGTCAGCATCGCCGTTCACCTGCGTTCTCGACATCCGGGCCAGCCTGGGCGAAAGCCCGGTCTGGTCGGTGGCTGAACAGATGCTGTACTGGGTCGACATCAACGCGCCGTCACTCAACCGCTTCGACCCCGCGACCGGGCGCCACCACACGATGCCGATGCCTGAGGCGATCGGCTGCGTCGTGTTGCGAAAGGCGGGCGGCTTTGTCGTCGCATTGCGCACCGGCTTGTGGATGGCCCGCCCGGACGGCACGCTCGAGCGCAAAGTGGCCGACGCGCCTTACGACCCTGACCATCACCGGTTCAACGACGGCCGTTGCGACTCCGCGGGCCGCTTTCTCGTCGGTTCCATGAACGAAAAGCGGGACGCGAATTCGGCCTCGCTCATTCGTGTCGATCCGAATTTTCGCGTGACCCATGTCCTGGCCGACATGATGATCAGCAACGGCCTGGCATTCAGCCCCGATGGCCGCACGATGTACCACGCCGATACACCGACGCACGTCGTCCGCGCCTTTGACTACGACCTGGCCACGGGCGTGCCCACGAATCCTCGCGTGTTTGCACAGTGGACCGGGGAGACGGACCGGCCCGACGGCGCTGCCGTGGACAGCGCGGGCAATTATTGGACTGCGTTCTACCGTGGGGGCAAGGTTTTGAAGGTCTCGCCCGCCGGCAAGGTGCTCGCCGAATTTCCTGTCCCGGCGATGTGTCCGACGATGTGCGCATTCGGCGGACCGGACCTGCGCACGCTCTATGTAACCAGCGCGCGGCAACTGCGCGAGGCCGATGAGCTCGCCCATCTTCCGCAGTCGGGCGGCATTTTCGCGATGGCCGTCGATACACCGGGCCTGCCCGAACACCAATTTGCCGGCTAACGGATCCGGCACAACCCTTCGACCATGCTCCTGGATCCCACCGCCTATCTTCGCATTGACGCGCTGAACAGCCTCGGCTCGACATCCACCGGTGTTTCGTTTGCGACATCGACCGGCGACCTGTTCGAGATCACGTGTTACGGCACGGGCGTTTTCCGGTTGCGATTGGGACCCAATGCGCGCCCGGACTATGGTCTTGTCGTCGGCCGCGCCAAACCCTGCGCGGTTTCGCAACGAGCATTGGGAATATGGACGATCGGCGCCGGCGATGCGACGCTTGAAATTGCGGGCGCGCCACTGCGATTCCGGCTGCTTTGGAAGGGAGAGCCGGTATTCACGTCTATCACCGACGAGCATTTTCGAGGCTGGACGCGATTGCCGTCGTTCGGCCGGGTGAAGCGTGGCGGATTGTGGACCGCGGCGTTTGCGCTTGCCTCCGGAGAACCCGTATACGGATTGGGCGAGAAATTCGGACCGCTCAACAAGCGCGGCCAGCTGGTCCATTCGCAGGTGGAAGACGCACTGGGCGTGAATACCGGCCTTGCGTACAAGAACACGCCGTTCGCCTGGGGGTCCGGGACAGGAAATGGCGCGTGGGGCGTCTACATCCATACGCCGGGCATGGTGACGCATGGCGTGGGGCATCCGGATTGGTCGCACCGCAGCTATGCCGTCGTGGTGGATGACGAGGCACTCGACCTATTTCTGTTCGCCGCGGACACCCCGGCGGGTGTGATCGACGCCTATACCAACATCACCGGGCGCGCACCCGCGGTCCCCCGATGGAGTCTGGGGCTCTGGGTATCGCGAAAATACTATGCGACACCGGACGAGGCGATCGCGGTCGCGCACAAGCTGCGCGAGCGCCGAATTCCTTGCGACGTGCTGACGCTGGATGGCCGCGCCGCGTGGGACATGCAAACCGTATTCAATTTCAAATGGGATCCCGAGCGCTTTCCGGATCCGGCGGGAACACTCGCACGGATCCACGCTTACCACCTCAAGGTATGCGTCTGGGAATATCCCTATGTGTCGATCCACGACAAGCTTTTTCAGCAATTGGCTCAGCGCGGCTATCTGTTGAAGTCGGCCGACGGCGATCCCTACGTGTTCTACTGGGACGCCACGCCGGGGGCAAACCCGACGGGCCAGGCGATGACACCCCTGCCGGAGAGCGGCATCGTGGACTTCACGCAACCCGAAGCGCGTGCGTGGTGGCGCGATGCGCACGAGCCGCTCTTCGCGAGCGGCGTCGACGCGATGCTGTGCGACTACGGTGAACAAGTTCCGGACGACGCCGTCGCGGCCAACGGCGACCGCGGGCGCCGATTGCACAACGTGTATCCGCTGCTGTACCACCAATGCGTATTCGAGGCCGCGCGGAAATTCCTGCCCCAGGGTGAAGTGCCCATGGTCTGGAGCCGCGCCGGCTGGGCTGGCAGCCAGCGCTACCCCGTGGGCTGGGGAGGACTCGCGCAAAGCGACTGGGAAGGATTGGCGGCTTCGTTGCGCGGCGGATTGTCGCTGGGGATGAGCGGCACGCCTTACCACAGCTCCGATGTCGGCGGCTTCTATGGCGCAGTGCGACCGCACGCCGAACTCTACGTAAGATGGCTGCAGGCCACCGTGTTCTGCTCGCATGTGCGCCTGCACGGGTTCGGCGAGCGCGAGCCGTGGATTTTCGGCCCCGAAGTGGAAGCCGTTTGTCGCAAGTGGCTGGCGTTCAGGTATCGCCTCATTCCCTATCTGGAAGCCACGATCGCACAGGCCACCGCATCCGGCCTGCCCGTCATGCGCGCGATGCCGCTCGCGTTTCCCGGCAACGCGCTCGTCCGCGATTTCGAGACGCAATTCATGTGCGGCGACTCGATACTCGTCGCGCCGATCCTTCACGACGGCGGCGACGTCGAGATCGCGCTGCCGCCGGGAAACTGGTATGACCTCAATACCCGCCAACGCCTGACAGGCAGGCAGGTGCTGCGCTATCGCGCGAAGCTGGACCAGTTCCCGGTGTTCGGACGCGAAGGCCATGCGCTTCCGCTCGGCCGCGCCGTTCAGCACACCGGAGAAATGGATGCCGTCAATCCGCTGGAATTGCTGTGGGTGTTCGGCACGCCCGACCGCAACCTGCCCGGCTATTCCCAGGTCTCGATCCAGGAGGGCATCGTGCGCGCCGCGACGGGCGTCAAGGTCGAATTTTTCGGCGACGCGGAGCAACAAGCGCAGCCATTGGCATGAAGTCGCCCGCGCTCGTCATCACTTCGGGTGAGCCGGCGGGCATCGGCCCCGAGTTGGTCGCGATGCTCGCGCAGCGCCACGCCTCCACGCCCTTTCCCGCGCGACTCGTCGTCGTCGGTGATCGCGAGTTGTTGACCGCACGCGCCAGTCGTGTCGGCATCGTGCCCCGCTACGCCCCCTTCAAACCTGCCACGGTTGCAGCTTCGGGCGTGGTGGAGATTTGGCATCAACCGATTACGACGCCTGTAACCCCCGGTTCGCCAGACCCGGCCAACGCCGCGAGCGTGATCGCGATGCTAGAGCGCGCCTGCGACGCCTGCGCCACCGGCGCGTTTGCGGCGCTCGTGACCGCGCCCGTACAGAAAAGCACTCTCATGGATGCGGGGTTTTCCTTCTCCGGGCACACGGAATTCTTCGCCACGCGCACGCATACCCCGCGCGTTGTGATGCTGCTTGTCGGCGGCGCGAGCGAGGCTCCCCTGCGCGTCGCGCTCGCCACCACCCATCTGCCATTGAAGGACGTGCCAGGCGCGATCACTCGCGCCGCGCTGGCTGAAACGCTGGTCATCGTCGGACGCGAACTCCGCAGCAAATTCGGCATCGCGGAGCCGCATATTGCCGTATGCGGTCTCAATCCGCATGCCGGCGAGGGCGGCCATCTGGGGCGCGAGGAAATCGATGTGATCGCACCGGCCATCGCCGACGCGCGAGCCAGCGGATTTCCGGGTATCGCGGGCCCTCTTTCCGCGGACACGCTGTTCGTCCCCGACCACGTGCGCCGCTTTGACGCAGTCGTCGCGATGTATCACGACCAGGGGCTTCCCGTGCTCAAGGCCATGAGCTTCGGCCTCGGAATCAACGTGACGCTCGGCCTGCCATTTCCGCGCACCTCCGTCGATCATGGCACCGCGCTCGACCTCGCCGTCGATCCGGACCGCGCGAAGACCGCCGACCCCGGCAGCATGGTCGCTGCCGTGGAACTCGCCATCGCGTTGGCAAATGAGTCGCAAACGAGCGTGGCTGGCGCAAAGCAAACCTGATGCACGGACATACGGCCCGGAAGCGCTTTGGACAGAATTTCCTGGTCGATCCGCACTACGTCGGACGCATCGTCGATGCGGTCGCGCCGGAGGCCGGCGACAACATTGTCGAGATCGGTCCCGGCCTCGCCGCGATCACGGGCGGGCTCATCGAACGCGCGGGCCACATCTCTGCTATCGAGATCGACCGCGACCTCGCTCAACGATTGCGCACGACGTTCACGCCTTTGCAGCTCACGCTGCACGAGGCGGACGCGCTGGAGTTCGATTTCGCGTCGTTGGGCACCGGCCTGCGCGTGGTGGGCAATCTGCCCTACAACATCAGCTCGCCGCTGCTGTTCCGCCTCGCCGACTTCGACGACTTCCTGCGCGACCTTCACGTGATGCTGCAACGCGAGGTCGTCGCGCGAATGACAGCCGAGCCCGGCACGCCTGACTACGGCAGGCTGACGGTGATGCTGCAGGTGAAGTTCGCGATCCGGCGCCTCTTTGTCGTGCCACCAGGTGCGTTCCGCCCCGCACCCCAGGTCGATTCCGCCATCGCACGGCTCGTCCCTCTTGGCGGTGCCAAGCCCCACATTGGCGATCCTCCGCTGTTCGCGCGCGTCGTCGCCGCCGCCTTCGGCCAGCGGCGCAAGACGCTGCGCAACGCACTGTCCGAAATCTGCGATGAGGCGGCGATCCGCCGCGTGGGCATCGATCCCGGCGTTCGGGGAGAAACGCTGGCCGTTGTCGACTTTGTCCGCCTGGCCAATGCTCTCGCTGCACCGCGTGCTACTCCCGATACGCGATGACCTCGATTTCGATCTTGGCGTCGACCATCAGCTTGGCCTGGGTCGTGGACCGTGCGGGCTTGTTCCCCGGAAAGTGCTCGCTGTAGACGCGGTTGAAGCTCCAGAAATCCCGGGTGTCGTCGAGCCACACCGTCGCTTTCACGACATCCGCGAGCGAACAGCCCGCAAGCGCCAGCGCGCGTTCGACGTTGGCGAGTGTCTGGCGCGTCTGCGCCTCGATGCCGCCGGGCACGATCTCCCCGCTCTCGCCCATCGCCACCTGGCCGGATACGAACACGAACGGGCCGGCCTTCACCGCAGGTGAAAACGGCAGCGGCTGGCCGCCGGCACCGCTGCGGGCGCCACCAAGAAATTCGACACTCATTTTTCCCCTCCCTCATTTGACTGCTCATTTGACTTCACTGACTGCGCACGAAGCGCAAAGGCGTACACTCTCGCCGTTCGAAAGAAAAAATAATACGCCTGCCGCGATGCTCATCGTGCCGCCAGCAACAGGTGCCCACGCTGCGCATCGAGGCTATTACAGAATCAAGCCATTACGCCGAGGAGGAGTCATGCTGAGTCCAGCCCGCCCCATTCGGGGGTCCCGTTCCACTTGTCCGACGTTACCCGCCTGCCTCAGGGCCGCGGCGATGGCTGCATGCCTTGCAATCTTCGCGGCCGGCACGCCGGCGCAGGCCGCGCCACCAAAGGGCGGCGCGGCCAACCTCGCAATGATCGGCGAGCCGCAGACACTCGACCCGATGGCGTCGACCGCCGATCTCGTCAGCATCATCATGCAGCACGTGTACGAGCCGCTATACACGTTCGACGGCAACTGGAATATTGCGCCGATGCTGGCCGAGAGCATGCCGACGATTTCGAAGGACGGCCTCGTCTACACCATTCCGCTGCGCAAGGGCGTCAAGTTCCATAACGGCAAGGAAATGACCGCCGACGATGTCGTGGCTTCGCTCAAGCGCTGGATAGAGATGGCGCCGCGAGGCAAGGCGGTCGGCAAGGAAATCAAGAGCCTCGAAGCCAAGGGTCCGAACACACTGGTCATCACGCTGAACCGGCCCTATGCGCCACTGCTTGCGCACTTCGCGCTGCCGTCGGGCTTTGCCGTCATCATGTCCAAGGACTCGATCGCGACGCCGCTGACGCAGTTCGTCGGCACCGGCCCGTACATGTTCAAGGAACGCAAGCCCGACCAGTACGTGCAACTCGTGCGCTTCGACGGGTACAGCTCGCGCAAGGAGCCTCCGAGCGGCTATGCGGGAGCGCGAGAAGCGCTGCTCGACGAACTGCGGTTCGTGCCGGTGCCCAACGCGAACACGCGCGTCGAAGGGTCGCTTTCCGGGCAATATCAATTTGCCGACCTGCTGCCGGTCGAATCGTTCTCGCGCCTCGATGGCAAACCCAATGTGAAGGGAATGCTGACCGCGCCGTTCGGCTTCCCGTACCTCGTACTCAACACCAAGCAGGGTCCGCTGGCGAACATGGCTTTGCGACAGGCGGTACAGGCCGCCCTTAACGACGCCGACATGATGGGCGCTGGATTTGGCGATCCGAAGTTCTTCAGCGTGGAAGGCAACCACTACGCCAAGGGCACGCCGTTCTACTCCACGGCGGGGACCGAAAATTACGGCAAGGGCGACACAAAGAAGGCAGCGGCGATGGTCGCCGCGGCGAAATATGACGGCACGCCGATAAAGATCCTGACCAGCCAGCAATACGATTTCCATTACCGCATCGCGCTGGTGATGGCCGAAAACCTCAAGGCCGCCGGCTTCAAGGTCGACATGCAGGTCGTCGATTGGGCGACATTGATCCAGCGGCGCAACGACCCGGCGCTGTGGGACATCTACATCACCCATTCCGCCGTGCTGCCCGAGCCCACGCTGACGCCGCCACAACTGGGTGAAGGTGCGCCCGGCTGGTGGAGTTCCCCCGCGAAGAAAGCGGCGCTCGATGCGTTCGACGCCGAAACCGATCCGGCCAAGCGCGGCGCGCTGTGGGGCAAGGTGCAGGAAGTCGTCTACACCGAAGTGCCGTACATCCGCGTCGGCAGCTTCAACAGCGTGACGGCGCGGTCGACCAAGCTCGACGGCTACGTCGTGATGCCTTACCCGTTCTTCTGGAACACGGGCCTCGCCAAATAACGGGTAGCGCATGACACGCTACCTGGCGTCGCGTTTCGCCGGCATGGTAGTCGTGATGATGCTGGTCGCCACGCTGGTGTTCTTCATCACCCGGCTGGCGCCCGGCGACCCTGCCGCGATCATGCTTGGCGACCAGGCCACCGCGGCCGATATCGCCAAGCTGCGCGAATCGTATGGACTCGACAAGCCGCTGCCGGTGCAGTTCGTCTATTGGCTGGGCGAGCTCGCCCGCGGCAACCTGGGACAGTCGATCTTCCTGCAACGTCCGGTGACGCAAGCGCTCCTGGAGCGCGCGGAGCCGACATTTTTCCTGACGCTTTTCTCGATCATCATCGCCGCCACCATCGGCGTGCCGTGCGGAATCATCGCGGCGGTGTGGCGAGGAAAAGGCGCCGACCAGGTCTTTTCGGGCTTTGCAATGCTGGGCGCCAGCGTGCCGAGTTTCTGGTTCGGCCTCATCCTGATGCAGATCTTTGCGGTGGGGCTGGGATGGTTCCCGGTGGCCGGCTACGGCGATCCCGGCGTTCCGCTCTCCGAGCGCCTGCATCACCTCGTGCTGCCGTCGATCGTCCTCGGCGTGGTCAATTCCGCGCTGATCCTGCGCTTCACCCGCGCAAGCATGCTCGACGTGCTTTCCGACGACCATATCCGCACTGCACGCGCCAAGGGCCTGTCGGAAGGCCGCGTAATTCTCCACCACGCACTCGCCAACGCGTTGATCCCCGTCATCACGGTCCTGGGACTTACGTTCGCGCTGCTCATCGGCGGTGCCATCGTGACCGAAACCGTGTTCGGCCTGCCCGGCGTCGGGAACCTCGTCGTGTCCGCCGTGCTCCGCCGCGACTATCCCGTCATCCAGGGAGCGCTGCTGGTCATTGCCGGACTCTACGTGCTGATCAACCTGGCCATCGATCTTCTCTATCTCGTCGTCGATCCACGAGTGAAGTACTGATGAGCGCCGGCTCGGCCAGCCCGTCGGTTTTGCTGCTGCGCAAGCTGTTCCGGCGCAAGGTCGTCCTGGCAGGCGCCGTGATCCTCGTCGCCGTTGCGCTATTCGCGATCTTCGCACCGTGGATCACGCCGTACGAACCGACAAAGCTCGCGATCATGGACCGGATGCAAAGTCCGCGCGCGGCGCATTGGTTCGGTACCGACGAACTGGGCCGCGACGTGTTCACCCGCGTGGTCTACGGCGCGCGCTATTCGCTGATGATCGGCGCGGCCGTGGTGCTGATATCCGTGACCGGCGGCGTGCTGCTGGGACTTGCAGCCGGCTTCTTTCGCCGCCTCGACGGCCCGATCATGCGAGTGGTCGATGCAATGATGTCGTTTCCCGACATCCTCCTGGCCATCGCGCTCGTGGCGGTGCTGGGCGCGTCGATCACCAACGTGATCCTCGCGCTGGCCATCGTCTACACGCCGCGCGTCGCACGCGTCGTGCGCGCGTCGACGCTGGTCGTGCGCGAGCTGCTGTTCATCGAGGCGGCGCGCGCGCTCGGCGTGTCGACGTGGCGCATCATGTTCATCCACATTCTGCAGAACATCGCTTCACCCATCCTGGTGCAGGCGACGTTCATCTTCGCCTACGCAGTGCTTGCCGAAGCCGGTCTTTCGTTCCTGGGAGTCGGGGTGCCGCCCGAACTGCCCACGTGGGGCACGATGATCGCAAGCGGGCAACAGTTCGCGCATCAGGCGATGTGGATCGTGATCTTTCCCGGCATCGCGATCATCCTGGCGGCCATCTCGTTGCAGATGGTGGGCGACGGCTTTCGCGATCTGCTCGACCCCAAGCTCCGGAAGTCGCTGTGAGCACAGCCACATCCGCGCAATCCGGCGAGCTGCTGCTCGATGTCAGGCATCTGCGCACGCATTTCTTCACCGACCAGGGCGTGGTGAAGTCGGTGGAAGACGTCTCGTTCACGCTGAACCCCGGGGAAACGCTCGCGGTCGTCGGGGAATCAGGGTCCGGCAAGTCCGTGACCAGCCTGTCGATCATGGGACTCATTCCGAATCCGCCGGGACGCATCGTCGGCGGCGAGATCCTGTTTCGCCAGCGCGATGGCAGGGTCGTGGACCTGGCCCAGCTCCCCGTCAAGGCGCTGCGCAAGCTGCGCGGCGCGGAGATCGCGATGATCTTCCAGGAGCCGATGACGAGCCTGAATCCGGTGTTCACCGTCGGACACCAGATCGCGGAAGCCGCTGCGCTGCACCTCGACCTCGACCGCGCGGGCGCCACGAAACGCGCGCTGGAAATGCTGGAGCTGGTGGAAATTCCCGCGGCGAAGCAGCGCATCGGCGAATATCCGCATCAGTTGTCCGGCGGCATGCGGCAGCGGGTGATGATCGCGTTGGCGCTGTCCTGCAATCCTTCGCTTCTGATCGCGGACGAGCCGACGACGGCGCTGGACGTTACGATTCAAGCGCAGATCCTGGCCCTCCTCGACAAACTGCGGCGCGACATCGGCATGGCCGTGTTGTTCGTCACGCACAACCTTGGGGTGGTCGCCGAGATCGCCGATCGTGTCGTCGTGATGTACAGCGGACGCGTTGTCGAGGAAGGCGACGTGCATCAACTTTTCAAGGCGCCAAGGCATCCCTATACGCGAGGACTCCTCGCCTGCCTGCCTCGGCGCGCGCTGGACGACGAAAGCGCGACGCACTCGCGCCGCCTCAATGCGATTCCGGGGCAGGTCGCGAGTCCCATCGATCCTTTGCCGGGCTGCGCGTTCGCGCCGCGTTGCACGCTCGCCGTCCCCGCATGCGCCGCGGATATGCCGCCGCTGGCCGACCTGACCGCCGGACGGCGTTCACGTTGCCTGCGCTGGAGCGAGCTGTGAGCGAGACGATGCTTGCGGTGAAAAACCTGAAGAAGTATTTCGGCCACGCCCATCGTCCCGTGCGTGCGGTGGACGACGTGAGCTTCGAAATCCGCAAGGGAGAAGTGCTGGGACTGGTCGGCGAATCCGGCTCGGGAAAGAGCACGATCGGGCGGAGCATCTTGAAGTTGATCGAACCCACGGCCGGCGAGGTGACATTCGACGGGACCAATCTCGTGCCACTGTCTCCGCGCGCGATGCGGCCGTATCGACGCCAGCTGCAGATAATCTTCCAGGACCCTTACGCTAGCCTCAATCCGCGCCGCCGCGTCGGCGACACGCTCGACGAGGCGATGGCAACCCACGGCCTGCACCCGGGTCCCGGCCGTGGCAAGCGAATCGCGGAGTTGCTTTCGCTCGTTGGTCTCGCACCCGAGCATGCGCAGCGCTTCCCTCACGAGTTCTCCGGCGGCCAGCGCCAACGCATCGGCATCGCCCGCGCGCTCGCGGTCGAGCCGCAGTTCATTGTCGCCGACGAGCCGGTATCCGCGCTCGATGTGTCGATTCAGGCGCAGGTCATCAACCTCCTGTCCGACCTGCGGGAGCGTTTCGCGTTGACAATGCTGTTCATTTCGCACGACCTCGACGTGGTCGAGTACCTGTGTGACCGCATCGTCGTGTTGTATCTCGGCAAGGTGATGGAAGTCGCGCCGTCGAAAGCGCTGTACAAGTCGCCGCGCCATCCCTACACGCAGGCGCTGCTCGACGCCTCGCCCTTGCCCGATCCCGAAGCGCGGCGTGAACGAAGACTGTTGCAAGGCGACATTCCGAGTCCGTTGAATCCACCTTCCGGATGCGTATTCCGCACGCGCTGTCCCTACGCGCAGCAGGCGTGTGCCGCGACGGTGCCCCCGCTGCGCGAAATCGAACCCGGCCGCTTCAAGGCGTGCCTTCGCGACGACATACTCTGACCGCCATGCTCGACCTCGAACCACTTCAGAACGAATTCATCGATACGCGAAACAAGGGGTTCCCGTTGGGCGCGGCGCCGCTGGCGCTTGCGGCGATCGGCGCGCAGGGCTGGAACCTGCTTCGCGGCGACCTTCCGTTTCCACTGGCCGTGGTCCGGGACTCGGCACTCGCCCACAATCACGCATGGATGCGCGATTTCACGACGGCGACCGGCGTGCTGCTGGCACCGCACGGCAAGACCACGATGGCGCCCCAGATCTTCGCGCAGCAACTTGCCGCCGGTGCGTGGGGCATCACCGTCGCCAAGCGTGCAGCAGCTCGGCATCTGCGTGCGCTTCGGCGTCCGTCGCGTGATCATGGCCAATCAGCTCGTCGGAGCGCAGGAGATAGCGGAAGTAATTCGGCTGTCAGGACTCCACCCCGATCTCGAATTTCATTTCCTGGTCGACTCCGTCGACGCAACTCCGGCTGATTGAAACAGAGGCCGCGCGCCACGCGCCTGCGCATCCACTGCGCGCGCTGCTAGAAATCGGCGTGCCCGGCGGCCGCACCGGCTGCCGAAGCGGCGTCGAGGCGCTGACGCTGGCGCACGCCATCGCCGCATCGACAGCGGTGAAGTTGTCGGGCATCGAATGCTACGAGGGTCTGCAGCTCACGGGCGAGTCGGCACGTGATGCCACGTTCGTCGGCGCTCTGATGGATACGGTCCGCACGACGGCGCTCGCGTGTGACGACGCGGGCCTCTTCGCGGGACCGTCGATCATCCTGTCGGCCGGCGGCTCCGCCGCGTTTGACATCGTCGCGCGCGAACTTCCGACTCGCCTGTCGCTGCCCGTTCAGACCATCCTGCGCAGCGGCTGCTACGTGACGCACGACTCGGGGTTCTATGCGCGGATGCTGGAAGGCGTGAAGGCAAGGAGCGGCGGAGGCTGGCAGACGCGCCCCGGCCTGCGGCCCGCGCTCGAGGTCTGGTCGCGCGTGCAGTCCCGGCCGGAGCCTGGCCTGGCGATCCTGACGATGGGCAAGCGCGATGCGTCGTTCGACATCGACCTCCCCGCTCCAACATTCTGGTTTCGCGCGGAGCGGGACGACGCTCCGCAACGCGTACCGACCGGGTGGAAAATCGCGGGGATGAACGACCAGCATGCGTACCTGCGCTTCGAGACTGCCGCGACGATGACGCCGGGCCGGCAGTAGGCGACCTTGTCGGATGCGGCATTTCGCATCCCTGCACGACGTTCGACAAGTGGCGCGTCCTGTTCACCGTCGATGACAGCTACGATGTCACCGGTGCGATCCGCACGTTCTTCTGACGCGTCATGACCATCAACACCGGAAAATCACAACGCGCGGCCATCGTGCTGCGCGGCGGCACCGTCATCGACGGCACCGGCGGGTCGCGCTACGCGGCCGACGTGCGCATCGAAGGCGACCGCATCGCGGCGATCGGCCCGTCGTTGCCGACTGCCGGCGCAACGATCATCGACGCGGCCGGACTGGTCGTCGCACCCGGCTTCATCGACGTCCACACGCACGACGACCAGATCGTGCTCGCGGCCCCCCCGATGCTGCCCAAGATCAGCCAGGGCGTCACCACCGTTGTCGTCGGCAATTGCGGCATCAGCCTCGCGCCGCTCGTGCGCTCCACCGTCCCGCCACCGCTGAACCTGCTTGGCGGCAGCGACAAATACATCTATCCGACGATGGCAGCCTATGCCGCCGCCGTCGCCGACGCGCAACCTGCCGTCAACGTCGCGGCGCTGGTCGGTCACTCGACCCTGCGCGTCGCCACGATGCGCGATCCGTACAAGCCCGCCACCCCCGGCGAGCAGCAGGCGATGGTCGACGTTGTTGCGCGAAGGCATGGCGGCAGGCGCCGTCGGCATGAGTTCAGGCGTGTTCTACGACACCGGCGCCGCGGCCGACATCGACGAACTCGCGATGCTCGCCGCCGTTGCTGGCGAAGCGGGCGGTGTCTACACGACCCACATCCGCGACGAAATGGATCGCATTTTCGATTCGCTGGACGAGGCGTTCGCCACCGCGAGGCGCGGCAAGCTGCCCGTCGTGATCTCGCATCACAAGTGCGCGGGTCCGGGCAACTGGGGCCGCACCGTGCAGACGCTCGCGCATTTCGACGCCGCGCGGAGGTCACAGGCGATCGGCCTCGACTGCTATCCCTACATTGCAGGGTCGACCGTGCTGCGCAACGATCTGGTCGACGGCATCATCGACATCATCGTCACCTGGTCCGAGCCGCACCCGGAAATGTCGGCGCGGCACCTGGCCGACATCGCCGCCGAATGGGGATGCACGCAGCAGGAGGCGTGCGAACGTCTGCAAGCCCGGCGGCGCCTGCTACTTCCAGATGCGCGAGGACGACGTGCAGCGGGTGCTGCAATATCCCGCGACGATGATCGGCTCCGACGGCCTGCCGCACGACAGTCATCCGCATCCACGTCTGTGGGGCACCTTCCCGCGCGTGCTCGGCCATTACTGCCGCGACCTCGGCCTGTTTCCTCTGGAACTCGCCGTGCACAAGATGACCGGGCTGTCCGCGCGGCAGTTCAATCTGGCCGATCGAGGCGAGATTCGCGTCGGCGCTTATGCCGACATCACGCTCTTCGATCCGGAGACCGTGATTGATGCGGCGACATTCGAGAAACCGATCGCGACCGCGCGTGGGATAAGTTGCGTGATCGTGAACGGCGCTGTCTCCTACGGGGACACGTGCGCTACTCCCGGACGCGCCGGGCGCTTCCTCGCGGCCAACGGAGCCTGAAGCGACGATCTACAGCGGACGTCTCAGAGGAAGGATCGCGTCAGCAGGGTTTCCAGCCATGGCACGATGGTCATCAGCGCGACCTGCGCCAGCACGATGACGACCAGCGGCGACAGGTCGAGCGTGCCGCCGATGGGAGGCAGGATGCGCCGTATCGGTCGCAGGAATGGAAACGTGAGCGCGTTGAGCGTTCCCGACAGCGGACCGTCCGGCGCCACCCACGACAGGATTGCCTGCGCGAACACCATTACGATCAACAGCCAGATGGCCGCCTTCAGAAGTGCCACCGGCGTCGCGGCCAGCAGGAAAGGTATGCCCGCGCCCAGGAGGCTGAAGCCGCCGAAGACCATGTTGTAGGACAGGAGCCAGACGAACTGGAACAGGACCAACGCGACCAGCGAAGCCCAGTCCACACCTTTCCACCCGGAAAGGAACCGCCGCAGCGGCTTCACGATCCAGTCGGTCAACGCGATGACGGCCTGGCCGAGCGGATTGCGGAAAGGCGCGCGCAGCAGTTGCATCACGAAGCGCAGCAGCAGCGCATAGGTGAAGAGCCCGAAGACGACGTCGAGCAGATAACGGGTCACCTGTTCCATCATGACGTTAGCCTTCCGCGCTCAGCGTGTCGCCCATTTCCTTGGCGCGCGCGGCCGCCGCCTTCACTGCTGCAACGAAGCTGGTCTTCACGGCACTCGCCTCGAGGACCGACATGGCGCGTTCTGTCGTACCGCCCTTGGAGGTGACTTGCGCGCGCAGGATGCCCGGTTCCAGTTCGGAGCCGGCGCCCAATTTCACGGTGCCGGCAAAGGTGGCATACGCGAGCGTGCGGGCGTCCTCCTTGGAGAAGCCCAATTCCCGCGCCGCCTGTTCGAGGCCTTCCAGGAAATAGAACACGTACGCCGGGCCACTGCCGGAAACAGCAGTGATCGCATCCAGCAAATCCTCGTTGTTCACCCACAGCACGGCGCCGACGCCGTCGAGCACCCGTTCCGCAAGTTTGCGCCCGCGCGCACCGGCATCCGGCGGCGCGAACGCACCACTGATTCCTTCGCGAATGAGCGCGGGGGTGTTGGGCAGCGCACGGACGAGGCGCGGAAAACCATCGAGCCAGCGCGAAATGTCGGCCAGACGGACGCCTGCCGCGATGCTCATGACAACGGTCACGTCCGCAACATTCGAAGCAAGCGAGCGCGTCGCTTCCCGCATTTGCTGCGGCTTCACCGCCAGCACGACGATGTCGGCGCCTTCGACGGCACCTGCGGACGTCTCGCCGAAGATGCCGATGCCCGGAAACAGCCCGACCAGCTTGTCCTGCTGCGTCGGTACCGGATCGACGACTCTGAACTCGCGCGGATCCGCGCCGCCGTTGATCAATCCGCCGATGATCGCGGTGGCCATGTTGCCGCCGCCTATGAAAGTCAAATTCATCTGCCGTCCATCACTTCTTGCCTCGCTCCAAAGATGGCCGTGCCCACCCGGACCTGCGTCGCGCCTTCGGCGATCGCCGCTTCCAGGTCGGCCGACATTCCCATCGACAGCGTATCCATCGCCAACCCGCCGGCAACGCACTGCTCGAGACATTCGCGCAAGCGGCGGAACTGCGAACGCTGCTGCGCGATGTCTTGCGTGGGCGCTGGAATGCCCATGATGCCGCGCAATCGCAAGCGCGGCAGTTCGGCCACCTCGCGGGCCAACGCCAGCGCCTCGTCCGGTGCGACACCGCTCTTGGACGCCTCGCCGCTCACATTGACCTGCACCAGGACGTCGAGCGGACCCAGCGCCATCGGCCGCTGCGCCGACAAGCCGCTGCGCGATTTTCAGCCGGTCCACGCTCTCCACCCAGTCGAAGTTCGCCGCCGCCACTCTCGTCTTGTTGGCCTGCAGCGGCCCGATCAAGTGCCATTCAACGTCAGGTAAATCGGCCAGAGCCTGCCGTTTTGCCGCACCTTCCTGCACCTGGTTCTCGCCAAATGCCCGCTGACCTGCCGCATGCACAGCGCGCACGGCTTCTGCTGGAAAAGTCTTTGAAACCGCCAGCAAGCGCACCGACCCAGAGGCACGACCGGCATCCTGCACGGCCCGGTTGATGCGTTCGGCCACGGCTTGCCACGCCTTCTCATAGTGGCTCATAATCGTTTGGACCCGCCGTTACCCTCAGTTTCCCTCAGTTACCTTCGGGTGGCACGCACTTTGCGTGCTACAACAGGTCAAGGTCATCGGCCGGCAAGGAATTATAGATGGACATTACCGAACTCCTGGCGTTTGCGGTCAAGAACAAGGCTTCGGACCTCCACCTGTCGGCGGGGCTGCCGCCCATGATCCGCGTCCACGGCGACATCCGCCGCATCAACCTGCCGCCGATGGAACACGAGGACGTCCACGCCATGGTGTACGACATCATGAGCGACGCCCAGCGCAAGATGTACGAGGAACACCTCGAATGCGACTTTTCGTTCGCGGTTCCCAACCTCGCGCGGTTCCGCGTCAATGCGTTCGTGCAGCAGCGCGGCGCCGCAGCGGCGTTCCGGACCATTCCGGCCAAGGTGCTTTCGCTCGAGGAGCTGAACGCCCCGAAGGTCTTCGCCGAACTGACCGACCGGCCGCGCGGCCTGATCCTGTGCACCGGCCCGACCGGATCGGGCAAATCGACGACGCTCGCCGCGATGGTCAACCACGTCAACGAGAACGAATATGGTCACGTGCTGACGATCGAGGACCCGATCGAATTCCTGCACGAGTCCAAGAAATGCCTGATCAACCAGCGCGAAGTCGGTCCGCATACGCTGTCGTTTGCCAACGCGCTGCGCAGCGCGCTGCGTGAAGACCCCGATTACATCCTGGTGGGCGAAATGCGCGACCTGGAAACGATCCGCCTGGCGCTGACGGCCGCGGAAACGGGTCACCTCGTGTTCGGCACGCTGCACACCAGCTCTGCAGCCAAGACGATCGACCGGATCATCGACGTGTTCCCCGCGGCGGAAAAGGAAATGGTGCGCGCGATGCTTTCCGAGTCGCTGGTGTCGGTGGTCGCCCAAACGCTCCTGAAGACCAAGGACGGACAGGGCCGCGTAGCGGCGCACGAGATCATGATCGGCACCGCGGCCATCCGCAATCTCATTCGCGAGAACAAGGTCGCCCAGATGTACTCGGCGATTCAGACGTCGCAGTCGATCGGCATGCAGACACTCGACCAGTGCCTCGTCGACCTCGTCCGCCGCAACCAGGTGAACGTCGCCGAAGCCCGCAACCGCGCCGTGAACAAAGACCTGTTCATGGGAAGCTGATGATGGACCCCCACGCTCGCTTTGCTCGCTGCCCCCAATGGGGGCGCACGCGTCCCTTGGGACGGCCCGGCGGGACGGTGAACGACCCCCACACTCACTTTGCTCGCTGTACCCACACGGGGCGCACCCGGTAAAGGACCTGCATGGAACGCGAACGCGCCACCAAGTTCATCCACGAGCTGCTCGACCTGCTGGTCAAGCAGAAAGGCTCCGACCTTTTCATCACCGCCAATTTCCCGCCGGCGATCAAAGTCGACGGCAAGATCACGCCGGTGTCCAAGACCCAGCTTTCGGCGCAACACACGATCGAGCTGGTTCGCAGCGTGATGAACGACAAGCAGGCGGCCGAGTTCGAAGGCACCAAGGAATGCAATTTCGCGATCAGCCCGCCTGGCATCGGCCGATTCCGCGTGAATGCCTTCGTGCAGCAGGCCCGCGTCGGCATGGTGTTGCGGGCCATCACCACCGAGATTCCGAAGTTCGAGGACCTGGGGCTGCCGCCTGTGCTCAAGGACATCATCATGTCCAAGCGCGGCATCATGATGTTCATCGGCGCGACCGGTGCCGGCAAATCCACGTCGATGGCTTCGTTGCTGGGCTACCGCAACGAGAACAGCTACGGCCACATCATCACGATCGAGGATCCGATCGAATTCGTGCACGAGCACCGCAACTGCATCCTTACCCAGCGCGAGGTCGGCGTCGACACCGACGCCTGGGAAGTCGCGCTCAAGAACTCCCTGCGCCAGGCGCCCGACGTCATCCTGATCGGCGAAGTCCGCGAGCGCAACACGATGGACTACGCCGTCGCATTCGCCGAAACGGGCCATCTATGCCTGACCACGCTGCATGCGAACAGCACCAACCAGGGTCTCGACCGCATCATCAATTTCTTCCCGGAAGAGCGGCGCGCGCAGCTGCTGATGGACTTGTCGCTCAATGTGCGCGCATTCGTCGCACAGCGGCTCATTCCGCGTCGCGATGGCCGCGGCCGGGTGCCGGCAGTGGAAGTGATGCTGAACTCGCCGCTGGTTTCCGACCTGATCTTCAAGGGCGATGTGTCCGGCATCAAGGACATCATGAAGAAGTCGCGCGAACTCGGCATGCAGACGTTCGACCAGTCGCTGTTCGAGCTGTACGAGGCCGGCCTCATCACCTACGAGGACGCGCTGCGCAACGCCGATTCGCTGAACGACCTGCGGCTGGAGATCAAGCTGCACGGCAAGGAGGCGAAGAACCGCAACGTGTTCGCGGGCATCGGCAACCTCGACGTCGTGCCAGAGACTTCGAACACCCAGATCTGATTCGCCCGCCAGGAATTACCGGGGGACACGCCTTGTGCTAGGCTGTTCCTCCCCCATATTCGGCGTGTGACGCCGGACTATGCCATGGCAGGCCTCAGCACACAGACTCCGCTTCCCACCGAGATCAAGCTGCACCAGGTTTCCAGGGTGCTCGAGCTCGTGTTTCCGCGCGGTATCGTGTTCAGGCTTCCCTGCGAGTTCCTCCGCGTGCATTCGCCCTCGGCGGAAGTGCGCGGCCACGGGCCCGGACAGGAAATTCTGCAGATCGGGAAGCAGGACGTGTCGATCAGCGATCTTGAGCCTGTCGGACACTACGCGATCCGCCCGACATTTTCCGACGGCCACGACACCGGCATCTATTCCTGGGACTACCTCTACGACCTGGGCGTGCGCCAGGATGAGCTCTGGCAACGCTATCTTGCCAAACTCGAGGCCGCGGGCGCCAGCCGCGCGGCACCGGCCAAGGTCCCGCCCGGCCCATGAACAGATGAACGAGTCGCGCACACAATTCGGCTTTGAAGAGGTCTCGCCCGAAGAGAAAACGCGTCGCGTGCGCGGCGTGTTCGACTCGGTTGCGGCCAAATACGACGTGATGAACGACGTGATGTCGGGCGGCCTGCACCGGCTGTGGAAGCGATTCGCGATCGATCTCTCGGGCGCGCATGCGGGCCAAAGCGTGCTCGACCTCGCCGGCGGAACCGGCGATCTCGCAAGGCTATTTGCCGCGCGGGTCGGGCCCTCGGGAATGGTCGTGCACACCGACATCAATGGAGCGATGCTGTCCGCGGGTCGCGACAAGCTGCTGGACGTCGGGCTCGTGTTGCCGACGCTCCAGTGCAATGCCGAGGCGTTGCCGTTCGCGGCACGCAGGTTCGACGTGGTCTCCATCGCGTTCGGCCTGCGCAACGTCACGCGCAAGGACGTCGCGCTGGCAGAGATGCGCCGTGTGCTCAAGCCCGGCGGCGCAGCCGTCGTGCTCGAGTTCTCCCGCGTCGCCGCGCCGCTGGCGCCCGCGTACGACTGGTACAGCTTCAACGTGCTGCCGCGTCTTGGCAAGCTCATCGCCGAGCGACGAAGCGAGCTACCGCTATCTTGCCGAATCGATCCGCGTCCATCCGGACCAGGAGACGCTGAAGCAGATGATGCAGGACGCCGGCTTCGACGCCGTCGACTATCACAACCTCACCGCAGGCGTGGTCGCCGTCCATGTCGGACGCGTCCATTGATTCCCGCTGTCCCGACACGGAGGCACGACATGAGGCATTTTCTTGTTCTTGCGTTTGGCACTGTTTGCCGCATTGACGCTGGTCGCCGCCGATTCGGCAGAAGCCAAGCGGCTGGGCGGCGGCCGCAGTCTGGGCACGCAGCGGCAGGCGACACCTGCTCCCACGTCTCCCAGCGCGCCGAATGTCGCTCCCGCCAGTCCGGTCGCTCCGGCAACGGCGATGGCATCCAAGGCTGCACCGGCCGCATCCGGGGCGTCGCGCTGGCTGGGGCCGCTTGCGGGTCTCGCTGCCGGCATCGGCCTCGCCGCACTGCTGTCGCACTTCGGATTGTCGGAAGGCTTCGCAAGCATCCTGATGCTGGCGTTGCTCGTGTTTGGGGGCGTGTTCCTGATCAGATTGCTCCTCGCGCGGCGCACGGCCACGAGTGCGCCACTGCAATATGCGGGGACCGGCGCGCCCGCCGCTGTGACGCCGATCCCATCGCCCGCACTGCCGCCAGCGGCGCAACCGCCGGTCAACCGATTCGAACCCACATTCGGCGCCGCCACGACGACGGCCCCCACTGCGCCCGCTTATGGCAAGTTTCCCCAGGGGTTCGATCCGGCGCCTTTCCTGCAACAGGCCAAGCTGCAATTCAGGAAGCTCCAGGCAGCCTACGATTCGGGCGACCGCAAAGCGCTTGCCGATGTGATGACGCCGGAGATGTTCGCCGAGATCGACAAGGAAATCGCGGAGCGCGGCATTCATGTCGCGACCGAAGTGGCGGAACTCGACGCCGTCGTTCTTGACGTGACCACGGAAGGCGATCGTCACTGGGCGAGCGTGCACTTCACGGGCATGCTGCGCGAAGACGGCATGGTGCTGCCCAAGTCATTTGATGAAGTTTGGAACCTGGTCAAGCCGGTTGACGGCACTGCCGGTTGGTTGCTGGCCGGAATCCGGCAACTCGCATGAAACTCCCTGATCCCGCGGAGGCGCCCGCGCGCCTGGCGAATCGGATCCTGAGCGAAGAAGCCTGGGCGCGGGAGAAGTTATTGCCTTTCGCAGGCAAGGTATTCACGCTCGGCGTGGGACCGCTCGTCACCCGATTCTCCATTGCCGCCGACGGCAAGCTCGACCAGGCGCCGGAAACCGCGGCCGTCGACCTTGCGCTTGTGATGTCGCCGCTGTCCGTCCCGTCTTTCCTCGCCAATCCGGCGCGCTGGAATGAATTCGTGCGCGAAGACGGTGATGCCGACCTCGGTGGCGCATTGAAGGAACTTGCGCGCACATTGCCCTGGTTCGTCGAGGCGGCACTTGCCAAGGCACTGGGACCCCTCGCCGGCCAGCGCGTCGCCGATGCGGGACGCCGGCTGCTTGCCTTTCCCGAATACGCCACTGAGCGCGTCACGGACGGCGTCGCAAGCTACGCGCGCGACGAGGCTCAATTGCTCGCAAGCAGCGCGCAGATGCGCGCCTTTGTCGACGGCATCGCCGACACCACGCCGCGTGTCGACGCGCTGGCACAGCGCTTCGACGCACTGGCGGCGCGCGTCGCCGCGGGAAAGCCGCAGTCGATCCATTCCTGATGTAGTCGTTCTTCTGCCTTGAACGAGGCTGTGCCGCCTGATGGCGCGACGCTGCCTCCCCCCGGTACGCAGCGGGTCTCCCGTAGAATGCGGTCATGATGCGCATTGCCCGCCTGATCCGCATCCACATGGTTGCGCTGCGCTTTGGCCTGGACGAGTTCCTGCTGGGCCACGAGCGCGTGCGCGGCCTTCGGCCGTTCGTCAATCGGATATTGTTCTGGCGCGATCTCACGCAGCCGCGCGGCGTCCGGTTGCGGGAGGCGCTGCAGGCGCTGGGCCCGATCTTCGTCAAGTTCGGACAGATGCTGTCCACGCGCCGCGACCTGTTGCCACCGGACATCTCCGACGAGCTGGCCAAGCTCCAGGATCGCGTGCCGCCGTTTCCCGCGGAGCAGGTGCTGGCCACGCTGGCGCGCGCCTACGGAAAACCCGTCGACCAGGTCTTCAAGTCATTCGACCTGACACCCGTCGCCAGCGCGTCCGTGGCGCAGGTGCATTTCGCGCACCTTCCCGACGGCACGCCGGTTGCCGTCAAGGTGCTCCGGCCGGACATCCATAAGGTCATCGAACACGATCTCGCACTGATGCAGACGGCCGCCGGCCTGGTGGAGAAACTGTGGTCCGATGGCAAGCGCCTGCGCCCGCTGGCGGTGGTCGGCGAGTTTGAAAAGACCATCCGCGATGAGCTCGACCTGACACGCGAGGCGGCGAACTGCTCGCAGCTCCGGCGCAATTTCAAGCATTCGCCGCTGCTGCAGGTGCCGGAGGTCGTGTGGGACTGGACGACGGTAGAAGTGCTGGTGATGGAGCGCATGGCGGGCATTCCCATCGGACGCGTCGACGAATTGCTGCGCGCGGGCATCGACTTGAAACGGCTGTCGCGCGCGGGCGTGGAGATCTTCTTCACCCAGGTGTTTCGCGACGGCTTCTTCCACGCCGACATGCATCCCGGGAACATCTTCGTCGCCACTGACGGTTCGAATCACGGCAAGTACATCGCGCTCGATTTCGGCATCATGGGCACATTGTCGGAGACCGACAAGGGCTATCTGGCGCAGAATTTCCTCGCGTTCTTTCGTCGCGACTACCACCGGGTCGCCACCGCACACCTCGAATCGGGCTGGGTGCCACCGGACACGCGGGTGGATGAACTCGAAGCGGAAATCCGCGTCGTCTGCGAGCCGATCTTCGATCGGCCGCTGCGGGAGATTTCACTGGGCAAGGTTCTGGTGTCGCTGTTTCGCGCATCGCGCCGGTTCAATGTGAGGATCCAGCCGCAACTAACGCTCCTGCAGAAGACGCTGCTGAACGTGGAGGGCCTGGGCCGGCAACTCGATCCCGACCTCGACCTCTGGGTCACCGCGAAGCCGTTCCTCGAGCGCTGGATGCAGGAACAGATCGGGCTGCCGGCATTACAGCGCCGGTTGATTGCCGAGGCGCCTTACATCGTTGCCGCGTTGCCCGAATTGCCGCGGCTTCTGCACCAACGGCTGCTGGCGCCGCAGACGGCATCGGATACGACCGTTGCCGAACTCGCGACGGCGCAGAAAGCCCGGAATCGATGGCTCGCGCTCATCGCGATACTGCTTGCGGTGGTGATTTTCCTGCTGTTGCGCAAGACGTAAATGTCCAGCGCACAAAATGACACATTTTGAACACCGCTCCCTTGCTGTGATCCGGACACCGCTGACCAGCGTTCCTTTCGGGCGTCATTCGCGTTCGCCAGTTCGATACGAACCGGCATCCAATCCGGGCAGGCAAACCCGGTCCGCTGCGCGCCTCAATCCGCAGCGCTTCGTCAGCCGCCATTTGCTATACAATCCGCCGCTTTCCGCAGTCTCGCGAAGGAGCGCCGATGGCGCTGCTTGAAGTCCAGAATGTCACGCGCAGGTTCGGCGATTTCACCGCCGTCGACCAGGTCACCCTCGCCATCGAGTCGGGTGAATTCTTCACGCTGCTCGGCCCCTCCGGGTGCGGCAAGACGACGCTTCTGCGAATGATCGCGGGATTCGACGCGCCGGACGGCGGCCGCATCCTCCTCAACGGCAAGGACATGGCGGACCTGCCGCCGGAAGCGCGGCCCGTGCGCACAGTATTCCAGAGCTACGCGCTGTTTCCGCACATGACCGTCGAAGGCAACGTCGCATTTCCGCTCAAGATGGCCAAAACCGCGTCGGCCGAGATCGGCCCCAAGGTCGCGGCGGCGCTGGAAGACGTTCGCCTGACGGGTTTCGGCAAGCGCTTTCCGCATGAGCTGTCCGGCGGGCAGAAGCAACGCGTCGCCATCGCGCGGGCACTGGTCACGCATCCGACGGTGCTGCTGCTCGACGAGCCGCTGGCCGCTCTGGACGCCAAGCTGCGCGAGGAAATGCAGATCGAGCTCATCAACCTGCAAAAGGAAGTTGGCATCACGTTCGTATACGTCACTCACGACCAGACGGAGGCGCTCGCGCTTTCGCACCGCATTGCGGTGATGAACGGCGGCCATGTCGAACAGCTCGACGCGCCGTCGCGCATCTACAGTTTCCCGAAGACGCGCTTCGTCGCGGACTTCATCGGAACATGCAATCTCCTTGCCGGGCCTGTTTGCGGCAACGACGGCACTATCATCGCGGTCGACGTTCCGGGGTTGGGGCCGGTCAAGGTCGCGGCGGCGGCCGCTGTGGCCCCGGGCGACGCGGGCGCGATTGCATTGCGGCCGGAAAAGATCGTCATCGGCGCGAACGCACTGGCAGAATCGTCCGACAACCATTTCCGCGGTACCGTGTCGGATTTCCTGTATCACGGCGACGTCACTGTCTATATCGTCACGACCGAAGGCGGCGCCACCATCGAGGCGTTGTCCGCCAATTCCGCTGCCGGTCGCACCAAGTTCCACGAAGTCGGCGACCCGGTCGACCTCCGCTGGCCGCCGGCCGCCGGCCACTTCATCGTGGGTTGATCGCCGGATGATCCCCGAGAAGACCGCAACATGATCGACACGCAGCGGCGCGGCGAACGGCTCGGCAAGTGGCTGGTCAGCGGGCCCCCGATCCTATATCTGCTTCTGTTCTTCGCGATTCCCGCGTTGATCATGGTGCTGGCGTCGTTTCGCACGCCGGGAGAATTCGGTGGGCTGGCTCCGCTCGTCGACGAGACGGGCAAACTGGACCTCAATGTCGACAGCTACGTCCGTTTCTTTACGGAACCCGTGTATGCGCAGATTTTCGTCAAGTCATTCGTCTATGCGCTGGTCACCACGCTGATTTGTCTGGCCATCGCTTACCCCCTCGCAGCGCTGATTGCCAAGAGCCCGAAACGACATCGCGACCTCTTGCTGCTGCTGGTGATACTGCCGTTCTGGTCCAATTTCCTGATCCGTGTCTATGCGTGGATGATCGTGCTGGGGCCGCAGGCGGCGCTTGCGCGCACCGTGAATGGAATGCTTGGGTGGTTCGGCGTCGGGCCGGTATCGCTGTTGTTCAGTTCCTTCGCCGTGCTCGTGTGTCTCGTTTACGTGCATCTGCCCTTCATGGTGCTGCCGCTGTATGCCAACCTGGAGAAGCACGACCAGGCGCTCCTTGACGCTGCGCAGGATCTGGGCGCCAACGCCTGGCAGCGTTTCTGGCGCGTGACCTTTCCGCTTTCGCTGCCCGGGGTCTACGCCGGGGCGGCGCTGGTGTTCATCCCGGCGCTCGGCATTTTCGCCATTCCGGACATCCTGGGCGGTCCCGATGACAGCCTGATCGGCAACGTCATCAAGCAACAGTTCCTGGAAACGCGCGACTGGCCGTTCGGCAGCGTGCTGTCCATTGTGCTGACCATTGCCGCGCTGGCGCTCGCCGGACTTGCGGCATGGGTTGGCGCGCGCAGCACACGGCGCGAGGCCTCAGGTGTCTAACGCCGTGCCTAGCTCTGTACCTAATCCCGTGCGTAACGGCGCGCCTGGCTCCGTGCGCAGGATGTCGCCGTGGCTCTGGGCGGCGGCAGTCGCCGGCTACGCGTTCCTGTATCTGCCGCTGGTCATCGTCGTCGTCTATTCGTTCAACGATTCGCGGCTGAATGCGGAATGGGTGGGCTTCACGCTCGACTGGTACCGCAAGCTCGCGCATAACGCGGAAATGCAGGAGGCCGCAGTCAACTCCCTCATCATTGGCTTCGTGACCAGCCTCATCGCCACCGTGCTGGGCACGATGGCCGGCGTGGCAATGTACCGGTACAAGCTCCGGCTGCTGCCCATCCTGGTGCTGACGCCGATCGCGATTCCCGAGATACTGATGGGCGTGTCGCTGCTCATCTTTTTCGTGCTGCTCAATTTCACGCTCGGTCTGGTCTCGGTCACGCTCGCGCACATCGCGTTCTGCATCGGCTTTGTCGCGATCGTCGTGCGCTCCCGCCTGTCCGGCATGGACGAAAGCCTCACCGAGGCGGCGCGCGACTGCGGCGCATCGCCTTGGCAGTCCTTCCGCTATGTGACGCTGCCGTTGATCATGCCCGGCGTCATCGCCGGCGCCCTGATGGCCTTCACGCTCTCGATCGACGATTTTGTCATCACGTTCTTCACCGCCGGTGCGGGAACCGTGACGCTCCCGCTGCAGATCTACTCGATGATCAAGATCGCCGTCACGCCCGAGGTCAATGCCGTGTCAACGCTGCTGATGCTGCTGACGTTGTTCCTGATCGTCATCGCCACCAAACTTTCGCCCACCCTCCTTCGATCGAACGAGGAGGCCCCCAGATCATGAAGCGCGCCCGCATCGTCCTTTCCGGTTCCAAGCAGGAGACACAAAACCCATGAAACGCGCCCTCGCCATCCTTCTTTGCCTGGCCGCCCTCCCGGCGTTCGCCAAGGACACGCTCAACCTCTACAACTGGAACAACTACATTGCGCCCGAGACCGTGAAACGCTTCGAGGAACAGTGCAAGTGCGAGGTCAAGCAAACCTACTATTCCGACAACGAGGAGCTCCTGGCCAAGCTCGCCGCCGGCGCCAAAGGCTACGACATCCTCGTGCCGACGTCGAACGCGATGCAATCGCTGATCAAGGGCGGACAGCTGAAACCCATCGACAAGACCAAGCTCACCAATCTTAAGAATATCAACGCGACGTACATGAACACGCCCTTCGACCCGGACAACAAGTACTCGGTGCCGTACGCGATGTCCACGACCATCCTCGGTTACAACGCGGAGAAGATGAAGGAGCTGGGTCTACCCACGGACACGTGGGCGGTCATTTTCGAACCGAAGTACCTTGAAAAGCTGAAAGGCCGGGTCACCGTGCTGGACAGCTCGAGCGAACTTTTCGCTGCTGCGCTCAAGTACCTCGGTTATTCCGCCAACGACACCGACGAAAAGCACTGGAAGGAAGCCGCCGATCTCATCAAGCGCGCCAAGCCGTACTGGGCCGCGTTCAACGCGTCGTCGTACATCAAGGAGCTGACGGTCGGCAACATCTGGCTCGTGCACGGCTATTCCAACGACATCTACCAGGCGAACCTCGACGCGCAGGCGGCCGGTCGCAAGTTCACGATCGCGCAGGGCATGCCCAAGGAGGGCGCCGTGCTCGCCGTCGACAACATGGTGATCCACAAGGACGCGCCGCGGCCCGACCTCGCGCTGCAGTTCATGAACTACATGCTCGAAGGCAAGAATTCGGCCGAGCTCACGAACCTCATCGGCTCAGGCAATCCGAACAGTGATGCAGTCAAGTACATCAAGCCGGAGCTCCTGAAGAATCCCGCGGTGTTTCCCGACCCCGCCGTTGCGGCCAAGCTGGAGCAGCTGAAGGACCTGACCGCCGCGCAGCGGCGTCTGCGCGGCAAGATGTGGACGGAGATCAAGGCATCGCGTTGAAGGCGACCGAACGCGACAGCTATCGCATCGAGCGCCTGACGCCCGCGTCCGGCGCGGATTTCCTGCGCTTTTTCGACCATGAGACAGGCCCGGCATTTGCGGACAATCCGGAGTGGGCGAAATGCTATTGCCACTATTACGAGGTGCCGGCGACGGTCACCTGGGGTGCGTTCGACGGCAACGCGAACCGCGGCGCGATGAATGCGCGCATCGCGTCCGGCGAGATGGAAGGATTCCTCGCTTATGCGGATGGCGAAGCGGGCGGCCCCGTCGTCGGCTGGGTCAACGCACAGCCTTATCACAAGCTCCAGCATGCATGCGCACGGATGAAGATCGCGTCGCCCCCGCTGCCGGTGCCGGCGCACGATGCCGCCGCCATTGTCTGTTTCGTAACCGCGCCCGCATGGCGCCGGCGCGGTGTCGCGCGCGCACTGCTCGCGGGTGCGTTGGCCGATTTTGCCGCGCGAGGCATAGCGCTGGTCGACGCATTTCCCTGGAACGTCGGTCCCGATGACACCAGCGCAACCGACCATTACCACGGCTCGCCAGCGATGTTCGATGCTGCCGGCTTCGTCGCCATCGCTACTCACGACAACGTGACCGTCGTGCGCAGAATGCTAAGGTAACGCTCGCGGCGGCAAGATGGACATCCGGCGCCAGCGCACGTTCCTGCCGCACATTCTCGCCATCCTGTACGGCCTTGCTCTGGCTTTCGCGAGCCTGCAGCCATTTGCACCATGGATTCCCGTGCCGGCCGGTACGCCATTCTGGCCCGTCGCACCGTGGCCGCCCAAGTGGACGCGCTTCGACGTCATCGTCAACATACTGGCGTACGTGCCGTTCGGCATATTCATCGCGTTGATTCCAAGGCGCGCGAGCCCGTTGCTGCGAACTGCCATTGCCGTCGCCGCAGGCACGGTCCTGTCGTTCGGCATGGAAACGCTGCAGATGTTTCTCCCCTCGCGATCGGCCAACCTCATCGACCTCATGGCCAATGCCGCGGGCGCACTCATGGGCGGCATCCTCGGCGGCACGCTCGTGCGTGCGCAGCGCGTGCGCCGCCTGATGTCCGCAAGCCGGGACGGCGCCTTTCTTCCAGGTCGATTGGGCGACGTGGGCATCGCGCTGCTCGCACTCTGGCTGACCGCCCAGATCAATCCGGGCATCGCGCTGTTCGCCGTCAATTTCGAACCCGGGCTCGCGTCCGCACCAGCGCCCGAAACCGCGGCGACGATGCTCGAAGCCGTGCAAACGGCCTTCCAGTTGGTGGGCGTGGGTTTGTTCCTCGCGCTCCTGCTGCGCGACCGCCGCTATGTCGGCGGTGCCGTGTTGCTGTTGATCGGCTCGGCATTCGTGCTGAAAGGCCTGGCGGCATGGTTGGTGCTGAAGCCTGCGGCGTGGGAGACGTGGCTAAGGCCCGGCGTGTCCATTGGCATCGCAGCCGGGTCGCTGGGCCTGCTGTTGACGGCGTTCCTTCCCCGCCCCGCGCAGGTGGCGGCGTGCGCGGTCGCATTGCTGTCGTCGCTGCTCTTGCCTCTTGCGTCAAGCAACGTCTCGAGCGCGCAAGCCCCGTTGACATTGTTCAACTGGCGCTACGGCCACCTGCTCAACTTCAATGGCCTGACCCACACCGTGCTGCTGGTGTGGCCGATCGCCGCCGCCGCATGGCTGTTTGCCCTCGCCGGAAAGCCGGCGTGGGGTCGCCCCGATTAGCCACGCGCTGGTGGTGATCCGCGCCCGGGCGCCCCGGCGCGCTCCGCTATACTTGCCAACTTGTCGTTTGTCATCGGGATCGTCCGCGTTTGCCATGAGCTATTACGAGAAGCACGTTTTCTTCTGCTGCAACAAGCGCGACCCCCCGGAGAAATGCTGTGCCGACAACGGCGCGCTGGATATGCAGCAATACGCCAAAGGCCGCATCAAGGCGCTGGGGCTGAATGGCGCGGGCCACGTTCGCATCAATAAGGCGGGATGCCTCGATCGCTGCGAGGAGGGTCCGGTCCTCGTCGTCTATCCGGACGCCGTCTGGTACACGTATGTCGATCGTGACGACATCGACGAGATCATCGACCGTCACGTGGTGGGTGGCGAAATCGTCGAGCGGCTGAAGATTTGACGCCACGGACAACCGAGCGAAAGACGATCGACGGGCCGGTGGGGCCGATCGAAGTCGCCAGCAACGTGCCGGACATGCGGCCGGCGGGCATAGCGCTGGTCGCGCATCCGCATCCGCTGCAGGGCGGCACCCTCGACAACAAGGTCGCCCAGACACTGGCCAAGACATTCTTTGCGCTCGGGTACGTCGCGGTGCGCTTCAACTTTCGCGGCGTCGGCGATTCGGCCGGCACATTTGACGACGGCATCGGCGAGACCGACGACGCGCTTGCGGTGCTTGCCGGCGCCAAGGCCAGGTTCGGCGAAGACCTGCCGGTGGTTCTGGCGGGATTCTCGTTCGGATCATTCGTGCAAACGCGTGTGGCCAAGGCATTCCAGGCGCAGCGACTGGTCCTGGTCGGGCCGGCCGTTCGCCGGTTCGCGGTGGAGGAAGTCCCTGCCGACACGATCGTCATTCACGGCGAGGAAGACGATGTCGTGCCGCTGGCCGATGTGCTGGCATGGGCGCGGCCGCAACAACTGCCCATTGTGGTCTTTCCCGGGTGCGGTCACTTCTTCCACGGTCGGTTGCTGCAGTTGCAAAGCGTGATCACCGGGATGTGGCAGCGCACATGAGCGAACCCGAAACACTGCCCGGAGACAGTGCCGCGCAAAGGAGGGCCGTTGTCGCGCCGTCCGCGGCCGCTGCCGCAGGGTCGGGGCAGGAGGTCATCCTGCACGTGGCCAAGCTGCGCAAGAAATATGGCGCCACCGAAGTCGTGAAGGGCCTGAGCTTCGACATCGTGCGTGGCGAGTGCTTCGGCCTGCTCGGCCCCAACGGCGCCGGCAAGACAACGACGTTGCGCTGTTGCCTCGGTCTCATCGATCCGGACGGCGGCACAATCGAAATGGTCGGACAGCCCGTCCCCAGGGCGGCACGCGAAGCCAGGGTGCGTGTCGGCGTCGTGCCGCAGATGGATAACCTCGATCCCGATTTCACCGTGCGCGAAAACCTGCTCATGTACGGCAGCTATTTCGGCCTGCCGCGCACCGTCGTCGAAAGGCGCATCCCGAAACTGCTGGACTTCGCCGGACTCGGCAACAAGCGCAATGTCGGCATTCGCACGTTATCCGGCGGCATGAAGCGGCGCCTGACGCTTGCCCGCGCGCTCATCAACGATCCGGAACTGCTGATCCTCGACGAGCCCACGACGGGCCTCGATCCACAGGCGCGCCACCTGATCTGGGACGGATTGCGGCAATTGCTCGCCGCGGGCAAGACGATCCTCCTTACTACGCACTTCATGGACGAGGCGGAGCGCCTGTCCACGCGGCTGGCCGTCATCGACCACGGCATGCTGATCGCCACCGGGTCGCCGCGCATCCTGCTCGCTCAACACGTCGAGCCGGAAGTGGTGGAAGTCTTCGGCGACGAAGTTCGGACATGGGCCGACGTGCACGGCCGCAAGCTCTCGCAGCGCGTCGAAGTCGCCGGCGAGACCGCGTTCTGCTACGCCTCCGACCCACAGCCGCTGCTCAACGACCTGGCAACTCGCTCAGGGGTGCGCTACCTGCATCGACCGGCAAACCTCGAAGACCTGTTCATCAAGCTCACCGGTCGCGAGCTCCGGGACTAGAGGAGTCCTGCCCAAATGAGCATTGCCGCCACCAAGATCTGGGCGCTGCCCACGCTCTCGCCACGCTTTGTTCCGGTTTGGCGGCGCAACCTGCTGGTCTGGAAAAAGCTCGCCATCGCCAGCATTCTGGGCAACATCGCCGATCCGCTGCTCTACATGCTGGCGCTGGGATTCGGCATCGGGTCGCTGATCGGCGAAGTCGGCGGCATGAGCTACATCGCATTCATCGGCACCGGCATGGTTTGCCAGAGTGCGATGTTCACCGCCAGTTTCGAGGGCATGTACTCCGCCTTTTCCCGCATGCATATGCAGAGAACGTGGGAAGGCATCATCAATGCGCCGATCTCGCTCGACGATGTCATGCTCGCGGAATGGCTGTGGACCGGGACGAAGGCGGTGATGTCCACCGCGGCAATCCTCATCGTTATCATGTTGCTGGGCTACGGCCACACATGGCTCGCGATCTGGATCCTGCCGCTGGGCTTCCTGGTCGGATTGACCTTCGGCGCGGCAGGCCTCGTAATGAATGCGCTGGCGCCGAACTACGACTTCTTTACCTATTTCTTCACGCTGGTGCTGACGCCGATGCTGCTATTCTCGGGCGTCTATTTCCCGGTAGAGCAGATGCCGGCGTGGCTGGCGACCATTGCCGGCTTCCTGCCGCTCAAGCACGCGATCGACATCGCGCGTCCGCTGATGCTGGCCCGCATCCCCGAAAATATCCTGCTGCACGTCGCGGTGCTGCTGTTCTATGCGGCGCTTGCCTACTATGCCGCGCTCGTGCTCACACGGCGGCGCCTGCTCAAGTGAACGCAATGTGCAAGCCAGCATGCTGCTGATCAAGACATTGCACATTTTCTTCATGGTCGCGTGGTTCGCCGGCTTCTTCTACCTGCCGCGCCTGTTCGTCTATCACTGCATGGCGACCGACCCCATCGGCATCGCGCGCTTCAAGGTGATGGAACGCAAGCTGTACCGGGGCATCATGACGCCCAGCGCCGTCCTTACGATCCTGTTCGGCGCGTGGCTCTGGCTGGGCTACGGAATATCCGGGGGCTGGCTGAACGCCAAGCTGGCGCTGGTGGCGGTGCTCGTCGCGCATCACGTCTGGCTCGGCAAGCTGGTGAGCGATTTCGCGGCGGACCGCAACACGCACAACGACCGGTTTTATCGCTGGATCAACGAAATCCCCGCAGCGCCGGCCCTCGCGCTGATCATTTACCTTGTCGTTGCCAAGCCGTTTTGAGCGCCGCCACCGCCGAGCGCTTCTTCGCACCCTGTCCGCGCGGCCTCGAAGGCGTGCTGGCCGCGGAACTTACTGGCTTGCGATGCCAGCAGGTCGAGCCCACGGAAGGTGGCGTCTCCTTCACGGGCGTCCTCGAATTGGTCTATCGCGTCAATCTCGAATCACGGATCGCGAGCCGCATCCTGTGGCAAGTTGCGACCGGAAGCTATCGCAATGAAACCGATCTGTACGCGCTGGTGCACGCCGTCGACTGGAAGCGGCTGTTCCTGCCCACCCGCACGCTTCGCGTCGATGTCGCTGCGACCCGCTCCCCGCTGCAAAGTCTTGAATTTGCGACGCTGCGCGTGAAGGACGCCGTATGCGACCGGCTCCGCGCCGATCTCAATGTGCGGCCATCGATCGACAAGCGCGCGCCGGACGTGCGCGTGCATGCCTATCTGACCGACCGCGACGCCACGATCTATGTCGACACCTCGGGGGAGCCGCTGTTCAAGCGCGGCTACCGCCGCGATGCGGAGGAAGCGCCGTTGCGGGAGAACCTGGCCGCTGGCCTGCTGGCATTGACGGAATGGACGCCCGACGTTCCGCTGCTGGATCCGATGTGCGGCAGCGGCACCATCGTCGCCGAGGCCGCTCTGATCGCCGCCGATCGCGCACCCGGCCTCGCGCGCACATTCGGTTTCCAGAAACTCCTGTGGTTCGATGGACCCGCGTGGCAGCGCATCAAGCAGACCGCGCGCGATCGCATTCGCAAGGCGCCGACGGAACCGACGATCTTCGGAAGCGACATCGCACCCGGAGCCGTCGGCAAGACGCAGAGCAACCTCAACGGCGCGCAGATTGGCGATTTCGTGGACGTGGAATGCTCAGATCTGCTCGCTCGCGCCGCGCCTGCGCCGGCAGGCATCCTGCTCACCAATCCGCCGTACGGCGTGCGCCTCGCGGACCAGGAAAATATGGCGGCGTTCTATCCGTTGCTGGGCGACGCGATGAAGCAACGCTTCACGGGCTGGACGGCCTATTTCTTTACCGGAGACTTGCGCCTGCCCAAGCTCATACATCTCAAGGTCGCAAAGAAGACACCGCTCTTCAACGGCGCCATCGAGTGCCGGCTGTTCGCGTTTCCGCTGGTCGCGGGCCGGCACGTGCCTGGTGGTAAGATGACTTCCTGAATTTGCAGGTTGCAAGTTCCACGTTTGCGTCGCGACTCCCGAACGCTCACATTCACAAGGCGCACCATGCCGATGCTACCGTCCCGCCACTATGTTTCCGACCATACGCAATTCATTCGCGAATTGATCGAGAAGAAACCGGATCTGCCGGCCAAGCAGCGCGAAGGGCGCGCATTGTGGTGGGACAAGACGCCTGCGGCGCTTGGCCTCGAAAAGCAAATGGATGAAGGTCGCGTCGCGATGACGCCGTACGTCTACCAGACGGAGTAGCGTGCGCGCAGTTCAGCGCAGCAATTCCACCGCCACCATCAGCAGCACTGCCCACGCCAGCAGAACAAGCAGCGGATCGACGCGGTCGAGCAAGCCGCCGCTGCTCCCGAACCATCCGCGCGCGCGCGATGCCCGTCGCCGCTGGAACGGTTGCTCGATCAGCTTGTACGAGATGTAGCTGGCAAGCAGCACCAGGGGCAGCGCGCAACCGAGAACCAGTGGCAGCCCGTACGGCAACGCCGCCAACGGGCCGAGGACGCCCCGGTGAAGGATGAACATCTCCATCACTGGCACGTGCAACAGGTAAATGCTGTAGCTGATGAGTCCTAAGCCCACCACGAGCCGGTTGCCGAAAATTGCCACGCCGGGATGCCGCTCGCCCGTCATTCCAAGCAGCATCAGCACCACACCGAGTTGAATCCACAGAGGTCTGAGAAATCCCTTCAGCGTGTAGTAATTGTTTCCCGTTGGCAGATCGGAGAAAAGCAGCGGCGTTGCGAACAACACCAACAACCCGGCATAGTACGCATATTGCGCATTGACCTTGTTGAGAGGCGTGCGGGCGGCATAGCGGCCGGCGCACATCCCGAAAACGAACGCATCCAGCCGGATGGGCAATTGCGTCTGCATGAATCCATCGTACGTGATGATGACGTGCGCCTTGGCCGCGTAGACCAGTCCCAGCGCGAACACGGCCAGCACCCACGGACCTTTGCGCACGAGCAGCAGGAACAGCAACGGAAAGAACAGATAGAACTGCCACTCGAATGGCAACGTCCAGAACACGCCGTTCATCGTCGCAATGTACCGCTCGATGACGTTGTGCATCATGCCCAAGTGCAGCAGCAGCTCCAGCCGACCCGGAAGGCGCAAATAAAGGTGCGTCGCCGCGAGCGCGATCAGCAGCGTCAGGCATCCGTAGTACGCGGGGTACACGCGCAGGATGCGCTTGCGCAGGAACGTCCCATAAAACTGCCGGAATTGGCGCAGGTTCGAAATTTCGCCGCGGACTTCCGTTCTCCCGAGCCGTATCCATTCCTGTCGTGTCAGCAGAAACCCTGACAGGATGAAGAAGATATCCAGGCCCAGCCATCCGAACGCGAACCACGGCGTCAGGTTGGCGCTCGCGACGCCCAACGGGACCACGACCTGCGGAGACCCGCTGGCCAGCCACGCATGGTAGAAGAAGACCCACAGAGCGGCGAGCGCCCGCACGCCCGTCAATGCATCGAGGTGCGCGAGCGTCGGCCGTGCCGGTGTCATTGCCAGTGTGCTCGCGTCGTGGTGACGGGACCGGCGCGGGGATACAACGCGATGCGATCGATCCGCGCACGGTCGGTGCCGACGCGGAACCGGAGCACCACTTTGAGCGACTCCGCGATCACATCGCCTGATCGCCAGGCTGCCGGCCACGCCAAGGGGACCGCCAGGCCCGGCGCGGTGCGAGTCAGCGACGATGACGATATTTCCGCCACGAGTTCCTGCCATGGCGCCGAAGGATCGGTACGTGCAAATACCTGCACAGAAACCAGCGCATCGGGGTCGCGCAGGCCCACGTAAAGCGTCGAAAGCGACGTGGCACGTAGCACCTGGTCGGGCGGCGAGAGCAGTGTCGCCATGGCGTCGCCGAACTGGAGGTCGACGAATCCCTTGCCCGCCACCACCGTGCCCTGTTCCAGTGACCAGCCGTCATCGGTTGCGTGGCGAGCGCTGCCGAATGTCCACAACCGCGAGCCGCGCGGCAAGTCCGCGTGTGAAACGACGAAATCCTTCATCGCGTTCTCGGCCGCCGTGTTGCGCCACGACGTATACGCAACGTAATCAGGCTGGTCCGCGTACAAGCCGTTGGAGCCGTTCCAGGCCATCGGGGACACCATCCTCGCGTCGTAATTGAAGAGGTCGCGAAACGAGCGATAGCCCTGGTCGTAGGTCGGATTGATCTTGGGCAACTTGAGGTTGGTGTTGTTGAATTCGACCACCCCCCACTGCGGATCCATGCGCGCAAGTTGCGCGAACAAGTTGTGGGGGCCTTCCATCGGCGTCTTGTTCTCCGCCGTTTCGCCGTAGATGACCGCCCCCAGATGACCGTAACGCGGGATCGAGCCTTCGAACGAGACGCCCGAAGTGTCGAAGTTCTTGCCTTTGCTGGTGACCTTGATCGCAATCGGATCGTTGCCGGGATCGGGGGAGATGATTCCCTGCGCCGAGAAGATGCGGTCCTTCGGGATGCCTGTTTCATGCACCCACTTCGACAGTTCGTCGTAGTGCAATCCGACGATGTGCTGCCTGAAGACCTGCCACTCCGCGTACCAGGGGTCGTTCCAGATGATCAGTTGTCCTGGAGCAAGCGGTCGATACGGAGCACCGGGAAACTTGCGGGGAGGCTGGACTTCCTCCCACGACGTCCAGTTCGCGCGCGCGAGCTTTCGCACCTCTTCCAGTGACAGCGGCTGCGGCCGACGATACGACGACAGGTCGGGCACGCCCGGCTCCGGCTTGCCCGCATAGGGACCGCTGCCCTGGAGCCATTCACGGAACTGCCGGATCATGCCGGGATTGAAATCGAAGAACTCGCGGGAGAAGAAGAACGGGTTCATGTACGTATCGGCGTCCAGCACCACCCCGATGAACAATTCGGGATGCTTGCGCGCGAAGTCCCCGATGATCTTCGCCGCCGCCTGCAGGTTGCGCTTCTTGTAATTGCGCACTTTCGTCGCATACGCGTTGTAGGTGAGTGTGCGCGCGAGTTCCGGCGAGTCGGTGGATCCGGCAAGTCCCTTGAGGTAGTCGTCCGGAAACGTCTGGTCGTCCTGGCTCCACTGCACGTTGTAATCGTCTTCCTCCAGATGATCGTTCAGGTCCCACTCAGGGTCGTTGCAGCTCGCATCTCCCCAGATGCCGCCATTGAGGATGAATTGGACCGGGACCCTGTGCTCGATCGCGAAGCGGAGAAGGCCGTTCAGGTTGTCCTCTGCGACCACCCGCGTCCCGCATTTTCTTTTCAGGTCGAAGTCCGGGTCGAACACCCAGTCACCAGACGCACCCTTGGTCGTGCGCATGTACAGCAGCGGTACCGCGATCCCCACCCGTTGCGTGCGGGAGAGGTAAGGCGCATAGGCGGTGTCGGCCTCGGCCGCGCCGCCCGCGGATGCGCCCGAGGTCATCATGAGGAAGTTGAAGTGGCTCTGCGCAAGCTCCGGATGCGCGTCGAGAATCTCACTCCACATGTGCATTGCCGCCGGCGGCAGCAGGCTTCTCCGCCCGAGCACCGTCGCCGCGCCCGCGCGATTTGTCGCGACCACGGAGATTTCGTGCCGCTGCGGCGACAGGTCGGCGAAGTCACCTTCGAAAGCGAACCCGGCGCGCGCGGAATCAGGGAAGCCCGGCTTTTCCTTCGCAACGTCCGGGCGCGCGATGCCGACTGTCGCGGCATGCGGAACACCATCGACCAGCACCGCCACGCCGGCGATTCCCGCCGGATCAAGCGCCCAGCCCGTGATCGCGATGCGGTTGCCGACCACCGCTTCCACCAGCGGCTGGTCGATGAAACCTATCGTCGTCGGGAGGCCGGCAACCGCGGGAATCGGAGGATTGGGCGATGCGGGCGCGACAACCGCTGACGTCGCGGTCGTTGTCACGGCATTTTCGGCGGGCACGCGCTGATGCCCTTGCTGTACAAAAGCGTAAAGGCCGGCGCCGCCGATCGCGAGGGCCAATGCGATGATCGCGACATGCGCGGGCTTAGCCTTGCCCGCGAAGCGGCTGGGGAAGGAATTCACGGAAGGCCCGCGTCGCGCGGCAGCGACGTTAGATTGCTACTTGTCTTCGGTCTTGTATTCGACGTAAGCCCGGTCGCGCGTTTGCCGCACGAATTCCGCAAATTCCTCGTCGGACTTGCGCTGCCTGATCGCGGTGCGGGCGACTTCGCGCTTGCGGTCCAGAGTAACGTCCTGCGATCGGCGTCCCTCCACCAGCAGGATGTGCCAGCCGAAAGTGGTGCGTACCGGCGCCGAAATCGTTCCGATGGCGAGCTTGTTCATCGCCTGCTCGAACTCGGGCACCGTGTCGCCCGGATTGACCCAGCCAAGGTCGCCCCCCTTCGACGACGAGGTGTCTTCGGAGTTGAGCTTTGCCTGCTCGTCGAATTTCGCACCGGTCTCGATGCGATCGCGTATCCGTTCGATCTTCACGCGGGCTTCGTTGTCGGCCGTGATTTCGTTGACGCGAATCAGGATGTGCTTGACGTGCGTCTGCTCGACAACGGTCGGCGCGTTGCGATTGCGCGAATCGACGAGTTTGATGATGTGAAAGCCGCCGGGACTGCGCAGCACCGCCGAGACTTCGCCGATTTTCATTCCCTTCGCCGTTTCGGCGAACACCACGGGGAGCCTTGCCGGCGTGCGCCAGCCTAAGTCGCCGCCCTTGACGCCGTCCGGCGCGTCCGAAAACGTGGCCGCCACTTCCCGGAAATCCTTGCCGCCCCGAATCAGCGCCAGCGCGTCATCCGCCCGCTTCTTGCGCGCGTTGATCTGGTCCGGAGACGCCTGTTCGGGCACCGAGACCAGCACGTGGGAAATCATGTATTCCGATTCACCGCCGGCCTGCGCGTTGACGGTGGCGAGGTAAGCATCGAGTTCGGCGTCGGAGACCGTCACCCGGCTGTCGACCTCGCGCTCGCGAATGCGCTGGATTGTGATTTCCTTCCTGATGTCCTCGCGATATTTCGCATAGGGGATCTTTTCCCGCTCCAGCGCCTTGCGGAATTCTTCCGGGGTGAGCTTATTGTCCTGCGCAATGCGCAGGATGCTGCGCTCGACCATCTGGTCATCCACGCGTATGCCGGATTCCTTCGCGAACTGCAGCATCGCGCGCTCGGTGACAATTCGATCCAGTACCTGCTTGTCGAGCGCGTCGCCGACCGGAGGCTGCACCTTGGCATCCTGCATCTGGGACAGGACGACGCGCTTCTGCTCGTTGAGGTCGAACTGCGTGATGGCCTCGTTGTTCACGACGGCGACGACTCGGTCCAGCGGAACGGAAACGTTGGGACGGGCCGCCGGAGGCGGCGCCGGACGCGCCGCCGGCGCGGGAGAGCTGGCCGACGGCGGGCCAATGCCAGGTGAAGTGGTGAACTGCGCCAGCGCGACGCTGGAACCGCATGCGCATGCCACACAGGCCACTGCAACGATGAAGCTAGGATGGCGTGCCATCGGAAGTTGTCCTTAGTGCTCGGCGCTCAAGTCGAAAGCGCACATACTCAATGCTCGATACTGACCATTCACCAGGCGTGTCGCTCGGTCTTCAATAGTCCGGCAGCGGCCCAAAGGTGGGGTCACGCGACGAATTGGGCTCGTTGGTGCGCAGATATCCCGGCACCGTACGGCGGAGCAAATCGAGGGGGCTGGTGCCGACCCGCGCCAATCCGTTCAATTCGAGCTGGACGAATATCGAACGGGTCGTCTGCTCGGAAGTCGTGGTCAATTGCTGGCCGACCACGCGCACGACCCAGCACCCGCCATTGTACTCCAGCCCAAGGACTGCCTCCAGCGTCTTGTGGTCCGGGATCGAGTAGTTCCAGGCCCCGACAAGGCTCCAGTTGTCCGCGATCGGCCACTGGCCGGACAGGTAGGTCTGGTTCAGCTCCGATTGACCGCCGGTCTGGTCGACGAGTTCCTTCGAATAGCGGTACACGAGGTTCAGCGCCCGTCCGCCTCCCGGCGTGTAGCGGATGCCCGCATTGAAACGGTCGAAATCGCTGGTGCCGAAGTTGTACTGCATGAGTCCGTTCAGCGCCCAGGTGTCCGAAAGGCGCCCCTCGACGCCCAGCAGGAAATCGGAAGACCCGGCCTTTTGCGGCGTTGCGCCGAGCGTGACCCTCTGGTCATTGAAATAGAACAATTGGCCCACACCGATCCGCAGTCGCTCGGCACCGGTTTCCGGGTCGAGCAGGCGCGACGTCACGGCCAGCGCGAGTTGATTCGCATCCCCGACACGGTCGTAACCCACGAAACGGTTCTCGATGAAAAGCTGGGCAAAATTGAAATCGTCCTGCACCGTGTCGAATACCGGGAGCTGCGACTGCTGATGGTACGGAATGTAGGTGTAGAACGCACGTGGCTCGAGCGTTTGCACGAACTGCGTGCCGAACAGATTCCAGTCGCGCTCGAAGATGAGCCCGGCATCGACGCTGGCGATCGGAACCACCACGCTTGGGTGGGCCTCCGGAATGTCAGGTGTGGTCTGGTTGAGAGCGTATTGCCATGCCTGAACGGCGGCATGCGCGTTGACGAACCACGAACTCCCCTGCCGAATCCAGCGCACGGAGGGCAGCAACACCGCGCGGTCGCCCGTCGGCACCAGCGCCGACTGCGCGAAGTGCGTGTATTGCGCCTGGCCGCTCCAGGTCAAGCCGCCCCAGTCCGTCTCGGCCATGGTCGCCTTGATCTGCGGCAGCATGTTGTAGGGTGGCGCCACGGGCGCCTGGGGGTCCTGCAGCGTCTGGAACGATTGCGCGACCACCGACGCGCTGAACTGGCCGTAGTTGGCCACCAGTCCGGCTTCCTGCGGCAGCGTCTTCTGCGACGTGACGGCAATGCGGTCGGAGAAGTCCGCGAAGTACGTCGCATCGGACACGCGGTTGTAGTTGAAGTAACCGCTGAGCCAGGGATTGAATTGCTCGTTGTGCTTCCAGGCAAACGCCCAGCGCGACGTGTCGGCGACGCGGTCATACGGCACGATTTCCGCAATGATCTGGCCGACTGACGGCTCGAACAGGTATCGACCTTCCGCCCCGACCATCAGCCCGCGCTTGGTCATGATGCGCGGCGTGACCGTCGCGTCGTAGTTGGGTGCGAGATTGAAATAATACGGCGCCGCGAATTCGAAACCGCGAATCTGCGACGAGCCGGCAATAGGCGTCAGGAATCCCGACTTGCGCTCGTTGGTGAGTGGAAACTCGAGCCACGGTGCCGCCAGCACGGGCGTGTCGAGGAAGAAGACCCGGGCGTTATGCGCCGTGCCGACCGAGCGCAGCCGGTCGACTTCGATTTCATCGCCGATCAGGTACCAGTCGCGGTTGGGCGCGACGCACGTGGTGTAGCTCGCTTTGCTCGCTTCGAAGTTGTCAGGACCGAGAAAGCGAATTTCGGAAGCGTCCCCATGCGCACCGCTTTCGCCGACGGCATAAGCCGGGGACTTGAAGTACCCCGTCTCGGTGTCGCGCTGGAATCTCATTTCCGGGCCGGTGATCGTGTCGGTGCCACGACGCAACGTCACATTGCCCTTGCCCCAGATCTCGTCCTCGATCAGGTCGTACTGCAGCCAGTCCGCCAGCACCGTCTCGCGCCGTGCGCGGAGTTCCACCTTGCCGGAGGCCTCGACACGCTGCGTGGCCTCCCCTTCGATCCGGTCGGCACGAAGGAATATTGCGCCGCGATCGTCGTCATCGCCCTTTGCGCGCGGTGCACCGGACGCGCGCTGCGGCTGCGCCGCGATTTTCACGCCGGGCAACGGTGTCAGTTGTGCCGGTCCGGTGGGGGAAGCCGGCGCGGACGGCGTCGGCTGCGATCCGGTGCCGCCTCCTTTCGCGGGGTTTTCTATTTCGCGCGCCAGCCGCAATTGCGGATCCGGAAGTATTACCGTCCGCCGCGCCTGCCGTCGTCGGCAGCGATCGCGCCCAGGGTTGCGACGAGCAAGGACAGCGAAAGGGAACCGGGATTCGATCAACGCGCACAACCGTTTTGCTAAAGTGCGCCATTCTAGCCCGACCCATGAACCTCCCCAACGACGATCCGCGCCTCGTCCTGCTTGCCGAATGGCTTTCCGCCACTCTGCAGTCGGAGGAGTTCACGCTCGCGCCCGCATCGGCGGATGCAAGCTTTCGCCGCTATTTCCGCGTGACATTGCCGGCACCGCACGCGCTGGCGCCGACGGCGATGACGCTGGTCGCGATGGATGCGCCGCCGCCGCGCGAGGACTGCCGGCCGTTCGTCCATGTCGCCGGGCTGATGCTCGACGCAGGTATCAACGTCCCGGTGGTGATCGCCCAGGATATCGAGCGCGGCTTCCTGCTGCTGACTCGGACCTGGGCCCGACGACCTATCTGCGCGCCATCGACGAGGGCAACGCGGACGCGCTCTTTCGCGATGCCATCGACACGCTGGTGCGTTGGCAGCTCGCGACTCGCCCGGATGTGCTGCCGCCCTATGACGAGGCGCTGTTGCGCCGCGAGCTGGAATTATTCCCCGAGTGGTACGTCGGCCGCCATCTTGGAGCAGCAGCTGACGCAGGACGAGCGCAACGACCTCGTGCGGGTGTTCCAGAGTCATCATCGCGTCGAATCTCGCGCAACCCAATGTGTTCGTGCATCGCGACTACATGCCGCGCAACCTGATGGTAAGCACTCCCAATCCCGGCGTGCTGGATTTCCAGGACGCCGTTTGCGGCCCGATCACCTACGACATCGCTTCGTTGTTCCGCGACGCGTTCGTGAGCTGGCCCGAGGAGCGCGTGCTCGACTGGACGATCCGCTATTGGGAAAAGGCCCGGCGCGCGGGCCTGCCCGTCACCGCGGACTTTGCGGTATTCCACCGCGATTGCGAATGGATGGGCCTGCAGCGCCACCTGAAGGTTCTCGGGATCTTCTCGAGAATCCGGCATCGCGACGGCAAGAGCGGATATGTCGAGGATACGCCGCGCTTCGTTGCTTACGTCCGGCCGGTGGCGGAACGCTATCGCGAATTCGCGTCGCTGGCGCGCCTGCTCGACAGGCTGGAGCAACGCCCGCATGCGGTTGGCTTCGCGTCCTGATGGCCACTGCCATGATCCTGGCGGCCGGACGCGGCGAGCGGATGCGGCCGCTGTCGGATGCGACGCCTAAACCCTTGCTGCGAGTGGGCGGCAAGGCGCTCATCGTCTGGCAGATCGAGGCGCTTGCCCGAGCGGGCTACCGCGACATCGTCGTCAACGCCTGCTGGCTCGCCGATGATCTCGTCGCGGCACTCGGCGACGGTGGCGGGTTGGGCGTTCGCATTCGCTGGTCGCTCGAACCCGAGGCGCTGGAAACCGCGGGCGGCATCGCGACGGCGCTGCCGCTGCTCCCGCCGGGCCCGACGCTCGTCGTTTCCGGCGATATCTGGACGCGCTTCGACTTCGCTTCGCTCGCAACCCGCGCTGCCGCCATGGCAAGCAATCCGTTACCCCCTCGCGCGCACATGGTCATGGTTCCCAATCCGCCTTTCCATTCCGAGGGCGACTTTGCTCTCGCGGGCGGGCGTCTCGCACTGGATGGAACGAGTAAACTGACTTTCGGCAATATCGCGCTCTACGACACCGCGCTGTTCGGTGAACTGCCGCGGGGCGTGAAGCTCAAGCTGCTGCCGCTGTTCCGTGACTGGATCGAACGCGGATGGGTTTCCGGCGAACGCTTCGACGGGCCTTGGGCGAACGTCGGCACGCCCGCCGACCTTTCCGCGCTGGACCAGCGACTTGCCGCCAACGCAAGCCAACCCTGAACGCTTTGCACGAAGGCTTCCCGTATGCACTCATCTGCCAACTCATCTGCCAATTTACCTGCCGACCCTTCCGCAAGCCCAGTTTCGGACATCGGGGCCAATCCGCTGCTGGACTTTCGCGGCCTGCCGCGCTTCGACGCAATTCAACCGATGCACGTTACGCAGGCCATCGATGCGCTGCTCGCCGAAGCCAACGCTGCGCGGGAACGCGTCGGCGCGGATGCCGGACCCCCAACCTGGGACAGCCTGGTGGAACCGCTCTCCGATGCGCTGGACAGGCTCGGTCGCGCCTGGGGCGCGGTGCGCCACCTCAATGGCGTAGTCAACACCCCTGAGTTGCGCGATGCCTACAACGCCAATCAGCCGAAAATCGTGGCGTTCTTCTCCGACCTCGCGCAGGACCTCCGGCTTTACACCAAATACCGCGCACTGCACGAGTCCGCGGCGTTTGCCACGCTCGATGTCGCGAAGCGGAAAGTCATCGAGAACGAGTTGCGCGACTTCAAGCTTGGCGGAGCCGAACTTTCGGACGTGGACAAGGCGCGGCTCAAGTCCGTGAACGAGGAACTCTCGGAATTATCGACGCGCTTCGACGAGAACCTGCTCGATGCAATCAATGCGTGGGAGCTCGTCGTAGACGACGAAGCCGAATTGGCCGGCATCCCTGCCGACGTTCTGGCCGAAGCGAGGTCGGCCGCTCGGGCGGACGCCAGGACCGGCTGGAAATTTACGTTGCGCATGCCCTGCTACCTGCCCGTCATGCAGTACGCGCAAAATCGCGCGCTGCGGCGCCGCCTGCACGAAGGCTATGCCACCCACGCCTCGGAACTCGGGGCGCGCCCGGAGTGGGACAACAGCCCGATCATCGAGCGCATCCTCGTGTTGCGCCGCGAGGAGGCAGCGCTGCTCGGTTACAGGAATTACGCCGAAGTCTCACTCGTCGCAAAGATGGCGCGGTCGCCGGCTGAAGTCGTCGCGTTCCTGCGTGATCTCGGGCAACGTGCGCGGCCCTTTGCGCAACGCGACTACGCGGCGCTCACGGCTTTCGCGCGCGAACATCTCGCGCTGCCGGACCTGGCTCCGTGGGACATTGCCTTTGCGAGTGAGTGGCTGAAGACGGAGCGTTATTCGTTTTCAGAGCAGGAGATCCGCCAGTATTTCCCGGAGGACCAGGTGCTGTCGGGCCTGTTTCGCTTGACCGAGACGATCTACGGTGTGCGCATCCGCGAAGCCAGTGCGCCGACGTGGCACCCTTCCGTGCGCTTCTTCGACATCACCGACGGCAGCGGAGAATCGGTCGGACACTTCTATTTCGACCTGTACGCACGTGAAGGCAAGCAGGGTGGCGCGTGGATGGACCAGGCCATCAACCGCCGCCGCATCGGCGCGTCGGTGCAGCTTCCGGTCGCGTTCCTGATCTGCAACCTGTCCGCACCGGTCGGGTGGGAAGCCGGCGACGTTCACGCACGACGAAGTTCTGACGATCTTCCACGAGTTCGGGCATGGCCTGCACCACCTGCTCACCCGCGTCGACGTCGCGGGAGTTTCCGGCATCGACGGCGTGGAACACGATGCCACTGAACTGCCGTCGCTCTTCATGGAAAATTTCTGCTGGGAGTGGGATGTGGTCGCGCCGATGACGCGGCACGTCGACACAGGCGAACCGCTGCCGCGCGCGTTATTCGAGCGGATGCTTGCCGCCCGCAATTTTCAAAACGGGATGGCCATGGTGCGGCAGATCGAATTCGGCCTTTTCGACATGCTGCTGCATGCGGACTTCGACCCCGCCGCGCGCACGCCGTGGCCGTCGCCGCAGGCGCTGCTCGACGCGGTTCGGCGGGAAGTCGCCGTGGTGCCCAGCGCCGCCTACGACCGTTTCATCCAGGCCTTTGACCACATCTTCGCCGGCGGTTACGCGGCCGGCTACTACAGCTACAAGTGGGCCGAAGTCCTCTCAGCTGACGCCTACAGCTTGTTCGAGGAACAGGGGGTCCTGTCCGCCGGCCGCGGGCACCCGGTTCCGGGACGAGGTGCTGGCCCGAGGGCGGCAGCCGGCCGGCCATGGAGTCGTTTGTCGCCTTCCGGGGCCGCTTGCCCCAACTCGACGCGCTTCTGCGGCATAATGGAATGACAGTGTCATCGTAAAGGAGGCCTGATGGCCACGCCCACCTACCACTGCTATCTCGTACCGGTTCGCGCTGGGACTTGCGGCCATGGTCGTCGCAGGCGGCGCGTTTGCCCAGACCCAGGTCTATCGCTACACCGACGCCGACGGCCGGGTCGTCTACACGGACCGCCAGCCGACCGGCGATGTCAAGAATCTGCAAACCAAGAAGGTCGGCTCGAATTTCGTGTCGACCAGCGACCCGAGCTATGCGGCGGCGCTCGCCGCGGAACGCTTTCCCGTGACGCTCTACACGTTTCCCTGCGGGGACGTGTGCCAGAACGCCGAATCGCTGCTGAACAAGCGCGGCGTACCCTTCACGATCGTCAACGTTGCCGAGCCCGAGGGTCAGACGCGGCTCCTGGCGGTGGCCAGCGAAGGCGTCGCGCCGATCATGACCGTCGGCGACAAGCTCGTGGCCAAAGGCTTCAACGAAACCCGCTGGCAAGCGATGCTGGATGAGGCCGGCTATCCGAAGACGCCGGCTTCGCGGCGTTCAGCACCGATGGCCCGCGCCAGCGAGTCCACGCCGGCCGCCACCGTGCAGGACGGAACGCGCGCGGTCGGCGCGCCCGTCCGCGGCGGCGATTACCCGAAGTAGCCTTCCCCGACCCCAGGGTTGTTTGCGGGCGCCAGCGGCCCGCGCGGTGTTCGTCGGCGATAATGCGGTCGCCTTGTTGCATTTCGCCCCATCGCATTTCGCCCTGCTGCACTTCGCCCTGCTGCATTTAGCCCATTTGCCCCGGAACGACCGATGATCCTGGCCGCCTGGAACGTCAACTCGCTCAACGTGCGGTTGCCGCGGCTGCTCGCCTGGCTCGCCGCGAATTCGCCTGATGTCGCCTGCCTGCAGGAAACCAAGCTCGAGGACCACAAGTTTCCCGTCGCCGAGCTCGCCGCCGCTGGCTACGCCGCGCACTTTGCCGGGCAGAAGACCTATAACGGCGTCGCGATACTGGTCCGCGCCGGGCTGCCCGCCGCGGACATTGCGGTAGGTATTCCGGGCTATGCGGACGAACAGAAGCGGGTTATCGCCGCGACGGTGGCGGGCATCCGCATCGTCGACTGCTACGTGCCTAACGGGCAATCCGTCGATTCCGACAAGTATCGCTACAAGCTCGACTGGTGCTCGGCAATGACAGGCTATTTGCGTGACCAGACTGCCCGGCATGCGAATGTCGCGGTGATGGGTGACTTCAATGTCGCGCCCGAGGACCGGGACGTGCACGATCCCGCACTGTGGGCGGGCCAGGTGCTTTGCAGCGAGCCCGAGCGCGCCGCTTTCAGGGGATTCCTGGCAACCGGATTGCAGGACAGCTTCCGCCTGTTCGACCAGCCGCCAGCCACGTTCAGCTGGTGGGACTACCGCCAGCTGGCGTTTCCGAAAAACCGTGGCCTGCGCATCGATCACGTGCTGTTGTCCGCGCCGCTGGCCGCGCGCTGCGTGGCAAGTCGCATCGACCGGAACGAACGCAAAGGCGAAAAGCCTTCCGACCACGCGCCGGTATCGGTTGACCTTCGTGATTGAGACAAAGTTGGCGGCCGGGTGCCGGCTGGCATTGGTCCGCTGACCCCACTTCCAGAAGAAGTTTTCCCCAGTGGTCTTTGCGTCGCCGATCTTCCTGTTCCTGTTCCTGCCGCTGACGCTGGCGGCTTATTTCGGCCTGCCCCGCGCCTGGCGAAACGGCGTGCTGCTGGTGGCGAGCCTTGCGTTCTACGCGTGGGGCGAGGCTCGCTATCTGCCGCTGATCGTGGGCTCGGTCGCGTTCAACTGGGTCATGGGGCGCTCGATCGGAGGCGCGTCCGATCCGCGATCGCGCAAGCGCTGGCTCGCCGTGGCCATCGCCGGCAATCTCATCGCGCTGGGCTTGTTCAAGTACGCGAACTTCGCGGTGGCCAATGTCAACGCACTCGCACCCGTGTTGGCGATCACGCCACTCGCGCTCGCCGCCATTCCGCTGCCTCTCGGCATTTCGTTCTTCACGTTTCACGCCATTTCCTATGTCGTCGACGTGTACAAGCGCAATGCGGACGCGGAGCAGAACATGCCGCGCTTTGCGCTCTACATCCTGCTTTTCCCTCAGCTCATCGCCGGCCCGATCATCCGCTGGCGCGACATCGCCGCGCAACTTCGGGACCGCGACCAGCGCATCGCCGACTTCGCGTACGGCGCGCGCCGCTTCGTATTGGGCCTGGGCAAGAAAGTGCTGATCGCGAACACGCTCGGCCGCGTGGCCGACACAATCTTCGGAATTCCTTCGGGCGAGCTCACGAGCCCGCTCGCATGGCTCGGACTCGCGTGCTACACGCTGCAGATCTATTTCGACTTCTCGGGCTATTCGGACATGGCGATCGGCCTCATGCGGATGTTCGGGTTCCGCATTCTTGAGAATTTCAACTACCCGTATATCGCGCGCAGCATCCGCGAGTTCTGGCGCCGCTGGCATATTTCATTGTCGAACTGGTTCCGCGACTACCTGTACATCCCGCTCGGCGGCAATCAGCGAGGCGAGCGTCGCGCGTACGCGAATCTGGTCATCGTATTCCTGCTGTGTGGACTCTGGCACGGCGCCAGCTGGCCGTTCGTGTTGTGGGGAGCGTGGCACGGTGCGTTCCTCGTTGCCGAGCGCGCCGGCCTCGATCGCGTTTTGCGCCGCGTCGGGCCCCTGTCGCACATCTACGCATTGGCCGTCGTGATGGGCGGCTGGGTGCTGTTCCGTTCCGAAACGCTCACGCATGCCGTCGGCTATTTCCAGGCGCTGGCCGGTCTTGGAGCCGGCAATCCCGCGCGTCACCCGGTTGCGCAGCATCTGGACCCGCTCGTCGCCACCACGCTCGTTGTCGCTGTCGTGTTCTGCACGCCGCTGGCCCGGCGCATTGGTTTGTGGCGCGATTCGGTGGCGTCCAGTCCAGGGCTGGCGGCCACCGCGGTCCTCGGCGCGGATCTCGCATGGCTGGCACTCGTCGGCGTGCTCGCCGCCGCGTTCCTTGCCTCGGGCACCTACAATCCGTTCATCTATTTCCGGTTCTGACGAATACGCGAGTGGACACGCTTTCCCTCCCGCCCGTGCCGCCACCGGCCCCGGCCCTGCATCCCTTCCGCGACCGAATCGCGGCAGCGCTGTTCGCGCTCGCGCTGGCCGTGCCGCTTGTTGCGCTGAGTTTCACCTGGTCACGTACGACAACCCTCTTCGAAAAGCGCGCGATGGCGCCTTGGCCCTCGTTTGCGTGGAGCACCGGCTTTCCGCCTGCGTTCGAAAGCGCATTCGCGGACCGCTTCGGCGGCCGCGACAGGTTGATCCGGCTCCACCATGCATCGCTGCTCCGATACTTCGGCGTGTCGGCGCTGACGAACGTGCTTCCCGGAAGCGACGGCTGGTTTTACTGGCTGGGTGAGGATGGCTTGTCGCTTGATAGACACTATCGCGGCGTGGTCCCGTTTCCGCAAAGCTACGTGGACGGCACCGTGGCCGAACTCGTACGCCGCCGCGAATGGCTGGCTGCACGTGGCATCGCCTATGTCGTCGCGGTGGTGCCGGAGAAATTCACCATCTACCCGGAGCATCTGCCCGAATGGGCCGGCAAGCCGGTGCAGCCTTCGCCTTACGACCGCGTCGTCGCCGCAATGGCGGGCTCCGGCGTGACGCTGATCGACCTGCGTCCCGCGCTGCTTGCGGCCAAGGCGCGCGATCGCGTGTACTTCCAGACCGATTCGCACTGGAACTATCTGGGCGCGATGGCGGGCTACGGCGAGATCATGCGCGAAGTGCAGCGTGCGCTGCCGCCGGGCCGTTTGCCGCAGATCGCGCCTGCGAAGCGTCCCCCGTATGTCGCCGGCGTCGACTACTACAGTGGCGACCTCATCGACATGCTGGGCCTGCCCGGGCGCGTTCGTGAAGAAGACGTGGCGCCACTCGGCAAGATATTCGCGGACACCGCGAGCCGCTGCGCGCGGCGCATCGACGAGACATCGCCCGCCGATATCGAGATCTACGAATGTCCAAGGCCCGGCCTGCCGCATGCCGTGGTGCTGCGCGATTCGATGGCCATTTCGCTCATCCCGATGCTGGCCGAAAATTTTGCCCGCGTCGTCTTCGTATCGAGTCGCTACCTCGATCCGGCATTGATCGAGCGCGAACGGCCGGATATCGTCATCGAGGAACTGGTCGAGCGCACGCTCCACATTCCGGGCGCCCTGCCGATGAAGCTTCCGAAGTAGCCGCCGCTCACGCCTTGGCGTCGGGGTCGCGCTCGCCCTTGCGAAGTTCCGCCTCGAGGCCCAGTTCCTGGATTTTTCGCGTCAGCGTGTTGCGGCCCCAGCCGAGCCACGCCGCCGCTTCCATGCGATGACCTCCGGTGTGCGTGAGCGCGCGCCGTATGAGCGTCCTCTCGAACTCCTGCTCCAGCCGGTCTCCCACGTTGCGTTCGCCGCGCGCCAGCGCCTGCGCCAACTCACGGTCGAGCGAGTGTTGCCAGTCGACATCGTCCGGCGTGGCGGCTCCCTTCGGGCTTTCGCGAACCTCCGGCGGCAAATCGGCGACGTCGACGCGCTGCCCGGGCGCCATCACCGTGAGCCAATGGCAAATGTTTTCCAGCTGGCGCACATTGCCGGGGAAGGCAAACACCGACAACGCGCGCAACGCATCCGGCGTGAGGACTTTGGGTTCGACCGCCAGGTCCATCGCACTTTTTTGCAGGAAGTGGCGCGCCAGCGGCGTGATGTCGTCCGGCCGCTCGCGCAAAGGGGGCAAGCGCAGACGCACCACGTTGAGCCGGTGCATCAGGTCTTCACGAAATAGCCCCTGGCGCACGCGCTCCTCGAGGTTCTGGTGGGTGGCCGCGATGATCCGCACATTCGACCGCAGCGGGGAGTGCCCGCCGACGCGGTAATACTCGCCGTCGGCAAGCACGCGCAGGAGCCGAACCTGCAAGTCGGGCGGCATGTCGCCGATTTCGTCGAGGAACAGCGTGCCGCCGTCGGCCTGTTCGAAGCGTCCGCGGCGCAGCGCCTGCGCGCCGGTAAATGATCCCCGCTCATGTCCAAAGAGTTCCGACTCGAGCAGGTCCTTGGGAATGGCCGCCGTGTTGATCGCCACGAAAGGTCCGGCTTCGCGCGGGCTGTGACGATGCAGCGCGCGCGCCACCAGTTCCTTGCCCGTTCCGGATTCGCCCGTGATCAGAACGGTCGCATTGGACTGCGACAAACGCCCGATCGCGCGAAACACTTCCTGCATCGCCGGCGCCTGCCCGAGGATTTCCGGCGCTTCCGACACCACGGCGGGCGCCTGCGACGGAACCGGCGTCTCGTGGGTCGCGCGGCGGATGAGCGCCAGCGCGTGTTCGATGTCGAAAGGCTTCGGCAGGTATTCGAAGGCACCGCCCTGGAACGCCGCGACTGCGCTGTCGAGATCCGAATACGCCGTCATGATAATGATGGGAATCTGCGGGTAGCGCTCCTTCACCTTGTTGAGCAGCACGAGGCCCGATTCACCCGGCATGCGGATGTCGGAAACCAGCACCTGCGGCTGGGTGGTGGAAAGCGCCTGCAGAACCTCGTAGGCGGTGGCGAACGTCTTGAACGGGATCCCTTCGCGCGCCAGCGCCTTTTCGAGGACCCAGCGAATCGAACGATCGTCATCGACGATCCAGACGTCCTTGATCGCGTCGTCGCGCGGCTCGTCGTAGTCATAGGCGTACATCGCGTCGCTGTTCCTTTTTCAAGTGGGCGTCAGCCCGGGTCCCGCGGCATTTCCAGTGGCAGCAGGATCGTGAAGATCGTGCATCCGGGACGGCTTTCCGTTTCGATCGTGCCGTTATGCTGGGTGACAAAGGTCTGGGCGATCGTGAGCCCGAGTCCGTTGCCCCCCTCGCGTCCCGACACCAGCGGGTAGAAGATCCGGTCCCGGATGTCCGGCGGGATTCCCGGGCCGTTGTCTGCAATCGACACCGCGAGAGCCAGGCGATAGCGTTTCTTCGAAAGCGTGATGCCGCGCGCCACACGCGTGGTCAGGCGAATTTCCGGATTCGTGGTGGCAGCCGACAGCGCCTGCGCCGCATTGCGCGCGATGTTGAGCACCGCCTGCGTCAGCTGTTCCGGATCGGCATCGAATTCGGGCAAGCTGATGTCGAAATCCGAGATCACGCCGATTGCCGGAAATTCCGCTTGCACCACGCTGCGCACCCGCACCAGGATTTCGTGGATGTTGGTGCGCCGGTATGCAGGCAGTCGGTGCGGCGTCAGCAGGCGGTTCACAAGGGACTGCAGGCGGTCCGACTCGCCGATGATCACCTGCGTGTATTCGATGAGGTGCGGACGATCGAGCTCACCTTCGAGAAGTTGCGCCGCGCCACGAATCCCGCCCAGCGGATTCTTGATCTCGTGGGCCAGGCTTCGGATCAGGTCGCGATTGGCCTGCTGTTGTTCCTGCAGGCGCTCCTCGCGCGCGATCTTCAACTGCTGGTCGATATGGCGGAACTCGAGCAGCAGCGCGCCGTCGCTCGCGTCCACCGGAGATACCGTGCAGGTGAGATGCAGTCTCGGCTTTCCGCTGGCACCGAGCTCGAGCTCCTGCTCGGTATAGGAGGCGCCACGCAACACAGCCCGCCCGATCGCCGCCAGCAGCACGGGGCAATCGCCGAACAATTCTCTCGGCGTATGTCCCACGAGCTTGGGCCGCGACAACTCGAACAGGTTCTCCGCCGCAGGATTCGCGTAGCTCACGCGGCCATCGTTGCGCAGCATCAGCACCGCTGCCGCGAGCAGGTCCAGTCCCGCATGCGCAGGCGCCGGGGCAGCCGCGGGCGACGGGAAGAAGCGCAGCTTCATGGCCTGGCCGCGCGCAGGCGCGATTCGCGTCCACGGCATACACGCTTCGGATTAGCAATATTCGCGCCGGGTGCGCTTGACATACGCGCAGCGACGGATACGTCATCCGGTATCACGCACGCAATGCACCGGGAGGTCGTGCAGGCGGGTGCATTGCCGCACCTCACATTGCGCGGGCATACGACCCGCGGGCAACGATCACTTCGTGTTGCCGAGTTCCTTCTTGAGCGCTTCGATGTTGCGCTCGTGCAGTCCGATCGCCTGTCGATACCGCGCGATGCGTTCACGATATTTTTCGGCGTTGGATCGTTCTTCGGGCAGCGGCACCGGCGCGCCATTGGCATAGCTGACGCGAGCCTCCGCGAGCAACTGCTCCTCGGTCGCCAACTCGTCCCCGAGGACCTTGCGGCGCACGTCGTCGCGGCCCTTCTGCGTACCTGGATCGACGCGCGGAAAATCGCCGGGCGTTGGCGTGGCCTTGGCGATGCCGCTGGCCGTGCCGCCGCTGCGCTTCTGCGGCTCGTCGCCGAAATTGCAGGAAATCTTGCGCATCCCTTTTTCGGGAGGAAGATTCGAAAACACGACATTTCCGTCGCCGTCGACGTACTTGCACACCGATCCCTGCGCCATCGTTCCCGCGGCATGACCGAGGAGGAGGCACCAGGCAAGTGCAGCGACGCACCGTTTTCCGGCATGGGATTCATTTCTGCGCATAGCGGCCGAGTGTACCTATCGCGAACGGGAAGCAAAAGGGGCGGGTGTCGTCGCCCGCCCCTCGCACTACCCTTAACGTTCGCGCCACCCGGGGCGCTGACGTCGCGACCGGTTTAAAGGCTGTAATACATGTCGTACTCGACCGGATGGGTGGTCATCCGGAACCGCGTCACCTCCTCCATCTTCAGCGCGATGTAACCGTCGAGCATGTCGTTGGTGAACACACCGCCGCGGGTCAGGAACGCGCGATCCTTGTCGAGGTGGTCCAGCGCCTCGTCCAGCGACGCGCAGGGGTGTGGAACCTTGGCCGCTTCCTCGGGTTCCAAGTCGTACAGGTTCTTGTCCATCGGATCGCCCGGGTGAATCTTGTTCTGGATCCCGTCCAGTCCTGCCATCATCATCGCGGAGAACGCGAGGTAAGGATTGGCGGTCGGATCCGGGAAGCGGACCTCGATGCGGCGACCCTTGGGACTCGATACATACGGGATGCGGATCGCGGCCGAACGATTGCGCGCCGAATAGGCAAGATTGATCGGCGCCTCGAATCCCGGCACCAGGCGCTTGTACGAATTGGTACCTGGATTGGTGATCGCGTTCAGCGCCTTGGCGTGCTTGATGACGCCACCGATGTAATACAGCGCCATTTCCGACAACCCGGCATAGCCGTCGCCGGCGAACAGATTCTTGCCATCCTTCCAGATCGACTGGTGCACGTGCATGCCCGAGCCGTTGTCGCCGACGATGGGCTTGGGCATGAACGTCGCGGTCTTGCCGTACGCATGCGCTGTGTTGTGCACGCAGTACTTGAGGATCTGCAGCCAGTCGGCGCGCTTCACCAGCGTTTCGAACTTGGTGCCGATTTCGCACTGTCCGGCGTTGGCCACTTCGTGATGGTGCACTTCGACTTCCACGCCCATCTGCTCCATCGCCAAACACATGGCGGAACGGATGTCCTGCAGCTGATCGACCGGGGGCACCGGGAAATAGCCGCCCTTGACTCCGGGGCGATGCCCCATGTTGCCGCCCTCGAACTTGTCGGCCGACGACCACGCCGCTTCGCTCGAGAAGACCTTGCAGTAACTGCCCGACATGTCCACCGACCACTCGACCGAGTCGAAGATGAAGAATTCGGGTTCCGGGCCGAAGTAGGCGGTATCGCCCAGGCCCGACGACTTGAGGTACGCCTCGGCGCGCTTGGCGAGTGAGCGCGGGTCGCGTTCATAGCCCTTTCCGTCGGACGGTTCCACGACGTCGCACGTGATGAGCAGCGTCGTCTCGTCCATGAAGGGATCGATATTGGCGGTGCCCGGGTCGGGCATCAGCAGCATGTCCGATGCCTGGATGCCTTTCCAGCCGGCGATGGAGGAGCCGTCGAAGGCATGGCCGGACTCGAACTTGTCGGCGTTGAATTGCTTGGCGGGGACCGAAACGTGCTGTTCCTTGCCGCGGGTATCCGTGAATCGGAGGTCGACGAACTTGACCTCTTTCTCTTTGATCATTTTCAGCACGTCAGCGGGCGTTGCCATGCAAATCTCCTGATGCGTTTGACGAAAGGGGGACAGTGCTACGCGAATTCGAGCATTGGATGTTTAGCGATAACCATGCCATCCATCGCCACACCGCAAATCGCTGTTTTTACACGGTTTTCTGCCGATTCGGAGCGGCCGGAATACCATTCTGCACCAAGACGAGGCATCCTGCCAGCCCGATTGTGCAAACTTGGTGCGCTAGTTCCTTCATGGTGCACGCGGAGCGTGTGCGGCGCACCATCAGCAAGGCAGACGAAGCCGGACCCGGAACTCAGGGATAGAACGGCCACAGGAGATATCCCTCCTGCGTCGTGGCACTGGCATCGATGAACACCTTGACCTGGAATTCCCGATTGGGCGGCAGTCCGGCGGAGACATCGGTCGTCCCACCCGCGTAGTCCGCCGGCGTGAGTACGCGGCGGGCGACGGTCGGAATCTTTCCTGTCGCTTCCTGCGTGCCGGTCAGCGACAGCTCGAGATAGGGAAACCCGATGGCGTAGCGCGCCCGGTTGCGCATCGTCGCGGTCATGATCAACAGTCCCTGATGCGCCTGGTCACGCTGAAGGTCGGAAGCGTCGATCGTGAGCGCATCGATATCGTTGAGCGGGCGGATCGCGCATCGGACCACGGCGCACGCGCGAGTCAGCAGCGGTTTGGTGCTCGGCCAGTTTGCCGCGATCGCATCGCGAAAATGAAACAGCGCCTGCAGAACGAGGGCGAGGATGAGTACCGGCACCAGGAGGGCATACCACTTCGTCGAACGCCGCTCCGTCTTCTTGTCCCACGCGAAGCGGTTCTCGTAATCGACTTCCGGCACGACCTCTTCCGCGACAAACTGTTCGGGCTCGGGAGGTGGCGGGTCGAGCGACCGGGCACTGCGCAACGTGACCGTCGGCGGTCCCTGAGCCAGTTCATCCATCTCCGGTTCGCCGTCGTCGACAGGCGCGAGAGAAATCAGGTTTTCGCGGCCGTTGAAGACTGTTCGGCAGTGCCCGCATCGAACCTGGCCCTCGCGCAACGCGAGCTGCGATTCCATTACGCGAAATATCGTCTTGCAGCCCGAACAGCGTGTGTAGAGTTCTTCAGCCATGATTTGTTGTTGTTGCGCGCTCCCCCGCAAGCAAGACCCAGCCGTCGCGAACCGCACAGGGCTCGATAGTAAACCAGCGCGCATAGGCGGCGGCGACACCATCAGCCTGGGCTTCGAGAATGCCTGACAGCACGATGCGTCCGCCTGGACGTACGCGCATCGCGAGCGCGGGCGCCAGCAGCGTCAGCGGATTGGCCAGGATGTTCGCGACCACGACGTCGAAATCACCCGGCGCGAGTGCGTCCGGGAGCACGAAGCGCGCGCCTGATCCAACTTCCCCCACGTTGAGGCCATTCGCGCGCGCATTGTCTTCGCTGGCGCGCATCGCCTGGGGATCGACGTCGGTGCCAACGACCCGGCCTGCGCCCAATCGCGCGGCGGCAATGGCCAGGATTCCGGACCCGCATCCGTAGTCGAGCACCGACTCGCCACCTCGTATGTGCGCGCGCAGCCATTCGAGGCAGAGGCAGGTGGTCGGATGCGAGCCTGTACCAAAAGCGAGACCCGGATCGAGTCGCAGGTTGAGTGCCGCAGGAGCCGGCGCCTCCGCCCAGGAAGGCACGATCCAGAAATCGTCGGCAATCCGGATCGGTCCGAATTGCGACTGCGTTGCGCGCACCCAGTCCTGCTCGGCGACCGGCGATGTCTCGTGGGGCGGAGGGGGCCGGTCGATCAGTTCGGATGCCGCCCGCAACGCCCCGGCAGGGTCGCCTTCGGCGGGAAACAGTGCGGACAACCGCGAAATCGGCCAGAGCTTTGCGCCCGGTTCGCCCGGCTCGCCGAATTGCGGCGTTTCGGCCGTCGTGCCCGCGGCGGGATCGGACACGTCCACCGAAAGAGCGCCGACGGCAAGCAGCGCATCGGACCAGGCCTCGGCGTCGCTCGCCGACGCGTCGAATTGCAGCGCGAGGTAGCTTAAGGGGATCCTCGATGTCACGACGCGATCTTGCGTTTCGCCATCCGCTCCTCGAGGAAGTGGATGGACGTGCCGCCACGCAGGAACTTGTCATCGAGCAGAAGATCCTGGTGCAGCGGAATGTTGGTCTTGATGCCCTCGACCACCATCTCCGACAGCGCGATGCGCATCCGCGCCATCGCCTGTTCGCGCGTGTCGCCGTAGGCGATGACCTTGCCGATCATCGAGTCGTAATTGGGCGGCACGAAGTAGTTCTGGTAGACGTGTGAATCGACGCGTATGCCCGGGCCACCGGGCGCGTGATACGACGTTATCCGGCCGGGGGACGGCACGAACGATTCCGGGTCCTCGGCGTTGATGCGGCACTCGATCGCGTGGCCCTTCTTGACGATGTCGCGCTGGCGGAACGACAGCTTGCGTCCCGCCGCAATGAAAATCTGCTGCTGCACGATGTCGATGCCCGTGATGAGTTCCGTCACCGGATGCTCGACCTGCACGCGAGTGTTCATCTCGATGAAGAAGAACTCGTCGTTCTCATAGAGAAACTCGAACGTCCCCGCACCGCGATAGCCGATGCGACGGCAGGCGTCCGCGCAGCGCTCGCCGATGCGCGTGAGCGCACGTTGGTTGAGGTTGGGCGCCGGCGCCTCCTCGATGATCTTCTGGTGGCGCCGCTGCATCGAGCAGTCGCGCTCGAACAGGTACACCGCATTCTTGTGCTCGTCGGCCAACACCTGAATCTCGATGTGGCGCGGGTTGGTGAGGAATTTTTCCATGTACACGGTGGCGTTGCCGAACGCGGATAACGCTTCGTTCCGCGTAAGCGCCACCGCCGGCAACAGCGCCGCCTCGGTGTGCACGACGCGCATGCCGCGACCGCCGCCACCGCCCGCGGCTTTGATGATGACGGGGTAACCCGTCGCGCGCGCCATGCGCACCACTTCCTTCGCGTCTTCCGGCAAGGCGCCTTCCGAGCCTGGGACGCAAGGCACGCCTGCCTTGATCATCGCGTTCTTGGCACTGACTTTGTCGCCCATCAGGCGAATCGTGTCCGCTCGCGGCCCGATGAACACGAATCCCGACTTCTCCACCTTGTCGGCAAAATCCGCGTTTTCGGACAGGAAGCCGTAGCCCGGATGAATTGCCTGCGCGTCGGTGACTTCCGCAGCGGCGATGATGGCTGGCACGTGAAGGTAGCTCTGCGCGGAGGGCGCGGGTCCGATGCACACCGACTCGTCCGCGAGTCGGACATACTTCGCGTCCCTGTCGGCCTCGGAATAGACGACGACTGTCTTGATGCCGAGTTCGCGACACGCGCGTTGGATGCGGAGCGCGATCTCGCCGCGATTGGCGATCAGGATCTTGTCGAACAGCTTGTCGGAGGCTTTGGTCGCCACGATTTTCTCAGCGTTCGCTAAAGCTTGCGATCTCGGCGGATACACACGAAACGTCCATCGATCGGCGGAACGCGCAAACGAGCCCGCATCGGTCTCAAGCGACCGACGATGCCGCGACGTCGACTCACTCGAGAAGGAACAGCGGTTGACCGAATTCGACCGGCTGTCCGTTTTCGGTCAGGATGGCCTTGACGACGCCGGCCTTGTCCGACTCGATCTCGTTCATGAGCTTCATCGCCTCGATGATGCAGAGCGTGTCGCCCTCGGCCACCGTGTCGCCGATCTCCACGAAAGGTTGCGCTCCCGGCGTCGCGCTGCGATAGAACGTCCCGACCATCGGACTCTTGACCCGGTGCCCCGCAGGTTCGGCTGGCGCCGCATCCGCCGCCGCAACACCCGCGGCGGGGGCCGTGGCCGGCAGCGTGCCGGCCGGTGGCAGCGTGTGCAAAGTCACCGGCGGAGCCGCTGCCGTCGGAGCGCCAGCGCGCGTGATGCGCACGCGCTCCTCACCTTCCTGGATTTCCAGCTCCGCAATGCCGGAGGTCTCCACCAACTCAATCAATGTCTTGAGCTTGCGCAGGTCCATGGCGAATCAGCCCTCCACGCGGGCAAGCGCAAAGGCCAGCGCGAATTCGTAGCCGCGGGGCCCGAGGCCGACGATCGTGCCGACCGCCTTGTCCGAAAAATACGAGTGGTGACGAAAGGCTTCCCGCGCGTGCACGTTGGTCAGGTGCACTTCGATGAAGGGGATATCGACGCCCGCCAGCGCATCGCGCACAGCAACGCTGGTATGAGTGAAGGCGGCTGGATTGATGACGATGAAGCGGACACCTTCCGACCGAGCGGCGTGGATACGGTCGACCATCGCGCCCTCGTGGTTGCTCTGGAACGTCTGCAACCGGGCACCGGCCGCCTTGGCCTGCGCAACCAGGCGCATGTTGACGTCGGCCAAGGTGTCGTAGCCATAGACCGCGGGCTCACGCGTTCCGAGGAGATTCAGGTTTGGACCATGCAGGACCAGAACGCTGGCCGCTCCCGGAACCGTCTTGCCGACACGGGCTGCTTTGCGTCGAACTGTCGCCATCGCGCGCAACCTTTAGATTTTGAGGTGGGCGGAGTTTGCCGGAGATAGCAGCAAATTGTCTAGTGTTACCCCTTAAATCACGTCCGAACGATCGTCCGTCGCCACCTCATTCCCCGGGTCGCAATTGCGCACTGGATCGCGGGCGAGAACGAGGTTGTCACCGCTTCTCTACGCCGAAAGACATGCTGAACCATGTCGCGCAGGCTGGCATCGGGCATTTCACACGCCGTGGGAGCGAGCTTACTGTTCGTGCGACGTCTTATGCGATGTTAGCGTATTTTAAGTAGTATTAGGACAATTATTACAGTAGTTTGGCGACGATCGCGTCCAATTTTCCCGGTTTTAGCGGTCCCATCTGGGTATAGGCGACCCCACCCTCCCGATCCAGAATCACGGTGAACGGCAGCGCCCCGACGCTATTTCCCAGCGTCTTGGACATTTCCAGTGCGCCGTAACCACCGACGAGCGACGGGTAGTTCAGTTTCAACTCTTTGGTGAATTGACGTATTTTATCGGGCTGATCAATGGCGATACCGACAAATTGGAGCCCTTTACCGCCAAGAGCGGTTTGCGCCTTGACGAATTCCGGCATCTCCTCACGGCAGGGTTCACACCAGGTAGCCCAGAAGTTGACGACCATCACCTTGCCGTGCCATTGGGCAAGGCGCTGCTCCTGCCCGTCGACATCCGGCAACGCGAGACCCGTCAACGCCGCTGCCGAAGGAGCGTGTGACCCATAGCGCCGAAATACACGCCGGTCGCGAGGCCCGCGATCGCGACCACCGCAATGAGAACCCACCTGGCGCCTGGTTTATGCATGGTCACAAAACATAAGAGTGGGCACTTACCATCGGGGTGCGCCCCGGCAAAAGCCGCTGACGCCCTGCATACGATGGAGGAAAGCGGAGGGCGCCGGCAGCAGACCGGCTACTTGAACCACGACTTCTTGGGTGGATTCGCATCGACCATGGCCCCGGCACCGGCGCCGGCTGCAGGCAGCGGCAGGGATACCTTCTGGCGCGTCGGCGGATAGCAAACGCCCACATCGGCGCACCCCTGGGAGTCCGCAGCAAGAACGACGGACTGGCCGGCGGCCGCACCCTTGAGCGGGAGCCTGACTACGACGGTGCCGCGATAGGTTTCCACCGAGCCGAAGAACTGGTCCGACTTGACCTTGCCTGGCGGCAGTTCCGCGGCGCCCAGGTTGGCCCCCTCCGGCGTCACCGCGAAGCTGATCTTGTCCCGGTAAAGGTAATAGCCGTCCGCAATGGCGAACCTCGCTTCGAGTGTCTTGTCGTCGAGTGCCCGCGCGGAAAATCTGAATGCCTGTTCTGGCGGCAGCAACTCGCCGCCGGCCGCGTGGGCCGTCAGGATGCCAAGCCAAAGCAGCGCAGCGACGCCCGGCCAACGTCGGCGTCGAAGCGTCAGTCCGCGACGGTTTCCGCGGCAAGCCAGTCGAGATAGGCATTGGAACCATGAGTGAAAGGGACAGCGACGATCTCCGGAAGTTCGTACGGATGGCGGGAGCGGATGACCGCCTCGACGCGCGGATACAACGCCGCCCGTGTCTTGATTGCCACAGGCACCTCCGAGGCAGTTTCGATTTGCCCCTGCCAGTGATACATTGAATCCACCGGGGCACCGATGTTCACGCAGGCGGCCAGCTTTTCCGCCAGAAGTACTCGGGCCAGCCCGAGGGCCGCCTCGCGATCCGGCAGGTGTGTCATCACCAGGATCGCGGCGACGGCCAAGGAGATCCCATGCGTTTCATTATTCTCGCGATTGTACTGGCATTCCCGCTGGCCGACCTTTACCTGACGGCGCGCATCGCGCGCTGGAGCGGCGTTCCGCTGTGGGTGTGGCTCGGCGGCTCGTTCGTGGCGGGCGCGCTGCTGCTCGGCAATGAACGCAACGAATTCCGGATGAAGACGGTCGCCGCGCTGCATGGCGAACAACCGGTGCTGCGCGGGCTGCTCGACAGCGGTCGGCGCGTGCTTGCAGGACTGCTTCTCATGTTGCCGGGTATTGCCAGCGATGTCGTGGCGCTGGTGCTGTTGGCATTGCCGCTCAATGTGGGACGTGCGTACGAGCCGCTTGCAGCGGGCGCCCCCCGTGCGCCGCGGCAGCGCGATGTCGACGCAATCGACGGGGACTATCGCCGCATCGATTGATCGCGGGCCCTCATCGGGCCGGCCATCACACGTTTGGCGCGTGCCTACTTTCGCCGGTCCAGAATGGTTGGCTGCGCCTTGCCCGCCCGCCGGTAGGCCATGAACATCATCAGAAGTCCTGCGAGGACCATCGGCAGCGACAGCCACTGGCCCATCGTCAGCCCTCCCGCCAGGTAGCCCAGGAAGTTGTCGGGTTCGCGAGCAAATTCCGCGATGAACCTGAATGCGCCGTAGCCGACCAGGAAAAACCCGGACACGGCGCCCATGGGACGCTGCCTTCCCGCGTACCACCAGAGCAGGACGAAGAGCAGCAACCCCTCCAGGCCGAACTGATAGAGCTGCGACGGATGCCGCGGTATCGCATCGACCTGCGGGAATACCATCGCCCATGGCACGTCGGTTGCGCGGCCGACCAATTCACCGTTGATGAAATTGCCAAGACGCCCCGCCGCGAGGCCGAGCGGCACAAGCGGCGCGACGAAATCGGTGACGTCGAGCCAGCGCTTGCCGCGTGCCCGCGCAAAGAACCACAGTGCGATCAGGACGCCGAGAAATCCGCCGTGAAAGCTCATGCCGCCGGCCCACACCTGGAAGATCTCGAGCGGATGGGCGGCGTAATACATCGGCTTGTAGAACAGCACGTATCCCAGCCGGCCACCCAGGATGACGCCGAATACGCCGTAGAACAGCATGTCGTCGACGTCGCGCGGATGCCACCCCGTCAGCAGGTTGCGGCGCGCGCGCACCTTGCCCAGCCACACGAACAGCACGAACGCGAGCAGGTACATGAGTCCGTACCAGCGGATGGCCAGCGGTCCCAGCTGCAGCGCTACGGGATCGAAATTCGGATGAACGAGTGGATGACTGAACATCGGCGGCAGGTCGCGGCTTGTGGTTTTTGTGGGCGAAGGTGCAACGATCGCTTGCGCTAGAATCTCATGGATTATACAAACCGTTCCCGAAGCAATGAGCATTCCGAGGATACCCGCATGCCGTTCAATCGTCGTTCCAAGCTGATCACTCAGGGCGTTGCCCGCTCCCCCAACCGCGCGATGCTGCGCGCCGTGGGCTTTGGCGACGGCGATTTCGAGAAACCGATCGTGGGCGTGGCCAACGGCCACAGCACGATGAACCCCTGCAACGCGGGCATCCAGCCGCTTGTCGACCGCGCGATGGCCGCGTTGAAGGAAGCGGGCGCAATGCCGCAGGTGTTCGGCGTTCCAACCGTGACCGACGGCATCGGCATGGGTACCGAGGGCATGAAGTATTCGCTTGTCTCGCGCGAAGTCATCGCCGACGCGATCGAGACGTCCGTCAATGGGCAGAGCATGGACGGCGTGCTCGTGGTGGGTGGTTGCGACAAGAACATGCCCGGTGGCGTAATGGCGATGGCGCGGATGAACGTCCCCTCGATCTACGTCTATGCCGGCACGATCAAGCCGGGAACCTGGAAAGGCCAGGCACTGACCATCGTGTCGCCATTCGAGGCGGTCGGCGCATTTGCGGCGGGAAAGATGTCGCAGGAAGACTTCGACGGCATCGAGAAGAACGCGTGCCCGAGCGTAGGCGCCTGCGGCGGCATGTATACGGCCAACACCATGTCGTCGGCGTTCGAGGCGCTGGGTGTGAGTCTGCTGGGATCATCGCAGATGGCGTCGCCCGATGCGGAAAAGGCCGATTCGTCCGCGCAGTCGGCGCGGGTTCTGGTGGAGGCCATCAAGAACGATTTGCGCCCGCGCGACATCATCACGCATGACGCAATCGAGAATGCGATTTCGCTGGTGATGGCAACAGGCGGCTCGACCAATGCGGTGCTGCATTTCCTTGCCATCGCGTCTGCCGCCGAAGTCGCGTGGACGATCGACGACTTTGAGCGGATCAGGAAGCGGGTGCCGGTGCTGTGCGACTTGAAGCCTTCCGGAAAGTACGTGGCGGTCGACTTCCACCGCGCCGGCGGCGTGCCGCAGGTCCTCAAGATATTGCTCAATGCCGGGCTGCTGCACGGCGATTGCGTAACGATCACCGGCCGCACGATGGCAGAAGAACTGGCCGGCGTCCCCGACGTGCCGCGCGCCGATCAGGATGTGATCCGGCCTTTCGACAAGCCGATGTACGCGCAAGGCCACCTGGCGATCCTGCGCGGCAACCTGTCGCCTGAAGGGTGCGTCGCCAAGATTACCGGTCTCAAGAATCCCTCGATCACCGGACCTGCTCGCGTGTTCGATTCCGAGTCGGAAGTGATGGCCGCCATCATGGCGAAGAAGATCGTGCCCGGCGACGTGATCGTCATCCGCTACGAAGGACCCAAGGGCGGCCCCGGCATGCAGGAAATGCTGGCGCCGACATCGGCGCTGATCGGACAGGGACTCGGCGAGTCGGTGGGACTCATCACCGACGGCCGTTTTTCCGGTGGCACGTGGGGCATGGTCGTCGGCCATGTGTCCCCCGAGGCGTACGTCGGCGGCACGATCGCGCTGGTGCAGGAAGGCGACTCGATCACTATCGACGCCCACCGGCTTTTGCTCCAGCTCAACGTGAGCGACGAGGAAATCGCGCGGCGGCGCGCAGAATGGAAACGCCCTGCGCCACGCTACACGCGCGGACTCCTCGCCAAATACATGCGCCTGGTGTCGACGGCGAGCAAGGGCGCGATCACCGACGGCGGCGACGTCTAGTACGATGAAGACGATTCGCTGGGGCATCATCGGATGCGGTGATGTGACGGAGAAAAAAAGCGGCCCAGGCTTCGCGAAGGCGGATCACTCGCAGCTGCTTGCGGTAATGCGGCGCAACGGCGCGCTGGCTCAGGACTATGCGCGACGACATGGCGTGCCGCGCTGGCATGACGATCCGGACGCGATCCTCAAGGCGCCGGACATCGACGCCGTCTACATCGCCACGCTCACCGATTCTCACCGCGAATATGCGCTCCGTGCGGCAGCGGCGGGAAAGCCCGTCTATGTCGAGAAGCCGATGGGCATGAATCCCGCCGAATGCGATTCAATGATCGCCGCCTGCCACGCGGCCGGCGTGCCGCTCTGGGTTGGCTACTACCGGCGCGCGTTGCCGCGTTTTCTCGCCGTGCGCGACCTCATCAATGAAGGCGCCATCGGTGACGTGCGCATGGTGATATCGCGCCAGTTCCAGCGGCTCCCTGCGGCGGATCAATTCGCGGGCGGCGCCGTGCCATGGCGTGTGAATCCGGAACTCTCGGGCGGCGGATTCTTCTTCGAGGCGGTCTGCCACACGTTCGATTTTCTCGACTTCCTGTTCGGCCCGGTCGTCGATGTGCACGCTCTCGCAGGCAACCAGGCGGGCGCATATCGTCCGGAGGATATCGTCACGGCCACGTACCGCTTCGCATCGGGCGTCTACGGTAGCGGCACGTGGTGCTACGCGGCCGATTTCGACGAGGAGTACAACGAAATCATCGGCGCCAAAGGCCGCATCCGCTTCTCGACTTCCGCACCCGACGCCATCCGCATCACCCGGGCCGGCAACATCGAGGAACGACCCGTCGGGGACCCCGAACACGTGCACCAACCCCTGATCCAGACCATCGTGGACGAGCTCAACGGAGGCAGCAAATGCCCGTCCACCGGGGAGTCGGGCGCCCGCACGGCGCGGGTGATGGACGGGATCCTTGCCGATTTTCGCGTCGGGGTGGCGCGGCGCTAGGAAAGAGCTCACGGCGGGTCGGTATTCCCTTCGGACGCGCGCAGAGAGACAATCGCAAGATGGATCGTCGTACTTTCCTGATGGCCGCAGGGGCGGCGGCGCTGCCCGGATGCGTCGTGGTCGGCGGCGCCAGCGGACCGCCCGCTCCCGCACCTGTTTATCGCGTGGGCGACCGCTGGGTTTACAGCGCCCGCGACGGCTTCCGCGTCCCCGTGACTTGGGACGAGACGCACGAGATCACCGCCATCGATGCGCAGGGAATCTCCGTGCGCGTCACGCAAAAGGGCCCGACGGTCGACAACACCCGGATGGAACAATGGGCGGCGCCGGGCATCGTCAACGTGGGCGCGCTGTTCGACAACGAAACGCGACGCTTCCAGCCCGTTCCGCTGACCCGCTACCAGTTTCCGCTCACGCAGGGAGACCGGTGGAATCAGGTCATCAAGAACTTCAACGAGACGACGCAGCTTGCCGGTACGCCCAGCCGCTTTGTCCAGGTCGGGGGCTGGGAGAAGATCCAGGTGCCTGCCGGCGAATTCGACGCCATCAGGCTGCGGGCGATCATGCGCCTCGACGACGAGACGTTCTGGCGGTACGCGACAGAATGCAACTATCTCACCTGGTGGGCACCCGCCGCAGGCGCAACCGTGCGCGAATCGAAGCTCGCGACGTACGTCGAACGCGGCGATACTCGCGAGCCCGTACAAATACGCAGCCAGAACGCGCTGCTTGAACTCGCGTCATTCCAGCGCGGCGGCTAACAGGGTTTAGGCAGACCCGCGCAAATCTGCGCAAGCGGGGCCACTACGCCGGCCGGCCTCGCGCGCGCCTCAGCGCCGCGGTACGCGGCTTTTTTTGCGCATTGCGCAACGCTGCACCCAATGCCGGGCGCAGCCATTCGCGCATCGCATCCGGTCCCTCCACCGCCTCGTCCGGCGCCCGGTGATAACTCATCGAGTAGGCCTTGCCTTCCTTCGTGGTGTAACAGAAAGGGTCGAGGTTGCGCTTGAGATACGCTGGGCGCGTTTCGTCGTCGGTCTTGAGGTAGAGGACATCCTCGACCACGATCGCCACGATCAGGCCATCGAGATAGAGGCCGTGTCCGCCGAACATGGCGCGCGCGCTCGGGCGCCCGACCGTACGCATCAGTTCGAGCACATGCGCAATGAAGTCGGGTGAGTTGGCCATGCGGCTGATTCTACGCCGCCGGTATGCACAGGAATTTTCTAAATGCCGAGCCGATGCCAGATGGTCGACGTGAGCGCGGCCGCGTTGAGAGTGTAGAAATGCAGCCCGGGAACTCCGCCTTCGATAAGGCCCGCGCACAGGTCCGTCACGACGTCGAGGCCGAATGCACGCACCGATGCGGAGTCGTCACCGAAATCCTCGAGCCTGCGTCTGATCCAGCGCGGAATCTCGGCGCCGCAATTGTCCGAGAACCGGGCGAGCCCACTGGCGCTGAGAATAGGCATGATACCGGCGACGATCGGCACCGTGATGCCCCGTGCCGCGCAGGCGTCCGCAAAATGCCAGTAGGCGTCGGGGTTGAAGAAATACTGCGTAATGGCGGAATCGGCGCCCGCTTTGACCTTGCGCTCGAAGTTGGCGAGGTCGTCGCCCGCGCTGCGTGACTGAGGGTGATATTCGGGATAGGCAGCGACATCGATGTGGAACCAGTCGCCCGTCTCCGCGCGGATGAACGCCACGAGTTCGCTCGCATAGCGAAAATCGCCGACTTCTCCGGACCCCGATGGCAGATCGCCACGCAGCGCCACCAGGTGGCGAATGCCGTTGCCCCGGTATTGCGCGAGCACATCGCGCAGCGACTGCCGCGATCCGCCGATGCATGAAATGTGCGGTGCCGCCGGCAAACCCTCGTCGCGAATCTCCAGCACGGTCGCCAGCGTGCCTTCGCGTGTCGAGCCACCCGCGCCGAACGTCACGGAAAAATAGGCGGGCTTCAATTGCGCGAGTTGCGCGCGCGCCGCGCGCAACTTGGCCACGCCTTCAGGCGAGCGCGGGGGATAGAACTCGACGCTGTAGAGCTTGGGCTTGGATGTCACGGTTCGCAGTCGGTGGGAGTCAATGTTTCTTCGACAACAGCAGCGCCGACAACGCCCAGGAAATCACGCTGTAGATGATCGCGCCGAACACGCCGGACCAGAATCCGTCCACGTGAAAGCCGGGCATGAACGAGCCGACCGCCCAGAACAACAGACCGTTGATGACGAAGATGAAGAGGCCGAGCGTGAGTATCGTCACGGGCAGCGTGAGGATGATGAACAGCGGCCGGATCAGCGTGTTGATGAGACCCAGCACTACCGCCACGATCAGCGCCGTTGGAAAGAACGAATCGACGGTGATTGACGGCATGAGATGGGTCAACGCGAGCAGTGCCACGGCGTTGATGAGCCAGGTCAGCAGGATGCGCATCGGTTACTCCCGGAATGGGTGCTCGGTACGGAGATCAAGTCAGCAATCCACAGCGCACGCGCGACTAGAAGGACGGCTCTGGAATGCGCGAAATGAGCGTCGCGATCTCCAGCGACGCTCCATTTCGCGGCTCGACATCACATCAATAGCGGTACGAATCCGGCTTGTAGGGACCCGCCGCATCGACCCCGATGTATTTTGCCTGCCGGTCCGTCAACGGCGTCAGCATTGCGTTGAGTTTCGACAGTTGCAGCCGCGCCACCTTTTCGTCCAGGTGCTTGGGCAGCACGTACACGCCCACCGGATAGCGCTTGCCACCCGTCTGCGCGTCACCCCACAGCTCGATCTGCGCCATCACCTGGTTGGCGAACGACGAGCTCATCACGTAGGACGGGTGTCCGGTGCCGCAACCGAGGTTCACGAGCCGCCCTTCAGCGAGCAGGATGATCCGCTTGCCGTCGGGGAAAATGACATGGTCGACCTGGGGCTTGATGTTCTCCCACTTGTAGGCCTTCAGCGATGCGACCTCGATCTCGTTGTCGAAGTGCCCGATGTTGCACACGATCGCCTGGTTCTTCATGCGCTTCATGTGCTCGTGCGTGATCACGTCGACGTTGCCGGTGCAGGTGACGAAGATGTCGGCCTTGTCCGCCGCATAGTCCATGGTCACGACGCGATAGCCTTCCATCGCCGCCTGCAGCGCGCAGATCGGGTCGACTTCGGTCACCCAGACCTGCGCCGACAGCGCGCGCAATGCCTGTGCAGAGCCCTTGCCGACGTCGCCGTAGCCGGCGACCAGCGCGACCTTGCCCGCGACCATCACGTCGGTCGCGCGCTTGATGCCGTCGACCAGCGACTCGCGGCAGCCGTAGAGGTTGTCGAATTTCGACTTGGTGACCGAGTCGTTGACGTTGATCGCCGGGAATCCCAGCCGGCCTTCCTTGTGCATCGTGTAGAGGCGCTTGACGCCGGTCGTCGTTTCCTCGGTGACGCCATTGATGCTCGCCTTGATCCGCGAATAGAACTTGGGATCAGCCGCGAGGCGCTTGGCGATGGCAGGCAAAGAGCGACGTTTCCTCTTCGCTGCCGGGATGCGAAATCACCGAGCGATCGGTTTCGGCCTGCGTGCCGAGATGAACCAGCAGCGTGGCGTCGCCGCCGTCGTCCAGGATCATGTTCGGCGCGCCCAGCGTGCCATCCGGCATCCGCCATTCGAAGATGCGGTGCGTGTAGTCCCAGTATTCGTCGAGCGTTTCGCCCTTGTGCGCATAGACCGGCGTGCCGCGCGCGGCAATCGCGGCCGCGGCGTGGTCCTGCGTCGAGTAGATGTTGCAGGAGGCCCATCGCACCGTCCGCGCCCAGCGCCTGCAGCGTCTCGATGAGCACCGCGGTCTGGATCGTCATGTGCAGCGATCCGGCGATGCGCGCGCCGCGCAGCGGCTGCTTCGGCGCGAACTCCTCGCGGATCGCGATGAGGCCGGGCATCTCGGTCTCCGCGATGGCGATTTCCTTGCGCCCCCAATCCGCGAGCGCGAGATCGGCGACGTGAAAATCCTTCATCTGATCACTGAGGTTCTTGCTGTCGGTATTTGCGTTCATGCGTCACTCCTTGTCGGGCGGCTTGCATTGCTGCGCGGGAAGGGAGGCAAGAAACGCACTCGTCATCCCGCGGGCGACAAGCCGCGGATCAACGAGCGCAGTTGCTGTGGGAAGCGCCAGGATGCTGGCAAACCCACGATGATGAACCCCGAGCCTGGCAGCGCGAAAGGCGTCAAGGCCGGTTTCGCGACTGTTGCAACGCTCCTCGGGGAGCGGTGTGATTTTACTCGAAATTACGGGATGCTGCTGTGTGCGGGAACGCCTTGGTCGAGGGTGTCCAGCAGTGCGTTGGCGAGGCTCGATTCGCGCCGGTAGAACCCTTCGGTATGGAAGGTCTCGGGAAGCTTGAAATGCTCGTAGTCGAGATGGTGCGCGAACTCGTGCACCAGCGTGCGCAGGAAGGACTTGAATGCCACCACCTGTTTCTTTTGCGCGGTCCGCATCCAGGCGGTTATGCGCGCGGGCTCGATTTCTTCGTCCGGCTCATAGAGGCCGTGGAGCTCGCCGTAATCGTCCGACGGTCGCTTGGCCAGCACCCGCACCTGGACCGGCGGCACTTTGTAGCCTGCCACCAGCGCGTTGATCAACGCCTGGCAGGCGCGCTGGACTGCGGTCCGGTCCTCGCGCAGCAAGCCGTCGCGAATGGCGGCGACGGGCGCGGTCACCTCGGTCCCGGGTGGAAGCTCGAGCGTCGGTATTTCGTCGCTATCGCGATAGACGCGCTGCCGCGCCGGGGAGAGATTGCTGTAGTACGCGAACCGCATGGCGGCAATGATGCCGCGAACCGGCCGGCAAGTGTGACAAGTCCATTAAATGCCAAGGGCCGCCCGTCGCAGGCAGCCCCCGATTTGCAACAACCACGACTGCGCGGTTCAGTTCTTCTTGATCTTTTCCAGCATCTTGAAAATGCCCTTGGGCGCGCCGACGAACATGCGCTTGAAGGTCTTGGGCAGGCAACGACGCTCGAGCGTGTTGCGACGGGTGCGGGAACGTTCGGCCATCGTGATACTCCTCTTTCGGGTTCGGCGCGGGCTGGGCGCGGGTTGGGCAAATCGTCGCCCGGCCTCGGAAATCCGATATTTTACAGTAACTTGGATTTCGGCGCCAGCACGCTGGTCAGAACCAGTTCTGCCATCCCGCCGATTTGACCGTCACGTCGAAATCAACTACTTTTGCTGTAGGGGTATTTTCCAGCATCGGCCGATAGGCGAATTGGAGCTTTGTCGCGCCAGGGTCGAGCGCCCGGAATCTGAAGGTGGTCGTGCCGCCGACACCCATCATGCCCTCCGGAACCGGATCCGGCGTGTAGTCGGGCCCACCGATCAGCCAGACCGACTTGCCCGGGTCGGTCGTCAGCACCCAGCCGTACCCGGGAGTCGGGTTGGCGGCGAGGTTGATGACCAGCGGCTGGCCTTGACGGACCGAAACGACACCGCCGTCCAGTGGCGCCACGGTGCCCTCGCGATTCAACGTCGCGCAGGACGCCAGCGCCGCCAACGCGATACCGGCGAATGCCGCATGAACCGATACAACCTTGAGCCGACGAATCATGGGATCTCCTGGGAGGTTCAACGCCTTCGCAAGTCTGCCACGAAATGCGCTCGCTACAATCCCGCCGCCGCGCGAAGTGCCCCGACCTTGTCGACATTTTCCCAGCTGAATTCGGGCTCGTCGCGGCCGAAGTGACCGTACGCGGCGGTCTTGAGATAGATCGGCCGCAAGAGGTCCAGCATGCGGATGATGCCCTTGGGTCGCAGGTCGAAGTGCGCATCGACCAGCTTGGCGATCGCCTCGTCGGAAATCTTGCCCGTGCCTTCGGTATAGACGGTCACGTTGATCGGCTTGGCGACGCCGATCGCGTACGACACCTGTACCTGGCATTGGGTGGCGATGCCCGCGGCAACGATGTTCTTCGCGACATAGCGTGCCGCATAGGCGGCCGACCGGTCGACCTTGGACGGATCCTTGCCGGAGAACGCGCCGCCGCCATGAGGCGCTGCGCCGCCGTAGGTATCGACGATGATCTTGCGTCCCGTCAAGTCCGGCATCGCCGTGGGGGCCGCCGATCTCGAAACGACCGGTCGGGTTGACCAGGAACCGCGTGCCTTTCAGCATGTCCGCAGGAAACACCGGCTTGATGATTTCCTCGATCACCGCTTCCGCGAGCTTGTCCTGCTTTTCGTTCATCGACGGATGGTGCTGCGTCGGACAGCACCACCGTGTCCACGCCGACGGGCTTGCCATTGGCGTAGCGCACCGTCACCTGCGACTTGGCATCCGGCCGCAGGAACGGCAGGCGACCATCGCGTCGCACTTCGCTCTGGCGCTGCACGAGCCGATGCGCGTAATAGATGGGGAAAGGCATCAGCGACGGCGTTTCGTCGCATGCATAGCCGAACATCAGGCCCTGGTCGCCGGCGCCCTGGTTCAGGTAGTCGTCGGATGCACGATCCACCCCTTGCGCGATATCCGGCGACTGGCGGCCGTAACAGACCATGACCGCGCAACCGTCGGCATCGAAGCGCAACTCGGGATCGTTGTAGCCGATGGCGCGAACCGTTTCCCGCGCGACCCGCGCGTAATCGACATTGGCCTTGGTCGTGATTTCACCCGACATCACCACGAGGCCAGTCGACACCAGCGTTTCGGCCGCGACACGACCCGTGGGGTCTTGCTCTAGAATTGCGTCGAGCACTGCATCGGAAATCTGGTCCGCGACCTTGTCGGGGTGGCCCTCGGACACCGATTCCGACGTGAACAGAAACTCACTCATTGCCACTCCCTCTTCACAATCCTGGATGCACGCGCCGCTATGCGCGGCTGAACGATGCTGGCGGAGCGCAGTCGTTGCGCTGGCTGCTTCGCAAAGACTTTAATTCTAGCAGTTTCCGAAAGGCCTCCTGTCGTGCACAAACGCTGTGCGATCCGGGAGCGCGAGAGCGATGAACAACCGAATCATGCAACCGACAGCGTCCGCCCTCGCCCAGGCGGTGCGGCATTTTCGCGCCGGTGAACTGGTCGCCTTTCCGACCGAGACGGTCTACGGCCTGGGCGCCGACGCGGGGAATCCCGACGCGGTGCATAAGATTTTTTCCGCCAAGGGACGTCCGGCGGATCATCCGTTGATCGTGCACGTGTCCGACATGGCGCAAGCGGAGCGTTGGGCCCGCGCAATTCCGGATAGCGCGCGCAAGCTTGCCGCCGCGTGCTGGCCCGGGCCGTTGACGATGATCCTGCCGCGCGCCTCGCACGTCGGCGACGCGGTGACGGGAGGCCAGGATAGCGTCGGCCTGCGCATGCCGGCGCATCCGGTCGCGCGAGCGCTCCTCGCGGCATTCGCCGCTGCAGGCGGCACCGGCATCGCTGCGCCGTCGGCGAACCGCTTCGGTCACGTGTCGCCCACGACCGCGCAGCACGTTGCGGACGATCTGGGCGATGCACCCGCCATGATTCTCGATGGCGGGCCTTGCACGGTGGGCATTGAAAGCACGATTGTCGCGTTCACGGGCGCCGAGCCCATGCTGCTCCGGCCCGGAGGAATCGGGATCGACGCGCTCGCGAGAATATTGGGAAGCGCACCGCGTGCGCCGGATTCCACCGCCCCGCGCGCGTCCGGCACGCTCGACTCGCATTACGCGCCCCGCACGCCGGCACGCATCGTCGCCGCGGAATCGTTGGCACGCGAAAGCATGCGCAACCCATCGTTCGCCGTGCTAGCACGAATGGTCGCGCGGCCCGCCCCCTTCGCGGGCCCGTGGATCCAGGCGCCGGCGGATTCGGTGGCGTACGCGCACGATCTCTACGCCAGCCTGCGTACGCTGGACCATGCTGGCGCGGACGTGATCCTGGTCGAGGACGTGCCAGGCGACGCGACATGGCTCGCGGTGCGCGACCGCCTCACTCGCGCAACGAATTAGGGAGCGGGCGAAATGTTGCGCATCGTGCTGGCGCCCGATTCGTTCAAGGGATCGCTCGAAGCGCCGCAGGTCTGTGCGGCGCTTGCGACCGGACTGCGGCGCGTCCTGCCCGATGCGGAAATCAGGTCGCGCCCGATGGCCGATGGCGGCGAAGGCACGCTGGACGCGATACTTGCCGCAGTGGGCGCGGAGGGAAGTCGGCAACAGCGTGTCGTGCGTGGCGCCAGCAACGCGCCCGTCACCGCTCAGTACGGGCTTCTCGACGCCGGTGAAGGCACAATCGCCGTGGTCGAGGTCGCGCAGGTCGTAGGCATCACCGATCCAATCGGCATGGCGGCGAATGTCGGCGCACGGACGACTTTCGGCGTGGGCGAACTCATGCGCCATTTGCTGGATCAGGACGTACGCCGATTCATGATCGGCCTGGGTGGAAGCAGCACCAACGATGGCGGCGCCGGGCTGCTGGCCGCTCTCGGCGTGAAATTGACGGACGGCTCGGGACAGGCAATCGCAGCGGGACCCGATGGACTCTCCGCGCTGGCAAGTGCCGACGCCTCGGCGCTCGATTCGCGGCTGGCAGCATGTGCGATCACGATCATGTCCGACGTCAACAATCCGCTGGCCGGTGACCGCGGTGCCACAGCGATCTTCGGCCCGCAAAAAGGTGTGGCGGCCGCGCAGGTTCAGCGATTCGATGCGGCGATCGGGCGCTTCGCGGATATCGCCGAAGTCGCCGTGGGGCGCCGCGTCGCCGATTCTCCCGGCGCGGGGGCCGCAGGCGGCCTGGGCTTTGCACTGCAATTGCTGGGCGGCACCTTCAATTCCGGCGCACAGGTGGTGGCCGGCCTCATCGGTCTCGATGCGGCACTCGCGGATGCCGATTGGGCAATCACGGGCGAGGGCCGCAGCGATGCCCAGACGCTTTTGCGCAAGGCGCCGTTCGTCGTCGCCGAACACGCCGCCGCGCGTGGCGTGCCCGTCACGTTGATATCCGGCGCCATTGCGAGTGACGCGTTGTCCGCGCTGGGTCAGCATTTCGCCGGATGCTTCGGCCTGCCGCAAGGACCGGCCACGCTGGATGCCTGCATTGCGAATGCCGGCGCGCTGCTTGCGGATCGCGCGGAGCAGGTCGCGCGCGTTCTGGTCGCGGGGCAGACGCGCCGACACTGACCTAAAAGCCCACCGTGCTCAATCTCATCTGGATTGCTTTCATCCTTGTCGGCTTTGTCGCGGCAGTCGTCCAGCTGTTGCAGGGCGACCTGGACATTTTCACGCGCGTGCTGACCGGTCTCTTCGACACGGCCAAGACGGGGTTCGACATTTCGCTCGGCCTGGTGGGTGTCATGAGCCTGTGGCTGGGCGTGATGAAAATTGGCGAAAGAGGCGGCCTCATACAGCTGTTCGGGCGCGCACTTCAACCTTTCTTCCGCCGCGTCTTTCCGGACATTCCACCCGGACATCCGGCGAGTGGCAGCATCGTGATGAATTTCAGCGCCAACATTCTGGGGCTCGACAATGCAGCAACGCCGCTCGGGCTGAAGGCGATGCGCGAGTTGCAGGAGATCAATCCCAAGCCTGACACCGCGAGCAACCCGATGCTCATGTTCCTGGTGCTCAATACGGCGGGACTCACGCTGATTCCCACGTCGGTGATCGCCATCCGGCAAAGCCTGGCGATCAAGCAGGGACTCGTCGGATTCAACGCCGCCGACATTTTCCTGCCGACGTTGCTCGGAACATTCATCTCGTTCACCGCGGGCCTTGTTGCCGTCGCGCTATGGCAACGCATCAACCTGTTCTGCCGGCCCGTGCTGTTTTTCTTCGCCTCATTCGCCGTGCTGATGGGCGCGCTGTATCTGTGGCTGGGCGGCATGCCGCCACAGAGAATGGCGCAGATGATCGGACTGCTCGGCAGCGGCATCATTGTTTCGATCATCGCGCTCTTCATCGCGGTTGGCGCATGGCGTCGAATCGATGTGTATGAAAGTTTCATCGACGGCGCCAAGGAAGGCTTCGGCGTCGCCGTGCAGATCATTCCCTACCTCATCGCGATGCTGGTGGCCATCTCCGTCTTCCGCACGACCGGCTGCATGGATTACCTGATCGGCGCCATTCGCTCCGGCGTGCTGGCACTGGGAATGAACGACGACTTCGTGCCGGCATTGCCGGTCGGCTTGATGAAGACACTGAGTGGCAGCGGCGCGCGCGGGCTGATGGTGGATGTGATGACGACCTATGGCGTCGATTCCTTCCAGGGCAAGCTGGCGGCGATCATCCAGGGATCGACGGAGACCACGTTTTACGTCATCGCGGTTTACTTCGGCAGCGTGAACATCACCAAAACGCGCTATGCGGTAGCCGGCGGCCTGATTGCCGACGCGGTCGGCCTGGTGGGCGCCATCCTCATCGCCTACGCGTTCTACCATTGACGCGTAAAGTTGGCTGTCTGGGCGGCCGACGCTTGGCCACGCGGATTATTGCGCTTGGGCGCTGGCGCGTACCGTCCTCGCTTCGTCCACGCGTGTCAGCAATGAATCGCGCGTCACGTCCCCATGGACTTGCGAGACGCCGCCCAGCGCCGCAAGGTGGCGCGCGGGTTGCCCCATCATTGCATCGTCTTCAATCAGGGACTTGACTGCCGCAGCGGGCAGGCGCGTGACGCGTGCAATCGCGTCCGGCGCCATCGCTTCGACTCGCGCGCCGGCAAGGGCATCCAGCGACGGCGCCTGCAGTGCGTTGACGAAAAAAGCTGCGCTATGTCCGCATCCTGCAAGCAGGCCGAGCAGCGCATGACCTTCCATTCGCGCCAACGCGAGTTGCGCCGCATGCGCCGCCAGGAATTCGGAAACACCGACCGCCTCGGCGGCGCGCGTCGTCGCATGGCCCGCCGAGTCCTCCACGATCATCAGAGGCGCGCGCGGCGGCAGGCAGTTTGCAATCGCCTGCGCGATAGCGACAGCTTCCGCCGGACCGAATGTCAGCGTCGCCAGCGATCGCAGAACATGCACGTCACTGTCGCGAATGCGCCAAAGCCAGCCCCGTGGATCCACGGCCCGCGCGCCGGCCAGGATCGCCGTCTCCCATGAAGATTCCTGCGAAGCGCGCGGTGCCACGGCCGGCGCGGCGCCTGACGCCTCGAGGCGCTCCGCCAGTCGCGCATTCCACGCGGCCATCATCGTTTGATCGAATCGCGCGGCCGTTCCGCCGCGTTGCCGATTGCGCTACGCAGCGCGACGGCCTCGCCGTCGACCATTGTGCCCACGCCCGCGGCCACTCGCGCCGCGGCGCCGAACAACGCTGCCACGGCTACGGGGTCATCTGCGTCGAGTTCGGTCTTGCCTCTCGCGGTCTCGATGACGCCCGGCCCGGAAAGACCGAAGCGGGCCGCCGGCAGGAAGCACAAGTGCGCGCATGCCGCCGCCACTACCGATGCGCCGCCGAATGCCGCGCCCGTCACGATGGCGAGAGTAGGTATGCCCGCGCGGCGCACGTCGAACAGCGCGCGCAGCGCGCGCGCAAGTTCCAGTTCCGCTGCGTTCGCTTCATGCAACCGCACGCCGCCGGAATCCACCAGCAGCACAACGACATCCGGACGCTCACGAATCGCGCGTTCGAAGAGACGCCTTAGCGCCGCTCCGTGGTTCGCGCCGACGCTGCCGCCGAGAAATCGCGCGTCCTGGGCGGCCGCCAGCACGCGAATCGCGCCGACTGTGAATTCCGCGCATCACGATGCCATCGTCCGCGGCAGCGGCGATCCCCCAGCGCGCAAGGTGCGGGCTCGCGCCGACCGCTGGGTAGACTTTGAGCGAACGTGCGTCGGCGATGGCTCCGAGTCGCGCCGTGGGGTCGAGGGAAAGAAATTGCGGCATGCGTGGAGAAAGTAGAGACGCAGAAGCAAGACGTAGAAGTAACGCGCGAATGAGGCGCGGCCGCAACATCCGGCATGTGGAATAATCTTCCTCACCAGAATACCACCGCCGCGCAGGGCCGATCGCGATGAACGCCAATCTGTACGCGCTGTTCGAAAGCCACTTTCCCGAGAGCGCGGAACAGCCGCTGCTGATCGTCCCGGACGGGCCGGTCGTTCACTACGCGGACATCAAGGCGCCGAATCCGCCAAGGTGGCGCACGCACTGGTCGCGGCCGGCTGCCGTCCCGGCGACCGGGTCGCGGTGCAGACCGAAAAGCACTGGCAGGCGCTGGCGCTCTATCTGGCGTGCCTGCGCGCGGGACTCGTCTACCTGCCGCTCAATACGGGCTACCAGCGCAGCGAACTCGACTACTTTTTCGGCGACGCAGAGCCGCGCGTCGATCGTCTGCAGTCCCGATCACCTGGGGTCGGTGGAAACCCTCGCACGCGGCGCAACGGTGCTGACGCTCGACGCGCACGGCGGCGAGCTCATGGATCGCGCGGAGCGATCTCCCGCGACGTTCGAGACCGTCGTTTCCAAACCGGACGACCTTGCGGCGATCCTCTACACCTCGGGCACCACCGGCCGGTCCAAGGGCGCGATGCTGACCCACCGCAACCTCGCATCGAATGCGCTGGCGCTGGTCGATGCATGGGGATTCACCCGCCGACGACGTGCTGCTGCACGCGCTGCCGATCTATCACGTTCACGGCCTTTTCGTGGCGATCCATTGCGTGCTGCTTTCGGGCGCGCACATGCTCTGGCTGTCGAAATTCGACGCGAAGGAGGTCGCGAACCTGCTGCCGAAGGCGACGGTGATGATGGGCGTGCCCACGTTCTACTCGCGACTCCTCGCGCGAGCCCGCATTCACGCGCGCAAGCTGCCGCACGATACGGCTGTTCGTGTCCGGTTCGGCGCCGCTGCTGCCGGAAACATTCGATGCCTTTCGCGAGCGCGCCGGACAGGCAATCCTCGAACGCTATGGCATGACCGAAACCGGCATGAACACGTCCAATCCGCTGGACGGCGAACGCGTGGGCGGAACGGTCGGCAAACCCTTACCCGGCGTCGAAATGCGGGTCGTCGGCGACCGATGGCGCAACCTGTGCGCCGGGTCATATCGGTGCGGTCGAGGTGCGCGGACCGAACGTGCTTTCAGCGCTACTGGCGCCTGCCCGAAAGACGCGCGAGGAATTCACCAGCGACGGATTTTTCAAGACGGGCGACATGGGCGAGTGGGTGGCATCGGGACCGGGCCAGGGCTACCTGCGACTCGTCGGCCGCGCCAAGGACCTGATCATCACCGGCGGCCTCAATGTCTATCCGAAGGAGATCGAGGAACGTATCGACGGGATGGACGGCGTGATCGAAACCGCCGTCATCGGTCTGCCGGACCCCGACTTCGGCGAATGCGTGACCGCCGTCGTGGTCGCGCGGCCGGGTCACACACTCACCGAGCGCGGAATCATCACCGCGCTGAAGGCCGACATCGCATCGTTCAAGGTGCCGAAGCGTGTGCACTTCGTCGACGACCTGCCGCGCAATGCGATGGGCAAGGTCCTGAAAGCGAAGCTGCGAGATCGCTTTGGAGCGCCCCCCGCTTCCTAGCCGGCGATCACCGTTGCGCTTTCATAGCCAAACGACGGTCCCGTGTCGCCACCCGCGACAACGCGCACCGCACAGTATTTGAATTCCGGAATCTTGCCGAACGGGTCGAGCACCGGATTGGTCAGCAGGTTAGCGGCCGCCTCGTAGTAGCAGAACGGGATGAACACGGCGCCGCGCGGCGTGCCGGCATCCGCGCGCGCCGCCAGCGCGATGCTGCCGCGGCGGGAAGCGACCGTGATCGTGCCGCTCGGCGCGACATTCAGTTGCGCCATGTCGGCCGGATGCATCGAGGCCACCGGCACTGGCTCGATCTGGTCCAGCACCTCCGTGCGCCGCGTCATGCTGCCCGTATGCCAATGCTCCAGTTGGCGTCCGGTGATGAGCACGAATGGATAGTCGGCGTTGGGCGGTTCCGCGCCCGGAATGATCTTGGCCGGGACAAAGCGCGCCCTGCCGGAGGCCGTCGGAAATGTTTCGGTGAATACGACGCGCTGCCCGGGATCGCCCTCCTTCTCGCACGGGTACGTCACCGAATGCTGTGCTTCGAGGCGCTCCCACGTGATCCCGGCAATCGACGGCATCGCCTTGCGCATTTCCGCGAAGACGTCGCGCGGATGGTCGTAAGTCCAGTCGAGACCGAGTTCACGCGCCATGGCCACGATGATCTGCAAATCCTGGCGGGCGTCTCCCGGCGGTTGCAGCGCTTGCCGACCCAGTTGCACCGAGCGGTCGGTATTGGTGAAGGTTCCAGTCTTCTCCGGGAACGCCGATGCCGGCAGGATGACGTCGGCGAGGTAACCTGTCTCAGTCAGGAAAATATCCTGCACCACCAGCATCTCGAGTTCGGACAATGCCTGGCGCGCGTGCGCGACATCCGGATCGGACATCGCCGGGTTCTCGCCCATGATGTACATGCCGCGAATCTGGCCCGCGTGCACGGCGTCCATGATTTCGACGACCGTCAGGCCGGGCTTCGAATCGAGCGCCTGATCCCACAGCGCTTCGAACTTCGACCGGGCCAACCCGTTGTCCACACGCTGGTAGTCCGGGAACATCATCGGGATGAGCCCGACATCCGAGGCGCCTTGCACGTTGTTCTGGCCACGCAGCGGATGCAGACCCGTGCCTGGCCGGCCCACCTGCCCCGTCATCATCGTGAGCGCGATGAGGCAACGCGCGTTGTCCGTGCCGTGCACGTGCTGCGAGATGCCCATGCCCCAGAGGATCATCGACGCGCGCGATTTGGCGAACAGACGCGCCACCTCGCGAATCGTCGGCGCCGCAATGCCGCACAGTGGCGCCATCGCCTCCGGGCTGTACGCCGCGACGTTGGCCTTGAGTTCTTCGTACCCGGATGTGCGGTCGGCGATGAAATTCTCGGCAACGAGGCCTTCCTCGACGATCGTGTGCATCATCGCGTTGAGCAGCGCGACGTCGGTGTCCGGCTTGAACTGAAGGTAGTGTGCGGCATGCCGCGCAAGCTCCGAACGGCGCGGATCGGCAAGGATCAGCCGGGTGCCGTTCTTGACGGCATTCTTGAGCCACGTCGCCGCCACCGGATGGTTGACGACGGGATTGGCGCCGATGAGCAGAACCACTTCGGCCTGCAGCACGTCCATCACCGGGTTCGACACCGCGCCGGAGCCGATGCCCTCGAGCAGCGCCGCGACACTGGACGCATGGCACAGGCGCGTGCAGTGATCGACGTTGTTGGTGCGAAAGCCCGTGCGCACCAGCTTCTGGAAGAGATAGGCCTCTTCGTTCGAGCCCTTGGCTGAGCCGAAGCCCGCCAGAGCGCGCGGGCCATGCTCGTCGCGGATGTTGCGCAGCGTGCCGCCCGCCAGCGCCAGCGCCTCCTCCCAGCTCGCTTCGCGGAATGCCTCCAGAGGATTTGCCGGATCCATTGCCGCCTTCGGATCCTTGGGCACGCCGGTCTTCCGGATCAGCGGTTTGGTCAGTCGCTGCGGATGATGGACATAGTCGAAGCCGAAGCGGCCCTTCACGCACAGTCGGTCGTGGTTGGCGGACCCGTCGCGGCCTTCGACGCGCACGATCGAGTTGTCCTTTACGTGATAGGTGAGCTGGCAGCCGACACCGCAATACGGGCACAGCGAGGAAACCGTGCGATCGACGGGCGCGAGGTAGGCTTCGCGCGCCGGCGCCAGTGCCCCGGTAGGGCACGCCTGCACGCATTCACCACAGGCGACGCAGGTCGATTGCCCCATCGGGTCGTCCAGGTCGAACACGATCTTCGAATGCGAGCCGCGCAGCGCGAAACCGATGACGTCGTTGACCTGCTCCTCGCGGCATGCCCGCACGCACCGTGTGCACTGGATGCACGCGTCGAGGTTGACGGTCATCGCCGGGTGCGAAATGTCGGCCGCCGGCTGCATGCGCGGGGCGAATCGGGGTCGCCCGATCCCGAGCGTGCGCTTCCAGTGTTCGAGTTCGGAGTCCGCGCGGTAGAGCCTCGCTGGAACATCGGCCGAAAGCAGTTCCACGATCATCTTCTGCGCATGCACTGCGCGAGGACTGTTGCTGGCGACTTCCATTCCGGCAGTCGGCGTGCGGCAGCACGACGGCGCCAGCACCCGCTCACCTTTGATCTCGACCATGCAAGCGCGGCAATTGCCGTCGGGGCGCATCCCGGGCTTGTGGCACAAATGGGGAATATCGACGCCGTCGCGAAGCGCGGCCTCGATGATCGTCTCGCCGGCCAGCGCCGACACGGGCCTGCCGTTCAGTTGAAACGTGACGGTCGGAAGTGCTGCGTTCATTTGAGCTCATCCGGAAAATATTTGATTACGCATGCGATGGGATTCGGCGCCGCCTGGCCGAGGCCGCAAATCGACGCGTCGGCCATCGCGCGGGATAGTTCGTCCAGCAGTCCCGTGTCCCAGTGGGGACGGGCCAGCAGTCCGACCGCCTTTTCGGTACCGACTCGGCACGGCGTGCACTGGCCGCACGACTCGTCGGCGAAAAAACGCATCAGGTTGAGTGCCGCGTCACGGGCGCGGTCGCGTTGCGACAGGACAATGACCGCGGCGGAACCGATGAAGCAGCCGTGCGGCTGCAACGTATCGAAGTCCAGCGGAATGTCTCCCATCGACGCGGGGAGGATGCCGCCGGACGCGCCACCAGGAAGGTACGCGTAGAAGTCGTGGCCGGGGAGCATGCCGCCCGCGTACTCGTCGATCAGTTCGCGTACGGTGATTCCGGCCGGGGCCACGTGCACACCCGGCTTCGCCACGCGGCCGGACACCGAGAACGAGCGGAGCCCCTTGCGCCCATGCCGGCCGTGCGCGGCGAATGCGTCACCGCCTTTTTCCAGGATGTCGCGAATCCAGAACAGCGTCTCCATGTTGTGCTCGAGCGTGGGACGCCCGAACAACCCCACTTGCGCGACATAGGGAGGCCGCAGGCGCGGCATGCCGCGCTTGCCTTCCAGCGATTCGATCATTGCCGATTCTTCGCCGCATATATACGCGCCCGCGCCGCGGCGCAGGTGGATCACGGGCAACGCACACGGCGCATCGGCTTGCAGCGCGGCGATTTCGCGCGTCAGAATGTCCCGGCAGCCAGCGTATTCGTCACGGAGGTAGATATAGATCTCGGCGATGTCCACCGCCCACGCGGCGATCAGCATCCCTTCAAGAAAGCGATGCGGATCGCGTTCCAGGAAATACCGGTCCTTGAACGTTCCCGGTTCGCCTTCGTCGATATTGATTGCGAAAAGGCGGGGCGCAGGTTCGGCGCGGACGATGCGCCATTTGCGGCCCGTCGGAAAGCCCGCGCCACCCAGGCCGCGCAGCCCCGAATTCTCGAGCGTGGCGATGACGTCGTCCACCGGACGCGCGCCATTCACGCATTGCACCAGCGTGGCATAGCCGCCTGCCGCACGATAGGCGTCGTAGGGGACATGTCGCGGTCCTTCCAGCACCGGGACGGGCTCGAACGTTTTCGCGGCGATGGCAGCCTGCACGCGCTCCACCGTCGCGTGGTCAACCGGATTGCGGCCGACGACCGCCACCGGTGCACTTTCGCAGCGGCCCACGCACGGCGCGCCGACGACGCGCACATTGCCGCCGCAGGCGTGCGCCAGCGCGTCGTATAAATCCACCGCGCCGGCCATCTCGCAGGACAACGTCTCGCACACCCGAACGGTCAGAGGTGGGGGCGGCACTTCGCCTTCCTTCACGACGTCGAAGTGGTGATAGAACGTCGCCACTTCATAGACCTCGGTCATCGCAAGCTTGAGTTCGTGCGCGAGCGCGACCACGTGTGCAGCACTGATGCAGCCGAAACGGTCCTGGATCAGGTGCAGGAACTCGATCAGCAGGTCGCGCCGCCGGGGCGCATCGCCCAGCAGCGCCTGAACCTCGGTCAACGCCTGCAGGTCGAGCGTGCGGCCCTTCATCTGCCCGCGCGCGCGGCGCTTGCGGCCAAGACCCGAGGTGTCGATCACCTGCTCTGGGACATCCGCCATGGGGGTCTCGTGGGTTGCGCGGCGCGGATCACGTCAGGAAGTCGCAGTATTTGTCGACAAAGGTCGCGAGATCGAGCGTGTGCTGGCGTGTCAGTCGCTCGGCGGCTTCCGTGTCGCGGCGCTCGAGCGCATCGATGATATTCATGTGGTCGACGATGGACCGGCTGGCGCGGTCGTCCTTGGAGATCGTCATCTTGCGAATCGCGCGAACGTGGATCAGCAGGTTTTGCACCGTCTCGATCATCAGCCGCGACCCACCCAGCTTGAAGATGGCCTGGTGAAACGCGAGATTGGTATCGGAATATTCCTGCAGGTTGGCGGCCGGTTTCGAATCCGCGAAGGAATCGAACATATGCCGCAGCGACGCAATGTCGGCGTCTGACGCATGCAACGTAGCCAGGCGCGCGGACATGCTTTCCAGCGCCGCCCACATCTCGATCATTTCGATGATGTCGCGCTTGGTCTTGCGCACGATGAAAATGCCCCGGCGCGGCAGCGTGCGCAGGAAACCTTCCTGTTCCAGCAACGTCATCGCTTCGCGAATCGGCGTCCGGCTCACTCCCAGCGCGGACGACAGCTCGCGCTCGTCCAGCCGTATTTCCTCGTGCTGGTCGTACACGTCGGCGTTCGCAATGGCCTGCTTCAGCACCGCATAGGCCTGCTCGCGGAAGCTCATGTTGGTATTCAGCGGGCGGACCGAAAACGAGGGTGCGGCTGCGAGCGAAATCGTCGACATGGTGGCGGTCCTTGCGTCTCGTCCTGAAGCCTTGCGGCCGGGTCAGTCCACCGCGAATTGCTGCGATGCAGCGTATTGCCCGTCGTTATTATCGTGCGGGAATTGCGTGTTGACGCTTATAAATATATCAGATACGGTATATCAACAGCGCGCAAAAGAATAGTCGCGGGCAAGGCCACGCGACCCGGTACGCTGATCCCCCGCGGTATTGCCCGGGCACTTTGGAGGAGTCGATATGAAACGAATCAAGCACGGCGTCGTCGGCGCTGCGGTGTGGGCAGTTGGTTTGGCCTGTGCGCCCGCGATGGCCGCGTGGGAACCGACCAAGTCGGTCGAGTTCATCGTGCCGGCAGGGACGGGCGGTGGCGCCGACCAGATGGCACGCTTCATTCAGGGCATCGTCGTCAAGAACAACCTGATGAAGCAGCCGATGGTCGTGATCAACAAGGCGGGCGGCGCCGGCGCCGAAGGATTTCTCGATATCAAGGACGCGAAGGGCGATCCCAACAAGATCATCATCACGCTGTCCAACCTGTTCACGACGCCGATGGCAACGGGCGTGCCATTCAACTGGAAGGACCTGACGCCGGTCGCGATGCTGGCGCTCGACCAGTTCGTGCTGTGGGTCAACGCCGAGACGCCGTACAAGTCCGCGAAAGACTATATCGACGCCGTGAAGGCAGGCGGCGCCGGAAAATTCAAGATGGGCGGCACGGGCTCGAAACAGGAAGACCAGATCATCACGGTCGCCATCGAGCGCGCGACCGGCGCCAAGTTCACCTACATCCCTTACAAGGGCGGCGGCGACGTCGCGGTCCAGCTCACCGGCAAGCACGTCGATTCCTCGGTGAACAACCCGATCGAGGCCATTGCGCAATGGCGCGGCGGCGCGCTGCGTCCGCTGTGCGTGTTCGACGCGCAACGCATGCCGTACAAGGCCAAGGTCACCGACACGATGTCCTGGTATGACATCCCGACGTGCAAGGAATCGGGCCTCGCGATCGAGTACCTGATGTTGCGCGGCATCTTCATGGCGCCCGGCGTGACGCCGGAACAGGTCGCGTTCTACGTCGACCTGTTCAAGAAGGTGCGCGAGACGCCCGACTGGAAAGACTTCATGGAAAAGGGCGCGTTCAACCAGGAATTCATGTCCGGACCGCAGTACGTGAAATGGGTCGAATCCGCTGAAGCGACTCACCGTGACCTCATGAAGGAAGCCGGCTTCCTGGCCAAGTAGTCGCAGGGGGAGAAAGGATCCGCGCGCGCGGCATTCGCGCGCGGCCGGCGCGCCCCTTTCGGCACTCTGTTGCGACAATCGCGGAAGGTTTTCCCGGATGGATTCCGACAAGCAAGGCCTCGTCTCCACTCGGACGATGGAAATCGCCGTCGGCGTGTTTCTGTTCCTGCTGGGCGCGTTGCTCGTATTCGACGCCAACCGTCTCGGCATCGGATGGGGCGACGACGGACCGCGTTCCGGCTATTTCCCCTTCTACATCGGCCTTATCCTTTGCTTCAGCAGCGCAGTCGCCATCATTCGTGGCGCGCGCGCCGCGGGTGGCAGCGAACCTTTCGTCGAGCGGGGCCAGGCCAAGCTGATCTTCGCCGTCTTCCTGCCGACAGCCATCTATGTCATCGCGATCGGCTGGCTCGGCATCTATGTCGCCTCGGCTTTGTTCATTGCCGCGTTCATGGTGTGGCAAGGCAAATTCACGTGGTTCAAGAGCGTCGCCATCAGCGTCATCGTCGTGGTGGCGCTGTGGTTCATGTTCGAGATCTGGTTCAAGGTGCCGCTGCCAAAAGGCCCGCTCGAGGCCCTGTTCGGCTACTGATCGATAGTCTTTCCAGTGTGCTCCCGGCGGTGGCGCCCAGCGCGCGTCGCGAGGCAGCACACCAATAGCATCGTGGGAGAACGACGTTGGATGAACTGAACTCGCTGTTCCGGGGATTCGCGGTTGCCCTGTCGTTCTACAACCTGGCGCTGATGATGGTCGGCGTGCTGCTGGGCGTGCTGATCGGCGTGCTGCCGGGCCTGGGGGGCGCCAACGGCGTGGCGATCCTGCTGCCGCTGACGTTTTCGATGAATCCGACCTCCGCGATCATCATGCTTTCGTGCATCTACTGGGGAGCGCTGTTCGGCGGAGCGATCACGTCGATCCTGTTCAACATACCCGGTGAACCCTGGTCGGTGGCAACCACCTTTGACGGCTATCCACTTGCGCAGCAGGGACGCGCCGGAGAAGCGCTGACGGCATCGTTCACTTCGTCGTTCGTCGGCGCATTCGTCGCGGTCGTCCTCATCACGTTCCTGTCGCCGCTGGTGGCCAAATTCGCGCTGAAGTTCGGCCCACCGGAATTCTTCGCGGTCTACCTGCTCACATTCTGCAGCTTTGTCGGCATGAGCAAGGGTTCGCCGTTCAAGACACTCGCGGCGATGATGCTCGGCTTTGGCCTGGCTGCCGTCGGCCTCGACACGGTCACCGGCCAGCTGCGCCTCACGTTCGGCTTCACGTCGCTGCTGAAGGGATTCGATTTCCTGATCGCCGTGATCGGCCTGTTCGGCATCGGCGAGATTCTGCTCACGATGGAAGAGGGTCTCGCGTTCAAAGGCGCGCAAGGCAAGATCGACCGCAAGGTCGTGTGGGAAACCTGGAAGAAGCTGCCCAAGTATTGGGTGACGCATGGTGCGCAGTTCAGCCATCGGCTGCTGGATGGGCATCACACCGGGCGGCGCGACGCCGGCGTCGTTCATGAGCTACGGCGTAGCCAAGCGCATGTCCAAGAACGGCGACAAGTTCGGCACCGGCCAGATCGAAGGCGTCATCGCGCCGGAAACCGCGGCACATGCCGCGGGCACCAGTGCACTGCTGCCGATGCTGACGCTCGGAATCCCGGGGTCACCCACCGCGGCGGTATTGCTGGGCGGCCTGCTGATCTGGGGACTGCAGCCGGGACCCCTGCTCTTCGTCGAGCAGAAGGACTTCGTGTGGGGCCTGATCGCCAGCATGTACCTTGGCAACCTCGCGGGCCTGCTCGTGGTGCTGACCACGGTGCCGCTCTTCGCGGCCATCCTGCGGATTCCGTTCTCGATCATCGCGCCCGTGATCATCGTGATATGCGCGGTGGGTGCGTACACCGTCCACAACTCGATGTTCGACGTCTACCTGATGCTGGTATTCGGCGTGCTCGGTTACATGTTCAAGAAACTCGACTACCCGCTGGCGCCCCTGGTGCTTGCGCTGGTGCTGGGCGATCGCGCGGAGGATTCGTTCCGCCAGGCCATCCTGGGCTCGCAGGGCGATCTCGGCATCTTCTTCTCCAATGGACTCGTCGGCACCATCACGGCATTGGCGCTGCTGCTCCTGTTCTGGCCGGTGATCGGACGGCGTGCTCGCGCTCGCCCGATCGGGCAAGGCCGCGGCGTGACGACACCCGAGGCATTGCGCGAGGAGGCAGCCATGACGGTGATCGCAATGACCCAGGAAATGGCCACGCTCGGCACGGACGTGGCGCAGGGTGTCGCGCAGGCGCTCGGCCTCAAGGTCGTGCAGCACGAAGTGGGCGACACCGTTGCCGAACGCATGCAGGTCAAACGCAGCCTCATCCGTCGCGTCCGCGAAGGTCAGGCGGGATGGCTGGAAAAGCGCGGCGTCGATTCGGATGCGTTCGCCGTCTATGCCGCCGACGAGATCCTGACTCTCGCGCAGGACGGCAACGTGGTGATCCGCGGCTGGGGGGCGACCAGCATATTGCGGGGCGTGCGCCACATTCCCTGCATCCGCGTCTGCGCGCCGATGCGCAAGCGCGTGCAGTGGCTGATGGAACGGCTCGATACCGACGACGCCGAGATGGCGCGCGAGGAAATCGAGCGCTCGGAAGCGTCCCACGTCGCACGCACGCAGCAGAACTTCGGCGTGTTGCTCGGCGACCCGATGCTCTACGACCTGACGCTCAACACCGGACGCGTGTCGGTCGCGAGCTGCATCGAGCAGGTCATCGCGCTGTCGCGACGGCCGGAATTCCAGCCGACGCCGGAGAGCGCCGCGAACGCTGCAGGGCCTGGCGCTGCAGGCACGCATCCGTGCCGCGCTTCGCGACAATGAAACCACCGCGGCGGTCAATATCGCCGCGGAGGCGCAAGGCGGCGAGGTGATATTGCGCGGCATGGTGGCAAGCGCCGCGGAGCGCGAGCGCGCCGCCGCAGTCGATTGCGGGCGTGGCCGGCGTGGAAAGCATCGACAACCAGCTGCGTGTCATTGAGGCGGGCACCCGGCGCTTTACCGCCAGCAAGTACTAGGAACACGGCAGAACCCGTAGTGCGGCGCCTTCCGAAGCGCCCTCGCCGGTTCCCTGATATATTGTATATTGTGTTTGTACGGAGCAGATCATGTCCACCGTAACTACGCCAAAACCTGCCGCCCCAATCGCCGACGACGCGTCGCAAATCGCCGGCGCGGCGAAGTGCCTCAGCGCGGCACCCGGAAACCGACGGCTTCCAGCTGGTCATCGATGCCCTCAAGCTGAACGGCATCGACACGATCTTCGGCCTCCCCGGCATACCGATCACCGATCTCACTCGCCGCATGCAGAAGTCCGGCCTGCGCGTCATCTCATTTCGACATGAGCAGAACGCGGGCTACGCCGCGTCGATTGCCGGGTTCCTCACGCAAAAGCCCGGCATCTGCCTCACGGTCTCCGCACCCGGCTTCCTCAACGGCGTCACCGCGCTGACGCACGCCACGGTCAACTGCTTTCCGATGATCCTGATCAGCGGCTCCTCGGAGCGCGAGATCGTCGACCTGCAGCAGGGCGACTACGAGGAAATGGACCAGCTCGCGATCGCCAAGCCATTGTGCAAGGCGGCGTTCCGCGTGCTGCACGCAGAAGATATCGGCGTGGGCGTCGCGCGCGCGATTCGCGCGGCGGTGTCGGGACGTCCCGGTGGCGTATACCTCGATCTGCCGGCGAAGCTCTTCCCGCAGGCGATGGAAGCGGTCGCCGGCAAGAACTCGCTCATCAAGGTCGTCGATGCGGCGCCCCGCCAGATTCCCGCGCCGGACGCCGTGCAGCGCGCCATCGATCTGCTGAAGAGCGCCAGGAAGCCGCTGATCATCCTCGGCAAAGGCGCGGCCTACGCGCAGGCCGACGCCGACATTCGCGCGCTGGTCGAAAAGTCCGGCATTCCCTATCTGCCGATGTCGATGGCCAAGGGGCTGCTGCCCGACACGCACGCGCAATCGGCAAGCGCCGCGCGCTCGTACGTGCTGCCCGAAGCCGACGTCGTCATGCTGATCGGCGCGCGCCTGAACTGGCTGCTGTCGCAGGGCAAGGGCAAGACGTGGGGCGGCTCGACTTCCAAGGCGTGGGGCGGCCAGAAGTTCGTGCAGATCGACATCTCGCCGCAGGAAGCGGACAGCAATGTGCGCATCGATGCGCCGGTGGTCGGCGACATCGGCTCGTGCGTATCGGCGCTTCTCGCCGCGATGGGAGCGAACTGGCCCAAGCCGCCCGCCGAATGGACGAGTGCCGTCACGGAGCGCAAGGACAAGAACGTCGCGAAGATGGCCGAGACGCTCGCGCAAGAATCCCTCGCCGATGAGCTTCCAGAGCGCGCTCAACGTGGTGCGCGACATCGTCAAGGCCAATCCCGACGCGATGCTCGTGAACGAAGGCGCCAACGCGCTCGACTTCACGCGCAGCATCGTGGACATGTACAAGCCACGCAAGCGGATCGACGTCGGCACGTGGGGAATCATGGGCGTCGGCATGGGCTACTCCATCGCCGCTGCCGTCGTGACCGGCCAACAGGTCATCGCGGTGGAAGGCGACAGCGCCTTCGGCTTCTCCGGCATGGAGACCGAGACGATCTGCCGTTACAACCTGCCGGTGTGCATCGTCATCATGAACAACAACGGCGTGTACCGCGGCGATGAAAAGAATCCCACCGGCGGCCCCGATCCTTCGCCGCTCGTATTCGTCAAGGACGCGCGCTACGACAAGATGATGGAGGCGTGGGGCGGTGTCGGCGCCCACGTCAGGACGCCGGACGAGCTGCGCCAGGCGATGGAAGAGGCGATCCGTTCGCGCCGGCCCACGCTCATCAACGCGGTCATCGACGAAGGCGGCGGCACTGAAAGCGGCCGCATCACCAGTCTCAACCCGACCGCGAAAAAGACGCCGCAATGAGCGCCGCAGGGCCAGTCCCGAAGGCGCTCGCCCCGTCAGGGGGAAGTGGCGCGCAGCGCCACCTCGGGGGAATTCATTCAACGACAGGGGAATGCAATGAGTAAGGCATTGGACGGCGTCCGCATCCTGGACTTCACCCACGTGCAATCGGGCCCGACCTGCACCCAGCTTCTGGCGTGGCTGGGCGCCGACGTCATCAAGGTCGAACGCGCAGGCGAAGGCGACATCACGCGCGGCCAGCTGCGCGACATCCCTGGCGTGGACAGCCTCTACTTCACGATGCTGAACCACAACAAGCGCTCCATCACCGTCGACGCCAAGAACCCCAAGGGCAAGGAAGTGCTGGAGGCACTGGTGAAGAAATGCGACGTGCTGGTCGAGAACTTCGCGCCGGGCGCGCTCGACCGCATGGGCTTCACCTGGGAGCGCATCCAGGAACTCAATCCGAAGATGATCGTCGCGTCGGTCAAGGGCTTCGGGCCCGGCCCGTACGAGGACTGCAAGGTCTACGAAAATGTCGCGCAGTGTGCCGGCGGCGCGGCGTCCACCACCGGGCTTCGACGATGGTCCGCCTCTGGTCACCGGCGCGCAAATCGGCGACAGCGGCACCGGGTTGCACCTGGCGCTCGGCATCGTCGCCGCGCTCTACCAGCGCAAGTCCACGGGTCGCGGGCAGAAGGTCCTCGCGGCGATGCAGGACGGCGTGCTGAATCTGTGCCGGGTCAAGCTGCGCGACCAGCAGCGACTCGACCGCACGCACGTCATGGAAGAGTACCCGCAATATCCGAACGGAAAATTCCTCGAAGCGGTGCCGCGCGCCGGCAACGCGTCGGGTGGCGGCCAGCCCGGCTGGATCCTGAAGTGCAAGGGTTGGGAGACCGACCCCAACGCATACATCTACTTCATCACGCAGGCACCCGTCTGGAAGGACATCTGCGAAGTGATCGGCCGACCGGAATGGCTGACGGATCCGCGCTACGCCACGCCCAAGGCGCGGCTGCCGCACCTGTCGGAGATCTTCGGCGAGATCGAGAAGTGGACGATGACGAAGACCAAGTTCGAGGCGATGGACCTGCTGAATGAGCATGACATCCCGTGCGGGCCGATCCTGTCGATGAAGGAAATTGCCGAGGAGCCGTCGTTGCGCGCGACCGGGACCGTAGTCGAAGTCGATCACCCAAAGCGCGGCAAGTACTTGTCCGTGGGCAATCCAATCAAGATGTCGGACAGCGCCACCGACGTGACGCGCTCGCCGTTGCTGGGCGAGCACACCGACGAGGTCCTCGCGGAACTGGGTTACGGTGCGGACGAGGTCGCCGCCCTGCGCGCTGCCAATGTGATCTGAACAAACTGCACGGTTGACGCGGATTCGCGTTCATCGAAACTCGATATCGAAGGGAACGGCAATGGCGAAGAACAAGAAGGAAGTCCGGCGCATCCTTGATCGCGCGAAGGCGGAAGGCCGCACGTCGTTGACGGCGCCCGAAGGCAAGGCGGTCTGCGATGCCTACGGCATTTCCGTGCCGAAGGAAGGCGTCGCCGGCACGGCCGCCGAGGCCGCCAAGCTCGCCACGAAAATTGGCTACCCGGTGGTGCTGAAGATCGTGTCGCCGCAGATCCTGCACAAGACGGAAGCCGGCGGCGTGCTGGTCGGCGTGAAGAATGCCGCGGACGTGCGCAAGGGCTTCGCGACGATCCTCGCCAACGCCAAGAAATACAACCGCAAGGCCGAGTTGCTGGGCGTCCAGGTACAACAGATGGTCGGCGGCGGACAGGAAGTGATCATCGGCGCCGTTACCGATCCCGCCTTCGGCAAGCTGGTGGCGTTCGGATTGGGCGGCGTCCTCGTCGAAGTGCTCAAGGACATCACGTTCCGTTTGGCGCCTGCGACAAAGGCCGACGCGTTGTCGATGCTGGACGGCATCGCAGCCGCGGAGATTCTGAAAGGCGTGCGCGGCGCCGACCCGGTCAATCGCGCTGCGCTCTCCGGCATGATCGCGACCGTCTCGCAACTCGTCGCCGACTTTCCCGAAATTGCCGAAATGGACCTGAACCCGGTGTTTGCGTCGAAGGCCGGCGCGATCGCCGCCGACGTGCGCATCGTTCTCGATTTCTCGCCGCCGGTGCAACGCTATCGCCCGAGCCAGGAAGAAATCGTCCGGCAAATGAACAAAGTAATGAAGCCGGACGCGGTGGCAGTGATCGGCGCGTCCGACGAAACCGGCAAGATCGGCAACTCGGTCATGAAGAACCTCATCAACGGCGGCTACAAGGGCAAGATCTACCCGATCAACCCGTCCGCGGACAAGATCATGGGGTTGCAGGCATACAAGAGCGTGAAGGACGTGCCCGGCGCGATCGACATCGCCGTGTTCGCGATTCCCGCCAAGTTCGTGCCCGGCGCGCTGAAGGAAGTGGGCGAGAAAAAGATTGCCGGTGCCATTCTCATTCCATCCGGCTTCGCCGAAACCGGCAACATGGCAGGGCAAGTCGAACTCGTGGAGATCGCGCGCCAGTATGGCGTCCGCCTCATGGGACCCAACATCTACGGCTTCTACTACACGCCAAAGAATCTCTGCGCGACGTTCTGCACCGCCTACGACGTGAAGGGCCATGCCGCGCTGTCCTCGCAATCGGGTGGCATCGGCATGGCGATCATCGGCTTTTCGCGCTCGGCCAAGATGGGCGTATCGGCGATCGTCGGCCTGGGCAACAAATCGGACATCGACGAGGACGATCTCCTCACGTTCTTCGAGCAGGACGACAACACCCACATCATCGCGCAGCACTGCGAAGACCTGAAGGATGGCCGCTCGTTCGCCGAAGTCGCGAAGCGCGTGTCGAAGAAGAAGCCGGTGGTCATGCTCAAGGCCGGCCGCACGAGCATGGGCGCGCGCGCCGCCAGTTCGCACACCGGCGCGCTGGCCGGCAACGACAAGATCTACGAAGACGTGCTGAGGCAATCGGGCGTCATCCGCGCCCGATCCTTGCGCGACCTGCTTGAATTCGCCCGCGGCATTCCGGTGCTGCCCACGCCCAAGGGCGAAAATGTCGTCATCATCACCGGGGCCGGTGGCTCGGGTGTGCTGCTGTCCGACGCCTGCGTCGACAACAAGCTGTCGCTGATGGCGATGCCGCCCGATCTTGATGCCGCCTTCCGCAAATTCATTCCGCCGTTCGGGGCCGCGGGAAATCCGGTGGACATCACCGGCGGGGAGCCACCCAAGACGTATCAGAACACCGTGCGCCTCGGGTTGGAGGATCCGCGCATCCACTCGCTGATCCTCGGGTACTGGCACACGATCGTCACGCCTCCGATGGTTTTCGCGAAGATCATGGTCGAGGTCGTCGAGGAGATGAAGGCGAAAGGTATCCACAAGCCCGTCGTCGCATCGCTTGCAGGCGACGTCGAAGTCGAGGAAGCCGCGGAATATCTCTACGCGCATGGCATTCCCGCGTACGCCTACTCTACCGAGATTCCGGTGGCGGTCCTGGGTGCGAAGTACCAGTGGGCACGCGGCGCGGGATTGATCTGATCGACGCGTCGTGACGCGATCGGCGGATGCGGTGCCCCAGGGGATCGCGGCGCCGATGCCAGCGCCCACTGGCGAAACGTGCGGCCCGTGGAATCCGGGCATCCAGTCGCAGCTTCCGCGTGCGATTCTTCCGCTGTCGACCATGTTCCGGCCGGAGAACACGCGCACGAGCGTGGCGCAGGCCGAGGAACTGCATGACCTGACCGGACTCGATATCTTCGAGCTCGCCGCGTTCCTGCCCGAGCGCCTCGCGCTCCACGAGCTGCTGATCCGCGTCACGGCCGACCTGTCGGTGCCGAGCGGGTCGCGGGTCGAGGACCTCGGCATCAATTTCCGCCAGATGGTCAATGTGCTGCTGGCCAGGCACATCGTGCCGCGCATGCAGGAGGTAGTCGCGGTCTACGGCGCATTGCGCAGCCAACTCGCGACGCAGATCGACGTCGAACTGCAGCGTCGAATCTTTGCGACCTCGCCGGCACAAGCGGCGCCGCCGCCGGCAACCCGGCGCGGCCTTCTCGGATTTTTGCGCGGCGCCCCCGCGAGTTCGTCACCAATCGACAGGCCGGCAGCATCAACGCCTGAGGATGCGATCCAATCCTGGCGCAGCGACGCACAGCTCGTAGCGGAAAGCGATCCGCTGCGCGCTGCCGCGTTGCGCGCGCTCGCGCGCGTGCTGGGCGCGTTGGTGGGCCGGCACGGCGGCGTCTGGGGCACGCGGGAACTCATCGGATCGCTGGCGACAGACCTGGCGTGCAACCAATTCGGCAGCGAGGAGATCGGGCGCCTTATCGGCAGCTGGATCGTTGAAGGGGCGAGGCAGGAAGGCTTTCGCCTGCTGCCGGCGCAGGCACAGCCGGTGATCATGAACACCAAGGGCGCGTCGGCTGCGGGCAAGAGCACAATGCGCCCGCTGCAGAAGATGCTCGCAGATCGGATCGGCGTCGTCGTGGAGCGACTTCGCGCTGATCAGCCCGGACATCTGGCGCAAGCAGTTACTCGACTACGCGTCACTTGGCATCAACTACAAGTACGCGGGTGCCTGCACCAGCGAGGAACTGCAGATCATCGACCAGAAGCTCGACCGCTACATGGCGCACAAGGCGCAACGCCGGTCGACGACGCATCTGCTGATCGACCGCTTCCGCTTCGACAGCTTTGCACCCGAGTCCGACGAGGCGGGCAGCAACCTGCTCACGCGCTTCGGCCATACGGTATACCTGTTCTTCATGATCACGCCGCCCGAATCCATCGTCGTGCGTGCGTGGCAGCGAGGACTGGAAGTCGGCCGCTACAAGGCGGTCGATGACCTCCTCGCCCACAATATCGATGCCTATGCGGGGATGCCGGAGATCTTCTTCACCTGGGCATTGCGCGACGACAAGGACGTGCATTGCGAATTTCTGGACAACACCGTGCCTTACGGCGAACGGCCGCGGACGATCGCCTTCAGCAGCATTGGCGAGTTGAACGTGCTCGACGTGAAGGCGATGCTGAACGTGCAGCGCTTCCGCAAGGTCGATGTCAACGCTTCAGGACCCGCCAATCTGTATCCCGACCCGAACGCGCTGGCGCCGGAACGCAACACCGGGTTCCTGGTTGAATGCGCACGTCGCCTGCCGGCGGTCAATTTCGCCGACCAGGCAACCGGTCGAGTCTATCTTCACCTCGACGACGGAATTCCTGCGTGGGCTGACGTCGTCGCGCTGCGCGCTGCGATGACCGATCCGGACACTCGCGCCGGATTACAGGCGGTGGCCCCGGACATCGGCACCCGCGCCATCGCGGCACCCGAACGTCCGTTGTACCTTGCCGCGGATAGCGGTGCAGAGCGCAGCCACACGCTTGGGCAATGGGGCGCCGGGTGAGCCTTTGCCCGTTTGCCGCCGGGGGGATCAGCTCGTCGCGGCCTTCCAGATCATGAAGCCGGCGACACCGAACAGGATGCAGGCGAACGCGCGCTTGAGCTTTTTCACCGGCAAGCGATGCGCCATCCTTGCGCCCACCGGCGCAGTGAGCATGCTGGCCGCAGCGATGCACAGCAACGCGGGCACGTAGACGATATCCCAGGCTGTAGGGAGGCAAGCCGGATTGCCGCAGGCCAGCCAGGACGAATCCGACGGTTCCCGCAACCGCAATCGGCAAACCGAGCGCGGCCGAGGTCGCCACCGCATTGTGGATCTTGACGTTGCATCGCTCGAGATAAGGAATCGTCACGAACGCGCCGCCTGCGCCCACCATGCCGGAAAGAATTCCGATGCCGGTACCGGCGCCGAGCAGGCCGAGTTTCCCCGGAAGCTCGCGCGTGGCCTTTGGAACCTTTCCCCACAGCATCTGTGCCGCGGAAAAAGCCGCGAACACCGCAAAGATCGAAGCCAGCATCGCCGTCGACATGCCGCTCACGATCAGCGGACCGATGAACGAGCCGAACAGGATTCCGGGCACGAGCCCCCACACGACGGGCCACAGTACCGCGCGGTGACGGTGATGGGCGCGCATGCTGGACATCGACGTGAAGACGATCGTTGCCATGGCGGTGGCGACGGCCAGGTGCACCACATGGTCGGGCGGAAAATTCTGGTGCGCGAAAATGATCGTCAGCAGCGGCACCATTGCCATGCCTCCGCCGATGCCGAGCAGCCCGGCCAGGAATCCGATCACGCATCCCAGCGCGACGTAGGCTGCGATCAGAGAGACTTCCATCAGGCCTTGCTCTTGGCGGGCTTGCGCTTGGCGAGCTTGACGATGAATTTCCAGTCGTCCAGGTCCACCGGTGTTATCGACAGGCGGTTGCCGCGCTTCAGCGTGAGCAGGTTTGCCAGTTCCGGCTGCGCGCGCAGCTCCGGCAGAGAAATGAGTGGCCACTTCTCGACGAATTTCACGTCGACGTTGAACCAGCGGGGTGCCTCGCGCGTTGCCTTTGGATCGAAGTAGGGACTCTTCTTGTCGAACTGGGTCGCATCCGGATACGCGAGCTTCGACACTTCCGCAATGCCCGCGATACCCGGCTCCGGGCAGCTCGAGTGATAGAAGAGAACGCCGTCGCCCAGCTTCATGTCGTCGCGCATGAAATTGCGGGCAACATAGTTGCGCACGCCGAACCACGGCGTCGATTTCCTGGGCGCTCGGGCGAGATCGTCGATGGACATCTCGTCCGGCTCGGATTTCATCAGCCAATATCTCATTCGCTATCCAACACTATCCGAGGTTGGCTCTAATTTCATTGATATTACATCCACGCAGCACAACCCACATATCGGTGGGTGCGCCCGAAAAGAGTATCACGGCGTGGCTTGGCCACGGACTCACTAGGCCTAGCCAGGGCGGTCGCCGGTGAATGGAAGGCCGACCGCCGAGATTGACGAGACATTGGATTGGGCGCGAAGCGTTTATCCATGAACACGCTAGGCTGGCTTGAAGCTGAACGCGTAGGTTCGCTCGTCACCGCGTCCGGAAAAGCGGATGCCCTTCTTCACCGCCCACGCCGACACCTGGAAATACAGCGGGATCAACGCAACTTCGTTGCTGACGAGCGCTGCGGCTTCTTCCAGTAATCGTGCGCGAGCTTGATCGTCCATCGTGCTCAATGCCTTCACCAGCAATGCGTCCACCTTGGGATTGCAATACGACGACCAGTTGACGACACCCATGCCCGCCGCGGGATCCTCGCAAGCGATCAGGGCGCGCAGCGCGTTGGTCAGGTCGTTGGCGTTGCCCCAGCCGATCAGCGCGACCGAAAATTCGTGCTTGCCGCCTCGCGGCGCGAACACTGCCATCGGCATGGTTTCCACCTTCGTTTCCACACCCGCACGCGTGAACATCTGCGCGATCGCCTGCGCCACCTTCTCGTCGTTGACGAGCCGATTGTTCGGACCGTGCAGGGTCAGGCCGAAACCGTTCGGGTAGCCGGCTTCCGCCAGCAATTTCTTCGCGCTGCCGGCGTCGAACTCGGGCGGCATCAAGAACTTGTTGTAGCCGGGCGCGCCCCGAACTGCCAAGTTCTCGGTGGATTCGGACAGCCCATCCATCACACGGTCGCGAATGGCGTCGCGGTTGATGGCCATGGAAAGGGCGCGGCGGACCCGTACGTCCTTGAGCGGGTTGCGCGCGAGCACGACGCCGCTCCGGTCGGTCACGAACGGCGACTTGTCGCGCCAGTCCGCGAACAGGAACACCACGCGATACGAAGTCTTGGTGACGAGCGTCAGGTTGGCATCGTCACGTAACTTGGCGATATCCTGCGGCGGCACGTTCTCGATAGCCTGCACGTCGCCTGCCAGGAGCGCGGCGACGCGGCTCGAAGGATTGGCGATGAAGCGGATCGTGACCGCGGACCAGGGCGATCGGTTGGCCCCGTTGTAAGTTTCGCTGCGGGTCATCTCGATCCGGTCGTCGCGGAGGAATTTCACGAACCGGTACGGGCCACTGCCTACCATGCCGCGGCCGGCAGCGAAATCGTCGCTCGCAAGGCCTTCCGTGGCCTTCCTGCTGACGATGAGCAGCGACGTCAAGTCTGACAGCAACAATGGCGACGGCTGGCCCGTCGTCAGTTGCACCGTGCGGGCATCGACGACCTTCTTGCCGACGATCGCCTTGGTGAAAAGCGTGAAAGGGGCGGGACTGTTGCGGATTCCGGCGGGCCTGTCTAGCGAATGAACCACATCCTCCGCCGTGACGTCGCTGCCATCGCTGAACCTGGCCCCCTTGCGGATCGTGAACTCCCATGTCAGCGCGTCGACCATGCGCCACGATTCCGCGAGTCCCGGAACGAGTTTGCCGTCGGCGTCGCGCGTCACCAGCGGCTCGAACATGTGCTCGAGCACGTTGGCGTTGCTGGTGATGTTCTGGAAATGCGGGTCCATCGACGTCGGCGGACTGCTCATCGCCATCTTGAATTCTTGCCCGACGACGGGCATCGCTACAAAGCAAGCGGCAACGATCAGCGCGCCGACAGCGCACGACATTCGCCGTAGCAAGGGGTTGATCGGCATCGTCATGCGACCATCCATCCCGTAGCCAATCGCTACAGCGAATTCAAGCCGGCGAGCGCTTCGGCCAGCATGGCATTGGATTGATAGACCTGCATCACCTTCCATTGCGGCCGCGCCGGATAAAAAAGTTCGCGCATTTGCGCGCGCAGCGCAATGCCCTCCGTGGAGCGCGGGTCGCCGTGCTGGTAGAGCCAGTTCTCGGCCCGGATCACATCGTAGCCGCCGACTTCGCCGGTCCGCAGTTCGACCAGGCACCGCGTCGCCTTTTTGCCGGGAAGGATTTCAGGCAGCGAATTGAACAGGTTGCCGGGAATATCCGATTGCGCATCCTTGCCGTGCGCGGCCTTGTCTTCAGAAATCACGCTGACCTGCGCAAACCATTCCCGCGTGCGCGCGCCGGCGTCGTCGTCATCGATGAAAAGATCGCAGAAACCGAATACGCCGCTGCCGGTGTGGTAATCGATGATGGCCACGTGCTCCGCACGCGCCGCATGACGCGCAACCAGCTCGCGGAACAGCCGGTTCGACCAGGCGGCTTCGGCGCCACCGTAGAACGTGCCCTTCGGATTGACGTATTGACCGCCGTGCATCGCCTTGCATGTCACGTCGTGAGTGTCGCGTTTGATGAACCGGGCGATCGCGGCGTTGTGCCGGCCAAGCGACGGCTCGGACCATTCGGCAGGGTCGATGTGGTTGCGGATCGCCTCGTAATCCAGGTTCTCCGGGCGAGGCTTTGCATGATCGACAAAGTTGCGATTGAGGTCGACGTTGTCTTCGTTAACCCGGCGGCCCCACGCAAAACCGTGCGGGTTCATCGCGTGGATCAGCAGCACGGCCGTGTCCTCGACCGCGGCGCGGGCATACCAACCATCGTTCAGCCATGCGACGTGACACCCGGAACCTGCGTAGCCTTCGATGCCGTGGGTGCCGGATACGAGGATCAGCAGCTTCCGCGCATCCTGGGGACCGATCCAGGCGACATCGGTGATGCAATCCTCGCCGTCCGGCCCCTTGGCGGGATTGGTGTGGCTGGATAAGTGGCGCGCGCCGCCCTTGGCGACCGCGGCCAGGAATTTGGCCCGAGCCTCAACATACGTGTCGGCGAAGCAATCGGCGATGCGATCCATCTTTTCTCCTGCGGCGCGGTGTCTGGTATCTTAATTCATGACCCGTGCGCCGGAACCCAAAACCCCTCTTGCCATCGATCCGGCGGGCGTTCGTGGCGCCCAAGTGCTCATGACGTGTGCCGCGCTGGAACCCACGCTGAGTTTTTTCCTCGATCAGCTTGGATTTCGCGTCGACGCGATCTATCCCGCGGACGATCCGTCCACTGCCGAGATTTCTGCCCATGGTCTCGGCATTCGCCTGCAGCGGGGAGCGACGGGCGGCGTCTCGGTCGTCTACCTTCTGTGCGACGACCCCGAGGCAATGGGCGCAGGCGTCACGTCGCTGCGCGCGCCCAATGGCGTGATCGTGGAGCTGGTCGCGGCAAACGCGCAGATGGCCGTACCCGCAACGAAGCAGACGCTGGTAGTGACTCGCGCTTCCGGTGAAGCTGGCTGGAAGACGGGCCGCGCCGGAATGCATTATCGCGATCTGCTGCCCGAGCGCCACGGCGGCGCGTTTATCGTTTCGCACATCCGCATTCCCGATGGCGGCCCGGTACCCGACTACGTGCACTTTCACCGGATCAGGTTCCAGGCGATCTTCTGCCGCAAGGGCTGGGTGCGCGTGGTGTATGAGGGGCAAGGCGAGACTTTCCTGCTCGAGGCCGGCGACTGCGTATTGCAACCGCCGCTGATCCGGCATCGGGTGCTCGAGAGTTCCGCGGGCGCTGAAGTGATCGAGATCGGCGCCCCCGCCGAACACATAACGCTGGTCGACCACGAACTCACGCTGCCGACGCCGCAACTCTATCCGGCGCGGAATTTCAGCGGCCAGCGTTTCGTGCGCCACATTGCGGCGACAGCGGCGTGGGCGCCTTGGCGCATCCCCGGTTTTGCGGTGTCGGACACCGGCATAGACACGGCGACGGGCGGGTTGGCCGGCATACGCGTGGTGCGCTCGAAAGGTGCGCAGGCCGCGGCGCGCCAGAGCCATGACACCGAATTATGTTTCTACTTCGTGCTGAGCGGCGCAGTGACGGTCGAGCTCGACGGCGCAACGCATGTGCTGGCGCCGGACGACAGCATCGCAATTCCCGGCGGTATGGCGTATGCGCTGGCCGATCCGAGCGCCGATCTCGAACTACTGGAGATCACATTGCCCGGTAAAGTCGGGAAGACCGCGCAGAGTTCGGACCGACTCGACGCAACGCCCTCCGAGGTCGATATCCGACGCTGATCGGATGAATGGGGGTGTCCCCCGCCTGTGCCGTGCCGGCCCTCCTCTTGAACCGGGGTTCAAGAATGGCCGCCTGCCGGAACCATCAGGCACTTCCGCGTAGGAGCGCACACCGGTTCACAAAGGCAAAAGCAGCCTCGCTACGAGAGCATTGGTCCAAAGAGTAATTGGCCAACTCGAACACTGCAGGGGACATTGAACGGACTACAGCAGCTTTTCCTGACCCGCCATCGTATTGTCGATGGCGACCTGCATGGCAACGATTCTACGCCGGGCCTCCGCCGCGTCAACGCCGCTGGCCGGCGCGCGCGTTGCAGTTGCTGGCGCGGGAGCCTCCTTGCGCTCGCGCAACAATTCGTTGGCGAGGTTCAGCGCCGCCATCACTGCAATGCGGTCCACGCCGGCAGTCTTGCCGCCGTCACGGATCTCATGCATCCGCGCGTCGAGGAAGGCAACCGCTTCCAACAGGTCGGCGCGTTCGCCTTCCTTGCATGCGACCTTGTATTCGCGGCCCATGATCTTGATGTCGAGCTGGACCGACCTGTCGCCCGGAGGAGTGGATCGGCTGGTCATTCGGCGGGCATCCGTGCGATCAGGGCATCCAGGCGCACGCCAGCCTGCTGAACGCGGTTCGTGAGGTCGCGATTGCGCTCGTGCGCGGCGGCAAGATCGCGGCGCAGTGCTTCGTTGGCGGCGCGCAGCGCGCGCGTGTGCGCCAGCAGCGACGCCAACTTGCGCTCGAGTTCGGCTAGATCCTTGTCCATGGCTGAATAGTGGCGGCGCCCGCGGCGTACGTCAACCTCGAGAAATCCCAGCGTCGGTGGTTACCGCATCGGTGGCGAGGCGCTGGTAGCGAACTTCAAGGATATCAAGTTCTTCCACGCCGCCTGGCGTGTGGAGCATCACCGTGTCGCCTTCACGGGCCTTGAGCAGCGCCCGCGCCATCGGGGAAACCCAGCTGATGTAGCCGCGCGCCGTATCGATCTCGTCCACACCGACGATGCTGACGGTGCGGTCCTCGTTCCTGGCATTGCGGACCGTGACGGTGGCGCCGAAGTACACCCGGTCCTCTTCCCCATCGTCGCGCCGCGCCTGCGGATCGACGACTTCAGCGGCGTCCAGTCGCTTGCCCAGGAACCGGATGCGCCGATCCATCTCGCGCAGGCGTTTCTTGCCGTAGATGTAGTCGCCGTTTTCCGAGCGATCGCCGTTTCCGGCGGCCCACGCGATCACCCCCACCAATTCCGGGCGCTCCTTTCCCAGCAGGCGGTCAAGCTCGTCCTTCAACCGCGCAAAGCACGCCGGTGTCATGTAGTTCTTGCTGCCCACCGGAAGCGGCGATGCGTTCTCGGGCGCGTCGCCATCCTCGTCATCATCTTCGCTTTCGCGGGTAAACGCCTTATTCATGCCCAGCCCGATGTTTCTTCCGACTCCGCCCGCGGATCGCGGGAATCGATTATAGGCCGCCTATAATCGCCGCGTTACCAGGACCCGCATCCTCCCTTGTCGCGTCTTCCTCACTGGTTCGTGCTTGCGACGCTGGCGCTCCTCGCGCTGGCGGCATTTGCGCTGGCGTTGATGGCAGGCAGCATCGACATCGGAGCCGGCGCCGTTGCGCGGGCGCTGTTCTCTCGTGTCGACGATGCCAGTGGCGCGGTCGTCCGCGAACTGCGCCTGCCGCGTGCGATGGCCTCCTTCGCCGTGGGCGCGTTGCTGGCGCTGGCAGGCACGATGATGCAGGTGTTGCTGCGCAATCCGCTGGCCGATCCCTACGTGTTGGGACTATCGGGCGGCGCGGCTTGCGGCGCGCTTGCAGCGCTGCTGGTCGGCGCGGCCGCATTGGTCACCCCGGCCGCTTTCGCCGGTGCGCTGCTGTCCACTTTCCTGGTCTTCGGCCTGGCGCGCGGCGGTGGCGCGTGGGCGCCCACGCGCTTGCTGCTCACCGGTGTCGTCGTCGCATCGGGATGGGGCGCGCTGATCGTGCTGATACTGACCCTGGCACCGGAAGCGCAGGTGCGCGGCATGCTGTATTGGCTGATCGGCGACCTTTCGGGCGCAACGCACGGAGGCGCCGCTCTGCTGGCGCTCGCCGGCGTGCTCGTCGCCGGATTGTATTTTGCACGCGACGCGACGCTGCTCGCGCGAGGTGATTTGACCGCCGCAAGCCTCGGCGTTTCGGTGCGGGCAACGACGATCGCGCTGCATGCGCTCGCCGCACTCGCAACCGCAGTCGCCGTCACGGTCGCTGGCAGCGTCGGATTCGTGGGCCTGGTTGTTCCGCACGCCGTCCGACTCGTGATCGGCAACGACCAGCGCTGGCTCCTGCCCGCGGCCGCGCTCGCCGGCGGCGCGCTGCTCACTTTCGCCGACACGATCGCGCGTACGCTGGTGGCGCCCGCGCAACTGCCTGTTGGCGTCCTCACCGCACTCGTCGGCGTGCCGTCGTTCCTCTGGCTCTTGCGCCGGTCCGAGCGATGAATCAACCGCCACCGATCCTGTCCTGCCGCAACCTCGCGCTGACGGTACCGGGTCGAACGCTGTGCCGCAATGTCGCTTTCGACGTCCGCGCAGGAGAATGCTGGGTCGTCGTCGGGCCCAACGGCGCCGGCAAAACGACGCTATTGCAAACGCTCGCGGGATTGCGCGCGCCCTCCGAGGGCAACGTGATGCTGGCGGGCGAATCGCTTGCGGACTGCCCGCCGCGCCGGCGTGCTCAGCGGATGGGCTTCCTGCCTCAGGATACCTTCGATGCGTTCCCGGCCACCGCGCTGGAAATCGCGCTTGGCGGAAGACACCCGCACGTTGCACGCTGGCACCCGGAAAGTGCGCACGACGTGCAGCTCGCCCGGGAAGCGTTGAACGCCGTCGGTATGCACGACGCCGCGCAGCGCGACGTGCAAACGCTGTCGGGTGGGGAGCGGCGACGCGTCGCGCTGGCGATGCTCCTGGCCCAGGATCCGGAAGTCATGCTGCTCGACGAGCCCACCAACCATCTCGATATCGCGCACGAAGTCCGGTCGCTCGACTTGCTCGCCGACCTGGCCCGCTCCCATGGGCGGGCGGTGGTCATGGCTTTGCACGACTTGACGCTCGTGGCGCGTTACGCGACCCATGTCGTGCTGATGGGAGGCGACCGCGCGGAGGTCGGCGCCGCCGCTGTGTTGCTCAACGCGGCGAAGTTGTCCGCGTTGTACGGCCAGGAACTCGCGGCCATTGCGCATCCGCGTGGCACCGCGTTCCTGCCCGCCTAGCGCTGCGCGTTCTTGTTGACGCGCGCCTGGTCGCAGCTGGCCGCACAGTTCCGCCACGCCATCGACAAATCGCGGACCGGAGCGATGCAGCAGGTCGCCATTGGCAACGAACAGGTTGCCGTAACGCACGGCGGGCACGCTGTCCCAGCGCTTCCACTGGTCGAGCCAAACAGGTCGCTTGCCGTCATCGCTGCCGGCGACGATGGCCTCGGGTCGCGCCGCCACCACAGCCTCGAACGACACCGACGGTGCAGGCTGCGTCAGGGCGCCGAAGACATTGCTGCCGCCGCATAGCGCGATCGCCTCGGAGATCAGATGCTGCCCGCCGATGGTCTGCAACGGCTCGTTCCACACTTCATAGAAAACAGTGATGAGCGGGGCACCTGCGTGCTTCGCGCGCAGCGCGTCGTGGCGCGCGCGCAACGCTGCGGCGGATGTCGCGTGCCGCGGCCTCGGTATCCCGCAAGCGTGCCCAGCGCTTCGACATCGCGTGCGATGCCGGTAATCGATGCGGGCGAACTCACGAATATCGGCACGCCATGTCCGCGCAATGCCGCAAGTTGCCCGGGCATGGTGTAGGGCCACGCGACCACCAGATCCGGCGCCAGCGCCAGGATGCGCTCAAGGTCCAGCGCCGTGGCATCACCTATCTTGGGCAACGCTCGCGCCTCGCGCGGCCAATCGCTGTAAGCCACGACGCCAACCACCCGGCGCCCCGCTCCCGCTGCAAACAGGAGCTCGGTCGCGTGAGGCGCGAGGCTGATGATTCGCTGTGCCGGCCTTGGCAACGTGACCTCGTTGCCGGCGTCGTCCGTTGCCGTCACCGACGCGCGAAGCGGCAGCGCGAAAAAAGCCAACGCGAGCGCTCCCGCACACATGTAGGCGAGATGCGTGCGCTTCATGGCTGCCAGCGGAACCCTGCGTAGTAGGTTGCGCCGCCGGTGGAAAAGTCAGCGGCGAGCTGGTAGTTCTTGTTGAACACGTTATTTCCGCGCAGCAACAGAGAGAGGCCCTTCGTGACAGCCCACTCCGCTGTCAGGTTGAGGATGCCATACCCGCCCATCTTCACCGTGTTCGCCGCATCGTCGTAACGCAGGGACGACGCGATGAACTCGCCGCCCAGCTGCACCGGCCCTGCCTGTTGCAGCACCTGAACGGCGCCGTGCGTCCGTGCACGCCGCGGCAACAGGTTGCCGGTGGCGTCATTGGTCGGATTCGCGAGGTCAATGGAAGCCACGACGCGCGTGTCATGCCAATAGAGGTTGATCCCAAGCGTTGCCCCCTCCAGCGTTGCACGGTCGACGTTCTGGGGCGCGCAGTTGAAGTCCGCATCGCATTCGAACACGATGAGTTCGCGCACTTGATTGTGGTAGCCAATGGCCCGCGCATCCCAACGGACGTCGCCGCTGGATCCGGTCCAATAGGCGCCAATCTCGACGTTCGTCGAGGTTTCGGGCACAAGGTCTGGATTGGAGAACCCTGGATAGTAGAGGTCGTTGAAAGACGGCGCCCGAAAACCGGTACTGGCGCCGGCAGTGAACCGCCACGCTGGCGACAGCGTGTAACCGAGCGCAATGCCCCCGGTGGTCTTCCCGCCATATTGTGATGAGTCATCGCGCCGAAGATTGGCTTGCAGCGCAAATGCATCGTACCGAAGCTGGTAGACACCTGTGGCGGAATTCGTGTTGCGCTGCGTAACCGCGAAATCCGCATCCGTCGACAGGTGCTCCTCGCGACGCTCGAGGATCACGCCAAGCGCACCCATCTCCAGCGTCAAGTCGTTCTGCCAGAAATATTGGCGCTGGGTCGTCTTGAACGGGAAATTGCCGAAACTTGTCTCCGACACGGAATCGTCGCTGCCTTCGCCAACGGTCAGCAGTGAAGTCCAGGTGTCGTTGACCTTGTTGCGGCTATCCACGCTCCATGCTTGTAACGTAGTGATGGTCCGATCATCGAAGAAGGGGGCGCCACCATCGGACTGCGCGTTCAGGCGATTGCCGAAATACTGCGCCGACAGCACCTGGCCGGTAGCCCAAGTCCATCCCACATTCGCCGAGAGATTCTGTGTGTTGAATCCATCTCGATCAGGGTTGTAGCTGAAGTTGGCGGGATTGGTGATGGCGTTGAAACCATCGCTGGTGCGTCCGCCCGCCTGTAACGAATAGCGGAGCGAACCGTTGGTGCCGGCAAATCCTGCCGATACAGCGCCGGTGTCATAGGTACCGAATCCCGCCGAAAAATTGGGCGTGAAGGTCGACCCACTCGCTCGCTTGGTGAATACCTGGATAACGCCACCAATCGCGTCGGCGCCGTACAGACTCGATGCGGGCCCGCGCAGGATCTCTATGTGCTCGATCTGGTCGAGAGGCAATGCTTCGAGGCTGGTGCTACCCGTCGACGACGATCCCGCCCGCAGTCCGTCGATCAGCACCAGCGTCTGTCCGGTGTTGGCGCCACGAATGTAGGCGCCCGATGTTCCCCCGGGCCGCCGTTCTGCGTCACCTCGACGCCCGGTTGCCGCTGCAGCAATTCAGCAAGACTCTGAACACCGCTGCGAAGGATTTCGTCTTGCCCGATAACCGTGACATCGGCCAGAACCTGCGCGATGGGCTGTGGCATGCGGGCGGCGGTAACGACCACGGGGTCGAGGGGTGCGGCATTGGTTGGCACCGTGTTCTGGGCATTGGCAAAGCCCACGGGCATTAGTGCGCAGGCCGCAAGGAAGGCGCGTCGTGCGCCGCTCAGCACTGAACCGGACATGGAGAAACTCCGCGTGGTGCCGCGCATCCCCGCACGGCGAAATAGGACAGCAGGTACAACGCGGAGGGACAGCGCGCGTGCGATGGCGGGGTACCTGGCCCATGCGCGAATTGAACGCATGCGACGGCAACCGCGCCAGCGACAGCGGCAACGCCTCCCGCGTTGCGGTCGCCGTCCCCAACGCCCATGAATGCCATGGTGGCTGGGGCCGGTTGCAGGCCGGTCTCCGGGCTCGCCGGTCTTGTCCACCCGCCTTCCCGTCCCTTCCGGGACAGTGGCGTATTGGGTGGACCTCACCTGCTTACCGTTGCGGGGGCAGCCGCGGCTTTCGCGCGTGGACAACGTGTAGCTTCGCGCGGCACCGCATTCCCGTTTCACCCGCCGCGAATCGAACCGCGGCGGACACCTGCTCCGCACATCATAGCGCAGCGACCCGTCCGATCGTTCCCCGCACGCTACTAAATTCCGCATTGCCGGGCAGTGCATTTGCGGGCTTGCTTGCTTTCATTTGCCCCCACTTCCCCTCATCTGCCAACTCATTTGCCAACCCATCTGCCGGCTCATCTGTTGACTCCTCTGGCAACCCATTTACCTGCGTAGCGCCTGCTATAATTCGCGCCCGCCAACCGCTCGGCCCCCACCGGATAACCACCGGCTCCGGGACCCTCGCAGTGCCACAGAAGCTTTACATCCGCACGTTCGGCTGCCAGATGAACGAGTACGACTCGGACAAGATGGCCGACGTGCTGCACGCATCCCAGGGCCTCACCCTGACCGAATGTCCGGAAGACGCGGACGTGATCCTGTTCAACACCTGTTCCGTGCGCGAGAAGGCGCAGGAACGCGTGTTCCATGATCTCGGGCGGGTGCGCGAGCTGAAGGATCGCCGGCCCGACCTACTCATCGGCGTCGGCGGCTGCGTCGCGTCCCAGGAAGGTGCGGCCATCGTCAAGCGCGCGCCGTATGTGGACGTCGTATTCGGCCCGCAGACGCTGCATCGGCTGCCGCAATTGATCGCCGCGCGACGCGCGACGGGCCGGCCCCAGGTGGACATCAGCTTTCCGGAAATCGAGAAATTCGACCATTTGCCGCCGCCCCGCGTGGATGGCGCGTCGGCGTTCGTGTCGATCATGGAAGGCTGCAGCAAGTACTGCTCGTTCTGCGTGGTTCCCTACACCCGCGGTGAGGAAGTGTCCCGCCCGTTCGACGACGTGCTCACGGAAGTCGCCGACCTGGCGGACCAGGGGGTGCTCGAGGTCACGCTTTTGGGTCAAAACGTGAATGCCTATCGCGGCACCATGGGCGACAATCCGGAAATCGCCGATCTCGCGACACTGCTGGAATACGTGGCCGAGATCCCCGGCATCGAGCGCATCCGCTACACGACGTCGCATCCCAAGGAAATGTCCGCGCGCCTGATTGCCGCCCATGGCGCGATTCCCAAGCTTGCCGAGCATCTCCACTTGCCGATGCAGTCCGGTTCCGATCGGGTGCTGGCGGCGATGAAGCGCGGTTATACCGCGCTCGAGTACAAGTCGACCGTCCGGCGCTTGCGCGCGATGCGGCCGGAGATCTCGCTTACTTCAGACTTCATCGTAGGCTTTCCGGGAGAATCGGACGCCGATTTCGCGCAGACGATGAAAGCGGTCGCCGACATCGGATTCGACGGCGCATTCAGCTTCCTCTACAGCGCGCGCCCGGGCACGCCGGCGGCGGATCTGGCCGACCCGGTGCCCCTCGCCACGAAGCAGGCGCGTCTCGCGCAATTGCAGGCGTTGCTGGAAACGCAGTATCGCGCGCGCAGCGAGGCCATGGTCGGAACGCGGCAGCGGGTGCTGGTCAGCGGCCCGTCGACGCGCGACCCGAGCGAACTGGCCGCGCGCGCCGACAACAACCGGATCGTGAATTTCGCTGGCGCCGCGACGCTCGCGGGCACTTACGCTGACGTGACGATCACGGCAGCGCAGGCGCATTCGATGCGCGGCGCGTTGGTCGAATGAGGATCGCATGACCCGCCCCCTGCTGCTCGCCGTCGTCTTTGCGCTGACTGCCTGCGCCACCCTGCCGGATGCTCCGCCCGGCAACGGCACACGCACCGCCGCATCCACGCCCTCCGCAGCCCCAGCGCCGCCGTCTGCGCAGGCAATCGCAGCCGCCAACCGCCTGGCGGGCGCCCCGGGCAGCGCGCCCGCGCCGCCCGCAGCACCTCCGACACTGCGTTCGTTTGCCGACGTGAGCCGCGACGCCAAGGAGCTGCCAGGACTATTCCGCCTGTGGCAGAAGGACGACAAGGTGTGGCTGGAGATCGAGCCCGCGCAGTTCGACCTGCCATTGTTTTTCTCGACCAACCTGGATCAGGGTCTGGGAGAAAGCGGCTTCCAGGCCGGAACGATGAGCAGCAGCCTGTCGCACCGATTCGGCGGGCCGTTCATCGTGATCTTGCGCAAGGTCGGCACCAACGTGCAGCTTGTGGCGAAGAACGTAAAGTACATGGCCCAGCCCGGCACGCCGGAAGCGCGCGCTGTGGCCGACAGCTTTTCGGATAGCCTGCTCGCCAGTGCCGCGATCGCATCGCAGCCGCATCCGGAGCGCAAGTCCGTCCTGGTGGACGCCAACGCGCTGTTCGTCACCGACCTGGCGGGCGCAGCGGCGCGCCTGGAGCAGTCCTACCGCCAGGCCTATGCGTTCGACGCCCGCAATTCATATTTCGGGACGGTGCGCAGCACACCGACGTTCGTCTCGTTCAACGTGACGGCGCACTACGCGCTGAGCCGGGTCGCGACGGGCACGCCTGGGCAGCCCTTCCCGGATCCGCCGTCGACGCTGCCCGACGTTCGCAGCCTGTTTCTGGGATTCCACCACTCGCTGTCCAAGCTACCGGATGTACCCATGCGTCCGCGCGTCGCCGACAACCGGATCGGCTATTTCAGCACAGAGCGCTGGGATTTCACCACGGATGAGCGCCGCATTCCGATAAACCATTATGTGAATCGCTGGCGCCTGGAAAAACGCGACCCTTCCGCGTCGCTCTCCGAGCCCAAGGAACAGATCGTTTACTGGATCGACCGCAACGTGCCCGAGAAATATCGGGGCGCCGTTCGCGACGGTGTGCTCGAATGGAACAAGGCTTTCGCCCGGATCGGCTTCAAGGATGCGCTGCGCGTCGAGATCCAGCCCGACGACGCGGACTTCAACACGTCCGACATCCGGCACGCGTCGATCCGCTGGATGACGAGCGCCAAGAGCGGAATCGTCGCGACCGGCCCGTCCGTCGTCGACCCCCGCACCGGAGAAATCCTCGACGCCGATATCGGCATTGACGGCTCCAGCATCCGTAACATCAAGAGCTACGGCATCGAGGCCATTCCAATGCGCGCATCGGTCGCGGCGCTGGGCGACGCGTACCGCGCCGGGCAGCCCTATTGCACCTACGAGAGCGAATCCGCGGAACACGAAGGGTTCGCGATGTCGCTGCTGGAGTCCCGCGGCGCGATGATGCTGGATGGAGCCGAAGCGGATGCATTCATCCTGGACCGCATCAAGTCCACGACGATGCACGAGGTTGGCCACACGCTCGGTCTTACGCATAACTTCCTGGCGTCCACTGTCTACTCGGAGAAACAGCTGGCCGATCCCGCATTCACCCGGGAAAACGGTATTGCCGGCTCGGTGATGGAGTACAACGCCGTGAACCTCGCGCTGCCGGGAGAGAAGCAGGGCGAATATCACATGTCCACGCTGGGACCGTATGACTACTGGGCGGTCGAATTCGGTTACCGGGAATTCGCGCTGGAAAAGGAATCGGAAGGGTTGGCGCGCATTGCCGAACGCTCGACCGAGCCCTCGCTTGCGTTCATGGCCGACGACTCGCTGTTTTTCAGCGGACTCGACCCGCGTGCCAACACGTTCGACCTGGGCGCCGATCCGCTGGTGTACGCCGACCGGCAATTGAAACTTGCCCGCGAGCTATGGCAGCTGACCGAGACCCGCACGTTGCGGGCGAACGAGTCGTATGCGGTCCTTCGCCGCAACTTCACCCGGGGGATGCTCGAAGTCCAGGGGAGCGCGGTCTATGCCGTCAAGTACATCGGCGGACTGACACTGCGCTCGGATCACGCGGGAAGCAGCCGCGCGCCGCTCGAGCCTGTGCCAGCGGAAAAGCAGCGTGCTGCGCTCGTGTTGCTCGCCACGACGGTTTTTGCCGCCGACAGCTTCAAGTTCTCGCCTTCGTTCCTGAGCCGTCTCGCGGTGACCGACTTCGACATCGACGACGCCCGCGACCTGGGCGGCACGGTGCCCCCGGTGGACATCGCGGTGGACCAGCGGGTGCTGGCCACGCACCGCGCCGTGCTGGTTCCGCTGCTGGGGCCGGACGTTGCACAAAGACTCCTCAACAACGAACTCAAGGTCGCCAGGTCCTCGCAGGCGTTGCGGCTGTCCGAACTCTACGCGACGTTGCACGCGGCCATCTTCAGCGAACTCAAGGCTGGCGACGATATCCCGCTGATCCGGCGCAACCTGCAGCGCGAATACGTCGTGCGAGTCGCGGGCGTGCTGTTGCGCCCCGGTGCAGGCGCGATGCCCGCCGATGCGCGCTCCCTGCTCCGCGCGGACGCCGTCCAGTTGCGCGACGAAATGTCGGCAATGCAACGCAAGCCACGCTTGTCGACCGAGACGCGCGCGCATCTGGCGGAGAGCGTTGCCACGCTCGACGACGCGCTGAAGGCCACTTCCGTACGCCAAGGTCTGTAGCGTCACGATGCCGACCCGGGAATCCCGGCTGTCCGTGACGCTGGCGCCGCTCGACAATCGCGCGCTGGCGAACTTGTGCGGCCCTCTCGACGCCAATCTGCGGCAGATCGAAGCGGCGCTCGATGTCGCGATCACGCATCGTGCCGGCGCGTTCACCGTGGCGGGAGAAACCGCGCAGGCGCGGCGTGCGCTGGAAGCGCTGCAACGATTCTACGTCGCAGCTGAAAAGCCGCTTTCGGTGGACGATATCCAGTTGGGCCTGGTCGAGATCGCGACGCAGCCGAAGGCGCCCGCCGCAAGCGAGCCCGCCGCCGATGGCACGCCGCATTTGCGCACCCGGCGCGCGGACCTTCACGGCCGCACGCCAAACCAGGTCGAATACCTGAAGGACATCATCGGCCACGACATCACGTTCGGGATCGGTCCGGCCGGCACCGGCAAGACGTATCTCGCCGTGGCCTGCGCCGTCGACGCGCTGGAACGCGATGCCGTCAAACGCATCGTACTCGTGCGCCCAGCGGTGGAAGCTGGAGAGAAACTGGGCTTCCTGCCCGGCGACCTCGCGCAGAAGGTGGATCCTTACCTGCGTCCGCTGTACGACGCGCTGTATGACCTCATGGGCTTCGATAAGGCGGCACGGCTCTTCGAGCACACCACGATCGAGCTGGCCCCGCTTGCCTATATGCGGGGACGCACGCTCAATCACTCGTTCATCATCCTGGACGAGGCGCAGAACACCACGCCGGAACAGATGAAAATGTTTCTGACGCGCATCGGCTTCGGCACCAAGGCGGTCATCACCGGCGATGTCACGCAGACTGACCTGGCGCGCGGTCAGAAGAGCGGCCTCGTCGAAGCAGCGCGCGTGCTGGCGGGCGTGCGCGGGATCGCGTTCCGCCATTTCACCAGCGCCGACGTGGTGCGTCATCCGCTGGTGCAGAAAATCATCGACGCCTATGACCGGGACGCCGCGACGTCGCGCTCCGACGACCGGAACCTGCGCTGATGGCCAGCCCCGCCGCGGCGCGACGCAAGGCGCCGACGCTATCGCTGTCAGTACAGTATGCGAGCAACGACGCGGATCTGCCGCCGCGCCCGGCCGTTCGCCGCTGGGTGCGCGCCGCGCTCCTGGACGACGCCACCGTCGTGGTCCGCTTTGTCGATGCCATCGAGGGACGCGCGCTCAATGCCGAATACCGCGGCAAGGACTATGCGACCAACGTGCTCACGTTCGTGTACGATGATGAGCATCCACGCGCAGGCGACGTGGTCCTGTGCGCGCCGGTCGTGCGCAAGGAGGCCGCCGCGCAGGGCAAGCCGCTCGCCGACCATCAAGCGCACCTCGTAGTCCACGGCATGTTGCATCTGCAGGGATTCGACCATGAACGGCACGCCGACGCCGCGCTGATGGAAGCGCGGGAGACCTCGATCCTGGCTGCGCTGGGGCTTCCCGACCCCTACGCCGCGCGCTTCGCGCCCAGGGATGACCGCTAAGCCCATGGACGACCAAGGCAACGGCGACAAGCCCACGCTTCTCGAGCGGCTCTCCGCGCTGTTGATGCGCGAACCGGAGAACCGCGAAGACCTGGTCGCCATCATGCGCGGCGCCTTCGAGCGCAAGCTCGTCGATGGCGACGCGCTTTCGATGATCGAAGGCGTGCTATCGGTGTCCGAGACCACGGTGCGCGACATCATGATCCCGCGCGCGCAGATGGATTGCGTGTCGATCGACGACGCCCCGCCGGAATTCATCCCGCTGGTGGTGGAGACCCGGCACTCGCGCTTCCCCGTGATCGGCGAAAGCAAGGACGACGTCATCGGCATCCTTCTCGCCAAGGAACTGCTCAACTACTACGCCAATCCCGAGGGCTTCAACCTTCACGACACGCTGCGCCCCGCGGTGTTCGTGCCCGAAGGCAAGCGGCTCAACGTGCTGCTGCGCGAGTTTCGCGCCAACCGCAACCACATCGCGATCGTCGTCGACGAGTACGGTGGCGTCTCGGGCCTCGTCACCATCGAGGACGTGCTGGAGCAGATCGTCGGCGACATCGAAGACGAATACGACTTCGACGAGAGCGAAGACAACATCATCCCAGAAGCCAGCGGGCGCTGGCGCGTCAAGGCGCAGACGGAAATCGCCGACATCAACGCGCACTTTTCCACGCATTTTTCCGACGATGAATTCGACACGGTCGGCGGCCTGGTGCTGCGCGCTTTCGGTCGCCTGCCCAAACGCGGCGAGACCGCGGTACAGGAGGGACTACGCTTTCGCGTGTTGCGCGCCGATAGCCGGCGTCTATACACGCTGCAGGTCGAACGCCTGGCGCCTCTGCCCGGCACCGACGACCCGGCGTGAGTTCCGTGGCGGGAACCGGGCGCGCGCTGCGCCTCATGCTGGCGGCGGCCGCGGGCGCGTTGACGGTGTTTGGGTATGCGCCGTTCCATTTCGCGCTGCTTCCGCTCGCTACGCTGGCGCTGTTGTTCTGGCTTTGGCAGCACGCGAGCACGCCGCGGGAGGCCGCGCTCCAGGGCTTCGCATTCGGCCTGGGACTCTTTGGCGTCGGCATTTCGTGGATCTCCGTGGCGCTGGAAACGTTCGGCGGTGTGCCGCCGCTGATCGCGTTCCTGGGCATGCTCGGACTTACCGCCTACCTGTCACTGTATCCAGCGCTTGCGGGCTGGGTGGTCGCCCGCTTCACTCCAACGGAAAGCGTCGCCCGTCTGGTGGCCATCGTGGCCGCATGGACGCTGGCCGAGTGGCTGCGCGGCTACCTGCTGACCGGTTACGGATGGCTCGCCGTGGGCTATGCGCAGCTCTTGCCGAACCATGCGCTGCCGCTCGCCGGGCTGGCGCCCGTCGGCGGCGTTTACCTGGTGTCCATGGCGATGGCCGCCTGCGCGGCGATACTGGTCTACATCAGCGGGGGCCTCGTCGCCGAACGTTGGCGCGCGATCCCGATCGGGTTGGCGGCGATCGCCTCGATCTTCGGCATCGGCACCGCGATGAGCGGTATCACGTGGACCACCGCGCAAGGCGCGCCACTAGCCGTCTCGCTGGTCCAGGGCAATGTCGCGCAACACGAAAAGTTCGATCCTGCCTACCGCGCGCGGACCTTCGCGATGTATCAGCAATTGGTACGCTCCGCCGCGGGGCGCCTGGTCGTATTGCCGGAAAGCGCGTTCACCGTGTTCCTGGACGAAGTGCCGGGCGACGTGCTGCGGGACATCGAGGCATCGGGACGGGCACGCGGCGGCGACGTTCTGGTCGGCATGTTCACGATCGACGCGCCGCTCGCCGGGGAAGAAGACCCGCGAATCTACAATAGCGTGCTGAGTCTCGGGACCGCGGAGCCGCAACTCTACCGCAAGCACCATCTGGTCCCCTTCGGCGAGTCGATACCGCTCAAATCGCTGTTCGGCTGGTTCATCAACCGCGTGCTCGACATTCCGCTTGCCGATCAGGCGTCGGGCCCGGCACTGCAAAAGTCGTTCGCGGTGGCCGAGCAACGCGTGGCCGTCAACATTTGCTACGAAGATGTCTTCGGCGCCGAGCTCGCGGCCCGGGCGCGCGACGCCACGCTCTTCGTCAACGTCACCAACGACGCGTGGTATGGCCGCTCGATCGGTGCGCTCCAGCACAACCAGATTGCCCAGATGCGCGCACTCGAACTCGGGCGGCCGATGCTGCGGGCGACCAATTCCGGAATCACCTCTGCCATCAGCCATGAAGGCATCGTGTTGTCCCAACTGCCATGGTTCACGCAGGGGATCCTCGACATCGAAATCGTCGGACGTCAGGGCGTCACGCCTTATGTCCGCTGGGGCGACGCATTGGTGGCGGGTCTGGCTGGCCTCCTGCTGATCGCCTCGGTTGTTCGCTCCCGCCGGCGGCGCGAGGTCGCGTAGGGTCGGGCACCTTGCTTGTTCCGGGCGAATCCACCGCTCATTCGCTCAGGGCGCACTTCGTCGGCCATGGCCGCCACCGGTGCCTTCCCCCGTTGTCGCCGCCGGCACCACTCCCCATACTGCGCGCCTTCCGCCATTTCCGCTTGTTGAGCCCGATCCCCGGGAGCAAGGAATCGCCATGACCTTCGCGTTGCAAATCTCCGGCCTGTCCAAGACCTACCCCAACGGTGTGCAGGCGCTGGACAACGTTTCATTGACGATCCAACCCGGCATGTTCGGCCTGCTCGGACCCAACGGGGCGGGCAAGTCGACGCTGATGCGCACGTTGGCCACGTTGCAGGACGCGGATGCCGGTATTGCACGCATGGGCGAGCTGGACGTGTTGCGCGACAAGGACGCCGTGCGCCGGATACTGGGCTACCTGCCGCAGGATTTCGGCGTTTACCCCAAGGTCTCCGCGGAAGACCTCCTCGACCACCTGGCGCGCCTCAAAGGACTCGACGACAAGTCGGCCCGGCGCGATGTGGTCGTCACGCTGCTCAGGCAAACCAACTTGTACGACGTGCGCAAGAAGGCGCTGGGAGGCTTCTCCGGCGGCATGCGGCAGCGTTTCGGCATCGCGCAGGCGTTGCTGGGCGATCCCAGGCTCATCATCGTCGACGAACCCACCGCGGGTCTCGATCCCGAGGAGCGCGTTCGCTTCCACAACCTGCTGGCCGACATCGGCGAGAACGTCATCGTGATCCTGTCCACGCACATCGTCTCCGACGTCAGCGATCTTTGCGGGCAGATGGCGATCATCAACAAAGGTCGCGTGCTGCTGACCGGCGCACCGCAGACGCTGACCGCGCGACTTGCCGACCGCGTTTGGCAAAAGGCCATCGCGCGCAGCGATCTGGAGGCGGTGAAAGCGGAATTGCCGGTGATCTCGACGCGGCTGGTATCCGGTCGCACGCTCGTCAATGTCGTCAGTGACGGCGCGCCCGGCGAAGGCTTCGAACCCGTCGAGGCGACGCTGGAAGACGTCTACTTCGCGGCGATCTCGGGCCGGCTCGACGCGCCCGCCCACGTTCCGCAGGCGGCCTGATGCGCAACGCGTTCACCATCGCGGGCTTCGAGGTCGCGACGCGCTTGAAGCGCATGTCCACGTGGGTCTATTTTGCCGTCTTCTTCGCGCTGTCCATATTCTGGGTCGCCGCGGCCGGAGGCATCATCAAGAGCGCGGCCGTGTCCTTCGGCAGCGGCAAGGTCTGGATCAATTCTCCCTATGCCATTGCCCAGACGGTGTCGTTCCTCGGCATGTTCGGCCTGACGGTGATCGCTGCCATCATGGGTCGCGCGGTGCAACAGGATTTCGAATACCGCGTCGAGCATTTCTTCTTCAGCGCGCCCATCCGCAAATGGGAATATCTTGGCGGCCGATTTGCCGGCGCCGTCGTCGTCCTGTTCATCATTCTCTCCAGTATCGCGCTGGGCGGACTGGCCGGACTCATGCTGCCCGGCCTCGACCCCGACCGCATCGGCCCGATTCGACCTCTGGCCTACGTCCTCCCCTATTTCACCGTGTTGCTGCCCAACCTGCTGGTTCTGGGGGGGCTGTTTTTTTGCCTCGCGGCCCTCACGCGACGCATGCTTCCCGTCTACATCGGCAGCGTCATCCTGATGATCGGCTTCCTCGCCGCGCAGGGCTTGTTGCGCGACATGACCAACAAGACGGTGGCATCGCTGCTGGACCCTTTCGGCGTCGTCGCCACGTCGCAACTGACCGCGTACTGGTCGATCAGCGAGCGTAACCTCCGCCTGCTGCCGCTCGAAGGTTACCTGTTGTGGAACCGGTTGCTCTGGCTCGCCATCGCCGCGACGGTGATCGGAATCACGCTTTGGCGATTCCGGATGGCGCAGTCCGGGACCCAGGGCCGCGCGCGCGCCCGCGCAATCGAAGACGTCGTCGCGGAGTCGGCACCCGTTCACGCGCGGCGGGTCGCGCCGGCCGCGGTCCGCGGCTGGCGCCTGCTGCCTCGCCTCATCTGGCTCAACTTCCGCGAGACCGTCAAGAACATCTATTTTGGCGTCATCGCCCTATCCGGCATCCTGTTCCTCGTCGTGACCAGCTCGACGGCCGGCGACATTTTCGGCACCAGTACGTGGCCCGTGACGTGGCAGATGCTGGACCTGCTTTCGGGAACGTTCGCCGTGTTCATGCTGGTGATCATCACGTTCTATGCGGGCGAACTCACCTGGCGCGAACGCGACAACCGCCTCGACCAGATCCACGATGCGCTGCCGATCCCAACCTGGCTGCCCTTTCTCGGCAAGCTGCTGGCGCTGATGCTGATTCCCGTGGTGCTGCAGGCGCTGCTCATGTTGTGCGGGCTCGGAATTCAAACGGCCAAGGGATACAACCACTACGAGTTCGGCCTGTACTTGAACGGGCTGTTCGGCATTGAGCTCATCGACTACTGGCTCGTCTGCGTGCTGGCCATGGCGGTCCATTCTTTGGTGAACCAGAAGTATCTCGGTCACTTCATCATGATCGTGTACTTCATCGCCATCAGCTTCTCGGGCGCCCTTGGCTTCGAACACAACCTGTACAAATACGGCGTCACGCCTCCCATCGTGTATTCCGACATGAACGGCTTCGGTCACTTCCTGCTGCGGGCGCGGTCATTCCAGGCGTACTGGGCGGCCGCCGCGGTGCTGCTGGCGGTCGCCGGGTATCTGTTCTGGGTGCGCGGCACAACGGCCGGCTGGCGCGGACGTCTGGCAATTGCCCGTCGGCGCTTCACGCTACCCACGGCCGCACTTTCGGGCTTTGCCGCCATTGCCATGGCGGGCTTTGGCGCGTTCATCTTCTACAACACCAACATCCTCAACCATTACATGACCTCGGACGACGACTCCAGGCGACTCGCCGACTTCGAGAAGAAGTACAAAGTCCTCGCCGATGCGCCGGAGCTCAAGATCACGGCCGTCAAGGCGGCGGTCGACCTCTATCCCAGCCAGCAGCAGGTGAGGATGCGCGGGACTTACACACTCGAGAACAAGACCGCCCTGCCGATCAGCACCGTTCACGTGCTGATCGCCCAAGGCGAACTGGTCACTGTCGACAAGCTGGAGTTTGGCGTCCCCGCGAAGCTCACCGCCAACGATGCGCGTGTCGGCATGCGCACCTACGAGCTTGTTTCACCGTTGCCTCCCGGCGGCATCACGGAACTGACGTTCGACCTCGCGACCGGAGCGCATGGCTTTACCAACACGGGCGCCTTCACCGACGTCGAGTACAACGGGTCCTTCGTCAACGCGCAGTCGCTGGCGCCATTGATCGGCTACCAGCCACACGCGGAAATCACATCCGACCGCGACCGCAAGAAGTTCGGCCTTCCTCCCGGCGAAAGAGCGCGCGACCGCGATGATCCCGCCGGCCTGGCCGTCAACGGCCTGTCGCGTGATGCTGACTTCATCACTTTCGAGACCACGGTCAGCACCGAAGGGGATCAGTTGGCGATCGCGCCCGGCTACCTGCAAAAGGAGTGGACGGAGGGAGGCCGCCGGTACTTCGAATACAAGATGGACAGTCCCATCGCCAATTTCTACGCCTATCAATCCGGCCGATATGCGGTCAGGAAAGATCGCTGGAACGATGTCGCCATCGAGGTCTATTACCAGCCGGGCCACGAATACAACCTGGACCGGATGATCGCGGCAACGAAGTCGGGCCTCGATTATTTCACTGCCAATTTCGGCCCCTACCAGCACAAGCAGTTCCGAATCATCGAATTTCCGCGTTACCAGGCATTTGCGCAGTCGTTTCCCAACACCATTCCCTATTCAGAGGGCATAGGTTTCATCGCTCGCGTGCGCGAGAACGACAAGGACGATATCGACTACCCGTATTACGTCACCGCGCACGAGCTCGCGCACCAATGGTGGGGCCACCAGATCGTTGCAGCGGACGTCCAGGGCGGGACGATGCTGGTCGAGACGCTGGCGCAATACTCGGCGCTGATGGTGATGAAGCACAAGTACGGCGAAGAGAAGATGCAGAAGTTCCTTCAATACGAGATGGACCGCTACCTGCTCGGCCGCAGCACGGAGGAAAAGAAGGAGTTGCCGCTGTCGCGCGTGGAAAACCAGCCGTATATCCATTACCGCAAGGGCAGCGTCATCATGTATGCGCTACAGGACTACATCGGCGAGGAGAACCTGAATCGCGCGATTCGGGCGTTCCGCGACGAACACGCGTTCAAGGGTCCACCCTATCCGAATTCGACGCAGCTCCTGGCCCACATCCGCGCCGTCACGCCGCCGCAGTACCAGTACGTCATCGACGACATGTTCGATTCCATCGTGCTCTACGACAACCGGGCGGTGACTGCGACGGCCAAGGCGCTCCCCGACGGTCGCTACGAAGTAACGCTGAAAGTGATCGCCAACAAGCGCAAGGCGGACGAACTGGGCAAGGAAACCGAAGTCCCGATCGCCGACTGGATCGATATTGGCGTTCTGGACGCCGACAACAAGCCGCTGTTCCTGGAGAAGAAGAAGCTCGATCGTGAGGAGTCGGAGTTCACCGTCATCGTGGACAGGAAACCGGCGCGCGCAGGCATCGATCCCTACAACAAGCTGATCGATCGCCGGCCGAGGGATAATACGGTCGCGGTCGACGTGGGCTAGGCGGCATCCGCGAATCGGGCGACGAATATTCGGACCGTCGTTGCCCGATCTGCAACAACTGCTCCGGCAAGGGCGTCGCAAGCACCGCGTTGCCTTGGGGTAGCGCGGCGATATCCCGTAAAATCGGGCCTTTCCAGGCCTCGCGAAAGTCCCGCGGTGAAGTCATCCGCGCGCCGTCCATGCTCACGTTCCAGCAACTGATCCTCACGCTCCAGAACTACTGGGACCAGCAGGGCTGTGCGCTGCTGCAGTCCTACGACATGGAAGTTGGCGCCGGCACGTCGCACACCGCGACGTTCCTGCGCGCGCTCGGACCCGAGCCATGGCGCGCGGCCTACGTGCAGCCGTCGCGCCGGCCCAAGGACGGCCGCTACGGCGAGAATCCCAATCGCGCGCCAGCACTACTACCAGTACCAAGTCGTGCTGAAGCCCTCGCCACCCGACATTCTCGATCTCTACCTCGGCTCCCTCGCGGCACTCGGCTTCGACTTGAAGAAGAACGACGTGCGCTTCGTCGAGGACGACTGGGAGAATCCCACGCTGGGCGCGTGGGGGCTGGGTTGGGAAGTGTGGATGAACGGCATGGAGATCACGCAGTTCACCTATTTTCAACAGGTGGGCGGACTCGATTGCAATCCGATTACGGGCGAAATCACCTACGGCCTCGAGCGGCTGTGCATGTACCTGCAGAACAAGGAGAGCCTGTACGACCTGGTCTGGACGCAATGGACGGAGAACGGCGCAGCGCACGTTGACCTACCGCGACGTCTATCACCAGAACGAGGTCGAGCAATCGACGTACACTTCGAACAATCGAACGCGGCAAAGCTCTTCGAGTTGTTCTCCTTCTTCGAGAGCGAGGCGCTGCGCCTGCTCGAAGCGAAGCTGCCACTCCCCGGCTACGAAATGATTCTGAAGGCCGCGCACACGTTCAACCTGCTCGACGCGCGCGGGGCCATTTCGGTGACCGAACGGGCGGCGTACATCGGCCGTCTCCGCAACCTGTCGCGCAGGGTCGCCACCGCCTACGTCGATGCGCGCGAGGCCCTGGGCTTCCCGATGCTGGCTTCGAAACATCGGAAGGCCGCGGCATGAGTGCGGCGACGTTGCTGGTGGAGTTGTTCGCCGAGGAGTTGCCGCCAAAGGCCCTGAAGAAGCTGGGCGAGTCATTTGCGGAAGGGATCGCGGCCGGTTTGGCGAGCCGCTCGTTCCTTGATGCCGGATCAAGGATCACCGGTTTCGCGACGCCGCGTCGTCTCGCCGTTTCGATTATCGGGCGTCCTGGCTGTGGCTCCGGACGCGGAAGTTATCGACAAACTGATGCCGGTCAAGGTGGCGCCGCGATGCGTCCGGACAAGCCGTCGATCGCGCTGCCAGAAGAAGCTCGGCGCGCTGGGGCGAGCGCATCTGGCTACCGCTGCGTTGGACGCCGTGGACGGTCCCGACCGATTATATCGAGTCGGACGGCAAGGCCGAGTACGTTCACCTTCGCAGCTTGGCCAAGGGACAGGCCCTGCCTCCGCGGCTTGCAGGAGGCGCTCGACGAGACACTCGCCAAGCTGCCGATCCCCAAGGTGATGAGCTATGCCGCGCCGGGCAGCTACTACAACGACGTCAAATTCGTCCGCCCCGCGCACAAGCTCGTCGCGCTTCACGGCGCAGAAATCGTGGCCGTGCAGGCGCTGGACCTGCCGGCCGGGCGGGTCACAGGCGGGCATCGCTTTCTTTCGCGTGGCGATATTCCTATTACATCCGCCGAGGCCTATGCGCCCACGCTCGAAGCCGAAGGCAAGGTCATTCCGTCGTTCGCCGCGCGCCGCGCAAAGATCGTCGTCGGACTGGAAGGCGCAGCGGGCAACTCAACGCCGATCATGCCCGATGCGCTGCTCGACGAAGTGACGGCGCTGGTGGAATGGCCGGTCGTGTACGAAGGCACGTTCGACGCCGCCTTCCTCGAGGTGCCGCAGGAATGCCTGATCCTGACCATGCAGCTGAACCAGCGTTACTTCGCGCTGGCCGATGACGACGGCAAGCTCGTCAACCGGTTTCTGCTGGTGAGCAACATCGAAGCGCAGGATTCATCGGCGATCGTCTCCGGTAACGAGCGGGTGCTGCGCGCGCGCCTGGCGGATGCCAAGTTCTTCTTCGATCAGGATCGCAAGCAGACGCTCGAATCACGGCGGGACAAGCTCGTCAGCATCGTCTATCACAACAAGCTGGGATCCCAGGCGGACAGGGCCGACCGCGTGGGCACGGTAGCCGTCCAGATCGCCCGCGAGCTGGGTGCGGATCGCGAACATGCTCGAAAGGCAGCACGTCTCGCCAAGGCCGATCTCGTCACCGACATGGTCGGTGAATTTCCGGAATTGCAGGGCCTGATGGGCCGCTACTACGCCGAGCACGACGGCGAAGCGCCGGAGGTGTCCGCCGCCATCGAGCAGCATTACTGGCCGCGATTCGCCGGGGATGCGCTGCCGGAAGGCCCGGTTGCGCAAAGCGTCGCGTTAGCCGACAAGCTCGACACATTGGTCGGCATTTGGGGCATCGGGCTGATCCCGACGGGTGACAAGGACCCGTTCGGTCTTCGCCGGCACGCGCTCGGCGTGCTGCGGATCCTGCTCGAACGACATCTCCCGCTATCACTCGTTGATCTGCTCAAGACCGCCGCTGAATCGTTTCCCGCCAACACGATAGCCGCCGACACGCCCAAAGGCGTCTACCGCTTCATGCTTGACCGCCTGCGCCAGTTGTTGCGCGACGGAGGCGCCTCCGCGAACGAAGTCGAGGCGGTGCTGGCGGACGAGCCCGAGCGCATCGATCTGGTGGCATCGCGGTTGGCCGCGGTGCAGACGTTTGCCGTGCTGCCGGAATCCGGCGCGCTCGCCGCCGCCAACAAGCGCATCGTGAACATCCTGCGCAAGAGCGGCGCCGAAGCCGCGCCCGCGGTCGACCGCAGTCTGTTGGCCGCCGGCGCCGAGCATGATCTCTACATGGCGTTCCAGAAGCTCGCGCCGCAAGTGGAGGCCGACTATGGGGACGGCAATTTCGCGGGCGCGCTGCGCGCGCTGGCCACCGCCAAGCCGGTGGTGGACCGCTACTTCGAGGACGTGATGGTGATGGCGGACGACCCCGGCGTGAGAGCCAATCGGCTCGCGTTGCTGCGCACGGTGGCCGCCGCCATGAACCGCGTCGCGGACATCTCCAAGCTGGCACAATAGAAGTACACCATGGTCCAGCTCGCCTCCGACGCCGTGGTCGCGACTCGCGCGGCCAAGCTCATCGTCCTTGATCGCGACGGCGTCATCAACTACGACAGCGATGAATACATCAAGTCGCCTGAAGAATGGCGTCCCATCCCGGGCAGCCTGGAGGCGATCGCCCGGCTGAATCATGCGGGCTACCGGGTCGTGGTCGCAACCAACCAGTCGGGCATCGGCCGCGGACTGTTCGACATGGCGACGCTGAACGCGATCCACGAAAAAATGCACAAGGCGCTGACGCATGTCGGTGGACGCCTGGACGCGGTGTTTTTCTGCCCGCATACGGCGGATTCGAAGTGTGAGTGCCGCAAACCCAAGCCCGGCATGCTGGCCGAGATCGGCAAGCGCTTCAACACCGAGTTGACGGGATTGCCCTGCGTCGGCGATTCTCTGCGTGACCTGAACTCTGCGGATGGCGTTGGCGCGCAACCGATGCTGGTGCTCACTGGAAAGGGCGAGAAAACGTTGCGCGACGGCAATTTCCCGAAGAACACCGTGATCTTTCCCGACCTGGCGTTCGCCGTCTCGGCGCTGCTGGCCGGCGAATAGCGCGCCCATCCAAGCAACCCGGTGTCGGCGCTCCGCTCCCTGCTCTTCCTGCTGTTCCAGCTCGTCGTCACGCCTCTCTACGCGGCGGCGATGCTGATGATGGCGTGGTCGCCGCGCATCACGACCTACCGGATGGCGGCCAGCTGGTGCGGCGTCAACCTTTGGGGCGCGCATGATCTGCGGGATACGGTGGCAGGTCCTTGGACGTGAAAACGTACCCACGGGCTCCGCACTTACGCCGCATATCGTGTTGTCCAAGCACAGCTCGACGTGGGAAACGCTTTCGCTTACGCAATACTTTCCCAGCCTCGCGTACGTGGCGAAGAAGGAACTGCTGTCGATTCCGTTTTTCGGCTGGGGGTTCGCGCTGGCTTCGCCAATTACCATCGACCGCAAGGCCGGTGTCGACGCCATGCAGCAGATCGCAAATCAGGGCCGCGAGCGCTTCAAGCAGGGCTTCTGGATCGCCATCTATCCCGAAGGAACGCGCATCCGCGCCGGCACCCGCGCCAAGTTCAAAACCGGTGGCGCCCGCCTCGCCATCAACCTGAACGTTCCGGTCATTCCGGTCGCGCACAACGCCGGCTACTCTGTGGCCCAAGGGCATATTCGGCAAGCGGCCGGGCACGATCACCATGACGATCGGCAAGCCGATCTCGCCGACCGGCAAGGAGCCACTGGCGCTCGATGCAGGAAGTGGAGGCGTGGATCGAAGGCGAAGTTGCGCGCCTGGGAGTGCCCGCATGACGCGCAAGCGCGCCAGTACCGCGCACCTTCGCCTGGACGAGGTCAACCGCGGTCCCGATTCGTCGCGTCGCGTGCGGGACGGACTCTCCCGGCGCATCGTGCTATTCGGTGAGACGGTCGACTATCGCCTGATTCGCGCGCGTCGCCGCACCATCGGGATGGAAGTCGACCTGGAGGGCCTGACCGTCCGCGCACCGCGCTGGGTAACGCTGGGTGAGATCGAGGCGGCGCTGTTCGAGCGGGCCAAATGGATCGTCAAGGCGCTGGCCGAATGGCGCGCGCGTCGCCGCGACGTGATGCCCCGCGTCTGGAAGACGGGCGCGCCGATTCTCTATCGCGGCCACGAACTTGCGCTGGAGGTATTCCCGTCGCGTCGTGCCACCGTGGCTCCGGATCTGTTCAACCTGACCGTGCTCCACCCCCATGCGCACGACGAGCAGGCCGTAGCGACGCTGGTGAGCAAGTGGCTGAAAGACGAGGCGTGGAACCTTGTCGCGCCGCTGGTCGTACGCTATGCCGAGCGCGTCACCTCCACGACGCCCGCCATGCGCCTGTCCAACGCCCGCAGCGAATGGGGCAGCTGCAACGCCCGGGGCGAGATCAGGCTCAACTGGCGGCTGGTGCAGCTTCCGCCGACGCTGGCCGAGTACATCGTCGCGCACGAGGTCGCGCACTTGATCGAACTCAACCATTCCGTCCGCTTCTGGGCGGTCGTCGAATCGCTGATGCCCGGCCACGCCGCGTTGCGCCGGGAGCTGGAGGACTGGACGGCGCTGCTGGCAGCGTAGAAGCGCGAAGTTGCAGCTTGCTTGTGACGCGTCTTATTGCGGTCGAAATAGGGGCGACCGGGACCATCCCTCAATGTCGTTCCCGCGCACGCGGGAACCCAGAGACTGATCCCTTCCCGCTGATCTGCGACGAGTGGATCCCCGCGTTAGCGGGGATGAACACCACGCAATGAGCGCTCTCCCCCGTCAGCGGGAACGACGACTACCAGATTGGCGTTCGGCACCGGGTTACGTCGGGGGCGCCGGCAACCGCGACAAGTCGACCGTCAGCCCGGCCTGTTCCTGCAGCAGACGCGTCAGCTGTACGGCGAATTCGCCGCCCGAACGCGTATCGCGCCATGCGCCGCCGTCGACGCGAAAATGAAACCCGCCGGAACGCGCAGCGACCCAGATCTCCCGATTGGGGACATGGCGGTTGACGATCAATTTGCCGCCGTCCGCGCTTTCGATCTCGAGGATCCCGTCGTTCAGGTTCCAGTCCACGTCGATGTCGCTCTGTGCGAGCGCGGAATCGAGCGCGGCGCCGATGGCCGCGAGCGTGGCATCGGCACCGGCAATGAAAGCGCTGTCCGTCGTCATGGAGAAGTCGATATTCCGCGTGATAGGATTCACGTCGATGTTACGTCAAATTCGAAACGTCGCTCTGGCAATCCTTCTGCTCGCGGCAGCAGGCTGCGGCATCAAGGGCCCGCTCGTGCTTCCGCCGCCTCCCGTGGTGAAAGCCGACCCGTCAGCGGCAACCACGACGGCGCCTGCCGCTGATTCGGAAAGAACGATTCCGCGAAGCCGGATACCGCCAAGCCGGATACCGCGAAACCTGCCACGCCGGTCGAGCCCAAGCCGTGAACGCGTTTACCCTTCGCGACGGCGAACTGTGCGCCGAGCGCGTGCCATTGGCGGCCATCGCCGCGCAGTTCGGTACGCCCTGTTACGTCTATTCGCGCGCCGCTCTGGAGTCCGCGTGGCGCGATTTCGACGCCGCGTTTGCCCGGGTTCCCCATCTTGTCTGCTACGCGATGAAGGCAAACCCGAACATCGCGGTGCTCGACCTGTACGCTCGGCTGGGCAGCGGCTTTGACATCGTGTCGGGGGGCGAGTTGGCTCGCGTGCGGGCAGCGGGCGGGGATCCCGCGAAGGTTGTCTTTTCCGGTGTCGGCAAGACCGAAGAGGAGATGGCCGCCGCGCTGACCGCGGGCATCCTCTGTTTCAACGTGGAGTCCGCGTCCGAACTCACGCGGCTGAATGCCGTCGCCGGCCGGATGGGACGAATCGCACCGGTCAGTTTCCGCGTGAATCCGGATGTCGATCCCCTTACGCATCCATACATCTCAACGGGATTGAAAGAGAGCAAATTCGGCATCGCCTTCGCTGACGCCCCCGTGTTGTTCCGGCGCGCGGCGGCGATGGCGAACATCGCCGTCCACGGTCTCGACATCCATATCGGGTCGCAGATCACCGAGCTTTCGCCGTATCGCGAAGCCGCAGGCAAGGTACTGGAACTTGTCGACCGCCTCGCCGCCGATGGCATTCCACTCGCGCATATCGACCTGGGCGGCGGCCTTGGAATCCGGTACCGAGACGAGACGCCGGTGCCGCTCGCCGACTATGCAGCGATGGTCACGGCCCTGTTTGCGGGCCGGCGCGAGCGATTGATTTTCGAACCCGGACGCCACTTGGTCGGCGATGCCGGCGTGATGCTGACGCGCGTCGAATACCTGAAACCGGGCGATCCGAAGAACTTCGCGATCGTCGATGCGGCCATGAACGATCTCGCTCCGTCCGGCGCTCTACGATGCCTGGCACCCGGTCTCGCCGGTGCGTCCGCGCGGACGCGACAGAGCGACGCTGGGACATCGTCGGTCCGGTTTGCGAAAGTGGGGATTTCCTCGCGCGCGACCGTGCGCTCGCACTCGAAGAAGGCGACTTGCTGGCCGTGGGAGCTGCCGGCGCCTACGGGATGGCGATGAGCTCGAACTACAACGCGCGCCCTCGAGCGTGCGAGGTGATTGTCGACGACAGCACTGTGCACCTGGTGCGCCGGCGCGAGCGCGCCGATGAACTTTTCGAGTCCGGAATCGAGGTTGCCCTGACCGGAAAACAAGCTTCGCAAAGCGCGCGTAACTGCATCTTGAGTGGATTCCGCGCCGTCGCATTGCACGCGCGAACATGCATTCTAAAAGTCCGGAATCGCACTCGAAAACGGCGAAATCGACGTGTGCTAATTCGCAACACTTTCGATTCCAAGCACCGGAATCAGTGGCGAAAAGTTGCAAAAATAAGAAACGTGGCTACAATGCAGGCAGCAGGCGGAGTGGGTTTGTCAAGTGCTCCAGGAAAAAAAAGGGCGCACCAACGATGATCCGACGCCTCCTGCTTTGTTCGATAGCAACATAACAGTTACGGTAACTCAGACAGGAGAAACCCGAAATGATGGCAGACATGATGTCGATGATGACGCCTGCGGCCCCGGCCGCCTCGGCGCCAAAACGCAAGGCCGCTAAACGCAAGGCGACCAAGAAGAAAGCGGCGCCGAAGAAGAAAGCGGCAAAGAAGGCGACGAAGAAGAAAGCGGCGCCGAAGAAGAAGGCAGCGAAGAAGGCGACGAAGAAGAAAGCGGCGCCGAAGAAGAAGAAGGCAGCAAAGAAGGCCGCCCCGAAGAAGAAGGCAGCCAAGAAGGCGACCAAGAAGAAGGCCGCCCCGAAGAAGAAGAAAGCCGCCAAGAAGGCGACCAAGAAGAAGGCCGCCCCGAAGAAGAAGGCAGCCAAGAAGGCGACCAAGAAGAAGGCCGCCCCGAAGAAGAAGGCAGCCAAGAAGACGACGAAGCGCAAGGCCGCCAAGAAGCTCTAGGCACCTTCGTCAGGGAATCCGTCGCAAGTACGCGATGGATGACAAACGGGCGACGCCAATGGGTCGCCCGTTTTCATGGTGCCAACTGAGGGGCGACTCCAATCGGTCGCCCGTTTTCATGGTGCCAACTGAGGGGCGACTCCAATCGGGTCGCCCGTTTTCATGGTGCCAACTGAGGGGCGACTCCAATCGGGTCGCCCGTTTTCATGGTGCCAACTGAGGGGCGACTCAAATGGGTCGCCCAGTTACTCTGACCTGGCGGGCAGATTGGAAGTTCGTTGCACAATTCCACGTCGTTCCGGTCGCCTCGCGGCACGGGCGGGAGCCGGAACCCAGTGACTTTCAACGACTCTGGGGCCCCGCCTTCGCGGGGACGACGAGCGGCAGTTATGTCAGGAACTTCCCCCCAGCACTCTAGCCTCCAGCGTTGGCACTTGCCCGCGCAGTGTTCGAACCCGGCGCCGATTTCATTTGGAGGCAACCGGTTTGGACTTGGCCGCGACCGGTTTGGAAGGGGCCGACTTCGATCCCGGACCCGCCTGCTTGCCGGCCCCTTGTTCGGCGACCACCACTCTCTTGGTGCGCCCCGCCTTACGCACGGGAACCACGTCGCTCGTGACGCGAAGTTTCTGGCCCGCATTCAGCGTGTCGGTGCCCCATCCCGTTCCACGATTTCAGCTCCTGCGGCGGTGACTCCGTAGCGGACTGCGATCACTGACAGCTTGTCGCCGCGCTTCACCGTGTAATAGAACGTGCGGCCGGACGGAACTGTCGTGAAAACGGCCTGCGACAGCGACGTCGCGGCTTCGGTCGACGCGCTTTGCGAGGGCACCAGCAACGTGTGTCCGGTCGGCACCTTGGCGCGTGCGCCGATGCCGTTCACCGCGCGCAGCGTCTCCACCGACATCCCGTATTTTGCCGCGACCTGGGCCAGCGTTTCATTGGGTCGCAAGTGATAAGCCTGCCACGATACGGTCGGCTGGTTGGTGAGTTCGAACTTGGCGGCAAAAATCTCGGCATTGTCGATCGGCAGCAGCAGCGTCTGCTCGTCCGCGCCTGCGATCACCGGCCGGTTGTGCTGCGGATTGAGCGCCAGGAAATCCTCCAGCGACATTTCCGCCAGTTCCGCCGCGAACTTGGTGTCCATCTTGCGCGTCGTCGTGACTACCGCAAAATAGGGCGCATCCGGAATGTCCGCAAGCGCAAGTCCGAATTTCTCGGGGTCGCGAACGATGTTCTTGATGGCTTGCAGCTTGGGCAGGTAGTTGTCCGTTTCCGCCGGCATGGACAGGCTCTGGTAGTTGGTCGGGAGGTCCTTTGGCCCTGTTCTTCGCAATCGCCTTGGCGACGTTGCCCTCGCCCCAGTTGTAGCCAGCGAGCGCCAACTGCCAGTCGTCGAAATCGCCGTGCAGCTTGGCAGAGGTAGCTCAATGCCTTGTCGGTGGCCGCCAGAACATCGCGGCGCGAATCCATCCAGAAATCCTGGTTCAATCCGTAGTGCTTTCCGGTCGAGGGAATGAACTGCCAGATGCCCGAAGCACGACTGCGTCGACATCGCCACCGGGTTGAACGCGCTCTCCACCATCGGCAACAACGCGATCTCGGTCGGCATGCCTCGCACTTCCACCTGGCTCACGATGTGGTACAGGTAGAGCCGGCTGCGCTCCACCATGCGCGCGACATAGTCGGGCCGGTCCGCGTACCACCGCTCCCATTTTTCGACCAGCGGGCCTTCGATGTCGGGAATGGCATAGCCGGCGACGATGCGATCCCACATATCGGTGGCGGGCGCTGGAAGTGGCTCCAAGTTCAGCGCTGGCGGCCGCAGTAAACGGATCGATCAAGCGGCAAAGGCGCGAGAGCGATCGGAGGCGGCGGTTCGGGTGCGGCAACTGCAACGGGCTCGGGAGCAGGTGGCGCGGGAGGAGGCGCGGTCGTCGCGCATGCAGCAAGCGTGGCGGCCAGAATGAAGGTCAGAGTTGTCGTTAAGCGCAATTCGTTGTCCTAAAGTCCGCGACGAGCGAGAGGGTCCCTGTCACGCGTCCGGTGTGTTGCACAAAATTCAGGCGATGGTAGGCCCATGAGAACCGCCGCGCAAGCCCGGCGCCCCAGATGACGCCTGACCATCCGAGCCCGACTCAGAACTTGTTCTTCCACTCGCGCAGCGCGGCAAACGACGCGACGTCGTCGGTCAGCGCTTGCGCCGCGTGGGCCGAGGCCGCCGCCTTGACCTCAGGGAGATGCGCCCGCAGGAACGGATTGGTCGCGCGCTCCATACCCATCGTCGAGGGGACCGTGGGCTCATTGCGGGCGCGCTTCGCCTGCTCGCGTTCGTTTCGCTGCTTGAGTTCCGTGTTGTCCGGTTCGACCGCAAGTGCAAAGCGAAGGTTCGCGACAGTGTATTCGTGACCGCAGTAGATCTGCGTTTCGGGCGGCAGTGCAGCGAGCGTCGACAACGACGACCACATCTGTTCCGGCGTGCCTTCGAACAGGCGCCCGCAACCGCCGGTAAAGAGCGTGTCGCCGCAAAATAGCATCGGCTCGCCGCCAAACTGGCCGAACAATGCGATGTGACCCGCTGTGTGTCCCGGCACATCGATCACATCGAAGGTCGCCTCGATGCCGGGCACGAAAATCCTGTCGCCTCCGGAAAGCGCCTGCGTGCGGCCGGGAATCTTTTCGCGCGCGGGGCCGAAAACGGGCACCGGCCAACGCGCGAGCAACGCCGGGATGCCGCCGACATGGTCGCCGTGGTGGTGGGTCGCGAGAATCGCGCAAGGCGCGATGCCCTCGCGATCCAGAAAGGCGATGACTGGCGCGGCATCGCCTGGATCGACGATCGCGGTGACGTCGCCGCGGCGCAAGAGCCAGATGTAGTTGTCCGCAAATGCGGGGATGGGGATAATCGCTGTCATGGACGCATCTTCGGGACCCCGGGCCGGTCTGTCAACGACACTCACGCACTGGTTCGCCACCGACCTCGGCATGTACCTTCTGGCGCGCGAACAGTCGTATTTCGACCAGGCCGTCGCCGATATCTTCGGTTTCAACGCCGTCCAGGTCGGCCTGCCGGATTGTCCCTTTCTGACACAAAGCCGGATCGCGTCTCGCTGGACGCTGGATTACGATCCGCCGGCCGACGTGATAGCGGATCCGCATGGATTGCCCTTTGGCGAGAACGCCCTCGACCTCATGGTCCTGCCGCACGCGCTGGAATTCACCGACGATCCGCACCTAATGCTGCGGGAGGCCTATCGCGTTATCCGACCCGAAGGCCAGATCGTGCTTTCAGGCTTCAATCCGTTCTCGCTCTATGGCGCCAAGCGGTACTTCGGCCGCGCGCAGACTCCGCCGTGGAACGGCAATTTCATCGCGCTTTATCGCTTGAAGGATTGGCTGACGCTCCTCGGATTCGAGGTCGTCGGTGGACGGCTGGACGCGTATGCGCCACCGTTTGCGAGCCAGAAGTGGCTGCACCGTTTCGGCTTCCTCGAATCTGCCGGGGATCGCTGGTGGCCGATCGCGGGCGGCGTCTATTTTCTGCGCGCGACCAAGCGGGTGCTGGGGATGCGCGTGCTGACGCCGGCGTGGGAACGACGCGAGCGGCGACAAAAGGCGCTGGCGCCGGCGGGCCGGGCGCGCGAGGGCATCACCACCGCCGAGCGTTCGCCGGAATGACCGCAGTCGTCATCTATACGGACGGGGCCTGCAAGGGCAATCCCGGTCCCGGCGGCTGGGGCGCACTCCTTCTCTCGGGCGATCACGAGCGCGAACTCTGTGGCGGCGAACGCCATACGACCAACAACCGGATGGAGCTCACCGCCGTCATCCGGGCGCTGGAATCGCTTACTCGCGGTTGCGCAGTGGAAATCCACACCGATTCGCAGTACGTCAAGAACGGCATCGAGACGTGGATTCATGGCTGGAAGCGCAATGGCTGGAAGACCGCCGACAAGAAGCCCGTCAAGAACGCCGAACTGTGGCGCGAGCTGGATGCGCTGCGTCTTGCCCACGACGTGAAGTGGTACTGGGTGAAGGGCCACGCCGACAATCCCGGCAATATCCGCGCAGACGAATTGGCGAACCGGGGCGTGGCCAGCGTCGCCTAGACGCCCGGCTCCCGCGCCTTCTGCAGGCGCTTGGCGAAGACCTGCATTTCCCGTTGTGCCTGCTTGTCGCCGCGGCGCGTGGCGACATCGATGCCCGCAGTGTAGGCGGCAAGGGCCTCATCGACGTGGCCGGTCTCCGCCAGCGCCCCTCCCAGCAGTTTCCACGCTGCCGTGTATTGCGGATCCAGCGCTACCGCTCGACGCAGGTGCAGCGCGGCGTTCTCCGCGTCGTGGACCTTCGTGTATTCGTTGCCGAGCGAATATCGCAGCAGCGCGCCGTCCTTGCCCGCGTCGAGCATCTTGAGGAAGCTCGAGAGTGCGCTTGTCGGGGCGTTCGCGCCGCCTTCAATCATTCTCGATCCCTCGACCTTTCCGCGCCCAATTGCACCCGTTTCGCTACCCGCTCACCATGGAACCAGCTTGCGCACTCATTTCTGAATCAGTGCGCCGGTCTGGCAATCGATTCGCCGCATGGGATAGATGACCGTCTGTTCCTTGCCGTTGGTTTTCCCCTCGACCGTGCGCGTAGAGCCAGCCGTCCTTGCCGCGGCGATAAAGGATGCGCTGCGGAAATTCGTCGACGGGGTTGGTAAACGTGAAGATGGTGTCCGCGTCGTCGCTGGTGATCGCGGTCAGCTTGAATGGCGTTTCCTTCTTGCCCGAAGGAATCGCGACGTAGTAGACGCCGTCCGGGCGCGTTTCGAGCCGCAGATATTCGAATTCCTGCGTCTTGCCCTGGAACACCACGTGCGCCGCGCCGACCATGAGGCCGCCGCGCAGCGGCAGCCAGTGCTCGCAGGAATTCGTATTCGCGTGACTTCGCCTTTCCAGCACCCATCGAGCCACGAAAGCGAACTCAATTCGAGCGGCGGCGGTGGACTTGACGACGTCCGGTGGCAAGGCTGCCGGGCGCGGGCGGGCAGCCGGCAGGTCGCACGCGGATGGACGGCGACGTGCTGCGGCAAGCGGGCGACTGGGCAGACACGAGCGCCGCCGAAAGGCAGCATGCGGCGAGCATTGCCTGGCAGCGGGGAGAATCGAGGAACTGGAATATTGGGTTTCATCGGGGAATGGTTACGTCATTGCGGCCGCGCGAGCGGCAGGTTGAGAAGGAGGTTCTGCGGCTTGAGTTTCAATCGCTGGTCGCGGTCCATCGCCATGGCAAGATAGACGGGTCGACCCTTGATCGCCTGGCGCATGTCCGTCGGGTCCGCGAATTCGAGCCGGTAGAGGCACAACAACCGCCGCATCCGGTCGTCGGCCAGATCGACGCGATTGTACAGATCGTTGAGAAGGCCGCTCGCTTCGGCGTCGAGCCCGACATGCCAGACCCAGCGCTCATCGTCGATCGCCCGCTCCTGCGGCAATGGTCACCTTCACGCCGAGAAAATGCGCAATCCACCGTTCGAGAACGCGGGTCAGCGCATCCTGCGCAGGCTGGCCGCGGTTCAGGCTGACGGAAAAATCGTGGCGCTCGTCGCGCGTCCCAGTACTGACGCGGCATTGCACGGTGTCCAGCACATCGAGGTCGACCGACCGGGCGGGCGTCTTGTTCTGCGCCAGCAACTCCCCCAGCGAGCCGAACTCCCGCGGTGGTCGCGAACAATTCGACGGCCGCCTCGTCCGCCGCCATCACGGCGCCGTCTTCCGTGACCGCGATCTTCTGCGCGCGAAACAGCATCTCGGCCGCCCGCGCCTCCATCGGCGACGCGTCGTCGCCGAGGATGTGGCGCAGCAGCACCTGCGTCAGTTCGTCGACGAAGAGTGGAGGCACGTCCACCCCTTCGCCTGCGAACAGTCCGACATAGGCGGCCTCGAGCGAATTCGCCGCCAGCAGGCGCGCCCGAAAGCGCAGCCAGATGCCGTAGTTTTCGCGCGCATCCGCGTCGGCCACGCTGGCCAGCGTTTCGCTTCGACACGGCCAATGCGCGGGTTCGCGAGCAAGCGCGTCGTGCAGTGCAAGCTCGGCCGGCACGATGCGGGGACCGGCGCCAGCTCCGGCCGCGCGAGGTAACCGCGCAGGAATGCCGTCGGACACCGTCAGGCGTCCATCGCCGCCGTCGGTCAGATGGCGATAGCCGCAGGAGGGCCAGAAGTCGGGCATCGTCGGTCGGCGGTCCCGCGAACGCTGTCAGCTAGCCGCCGAGCATCGGCTTTCTTCAGATCCGCCTGCGCTGGATGCTCGCCCAGCCAGATCTTGGTCAGCGCGCGATTGAAGGGCTCACCCGCAATCGATGCCTTCGCGGCGCCGTTGAGGCCGATCTTGGTGGCGCCATCCACGAAATCGAGCGTCACGACATCCTTCTCCTTGACGTCCTTGAAGGCCTTCATCGTCGCGACCATCTCCGCTGTCTGGGACGCGATGGCGGCCAGTTCTTCCGGCGTGCTGTTGGCCTTCATGCCGTCGACCAGCGCGTCGATCAGCTGGTCGGCCGACAGGTCGCGCAGCAGAACGAGCTGGAACCTGCGCGGTCCCTTGGCCAGCACGCCGGCCAGGTCGGTCGCCTTGGCGGGAACGTACAGGCCGCCCACGTAGATCTTGATGAAGACCTTGGTGCGAATGCCGGCGCCGTTCAACACCAGTTCTTGCCCACCTACGCTGACCTTGTCGTCGAGCTTGACGCCGCCGACGTCCAGCGCAAGCGCACCCGACGCGAAGGCGAGGGTCGCGATGGCGATGAGAAATTTGCGCATGATGGCTTCCTCCGTTGTTGGAATTCGCAACGTCACACGATTCGAAGATTCCCGCCGCACCCATTCCCGTGCCGACGCACATCGTGACCATGCCATATTTCTGCTTGCGGCGCTTCAATCCGTGCGTGATGGTCGCCGTGCGAATCGCGCCGGTCGCGCCAAGCGGATGTCCGAGTGCGATGGCGCCGCCCAGCGGATTGACCTTGGCCGGGTCGATCTTCAGTTCCTTGATCACCGCCAGCGCCTGCGCGGCAAACGCCTCGTTCAGTTCGATCCAGTCGATCTGGTCCTGCCTAAGCCGGTCGATTGCAACACCTTGGGAATCGCGGCGATCGGACCGACGCCCATGATCTCCGGCGGCACACCGCCCACCGCAAAGCCCACCCAGCGTGCCATCGGCGTGAGGCCCAGTTCCTTCAGCACCCGTTCGGACACGAGGATCGACGCACCGGCGCCGTCGGACATCTGCGAGCTGTTGCCTGCCGTCACGGAACCCTTGGCGGCGAACACCGGGCGCAATTTCGCGAGTCCTTCGGCCGTCGTGTCCGCGCGCGGACCTTCGTCGCGCGGGACGGCGCGGCTCCTGCGTGACGATCTTGTCGGCCGCGAGGTCCGGCAGGTTCTCGTGCACGGTGATCGCGCTGATCTCGGCATCGAACTCGCCGGCGGCCTGCGCCGCAAGCGCCTTCCTGTGCGACGCCAGCGCAAAGGCATCCTGCTCCTCGCGCGATACCTTCCATTGCGCGGCGACGTTTTCCGCCGTCAGGCCCATGCCGTAGGCGATGCCGACATTCTCGCCCTGGGCAAAGACCGCCTCGTTCAGCGCCAGCCGGCCCGAGCATGGGAATCATGCTCATGCTTTCCGTGCCTGCCGCGATCATGATGTCGGCCTCACCGGTGCGAATCCGGTCCGCCGCGATCGACACCGCATTGAGTCCGGACGAGCAGAACCGGTTGATCGTCATGCCCGCCACGCTCTCGGGAAGCCCGGCCAGCAGCAAGCCGATCCGCGCGACGTTCATCCCCTGTTCGTATTCGGGCATCGCGCAGCCGACGATGACGTCGTCGACCCGCTTGGCATCGAGTGGCCGGCACCTGCGCCAGCACCCGCTGCAGCACATGTGCGAGCAGCGTGTCGGGCCGCGTCGACTTGTAGGCGCCGCGCGGTGCCTTGCCCACTGCCGTCCGCGTGGACGCGACGATGTAGGCGTCCTGCATCTGTTTGCTCATCTCCTCTCCCTTGCGTGGCGTCCTCAATTTCGGAGCGGCTTGCCGGTCGCAAGCGTGTGCGCGATCCGCGCCTGCGTCTTGTCGTTGCCGCAGCAGGTTCATGAATTCGCGCCGCTCGAGCTCGATGAACCAGTTCTCGTCCACCAGGCTGCCGGGTTCGAGTTCGCCGCCGCACAGCACGCGCGCCACCTTGAGGCCGACCTCGAAGTCGTAGGCGCTGATGAAGCCGCCTTCGCGCATGTTGACCAGCAGCATCTGCAGCGTCGCCAGTCCGGTCTTGCCGGCGACCGGCACGTTGCGCGCGCGACAGCGGCGGACGATATCCGGACTCGGCCAGCGCCCTGGCCTGTGCCTTGGCGACGTACAGCAAGTTCGTAGGCGTTCATCACGATGACGTCCGACGGACGCAGGTAGCCCAGTTCCTTGGCCTCCAGCGCGCTCTTGGCAACGGTGGCCATCGCAATGGTCTGGAAATACGTGCGCAGGAACGGAAACTGGTCGAGCTGGCTGCCGTTGGCGCCGCGCTTCACTTCTTCTGCCGCGCGGACCGCAAATTCCTTGGTGCCTCCACCGCCAGGCAGCAATCCGACGCCGACTTCCACCAGGCCGACATAAGACTCGAACGCCGCGACCACGCGGTCGCAATGCATGATGAATTCGCAGGACCCGCCCAGCGCCGTCCCGCGCACCGCGCACACGGTCGGCACCAGGCTGTAGCGCAGTCGCAATGAGGTCTGCTGGAACTTGGCGACCACAGCGTCGATGGCGTCCCATTGCCTGGCCGCGATGGCCGGCGCGATGGCCGCCAGGTTGGCGCCAAACGAAAACGGCTCGCGTCGTCTGCCAGATTACCAGCCCTGCGCAATTCCTCTCGGCCTCGTCGAGCGCGCGATTGAGCCCGTCCAGAACGTCGTCGCCGATCGTGTTGCCCTTGCTCTTGAACGACACGATGCCGATATCGTCGCCCTGCTGCCACATGCGCACCGCATCGGTCTCGAACATCGTCGTGCCGGTGTCGGCGCGCTCGCCCAGCGACCGGATCGGGAAATTGCTGGCGACGATAAACCGGCAGCGCCGAACGTGCGACGTAATCGTCCCTGGCCGCCGAATAGGCCCCGTGCGCCGTGTGCACGCCGCGCGTGGCCGACACCTTGGAGCCGGTGACCCAATCCGGCAGCGGCGCACTGGAAAGTGCCTTGCCGGCCGCGATGTCCTCCGCGACCCAGGAAGCGATTTCCTGCCAGCCCGCGGCCTGCCAGGTCTCGAACGGGCCCATCTGCCAGCCGAAACCCCAGCGAATGGCGAGGTCGACGTCGCGCGCATTGTCGGCGACGTCCCGCAGGTGATACGCACTGTAGTGAAAGAGATCGCGGAAGATCGCCCACAGGAACTGCGCCTGCGGATGCGCGGATCCGCGCAGCTTGGCGAATTTCTCCGTCGGCGAACGGATCTTGAGCAGCTCCGCGACTTCGGGCGCCACTGCACCCGAGGACGGCACGGTAATCGCGCGCAGCCGGATCGAGCACCTGGATCTCCTTGCCTACCTTGCGAAAGAAGCCAGCCTTGGTCTTGGCGCCGAGCGCCCCTTGCGCAACCAGCGCGGCCAACACCGGTGGCGTCGTAAACAGCGCGTGCCACGGGTCGTCGGGAAGCGTGTCGTACATTGTCTTGACCACGTGCGCCATCGTGTCCAACCCGACCACGTCGGCAGTGCGATAGGTGGCACTTTTCGCGCGCCCGATCGCAGGACCGGTCAGCGCATCCACGACATCGAAGCTCATCCCCATGCGCTCCGTATGCTTCATCGTCGCCAGCACCGAGAAAATGCCGATGCGGTTGGCGATGAAATTCGGCGTGTCCTTGGCGCGGATCACGCCCTTGCCGAGCGTGGTTGTCAGGAACGTTTCGAGCGCGTCGAGCAACGCCGGATCGGTCTCCGGCGCCGCGATGATTTCCACCAGATGCATGTAGCGCGGCGGATTGAAGAAGTGGATGCCGCAAAAACGCGGGCGCACGCCGGAAGGCACCGCCGCCGACAATGCCGCCAGCGAAAGGCCCGACGTGTTCGACGCGAGAATCGCCTGCGGCGACAGATGCGGCGCGATCTTTTCGTAAAGATCGCGCTTCCAGTCGAGGCGCTCCGCGATAGCCTCGATCACCAGGTCGCATTCTGCAAGGCGCGCAAGGTCGGTGTCGTAGTTGGCGGCATCGATCGCCGAAGCGCGTTCGCGCACGCCCAACGGAGCGGGCTCGAGCTTGGCCAGGCCGGCGATGGCCTTGGTCACCAGACCATTGGCGTCGCCGTCCTTGGCCGCGAGGTCGTACAACACCACCGGGATATTGGCGTTGGCCAGGTGCGCGGCGATTTGCGCGCCCATGACGCCGGCGCCAAGAACGGCGGCGCGGCGAACCATCAATCGGGAAGAGGACATGGAAACGGCCAGCGACAGGTTCGAGAAGGTTGGACAGCGGCTACCGGAGAAAATTGCGCGGCCGGGGTGGCCGGCCGCGCAATGCTGCTTGCTACAGAATTGGCTTCTCGCCGCGCCTGTCCCAATCGATGTGGCCGCGACGGCGTTGGGCAGCGCTAGAACGAGTACGTCGCGGACAATGCCGAAAATCGTCACGCTCGGCTTGTAATCGCCCGCGATGAGGCCGTACTGCGCCGTGCTGCCGGCGTTCTGGTCGCTGGACGGTGTGCCGCCCCAGATATAGGTGAAGCCACCATCGAACTTGAGATTCGGCGACATCGTGTATTGCGCGCCAAGCGAAAGCCACGTCCGGTTCGCGTCCGGCAGGCGCGGCGTGCGGAATTCCGTTTGCACCGGCGACTGGTCGTACGCCAATCCCGCCCGGAACTTCCAGTTGTTGATCGAGGTAGTAGCTCGTGCCGACCGAGAAACGCCACACGTCCTTGAAATGTTCCGGCGTGGATTGCAGCACCGCGCCCGTGGTCCGCACGAACGTCAGGTCCTGAATCGTCGACCAATTGGTGAACTGGATGTCGGCCATCACGTCCCATTTGGGTGAAACGTGTCCGAAGAACGAGACATTGGTGATCGACGGCAGCTCGATGGCGGCGGTAACACCGCTGTTGAAGAGCGCCGTCGAATTCACCGCCGCGGACAACGACGCGCCGATCGGCGCGAGCGGGCCCAGCGGCGGCAACGTCGGATTGTTGAAGCTGGCATTGCCGTGCACGGTGTACTTGAGCGACGACCGATAATGGGCGCCGACGCGCATGTCCGGCGTGATATCCCAGATCGCGCCGATATCCCAGCCCCACGCGCTGTCGTCGCCGTTGATATTCGCGAAGGAATCGAGTCCGCCCGTGGCCGCGACGAACGGCGCGACCGACTGCGGCGGAATGAGGCCGCCGGCAGCGGCCTGCTGCGCTGCCTGCGCCAGCGCGCCGGAATAATTCACCGCACTCGTGAATGTCGCCTTGACCTGCTGATAGTCCACGCCGACGCCCACCGAGAAATTGGGGACGATCTTCCACGACAGCGCAGGATTCACGTTGATCGTCTTAACATCGGACTTGATCCCCTGGTACCGGCCCAGCCAGTTGCTGTCCCATTCCGTCACGAGGCCGAACGGCGCGCCGATACCCAGCCCGAATGCGAATTGCGGGTTGATCGGGACAACGATGTACATGTTCGGTACATAGGCGGTGCTCCCCGCATTGCCGCCGTTGCCGCCGAGCGGCTGGTTGAACGCCGCGCGCGAACCGCCGTTGTCGTTGAACTTGATCGAGGGCGTGATGATGTTTAGGCCCGCGACGATCTGGGTGGTGGAGATACGGGCCATGCCTGCGGGATTGCTCCACACCGTGCTCGCGTCTTCCGCCGCGGCAGCGCCGCCGGCGTAGGCATTGCCCAGGCCGCTGACACTTTGTTCCTGCAACGCGAATGCCGCGCCGAATGCCTGACCGGCGCCAAGAGCGAGCGCCATACCGGCCACGGCGACTGCAACGCGAGAGCGTTGGAATTGTATCGAATGCATGGGCTGTCCTCTCTCCTAAGGGGAACTGCTTTGGCTCAGGGCATTTGGGCGCCCAAAGGTTCTCTTATTCGGCCATCTGGGCATTTTGCCTCTCTGGCCTACCTCTTGAACAAAACTATACACCCGCAAGGGGTCCTTGCCAGAATGGGACGATCCCATTTCGAACTCGGTCAGCGTGCAAGTGTCTCATTCTGGAGGTACCTCCCGAGGCCGGCGGTCCGCGCCCACGAAAACATAGGTGAGACTGGCTTCCGTGACCTTGACCGTGACGAGGTCGTCGGGGTTACGCTGGGCATAGACCTCGACCGCGACAGTTACGGAAGTTCGGCCAACCTTGGTGATTTCGGCGAAGAAGGACACGAGATCGCCGACCATGACAGGTTGCTTGAACGTAAACGAATTCACCGCCACAGTCGCCACTCGTCCCCGGGCGCGGCGTGCGGCCACCACGCCTCCCGCAATGTCGACCTGAGACATGATCCAGCCCCCGAAGATGTCGCCGTGCTGGTTAACGTCCGCAGGCATCGGCACGACCCGCAGGACCGGCTCCCGGCCCGGAAGTTGGGGGTTTGCGTCAGTCATCGGGGTTCACGCAGCTTGCTTTTTCGCTTCGTCGCGCAATTCGCGGCGAAGGATCTTGCCGACGTTGGACTTCGGCAGTTCGTTTCGAAACTCGATGTCTCGCGGGCACTTGTAGCCCGTCAGATGTTCGCGGCAGTGCTTGATGACGTCGTCGGCTGAAAGTTCACGGTCCTTTTTGACGATGAAGAGCTTGACCGCTTCGCCCGACTTGGCGTCGGGGATGCCGATCGCCGCGCATTCGAGCACGCCCGGGTGCATTGCGACCACCGCCTCGATTTCGTTCGGGTATACGTTGAAACCCGATACCAGGATCATGTCCTTCTTGCGATCCACAATCCGGATATACCCGCGTTCATCCATCACGCCGATGTCGCCGGTCGCGAACCAGCCGTCCTTGTCGATCACCTTGTCGGTCTCGTCCTGGCGCTGCCAGTAGCCCGCCATCACCTGCGGCCCACGCACGCATATTTCACCTGGCGATCCCGGTGCCACCGAGTGTCCCGCGTCGTCCCGCAGCACGATTTCCGTGGAAGGGAGCGGCAGGCCGATGGAGCCGTTGTAGGCCGGCAGGTCCAGGGGGTTGATCGTCGCCGCCGGCGAAGTTTCCGTGAGCCCGTAGGCTTCGATGAGCGGTATGCCGGTGACTTGCTTCCACTTCGCCGCCACCGCCTCCTGCACCGCCATCCCGCCACCGAGCGATAGTTTCAGGCTGGAAAAATCGAGCTTGGCGAACTCCGCGTTGTTTACCAGCGCGTTGAACAGCGTGTTGACGCCGGTGAACGCCGTAAAGCGGTATTTGCCCATTTCCTTCACGAATCCTGGAATGTCGCGCGGATTGGGAATGAGCACGTTCTCTCCACCCAGCGCCATGAAAACGAGGCAGTTCGCTGTGAGCGAAAAGATGTGATACAGCGGCAGCGGCGTGATGATGACTTCGCGACCGTCACCCAGGAAAGGCTGCAGCCACGCGCGCGCCTGCAGCAGGTTGGCGATGATGTTGCGATGGAGCAGCATCGCGCCCTTGGCGACGCCCGTGGTGCCGCCCGTATATTGCAGGAACGCGATGTCGTCGTGGCCGATCGGCATTTGCTGGAGCTTGCGCTTGCGGCCGTCGGCGAGTGCGTCGGACAACCGGATCGAACCTGGAATGGAAAACGCCGGCACGGCTTTTTTGACTCGCCTGAGGACGAAGTCGACGATCAGGCCCTTGAAGCTCAACAATTCGCCGACGGAAGTGATCACCGGTTGGCGCACCTTGGTGCGCGTGCGGATGGATGCAAAGACGCTGGCGAAATTCTCGAGGCACACCAGCACCTCGGCGCCGGAGTCGTTGAGCTGGTGCTCGAGCTCGCGCGAAGTGTAGAGCGGATTGACGTTGACCACGGTGCAGCCCGCGCGCAGCACGCCGAAAAGGCACACCGGATATTGCAGGATGTTGGGCATCATCAGCGCGACGCGCGTGCCCTTCTTGCACCCGATGCCCTGCAGCCAGGCGCCGAACGCTGCTGACAGCGTATCGAGTTCGGCAAACGTCAGCGACTTCCCCATGCAGGAATACGCAGGCCGGTTCGCATACTTGGCGACGCTCTCCTCGAAGAGGTCGCGCAGCGACGCGAATTCGTTGATGTCGATTTGCGCCGGGACACCCTTCGGATAATGCTTGAGCCAGATTTTTTCCACGACACTCCTCCTGACCGCAAGCGGCTTGCCGCGGTGAGACACCAACCTTATCGGGGTGACCTCATGGATGGCGCGGGCCCATCCGTGGGGCAACCGCGTCCGACTTTGAAAATCGTACACCAGATGCGTGCGCGGCAACCTCCCCGATGGTCAGGTCAACGCCGCGGCATAGTGCAAAGGGCCACCCCGGAAAGGCGCGAAGCCCGTGCCGAATATTGCGCCCGCGTCCACCAGGTCCGCATCCGCGACGATATGTTGCGCCAACGCGGCAGTGGCTTCGGCCACGAAGGGTCCGACGAGTCGCTGGGCCAAGCCGGCGGGCACGGCGCCTGCCGTGCCCTTTTGTGGCTTGCCGCCCACCCACCCATAGAATCCGCGCCCGGTCTTGCGCCCAAGATGGCCAGCATCGATCAGCGCCATCAGCTTTTGCGGCGGTGCGGCCGCGTCGCCCAGCATCTTTCCCACCGCCATGCAGATATCGAGCCCCACCGTGTCCGCGAGTTCTAAGGGACCCATCGGCATGCCGAAGGCCAGCGCCGCTTCGTCGATCGTTTCGGGCGCGATGCCTTCGTCCACGCACCGCATCGCCGCCATGAGGTAGGGCGCCAGCACGCGGTTGACCAGGAACCCCGGCGCGCTTTTCACCGGCAGCGGCAACTTGTCGATCTGGCGTACGAACGCCGCGGCCTGCGGGACCAGCGCGTCGCGCGTCTGCCCGCCCACGACGACTTCCACCAGCATCATCTTCGCGACCGGATTGAAGAAATGCAGCCCGATCAGCCGCGTCGGATCCACCAATGCGGGGGCGATTTCCTCCAGCGGAATGCTTGAGGTGTTGGTGGCAAGCATCGCGCCGGGCTTCGCCTTTTTTTCCAGTGCGGCAAACAACGTGCGTTTGGCGTCCACATTCTCGAAAATGGCCTCGATGATCACGTCCGCCCGCGCCGCGCCTTCGCCCGCGACATCGGGAATGAGGCGATCGGTCGCGTCGCGCACACGACGAGGATCGCGCAGCCGCTCGGAGAAGAGTTTGCCGGCTCGCTGCATCGCGGGCACGAGTCGTTCCGCGTTCTGGTCCTGCAATGTGACCGTAAGGCCGCGCAATGCGCACCAGGCCGCGATGTCGCCCCCCATCGTGCCCGCGCCGACCACATGTACATGCGATGCGTGGAAGTCCCCCTCCTTGCCCAGGCCTTTCAGCCGTTCCTGCAACTTGAATACCCGCAGAAGATTGGCCGTTGTCGGCGACCGGAACAGCGAAGGAATCGACGCGGGGTCGCTTGGCGGTACCGCGAGCGCATTGCCGTCGTAGTCGACCCACAGATCGAGCACTGCGTACGGGGCCGGATAATGTTCACGGCGCGCGCGCTGTGCAACTTTCTTGCGCGCCTGTGACGCGATGACGCGCCGAGCGATGGGATTGAGCGTCAACGACAGCGGAAATTTGAGGCTGCGCGGCGGTGGCAACGCGCGCAGTACGCCGCGCGCCGTGCTGTCCATGATCCGCACCGGTACGCACTCGTCGGCGATTCCCATGCGCTTGGCGCGGCGCGCATCGATCGTCCTTCCGGTGAGCAGCAGGTCGAGTGCCGCCGGCCCCCCGGTCAGTCGGGGCAGGCGCTTGATGCCGCCCCACCCCGGGACGATGCCGAGCATCACCTCGGGCAATCCCAACCGGGTGCCCGGCTCGTCGACGACGACGCGGTAGCGACATGCCAGCGCAAGCTCGAAACCACCGCCAAGGCAGAACCCGCGCACCAGCGCCAGCGTCGGATACGCAACGTGAGCGAGGCGTTCGAACGTATCCCAACCGCGCTTGACGATGGCCAGTGCGCCCGCATCGTCGCGCACATCGCCAAACTCCTCGACATCCGCACCCGCGATGAATCCGTTGGCCTTGCCGGACCGGATCACCAGACCTTTGGGAGGTTCGCGATCGAACACATCGAGCGCGTCGTTGAGTTCGGCCAGCGCCGCCGCCGACAGCGTATTTACAGGCGCGCCGGACTTGTCGAAGGTGAGCCACGCGAGGCCGTCGGCATCGCGGGAAATTGTCCAGTGTTGCATCACGTTTCCGAAAGGATCAAGTGAATGGATGGGGCGCCGCGACGATGCCGACCGACAGCGCGCCCGGTCCCAGATTGATGCCCGCCGACATCGACTGGTGACTCCAATGCACCTCGACGCCGCGCAATGACGCCGCGCGGGCCAGCGCCTGGAAACCAGGCAGCTGGGCAAGCGCGGCCCAGTCGCCGCCAAAGCTCAGATTGACGAACGGCACGAGCAGTCCGCGTTCGATTTCGCGCGTGACATTGGCGAACACGCGTTCCGCGGCGGCGCTGAAATGCCGCACCTTGGCCACCAGGGAGGTTTCCCCGCGCATGCAGCGCACGACCGGCTTCAAGTCCAGCGCATTGCCCAGCGCGAAATTCATGGTTCCCATGCTCCGGTCGCCATGCTGGCGCGCCCGCGCATTGAGGTACTTGAGATCCGAAGGCACCATGTAGCCATAGGTCTGCGGGATGATTTCCTCCAGCCTGCTGAAGATTCGCGTCACCGGCGTGTCGGCGCGAATCAGCCGCGCCAGTTCCATCACCTGAACACCTTCCGCGGCGAACATGTTGCGGCTGTCGAACACGCGGATCGCGAAGGGCCCGGCGACGGAGGCTGCCTCCCGCAACGGCTTGTACTTGGTGATGACCTGGAACGAGAATTTTTGCGCATTCTCGAAAATCGGGCTGCGGCGCGCCGAGATGGTGAGGCAGATCACATAATCGAAGTCGAGCACCAGGCGCTCGAGGAACAGCGCGACGAGCTGGTCGTCGGTGTAGGGCCGGCTGTCGGCGTCGGTCCCGCTGCCGATCAGCACTCGATCGAAGAAGTCCTTCGTCTCCGCCTCGTCGCGAACGTCGATCAGCTCGTGGTCGCCGACATGAATCGGAATCGGTATCACGCGAATCGGATTGCGCGCGATGAACTCCCGCGGCAGATCGCAAGCGGCGTCGATCAGCAGCCCAAGGCGCATCGGAACCTCCGGACGAAGGCTGCATTCTATGCGTGCGCCCGCTTCAAACGCGTTCGATCAGCATCGCGCCGCCCAGGCCGCCGCCGATGCAGATTGCGGCGATGCCGCGCGTGCCGTTGGTGCGGCGCAACACGTTCAGCAGATGAAGCACGATTCGCGTCCCCGACGCGCCTACAGGATGCCCGAGCGCGATCGCGCCGCCATCGACATTGAGCTTGTTTTCATCGATGCTGCCCAGCGCACCTGCCAATCCCAGTTCGTCCCGGCAATACTCGTCGCTTTCCCATGCGCGCTGGCAGCCAATGACCTGCGCCGCGAACGCTTCGTTGATCTCCCAGGCATCGAGATCGTTCAGCGCGAGGTTATGGCGCTGGAGGATCGGCGTGGCGGCGTGAACGGGTCCAAGGCCCATTTGCGCCGGATCGAGACCGGCCCATTGCGAATCGACGATGCGACCGATCGGCGTCAAACGGTGCTTCTCGACTGCGCGCGCCGAAGCGACGACGATCCACGCGCCGCCATCGGTGATCTGCGAACTGTTGCCGGCAGTCACGTTGCCGTATTTCTTGTCAAAGAATGGCCGGAGCTTGGCAAGGTTCTCGGCGGTCGAATCCTCGCGCACGCCGTCGTCGACGGGATAGAGCTTGCCCTTCCGGTCGTAGAGAGGCACCAGTTCACCGGCGAAGTGTCCCGCGGCCTGCGCCGCCAGCACGCGGCGATGGCTGCGCGCCGAAAATTCATCCATTTCCCGGCGCGTGATGCCGAAACGGTACGCAAGGTTCTCCGCCGTCTGTCCCATCAGCAGACCGCAGATGGGATCCGTCAGGCCCTTCATCAGCGCAATGACAGGCGCCAGATACCCGGGGCGAAATCGCGCCAATAGCGCAGCGCGTTGCCCCACGCTCTTCGCCGCATACCAATTGGACAGCCACATCACCATCGCATCGGAGAAGAGCAATGGCGCCCGCGAAAGCGCGTCCACTCCCCCGGCAAGTACGAGATCGGAACGCCCCGCCCTGATGTTGTTGACCGCGGAATCGATCGACTGCATGCCCGACGCGCAATTGCGCATCACCGTCCACCCCGGCACTTTCAAGCCGCAGCCCATCCGGAGTGCGGCCACGCGGCCGATATTCACCTCGTCCGCCGAGGGGGCCGCGCAGCCCAGGATGACCTCGTCCAACTGTTCCGGCGCGAAATTTTGCCTCATCAGCAGCGCACGGCCCGCATCGGTGGCGAGGTCGGACGCCGCGAACGGTCCGGGTCGATTGCGCGATTTGAGAAACGGCGTGCGCGCGCCGTCGATGATGTAGACAGGTTCGGTCATTGCGCGAGGTTCGGTCATCACAACGCGGTCAGGCCGCGGCACGATGACCGCGCGGGCGCGGACGGGCGGCGTCGATGGCCGGCTGCAGCATCGCGGCGCCGAGATCCTTGTCGAAGTCGTCGACGCGGATCACGCGCGCCACCAGCTCGCGCTGCGCCAGCAACGCGCGCGCTTCCTCCACGCTGACGATGCCGACCGCGAGTGCCCGATCGGCGAGCACATCGATGCCCGCGCCCGGCGGAAGCCTGCCGTCGAGCCGGCCTTCCCGGATCGCGCTGCGCATCTTCGCCTCGACGGGTTCGGCGACCATCGTCGCCTCCAGCGCGCGTTCGATCAGGCCAACCGGATCGTCGTCCCTGGTGCCGATATACATGCCCGCGGTGAGGCGGTCGCGCGCGGCCGATGGCTCGATCAGCAGGCGCGCGACGTCATGCCCGATCCGATCCGACGGCACCACGTAGGGTCGGCCCAGAGGAAACACGATGCGCCGCAACGCGAACGCGATCAGGCGATTGGGGAAGTTGGAGATGACGCCTTCGAAAGCGTTTTGCGCCTTGAACATCGCATCCCAGATCGCCCAGTGCATGAATGGCGCGTCGTCCGCCTGGCGGCCTTCCATTTCAAAGCGCTTGAGCGTCGCCGAGCACAGGTACAGCAGCGAAAGGATGTCGCCCAACCGCGCGGAAAGTTTTTCCTTGCGCTTCAGCGCGCCGCCCAGCGTGCCCATCGACACGTCTGCCAGCAGCGCCAGCGCCGCCGAGAATCGCGTGAGTTGCTGGTAGTAGCGGCGCGTTTCCGGCGCCACATCGGCGGGGACGGCGACAAAGTGCGACCCCGTCCACCCCATGACCAGCGTGCGCGCGAAGTTGGCGAGGACGAAGCGAACATGTCCGAAGAGCGCCGCGTCGAAGGCCTTCGACGCATGCGCCGGGTCGGATTCCCGCGTCGCCTTGATTTCCTGCAACACGTACGGGTGGCAGCGAATGGCGCCTTGCCCGAAAATGATCAGGCTGCGAGTGAGGATGTTGGCGCCTTCGACGGTGATGGCGACCGGGTGCTGCATGTAGGCGCCGCCCAGGAAATTGGACGGTCCCATGCAGATGCCTTTACCGCCGATGACATCCATGCCGTCGTTGATGAGCTGACGCGCGCGTTCCGTGATGTGATATTTCGCGATCGCCGTCAGCACCGCGGGCTTCTCGCCCTGGTCGATGGCCGCCGACGTGATCATGCGCGTCGCGTCCATCATGTAGAGATTGCCGCCCATGCGCGCGAGCGGCTCCTCGATGCCCTCGAACTTGCCGATGGCGGTCTTGAACTGGGTGCGCACGCGCGCATAGCCGCCCACAGTGCGCACCGCGAGGATTGCCATGCCGGTGTTGGAGGACGGCAACGAAATGCCGCGTCCCGCCGCGAGGCATTCCATGAGCATGCTCCAGCCCCGTCCCAGCATCGGCTGGCCACCGATCACCCAATCCATCGGGATGAAGACCTCCGTGCCGGAATTGGGGCCGTTCTGGAACACCGCGTTGAGAGGCATATGGCGCCGCCCGATTTCAACGCCCGGATGAGACGTGGGGATGAGCGCGCAGGTGATCCCCAGGTCTTCCTTGTCGCCCACCAGCTTGTCGGGGTCGTACGCGCGAAACGCAAGACCGAGCAACGTCGCGACCGGGCCGAGCGTGATATAGCGCTTGTCCCAGGTGACGCGCAAACCGAGCGTGCGCTTTCCATCGTGCTCGCCCCAGCACACATGGGCGAAGTCCGGGATCGCCGCCGCGTCCGAGCCAGCGCTCGGCGCGGTCAGCGCAAAGCAGGGGATCTCCTGTCCCTTCGCAAGGCGGGGCAGGTAATGTCGCTTCTGCTCTTCGGTGCCGTAGTGCAGGAGCAGTTCGCCGGGACCGAGCGAGTTAGGCACCATCACCGTGACTGCGATGGTTCCGCTGTGCGTAGACAACCGGGTAATGACCTGTGAATGGGCAAAGGCGGAAAACCCGAGGCCGCCGTACTCACGGGGGATGATCATCCCCAGGAAGCCCTTCTCCTTGATGTACTGCCAGACGTGCGGCGGCAGGTCCTTGTGCACGTTGGTGGTTTCCCAGTCGCTGGTCATGCCGCACAGCGTCTCGACCTCGTTGTCCAGAAAGCGCCGCTCGGCATCGCTCAACGTCGGCGGCGGTGCGTCCAGCAGTCGCCGCCAGTTGGGCCTGCCCGAGAAGAGCTCGCCATCCCACCACACGGTGCCGGCCTCGAGCGCATCGCGTTCGGTCGATGACATCGCCGGCATGAGTTTGCGAAACACCGTCAAAACGGCGTCGCTGATAAGCACGCGTCGCAATGCAGGCACTGCGAGCGCAATGGACAGCGCCACAAAGGCCGCGGAAAACAGGAGGTTCAGCGCGAGCGGCAATGCATGCGCCAGCCAGGAGACCGCGAGCGCCGCCGCGGCGGCGAGCGCCCACGCCCATCCGGTCGCGTTGACATAGGCCAGCGCAATCGCGCCGAGCACGATCAGTATCAGAAAAATCAATGTCAGCATCGTAAGTGTTTCCTGGTGTGCCACATTCGTCGTGCGTGGCTGGGTGGTGCTGTTGTTCAGCGCTTTCGTGAAAGTGCGGAATCGACTTCGCGCGTGACTTCGCTCAAATCGGGCAGCGGAGCATTCAGTCCGGCCAGCAGAAAGGGCGCAAGCCGGCGCAGCAGGATTTCATCGTTGTTCGTCTCGCGCGGGCTCAGTTCGCTGATGATCTTGTGCGCGTCCGTGCCCGACAACGTGTAGGACAGCGCGCCCATGATGAAGTGCAGTCGCCACGACAATTCCTTTTTCGGCAAGTGCGGCAACGCCCGTCCGAACGCAGCCTTGAATCGCGCAATCGTCACTGCGTATTGCTCGGACAGGAAGTGCCGGATGAACGGCGCCGGATCTGCATAGGCGCGGCCGAGCAGGCGCAGGAAATTCTTGCCGCCACGCGCGGGATCGCGTGCCAGCCGCAACGCCGGGACGAACAGCGCCATCAGGATGCGTTCGCAGGTCAGCGCATTGGGTGCGGACTTTCGTTCGAGTTCATCGAGAAGCGCGATGCGCTCCTGATTCATCGGATCCAGGCGCCGCGTGAGGACCGCCTCGAACAGTTCCTCCTTGGTGCCGAAGTGGTAATTCACCGCGGCCAGGTTGACGCCCGCCGCGGCCGTGATCGACCGCAGACCCGTCGCTTCGAAGCCGTGTTCCATGAACAGCGCCTCGGCCGTGTCCAGGATGCGCTCCTTTGTCGCGGCGGCGCCACGCGCGACGCCCAACGCAATGACTTTCGCGTCCATGATTCCTCTGTCATTGACCGGCGCCACTGTGCGCGCCGACCTATTTTTTAAACGACCGTTTGAATCTTATGTTTGATTCCGGGCGCGTGTCAATGGGACGGTTTGGCCAAGCGGACGGTAAGATGACGCGAATTCGTTACGCGTCACCCACCCCATGCGCTCCCTTGCCCACCTTTTCGCCAACAACCGTGCCTGGTCCGAACGCATCCGGCGCAGCAACCCCGAATTTTTCGCCAGTCTTTCGCGGCAACAGAGTCCCCGCTACTTGTGGATAGGTTGCTCGGACAGCCGCGTGCCGGCGAACGAGATCGTCGGCCTCTTGCCTGGCGAGCTCTTTGTGCATCGCAACATCGCCAATGTCGTCGTGCATAGCGATTTGAACTGCCTGTCCGTGATGCAGTTCGCCGTGGAAGTGCTCCACGTCGAGCACATCATCGTCTGCGGCCACTATGGCTGCAGTGGCGTGTCAACGGCGCTGCAGAACCAGCGTGTAGGTCTCGCCGACAATTGGTTGCGCCACGTGCAGGATGTGCGCGCGAAACACGATGCCAAAGTGGCAAAGGTCGCCGAGCTGCCGCAGCGCGTCGACCGGCTGTGCGAACTCAACGTGATCGAGCAGGTGGCCAACGTGTGCCAGACCACGGTAATACGTGACGCATGGGAGCGGGGGCAGGAGCTCGCCGTACACGGTTGGGTCTACGGGCTGAAGGATGGCCTGGTGCGCGACCTCGGCACCACCATTGCAGCTGTCGGCGAAATTCCCGATACCTACCGCTCGGCGGTAGATGCGCTGTAATCCAGGCGTCAGGCTGACGCAGAGGAGTCGGCGTACGCGGCTTCTATCTGCGGGGCGAGAAGCTTAAGCAGAATCGGACGCTTGAGTTTGAGGGTCGGCGTGAGCAACCCGTTGTCCACGCTCCAAGGCTCGCTCGAGATCACGACGCGCCGCACCCGAGTCCATCGCGGAAAATCCTTCAGCCTGTCGTTGGCGCGCTTGATCAGCGCCTTTTCGTCCTTCTCCTTCGTTACCGCAAGCAGCACGACATACGGACGCCCCTCGCCCACCAGCATCACCTGCTCGAACACCGGATCGCGCAGAATGGCGAACTCGACGTCCTGCGGCGGCAGTTTCTCGCCATTGGACAGCACGAGGATGTCCTTGGCGCGGCCGCGGATGAAGATTCTCCCGTCCTTGATTTCGGCGATGTCGCCCGTGCGCAACCACCCGTCGCCGGTTAATGCCGCGCGGGTCGCCTCGTCGTTCTTCCAGTAGCCAAGCATTACGTTGCGGCCCCGCGCCAGCAACTCGCCTCCGGCGCCCAGGCGCACCTCGACGCCGGGGAGCGGCGGACCGACGGATTCAGGCACGTTGTCGTCATCCCGGTTCACCGATATCACCGGCGACGCCTCGGTCATGCCGTAGCCTTGCAGCATCGGCAACCCCAGGCCGATGAATGTGCGCGCCAGCGCGGGGTCGAGCGCCGCGCCGCCGACCACCGCAAGGCGCAGTCGACCACCGAGGCGTGCAAGCACAGGGGTGGCCACCAGTCGGCGCAACGCTGGCACCAGCACATGGTCGAGCACGCTTCCGACGCCCGTCGCAACGCGATAGCCGCGCGCGACGCAAGCGTCGAAGAGCAATTTCTTCGGCGGGGATTTCTCGAGCTGCTGGTCGATGCGTGCAGCAAAGCGTTCGAAGATGCGCGGCACGGCGAACATGGCGGTCGGCGCCTGGGATTGGAGGTCATCGGCAATTTGCGCGACGCCGCGACAGAACGTCACCTTGGCGCCGAGAGAGAGGGGAAGGTAATAGCCGCCCGTGCGCTCGAACATGTGCGACAACGGCAATATCGAGAGGAAGTTGTCATCGGGCCGCGCCATGTTGGTCTCAGCGCATTGCCCAACGTTGGCGATGATGTTGCCGTGCGACAGCATGACGCCCTTGGGTCGGCCCGCCGTCCCGGATGTGAAGCAGATTGTGGCCAGCGCGTCGTCGGGAAAGTTGGTCACGCTGAATTCGGACGCTGCTGCGGCGAGGTAGGTGGAAGCGGAGTCGGCCCTCACGTCGGCATTCGCGTCGGCGTCCGGCCGCAGCACGACGAGCTTCGGCAACGTCTGCGCTGTACCGCTTCCCTTCGCGAGCGCCGCCGCGACACGCGAATTCTCGACGATCAGCAGTCGTGCCTCAGCATTGGCGACGCACCAGGCGACGGCCTCGGCGTTGTCGTCGACGTAGAGGGGAACGACAACGAGGCCCATGCCCAACGCCGCGATATCGATCGCGACCCAATTGATGCCGTTGCGGGCGCAGATCGCCACCCGGTCGCCCGCCGAGCAGCCATCGCGCCGGAACGCCGCCTGCCAGCGCCCGGCAAGCGCGGCGATCTCCGCCACGCTGACGTCGCGCCAAGTGTCGCCCACGCAATGCCGGAACAGCATGCGTTGAGGTTGCGCCATGTGCTGCGCGAAGAACTCGGCGATGTTGGCCGGCATGCGGTTTCTCCTGCCACGCCGAGCGTGGTCCCTGGATTCTCCGGGATTGTGCCAACTTCAGCCGGGACAATCCATTGCGATCCCCGGTTGGCTATACTCCTGCGCGGGAGAGTTCATCCATGGCCACCATTTCCATCGCCCGCAAGCATTCGCTTTCGCACACCAAGGCCCGCGCTGTGGCCGAAAAAATCGCGAAGGACCTGAAGAAGCGTTTCGACCTCGACTACGAGTGGCACGGCGAACACATCGACTTCGAGCGGCCTGGCGTCACCGGGCGTATGCATGTGGGCAAGGACCGGATAAAGCTCGACGTGCAGTTGGGCATGCTCTTGTCGATGCTCAAGCCCACGATCGAACGCGAAATCGAAACCCAGCTCGATAAGCTGCTGGCCTGACCGCGGTAGCGGGCAACGAATACCCGCCCGCAGGCTCAGGAACTGGCGGGACTTGGTGTGGATGACGACGGACGGAACAGCAGCGGATCCGCAAACGGATCAGACGATCCGCCGACGATCGCGTCCAGGATCTGCGTCTCCCGGGTTTCGATCGTGCGCAAGAACTCATCGGCGCCGCGCATGGCCCGAAACGCTGCAAAGCCCCGCTCGAGAAAGTCCTGCAACCCGGACAGCCCGGCCATGCGCGCCGGTTGCCGCATCATCGCCAGCGCCGTGCGCACCAGCGGCTTGCCCACATGCACATCGAGTGCCTGGCCGACGTCGACGATCAGCTTGATCTGCCGGCGCCGCAACGGAAAATTCCCTGCGCGACGATAGGCCTTGCAATACTCGAGCACGCTGAAATGACCGTCAGCGCGGGGCAGCCGCTCGAGCAGCACGCGGTCGAGTTCCTGGGACAGCGCGTTGAGTTCCATCGCCAGCGCCACCGTCTCGATCACGCGATCGGGCAGCATCTTGACCATCAGTGGAACGACGCGCGCGAGATCCGCGTCGCGGCGGCTGAAATCCCCGGACCCGTAGAGATCGTTCTGGAAGAATCCAATCGCCGGCGCATAGCGGGGGTCGAATGCCAGGTCCGCGTAGGTCATCGCCAACCGCCGCGCCTGCCAATTCGCGACGCGCTCCAGCGAACCGTTGAGTATCGGGTTCTCCGTGCGTTCCTCGTGGAGGTGCCGGACACGCGACAATTCGCGAACAAGCGCGACCGAGGCAGCTGGGGCGGAATCGGATTCAGCCATGGATTCGGGTACGGGAACTCTTGGTCCTTGCGCGCGTGCCGCTGAGTTGCCGGTGGCTCCGGCGCCGTGAGTCTATCCGATGCGCGCCGTTCTTTGCTGTCCGATCGTCCGGTGCCCCGTACACGCATCAGCCGGACCGATGTGCGCCCGGCGAGTGGCTACTTTAGATTGATTGCTCTACCCGCGCCGACTATCGTCGGTGTCTCCAACCGGCTGCGCGGGTGGATGCCTGTGCGCAGCCCGACACTTTGATGATTTCCCGCCGAACCTTTCTCACCGCCGGAGTACTCGGCGCCACCGCGCTGGTGGCTGCACGGTGGCTGCGCGGGCCGCATGCACCGCCCGGCGACGTCTCGCTGCGCGCTCTCGACGCCGACGCACAAGCGATCCTCGGCGCCGTCGTGCCGGTATTGCTGGACGGCGCATTACCCGCCGATCCCGTGGCACGGCATGCTGCGGTCGCCGACACGCTGCGCGGCATCGACGTCGCTGTAGCGGGCCTCCCCCCTTCCGCCCAGGAAGAGCTGCGGCAGTTGTTCGCGCTACTCGCGCTGCCGCCTGCGCGCCTGGCGCTGGCGCGCGTTTCTTCGCCGTGGCCAGAAGCCCGCACGGAGGAAGTGCGCGCTTTCCTCGACCGCTTTCGCGGCAGTTCGCTGGATCTGCTGCGTTCGGCCTACGGCGCATTGCATCAACTGACCTTCGCCGCCTGGTATGGCAACCCGTCGTCCTGGCCGCGCATCGGCTATCCCGGCCCCCCAAATCTCTCCGCATGACATCCACGCATAGATCCGGCATCGCCGATCCCTTCGAGGCCGGGCGTGCCGAAGGCTGGAAACTGGTCGACGCATCTGCGCTGGCACAGGACCTCACGCTCGAAGCCGACGTGGCGATCGTCGGAAGCGGCGCGGGGGGTGGGACGGCGGCGGAAATCCTGTCCAGCGCCGGATTGCGCGTGGTCGTTCTGGAGGAAGGCCCGCTCAAGACCTCGAGCGATTTCCGCATGCGTGAATCGGAAGCCTATCCCGATCTCTATCAGGAATCCGCGGCCAGAAAAACGCGCGACAAGGCGATCAATATCCTTCAGGGGCGCTGTGTCGGCGGTGGCACAACGGTCAACTGGACGAGTTCATTCCGCACGCCTGCTGCAACGCTCGCCTTCTGGCAACGCGAATTCGGCCTCACAGGATTCAGCGCCGACGACCTGGCGCCCTGGTTCGCGCGAATGGAGACCCGCCTGTCCATTGCGCCGTGGGAAGTCGCGCCCAACGCGAACAACGCCGCGCTGGCGCGCGGCGCCCGCAAAATCGGCATCTCTGCCGGCGCCATCCGTCGCAACGTCAAGGGTTGCTGGAACCTGGGCTATTGCGGCATGGGTTGTCCTACCAACGCCAAGCAGTCGATGCTGGTGACGACGATTCCGGGCGCGCTTGCCTCCGGTGCGACGCTCGTCACGCGAGTGCGCGTCGAACGCATGGTGTTCGGCGGCGATCGCGTGACCCACTTAGACGGCGTCGCGATGGACGCGCGCGGTGTCGCACCGACGGCGCGGCGTGTTCAGGTGCGCGCCAAGGTTTACATCGCGGCCGGCGGCGCCATCGGCACGCCTGCGATGCTGCTTCGCAGCGGTGCGCCGGACCCACACGGCATTCTCGGCAAGCGCACGTTTCTGCATCCCACCGTGGTCTCCGCCGCGCTTATGCCGGATCGCATCGATGGCTTCTCGGGAGCGCCGCAGACGATTTATTCCGATCACTTCCTGGAGACGCAGCCGATCGACGGCCCGATGGGTTTCAAGCTCGAGGCGCCACCGCTACATCCCGTGCTGACCGCTATCACGCTGCCGGACGACGGCGCAGCACACGCGCGATGGATGCAGGACTTCCCGCGCATGCACGTGCTTATCGCGCTCCTCCGTGACGGCTTCAACCCGGAAAGCCAGGGCGGGACCGTGCGACTGCGCGGCGATGGCACGCCGCTGCTCGACTATCCGCTGATGCCTCTGTTCTGGGACGGCGCGCGCCGAGCATTCCGCGCGATGGCGGAAATCCAGTTCGCCGCGGGCGCGCAAACCGTGATGCCGGTTCATGGCCAAGGCGCCGCATTTTCCACCCTCACCGATGCGCACTCCGCCATCGACGGCTTCGCGATGCAACCGATCGTGACCCCCGTGGTCTCGGCGCACGTGATGGGTGGCGCCCCCTTCGGTGCCGATGCCTCGCGCGCCGTTGTCGCTACGTCGGGCCGCCATCACCAGGTCGAGAATCTCTACGTCTTCGATGGCTCACTGTTTCCCACGTCGATCGGCGCCAATCCGCAGCTCTCGATCTACGGAATCGTCGCGCGGCTGGCGACAGCGCTTGCACAAGTACTTGCACCGCCGCACTGAATCTTCGTTCATGTCCGTTTAGTGTGAATGCTCTAGCGGAATGGCGTACTTTGATGATTGAGCGCTGCGCCGTCGAGCCTCGCATTCACGGAGGCGACGCAGCCAATTTCAGCAAGGCCGCCAATATCAAGGAGATGTCAGCATGCGCACCATGACCTACACCCGCACCACTCCCGTCGGCGATGCCGTCGTCAACGCCTCACGCCAAGTATGGCTCGCGAGCCTGGGCGCCGCCGTCGTCACGCGCGACTGGGCGCAAAGCGAGGCGGGCAACGTGTTCCGCACGCTCGTAAAGGAAGGTACCGCGGTTGAATCGAAGGCCATGCGCATCGTTGGCGATGGCATCGAAGGCTCGTTTACCCGGGCAAATGCCATCTGGAAGCAGGCGCGGACAACGGTGCAATCGACGGTAAAGCAGGCTGCCGAAACGGCCGTGACGCTGGTGCAAAGCAGGATGCCGAAGTCGTTGCCCAAGGTCACGTTGCCCGCGATGCTGCAGACGTCTGCATCGGTCAAGACACGTCGCGTCGCGAAGAAATCGTCTGTCAACGCGAAGCGCGTCGTGAAGTCGCGCGCGACCAAGACGGTCAAGAGCGCGAAGCGCACCGCTCGGCGCGCCACGAAGAAGTAATTCTCCGCTACCATTGCGATGGAACCTGCCGGGCAATTCCGGCAGGCGTTTCCTAAGGCCACCACGAGACGTGGCTCGGGACAACACGCATGAGGAGAACCATGCCGGACAAGACGGCATCCGGGCGCCGGTCTACCGTTCGGCCGATCCCGACAAGCGGGCACGCACGTGCCCGGACTTCGTCGACCAAATCATCGCCGTCCGGGATCGACCGTTCAGCGCCAGGGAAAATTGGTCTCGCGCTTGCCGGCGGCGGGCCCCTGGGCGGGATCTACGAAGTCGGCGCGCTGCTCGCGCTCGCCGATTCGCTGGAAGGCCTGGACCTCAACCGGCTTGACGCCTACGTGGGCGTATCGTCGGGCGGATTCGTCGCCGCGGCGCTCGCCAACGGCATCTCGCCCGCGCAGATGTACCGACTGTTCATCGCCGAAGGTGCGGACGCGGCGCTGAAGCCCGAGATCTTCCTGCGGCCCGCGTTCGGCGAGTTTGGCCGCCGCCTGGCCGCATTGCCGGGCCTGGCGATGCGCGCGTCGATGCAATACCTGCGTGACCCGTTTCATCGCGGCATCATCGAATCCTTCGCCACGCTCGCCCAGGCCGTCCCCACGGGCGTGTTCGACAACCGTGCGATCGATGCCTTTCTTGCGCATCTGTTTGCCGCGCCGGGCCGCACCAATGACTTCCGCAAACTGGGTCGCAAATTGTTCCTGGTGGCCACGAACCTCGATACTGGGGCGTCGGTAACTTTCGGCGCGCCGGGTCAGGACCACGTGCCCATTTCGCGCGCCATCGAAGCGTCCAGCGCGCTGCCGGGGCTGTTTCCGCCGGTGGAGATCGATGGCGAGCACTATGTCGATGGCGCGCTCAACAAGACGCTGCACGCCTCTGTCGCGTTGGACGAAGGCGTGTCGCTGCTTTTCTGCGTCAACCCGCTCGTGCCCTTCGACGCCAGTTCCACCGCGAACCGGACTCCCGGCAAGCGCAAGCTCAACCAGGGCGGACTGCCGCTGGTGCTGGGCCAGACTTTTCGCGCGATCATTCATTCCCGGATGAAAGTGGGAATGGAAAAGTACGGCCGCCAGTATCCCCACGCCGCGATCATGCTGTTCGAGCCTGGCCCGGAAGACGCCGACATGTTCTTCGCAAACATCTTCAGCTACGGCCAGCGCCGACGGCTATGTGCGCTTGCCTTCGAGCGAACGCGCCGCAATCTGGCCGCGCGCGCCGTCGCACTCGGTCCAACGCTTCGCCGCCACGGCATTACCCTTCGAGCCGACCGCCTCGACGACCCCACGCGCGACATCGCGGCCGCGCTGACCGATCCGCGACCGCTGCATGCGCAGCCCGGGAGAGACGTGCGCCGGACCAAGCGCGATCTTGCGCATACGCTTGGCCACCTCGAGCGCTGGCTCGCCCGCGCGGGATAGCAACCCTGTCGCCTCACGAGTCATATTGGGCGACCGACGCGAGATGATTTCTTCAGGGTTCGTCAAAGTGGCGCTTGTGGTCAGCGCCGCCACTTTCCTGCTCGCCTGGCGCCAGCGCGATGCATTGCCGCCGCCGACGCGCCTGGACGAGGCCGTATTTGCCGAGCCGAGACAGGTAGCCAGCAGTCGCGAGCCTTTCCAGACGACGGTCGGTGGCATCGAGTACACGGTGCGGCCGCTCTTCCAGTACGAACTGACGGGTCTGGTCGTCAGCAAGCACAACGCGGATACGTGGTGGGACCAGATACATGCACAGTGGGGGGACAAGCTCAACGTCACCGATCTATGCGTGATCTGGGGAAACAACGCTCGTAGCGCAAGGTACCGCGAGCTCGACTATTCCAGCGGCCAGTTCGTTTGCTACGTGCAGACTCAGTCCAACGAGGTGTGGCGGACGTTCGACATCTACTCGTTGTCGAACAATCACATGCTCACCGACGAATCCGCCATCGCCAGGGTGTTGAAAGACGTGCGCGTGGGCGACCAGATTCATTTCCGCGGTTATCTCGCCGAATATTCGCACCATCACGAGTTCGCGTTCCATCGCGGCACCAGCATCACCCGTACCGATACCGGCAACGGTGCATGCGAAACCGTATTCACGACGGAAGCGCAAATCATCCGGCACGCCAATCGCGGCTGGCGATTTGCCTTCTGGGCGTCTGCCCTCGCGTTCATCGCCGGCATCGTCGCCTGGTTCAGCCTGCCGTTTCGCGTTACGGATTGACGCGGTACCTCGAATAGGAGGTAACCTGCCGCCTATGCCGGAAAAGAAGCGACCGCGACGCACGCCGCAACGCATCCTGGAGACCAGCCTTGCGCTCTTCAACCGCTTCGGCGAGCCGCATATCACGACGGCGGACATCGCCGACGAGATGAACATCAGCCCCGGCAACCTGTACTACCATTTCCGCAACAAGGACGACATCATCGGCGCGCTGTACGAAGCGCTCGAAGGCGCAATCACGCCGCTGCTCACACTGCCCGACCGGCGCGCAGCGGGCGTCGAGGACCTGTGGCTGTGGTTGCATCTCCTGTTCGAGCGAATGCGCGAGTACCGGTTTTTCTACCGCGACCTGGACGAAATAACGTCGCGCAACCGCCGTGTCGCAACGCGCTTCGCGGACCTCATGCGGCGGGGTGAAAACACCGTGATAGAGTTGTGCCGCGGGCTCGTGGCTACGGGGGAGATGCGCGCAACGGAGCGGGAGATAGCGTCCCTCGCATCGAACGTGACGCTGGTCTCCACCTACTGGATGTCATTTCAGCGGATCGGAGCGAGCCATGGTGGCGACGATTCGGATGGCCGCGAGGCGGCCGCGAGCCTCGATCGCGCGGCGTTTCAAGTGCTGGCGCTCATCGCTCCCTTTCTGATTGGCGACGGTCGCGCGCTGATCCAGCGGCTGGGCGAAGATTATCTCTGAGGATTGACGGAGGTCGGGATGGCTAAAAAATGGGCGAAGTTTCCGCACGCCGACAAGGCGTACAACCTTGACGCGGCGAGCCTCAAGAAGCATTGGGCGCGCCTTCACCGCGGCGACTGCGAGCCTTTCCCCAAGGACGCGGAAACGCAGGGTGCCTGGCGCCACTTCCACGCCGGCGAATTCGCGCAAAGTGTCGACGCAGGTCTCGCGGCTGGGGGGCCAGGTGTCAACGCGGCCGTCAAGGCGCAGACGGTCTACGCGCACTACCTGGAAAAGTCGGACAAGGCCAAGCTTGCGCTCTTCGAAGAGGCCGCTGGCTGGGCAGACGAGCGACGCGGCGAGGCGCCCAAGGACGCGAATGCACATTACCTTTACGCGTTCGCGCTTGGCCGCTATGGCCAGGGCATCTCGGTGGCGAAGGCGCTTGCGCAGGGTTTCGGCAGCAAGATCAAGGAAGCATTGCTCACCGCGCTCAAGCTCGACGCCAAGCACGCCGACGCGCACATCGCCTACGGCTCCTACCAGGCGGAAGTGATCAACAAGGTCGGCGGTCTCGTTGCCGGCATGACCTACGGGGCGAAGAAGGACAACGCGATCGAGGAGTTCGAAAAGGCCGTCAAGCTGAATCCGGATTCGGCGATCGCGCGCATCGAGTACGCAAATGGCCTCATCCTGTTGTTCGGCAAAGGCAAGATCGCCGACGCCACTTCGCTATACGAGGAAGCGGCCGCGATGAAACCTCAGGACGCCATGGAGCGACTGGACGTCGAACTGGCGAAGTCGGAGCTAGAATAGCTACCGAACCCATTGCTCAGTTATACCAACGAAGAGGCAACTCGATGCAGCATCGCCATGGACCGTACACCGCCATCACGAGGACGTTGCGTACGGTGTCTGCAACGATGCTGGCAGTCGCTATTGCAGCGACATTGGCTGCCGGTTGGGCAGCTACCGCTGCCGCGCAGGACAAGTCCACCCCGGCGGTGACAGCGCCCCCGGCAAATGCTGCGCCGGCGCCAGCGATCGACACGTTGAAGCGCATTCGCGACACCGGCGCCATCACGCTAGGCGTCCGCGAGACGAGCGTGCCCTTTTCGTTCCTCGACGCGCAGAAGCAACCGCAGGGCTACTCCGTCGACCTCTGCCTGCGAGTGGCCGAGGTGATCAAGGCGGAAATGAAGTTGCCGCGATTGGAAGTCAAATTCCTGCCGGTCAGCTCGGCCAACCGGATTCCGGCGCTGCTGGAAGGCAAGATCGACCTGGAGTGCGGCTCGACGACGAACACGCGCGACCGGCAGAAGCAGGTTGCGTTTGCCTATACAACGTTCGTCGCGGGCATCAAGACGCTGGCGAAGAAATCCTCGAACATCAACAGCATCGAGGACTTGCGCGGCAAGAGCGTCGTGGTGACGGTCGGCACCACCAGCGAGAAGATTCTCAAGGCGATGAACGACGAACGCCTGCTGAAGATCAATGTCATCGAGTCCAAGGACCACGGCGAATCGTTCAAGGCGGTCGAAGATGGCCGCGCGATTGCCTTCATGATGGACGATGTGCTGCTGTATGGGCTGATTTCCAAATCGAAGAAACCCGACGACTTCGCCGTCGTCGGAAAGTATCTCTCGGTGGAACCCTACGCGATCATGATGCGCCGGGACGAGCCGCAGTTCGAAAAGCTCGTGAACCGCGCACTGATCGACCTGTTTCAGTCGGGTGAAATTCGGCGCATTTACGCCCGGTGGTTCAATACCAAGGACCTCACGGTGCCGCTCAACCAGTACCTCAAGGAGGCCTTCGCGGCCCCCAACACCTATCCTGCATGGCCCTGAAACCGCGCGCGTTGCGCGGGGCCACCCACCGCGCACGTTGCGCCGGGCCACCAACCGCGCGAATTGCGCGGGCCACAACCCATCCTGCGTCACCTCCACCTTCAGGCGCTCACCGCCTCCTCCGCCTCGCTTGCATCGAGGTCGCCATCACGCGGCCAGCGTGCCATTAGCGTCGTAAGCACGAGTTTCTCGAATTCCGCACCGAAGCGCGCAGTGATGTGCGCGGGATCGGGGCAAAGCGTACGGTCGGTAATGACACCGAATTGCACCGCGCCGTTGTAGGAAATGATCGACACGCCCATGCCGATGTCCCCCGACTGCGGCACCCAGAACATCATGCTGCCGATGGCGGCACCGGCCATGTAGAGCGGCTGCTGCGGGCCCGGCACATTGGTCATCACGGCCGAACCGTTGCGCGCCAATGCTTGCAACAGTACGTCCTGCAATGCCTTCGGACCGCTGCCCATTGCTGCCAGCAGGCCAAGTGCCAGAACCGGCTGGAACGATCCTTTGAGCGCATTCATGTTGCCGCGCACCGCGTACAGGCGCTCGATCGGGTTTTCGATACCGATTGGCAGGTCGAGGAAAACCAGCCCGAACTGGTTGCCGAGCTTGTAGGCCTTCTCGACCGGCCGCAGGTTGACTGGCACCAGCGCGCGCAACATCACGTCGGCGACGTCATCGCCTTTTTCGATGAGATAACTGCGCAACGCGCCCGCGACGCAGGAAAGCAACACGTCGTTGACCGAAGCACCGAGCGCCTTTCCTACCGTCTTCACTTCGTCGAGGGGAAGCGGTTCGGCCCATGCCACACGCTTGGTCACTCCCGGCTTGCCTTTGAAGCGGGTCGGGGAATCCTGCGGCATCAGCGCGAGTGTCGCGAGCTCGGCGGTCAGCGCCGTTCCCTGTCCCGCAAATGCCACCGCCTTGGCAGGATCGTCCCAGATCTCCGCGCCCTTTTCCATCAGCGTCGCACCCACCTTGCGGACCATGCCCATTGCGCCGGACAGCGGGCCCAGCAATTCGCTGAACGCGTCGTCAGGCGCGCGCTGCTTCTGCGGCTGCGGCTCAAAAGGCATCGCCGGCGGACCGTGCGCGGTGGCATCGGTCATCGACAGCATCACGCGCACGAGCGCAATGCCGTCCGCATAGCTGTGATGAATCCGTATGACCACCGCGCTTCCACCGTCGAACTCGGGAACGAGATGGAACTGCCAGCGGGGCCGTCCCGGATCGAGCGCCGTCGCCGCCAGACGCGAAACAAAGCCTTCGAGTTCGGCCCTCCCCGCGCGTCCCGGCAGGTTCGCGGTGACCACGTGTTGTGCGATGTCGAATTGCGGATCCGCTTCCCAGAATGCGCCGCCGGCGCGCTCCACTGGAATCTTGCGAAAGCGGCGAAACACGAGGAAGCGTTCCTTTACGACACGGCGCAGGCGGGGCAGCGTGACGCGGCCCTTGAAGAGCAGCACGCCGCTGATCATCATCAGGTTCTGCGGCCGGTCCATGCGCAGCCACGCGGTGTCGACCGCGGACATTCTCTCGTGCCTGGAGTTCGCAGCCATGGTCGGAGGATCGGAATGGTGATGCGGGGGAAGCGTTGCATGCGCCTTCGCAATCGCGCTAAAGTAGCATGAAGCCGGCACGTCAGGAAACGAGGAGGAATGCCCCATGGCCACCGCACCGAAGAAGGACGACCTGAAGGCGAAGTTCGAAGCTGCCGCCGCGGCGGCGAAACAAACGAAGAAGAAGCCCGACAACGCGACGCTCCTCAAGCTCTACTCGTATTACAAGCAAGCCACCGAGGGCGACATCACGGGGACGCGTCCCGGCGGCTTCGATTTCGTCGGCGGCGCCAAATTTGATGCGTGGGCCAAGCTGAAGGGTTCGAGCAAGGACGAGGCGATGACGAACTACGTGAAGCAGGTGGAGAAACTCAACCGCGAGTGAAGCCCCTCCCTCGCAACGGCATCCGGCCGAGATCTGCGTGAGGGCGACCTTACGACGCTTCATCGATTGAATGAACAAAGCCCGCCTTCGAGGCGGGCTTTTACTTGCGCCGGCTGCCTTCGACGCGCAGCTACTTCAGCGCGGCGCGGGCGACCTTTGTCGCCGTGCGAACAGTCTTCCGGGCCGTCTTCGACGCCGTCGACACCGTCTTCCTTGCGGTCTTGGATGCGGTGGACATGGCACCTGCTGCGGATGACATGGCGCCGGACGCGGTTCTCGTCGCCTGCGAGACTGCGCCCTTGACCATCCGCTCGACCGCCGAGTCCGGGGGCGCCGGACGACGCTTCGGTTTCGCGCCCGTCACCTTGATGAGTTCGTTCACGGCCTCTGACAGCACATCGACGCGCGCGGCCAGTTTTTCCACGTCGGTCTGCGTGTGAACGCCCAGCTTGGACAATGCGCGCGCCACCCTGTCCTCGAACACCTGCTCCAGCTTGTCCCACGTGCCACCCACGCCCTTCTGGACTTCCTTGACCTTTGCCGTCGCGGCGCCGCGCGCCATCTTGGCGGTGTCGGCAGCAACCTGGCGGGTCTTCATCTCGAGCGTCTCACCCTGCTTGATCAACGTTTCGAAGACCTTGGTGCCTTCGCCCTTCGCGCGCGCAAATGCGCCGAGTCCGGCCAGCCAGATCTGCCGCGACGATTCGAGGATCGCTTGCGGTGAGTCCTTGGACTCGCTTGCGTGCTTGGTCGAGGATTCGGCCTTCGCTTTTTTCAGCATCGTGGTACCTCCGGTTGACGGCTGCGGCGCGTGTTCGGTAATGGCCACATTCTAGGCGGCGTGGCTAGAGCAATCATACTAAACGGGAGGCTTCGACACTCGCGATTTCCGGTGCGGGGCCGCCCGTTCTGCCGTATCGGCGGGGGGTACAATCCCCAGTCCGCAAGCGGGCATCCAGACCGCGCACGCTTAAACCAGAACTTCAGGAGGAAGCGATGGCCTATTTCGTTACCGGTGCGACCGGCTTCATCGGACAATTTCTCGTCCGCAATCTGTTGCTGCGCAAGAAGCCGATCTATGTACTGGTGCGCAAGGCGTCGCTCAAGAAACTCGATGCGCTGCTGAAGGAATGGGGAGCCACCGACAAGGAAGTCATTCCGGTCATCGGTGATCTCGGAAAAGAAAGGTTGGGCATCGCCGATGCCGACGTGAAGAAACTCAAGGGGAAGATCGACCACTTCTTTCATCTCGCCGCCATTTACGACTTGAAAGCCGGCGCGGAGGCGCAACAGGCAGCCAACGTCGACGGCACCCGCCACGCGATCCAGTTCGCCCAGGCCATCGCGACGGGCTGCTTCAACCACGTGAGTTCCATCGCCGCGGCCGGACTCTACGATGGCGTGTTCCGCGAAGATATGTTCGAAGAGGCCGAGGACCTCGACCACCCTTACTTCAAGACCAAGCACGATTCGGAAGCCGTGGTGCGCGACGAGTGCAAGCGTCCGTACCGCATCTACCGCCCCGGTTTCGTCGTCGGCGATTCGAAGACCGGCTATATCGACAAGATCGACGGTCCGTATTACTTCTTCAAGACGCTGCAGAAGATGCGCAGCCTGTTGCCGCCGTGGATGCCGATGATCGGAATCGAAGGTGGCCGCATCAATATCGTGCCCGTGGACTACGTCGCGGATGCGCTCGACCATCTCGCGCACAAGAAAGGGCTCGACGGCAAGTGCTTCCACCTCACCGATCCCGAGCCGCATCGCATCGGCGAAGTGCTGAACATCTTCGCCAAGGCCGGACACGCGCCGCAGATGACGATGCGCCTGAACGCGCGGATGTTCGGCTTCATTCCTGCGCCGATCATGTACGGCATCGGTTCGCTCTCGCCCGTCAAGCGCATGGTTCGCGCGGTGTTGACGGACCTGGGCATCCCCAAGGACGTGTTCCAGTTCATCAACTGGCCGACCCGCTACGACAATCGCGAGACGGTGAAGGCGCTGAAAGGCTCCGGCATCAGCGTGCCCGCGCTCGAGAGCTATGCGCCAAAACTGTGGGATTACTGGGAGCGCCATCTCGATCCCGATCTTTTCATCGACCGCTCGCTCGCCGGTCGAGTGAAGGACAAGGTCATTGTCATCACGGGCGCGTCGTCGGGGATCGGCAAGGCCACCGCCATCAAGATGGCGGCGGCGGGCGCCAAGGTCATCCTGGTTGCGCGCGGCGAGGAAAAGCTGATCGAGACGAAGAAGGAAATCGACGCCGCCGGAGGCCGCTGCTGGATGTATACGGCCGATGTGTCGGACCTTGCGTCCTGCGATGCGCTGGTCGCGCGGGTGCTGAAGGAACACGGCACCTGCCATTTCCTCGTCAACAACGCGGGCCGCTCGATCCGCCGCGGCGTAATCAATTCCTTCGATCGATTCCATGACTTCGAGCGCACGATGCAGCTCAACTATTTTGGCGCGCTGCGCCTCATCATGGGATTCCTGCCGAAAATGATCGCCCAGCGTCACGGGCACATCATCAACATCTCGTCGATCGGCGTATTGTCGAATGCGCCGCGGTTCTCGGCGTACGTCGCGTCGAAGTCGGCGCTGGATTCCTTCTCCGCCTGCGCGTCGTCGGAATTCCTGGACAAGGGCGTGCACTTCACCACGATCAACATGCCGCTGGTGCGCACGCCGATGATCGCGCCGACCAAGATGTATGAAAATGTGCCGACGCTGTCGCCGGAGCAGGCGGCGGACCTGGTGGTCGAGGCGGTCGTCTACCGCTCGGTGCGCATCGCGACGAGGCTGGGCATCTTCGGCGCGATCTCGCACGCGGCCGCGCCGCGGCTGACGCAGATCCTGCTCAACACGGCATTCAACATGTTTCCGGACTCTGCGGCCGCCCAAGGCAAGAAGGGCGAAGAATCCGCTCGCCAGGAACTATCGCCTGAGCAGATCGCGTTCGCCCAGCTCACGCAGGGGATCCACTGGTAGCCGCGCGCTCGATCTGCGCATCCACGCTCGACCACGTGCGGGGATCGTCAAGCAACGCATTGTGCGCGATGCCGGCAAGCTCGATGTTCTCGCCCCAGTCGATGCGCGACGAAGTCTGAGGCGAGACCATCGAGTCGTGCCAGGACCAGATGGACGCGGTGGGCACGATTCCCGGACTGGCGGTGCGGTTGAGTTCGTCCAGCCACGGATTGCCGGGACGCAGCTGTGAAACCGAGGTCCCGAGCGCAAGCCACGCATGCATGCTGCCGTGGTGCGGCGTGCCGATTGTGACCAGTCTCCGCACCTTGCCGCCTCCGTAGCGGCGCAGGTACGCGCGCGCGACCAGTCCCCCCATGCTGTGCCCGATCAGGATGACTTGCGCCGCGCCAGTCTCCGCTTCGACCCTCTCCAGCAACGCAGCAAGCTGTTCGGCGAACAACTCGATCGAATGCAATGGCGGACCGTACGAGAGTGCGTACACGGGGCCCACGCCGCGTTCGTCCAGATGATGCCGGAAGCCGGTCCAGACGCCGGCATTGCACCCGATGCCATGCAACAGCACGACGGGCAACGGGGCCTTCCGTGGTGCCGGTGCGGGCATCAGCCAGCGGTAGAAAATCATGCGCGGCACCGATCGCGTGAGCGCCCAGCATTCGCTGCCGAACATCGCAAGCCATGCGCCGAGGCTAAGCCGCGTCGCCGCCGGCCGGGCAGTGCCGAACCAACCCGCAAGCGCAAACCACAGAATCGTGAACAGGAACGGAAGTGCGAGAAAAGCCAACGGGAGACCGGCAATGAACGGCCAGAGCGGCGTTCCCTGCGACACCGCGTGCGTCGCGGCTGCACCGTAGGCGACCGATCCGCCGACGACCAGCGCCGCAAGAAGTAGCGAAGTCCACATGGCGATGAAACGAAGGGAAAGTGCGCGCCCGGCTGCGCGCGCCACGGCGGGCGTTGCCGCCGTCAGGCGGGCGCGGGCACCAGCGACTTGCGGAAGCGGTTGAGCTGCTGCACGGATTCGAAGCGTTCGCCGAAAAGCGATGACAGGTTCTTGAGGATCATCGCGACGACCCGCTTCTCCCACCCCGCATCGAAACGGATCTGCTCGTCGAGCCAGCGCTCAAGCCAGGTGGGATCCGGAAGGTGGCTCTGCACGGTGTCGTGGGGAAACATCTCGCTGTTCACGTGCAGGTTGGTCGGATGCAGGGGCTTGCGTGTGCGCGACGAGCTGGCCATCAGCACGCCGATTTTCGCGAACGAGCGCTTCACCTCGGCGCCACCGCGCTCGACCGCGCGCTTCATGAAGCGCAAGTACGCGCCGCCATGACGCGCCTCGTCGTGCGCGATCAGCTCATAGATTTTCTTGATCACCGGCTCGGTGTGCCATTCCGCCGCACAGCGATACCAGTGATTGAGCCGGATTTCGCCGCAGAAGTGCATCATCAGCGTCTCATGGGCGGGCGCCGGGTCGAACTTGAAGCGCACTGCGTGCAGTTCGGCCTCCGTAGGCACGAACTCGGGGCGGAATCGACGCAGATACTCCATGAGCACCAGGGAGTGTTTTTGCTCCTCGAAGAACCAGATCGACATGAAGGCGCAAAAGTCGCTGTCCTGCCGATTGTCGCGCAGGAACATCTCGGTGGCCGGCAGCGCCGACCACTCGGTGATCGCATTCATCTTGATCGTTTGGGCCTGTTCGTCGGAAAGTCGAGTGCCGTCGTACGCCGCCCATGGCACGTCATGGGCCATGTCCCAGCGCACCGACTCGAAAGCCTTGAACAGTTGTGGGTACAGCATTCCTACGCTCCCTGACGCAGAATTTGCCATTCTACCCTGCGGCCCGGAGCGGGCCGCGGTGGAGGCGATGGCCGTCAGGATACGGGGGTTGCCCCCGGCGGGGCAATTCCGGCGTGCCGCGCGCCGCCGAGCGATGGCCTCAGGCGGTCTGGGGAACCCAGTGTGTGCGCCAGCTGCGCAGCGCGTTGATGATCGACGCGAGGTCGGGGATGAGCATGGTGCCCGGCATCGTCTTGCGCACCCGCCGCGTCATTTCTCCGCCCGCCCACAGCGCGATAGGGGCAGGCAGTTGCCGGCGCAGCGTCGCCAGGCCGTCGCTCGCCTGGCGGACGGGAAACGCGGCGGAGAAGCTCAACGCGACGATATGCACCTTGTGCGCAATGGCGGCGCGGCGGATGTCCTCCAGCGGAGTCTGCGGTCCCAGCGATATGCACTGCACGCCTTCGGGGACCATCATCGCTTCGACCATCAGCAGGCCCAGGCCGTGTTGTTCGCTTGGAAACGTCGTCAGGAGGACACGCGGGGTTCCGACTTGCCGCGGGAAGGCATTGATTGCCGTGCGCAGCGCGACCTGCATCTGTTCTGTGTAGAGATGCTCTTCGAAGACCTGCAGTTCGCCTTGCATCCAGGCGTCGCCCACCGCCTGGTTGAGCGGCGTGATCGTTTCGAGGACAAACTTCTGCAGCCCTTGCCGCATGAGCATGTTTGCCAGCGTGTGCTGAAGCGAGGCGGCGTCGTGACTCTTGAGCATGGTCAGGACGTCGCGCTCGAGCGCCGGGGTAGGTCCGTCGCGGCGCGCCGGCGTACGCGCGTCGGCCATGGCATTCAATTCCTCCAGCGGCAGCGTCATGATCTTGCCGGGACGCAGGCCGACGTCCATCAGGCGCTTGACGGCGCGGAGCTTGCCGATGTCCGCCAGCGAATACTGGCGCTCGCCGTTGTCGTCGCGGCCCGGTTTGGGAAATCCGTAGCGGCGTTCCCACATGCGCAACACATCCTTGGACAGCCCGGTCTCGCGTTCCACGCCGCTGATGTTGAGGGTGATGGACGATTCCATTGATTTTTTCATATTGTCTTGGACGAAGGGTTGACAATAGCCGATTTCCCGTCCATTGTTGCGGTAATATCTGTATTTGTCCAGGACAAAGAATAAAATTGATGCGATGCTGAATAGCGCGCAGTTGTCGCCATACGCCCCTGCCGAAGGGAGCGGCGTGCCAGCTCCGGGCCCGACGACGACCGGCGTGAATTTCGAATCCAATCGCAGCCAATCTGCGTATTCAAGGTGTGGCCATTGGACGCCGCGTTGCCGCTGAGACCGTGGCGGCCCGCGGTACCCCGCCCAACGACATAAGGAAGCGGATCAATCGTGCGTATCGCAGTGGTAGGTGCCGGCATCGCCGGCCTGGGAGCCGCGTGGCTCCTGACTCGGCAAGGGCACGCAGTCACGGTGTTCGAGGCGGGATCCCGCCTGGGTGGTCACACGGCGACGGTGGACGTTTCGCTCGAAGGCAGGACCTTCCCGGTCGATACCGGCTTCCTGGTCTTCAATGATCGCACCTACCCCAAGTTACTCGCGCTGTTCGCCGAGCTGGGCGTCGCGAGCGTCGCCAGCGAAATGTCGTTCTCGTGCCGGGTGGACCGATACGGATTGGAATGGGCCGGCACCAGCCTGCGCTCGCTGTTCGCACAGCCCCGCAACGCCGCGCGCCTGTCCTTCTGGCGCATGCTCGCCGACATTGCGCGTTTCAACCGCGCGGCGCGCGCAATGGACGAGGCAAACCGGACGTGGTCCGTATCGCTCGGCGAATACCTCGACGTAGAAAGTTACTCCGCGCCGTTTCGGGATTGGTACCTGTTGCCGATGGCGGCCGCCATCTGGTCGGCACCGCGAAAGGACATTCTCGACTTCCCGTTGCCAACGTTCGTGCGGTTCTGCCGCAACCATGGGCTGCTGCAGATAGCCGATCGTCCCCAGTGGCGCACCGTGAGTGGCGGCGGCCGCACGTATGTGGAAAAAATCGCGGCGCAACTGCGGGACGTGCGCATCAGTACGCCTGTCCGCCGCGTCGCCCGCACGCCGGAAGGCATTGCGATCGACACTCCTTCGCGGTGCGGCGAGACATTCGACGAGGTCGTGCTCGCCTGTCACAGCGACCAGGCGCTGGCCCTTCTCGCCGACGCGTCGCATGGCGAACGACGGCTGTTGGCAGCAGTGCGTTACCAGCCCAATCGGGTGCTGCTGCACACCGACGCGGCGCTCCTCCCGCGCACGACGCGCCGCATGGGCGGCCTGGAATTACCTCGCGGCCGATGACCCTTCCGGCCAACGACCCGTTGCGGTTTCCTACCTGATCAACAAGCTGCAACCGCTGCCTTGCGCGACACCGGTGATCGTCACGCTGAATCCCCCGTTCGAGCCCGATCCATCGCGAATGCTGCAGGAATTCGAGTATTCCCATCCATTGCTGGACGGCGCGGCGCTGGAAGCCCAGCGCGGCATTGCGCAAATACAGGGGCATCGTCACACCTGGTACGCGGGCGCGTGGCTTGGTTACGGCTTCCACGAGGACGGGCTCGCGTCCGCGCACGCGGTTGCGGATAATCTGGCGCGCCACGGATCCGCGATCCCGCCAGCGTCGCCCAGATTGCGCGTAGCCGCGTGACGCCGGCGCCCTTGCCATGAACGCTCGCCTTCCGTTCGTCCCCATGCCCCCTCTGCCGTCGCGGCATGACGACGCGCCTGCACTGGTCGCGGGCGAAGTCATGCATCGGCGCACGCGTCCGGCTGTGCACGAATTCAGCTATCCCGCCTTCTGCCTGCGCCTCCCGCTCTCGCGACTCCCGTTGTTGCTCGCGTCGGGCGTCGCGTGGAACAAGCGAGGGATCGTGTCTTTCCACGACCGGGACCACGGTCCACGCGACGGCACATCCCTCGAGTCCTGGATGCGGAATTTGCTCGCGCGGGAAAGCATCGTGGCGGACGGCGAAATCGTGCTGCACGCGTTTCCGCGCATGCTGGGCTACGTGTTCAATCCGGTCAGCTTCTGGGTGTGTCATCGGGCCGACGGTGGTGTTGCCGCCGTTCTGGCCGAGGTGAACAACACGTTCGGTGAAACGCATCACTACCTCCTTGCACATCCCGACGGCAAGCCCCTCAAGTCGGGCGAGACGCTGACCGCGCGCAAGGTGTTCCACGTTTCTCCCTTCTGCGACGTGAAGGGTCACTACGCGTTCCGCTTCCACTTCGGCGTCGAGCGCTGGCTTGCGCGGATCGACTATAACGATGGCGAGGGCAATTCCGCGTTGCTTGAAACTCATGTCTCCGGGCGCGTGCAAGCGCTTACCCCAGAGGCAACGCGCAACCTTCTCTGGCGGTATCCCTGGTTTACGCTGGCGGTCGTCGCACGCATCCACTGGCACGCGCTGCGGTTGTGGTTCAAGCGCGTGCCTTTCTTCAGCAAGCCGGCCGCGCCCCCGAATTTGCTCACGCGCAATGCGAGCCCCACTAGGTTGTTCCCGCACCCGAGCAATGCCACCGCAGAGGACCACGACGCGGCCCCGACCAACAGTGAAGCCGCGAGTGTGGAGACGCTGCAAACATGAATGCCATCGACACGACCCTTCAAGCGCCCAAGCCACGGATTCCCGCGGCCGGCCGTTTGTTGACCGCGCTGCTCAATCGTCTCGATTGTGGCAGCGTCGAACTGACGACACCTGAAGGCGCGCTGCTGCGTTTCGGGCCGGGCGGTGCACCGGTGGCGGGCATCAAGGCCACTCCCGCCGTCCTCGTGTTCCGTGACTGGGGAATCGCCGGAGAAGCGCTCAAGGGCGGCGACGTGGCGTTCGCCGAGAGCTACATGGAAGGCAGGTGGGACACGCCGGACCTTGCGCAATTGCTGACCGTGCTGGCGGCCAACCAGGCTGCGCTGGAGAACGCGTTCTATGGCCGGTGGTGGACGCGCACGCTGTTGCGCCTCAAGCACTATCTCAACGCCAACACCAAGCGGCAGTCGCGCCGGAACATCCTCGCGCATTACGACCTGGGCAACGCGTTCTACAAACTATGGCTCGACGAGAGCATGACCTATTCGTCGGCACTGTTCGACGGCCGATTCGACGTGGACCTTGCTCGGGCACAGGAAGCGAAATACCAGCGCCTGCTGGGGGAACTCGATCTGCCTGCCGGCGCAGATGTGCTGGAGATCGGCTGCGGATGGGGAGGATTTGCAGAAGCCGCTGCGCGCGCCGGCCATCACGTTACCGGCATATCGCTCTCCGATGCCCAGACGTGTCATGCACAATCCCGACTGGCCGCCGCCGGCCTGGCAGGCCGTGCAAGCCTGCGCATCCTTGATTATCGCGACGTGCGCGGAACGTACGACGGCATCGCTTCGATCGAAATGTTCGAGGCGGTGGGTGAACGTTACTGGCCCGCCTACTTCCGCACCATCCATGACGCGCTGCGCCCTGGCGCGCGCGCCTGCATCCAGACGATTACGATAGCCGACGACAGGTTCGAACGCTATCGCACGCAATCGGATTTCATCCAGCAATACATTTTTCCGGGCGGCATGCTTGCATCACCTGCGCGCTTCATCGACGTCGCCCAGGCAGCCGGACTTGCGCTCGAGCGCGTACAGACTTTCGGACGGGACTACGCCGAAACCCTGAAGCGCTGGCTCGCGGCGTTCGACGCGAACGCGCCTTCCATCCGCGCGCTGGGTTTCGAGGAGAAGTTCATCCGCTGCTGGCGCTTCTACCTCGCATACTGCGCGGCGGGATTCGACACCGGAACAACCGATGTCGGTCAATACACCTTTGTGCGCGCGTGAGCGGGCCGGCGGGCCGGTTTCAGGTCCGGCACGGCTCGCCCTGTCGATCCTCGCCGCATTGGCGTTGACGGCACACGCCTCGATCGCTGCGAGCGTGAATGAAGCTCCACCCCTGCCATCGCAGGTCGTCGCCTTGGCACCCGGTCTCAAGGCGCAAGGCGGTGGTGAGCTCACGTTCTTCGGGATCTCGGTCTACGATGGTTACTACTGGAGTTCCCGCCGCGGCTGGACGCAGGACGCCACGTTTGCGCTCGACCTGCACTACCATCGCAAGCTTGACGGCGCGAAGATCGCCGAGCGCAGCGTGCATGAAATCGACAAGCTGGGCTACGGCACCGGGGAACAGCGCGCACGCTGGGGCGAGGCAATGAGAGAACTTTTTCCCGATGTGCGTACCGGCGACCGCATCACCGGCGTGAATCTCCCCGGCGGCACCGTGCGCTATTTCTACAATGGCAAGCCGCTGGGAGAAATCACGGAGCCCGGATTCGCGCACGCATTCTTCGGCATCTGGCTCGATCCGAATTCGTCGCAGCCGCGTTTCCGGCAACAGCTGCTCGGCGAAAGCCCTTGAACGTGGGTGGTGCGAGCCCCGCGGGCCCGGCTTCCACTTCGGCGCTGCGAGTGCCCACGTTGTTCGCCTATGGGCTGTTCGGCATGCCGCTCGCCATGGCCGCGCTTCCACTCTACGTCCACCTGCCGAAATTCTATGGCGACAATCTCGGCGTGCCACTTGCTGCTCTCGGTGGCGTATTGCTACTGCTGCGCGTTGCCGATGGAGTGCTCGATCCGCTGCTCGGCGCGTGGAGCGACCGGGCGCGTTCTCGCAAGCGCCTCATCGCGCTCGCGGTGCCCCTACTGGCCGCAGGCATGGCCGCTCTGTTCATGCCGCAGGTGGCGGGCGGAAGCGCGCTGCTGGTCTGGCTGGGTGTAGCGCTCGCGCTGGTCTATTTTGCGTTCAGCCTGGCCACGATCAATCACAACGCGTGGGGCGCGGAATTGTCGTCCGATCCGGTCGAGCGCACGCGCATCACCGCCGTGCGCGAGGGATTGGCGCTGGGCGGTGTGGTCATCGCCAGCATTGCGCCGACGGTGATGGGCGGCAGTGGTGGCGAGACGACGGGCCTGCCGCGATTTGCACTCGCCTATGCGCTGTTCGTGTTTGCCTGCGCCGCGATCACGCTGAGTTTCGCTCCTGCGATCGTGCGCACGCCGAACGCCCGGCGATTCACATTCTCGGACATGGCGGCGCCACTGGCAGACCCATCGTTCCGGCGGCTCCTCGTGGTCTTCATGGCCAACGGGATCGCCTCGGCGATCCCCGCCACGCTCGTGCTGTTCTATGTCGCGGACGTCCTGCAAGCCGAATCAAGGCAGGGCTTGTTTCTGGCGTTGTACTTCATCGCCGGCGCGGCCGGCATGCCCTTGTGGGTGAAACTGTCCGCACATCTGGGAAAGGCGCGCGCATGGGGCGTGGCGATGGCCGTGGCCATCGTCGCGTTCGTCTGGGCAGCTTTCCTCGTCGAAGGTGACGTCAGCGCATTCGCCATCGTGTGCGCACTTTCCGGCCTCGCATTGGGCGCCGACCTCGCACTGCCGCCGTCGCTGCTCGCGGATGTCATCGGTCGCGACGAAAACATGCGCGCAACGGGCGCGTATTTCGGGCTGTGGACGCTCGTCACCAAGCTCAACCTGGCGCTGGCTGCGGGCATCGCGCTGCCGTTGCTGGGATATCTTGGCTACGCGCCAGGCGCGCGCGACCACGACGCCGTCCATGCGCTCGCGCTCATCTATGCCGGCGCCCCGTGCGTCTTGAAGCTCGGCGCCATCGGCGCTCTATATTGGTTTTCAAAGCACTGGGATGTATCACGATGAACTGCAAATCGGCGCTGGCCACCATCGTCACATTAGCGGCACTGACATTGTCCGCATGCGCGACGGTCGACGTCGCGCATTACGCCGACGAGAAGCCGCGCCTCGACCTCGCGCAGTACTTCACCGGCACCGTCGACGGCTGGGGCATGTTCCAGGACCGCTCCGGCGTGGTGGTCAAGCGCTTCCGCGTTCGCATCGACTGCACATGGCAAGGCAACCAGGGCACGCTCGACGAGCACTTCGAGTACGCCGACGGCACCACCCAGAACCGCGTCTGGACGATCGTGAAGGACGGCGACCACTACACCGGCACCGCGGCAGATGTGGTCGGCACCGCGCAAGGCGCTGCCGCGGGCAACGCGCTGCGCTGGAACTACGTGCTGGCGTTGCCGGTCGATGGCAAAGCGTGGAACATGGACATGGACGACTGGATGTTCCTGATCGATGACAAGACCATGCTCAACCGCACGACGATGTCGAAGTTCGGCGTCCGCGTGGGCGAAGTGACGCTTTCGTTCAGGAGACGCTGATGGGACTGTTCGCGCCACTCAACCCGCCGCTGCCCGCATGGCCCGAGGCGCGCGTGTGGGTGATCGGTGCGTCCACCGGCATCGGCGCCGCGACGGCGAAACTGCTTCTCGACGCCGGCGCCCGTGTTGCGCTGTCCGCGCGTTCGGCGGAGAAGCTGCGGGACGTTGCAGCAGGTCACGTGAATGCGATCGTCGAACCACTCGACTTCACCAACACCGTTGCGGTCAAGGCAGCGTGGGAGCGCATTCGCGCTAAATGGCAGGACGTCGATCTCATACTGGTAGTTGCAGGCACTCACAAGGAAATGCGCGCATGGGAGCTGAACGAGAAAGACTCGCGCGCGCTGCTGGAAATAAACCTGCACGGCGTGCTGAACACCACGTCCGCAGTTGTGGGGGGCTTGCTCGCGCAGGGTCACGGCGCCATTGGCATCGTCGCGTCGGTGGCAGGCTATCGCGGCCTGCCCAAGGCGCTGGTCTACGGGGCGTCCAAGGCCGCGGTGATCAATTTCACCGAAACGCTCTATCTGGATCTGCATCCCAAGGGGCTCGGCGTCTATCTCATCATGCCGGGATTCGTAAAGACGCCGCTCACCGACGCAAACGAATTCAGGATGCCGCACCTCATATCCGCCGAGGAAGCCGCACAGGAAATCGTGAGGGGTATCCGCGCCAGTAAGTTCGAGATCGACTTTCCGCGAGCATTTACGCGCCAGTTGAAGTTCCTGCGGCTCCTGCCGTATCGCTGGTATTTTGCGTTGATCCGCAGGGCCACCGGTTTATGAGTCGGGCGTGGCCCCGGCACCGGTCGCCCGGCATGGAAGCAATCCAGTCTCGACGCTGCCTCGGGATTCTGCGATAATTTAGGGCTGTGGCGAGCTAGCTCAGCTGGTTAGAGCAGTGGAATCATAATCCATTGGTCGGGGGTTCGAGTCCCTCGCTCGCTACCAGATTTTCTCAATGGCCAGCGCTCGCTGGCCATTGCCATTTGCGCGACAAATCGCACGGCAAAAACGTCACCATCAGGGAATCCCACAGGAATCGCGGACTGCCGTGACGGGCAGCGCCCTCACTTACCGAGCATGTACAGCTGCCACAAGTCCTTGTGGCTCATGTGGCACATAGGCTGGATCGCGAGCAGTCCGGTCTTGCCGATGCTGTCTTCGAGATAGCGCATCTCCGTGAATTTCGCCTTGGTGGCTTCGTCCACCTCGACATCGAATCCGTTCTCGCGCATCAGCAGGATGCCCTTGGCGTGCAGCGCGAGTTCGGTGTAGATCCGCAGGTAACACAGCAGGTCCGCCACAACGGGCCCGTGGAATTTGTCCTTCATCGTATGCAGATATTGCCCGACGGGTGAATCGGACAGGCTGCCCGAATTGATCAACTCCAGCATTTCGGTGTCGGCGTCGAAACCCTTGCCGAGCCAGCCGCCCACCGCCTTCTCGCTGCGCTCGAATACCCAATAGAAGAGCGGTGGAAGCACGAGCAGCGTCGCGAGCGTGGCGATGCGGGGTTCGTTGGACAAGTGGTTGTAACCGGAGTGCAGCAGCACCGCCAGCGCGTATCCCGGCAGCAGGCCGGCGAGCCCCGCCTTCTGCGAACGCTCGAGCATGGAAAGTCCCATGACGGCGAAAATGGCGGTGACGCCACCATGCATGATCGCCGTGCCGAAGCCGCGCACGATCCACGTACCCATGCCGGCGTCGGGAACGAGTCGAAGGTAGTACAGGTTTTCGACCATCGCGAACCCGGTTCCGACCGCAAAGCCGAATATCGCCGCATCCACAAGGAATCCGATTCGATGCGAGCGGATCAACGCCACGACGACCAGGCCCTTCAGGAACTCCTCGATGAACGGCGCGACGTAGCGCGAGTAGTGGGGCAGATCCATCGCGACAATGCCGAGCACGAATGCGTTTGCGAGGTAGCCGATGCCGGCCATTACCGCGCCACATGCCACCACGGCTATCACCGCGCGCAATGCGACCAGCTTGTAGCTGTCGAGATAGAGCAAAGCGCCGAGGAACGCGAGCACCGGCAACAGTCCCACCAGGACCGGAGGCAACTCGACGAGGAAGGAGTGCACGGGCGCGGTCAGAAGATCTTCAGCGACAACATCCACTCGGAACCGGCGCGTTTGCCCTCCTGAAACCCGACTGCGTAGCCGGCCGAAAGCGTCAGGTCATACCAATGGAGAACGGAAAAGTGCAGGTCGGCCTGGCCGCCCACGCTTTCGTAGGTCTTGCGCGAGGACTTGCCGGGGTCCGTGACCATGGCCGAGGCAAAGATAGCGGGCCGCAACCAGGACGCGTGAAACGCGGCGGTTCCCGCCGATTCGAAAATCACCGGAGGAATGTTCCACTCGATCATTTCGCGGACGAAAGTGAGCCCACTGATTTCCTGCAATCCGAATCCCGGGAACGCGTAGTACTCGCGATAGCGCTGCACGACGCCATCGTCCACATAGTTGTTGCCGAAGCCCCCGAAATAGAAATTCGCGACCGTCAGGTTATGGCTGCCATCGGCCGCGCCGGCGGCGCCGCGGAGCCAGATCGATGAGTGGGGGAGCGGCAGGTCGAAGCCCAGGTCGAGCGTTCCGTAAACCTGCGGCGTAACCTCGCCATTCACGCGGCTGCCGATTGCAACGGCCGACCACGCGATTCCCTTCTCGCCGTCGACCGCGCCCAGTGACCGCCGCACGTCGGTGTAGTAGAGGCCAATCTGACCCGTCGTGAGGCGCGTAAAACTGGTGTCGACGTTCTGCGCGCCTGGTAGCGTGTCGATTTGGTCGTAATATGCGTAGTCGAATTTCACCGTGAACTTGCGCGGGTCGTCGAAAATCACGAGCCAGTCGTAACCGATCTTGGCCGCATAACCCTTCTGGCTGCGCTTGGTTGGGCCGAAAATGTCGTAGAAGTCCGTGCGATTCCAATAGAACTCGCCGCGCCATCCCAGGTATTCACCCTTGATGTTCACGTGTCCGCGCTGCTCGCCGGGAAGGTCGCGGTCCGGCGTGTACGCGAAGTTGATGCCAAGGTTCGCAAATCCAATCGGATCGGCAAAGTTGAACTGGTAGCCGATGCCGATTGAGTCCTTGTACCCCGTCACGATCGGAAACGCATTGTCCAGCGCCACATTGCGCAGCGGCGCATAAGGGCCTTTGGCGATCACCTCCTTGTCGACATCGACTGTGCTCGGCGGGGACACCTGCCACGTTTTCAGCACCGGAAATTTTTCTACCAGCTCGGCACCGAGGAACTTGATCGCGCTCACGTCCTCGATCGGCTTGGGGTCGATGATCGCTGGAACGAAGCCTTCGCCGGTGTAAGTCAGCACAACAAGCTTGCCATCGGCGGTCGGCACGGGACGGAAATAGCCGGACTCGGCATTCGATACAGCGTCGATCTTGCCCGTGGCGACTTCGTAGCGAAAGATGTTGGACACGCCGGTGTAATAGCTGCTGCCATAGAGGTACTTGCCGTCGCGCGTGAACACGAAGCTTTCGGGAACGCTCTGGCCGAAACGAAACTCGCTCAGCGGCGTCATGTCCCCTTTCGCCACCTTGTCGAGCTCCCACACGCGGAGGAACTGGTCGGCGCTGACCTCGCTCATCGACGCCGACAGCAGCTTTCCATCCGCCGAAATGTCGAGATCGTAGGGGACCGACTCGTAGGGAAACGTGTACAGCGCTTGCCACTCGGTGTAGGGGTAGGGCACCCGCACCAGCACGGCAAAGCCGACGGCGTGGCGCACGCCGATCAGCGAGCGATCCACCGGATTAAACGCCATCTCGCCGATGCGCGCATTTTCCAGCAACATCCGGGACTCCCCGGTCTTCACGTCCACGGCCATGAGATCGCGATGCGCGAGGTTGTCGTTGGTGTAGAACGCGGTGCCGGTCCCCGGGTCGTAGGCGAAGGATGCAACGCGATAAAGCATCGCGCGCTTGATATCGGCCAGGCGGCGGTGGGAGCCGTCGCGCGTGTTCAGCGCGCCCACGTGCTCGACGATGCCGGGATAGCGAAATGCGGCGTAAATGTCTCCGCTGGCCTCGTCGTAGAACATGCGCGAGATGGAACCGACCGCGCTGGCCGCCAGCGTGCGGTGTGGCGTGATCGGATACTTGCGTACCTCGGCCAAGTTGCTTTCCTGAAACTTCTTCTCGAATGTGATCCACTCCTGCCACCCCTGTTCGAGCGGCATTCCGAAGACTTTCTGAAAATTGTCGGCGTAGTACCGCTCGCTTCCTTCGCCGCGCTTCAGCCATTCGACCACCTTCTCGGGCGAATACATGTAGGCGAGATAGGTAAAGAACCGGGTACCGTAGAGATACGCGTTGGCGCCAATCTGGAAATCGACGCGAACGCCGCGCGACACCAGCCCCAGCGGGTCGTAGAAGTGCGCGTTGTCGCGGACCATCGCACGAAACACCATCTCATCGTAGCCGCCTTGTGCACGACCCAGGCCACCGGCCATCCAGGTCTCCATGAACACAGCGCTACCTTCCAGGTACCAGCGCGGTGACGTGAAGCGCGGGATCGTCAGGTAGCTGTAAAGCAGGGATTCGGGGTGCGCCGCCTGTGGATACACCTTGCCCAGGAAAATGCGCCGCCAGCGGAGTTCTTCCTCGGACCCGATGTCTCCGGTCGCCACGTGGACCAGTTCGTGATTCATCAGCGAATACATGCGCTCGCTGGCCGGGTAGGTCTCGAATGCGTGCGAGATCGGCGCAATGTTGGCGAAGAGCCGGTTGCGCGGCGCGACCGTGGCGGATCCACCACCATAGTCCGCAAAATCCATCAGCAGGATCGCCGTCGATTCGGATGGCACCCAACCGAACGTGCGACGCTGCCAGGCCAGCGAGTTGGTCGCGGTACCGACCGCGTGCGGGACGAGATAGTCGAGCTCGTCGAAATAGATAACTCGGAGGCCCTTGGTCTCGACGAAGGACATCCCGAGCGAAGATTCTTCGGCAGACGCCGCGACCGGCACCAGCGCCAACAACGCCATCAAGACGCAACAAACATTGGCCCGCATGCCTTCCCCTATCCTGCCGACACCGACGCCGAAGCATAGGGGGTCGGCCCCAAAAAGAAAACCGCCGGCTGCTTTAGCCGGCGGTTCTGTGCACTACGAAAGCGTAAGGATTACTTCACTGAACTTTGCTTTGGGCTGCGCCTTGGGCTGCATTCTTGGCCGCGCTGTCGGCTGCGTTCTTGGCCGCGCTGTCGGCTGCGTTCTTGGCCGCGCTGTCAGCCGCGTTCTTGGCCGCGCTGTCAGCCGCGTTCTTGGCCGCGCTGTCAGCTGCGTTCTTCGCCGCGCTGTCGGCCGCATTCTTGGCCGCGCTGTCGGCCGCATTCTTGGCCGCGCTGTCAGCTGCGTTCTTGGCCGCGCTGTCGGCTGCGCTCTTGGCCGCGCTGGAGGCCGCGCTCTTGGCTGCGCTGTCGGCCGCGCTCTTCGCCGCGCTGTCGGCTGCATTCTTCGCTGCGCTGTCAGCCGCACTCTTGGCCGCGCTGTCGGCTGCGCTCTTGGCTGCGCTGTCGGCTGCGCTCTTGGCTGCGCTGTCCGCCGCGCTCTTGGCTGCGTTAGCGGCCGCGCTCTTGGCTGCGCTGTCGGCTGCACTCTTCGCCGCTGCGTCAGCCGCGCTCTTGGCTGCGCTGTCGGCTGCACTCTTGGCTGCGCTGTCCGCCGCGCTCTTGGCTGCGCTGTCCGCCGCGCTCTTCGCCGCGCTGTCGGCTGCACTCTTCGCCGCTGCGTCGGCCGCGCTCTTCGCTGCGCTGTCGGCCGCGCTCTTGGCCGCGCTGGCGGCTGCGCTCTTGGCTGAACTGTCCGCCGCGCTCTTCGCCGCGGCGTCGGCCGCGCTCTTCGCTGCGCTGTCGGCTGCGCTCTTGGCCGCGCTGTCGGCTGCACTCTTCGCCGCTGCATCCGCCGCACTCTTCGCTGCGCTGTCGGCCGCGCTCTTGGCCGAGCTATAGGCTGCGCTCGCGGCGGCGTTGCCTGCAGCGTCCTGCGCCGCCGGAATCACAGCCGTGGATGCAGTCCCCGCCGTTCCGTCGAGCTTCACGTCAGCCGCCGTGCCCTGCGGGGCCATATAGCGTTGGGCCGGCGCGATCGTGCCGGAAGTGTCCTTTCCGTTAGGCGGCAATATCCCGGTCGAAACCGCGACAATCACGGCAGCTGCGGCAACGCCGGCGCCGATCCAGATTTTGCGATTGCCCTGGGAATTGTTGGCTTGTTCGTTCATGTTCTTGTCACCCCTGTATTGTGGTCCGCGCTGCTTGATCGGATGGACCGAGGCCGATTTCCCCGGATTGGTAGCCGGGACTTCGGTGGAACTTGCTCCAATTACACGTGACCTCGCGAAAAGTTGGCGGACTACTCCCCAGCCCGACCGGCGCTGCGGAATATTCGCCATCACCGCTTGGACGAGGCCCTCCGGCGGCTTAGCCTTGGGCACGTCCTTCAAAACGTCGAAAATCGCTTGCAAATCATCGAATTGCGTGCGGGCCACCGGGTCGGCCGCCAGCAGCTGTTCGAGCTGCTGTGCTTCCTGCGGGGTGGCCACGCCGTCCAGGACAGCGTGCATCAATTCGGTGTGTAGAGCCGGGTTCATTGTCTGGTTTCGGTCAGATCGCGGTCAATAGGAAATGGGGTCGCATTCAATGGGGTCGACTGGCCCGTAAATCCTTCAGGATGTCGGCCAGGCGGTGCCGGGCCTCGAACAAGCGGGATTTCACGGTCTTTTCGTCCAAATCCAGAATCTGCCCGATCTCCTGGTAGCTGCATTCCGAGAAGTGCCGAAGCGTCAGCACCATCCGGTCGTTTGTCGACATGCCCCTCAGTGCCCGCTGGATTCGCCCGGAAACCTCGGACTCGCCCAATTGCCACTCGGGGTTGGAGCTGTCCGGTCCGGCCAGTTCAATTTCATCATCCAGCACTTCTTCCTTGCTGTTACGGCGCATCAGGTTGAGCGATTCGTTGACGGCGATCCGGTAAATCCAGCTGAAGAACTTGTACTTCGGATCGTAGTCGTCCAACCGTTCTGCCACTCGCAGAAACACGGTCTGGGTAATGTCGCTGGCATCCTCCGGACGCCGCAGTAGCCAGAATGCGGCGTTGTAGATGGGCCTTTGGTAGCGGATCACCAGTTCGGTGAAGGCGGCCCGGTCTCCGTTCCGGTAGCGTTCCAGCAACGCCAGATCGGTCTCATTGTCCACAATTACACCCGACGACCGGAAAAGTTGGCATGCGGCCTAACGCGCGGGCTCGATTTCGAAGATCTGATCGAAACCGGAATAGCGGAAAATGTCCTGCAAATGGCGGTTGACGCCCGTCAAACGCAGTTTGCCGGCCGAACCAAGGAGTCGTTTCTGGGTCTTCAACAGGACGCCCAGGCCTGCACTTGAAATGTATTCCAACCCGGCACAGTCAAGCGTCACTGTCCCCTGAAGCGCGTCGAGGAAGGTCTGCGCCGCCGCGGCCTGCGCCGCATCCAGCCGGCCGGCAACGACCACGACGCCTTCCGCACCCATTTCAATCGACAGCATCGTCGTCCTCTATCTTCCGTTCAGAATTCTCGACTTCGCCGGAGCCTGTCGGACCCGGCAGCGTCTTGCGAAACGTTATCCTGCTCTGCCGGCTGTCCTCCATGTACTCGTAAGCCATGGAATCCACCAGTCGACGGATCAGGTGCAACCCCAGCCCACCCGGCCTGCGAAGTTCGATCGGCAGGTTGGTGTCCACATCCGGCGCCCGGGTCACGTCGAACGGCTCGACATCATAATCTGTCAGCGCCACCTCCACGCCGCCGTCGATCGTCGCAATGTCCAGACGGACCCGGGCATCGCTCTCCCGGCTGTATTTGACCATGTTGGTGAACAGTTCCTCCACCGTGAAATCGACGGAGTGCAGGACGCCGGGGTCGACGCCGTGCCGCGCGCAGAACTCCCGGGTCATGGCGAACATCGGCTGGAGCGAGTCATAGCTGCGCGGGAACGTCGCATTCGCTGCCGCGCGCGCCGCGCGTTTCACCAGCACAATCGTGATGTCGTCTTCCTGCGGAGCGCCACGGGAAAATGCGTGGACGGCGTTGAGCACGACGGCGCTCAGTTCCGCCATGGACTTGCCGTGGTGCTCCCGAAGAATCGCCTCGACCCGCATTTCGCCGAACTGTTCGCCCTGGTCATTCTCGTATTCGTAGATGCCGTCGGACAACAATGCCAGGATATCCCCCGGCATGAAATCGAGATTCACCGCCGGCCGCAACGACGTCAGCGGCATGGCCGCCAGCGGAAAACTGGTCGGGCCGTGGCGCGCAGTATTTCCGGTTGCCGCCTGGAAATGCAGGATCGGTGCCTGCCCGCCGCTGTGAAAGCGCATGCGATGCGCCGAAACATCGAGCAGGCCGATAAAGGCGGTGATGAACCGATCATCGGCCAGCGTATCGGCGAGCTGGTTATTCACCTGCAGGAACGCGGCCTCGAGCTCGGCGCCCATGCGGAACGCCATGCGCAGCATCGCGTGCATCTGCGTGACCGATAGCGCGGGAGCGATGCCGTGGCCGGTCGCATCGCCCAGGACGGTCAGCAGTCCCTGGTCGATGACGGAGAGGTCGAACGTGTCGCCTCCCGTGAGGCTCGCGGGGCGCGACATGCCGAAGACATCGTAGCCGGAAAGCGAGGGCATCGTCGCGGGCAGCGTGCTCATCTGAACCGTACGCGCCATCTCCAATTCCTGGCGCATCTTTTCCCCTTCGATCACCGCCTCCGTCATGCGCACGCGCTGCAGCGCCACCGCACACTGCGCGGCAAGCGCGGTGGCCAGCACCTCGTCGCTCTCGTCGAACACGCCGTCGGCCTTGTTCAAGACCTGCATTACGCCCACCAGGACGGACTTATGGTCGACCAGCGGCAACGTGAGCATGCAACGGGTGCGATAGTTCGACTGCCGGTCGACCTCACGGTTGAAGCGTTCGTCGGCATAACAGTCGGGCACGTTGATGATCCGGCGCGTGCTTGCGCATGCACCCGCGAGGCCGGCATTTGCCGGGACCCGCACCGGCGCGATCCCGGTGGCGATTTCCAGCACCAGCTCGTCGGCCGCCGCGTCGTACAGCCACACGGAGCCGCGTTCGGCCTTGAGAACCTGTTTGGCCGCGCTCACCACTTCGGACAGCATCGTCGTCAGGTCGAACGGTGCCGCCAGCTTGCTGGTGACGGCCAGGATGGCCTCCATATCCGATACCGAAAGATGACGTTGGCTCGACCGTCCGTTCATGCATGGGGAATGTAACAGAGCATATCGCCCAGCGCTCTCGAAACCCGCAGCGCCGCGAGCTCAAATCCTCACCGCCGCGATGCGCATGCCGGGATGACATGCCATTGGCCCGGCAGTATGCTTCCACCCATAACCACGACAAGCTCGCCAACGGGCATCGTTCAACGAGAGGGGGTCCGCCATGCTCGGCATCGTCGGTATCGTCGTTTCGCTCGGCTTGCTGATATTCCTGGCGTACCGGGGCTGGAACGTGATTCTCATGGCCCCCATCTGCGCCGGTGTCGCCTTGTTGTTCAGCTGGGGCGAGGCGCCGCTGCTCGCGACCTATACGCAGACGTTCATGCCGGCGCTGGGCACTTACCTGGCCAAATTCTTTCCGTTGTTCCTGCTCGGTGCGATCTTCGGGAAGCTGATGGACGACTCCGGATGCGCGCGTGCGATTGCGCATCAGATCGTGCAGTGGACCGGCAAGAAACGCGCGATCCTGGCCATCGTGCTGGCGTGTGCAATCCTGACTTACGGCGGCGTATCGCTGTTCGTCGTTGCGTTCTCGGTATATCCGATCGCGATCTCGATGTTCCGGGAGGCCGACGTGCCGAAGCGGTTCATCCCGGCCGCGATCGGCCTGGGCTCGTTCACGTTCACGATGACGGCGCTGCCCGGAACGCCGGCCATCCAGAACGCCATCCCGATGCCTTTCTTCGGCACGACGCCATTCGCGGCGCCGGGCCTCGGCATCATCGCCGCCATCTTCATGTTCGCCTTTGGGCAGATCTGGCTCAACCGCCGTGCCGCCGCGGCCGCCGCCCGGGGCGAAGGCTACGGCGAGCACAAGGAAGAGCCCGTCGCGAAGTTCGAAGGCGAGCTCCCCAATTTCTGGGTGGCGCTCTTGCCCATCGTGCTGGTGATTTCGCTCAACTATGTCTTCACCGCCTACGTCATACCCGCGATGGACACATCCTTCCTGGCCACGCCCAAGTTCAGGAACACGCCGCTGTCCGCCGTTGCGGGGCTGTGGTCGATCATTCTGGCGATGGTCGTTGCCTGCATCGTCGTCATCGTCCTCAACAGGCGTCACTTCGTGCGCCTGATGGAAACGTTGAACAAGGGCACGTTCGGCTCGTTTCTGCCGATCATGAATGTCGCATCGGAGGTCGCGTACGGCGCCGTCATCGCGTCGCTCGCCGCATTCATTGTCGTGCGCGAAGCGCTCAAGGGATTGTTCGGCGACCCTGTCATTTCGCTGTTCGTCGTCGTCAACGTTCTGGCCGGCATGACGGGTTCCGCGTCGGGCGGCTTGAGCCTGGCGCTGGGCGCGCTGGGCGAACACTACGCACAGGCGGCGGCGGCCGCACACATCAGCCCCGAAATCATGCATCGCATCGCGACGATGGCTTCCGGCGGCATGGACATCCTGCCGCACAACGGTGCGGTGATCACGCTGCTCTCGATCACGGGACTCAATCATCGCCAGTCCTATTTCGATCTGTTCGTTGTAGGCTCTGTCGGCACCACGCTGGCGGGAATTTTGGTCATCGTGTTGAACGCCATGTTCGGCACGTTTTGAAAGGCGGGGACATCATGCGCCGCCTTCGCTGGGTTCACGTGTTGCTGCCGCCGTGCGTGGCGGCATTCGCCGTGCATGCATCTGCCGCGGAACTGCGGTTGATCACGGCCGAGCTTCCGCCCTACACGTTTCAGGTTCCCCCTTCCACCGTCTCGGAGATACCGGGGCCGGGCCAGGGGCTGGTACAGGAAGTCGTGGTCGAGATGGCACGGCGTGTCGGCCATTCGGGTTCAATCGAGTACATGCCGTGGGCGCGCGCGCAACAGATCGCTATGACGCAGCCAAACATCGGCATCCTGTCGTTAACGCGTTCGCCTGAACGCGAAGACAAGTATCGCTGGCTCGCCAAAATCGTCAGCGACGACCTGGTGCTGGTTGGCGGCCAGGGTGTCGACGTGTCGAGCCTGGATAGGGTGAAGGACCGGCCGACGGGTGTGCTGCTGCGCTCAGGCGCCGAAGCGCTGTTGCGCGAGAAAGGCTTCACGCGGATCGAGGCGGCCCCCGAGGAATGGCTCAATGCCAAGAAAATGAAGGAGCGCCGTCTCGATGCGTGGCTCGCGCCGCGGCTGATGGTGATCTACGCGACGCAGGAAGTGCAAGGCGATCTTGCCACTCTCAGCATCGGCGAGATCGTGCGTCCTTCCGATATCTATCTCGCCGCATCGAAGAGCCTTCCCGATGCCGAAGCCGTCAAGTGGGAGGCGGCGTTTGCGGCGATGCAGGCGGACGGCACTTACGAGCGAATCCTGCAAAAATATCGCCGGGTTAAAGCCACTCCTATTCCCGACGACGCGCGGCGCCTCGCGAACGACCCGGTCTGGGCGTATTAGGATGGCAGCGACCGACCAGCGGCAGCTGCTCGATGCGCTGCGCACATTCGAACACGGCAAGATCGTCAGCGCACGCGAAGCGGTCGCGCTCATCCGCGACGGCGATACCGTCGCCACGGGCGGCTTCGTCGGAATCGGCTTCGCGGAAAACATCGCCGTCGCGCTCGAAGAGCGATTTGTGGAAACGGCGCGCGAGAATCCGCACGCGCTGGGCAGCCCCCGCAACCTGACACTCGTCTACGCGGCGGGTCAAGGCGACGGCAAGGACCGCGGGTTGAACCACCTGGGACATCGAGGACTCGTCAAGCGGGTGATTGGCGGGCACTGGGGGCTCGTGCCGAAACTGCAGGAACTCGCCGTCAGCAACCAGATCGAGGCATATAACCTTCCGCAGGGGATCATCACCCACTTGTTCCGCGACATCGCTGCGGGCAAGCCAGGATTGCTCTCGCGCGTGGGTATCGGCACCTTTGTCGACCCCCGCTTCGGCGGCGGCAAGGTCAACGACTGCACCACCGAGGACATCGTCACGCTGATGAATATCGGCGACGACGAGTATCTGTTCTATCGCACGTTCCCGATCAACGTCGGAATTTTTCGCGGTACCACGGCCGATCCGGATGGCAACATCACGATGGAGCGCGAGGCGCTGACGCTCGAAGCGCTGGCCATCGCCATGGCGGCGCACAATTCGGGCGGCATCGTCATTGCGCAAGTCGAGCGCGTGGCCGAGCGCGGCAGCCTCAACCCGCGGCAAGTGAAGGTGCCGGGCATCCTGGTCGATTGCGTGGTGGTCGCGGAGAAGCCCGAATATCACCACCAGACCTTCGCCGAATCCTATAGCGCTGCGTTCGCTGGAGAGATTCGCGTGCCGGCCTCGACGGTCGCTGCGATGCCCATGTCCGAGCGCAAGATCATTGCCCGTCGCGCCGCGCTGGAACTGAAACCCAACAGCGTGGTGAACCTCGGCATCGGCATGCCCGAAGGCGTGGCCAGCGTGGCAGCCGAAGAAGGCGTGATCGATCTCCTGACGCTCACCGCCGAACCTGGCGTGATCGGCGGCATCCCCGCAGGCGGCATGAACTTCGGTGCCGCGGTCAATACCCAGGCGGTCATTGACCAGCCCTACCAGTTCGACTTCTACGATGGCGGCGGCCTCGACCTCGCATTTCTCGGCCTCGCGCAGGCCGATCGCGAGGGCAACCTCAACGTGTCGAAATTCGGACCGAAGCTGGCGGGCGCCGGCGGCTTCATCAACATCTCGCAGAATGCCAAGTCTGTCGTGTACGTCGGCACGTTCACGTGCGGCAAGCTGGCGCTGGAAGTGCGCGGCGGCCATCTCGTGATACGGAGCGAAGGCCGCGCGAAGAAATTCGTGCGCGAGGTCGAGCACCGCACGTTTTCCGGTCGCTACGCATGGAAGCGCAGGCAACCCGTGCTCTACATCACGGAGCGCGCGGTGTTCCGGCTATGCGCCGAAGGCATCGAGCTGACCGAGATTGCTCCGGGCATGGACCTCGAGCGCGACGTGCTGGCGCAGATGGAATTCCGGCCCGTCATGAGCAATCCACCCAGGCTCATGGAGTCTGCCATTTTCCAGGAAGGAAAGATGGGCCTGCGAGAACGAATGCTGACCATTCCGCTTCCCCGGCGTTTCGCCTACGCGGCGGAACAGGACATCTTCTTCATCAACTTCGAGCGGCTCGCGATCCGGCGCCCGCAGGACATCGCCGATGTTCGCGCAGAAGTCGAGAAGAACCTGGGCCCGCTCGGCCGCAAGGTCTATGCGATCGTCAACTACGACGGATTCACCATCGTGCCGGAGCTGGTCGACGCGTGGTCGGCGATGGTGCAGTACCTGATGGCGCATTACTACACTCGCGTCACCCGCTACACCACATCCAATTTCCTGCGGATGAAGCTCGGCGACGCGCTTGAAAATCGCGGTGTCGCGCCGCACATCTACGAATCCGCGCAGGAAGCGCTCGCGCACCTCGACCGGCCCAAGACAGTGTGAATCCCGTTCAGCGCGGCTTGGCGACAAGCTCGTTGACGACGGACTCGACGTCGTCGATTTCGCGCACGAGCTTCACAAGCGCATCCATTTGCGCCCGCGTTCGGACACAGCCCTTCAACCAAACCCATCGACGCTGACCTTCAATCCAGATACTGGTCTCGGAGAACCGGCCGTCGGCCAGGATGGCTTGCCTGACACGCGGAATGATCTCCTTGTCATACATGTAGGAGTTGGGCAGACGGCATCGCCCCGATTGATAGCACCGGGTTCCACGCTCCGCCCGGGAGTGTGCCGCGGTGCGCATCTGTTCCTGCGTCAGCACTGGCTTGGCCGGAGTCGCACAGCCGGCAAGCGCGCCCGTAACCTGCAGGAACGGGTCGTCGAAGGAAAATTTAGGCTCGTCGGCTCGCGCGCTCACCGACACGACAAGTGTCGCGAACAGGAAAGCGAAATTCGCGGCGAGCCGGCATCGCCGCGCTCCACGACCACGTGTACGGATCGAAATCACTTCGCTGTCGGGACGGGTTTGCGTTTGGTGAACACGATCTTCACCAGTGGATGTGGATTCGGCTTCGCCAGTCCCAGCTGGTAAAAGGTGAATACCCGCGTGTCGCCCTTGAATTCCTCTGTAATTCGATAGTCGACGAAATGTCCCTGACCGTCATTCTGCTTCGTCGACCAGACCATCGTTTTCTCCGGCTCATGCCAATAGCCATAGTCAGTGCGCACCGCAAGATCGTTGGTGTCGACCCAGGTGTTGACATAGGTCTTGGCGACGGGGTCGAAGCCCCAGATGCCGTGGCCCTCGTACGCCGGGAATTTGTCGGTGGCCGGAATCTTGAAATCGTTGATCATCCAGTGACGATTGGCAAGGAACGTATTGACCTGCACGCCGGCGGCACGTCCGCTCGGCTTGTCGTCCTCGTAGAACGTGACATCCGCGTCCCAGGTTCCTTCCTCCATCCGCAAGGGCGCGTAGGTGGAGTCCGGCAAGGAAGCCGGCGCGGCCTGCGCCGCTCCAGCGAGCGGCAGGCCTGCCGAGAACGCAACGGCAAGCGAGATTTCGGCAAGTCGGCGCATCGATGGCCCCCTGGAAAGCAACGAAGTGGAGTCGATCACAATCTGTAGAGCTCGAAGTCCACGGCATGCTTGCGCAGCATCCCGGTCATGTACTGCCTCCACGTTCCGTCCGGCTTCCATATCCCGGGATGTTCGAAATTGATCGGGATATTCCGAAGGGCGCGTATGGTGCTAGGTTGCCGCGAATGCCCAGGTACAGCGAATGAGACCGTCGCTGACCGCGTAGACGACGGCTACTTCGAAGGGCTGAGGGCCCATGCCGGAAATGCGCTCGTGATCGATGACCGTATTGCCGACGACCATACGGTTGACAAGCTCGGCGTGGAGTCCGGCGTGATTGAACCGCTGGGTCGCGTAGAACTGGCCGAAGGCGACCTTGCCGATGATGGCCGGCGCAGTCGCCGGCGGCCGAAACACGCAGACATCGTCGCTGTATTCGGCCAGGAATCTCCCGAGGTCGCGGTCATTGTAGGCCTCGAGCTGTCGCTGCACGACCGCTTCCGCACTCGACGTCAATTCACTCTCCGGATCGTGCAACAGCACGTTGCGCGCGGACGGTCTCGCCACACAATTCAGGTCGAGGCTATTGATCCTGAGACTTGGTCCAGGTCGAATCGGGATTGAACACCGTCATCTTGCTCGCGACGGCGACAGTGTCTTTGCCGAGGTTCTTCTCGAACACGACGCCGTCGTGGCTACACGTGAATGTCATCACGCCCGATGCGCCCCATCGCGCTGGATAGGCGACGAGCGCGAATCCACCGATCATCTTGCCGCCGGCGAGGTAGTCGTAGGCCCCGCCGTGGGCAGCGGCGCCCTGAGCGGTGAGAATCTTGTAAAGATAGCCGTGGTACGGATCACTCCGGGCATTCTTGCCATACCCCTGGCTGCGCGCGTTGGCGACGGCCGGTCCCAGCGGACTTGGCTTGTCGCCTTCATTCGATGCCCAGTACAGACCGTCGTGCGTGCCCGGCGTGCTCAAAAGCTTCTGCGCATATTCGAGCGTGCCATTGCCGTCGCGGTCGAGCGTCGCGTATTCGCGCTGCGCATCGACGTAGGCGAGACAAACCTTGATCGCCGACAGCTCGTTACGGCCGATGCGGCGATCGAGCACTTGCTCGTTGCCCTGCTTGGCGTCGAACTGCCAGCGGCCGTTCTTCATCACGATCGGGTACGGAAACGGGAAGTCGTCGGGTCCGATGAGCAGCGTTGCCTTGGCGTCGCCGTCGCGCTCGAATTTGACCGAATTGTCGTAGCCCGCGAGGAATGCTACCCGCGCCTGCTCGTCCTGCACCGGATCGCCGGAGCGAACAAACTTGCTGGAGCCAGGACCCAGCACGCGCCAGATCGCCTTCCTTTCGTCCGTACGCACCGCATCGGCAAGCGCCTTCGCAGCCTCTTCAGGCGTTGCATAGGTGTCCTGCACGAACGACGGCTTGGTCGTGGTTGCACGCGCCGGTTCGGCCGCCTGCACACTGGGCGCCGCCAACAGAAGGGCCGCCAGGATTGCCGACCCCACGCCGAAAGGGCGGCGGAGGAGCGCGTCCGCGCGGGTGATTCTCATGATGGTTCTCACGTGTTCCATTAGCGACCTCGTCCTTGTCCACCGCCACGACCTTCGCCACCGCCACCGCCACCGCCACCGCCACCGCCACCGCCACGCACCGCCACCGCCACCACCGCCACCACCGCCACCACGATTGCCTGTCGGCGCCGCGGGACGTTGTGCGCTTGGCGCCGGGCGCTGCGACTGTTGCATCGCTGCGCGGCTCTGGGCGCCGCGATTGGCGTCGCGCTGAACCTGCGGCCGCGTTTCCGGTTGGAATCCCGACGACGGCCTCGACCCGGGCTGCGACGGGCGCGGCGTCGCCGCGTTACCGAAACCGTTACTTGGACCTTGACTGCCCGGACGCGTTGCGTTGCCCCCGCCCGTGCCGGGACGTTCGTTGCCCGGTCGCGTGACGTTGCCCGTTCCTGTGCCCGGCCGATCGGTACCACCGGGACGTGTTGCGTTACCGCCCCCACCCGTGCCGGGACGCTCGCCACCCGGACGCGCGACATTGCCGTCGCCACCGCCCGTGCCTGGACGTTCGCCTCCGGGGCGCGTGACGTTGCCACCGCCGCCGGTGCCTGGACGTTCGCCTCCGGGGCGCGTGACGTTGCCACCGCCGCCGGTGCCCGGCCGTTCGCCACCCGGACGCGTGGCATTGTTGCCACCACCGCCCGTGCCCGGACGATCCGTGCCACCCGGACGCGTCGCGTTATCGCGCCCGCGATAGTTCTCGCGCGACTGCGACCCCGATCCCGCGCCGGGCCGGTACCGGTCATTGGTGGCGTTATCGCGATATGCCACGCCACGACGGTGATCGACGCTGTGTCTCCAGTTGCTGTCGTTACGATACTGGTCGCGAAAGCCGGGGCGATTGTTGACCCAGATATTGTTGTTGTTGATATTGATGTTGATGTTGTTGCTGCGCCAGTTCGGCTGCGACCAGCCCCAATTGTTGTGATTGATGCCCCAGGCGGTTCCCCAGAAGAAGCCTGCGGAAAATCCCCAATTCGGCGGTCGCGGACCAAAGCCCCAGATCGGCGGCGGATACCAGTACCAGGGCCGGTATATCGGTGGCCCCCACCACGGGCCGAAAATCACCTGGGGGTTGTAGACGGGCACGAAGAGATACTGCGGTTGTGCCGGCTGGATGATGATCGTCTGCTGTTGCACGATCACCTTCTGCTGCTCGGTGCTTTGCAGATTGCCGGCCTGCTGCGCGCGCATGCGCAGCCCTTGAACAGTACGCATGACCGCCGCTTCGTCGTCGAGGAACGCGTCGCCCAGGCGCTGCGTCCAGTCCAGCTTGTCATTCATCATGTCGAGGACTTGAGGGAATGACGCCAACGACAGCACGCTCACGTCCCAGGGCATGTCCTTGAGCGCCGCGTCGAGCGCGTCGCCTCTCAAGTTCGGGTTGGCCTTGACGAAGCGCGCCGCCTGGACCACTTCCAGCGGATACGTCGATGCCATCAGCACCTGTGTCAGCAATTCGTCGGGAAAGAGCGCGATCGGGGCAAGCAGCCCGTCGAGGAAATCCTGGGACATCGGCGCGGCTGGCGGAGGCGTGCCGGGGGGCGGCACATTCTGCGCCGGGGCCAACGCTGAAACTACCAGCAACACAGTTGCCAGAACCGCAGCCAGGCTACGGGAAAAATTCATGGGGTCTCCAGGGAATGGACTCGTCGTGGCCTGCGACCAGCGAGGCGGCCATCTAACGCGGCCCGCTCGTGCATCATCATTATGCCCAATAACGCGCGATCGGCGCAGCCAGTTGACTGCGCCCGCGGCCCGAGGCGCTATCATCTGCGCATCATGCAAGTCACGCTCAACGGAACGCCACACCGTTTCGACCCGCCCCCGGCGACGGTTGCCGAGCTTGTGCGGGCATTGAACCTCGCGGGCAAGCGCATTGCGGTGGAGATGAATGGCGAAATCATTCCCAAGAGTCGCTATGACGAGACGCCCGTGGCAGTTGGCGACCGCCTCGAAATCGTGGCCGCCGTGGGTGGCGGATAGTTTCGCGGACGCCGAAAGCGCGACTGCATGCACCAGGCGTAAAATGTCGCCATGAACGCACCCGTTGCACACGACGTCGCCGTCGATCCGCTGGTGATTGCCGGACGCGCCTATCGTTCGCGCCTGCTCGTCGGCACCGGAAAGTATCGCGACTTCGCGCAGACTCGCGAGGCGATCGACGCGTCCGGCGCACAAATTGTTACAGTTGCCATTCGCCGCACCAACATCGGCCAGGACGCGGATGCGCCCTCGCTGATTGACACGCTTCCGCCGTCCGAGTTCACGTACCTCCCGAACAGCGCCGGCTGCTACACGGCGGACGACGCGGTGCGCACATTGCGGCTCGCGCGCGAGTTGCTCGACGGCCATGCGCTCACCAAGCTCGAAGTACTCGGCGACAAGGACACGCTGTACCCGAACGTGCGCGAAACGCTGAAGGCCGCCGAGACGCTTGTCCGCGACGGTTTTCAGGTGATGGTGTACACGTCGGACGATCCCATCATCGCGCGCGAACTGGAACAAATTGGTTGTGTGGCAATCATGCCGCTGGCCTCTCTCATTGGTTCGGGCATGGGGATCCTCAATCCGTGGAATCTCAAGCTCATCATCGAACAGGCTCAGGTACCTGTTCTTGTGGATGCCGGCGTCGGCACCGCCTCCGACGCAGCCATCGCAATGGAACTGGGCTGTGCCGGCGTGCTGATGAACACCGCCATCGCGCTTGCGCGTGATCCGGTGCGCATGGCGCGTGCAATGAAACTCGCGGTGGAAGCCGGACGCGAAGCACAGCTCGCCGGCCGCATGCCACGCAAGCTTTACGCGGGCAGTCCAAGCTCGCCAACGGCCGGGCTCATTTCCTGACCGGCATGATGCGGTCATGCGCGCCGTTCGCCGTAGGCTGCGCGATGGCGCTCTGGGCCTGCCTCGACGCATGTGCGGCGCCGGTTACGCCGGCGCGCATCGCGGAACTCTGCACACAGGCCGAGAGCCCCGCCCATTGCGGGCGCCTGATCGAGGCAGAGCAGTTGAAGGCGTTGCCCAACCTCGCCATCCGCGATGGCAAATTGCTCAAGGTGCTGCTGTTTCCGTCGGGCAATCGTGATTTTGTCGACGTCGACACGTTGCAGGGAGGTACCACGTGGTCACTGTGGGATTACTGGAGCACGCCGAACATCGTGCTGCTGTTCACCACCCACGACGATCACCTGGGGTACACGCTGCTCCAGCGCGCCACAGGGCAAATCACAACGCTTCCCGGCGAGCCTACGTTATCTCCGGACCGGCAAAGGCTGGCGATCGCCGACTTCTGCCGGGAGGACTGCGACAACGAGGTTTCCGTGTGGCGCATTTCCCGCGAAGGCGTCCGCCGCGAACTCGCGTGGAAGCCCGATGCGGAATGGTCCGACGTGACGTTGCAGTGGAAGGGCGAAGCCACGCTGAGCATCGAATACACGCCGAAAGGCGACGACAAGGTGCACACGCTGGAGCGTCGCCTGTCCGACGCGGGCTGGCGGCAAACAGGGCCCCGCGCGCCATGACGTCCGCAAAATCCGCCGCAGGCGCAGTCGCGCACCGACCGGTTCGCAGCTTCGTATTGCGTCAGGGCCGGATGTCGCCCGCGCAGCAGCGCGCGCTGGATACATTAATGCCGAAATTCGGCATCGACTACTCGCCCGCGCCGCTCGACGCTGCCGCGGCTTTCGGACGAGTGGCGCCCATCATCATGGAAATCGGCTTCGGCATGGGAGAGACCTCGGCTGCGATTGCCGCGGCAAATCCGCAGAATGACTTCCTCGGACTCGAAGTCCACGGACCTGGCGTTGGGGCATTGCTCAATCGCGTCGATGCCGCCGGGCTGACCAACCTGCGCGTGATCCAGCATGACGCCGTGGAAGTGGTCGCGCACATGATTCCGCTGGCGTCACTTTCCGGCATCCATGTCTACTTCCCCGATCCCTGGCCCAAGAAACGCCATCACAAGCGGCGCCTGCTGCAGCCGGAATTCGTGCATGCGCTCTCGCAGCGGCTGAAAGCAGGCGGGTACCTGCACGCCGCCACCGACTGGGACGAGTATGCGCAGGAAATTCTGGCGACATTCACGGCCGAGCCGCTGCTGGAAAATACCGCCGCCGACTATGCAACGCGTCCGGAATGGCGTCCGCACACCAAATTCGAGACGCGGGGCCTGAAACTGGGCCACGGGGTGCGCGACATCGTGTTTCGTCGGCGCTAGGTCCTGCCCTACGCGGATTTCGCCATGCCGTTGCTGCGCGCGAGCGCAATGAGGCGTGTGATCGTGCTGCGCGCGACATCGCGCGAGAAATGCTTGCGGATGTTGTCGCGGCCAGCCGCAGCGAGCTTCTGCCACAGCACCTCGTCCTGGTAAACCCGCACGATTTCGGCCGCGAACGCCGCCGGATCGTCACCGACCAGCACGTCGTCGCCTGCGTTCAGGTGCATGCCTTCGATTGACGGCGTGGTCGCGACGACCGGCAGGCCGTAGCTCATCGCGAGGTTGATCTTGCCCTTGACTCCCGCGCCGTACCGCAGGGGCGCGATCGACGCGCGACAACCGGTGAAATAAGACGTGACGTCGGGCACGTACCCGGTGACGATGAAGTCCTCGGCGGCGAGCGCGCGTACGTTGGCCGGGACCTTGCTGCCGACGATGTAGGTCTTGGCGCCGGGCAGCGCCTCGCGCACCTTCGGCAATATTTCGCGCGCATACCAGAGCACCGCATCGGTATTGGGCGGGTGCTGAAAGCCGCCAATGAACACCAGGCCTTCGCGCTCCGCGAACGGCTTGCCCGGGGGCAGCAGCTCGTGGATCGTCGACAACACCATGACGCGGGCATCCGGCACGAGTTCGGCCAGCAATCCCTGCTCGAATGGCGACACCACCAGCGTCACGTCGGCCTTGCGGATCAAGGCCAGTTCCTCGTCGCGCTTCGAGCGTGCGGCCGCGCGTGCGAGAGCGCTGCCTTCCAGCTCCGCCTGCCGCTCCGTACGCAGGAAATGCAGGTCTACCGTGTCGAACACGACAAGCGCCCTGGGCGCAAACGTCCGCACCGCCTCAAAATGCTTTACAGCGACATAGTGGCGGGACATCACGATGATGTCGAATTCCGGGCCGCGCTTGGCCAGGAGTTCGGCAATGGATTCCACAAAAGGATGGAACAGCACCTCGATGCCGCGCTGCTGCAATTGCGACACATAGGGTTGGCGGTATTCGAGATTGTCCGCGATGAACGTCACCTTGCAGCGCAGCGACGTCAGGATTTCAAGTATTGCCTGCATGCGGAGCGAGCCCGCATCGTGGTCCGGCGTGAGCATGCACGCGTCGATCACGAGGATCCGCATCTGCGCGCCGCGGTCGTGCTCGAGATCCGGGTTGATTCCATTGGGCCGGTGCAGCGCGAGCGTGTTGCCCCACTTGGCGGCAAAGGTCGCCTGGTTGACGACCTGGTGGCGCTTGACGCCGACAGTCTCGTCGGTACCCGATGTCTGGCCTTCGAAATGGACGATGGTCGCGAACGGCTGGTAGAACACCTTCCTGCCCGCCGCGCGCACGGCGAAGGCAAGGTCCACGTCTTCGTAGTACGCCGGGGCGTACCCCGCATCGAAGCCGCCGACCTCGCTGAACAGCTGCCGTGGAATCGCGAGGCAGGCGCCGGAACAGTAATCCGCTTCGCGCAGGTAGTTGTACTCGGGTTTGTTCGGATCGTCGTCGCGGCCCCAGTTCCATGCCGACCCGTCGCGCCAGACGATTCCGCCCGCTTCCTGCAGCCTGCCATCCGGATAGATAAGCTTGGCGCCGACGAGCCCGGCCTCCGGATACTCGCGGAACACGGACAGGATCGCATCGAGCCAGCCGGGCGTGACGATGGTGTCGTTGTTGAGGAACACCACGATGTCGCCTCGGGCCATTTCCACACCACGGTTGCAGGTGCCGATGAAGCCCAGGTTCTGCTCGTTGCGCACGAAGCGGACGCCGGAAACTTCTTTCAGATTCTCTGCAACCGGTTCCGTCGACGCATCGTCGACGACGATCACTTCGTATTGGCCCGGAGGTGTTTGCGCGTGCACGCTGCGCAAGCATGTGAAGGTCAGCAGCGGCTTGCCGTACACAGGAATCACGATCGACACGTTCGGTGCGTCGCTCGAAGGGAACGCGAGCGGCGTAATGCCCTCCTCGAGGCCGAACATCGCAGCGCGGGGCGCCTTGAACCGCCCCTTGCCCTTGAGCTTGGCCCAGGCGCGATTGGCCACCGCGCCCAAGCCTTCGTTGCGGAAGATCGACCACATCAGCGCGGCGAATTGCGGCGTGCGCCGGACCGCAGCCCAACGTGCACGACCGCGCGCCAGTAGCACCTTGCTGCGGTGGCCTGCGCTTCGCACCGGCTCGGTCAGGCGCCAGGTCGTCGATGACTCGAGCTCACCGATCCGGCGCTGCGCGGCGGCCAGCGTGGTTTCGACGCGGCCCGTGTGAATCTGCATTGTCAGCAATGTGCGCTGCGCCGAAAGGAGTTCGGCGGCAAGATGCTCGCGGTCGCCCTGCGCGCGGTCCCGGACGGCGCGGTATTCCTCGAGCTGCTGGTCGACGACGGCGACTTGTCGCTTGAGCTCGTTGCGCGCTTCCGTGTGACCGCAATCAACACCTGCGGAGAACAGCTGGCCCAGCGAGAGCGGCGGCGCCTCTACCTGCCCCTCGGCCAGGTAGAAGTTCCCCTCGTGCAGTGGCGGCAGGTTGCCGGCGGACCGCGTCCCGCGCAATCCGGCGGGCAGCGACGCCAGGTACTTGCCAACGTACTGCGCGGGATTCATCAGTTCACCTGCTTGATGCGCATCGACGACAACGGCGATGACGGGCGAACGTCGACGCCGGCCGCTTCGAGCAGCGCTTCGTTCCACACGGCGGGCGGCGCATTCCACGCCACGGTGGCCGAGCGGGGATGACCGGACAGGCGCTCGGTGAACGCGCCAAGCGCGGACGCGACGATTGGCAGTCCGGACGCAAGCGCTACGGACAAGGTGTACGCATAAGTCTCGGGCACCTGCGCAGGGAACAGGATCACGTCGGGCTTTTCCGCGCCAATCAGCAACGGCAGCTCGGCGTCGACATACTGGCCGTGAATCGTCAGCGGAACCTCCGGCGATTGCGGCACGGGTTCGGTCGTGGAGCCCAGCAGGCGAAACACCAGCGGCAATCCCCGGTCGCGGGCCTCCCGCGCGCATGCCGCCACGACATGCAGGCCTTTCTCAGGTGACAGGTTGCCCAGCACCGCAACGCGTGCGATGTGCGGCGGCGCATCGGGGGCGATCTCCGGATGGGGCCACACCTGGATCGCCAGATCGGGAAAGTAGAGACGCGCCCGCCGCTCGACATCGTGTGAGGGCGCGATGATGCGGTCGGCGCCGCGCAACAACTGTCCGAAGACGCCGCGCCAGGCAGTGATGTCGAGACCCCATTGGCCCGGCCGGCGCGTAAGGCACGCCGCGCAGCCGGTGGCATCGGGCTCGCCACAGTACTCGCCGTCCACGGTGACGAGATGGTATTGCGGGCAGATCGCATAGTAATCGTGCAGCGTGCAATCGTAGGGAACACCGACGGCCGACGGCAGTTCGAGCACCGCCCGGGGCAGCAGGTGGACGTGGTGAAAATGCAGGCGCTCGACGCCGATGGACCGCAATAGCGCGGCGAGTTCGGACAGCTCGCCCGGCAGCGAAAAGTAGAGCGCGAAGCCTTCGCCCGCGCGCGGCCAGTAAAGCTTGACCGTGCCATCGGCAGCGGGTTCGAGATAGAGGACTTCGCAACGCCCGGCCACCAGCGCAGCGAGGTCGTTCATGTGGCGACGGATGCCGCCGCCCCAGGGATGCGATATGAAGAGCAAGGGTCGTTCCGGGGACTCGGCCAGGCGCAGGAGATCGACGCGCCGCGCGAAAGGCCTCGCGGGCTCGCGCGCCAGTGCTTCCGCCTTCTGGTTGGCATAGGTCGGGTACAACTTGCGCAGCGCCAAGTCCGCGCGGCCAGCGAGCTCAGCCGCTTCGCGCTCGCCAAAGGTCACGCGGCCCGCGTGGCCGATGAACACGTCGGCGGCCACCACGTTGCGGAAGCCGGCACTCCCCGCGCGCAGGCAGAAGTCCACTTCCACGCCGAAATCGCTGCCCAGTGGAGCAGCGTCGAACGCGCCCACCTTTTCGAGGCAGTCGCGGCGAAAGTAGAGGCACGGGCCTTCAAGCGCGGGCAGCGCCGCCGTCGCCCCGGGATTGGCTCGCGCGAACAGCGCGTCGAGTTTGGCTGTCGTCATGCCCGCGGGAAGCGGATTGTCGCTTCGCGCGAGCGGATAAGTCGCACTTCCCGCGCTATTGGTGAAGGTGCCGATGACTCCGATGCCTCGCACCGCGCCATGCGCGGCAAGGCGGTCGAGCCAGTCATTCGCGACATCGGCATCGGATTGGAGCACCACGGCGTCGCGGTCGCGATGCAATGCAAACGCCCGGTTCACCGCCGCCGAGTAACCCTGATGCACCGGCTGCTCGATCAACGTCGCATGTCCGCGATCCTTCAAATCACGCAGGAAGCGGGCGAGTTCGGGCTCCGGCGTTGCATCGTTGACGACGATCAGCTCGTACGGGATGCGTGAAGTCGCAGCCAGAACGCTTTCGATGCAGCGGCGCGTCGCCTCCAGGTTGCGATACACGGGAACGATGATGTCGACCGTAGCCATCAGCGCATGCCTGAGAAGCGCCGCTTGAGCAGCGCGAGCGGCAGTCGCAGCCAGCCGCGCGCGGATTCGCGGTACTCGAGGCGCTCGCGGGTTTCCGCGTGAGCTGCAATCTCGCGGCGGGCTTCCGCCTGCGCGACGCTCAATTCAGCATCCTGATGCGCGACGTGCCGCTTGAGCGCGGCCACCGCATCCTTCTCGCTTGCGAGCGCGTTGACGGCGCCGATCAATTCGGTCAGTCGTTCCGTCGCGACGGCGCGCGCGTCGAGTTCGTCCCACGCGAGCTGCCGCTCGCGCTGCAATGCGCGCGCGTAATCGCGCCAAAGCGCAAGCGCGCCGTCGTCGAACATGCTGAGCGAAGGGCAGACTGGCAACTGGGCGCCGGTTCCCCCGCACACAACGACGAAGTACATCGGCGCCGCTGGTGCAAGTGCCGGCTTTGCCTCGTGTTCAGGCAGCGTCAGGAATTGCACAGCCGCATTGCCTTGTCCTTCGGCCCAGAGCAGCGACTGCGCCACCACGCGCTGCCCGTACCACTGCTGCTGCGAGAACGCCGGATCGAGCAAAGCCTTCAATTCGGTGCGGTCGAGCTCGGCCACGTGAAAGTGATTCTCGACTTCGCCCGCCTCGTTGTAGACGGGCCGATTGGGGGACGAGATGACAAGGACGCCGGAGGCGCGCAGCACGCGCCGGAATTCCGCGAGCATCTCGCGCTGCGCCGGAAGGTGCTCAATCGTCTCGAACGACACGACAACGTCGACGCTCGCGTCCGGCAGCGGCAGGCTGGTAACCGAGCCCTGCGTAAAATCGAGATTGTCCCGGGAGTAGCGCTGGCGGGCGTGGGCAACGGCGTCCGCCGAAATATCGACGCCGGCAACGCGCGCCGCGGTGTGTGAAAGCAGGAAGCTGCCGTAACCTTCGCCGCATGCAGCATCGAGCACGCGCTTGCCCCGAACCAGCTCGGCGACAAATGCGTAGCGATGCCAATGCTCGTACCAGATCGCTCCGCGCACTTCGGGTGTGAAACGCTCGCCGGTGAAAGTCAGCGCAGGGGAGGCAGTGGAAACGTGGGCCAAGTCTTGAGCGCCGGTGCGGAAAGGGACGCGCCGGCATCAAGCCGGCGACGGACAACGTCGAATTGTAGCCGCCTCTGCACCAGGCCGGGGCAATGCGCCCGGCCGGCGGCTGCCGCCCACGGGGTCAGGCCAGCGTCAGCACGATCGGCTGGTGATCCGATGCCTGCAACTGCGTGTCCACCGCAACGTCGCGGACACGCGACTTCAAGTCCTCGCTGACGAAGATGAAGTCGCAGCAATACCCTGGCGACGTCGGGTCGATCTTCTGGTACAGGCACATCGTCGGCGCGTGCGGCACCCCTGGATGCCGCTGCTCCCACGCATCGGACAACGGCGGCGTTCCATTCGCAAACGGCGCCAGCATCTGTGCATGCCCGGGATCGGCCGGATCCATGTTGAAGTCGCCGGTGATCACCGTCGCCGCGGGGCGCGGATGGGTCTGGAACGGGCCGCCGTCGATTGCCATCACGTGGGGATCGCGGGAGTACTCGAAACCTTGCGCATAGATGTGGCGCAGCGCATCGATCTGGCTCGCCCGCTTCTTGACGGAGTAGTACTCGAGGTGGGTCGTGATGACGCGCACGTCGCCCATGGGGGCGGACACAACCGCCTCCAGCGCCATGCGCGGCATCGCCAGGAAGTCCGGGTCGAAAGGATAGGGCAGCATGTAGCGGAAGATCTGCCGCACCGGGAGCCGCGAGAAGATCATGTTGCCGAAGCGGCGGCGGCGGCCGTTGTCGGACGGGTGATCGGTCGCCACGCCCGGTATCGCCGTATATCCGGGCAGCAGCGCGGCGAGCATCGCGAACTGGTCTTCCCCTGCGCTTCCCGCCAGTCGCGGATGCGGAAAATTGTCGGCGATTTCCTGCAGGCACAGCACGTCGAAATCGGCTTGGCGCTTGGCCTCGGTCACGATGCGGGCCGGGTCGACTCTGCCGTCGACCCCGCAGCACCACTGCACATTCCAGGTTATGAGCTTCATCGAATTCCGGCCCGCATGAAGGATTGAACGAACTGGCGCTGGAAAATCAGGAACGCGATCAACAGCGGCGCCGTGGACAACAACGTCGCCGCCGTGATGATCGACCAGTCGATGCCTTGGTCAGTCGAAGAAAACACCTGCAGGCCGACGGTCATCGGACGCGCCTCCACGGAATTGGTGATGATGAGCGGCCACAGGAAATTGTTCCAATGGTAGCTCACGCTCACAAGCGCGTACGCGAGATAGGTTGGACGCGCGAGCGGCACGTAGACGCGCCAGAGGACCTGCAGCGGTGTGCAGCCCTCGACGCGTGCCGCTTCGTCCAGTTCGCGCGGCACGCCCTTGAAAGTCTGCCGCAACAGGAATATTCCGAATGCGCTTGCCACGTAGGGCAGGCCGATGCCGGGAATCGTGTCCTTCAATCCGAGCAAGGTCATCGTCCGGTAGTTTTCGACGATCAGCACATCGGGCATCACCATGAGTTGCACGAGCACAAGCGCGAACAGCACGCCGCGCCCCGGAAATTCGAAACGGGCAAACGCATACGCCGCGAGCGTGGTCAGCACCATCTGCGCCGCCAGGACCATCGCGACCAGCAACGTCGTATTGAGGAAATACCGTGCGAAAGGCGCCGCGTGCCAGGCGGTGACGAAGTTCGCCAGCGTCAGCGGTGCGGTCAGCGAGAAATGGGTCGAGTATTCCGCAGCGTGAAAAGCCGTCCAGAACGCGTAGAGCAACGGCAGCAACCAGAGGAAGCCCAACCCCCAGGCAGCTGCCGTGACCAGCACGCGCGCTGCACCCCGCGACTCGTAAACCATCGCAGTCATGGTGTGCCGCCGGGCCGAAGACAGCGAACATCGTGAGCGTGGGGGTGGTTCATACGCGGCGAAGGGCCGTCCCGAGACGCCGACAGCTCCCCCTTTGGGGGCAGCGAACAACGTGAGCGTGGGGGTCGTTCACTGGTAGTGAACCTTGCGTTCGAGGAAGTAGAACTGCGCAAGCGCCACGAGTCCCAGGATCGCCAGCAGCACCATCGTCAGCGCGGCCGCGTAAGCCCCGTCCCAGAAGCGGAAGCCAATTTCATAGATGTAGTAGAGCAGGAGTTCGGTCGCGTTGTCAGGTCCGCCTCGGGTCATCACGACGATGTGGTCAACCAGGCGGAACGCGTTGATCACCGCATTCACGAGCACGAACAGCGTGGTGGGCATGAGCAACGGCAACGTGACGCGGCGAAAGTAATACCAGCGCGAGGCGCCTTCGATGGCGGCGGCTTCCGCCAGATGCGGCGACATGGACTGCAGCGCGGCCAGGTAGAAGATCATGAAGAAGCCGGCTTCCTTCCAGATCGTGACGACCATGAGCGCGGCCAGCGCGGTGCTCTTGCTGCCGAGCCAGTTGTGACTCGGCAGTCCCAGCGCACCGGTGAACTGCTCGAGCAGTCCGTACTCGGGCGTGTAGAAGAAGAGCCAGATGTTGGCCACCGCGATCATCGGCAGGATCGTCGGCGTGAAATAGGCGAGCCTCAAGATGCCGCGACCCGAAATGCGATCGTTCACCCATACCGCCATCAGCAGCGCCAACGCCATCGACGCGGGAATGGTGCCCAACGCGTACCAGAAATTGTTCGCAAGCGACTGCCAGAATATCGGGTCCTCCACCAGTTGCGCATAGTTGTCGAGGCCGACGAACGACGCCGGCACGTCGCCTTTGGGCGTCGAGTGGAAGCTGTGCCAGAGATTTGCCAGCGCGGGATAGTGCGTGAAGAGCGCGAGCAGCGCCATCGCCGGCAACAGCAGCAGCCAGCCGTACACCCACTGCGTCGTGCGGTTCAAGTTGGCTGCAAGGCGAATGGGACTGGTACGCTGGACGGATCGCAGGTTGCGACCCGTCCCGCCGCGCAATTCTCTGCGCTAGCGCCGATACGTGCGCAGGATGCGCTCGGATTGCGCCTGCGCATCCTTCATCGCCTGTTCCGGCGGCTTGGCACCCGTCAACGCCGCCTGCAGGCCGTCATTCAGCGCCTTTGTCACGCGCTGGTTGTCGTGCGTCGACAGTTCAGCCTTCGCGTACGGCAACTGGTCGCGCGCCACAGCGGCCGGCGGGAATCCGGCCACATACTGTTTCATGATCGGCGTGTCCCAGGCATCCGCGCGCACCGCGACATAGCCGGTGTCGATCCCCCATTGCGCCGCGCGTTCCGGTGTCGTGATCCACTTGATGAATCTGAATGCCGCCGCGCGCTGCGCCGGCGTCGACTTGGTGAACAGATAGAAGTTGCCGCCACCTGTCGGGCTGCCCCGCTGCTTGCTCGCCGGCAGCATCGCGACGCCAAAGTCGAACTTGGCGTTGTTCTTGACGTTGGTGAGGTTGCCTGTGGTCGTCCAGATCATCGCCACTTTTTTCTCGAAGAAGTCCTTGGGCGTCGTGCCCCATTCGACAATGCCTTCGGGATGGACCTTGTACTTGTTCACGAGGTCGACCCAGTACTGCAGCGCGTCGATGACTTCCTTCTTGTCGTAGAACGTCTGCGTGCCCGCAGAATTCATCAGGATCCCGCCGTTCTGGATTGCCAGACCCTGGAACAGCCAGTAAGGAAATCCGGACGAAGGAATCTGCACGCCCCACTGCGTGACCTTGCCCGACGCGTCGCGCTTGGTCAGCTTTTGGGCGTATTCGGTCATTTCCTTCCAGGTCGCGGGCGGACGGTTGGGGTCGAGTCCCGCCTCCTTGAACATCTCCTTGTTGTAGTACAGAACGATGGTCGAGCGCTGGAACGGAATGCCCCAGGTCTTGCCCCCCGTCTGGCTGTTTTCCATGAACGCCGGATAGAAGCTCTTGAGCCAGGCCTTGTCTTCCGGCGTCTTGATGAGGTCGTCGAACGGCTGGATCGCACCTTCGTCGATCAGCGTGAACATGTCGGTGGAAAGCAGTATCGACGTGACCGGCGGCTCGCCGCTTTTCACTGCCGTAAGCGCTTTCGTGATGGAATCCTGGTAGCTGCCCGAATAGATCGGCTTCAGCTTGATCCCCGGATTCTCCTTTTCGAACTCTGCGGCGAGGCCGTCGATGATCTTGGTGATCGGGCCTCCGACCGCGACGGGATAGTAGAACGACACTTCGGTGGGCGCCTGCGCGAGCGCGGGAGTCAAGCTGGCCAGCGCGGCCAGCAATGCGAACAATCCGTTACGAATGCATCGATACCACATGTTTTGCTCCTCCTTGGGCGGCGGATTTCATCCGCCTGTTTTCAGGCAATTTGTGTTGCTGTTTCGTGAGTTGTAGAAAGGGGAGCACGGCTGCCGCCCTCCTCGAAATAATGTTGCGCGCCGGGCGCCCAATGAAGCCACGCGACATCGCCGCGTGAAAGCCCCACGCTGCCCTGCGCGCGCACTGCCAGCGGCTGCGCGCCGATCCGGCAGGCGACGAGCGAATCGCCGCCCAGGTATTCGACACTCTCGACGCTCGCGCGCATCCCACGCTCCATCCCCAGCGCGATGTGTTCCGGCCGCACGCCGAGCGTGCCGCCCGCGCATGCGGCAGGCAACACGGCGGGACCTTCCGTACCTCGGATGATCGCGCCCCCCGCCCCCCCGTCCAGCTGCAGCAGGTTCATGGGCGGCGTGCCGATGAAACGGGCGACGAACGTGTTCGCGGGATCTTCATAAAGGTCGACCGGCGCGCCATTTTGCTCGATGCGTCCGCCGCGTAGAAGGATGACGCGATCGGCCATCGACATCGCCTCGACCTGATCGTGCGTGACATAGACCATCGTGACGCCGAGCTTGCGTTGCAGCGCCCGGATTTCCAGCCGCATTTCCGCCCGCAACTGGGCATCGAGGTTGGACAGTGGCTCGTCCATGAGACACACCGGTGCTTCGTTGATGATGGCGCGGCCGAGCGCGACGCGCTGCTGTTGCCCGCCCGAAAGTTGCGATGGCTTGCGTGAAAGGAACGGCGCCAGGCCCAGCAATTCCGCGACGCGGGCGAGGCGAGTCCGGCAATCCGCGTCCGCGACGCGGCGCACGCGCAGCCCGAAGAGGATGTTTTCCGCGACGCTCAGATGCGGAAACAAAGCGTAGTTCTGGAACACCATCGCGATGTTACGCTGCGCTGGCGGCGCGCTCGTGACATCTCGGCCATCAATCAGCACCCGTCCGCCGTCGGCGGACTCGAGGCCGGCGATCAGGCGCAACGTGGTGGACTTGCCGCAGCCGGAAGGACCGAGCAGCACGTTGAACGTGCCGGCAGCGAGTTCGAAGGAAATGCCGTCGACCGCACGCACCTGGCCATCGGCGGTCGTCCAGTGCTTGCTGACGTTTTCGACGACGATGGCCGACACGGGTGCGCGTCCTACTTTGGATGGGAAATCAGATCGTGGAAATCGGGCAGCGCATCATAGCAAACCGGAAACCGTCGCCCCCGCGCACGCGGGGGCCAAGCGACTTTGGTCAATGACACTGGGTTCCCGCTTCCGCGGGAACGACGTTGATCAGCCGAACAGCGCGGTCAGCGCAGCACCCGGGTCCGGCGCGCGCATGAAGGCTTCTCCGACCAGGAACGCATGCACGCCGCGCGCGCGCATCATTGCGACGTCGCGCTGGACCAGGATCCCGCTTTCCGTCACCACCAGCCGGTCGCTCGGGACGCGCGCCAGCAGGTTGAGCGTCGTGTCCAGCGTCACGCTGAAGTTGCGCAGGTTGCGGTTATTGATGCCGACGAGCGGCGTCTTGAGGCGCAACGCCCGGTCCAGCTCGGCACCATCGTGGACCTCGACCAGTACGTCCATGCCATAGGCGGCGGCCGCGGCTTCCAGCGCAGCCATCTGCGCGTCCTCGAGCGCTGCGACGATGAGCAGGATGGCGTCCGCGCCCAGCGCCCGCGACTCGGCCACCTGGTATTCGTCGATGATGAATTCCTTGCGCAGCACCGGCAGCGAGCAGGCACTTCGCGCCGCAATCAGGTATTCAGGATCGCCCTGAAAAAAGGGGCGGTCGGTAAGGACGGACAGGCACGCGGCACCCGCTCGTTCATAGCTTGCGGCAATGGCAGGCGGATCGAAATCCGCGCGCAACAAGCCTTTGCTCGGGCTCGCCTTCTTCACCTCGGCGATAACCGCAGCTTTTCCAGCTGAAATCCTGGCGCGCAACGCCCGCTCGAAACCTCTCGGCGGCGACGCCGCGCGCGCGTCGGCGTCGACCGTGCCAAATGGGCGCGCGACTTGCGCGGCAATCACCTCTTCCGCTTTGGTGGTGACGATCTGCGCGAGGATGTCACTCCTGCTCATGGCGCCTTCGATCCCAGCTTCTGCGTGGCGGCGACGAAGGTGTCGAGCTTCTTGCGCGCCGCGCCGCTGGCGATCGCCTCGCGCGCACGATCGATGCCATCCTTGATCGACGTCGCGATATTCGCCGCATAGAGCGCCGCGCCCGCATTGAGCGTGACGATCTCGCGCGGCGTGCCTTCCACGTTGGACAGCGCCTCCTGCACCATCTCCTTCGACTCCAGCGCGTCCTTGACCTTCAGGCCGCGATTGGATTTCATCGACAGTCCGAAGTCCTCGGGGTGGATTTCGTATTCGCGGACTTCACCGTCCTTGAGTTCGCCCACCATCGTCGCGGCGCCGAGCGACACTTCGTCCATTCCGTCCTTGCCGTAGACCACCAGCGCATGGGTGCTGCCCAGGCGTTGCAGCACGCGAATGTGGATGCCCACCAGGTCGGGGTGAAAGACGCCGATCAGCTGATTCGGTGCGCCGGCTGGATTGGTGAGCGGACCCAGGATGTTGAAGATCGTGCGCACGCCGAGTTCCTTGCGCACCGGCCCCGCGTGCTTCATCGCCGAGTGGTGATTGGGCGCGAACATGAAGCCCACACCGGTCTCGGCAATGCATGTGGCGACCTGCGCCGGGGTCAGCATGATGTTGGCGCCCAGCGCCTCCAATACGTCCGCGCTTCCCGAGCGCGACGACACCGAACGCCCGCCATGCTTGGCCACGCGCGCGCCCGCGCCGGCCGCGACGAACATGGACGCCGTGGAAATATTGAACGTGTGCGACGCGTCGCCGCCGGTGCCGACGATGTCGACCAGGTGTTCGCGGTCCGGAACGTCGACCTTGGTCGCGAGCTCGCGCATGACCTGCGCGGCCGCCGCGATTTCGCCGATCGTTTCCTTCTTGACGCGCAGACCCACCGTCAATGCGGCAATCATCACCGGTGACACTTCGCCGCTCATGATCTGGCGCATGAGCGACAGCATCTCGTCGTGGAAGATCTCGCGATGCTCGATCGTGCGCTGAAGGGCATCCTGGACGGTGATCGACATGGTGGTGGCCTAAGGTTGCAGTTCGCGGACGCGGCGGCGCGTGAGATCCACGCGGCACGCCAGGCCCATCTGTTCGGCGCCGGAACCACTTGCGTAGAGCGCCTTGACATAGCCGCATTGCATCGTCCGGTATTCCAGGAATGCGCGCAGCGATTTGGCCAGCGCCGCATTGGCGCCCGCGCGGCCGGTGACCGTGTCGATCTCGCGTGCACGTATGCCGGCGGCAGCTTCGGCGTTGCGCAGCGACGCCTGCGCTTCCGCATCCGCTTCCAGAAGACACTTGGTGAATGCGGCGCTGTCGCCAGCGGTCTGGCATTCATCCAGCGCGCCCGCGCTGGCGGGCGCCGCGGCCATCGTTAGCGCAGCCAGCAGCAATATCAGTGATGCGTCACGGATCCCGTTCATGGCGTCCTTTCCAGAAAATTGCCGAGCAGTCGCTTGCCGTGTTCGGTGAGAATGGCCTCGGGATGGAATTGGACCCCTTCGACCGCGTAACGGCGATGCCGCACGCCCATGATCTCACCGTCATCGGACGTAGCCGTGACCACGAGGTCCGCGGGCACGGTCGACTGTTCAATGGCCAGCGAATGGTAGCGCGTCACGGCAAAGGGCGCCGGCAGTCCCGCGAACACCCCCATGCCGTCGTGCATCACCGGCGAGAGTTTCCCGTGCATCACATGCTGCGCTCGCACCACGCGGCCGCCGAACGCCTGGCCGATCGCCTGATGGCCGAGACACACACCCAGGATCGGAATTTCACCGGCGAATCGCTGGATCAACGGTACCGAGATTCCCGCTTCATTGGGCGTGCACGGCCCAGGCGAGACGACGATCTGCGCGGGCGCCAATCGCGCCACTTCCTGCAGCGAGATCGCGTCATTGCGATACACCTGCACGTCAGCCCCCAGCTCGCTCAAGTACTGGACCAGGTTGTAGGTGAAGCTGTCATAGTTGTCGATCATGAGAAGCATCGTCAGCGCTCCTCGGGTTCGTCGAGACCTTGCTGCACCATTTCCGCCGCCCGGAGTACCGCGCGCAGCTTGTTCAGTGTCTCCTGCCATTCGCCCTCGGGCGACGAATCGTGGACGATGCCGCCGCCCGCCTGGGCGTACAGCGTGCCGTCCTTGAGCACCGCTGTGCGCAGCGCGATTGCCGTATCCATGTCGTCCTGGAAGCTGATGTAACCCACCGCACCGGAGTAGATGCCTCGCTTGGTCGGCTCGAGCTCATCGATGATCTCCATCGCGCGCACCTTGGGCGCGCCGCTGACGGTGCCCGCGGGGAATGTCGCGCGCAATACGTCGATGCTGTTCATTCCCGGCTTCAGTTCGCCCTCCACGTTGGACACGATGTGCATCACGTGGGAATAACGCTCGATCACCATCTGGTCTGAAACGCGCACCGATCCGGTAGTGGCAACGCGCCCGACGTCGTTGCGACCAAGATCGAGCAGCATCACATGCTCGGCGATTTCCTTTGGATCATGCGCCAGCTCGTGCGCGAGCGCCTCGTCGGCCTCGCGTGTCTTGCCTCGCGGGCGCGTACCGGCAATGGGGCGCAGCGTGATCGTGCTCCCCTCCTTGCGGACGAGAATCTCCGGCGACGCACCGACGACATGAAATTCGCCGAAGTCATAGTAGAACATGTAGGGCGACGGGTTGAGCGAGCGCAGCGCGCGATAAAGCGACAGCGGAGGCGCCGCGAACGGCATCTTCATGCGCTGCGAAATCACCGTCTGCATGATGTCGCCGGCAACGATGTACTCCTTGGTCCGCGCGACGGCCGCCTTGTAGCCCGCTTCGCCGAATTCGCTCTCGGCGTGAGTGATTGCCGACGCCGTGCCGAAGGGGATGGCGACGGTTTCGCGCAGCTTGAGTCGCAGTTGCGTGAGGCGCCCGGATGCCTTGGCATAGGCATCGGGCATGTCAGGGTCCGCGTAGACGATCAGCGAAATCTTGCCGCCCAGGTTGTCGACCACCGCCAGCTCCTCGGTCAACAGAAGCAGCATGTCGGGAACGTCGGCCAACCCCGGCGTGGGCGGCTTGGCGGAATGCGCGAGCCGCGACTCGATGTTGCGCACCGTGTCGTAGCCGAAGTAACCGGCCAGGCCGCCGCAGAAGCGCGGCAACCCGGGTAGCGGCGCCGCGCGAAAACGTTCGCGAAACGTCTGAATGAAGCTTAGCGGGTCGCCCTTATGGGTCTCGGTGACACCGTGGTCGTCTTCGACTTCGACATTGCGGCCGCGCACGCGCAGGCGCACTTTCGCCGGCAGGCCGATAAAGGAGTACCGGCCAAAGCGTTCGCCGCCGACCACGGATTCCAGCAGGAACGTGTAGCGCGTGGCGGCGAGCTTCAGGTACAGCGAAAGCGGGGTATCGAGATCGGCGAACGTCTCGAGCACAAGGGGGATGCGGTTGTAGCCCTTGGCGGCAAGGGCTCGGAAATCGGCTTCGGTGATCATGCTTCGGCTCTCTTGCTTCTAAACAACCGGTCAACTCGGGGCGCCGCTTGGGACTAATGCGCGCGACGCAGGACGCGAAGGATCAGGAGGGGCGCTGCCAGCGCCACTCGCCCTTGCGCCGCCAGCCCGTGACGACGGGCAGGCTGTTGCGGATGGAGAGGTCGAAGTTCACGATGAATGGAGATCGGTTCGTACTTGGCGGTTCTCTGCGGTCCGATGCGTCTGGCCGAAACACCGGAAGGGTTTACTCATTTCCGAATGCTCATTTCCGAATGATCCGATCCGCGACCGCGTCGAGCGAATCGACTATACCATCGCTGCCGAGCTTTTGCACCGGCACGCCTTCGCTGTAGCCATAGGGCACCACCAGCACCGGGCTGCCTGCGGCGCGGGCTGCCGCGACATCGTTCGCCGAGTCGCCCACCATCAGCATGTGCGCGGCCGCGACCTCCAGCCGTTGTGCCGCCAGCAACAGCGGGGCCGCATTCGGCTTCTTGGCCACGGCATCGTCGCCGCCGATCACGACGTCGAAATAATCGGCGATGCCGGCATGCGCGAGGTGTGGCTGCACAAAGCGCGTCGCCTTGTTGGTGATCACCGCGAGCCGGAATCCCGCCTCGCGCATGCGGCGAAGACCCGTCAACACGCCCGGGAAGAGCGTTGTATGTCGTCCAAGCACAGACGCGTAGCCTCGCTGGTAGCTCGGCAGCAACTCATCCACTTCGCCGTCCCGGGGAGGCGCTCCACGGGCGCGCGTCAGCGCGCGCGACAGAAGGTCGGCGATGCCTCGGCCAATCAGGTCCCGCACGACATCGACATGCAATGGCGGCAGCCGCTGTTCCTCGAGCAGGAGATTCACCGCTGCCGCCAGGTCGCGGACGGTGTCGAGCAGCGTCCCGTCCAAATCGAAGGCCACCGCGTCCACGGCGAAAACGCGGTACGAATTGTCGCTATTCAACCCGGGCAAGCTCCGCGCGCATCTGCGCGATTGTCGCGCGATAATCCTTGCTGCCGAAGATGGCGCTGCCCGCGACGAATGTGTCTGCGCCGGCTTGCGCGATCTCGGCAATGTTGTCGACCTTCACGCCGCCATCGACCTCCAGCATGATCGGCCGCCCGGTGCGCTGCTGCGCCATGTCCACTAGCTTGCGAGCTGCGCGCAGCTTGTCCAGTGCATGCGGGATGAACGACTGGCCGCCAAAGCCCGGATTGACCGACATGATGAGCACAAGGTCCAGCTTGTCGATGACGTGCATCAGCCAATCGAGCGGTGTGGCGGGGTTGAACACCAGCCCGGCCTTCACGCCATGTTCGTGAATGAGGCCGATCGTGCGGTCGACATGTTCGGAGGCTTCGGGGTGGAAGCTGATGATCGATGCGCCGGCGTTCGCGAAGTCCGGCACGATGCGATCGACGGGCTTCACCATGAGATGCACGTCGATAGGCACGGTGGTATGCGGCTTGATCGCCGCGCATACCAGCGGTCCGATCGTGAGGTTGGGTACGTAATGGTTGTCCATCACATCGAAATGGATGAGGTCCGCTCCCGCGGCGACGGCCGCGCGCACCTCGTCGCCCAGGCGCGAAAAATCGGCAGAGAGCAAGGACGGCGCAATCCTGCGGGTGGTGGGCATCGGGCTATAATCCGCTAGCGTTGGAAACAGGTGTCAAAGAAGAAAAATCGGGCCGGGTCGAGCATGGCGGAGAGTAAACGATACGAGGTGACGGTGGAGCCCAAAGCGCGGTTCCTTGCGGAGAAATCCGACCCTGCGAAGAGCCAGTATGTCTTCACTTACACCATCACGATCACCAACACCGGCGACGTAACCGCCCAGCTCCTGAGCCGGCATTGGATCATCACCGATGCCGACCACAAGGTTCAGGAGGTCAAGGGGCTCGGCGTCGTCGGACAGCAGCCATTGCTCAAGCCCGGCGAATCCTTCGAATACACAAGCGGGGCATCCATTCCAACCTCCGTCGGCACCATGCAGGGAAGCTACCAGATGATGGCCGCCGACGGGAAGGCCTTCGACGCGCCGATTCCGCAGTTCACGCTGTCCGTGCCGCGCACGCTCCACTAGTCGACTTTGGGAGCGGCGTCGGATTTGGCCGCCGCATCCTCGGGCAACCCCTTTGGCACCGCTGTCGGCAATTCATTTGACGCACGACTTCGCAACTTGCGCTGCGGTGCCATGGTCCACCACACGATGGCGATGCCCACTGCCAACGCTACCGCCGCCTCGATGAAGAACCAAGCCATCGCCCCGTCCCTGTCCCTTTCTTTTGCTCCGCGCGGGCTATCAACGGCATTCGTGATGGCCGCGCTGGTCGTTGCGTGCCTTCTGCTGTCCGCCTGTCAATCCGTGCCGGTTCCCACGCCGGCGGCGCCGGCGGCGGTGTCGCCGGTTACCGTTCCTTCCGCGCCCGCAGTCCCACCGCGCCCGGTCTTCACGCCGTCCGCCTGGACCGACTTGCCGGGTTGGAACAGCGATTCCCTGGAAGCCGTCTGGCCCGCGTTTCGCATCGGATGTCGGGCGTTGCTTGCAGACCCGAAGACACAGTCGCTGTGGCAGCGACCGTGCATGGACTCGGAGCAGGTGGAGGCCGGCAACGCGAGCAACGTTCGCACTTTTTTCGAAACCCATTTTATCCCATACCGCGTCGCCTCCACCGACGGCAATGACGTGGGTCGGGTGACCGGCTATTACGAGCCGCTGCTCAAGGGGTCGCGTGCGCGCACACCCCAATTCGGCGTGCCGCTGTATGCGCCGCCGGACGACCTCCTGGTCGTGGACCTTTCCGCCGTGTATCCCGAGCTCAAGGACAAGCGGGTGCGTGGACGCATCGACGGCAGGAAAGTTGTTCCGTACTGGACCCGGGCCGAGATCGAACATGGTGCGACGCCCGTGCCTGCGACGCCGCTCGTGTACGTCGCCGATCCGGTCGAGGCGTTCTACTTCGAGATACAGGGCTCGGGCCGCATCGAGTTGGCCGACGGCTCGGTGCTGCGCCTGGGTTACGCCGATCAGAACGGCCATCCGTACAAGTCCATCGCCCGCGTGTTGATCGACCGCGGCGACCTGCCGCGCGATCGGGCGTCACTTGCAGGGATCAGCGCGTGGGCGAAGGCGCATCCCGACCAGACGCGCGCGCTGCTCGACGAAAACCCGAGCTTCGTGTTCTTTCGCGAAGTGCCCGCGCCAGCGCCGGGCTCCCCCGAAGCGCGGATCGACGGACCATTCGGAACGCTTGGCGTGCCGCTGCTGGCGGAACGCACCATCGCGGTCGACCCGCGCTCCATTCCGCTCGGCGCGCCGGTGTTCCTTGCAACGACGCTGCCGCTGTCGAAGACGCCGCTGGAACGACTGGTGATGGCGCAGGATACCGGCGGCGCGATCCGCGGTGCGGTGCGCGCCGACTATTTCTGGGGCTTCGGCCCACAAGCGGGACGCGAAGCCGGCCGCATGTTGCAGGACGGCCGGATGTGGCTGCTGTGGCCGAAAGGCGCCGACCTGCCTCAGTAATTTCCCGGATGGCTGGACGATGAGCGCCAGCGCAGTGCGGCTTGCTCCGCGCGATTGACGAAGTCGTTCTTGCCCGCGCAATACGCGTCGATGTCGTCGTTGCAACTTTCAGCTACAGCCGCTTTCAGACGGGCGTAGTCCTCGGCGACGGCCGCGTGCGTCCGCAGGTAATCCCGGAATGCCAGGTGCCGCTCCACATTGGAGTCGCCCGTGACGAATGCATGCACGTGGTGCGAGTGCGCGGGGTCACCCTTGGTGAAATAGCGCCTGCGCGGAATGCCGTATTCCCCTTTCGCCACATAACCGAGCGTGGCCATCATCGGCGATTGCGCGTCGATTCCTTCAAGGCTGCGCACTTCGATCAGGATGTCGATGATCGGCTTGGCCGCCAGACCCGGCACGGCGGTGCTGCCGATGTGGTGAATGGCGTCAATGCCATCGGGCAGTAACGCCATCAGGCTGGACCGCTCGTTTTCGTACAGGGCGGCCCACGAGCGCTCATAGGAAACGACCCTGACCTCGCGGGACGCCATGCTCAACCAGGTAGGGCGGCCAGCACCTCGTGTGCCTGCTGGTCCGCGTGATAGGACGAGCGCACCAGCGCGCCGACCGCGGCGTGGCGGAAGCCCATTGCATACGCCTCGCGTTCGAACATCGCGAAGTCATCGGGATGCACATAGCGCAGCACCGGCAGGTGTCCCGCAGTGGGTTGCAGGTATTGGCCGATCGTCAGCATGTCGATCCCGTGCGCGCGCATGTCGCGCATGGCCGCGAGAATCTCCTCGTCGGTCTCGCCCAATCCCACCATCAGCCCCGATTTCGTAGGGATATCGGGAAATTGAGCTTTGAAGTCGCGCAGCAGCGAGAGCGAGTGGTGGTAGTCGGAACCTGGGCGCGCCTGCTTGTACAAGCGCGGCACGGTTTCGAGGTTGTGATTCATCACATCCGGCGGCGCGTCTCGCAGGATGGCCAGCGCGCGATCGAGGCGGCCGCGAAAATCGGGAACCAGCACTTCGATCTGCGTGGCCGGCGAATGTTCGCGCACGGCGCGGATGCAATCGACAAAGTGCCGGGCACCGCCATCGCGCAAATCGTCGCGGTCGACGCTCGTGATCACGACATAACGAAGCTTCAGCGCTGCGATCGTCTTCGCGAGGTTGACAGGCTCCTCGGGATCGAGCGGCAGCGGACGGCCGTGTCCGACATCGCAGAAGGGGCAGCGCCGCGTGCAGATGTCGCCCATGATCATGAACGTCGCTGTGCCCTTGCTGAAGCACTCGCCGATGTTCGGGCACGACGCTTCTTCGCACACGGTATGCAGCTTGTGCTCGCGCAGGATGGCCTTGATTTCGTTGAAGCGCGGCGACGACGGCGCGCGCACGCGAATCCATTCGGGCTTGGGCAGGCGCTCGGTCGCGATGACCTTGATCGGGATCCTCGCCGTCTTGGCCGCGCCCTGGTGCTTGATGCCCGCGGTGTTGGACGGGGGCGGTGGAACTGGAATGTCCATGCTCATTTTCCGGACAGATGGGCGGCGAGAATCGGCGCAAGTTCGGCGCCCGCGCTGGCCACCGTGCGTCGTACTCCCAAGTCAGCGAGTTGCGTCACAGCGAGGCCCGGATAGCCGCAGGGGTCGATATCGGCAAACGGGGACAGGTCCATCGCAACATTCATCGCCAGTCCGTGATAGGTGCAGCCATTGCGCACTTTAAGCCCGAGAGCCGCGATCTTCGCTTCGGCTTTTACTAGGTCGCGGTTCATCGGGTTGCCGGCCTGGCCCGCGACGTCGACGTAGACCCCGGGCGCCGCCACGTTGCCGTAAGCGGAAAGTCCAACGGAATCAAGCCATTGTATCACCGACGCTTCGATTCGCCGGACCATGTCGCGCACGCCGAACCTGGCCCGTTTCAAGTCGATGAGCGTGTAAGCGACGAGCTGACCGGGTCCGTGGTACGTGATCTGCCCGCCCCGGTCGACCTTCACGACCGGAATGCCGTTGTCGCGTAGCAGATGCGCGCGGCGGCCGGCCAGACCCAACGTGTACACGGGAGGATGTTCGGTAAGCCAGATCTCATCCGGCGTGCCGGCGTCGCGCGCGTCCGTGAACGCCTGCATTGCGCGCCACGTGGATTCGTAGTCGGTGCGACCGAGCGTGCGAATCGCCGCATGACCGCAAGCTCGAACGTCGGCGGGCGCCGCAGGTGCGATGTGCGTGGTCATCGGAGTGCGCCCCAGATTTCGGCGGGGAATTCGTGTTCCTCCGCACCCACCACATGCGTGCGTTGCCAGACCACGCGCTCGCGGGCGACGGAAAGCATCCACGTCTGCTGTTCCAGTGGCGATGGCCGCGCAAACGCGTGCGGGTCGACGACCGCGCAACATCCCCCATGCTGCGGGTCCCGCACCGACTCGTAGCGTATGGCGCCTACGCCCGCATCGCGCGCCGTCTTGCCGAAACGCTGGCATCCGCTGTAATCGTCGGGGTGCGTCCACGTCTTGCGCTCCCGAAGGAATGGCGGCTTGCGCAGGTCGACCGCCTTCGTCGCGATCCTCGCACGAAAGACGGTCTGCGGCCGGGTGGGCATGGACGTCAACGCCGGGGTGTCCAGCAGATGCCGCCAACGCCAGTAGCCAAGTTCGGCACACGCGGTGCGCACGGCGTCCGCCGCGTAAAACACGCCCGGATCGGTCGGCCCACGAAAGCGGGAGCCCCCGGGCGGGGGCGCGTAGCGAAACGGCGTGAAGAGCAGGTAGTGAAGGCCCGCGGCCGCCTCGGGAATGGGCGGCTTGCCCTGATCGAGCACGCGCTCCAGCACATGTTGCTCGGCCAGGGAGTCGACGAGCGCACGTGTCGACACCACGTGCTGGGCTTCGACCGCGCGCCAGACTTCCTGGCGCAGCGGAGCCGCCTCAGAGGCGACCGCGGGCGGCGTCCAGATACGCGACGACACGGACCATGCCTTCGACCGAACGCAGCAGGTCCTTGGGCCGCGCTGCCAGTGCGAGATTGGGACTTGCCAGCCACTGGCGTGCGGTTTCCTCATGTCCCCACAGCGCGTCCAGAGAGCGGAACATGCGTACGAGCAGGCGCGCCAGCTCCCATTCCTTCGCATGTTCCGGCGAGAGCAAGTACTTACCTGCAAACAAACGGGACGTTGTCGCCTCGGATATGCCCAGCGCGGCGGCAACGTCGCGCTGCGTGAGCTCGAGCAACTTTGCCGCGCGTACTGCGGCCTTGCTGAGCACGGCGGCCTCCGATGGCGCAGGCGCAGCCGCCCGCGCTCCGCGCAGTCCGCGTAGGGGTTCGTTCACGACCATTGTTCGCAACCCAGGGGCATCGGGAGCCAGCAGGACGGTAAGCGCAGATTCGCCAGGCATGTCATGTCAGGCGCTTTATGGAGAAAGTTATTGATCGGATTATTCCCCAGGAAACTCATCCTGGCAACCCTTCGCGACGTGCGCACCGCTCCTCGCGCCAGGGAACGGTCCCGCGATCAAAGCACCATCTTCACCATCGGATGCGCGACCAACTCCCGATACAGGTCATCCAGCTGCTCGCGCGAGTTCGCGTTGATTGTCGCGGTGAACGACAGCCAGTTGCCTTCCTTGGAGGCGCGCATTTCCAGCGCCGACGGATCGAAGTCCGGCGCGTGCTTGCACACGACGCCAGAAACCGCCTGTGCAAATCCGTCCTGCGTGCGGCCCATGATCTTGATCGGGAACGTGCACGGAAAGGTCAGCGCGGATTCGCGCTCTTCCGTGTGAAGGGTGTCAAGGGCGGTGTCGATTTTCGTCATGGAGGTCTCCGGTCGAGCCCCGGTTCTTGCCAGGGACTCTGGGCGATCTGGACAATATGCGGGCAGTTGCCGCCCGTTGCAACCCGTGCCGGTACCTAGGGGCCGTACATGTAATCGCGCGTCAGCGGGTGAGGCAAGCGCCCGTCGCTTTGCGGCTTGCCTGCCAGCACCTGCCACAGCGACAGCCAGCCGCGGTCGAACGCATGCGCTGACCCCGCCATGTAGATGCGCCAGATCCGGTATCTCTCGTCGCCGACATCGGCGCGCGCGGCGTCTTCGTGGGCCTCGAGCCGGTCCACCCAATGCCACAGCGTTCGCGCGTAATGTTCCCGCAGCGATTCGGCGTCGATGGATTCGAGACCCTGTCTTGCCATGCCTTCGACGACGCGCGCTACATGGGTGAGCTGTCCTCCCGGAAAGACATAGTCCTCGACAAAGTCGCTGATGCCGCTGCCCAGGTTTTCCGCGTCTACCGAGTTGAGCGTGATGCCGTGGTTGAGCACAAGTCCACCCGGCTTCAGCACCGCGCAGATTTTTCCGAAATATTGCGGAAAACGCCTTACGCCAACGTGCTCGAACATGCCGACGCTGGCGACCTTGTCGTAGATCGGCGCATCCGGCAGCTCCCGGTAGTCGCGCAGTTCCACACGAACGCGATCCGTCAGGTCGCGCGCCGCGATCTCCCGCTGCACATGGTCGAACTGGTTTTGCGAGAGCGTGATCCCGGTGGCGTCAACGCCGTAGTTCTCCGCCGCATGGAACAATAGCGCGCCCCATCCGCAGCCGATGTCCAGGAAACGCTCCCCGGAGGTCAAACGCAGCTTCTTGCAGATGTGGTCGAGTTTCTGCAACTGCGCGGCGTCAAGCGAGTCGCCGTCATGCCGGAAATAAGCGCAGGAGTACACCATCCGCTCGTCGAGCCACATCCGGTAGAAGGCATTGGACACGTCGTAATGGTGGGCGATATTGACGTTGCTCGGGCGCTTGCGGTGCAGCCAGCCCTTGAACCTTGCCTGCGCCCGGTCGCGGCCGTGCTGCACGGAGCCCACCATTGATTCCGCGATGCCGATAATCCGCTGCGCACTGCCGGTGAAGTCCAGGTCACCCCGCACGTAAGCGCGAGCGAGTGAACCCAACGCGGGCGTCGCCAGCGCTTGCAGGCCCTTCCAGGAGCGGGCGACGATATCGACGGCGGGTGTGGTGGACAGCGGCACGCGGGCGCCATCGGGCAGGACGAGCGTGACCGGTACGTTGCGACCGCCGTAACGGCTCGTGATGAAGTGCCGGAGTGCCTGGGCCATGGTCGTTGTTTCCCCAATCGAGTGGAAAGACGAACCTCGGGGTTACGCGGGCCGTGTTCGCGGCCCCAACCTTCTGGAAAATTCTAGCAATTTGCGCGCGGAGGACAAGCGGTATCTGTCTGACAAACGCCTGGCTTTGACATGGCGCAACCCGCCGCCTACCATCCGAAACAATCTCAAGCGCGGCATGCGGGCGACCGATGTGCCCTCCCGGCGTCCTCATGTCGACCCCCAGCCGCAAGGCTACCCCGGAAAACCCGGCAGCTCCGGTGAATCCGGCGGCCCACCCGCAGGCGTTCGACTCCCGCCAGTTCCGCGATGCGCTCGGCGAATTCGCCACCGGCGTCACGATCATATGCGCGCGCACCGGGGATGGCCGCTATGTCGGCCTGACGGCCAATTCCTTCAATTCGGTATCGCTCGACCCGCCATTGGTGCTGTGGAGCCTCGCGCGCAGCTCCGCCAGCCTTGGCGCATTCGAAACGGCGGAACGCTATTGCGTCAACGTGTTGTCGTCGGAGCAAACCGAACTGGCGCGCCGCTTTTCGCGGCCCCACGAAGACCGATTCGCCGGCGTCGGCTACCGCATGGGATGGGCGAACGCGCCTCTGATCGACGGCTGCGTTGCCTGGTTCGAATGCACGCATCACGCCAAGTATCGCGCCGGCGACCACATGGTGTTCGTCGGCGAAGTGGCGACCTGCGAACGCACCCAGGGTCACGGACTGGTGTTCCACCACGGACAATTCGGCGTGGTCGTCCCGACCAAGGATTGAGCGAATGGCCAACGCCAGCCGGGACCGCCCGTTCAGTGCGCCTTCGGCTTCTTGGTCTGGAAGATTTCCCACATGCGGCGAAAGACCGGCCCGGGTTTGCCGCCCGCGAAGGGTTTGCCGTCGACCGTGGTCACCGCAAGCACTTCCTTGGTCGATGACGAAAGCCACATCTCGTCCGCGGCCAGCGCTTCTTCACGCGGCACCGGGCGGACCGTCAGCGGAATGCCTCCCTCGCGCGCGAATTCCGCCGTGGCGTCATAGGTAATTCCCGGCAGGATCAAGTTGTCCTTGGGCGGGATCACGATGCCTCCATCCACGACGACAAGCACGTTGGACGCGGACGCCTCGGTCAGAAAGCCGTTGCGGAACATGACGGTCTCAACCGCGCCGCGTTCCGCCGCCAGCTGGCGCATGAGCACATTGCCGAGCAGCGAAATTGTCTTCAAGTCGCAACGGTGCCAGCGGTTGTCTTCGGCGGTCACCACGGCCACGCCTTCCGCGACCACTTCGCGCGACGGCGTGGCAAGCGGATTGCTCATCATGAATACCGTGGGCTCCGCGTCCTTGGGGAACGTGTGGTCGCGCTTGGCAACGCCACGCGTCACCTGAAAATAGACGCCCTGGTTGGCAAACGGCTGACGACCGATCAATGCGCGCAGCAGCGCTTCCCACTGCGCGTCGGTGTACGGATTGGACAGGCCGATGCCATCGAGACTGTGCTGCAGTCTGGCGAGGTGATGCGGAAGGCGAAACGGCTCGCCGGCGTAGACGGGAATCAGTTCGTAGACGCCGTCACCGAAGATGAAGCCGCGGTCGAGCACGGACACTTTGGCCTCGCCCAGCGGAATGAATTCGCCGTTGAGAAGAATGATCTGGTCGGGGTCGAACATGGTCGATTTCGCATCCTCAATTGTCGTCGGCAACGGCGCGCGGCGCAGGCGTCAGGCGCGCTTGAACCAAAGCCGGATCGTATCCCAGGCGCGGCCGAAGATTCCCGCGGCCGGCACTTCCTCCAACGCTATCAGTGGAAATTCCGCGACCGGCTTGCCTTCGAGCGACACCTTCACCGTGCCCACAGGCTGCGCCCGGGCGATGGGCGCGACGAGCGTTTCATGCGCATCCATTGTCAGCGTCAGCTTGTCGGCCTTGCCCTTGGGCAAGGTCAGGTAGCGATCGGCCAGGAAGCCTGCGGGCACCTCCTTCAACGTTCCCTTCCATACCTGCAGTGTTCCGATCGCCTTGCCCGATTGATAGAGCTGCACAGTATCGAACGCCTGGAAACCCCAGTTCAGCAGTTTTTGCGCTTCGCTGGCGCGCGCCGCGTCCGAGCTTGCGCCCAACACGACGGCAAGCACGCGGCGTTCGCCATGTTTTGCGGAGGCGATCAGGCACCAGCCTGCGGCGTCGGTGTGCCCTGTCTTGATTCCGTCGACATTGGCGTCGGTCCAAAGCAGTCGGTTGCGATTCGGCTGCGTGATGCCGTTGTAGCGGAATTCCTTCTGCGAATAGAGCGGGTAGAACTCCGGGTAGTCGACTATCACGGCGCTCGCCAGCTTGGCCAAGTCCGCCGCGGTCGAATAATGGCCTGGCGCCGTAAGCCCGGTGACATTGGCGAAATGCGTGTTGGTCATTCCCAGTCGACCGGTCTCGGCATTCATTCTGGCAACGAACGCCTCTTCGCTGCCCGCCACCAATTCCGCGAGCGCGATCGCCGCATCATTGCCCGACTGGATGATCATTCCGTGCAAAAGCTCGTCCACGGTGACCGCGCGCCGCGGCTCGATGAACATGCGCGAGCCTTCCGCCCGCCACGCGCGTTCCGACACGTTCACCATCTGCGAGGGCTGTATCGACTTCGCGCGCAGTGCGCCGAACACGATGTACTGCGTCATCAGCTTGGTGAGCGAGGCAGGATCCCGGCGCTCGTCGCCATTGACGCTCTCCAGCGTCTGGCCGCTGGTCACGTCGACGAGCAGATGCACCGGGGCAGCGAGTGACGGCGCCGGCATGCCGGCCGCGGGTTCGACCACCGCAGGGGACGCGGCCATTGCGCCGGACGTCGCGGCGACGAACGTCGCCGCCAGAAGTACGGCAAGAAACGGAGGTGGTGACATAGGAGGCGGGAAAACGCCCGATTATACCGTTTGCAAGGTGGCCGCCCTGCGCATGGCGCGGACCGGGCCTGTCGTCGCTGCCGCTAGCGTGGATAGACGTCGAGCACGCCGACGACATCGCCCTCGTTCTTCCCCAGCACAATGGACATTTCGGCGATGCGCGTCCGCAGCGGAAGGTAGACCAGGCTATCGACGGGTTTACCCGACGACGAGACGAGCTTCCCCACCGCCTCGGCATTCTCGGCGCTCATCGCCGCGAGCTTCGGCAAGGGCTCGCCGCGCGACGCCGCTTCGCGGGACGCCGTCGCATAGGGAATGTAGAACCTCGGATACACGGTGAAATCCGCGCCGCCGGTCGCCGCTTCCATCGCGATCTGCAACTGCAGCCCGGGATCGACGGGAATGCGCACCGCGGCCAGCTTTGGGCCGGTCAGCGGAATCGACTGGAATTCGGGAAGCTTGATTTCGTCCGCGGTCTTTATCCGGACATCCTGAGCGGGCACGACTTCGAACGAGCCTTTGAGGTAGACGACGAATGCCGGGCGCGAGGATGCCATCACGTGCACGCCATAGATGAGTGCCGCGACCTGCAGCATCACGATCACCGCTAGGTCATAGACCAGGCTCTTTTTCGTCGGATCAAAGACGACGAACGTCAGCAGCGGACCGAGCACGACATCGACGCCGACGAGCAGCAGGAGCAGCGTGCCGCCGCCCGCCGCCCGGAACCAGGGGCTCGGATACCAGAGGAGCAGCATCACCGCAAAGATCGCTGCCGCGACCAGTGCGCTGATGCCGAGGTGCGTCAGCGCGGCCTGCCGGCGAGTGAACCGCGCGAGGTTCTCGGGGGCAAACAGGTTCAATCCGGGTCCCGCCTTCCTGCTGTTGACGTGGACCTACGTGAAAGCAAAATCGACGCCAGGCTTGCGGCCAGCCATGACGTCGGCGAGCGCGCGGCCCGAACCGCATGCCATCGTCCAGCCCAGCGTTCCGTGCCCAGTATCGAGGAACAGGTTGCGATAGCGGGTGCCACCGACCAGCGGAACATTCGAGGGGGTGGCCGGCCGCAGGCCGGTCCAGAACTGGGCGGTGTCGCGTGTGCCGGCGTCCGGGAAGAGCTCGAACGTGCGCCGCAACAGCGCTTCGCAGCGCACGAGGTTCAGATCCTTGTTGTAGCCGGAAAGTTCGGCCGTACCGGCGACGCGCAGGCGATCGCCCAGCCGCGTGAACACTATTTTCCACGCGAGGTCGGTGAGCGACACCGTCGGCGCGCCACGATGATCGTCGATCGCGATCGTGGCCGAGTAGCCTTTGGCCGGATAGATGAGGCAGGGCACGCCCAGCGGCTCCAACAGGAACGGACTGTAGCTCCCCAGCGCCAACACGTAGGCATCGGCTGCGAGCACTTCCTTGCGATGGTGCTCATTGATGCAACGCACGCCGGTCAGCGCATCGCCCTCCGCCGCCAGCGACTCGATGGCCATGCCCCAGCGGAATTGCACGCCGCGATCGGCTGCCATACGCGCGAGTTCCTGAGTGAAGCGCTGGGCATCGCCCGACTCGTCCGAAATCGTGAAAATGCCCCCGGCCAACTGGTTCCTGCACGATGCCAGCGCGGGTTCGATCGCCACGCATTCGTCGACCGTCTTCACGTCGCGGTCGCAACCGAACTGGCGCATCAGCTCGGCGGAGGTCACGCCCTGCGCGAATTCCTTGGGATCGGTATAGAACGAAAGAATGCCGCGCTCGAGGTGGTCGTATTCGATCCCGGTCTGCGCGCGCAATTCCTTCAGGCAATCGCGCGAATACAGCGCGAGATTGAGGCATTGGATCGTGTTGTGGCGCGTACGCGATGGCAGGCATTCGTAGAGGAACTGCAAGCCCCAGCGCCATTGGCGCGGATCGGCGCGCAACCGGAACAGCAACGGCGCGTCATCCTTGCCCAGCCACTTCAGGATCTTGAGCGGCGCCTCCGGATTCGCCCACGGCTCGGCGTAGGACGCCGAGATTTGCCCGCCGTTGGCGAATGAAGTCTCGAGCGCCGCCCCGGGGTGACGGTCGAGTACCGTGACGTCGTGCCCGTCCTGCGCCAGGTACCACGCGGCGGTGACCCCGACGACTCCGGCACCCAGCACGATTACGCGCATCAGGCCGCGGCGGGCGCCGCCTCCGCATCCGCCACTTCGGTCACGGGAATGCAACTGCAGAAAAGGTTGCGGTCGCCATAGACATTGTCGACGCGCGCTACCGGCGGCCAGTACTTGACCGCCTTTTGCGCCGCCGTGGGATACGCTGCGGACAGCCGCGAGTAAGCGTGCGTCCACTCGTCGGCCGAAACGGCGGCCGCCGTATGCGGCGCGTGCTTCAGCGCATTGTCGGCGCGATCCGCGCGCCCTTCCTCGATGGCGCGGATCTCCGCGCGAATCGCGATCATCGCGTCGATGAAGCGGTCGAGTTCGGACAAGGGTTCCGATTCCGTGGGCTCGACCATCAACGTGCCCGGCACGGGAAAACTCATCGTCGGCGCATGGAAGCCGTAGTCGATCAGCCGCTTGGCGACGTCCTCCACCTCGACACCCGATGTCGCCTTGAGCGGACGCAAATCGAGAATGCATTCGTGCGCGACCAGGCCGCCGGGACCCGAATAGAGCACCGGATAGTGCGGTGACAGTCGCCTGGCAATGTAGTTGGCCGCAAGGATCGCGCTTTCGCTCGCCGCCTTGAGGCCTTCGCCACCCATCATCGTCACATACATCCACGAGATGGGCAGGATCGACGCGCTGCCGTACGGCGCGGCGGAGACCGGGCCGATCGCGCGCCGCGCGCGGTCGTCTTCGCGCAAATCGCGATGTCCCGGAAGAAACGGCGCGAGATGCGCCTTCACCGCGACGGGGCCGACACCGGGTCCGCCACCGCCATGCGGAATGCAGAATGTCTTGTGCAGGTTGAGGTGCGAAACATCCGCGCCAAAATGCCCGGGAGCCGCCAGTCCCACCAGCGCATTGAGATTGGCGCCGTCGACATAGACCTGCCCGCCGTGCGAATGCACGATCTCGCAGATGCGCTTGATGCCGGCTTCGAACACGCCGTGCGTCGACGGATAGGTGACCATGATTGCCGCGAGATCGCGTGCGTGGGCATCGGCTTTCGCTTCGAGGTCCGCCAAATCCACGTTGCCGTCCGCGTCGCAGGCAACGACCACCACACTCATGCCGGCCATCTGCGCCGACGCGGGATTGGTGCCGTGCGCCGAAGCCGGAATCAGGCACACGTTGCGATGCGGCTCCCCGCGGCTGACGTGATACGCCTCGATCATCAGCAGGCCGGCGTATTCGCCTTGCGATCCGGCGTTGGGTTGCAGCGAGACGGCGTCATACCCCGTCGCAGCGCACATCATCCGTTCCAGCTCGTGAATCATCCGGTGATAACCGGTCGCCTGCACGGCCGGCGCGAAGGGATGCATTGCACCAAACTCCGGCCACGTCACCGGAATCATCTCGGATGTCGCGTTCAGCTTCATCGTGCACGAGCCGAGCGGGATCATCGAGCGGTCCAGCGCCAGGTCGCGATCGGCCAGCTGGCGCAGGTAACGCAACATCTCCGTTTCCGAGCGATGGCGGTGAAAGACCGGGTGGGTCAGGAACGCCGTGGTCCGGGAAAGCTCCTTAGGCAGCGCGTCGGACACCGCGGAGTCGTGGTCCGCGACGGCAAACGGCGTGTCGTCGAAATTGAAGATATCCCAGATGCGGGCAACGTCTTCGCGCGTGGTCGTCTCGTCGAAGGAAATGCCGAGCGTACGCTCGTCGACCTTGCGGAAGTTGAGCCCGTACCCCACGCCGGCGTCGAGGATGTCCTCGGTCTTCGCGCCCGTCGCCACGGTGATCGTGTCGAAGAAGGCCTCCGTCGGAACGGCGAACCCCAGCCGCTCGAGTCCAGCCTTGAGGATCGCGGTCAGACGGTGCACGCGCCGCGCGATCTTGGTCAGGCCTTCCGGTCCGTGGTAGACCGCGTACATGCCGGCAATCACCGCCAGCAGCACCTGCGCGGTGCAGATGTTCGACGTCGCCTTCTCCCTGCGGATATGCTGCTCGCGTGTTTGCAGCGCCAGTCGATACGCAGCATTGCCGTTGGCGTCCACCGTCACGCCAACCAGGCGCCCGGGCATCGACCTCTTGAACTCGTCTCTGGTGGCGAAATAACCGGCGTGCGGTCCGCCATAGCCCATCGGCACGCCAAAGCGCTGCGTCGAGCCCACGACGACATCAGCGCCCCAATCACCTGGAGGCGCGAGCAGTGTCAGCGCGAGGATGTCCGCCGCGACGATGACCATTCCGCCGGCCGCATGGACGGAAGCGGCCAGCGAGCGGCCATCGCGCACTTCGCCGGTGGCACCCGGGTATTGCAGCAGGACGGCAAATGCTTCGGTAGTGGCGGCAGCAGCTGCCGGCCCGACGATCACCTCGATATCGAGCGGTGCCGCACGCGTGCGCACGACGTCCAGCGTCTGCGGGAACACGTCGTCGGCGACAAAGAATCGCTTGCTCTTGCTCTTGCCCACGCGCAAAGCGAGCGTCATCGCTTCCGCTGCCGCCGTTGCCTCGTCGAGCATCGACGCATTGGCGATCGCCATGCCGGTGAGATCGCACACCATCGTCTGAAAGTTGACCAGCGCCTCGAGCCGCCCTTGCGAGATTTCAGGCTGATAAGGCGTGTAGGCGGTGTACCACGCCGGGTTTTCCAGGATGTTGCGCAGGATGACGCCGGGCGTATGCGTGCCGTAGTAGCCCTGTCCGATGAACGACTTCATCACCTTGTTCTGCGCAGCGACCGCTCGCAGCCTGGCCAACGCCTCGGCTTCCGGCATCGCTGCCGCCAACTTTACGGGTGCATGTTCGCGGATCGCCGGCGGGACGATGGCGTCGATCAATTCGCCGCGCGTCGCGTAGCCCAATTGCGCCAGCATCGTCGCCTGATCCTCGTCAGTGGTCCCGATGTGGCGCGCGATAAAGGCGGCACGGTCTTCGAGGGCGCGCAGTGTCAGCGGGGCAGCGCCGGGCAGGGGTTCGTTCATTTTCATTGTGATGCGCGCTTTCAGGCTTCGCCGATCAATTTTTCGTAGGCCGCCGCGTCCAGCATCGTCGCGAGAGCGCCCGCATCGGCGGGCTTGATCCGGAACAGCCACGCGGCGTAAGCGTCCGCGTTCAGCGCCTCCGGCGCGTCCGTCAACGCTTGATTGACGGCCACCACCTGGCCGGCGATGGGCGCGTACACGTCGCTCGCCGCCTTCACCGATTCCACGACCGCGCAAGCTTCGCCCGCCTTCAGTTGCCGGCCGACCGCGGGCAATTCGACGAAAACGAGATCGCCCAGCGCCGCCTGTGCGTGGTCGGTGATGCCCAATGTGATGGTGCCGTCGGTTTCGGCGCGCAGCCATTCATGACTGTCGGCATACTTGAGGTTGGCAGGTACGTTCATGCGGTTTCTCCGTTTGACTGCATGCGGTGACTGGTTGGGTGGTTTGGTAGTGGGATTCAGTGCGAAGATCAGGTAACGAGGGCCTTGCCGTTGCGCGCGAACGGCGGCTTGACGACGCGAGCGGACAGCCGTTTATCGCGCACGGAAACCTGGACGACATCGCCCACGGCAACGCCGGCGGGCAGTCGGGCCAGCGCAATGGATTTGCCCAACGTCGGACTGAACGTTCCGCTGGTGATTTCTCCGTCGCCGCCTGCCGTATGCACTTTCTGGTGCGCGCGCAACACGCCGCCGGCATCCTGCAGCACGAGGCCGGTGAGCTGCTGCGCCGGTGGAGACGCCAAGAGCGCGGCCTTGCCGACAAAATCGCGTGGACTGGCGAGATCGACGGTCCACGACAAGGCGGACACGAGCGGAGAGACGGTTTCGTCCATGTCCTGGCCGTAGAGATTCATTCCGGCCTCGAGGCGCAGCGTATCGCGCGCGCCCAGTCCGCAGGGCTTGACGCCGGCCGCGGCAAGCGCCTTCCACAGTGCCTCCGCGCGACCGGCTGGGACGATCAGTTCGAAGCCGTCCTCACCGGTATAACCGGTGCGCGCGATGAACACTTCACCGCCCGTATCGCTCATCGCCGCGCCCGTGAAAGGTTTCAGTCCGGCGCTTGCGGATTCGCTTCCGGGCAATGCCTGCCAGACCTTGGCGCGCGCGTTGGGACCCTGGACGGCGATCATCGCGAAGTCGTCGCGAGGCGTGAGCTTGAGATGCGGCGCGCGCTCGGCGATCAGTCGCCGGAACCAAGCGATGTCCTTTTCCGCGGTGCCGGCATTGACGACGATGCGGAAGAAATCCTCGCGCAGGAAATAGACGATCAGGTCGTCGAGGACGCCGCCGTCTTCGGCCAGCAGGCAGGAATACAGCGCCTTGCCCGGCGTTTGCAGCTTGTCCACGTTGTTGGCCAGCGCATGGCGCAGGAAGTCGCGCGCGCCGTCACCTTCGAGATCGACCGCGCGCATATGTGACACGTCGAACATGCCTGCATCGCTGCGCACCGCGTGGTGCTCGTCGATCTGCGAGCCATAGTTGACCGGCATGTCCCAGCCGCCGAAGTCGACCATCCGCGCGCCCAGCGCACGATGGGTGGAATGGAGCGGGGTGTGTTTCAGCACGGGTGTCTCCGGCAAAGAAAGGCAAAAGGGCGACGCAATTCCTACTTCGCCCCGTCTGTCCTCTTTACCTGAGAGATTTGGGGTGACCAGGCCGTGCAACCATTGCCTGATTCACCCGGTGCCCCTTCGGTGGGCCTCGAGCCTATCCCGGCTGCAATTCCGGAACGTTCTCGCGGCCGCTCTCCAGATCGGCGTTGCGTTGCGTGCAGTCCTCGGTACCTGAGCGATTTCGGGAATACGCCTTCGGCGGCGACCACCACGGATTTCCCGCGCGGCCACACTCTCCTGCACGAACCGGGCCGATTCTACCGGCGTCTTGCCCCGGCGGTCAAAATTGACCCAGGGGGCGCTACCGGGCGGCCGGCGGAAGCGAGCCCGGCCGGGGCTGCGCCGCGGCCGGTCCGAAACCCAGGCACGCGCCTGCCCTATTTCTTCAGCGTCAGAATCCAGGTCACGAGTTCGGTGATGTCGCTCGTGCTTGCGCCCGGGTTGGGCGGCATGAGAACCGGCCCCCATACACCCGAACCGCCTTCCTTCACTTTCTTGGTGAGCTTGGCGACCGCATCCTTGTCGCCCTTGTACTTCGCCGCGACCTCCACGTACGCGGGCCCGACCAGCTTCTTGTCGATGGAATGACAGGCGGCGCAACCATCCTTTTTCATCATCGCCTCGGCCGCCGCATTGTCGAGCACCGCGTTTGCGGTCCCCGCAGTCAACAGCGCGGTCGCGGCGAAAGTCGCTAAAGCAAGTTTCATCAGGTCTCCGGTTTCAGTTGTGTCGCAGCGCATTGCAATGGGGGCTTGCAGATGCTGTCCCAAGCCGCGCCGGGATGTTACCGCAAGCCGCGCGCATAAGGCCTCGCCATCACGTTGCAAGCCATGAGCGTCACGCCCGGCGCACGTGCCTCATACCGGTATCGGCAGGCCTGCCGCCGCTGATGCCAGTTCGCGTTCGAGTTCCTCGAGCGACGCAATTGGCGGCAGGCAATGCGTGCCGCTGCAAACCCATGCGACCACGCCCGAGCGTGGGCGCGCGCCTTTCAACATGGCAGCCGGTGGATTTTCGACCGCGGAAATGTTGAAGATCCTGACCTTCGGCCGGTAGCGTCGCTCCAGCGCTTGCTGCCAGGCGCGCGCGTCATCGAAGGCACCATCGATGATCACCGCGGTTGGCGGCGACTCGAGATCGGCAAGTGCGCCGACAAGCGTCGAACACCCGTCGGGAGACTCCTCCAGCATCGAGGCGAAGATACTCACGCAACGCTGCGCTGCATCGATATAACGCGGTTCCGATGCCAGGTGGCCGAATGCGATCAGCGCGCCAGCCGCCACGCCGTTGCCCGACGGCGTCGCATGGTCGGGACCGGGCTTCATGCGGTGGAAAAGCTTCTCGTGATCGTGACTGGTGAAGAAGAATCCGCCGTGCGACGTATCCTCGAAGTGCTCGAGCAACGCTTCGGCCAACGCCTGTGCCCATTCGAAATCCGACGTGCGGAACCGCGTCTGCATCAACTCGACCAGCGCCGCCAGCAAAAACGCGTAGTCGTCGAGATAGCCATTGAGATCGACCTGATCGGCGAAGCGCGCAGCGAGGAGGCGCCCGTCGCGCCATACGGTGAGCCGCAGCGCGTCCGCGCCCGCGATTGCAAGGTCGGCCCAGCGCGGTTCGTCCTGCGCACGCGACGCGCGCGCCAGCGCGCCTATCGCCAACGCATTCCACGACGTGAGGACCTTGTCGTCACGACCCGGCCGCGCGCGTCGTGCGCGTGCGGCGAACAGCGTGGCGCGGGCGCCAAAGAGACGCGTGCGCGCATCGGGAAGAGAAATGCCCAGCGTGGCGGCGACGCGGTCCAGGGGTTCCGTCACTCGCAGGTTCCACGCGCGACCTTCGAAATTGGGCGGCCGATCGAGCCCGTAGTGCGGCGCGACCACGCTCCACTCATCGTCCGGCAGAAGGTCGCGCACTTCGGCGGACGTCCAGACGTAGAACTTCCCTTCCTCGCCTTCGCTGTCGGCATCGAGGCTCGAATGGAACGCACCTGCGTTCTCGCCCGCCGCGTCACGCATTTCACGCACCAGCCAGCCGACGATATCGCGCGCGACGTCCGCGAAACGCGTGTCTCCGGTCGCGCGTGCCAGGTCCGAGTACAGGCCAAGCAACGGCCCGTTGTCATAGAGCATCTGTTCGAAGTGCGGAATGGTCCACTGCGCATCGACCGAGTAGCGGCAGAATCCACCGCCCAACTGGTCATGAATGCCGCCGTCGGCCATCGCGGAAAGCGTCGTGCGCACGACAGCCAGTGCGCCGGCGTCCTGCGTCGTGGCCGCGGCGCGCAGACAGAAGTCGAGTTCGGCCGTGTGAGGAAACTTGGGCGCTTGCCCAAACCCGCCCCATTCCGGATCAAAACGCTGCTTTAGCGCGGCCATCGCCCGCGCCGAGGTGCTTCCAGGCGGGCCGGTCGCGCCGCCGTCGGGCTCCATCGTGGCCATTGCCTCGGCCAGCTGCGGGCCCCACTTCGCGAGCTCCTCTCGCTTTTGCCTGTAGGCAGCCGCCGCGCGTTGCAGCAGTTCGAAGAAGCCGCTCAACCCCGGACGCGGTGTCTTCGGAAAATACGTTCCCGCGACGAATGGCGTGCCGTCCGGCGTCAGGAACATCGTCAACGGCCAGCCGCCGCCCCCCTGCGTCATGATCGCGTGTGCGGTCTGGTAGATTCGATCGAGGTCCGGTCGCTCTTCCCGATCAACCTTGATGTTGACGAAGAGACGGTTCATGACTTCCGCGACGATCGGATCCTCGAACGACTCGTGGGCCATGACGTGGCACCAGTGGCAAGCCGAATAGCCGATCGACAGCAGGATGGGCTTGTCTTCGTCTCGGGCGCGACGCAGTGCCTCGTCGCCCCATACGTACCAGTCGACAGGGTTGTCCGCGTGCTGCTTGAGGTACGGACTGGTGGCGCGCGCGAGGCGATTGGTCATGGAAGGTCGCGTTGCGGGCGCGCCGCAAAGTGCGTCAGGATTCTTCGAAGGCGACGCGTTCGAAATCTCCGCCGCGCTGCACGAGCTTGGTCAGGCGGAACTTGCGCTCCGGTCCCGGATCCATCGAACGCAACAGCCGGCCCGCGTTGAATGTGCGCGGCGGGACGATCATCGTCATGCGCTCGTCAGGCGTTTCGGACAGCAGCAATGCGGGCATCGGCGGCTCCTCGACATACGCAAGCGACAAGGGACGCACGGCGATAGATTTGGGCGTGCCTTCCCAGAGCGCGAGCGAAATCGAAAACTCGCCGTGCGGGTCGAGCGAAACGCGCGTGACATGGCCCGCGCGCAGGCGGTCTTCATCCCGCGCAATCACCAGCTGGTCAAGGAACCAGCGATAGCGGCCGTGATCATTGCGCGTGAGCACCGCATTTCGCCACTCGTAGGTCCCCTGCCAGCGTTCCCAGGGCCAGTTACGCTCAGCCTCCTCGCGGTAGCGATCGTAGTCGGTCAACGCACCCAGCGTCTGCAGGTACTGCGCCCCCTGGAACGTCATGCGCCCGAGCGGATCCTGGCGATCGAATGTGCGGCCGCCGACACGGAAGTAGGCCGCCGGTACGCCCCCGGTGACGAGCTCGAGCCACGTGCGGCCGGTATCCGCCGCCCGGCGGGGAAGCTGGTACCAATGGGCATCCAGGTGCGAAAGGAGCAGCGTGCAGCCTTCCACGGACGCGTCGTGGCCCAACTGCAGTTCAGCCGGACTGGCCCCTGCCGCCAGGCGCTTCAATCGCCCGCGCACACTCGTCGCAAGCTTGCCCGGATAGCCGAAGCGCATCGACCGCGGCGTGTCGCGCGGGGCGCTGGCGGCCAACGTGGCGCCCGTGGTGCCATCGAGGTCGATCAGCATGACCGGACCTTCCGTCTCCCGCTGTTGCGCATAGGGGAACACCTTGCGCGCCCACTGCGAGAGCCAGCGGTCCGTCAACTCGATCTGGCGGATCGACATCGCCCAGGGGTCGGCCAGCCCCAGCAACAGCGCGTGGCAGTAGGTCGAGTAGCAGGAGATGCCGACTGCCGCCGGTGTCATCTCGTCCGATACCGCCGTGACGGCGCAGTCCAGGATTTCGGTCAAGCGATAGTAGGCGTGGAGTTCCTGCCACAACGCGGCGGGTGCGGCGCGCCGGGCAAGCGCGTGGACGAGTACCAGCTGCTTGCCCACGTAGAGGCCCCGCTGCAGGAGTTTCGCCTTCACTCCCTGCAGATCGGCATCGCCTTCGAGCAAGGGCTTGAGACAGGTCGAGTATTGCTCCCAGAGTGCATGCCACAGCGCGATGGCCTGGTCCGCTGCCTCCTGTTCGCGATCCGCTGCGGGTTGTGGCTTCCCCGCGAAGCGGCGTGCCAATTCGGTGTGGAGGTGAGCGACCTGGTCGCGCATCACTTCGGCGATGGTCGCTCGCTCACGCGGTGTGAACGCCGCGGCCGACACCGCGCGCAGCTGGCCATGAATGGCCTCGTACAGAGGATTCACGCCGGTAACCATCAGCGATTTGGCCCAGCGCTTGGCGCCGTCCGCATCCGCAAACGCCAGCGAAGGAACCGCTCGTTCAGGCGCGGAAGCCGGCGGTGGCGGCGGCGTGGCGATGTCTTTCGTCATGGCAGGTGAAGCCGGGGCACGCGGCCGTTCAGTCGGGGGACGCGACGATTCGGATGGCATGGCGCCTGACCGTCGACCGGGGAATGGCTGTCGACGGTGCCAGAAGCGGCAGTAAAACAGCGATCTTGCCGGTACATTCCACCAGGATTCCGCTATGAAAAGCCCTTGCGGTTTATAGCACAAAGCCCGCGCAGCCAGCCGCGGAAGACCGTTCGAACCCGACGGGCGGAAAACCGGACTACGTCATTTGACGGTCGTAGGGAATGCGAATTTTCCGCAAGCGCCGGAACGATTGTTCCGACGCGCGGCGGTTCGCGCGCGCCTATCGTTGCGCCATGGTCACCAACAAAACGACGAGCGGCACCTGGAACTCCCCGGTTCAAGGGGCCAACAGCTCGACACCGTTGCCTCCACCCGCGAGGGCGCGCCAACTCGAACAGGGCCATGCGTCCGCAGTTCCATGCAATTCGCTTGGACGTCGCCTTCGCGGGATCTTTTTGCAGGCAACCGGTGCAGTTGACGACAGGAACGGTCAGTGCGGGAAAAGTGCAGTGAGCAAGGAGAGAGCCATGGAAGCCCTGATGACGCAAGGCCACGAATCGACAATCTTCTCGCCGACTCCGGAGAAGATCAGCGCAACGCCCGAAGGCCGCGCTGCACGCGGCGCGACGATATTCGCGGCGATCTGGCTGGCGCTCGCCGTGGGCTCACCGCTCATCGTTCGCTACGCGCCTTCCGCCGACGACCACGCAATGGCAGCATGGGTGGACCGGATCGAGCAGCCGCAAGGCGCCAAACCTCGGGAACTGGGCTACGCAGGTCCGGGGCGCACGTTGGTCGCGCGTGATCTGGGACACTCTGCCGAACCCGACCTTTGATCGAATCGTCGGCCATCGACCGGACGATTTCCGTTCAGACAAGTACGCGTTCGATGCCGCCGGCGTTGGCCTTGGCCACGTAATCGGACATCCAATCCGGACCGAGCAGGTTCTTCGCCACTTCGACAACGATGTAGTCGGCCTTGGTGCCGGCATCGTCGTCGAAACGAGACAGCCCCTGTAGGCACGACGGACACGATGTCAATACCTTCACGTCGCCCGCGAAACCATCCGCGCGCACGCGCTCTGCGCCCTGGCGCATCTCTGCTTCCTTGCGGTGGCGAACCTGCGTCGAGATGTCCGGGCGCGTCACCGCGAGCGTGCCCGCCTCACCGCAGCAACGATCGTTCAGCGCGACTTCCGTTCCCATCAGCTCGTTCACGACCGCAAGCGGCGCGTAGGTCTTCATCGGCGTGTGGCAGGGATCGTGGTACATGTAGCGGACGCCGGTCGCTCCTTCCATGCGAACACCTTTCTCCATCAGGTATTCGTGGATGTCGAGCAGGCGGCAACCGGGAAAGATCCGGTCGAATTCGTATTTTCCCAGCTGATCCATGCACGTGCCGCAGGACACGATCACGGTCTTGATGTCCAGGTAGTTGAGCGTATTGGCTACGCGATGAAACAGCACGCGGTTGGCCGTCGTGATCTTCTGTCCCGCATCGTGGTTGCCGGCTGCCGTCTGCGGATAGCCGCAGCAAAGATAACCCGGCGGCAGCACGGTCTGCGCGCCGACGTGATAGAGCATTGCCTGCGTCGCCAGCCCGACCTGCGAGAAGAGACGCTCGGATCCGCACCCCGGGAAGTAGAACACCGCCTCGGCGTCGTCGCTCGCGCGCGCCGGGTCACGGATGATCGGCACGATCGCATCGTCCTCGATGTCCAGCAGCGCGCGCGACGTTCGCTTGGGCAGGCCGCCAGGCATCGGCTTGTTGATGAAATGAATGACCTGCGCCTTGAGCGAAGGCTGGCCGATTGTCGCGGGGGGATGCGCGGTCTGGGACCTCACCAGACCCGTGTTGCGCAGGATTGCGTGGAGCAGGCGCTGCGCCTTGTAGCCCCAGTCGATCATCACCTTGCGCGTGAGCTTGATCGTGGCCGGATCGGTGGCGTTGAGGAAGAACATCGCTGCCGCCGTCCCGAGCTTGAACTTGCGATGGCCATCGCGCCCGAGCAGGTTGCGCATCGCTATCGAGACGTCGCCGAAGTCGATGTCGACCGGACAGGGATTCGCACACTTGTGGCAAACCGTGCAATGGTCCGCCACGTCCGAGAATTCGTCGAAATGGCGCAGGGATACGCCGCGACGGGTCTGCTCCTCGTAGAGGAATGCCTCGATCAGCAACGACGTCGCGAGAATCTTGTTGCGCGGGCTGTACAGGAGGTTGGCGCGCGGCACGTGTGTCGCGCAAACGGGCTTGCATTTGCCGCAACGCAGGCAGTCCTTGATCGAATCGGCGATGCCGCCGATAGCGCTCTGTTCCAGTATCAGGCTTTCATGGCCGATCAGCGAAAAGCTCGGCGTGTACGCGCCGGTCAGGTCGGCCGGCATCTTCGCGTCTCGCAGCAGCTTGCCGCGATTGAAATGTCCGTGCGGATCGACGCGGCGCTTGTAACCGGCAAACGGCTCCAGTTCCGCGTCGTTCAAGTATTCGAGCTTGGTGATGCCGATGCCGTGTTCCCCGGAGATGACGCCGCCCAATTCCCGGGCGAGCGCCATGATCCTCGCCACGGCGGCATTGGCCTCCCGAAGCATGTCGTAGTCATCGGAATTGACCGGAATGTTGCTGTGGACGTTGCCGTCTCCCGCATGCATGTGCAGCGCCACGAATACCCGGCTGCGCAGCACTTGCGCGTGCGTGTCCCGCAGCCGCGTCATGATCGGGGCAAACGCCAGTCCCGCGAACATTTCCTCCAGCGGCTCCTTCAATTCACGCTTCCAGGACACCACCGCCGAATGGTCCTGCAGCGCCGGGAACGTCAAATCGATGCGTTCGAGCAGGTCGAGCCAGCGGCTGCGCGTGACCGCGATCAATTCCCTCGCCTCCTCCATCTTCGCGTCGACAACTTCGGGTGCCGGCCGTGCGTCGTGGTTCGGGGGCCACGCATGGTCCCGCGCGGGACCCGCGATCTGCGCGGTCAGCGCGTCGCACAGTTTCAACTTGTTCCGGATCGACAGTTCGATATTGATGCGCTCGATGCCGTCGGTGTAGTCGCCGAGCCGAGGCAGCGGAATGACCACGTCCTCGTTGATCTTGAATGCGTTGGTGTGCCGCGCGATGGCGGCGGTGCGCGCGCGGTCCAGCCAGAATTTCTTGCGCGATTCGGCCGACACCGCGACGAATCCCTCCGCGCCGCGCGCGTTGGCGATGCGCACGACTTCCGACGCGGCACGGGCCACCGCGTTGTCGTCGTCGCCGACGATGTCTCCCAGGAGCACCATCTTGGGACGTCCATGGCGCTTGGCCTTGGTCGCATAACCGACGGCCTTCACGTAGCGCTCATCGAGATGTTCGAGACCGGCGAGCAGCACGCGCGCGCCGCCGGTCTTGGGCAGCGCGTCGATGTAGTCCTTGATCTCGACGATCGCCGGCGTGGAGTCGCGGACCTGCCCGAAGAATTCCAGGCAGACCGTGCGTGTTGCCGGCGGCATCGTGTGCAGTATGAACCGCGCGCTGGTGATGAGGCCGTCGCAGCCCTCTTTCTGGATACCCGGCAAACCCGACAGGAACTTGTCGGTCACGTCCTTGCCGAGGCCCGCTTTGCGGAACGCCGCGCCGGGAACGACGAGCGTCTCCGTACGCTGGACCGTAACGCCGTCCGCGGCGAACCAGCGGCATTCGAACGTGGCTTGCGCCGCGTCGTGGATCTTGCCGAGGTTGTGATCGATGCGCGTGACTTCGAGCCATTCGGCGGAGGGCGTGACCATCCGCCACGACACCAGATTGTCGAGCGCCGTGCCCCACAGCACCGCCTTCTTGCCGCCGGCGTTCATCGCAACATTGCCGCCGATGCAGGACGCGTCGGCCGATGTCGGATCGACGGCGAATACGAGTCCTTCCTTCTCGGCTGCCTCCATCACGCGCCGCGTAACCACGCCGGCGCCCACGTCGATGGTCGCCGTTGGCTGCGTTTGTCCCGACAGCACTGCTCGCGTCACCGGCGACAGCCGTTCCAGCTTTTCCGTGTTGATCACGGCCGATCGCGGATCGAGCGGAATGGCGCCACCCGTATAGCCGGTGCCGCCTCCGCGCGGAATGATCGTCAGGCCGAGTTCGATGCAACCCTCGACCAGGCCGCGGACTTCCTCCTCCGTGTCTGGATAGATCACCACGAACGGATACTCGACGCGCCAGTCCGTGGCGTCCGTGACATGCGACACGCGCGCAAGTCCGTCGAACGCGATGTTGTCCCTCGCGGTAGAGCGGCCGAGCACGCGGCGCGTGCGACGGCGCAGTTCCTTCGTCTCGTCGAACACCCGCGCAAAACGATCCACCGCCGCGTTGGCCGCGCTGACCAGCTGACTTACCTTGGCCGCCTTGGCGCCCCGACCCGCGTCGCTTTCGCTCGCTCCCACATCGCTGTCCTGCCGACGTTTTTCTACCTCGCGCAGCCGGTGTCGAAGCGCGTCGACCAGCAAGCTTTGTCGTTTGGGGTTGTCGAGGAGGTCGTCCTGCAGATACGGATTGCGCTCGACCACCCAGATGTCGCCCAGCACCTCGAACAACATTCGCGCGGACCGCCCGGTCCTGCGCTCATCGCGCAGTTCCTGTAGCACCTGCCACATCGGCAGGCCCAGGAGCCGGATCACGATCTCGCGATCCGAGAACGACGTGTAGTTGTACGGAATTTCGCGCAGACGCGGCGCGTCCTCGTGCGGCTCGCGGGTTTCCAGGTGGGCGTCGGCGACGGCGTTCATGGCAGTCGTACATGTTACCGCAGTGCAGCATGAGCTTCGTGCGGGTGACCGACTCATATCCGCGCGCGAGCTAGCGGCTCAAGCCGAACTGTCGCGAAGCGCGGCTATTCGGCGGCCACTTGCCCGTCGCTAGACCGGCTTCCGGAATCCGCCGCGAGACGCGGGCTCTGCTGCCAATCCCCTCCCAGCGCCTTGATCAGGAATACGCTGGTCAGCAACTGTTGGCCCTGCAACTGGGCGGAGAGGCGTTCGTTGTTGAGCAGGCCCTGTTGCGCGGTAATTACATCGAGGTAGGTGGCCACCCCGCCCTCATAGCGACTGTTCGCGATATCAAGCACACGCCGGGTGCTCGCGATGGCCACCCGCGCTTGCGTTGTCGCGCTGTCCAGCGCCGCCAGCCCGGTGATGCCATCCTCGACCTCCTGCATCGCGACCAGTACCACTCGCCGGTAATTGGCGACGGTGATGTCATAGCCCCCGCGCGCGAAGTCCACGTTGGCCTGAATGCGGCCGGCATCGAACACCGGCTGAAGAATCGTCACGCCCAACGACCAGATGAGGCTGGGATAGCTGAGCAGAGTGGCCATCGCCACGCTCTCCGCACCGACGATCGGCGAGAGCGTGATGTTCGGATAAAACGCGGCGGTGGCGACACCGATCTGCGCGTTCGCCGCGGCCATCGCGCGCTCCGCCGACGCGACGTCGGGGCGCCGCTGCAGAATATCGGACGGCACGCCAAGGGGCACTGCCGGCGGCGCCACGGTTCTCGCCTCCGACGCCAGCGCAAAGACAGGGGCGGGCGTGCCGGTCAGCGTCGCGATCGCGTGCTCAAATTGACCGCGCTGTTTGCGCAGCACGTCTACCTGGGTCAGCGTGCTATCGAGCAGAGCCTGTTGTTGCGCGACATCCAGGCCCGATGAAGCTCCAAGGTCGTGGCGCGCGGTCGCATACTCCAGCGCCCGCCGCTGCAATCCGATCGAACGTGCCAACACATCGAGTTCGACGTCCGTTTCGCGCAAGCTGAAGTACGCAGCCGCCAGATCGGTGGTAAGCACGAGACGCGTGTTCTCCAGATCGGCGGCCGATTGTTCCGCAGAGGCGCGCGCACCCTCGATGCTGCGCTGTACCCGCCCGGACAGGTCAACTTCGTAACTGACCGTGAAGAATCCGACGAAATCATTCTGAACGGTTGAAAAATTGGGCGACGAGTAGTTCGTCTGCGGCCGATTCGCGGAGATCTTCTGTCGCCCGAGCCGCGTCGCCACGCCCACTTGCGGGTATTGCGCGGCAGACGCTGACGCCACGATGGCGCGCGCCTGCGCCAAACGGGCGTTGGCAGCAACCAAAGTCGGATTGGCGGCGAGCGCCTGCTGCTCCAGCGAATCGAGCGTGGGATCGTCAAAGCGCAACCACCAGGGCCCCTTGGCCGATGCGTCGTCGGGAGTACCTTCGCGGAATGGCGCTTCGACTTTCCAGTTGACCGGCATGTCGGCCGCCGGACGCATATAGTTGGGTCCGGCGGCACAGGCCGCCAGCAACGCAACGCCAAGCAAAGTGGCGCAGCGCTGCAGCGCGCGATGCGTGCCGCTCACTTGCCTTCCTTGGAGTCCTTGCCCGCCGCTGCCACTGTCACCGTTACAAGATCGCCTTCGGCCAGCGAGTCCGAAGGGTTGAGCACCAGCCGCTCATTGTCGGTGACGCCTTCAAGCAGTTCCACCGTTTCGCCGTAATTGCGCCCGATGCGCACCGGCTTGAGGTGCACCCGCCCATCGCTCGCGACCACGGCCACGCGTATGCCATCGCCGCGAATCATCAACGCGTTGGCAGGGATCGTCAGCGATCGGCTCGCCGCCAGCGGCAGCGCCACCTGTACATAGGCGCCCGGCAACAGCACGCCATCGCGATTGGGCAGCGCAACTTCGATCTGCATGGTCCGCGTCGTGGTATCGATTGACGCCGACGTACGAGCGACTTCGCCGGCAAAGGTCCGGCCGCGCAACTCCGCTTGCGTGACGATCACTTTTTGACCGGGCTTCACGAGTTGCGAATACGTCTGCGGGACGTTGACGTAGACACGCAATGGGTCCGTTTGCGCAAGCTGGAACAACGCCCGGCCGCCGCTGCTTCCGGCGTCGATCAGGTCGCCGACATCGACGTTGCGGCGAGTGATGACCCCGGCAAACGGCGCGACAATGCGTTTGAAGCCTTCAAGCTGCCGTAGCCTTTCGACATTGGCTTCGGCCGCGGCAAGATTGGCGATCGCCTGAGTATTGGCGCTTCGCCGCTCGTCCAATTCCTGCTGCGACACGGCGTCCTTCTTGCGCAGACTCTCCCAGCGCTCCATGCTGCTGCGAGCCAGGTCGAGGCTGGCGGCCGCCTGCTGTCGGGCAGCGATCGCCTGCGAGAGCTGTTGGTCGATTTCCGGGGTTTCGATCTCGGCCAGCAGTTCGCCCTTCTCGACGCGACTGCCGATGTCCTTGTACCAGCGCTTGAGATAGCCGCTTGCGCGGGCCGCAATCGGCGACTGGACGAAACCCTGCAACGTGCCGGGAAGCGACAGGGTTTGCCCGGAGGCGCCCACGGCAGGCAGTGCTACCTTGACATACTGCTGTGCGCGGGCCGCGGTGCCATCCTCGAGCGCGCGCGCGTTGGACATCCTGCTGATGACCGTGCGGCCCGCCCCCAGCGCGAGCAGCACGAGCACGACACCCACCACGATCTTGCCTTGCCGCGCAACGTGTTTGCGTTCGTGCGCGTCCGCCGGGCTGGCAATGACTTCCGGATGAATTGGCGACGGCACGGCGCTGGTTTCTTCAGCCAATTGCTAAGCCTCCTGGTGCGATGCGGCGTACGGCATTCCGGATCCATCCATCGTCGCCTTCCGTTGCAGTGCGAGACGACGATGGACCCCCGCATAAACCACGGGAACGAAGAACAAGGTGGAGACCGTCGCAAACAGCAGGCCGCCGATTACTGCGCGCCCAAGCGGCGCATTTTGCTCGCCGCCTTCGCCCAAACCTGACGCCATCGGAATCATCCCGATGATCATTGCCAGCGCAGTCATCAGCACCGGACGCATCCGCGTCGCACCGGCCTCAAGAGCGGCTGCAAGGGGCGCCACGCCTTCTTGTTCCAGCTGACGCGCGAATGCGACGACCAGGATGCTGTTGGCCGTCGCCACGCCCATTGTCATGATGGCGCCGGTCAACGCGGGCACGCTCAGCGTCGTGCCCGTGATGAAGAGCATCCAGGCGATGCCGGCCAGCGCAGCGGGAAGCGCCGCCACGATGATGGCGGCATCGATCCATGACTGGAAGTTGACAACGATGAGCAGGTAGACCAGTACGATTGCCATCACGAGGCCCACGCCCAGGCCGATGAAAGACGACTGCATCGTCTGCACCTGCCCGCGCAGATTCACCTCGCTGCCGCGAGGCAGCTTGGGTCGGATTTCGTCAACCAGCGCGTTGACCTGTCCTGCCACATTGGCGAGATCGGTGCCTTGCACGCTGACGAAGACATCCACCGCCGGAGATATGTTGTAGCGGGATGCCACCGCTAGCTGCCGCCCCGGCCTGGCCTCGACAAGATTCCCCAGCAGCTGGGGATTACCGTTGGCCGCGGCACCTGTTCCCGCCACCGGCATGTTGAGCAGAGCGTCCAGCGAATCCACGTTGTACTGCGGCGTCTGCACCGCGATGTTGTACACCACGCCATTCTGCGGATTGAGCCAGAACGCAGGTGAGGTCTGTGAACTGCCGGACAAGGATACGAGCACGTTCTGGCCGACGTTGAACGCAGTCAGGCCGAACTGCGCAAGCCGCGAGCGATCCATTTGCAAATCGAGGATCGGTCCATCCATGCGCTGGTGAACATGGGTGTCGACGGCGCCGTCGATCTTTCGTATCGACTTCACCAGTTGCGCCGCCAGCGCGGCATTGGCGACCTGGTTGGCGCCGGTGAATTGCACGTCAATGGCCGCAGGCAACCCGAAATTGAGAATCTGCGTGACGATGTCCGCGGGCTGGAAGAAGAACTCGATGCCTGGAAAGCGCTTGGGCAGTTCGGCACGCAACGCGCTGACGAACTCCTCGGTAGGGCGATGGCCCTCGCGCAGCGACATCTGGATTTCGCCATCGAGCGTACCGATCGTTCCGGCATTGCTGTAGGAAAGATTGATGCCGCTGTTGGGCACACCCAGGTTGTCCAGGATCGTCTCGAGCTGGTCGGGCGGCACGATTTCACGAATGGCTGCTTCCACACCATCGGCAATTCGCGCGGTCTCCTCGATGCGGGTGCCGGTCGGCGCGCGCACATGCAGGCGGATCTGGCCGGCGTCGACACTGGGAAAAAAATCGCGTCCTAGCACCGGAAAGAGCAGGCAGGAAAGAATACAGAACCCCAGGAACAAGGAGGCGAACATGCGGCGGCGCTCGAGGACGAGCGACAGCGCTGCCGCGTAGCCGGCGCGCACGCGCTCGAATTGGCGGTCGAACGCGAGATAGATCCGTCGCAACGGTCCCAGCTGGGCAGGTGCCTTCGTTGCTGCACCGCCCATCAGCAGCATGACCAGCGTGGGCACCAGGGTCCGCGACAGGATGTAGGACGCGATCATCGCGAACACGACGGCCTGCGCCATGGGCACGAACAGGAAACGCGCCACGCCGGAGAGAAAGAACATCGGCACGAACACAATGCAGATGCACAGCGTGGATACGAACGCCGGCACGCCGATCTCGCCCGCGCCGACCAGGATCGCCTCCTTCAACTCCGTACCCTTGTGCAGGTGCCGCTCGATATTCTCGATAGTCACGATAGCCTGGTCGACGAGAATCCCCACCGAAAGCGCCAGTCCGCCCAGCGTCATGATGTTGAGCGTCTCGCCCAGGATCGCGAGCGTGAGAATGGACGCCAGGATCGACAGCGGGATGGTCAACGCGATGATCAGCGTGCTGCGCCAGTTACCGAGGAAGAGCAGCACCATGGCCGCCGTCAGCAGCGCGGCGATCAGCGCTTCACTGACCACCCCCTTGATCGCCGCCTTGACGAAAATCGACTGGTCGAACAGCGGCGTGATCTTGATGTCCTCGGGAAGGGTCTTCGCCACACGCGGCAGCAACGCGCGCAGATTGGACATGATGTCGAGCGTGGACGCGCCGCCGTTCTTGAGCACCGAGATGAGCACACCGCGAGTGCCGTCCTGCCGCACGATGTTCGTCTGCGGGGAAAAGCCGTCGCGCACGTTGGCGACGTCGCGAATGTAGGTGGTGGTGCCGTTGACGGTGCGCACCGGGAGATCGCCCAGGCCGCTGATCTCGTCGGGCGAACCGTTCATCCGCACCGTGTATTCCGTGCCGCCGAATTTGGCCGTCCCGGAAGGGAGGATCAAGTTCTGGGTGTTGATCGCGTTGACCACATCCGCCGGCGAAAGCCCGCGCGCCTGCAGCGCCTGCGTATCGAGGTCCACCGAGATCAGGCGATTCTTGCCGCCATAAGGGAACGGCACCGCCACTCCCGGAATGGTGATGAGCTGCGGTCGCAGCGTGTTTACGGCTGCATCGAACAGCGATTGCTCAGCGCGGGTCGCGCTGGAAAGGCCGAGCTGCACCACCGGAATGGACGAGGCCGAATACTTGATGACCAGCGGTGGCGTTATGCCGGGAGGCAGCTGGCGCACCTGCGTCTGGACCGATGCAACCACCTGCGCGAGGGCCGTCTGAATATTGGCCGTCGGCTGAAAGAAAATCTTGATGATCGAGATTCCGGCGAGTGACTGCGATTCGATGTGCTCGATATCCCCTACGGTCGTGGTCAGGCCGCGTTCGGTTTGCCCCGCGATCCGCTGCCCCATTTCCTGCGCGGGCAAGCCGTTGTAGTTCCAGATGACGCTGACCACGGGAATGTTGATTTCCGGGAAGATGTCCGTGGCCATGTTGAGCAGCGCAAACGGTGTTGCCAGCACGATGAGCATCGCCATCACGATGAACGTGTAGGGGCGCTTGAGCGCTATTTCGACCATCGACACGAAAGGGTTCCTCGGAATCTGGCAGCGATGCGTCGGCCTGGACAACTGCCTGCATGGCGTCCCGCGCTGCGACAGCAGCCCGGGTGGCCGCACGGCGGCCTCGATAATGACGGACGCACATCATAACTGGCGCCGACGGCAGCCCAAACTGGTTACATTTTGCAAAAACTGCAGTGGCGGTCCCCAGTGCAATCGGCGGCGGGCGATCGGCCGTGGAACCCGATTAGCGCCATTATCAAGCGGGGCGCTGGACCGTTGCTGCAGCGCAGCATATGCCCGGTCTTTCGCCAGACACATTTGGTACCGTCTTCGATTTGGCATTTTGGAAAGGCGAAGCGCAGAATGCTTTCTTCGTCATTTCAGGCAGCCAGGACGGCGATTAGACGCCGGCCGGGGCGGTTATCCGGACATGGAGTTGTCGCAAGTGCAGCGCCGCATTCGGGACTTCTATTTCAAGGAAGGCCTGAACGCGCCGCCGGAGGTCACCCACGTCCATCGGGCCGGGCTGGTGCCGGACCAGCAGCTTTTCTCGCTCGAGCACTTGAAGCGGCATTTGAACAACCCGCTGCTCGATCTGAACTACCTCAACATGTTCCAGGGCGGCAAGCCGGTCGACCTGTCGGGGGCGGGCGTCTACAAGGTCGTTCAGAAACGCAGGATCGAATTCGTCGATCGCCGGGTGCTTCAGGACCAGCTGGAGCGGGGTGCGGCCTGCGTGCTCGAAGGTGTGGACATCCTCGAGCCGGACATCAATACGCTTGCAGCGTCGCTCGACCGGGCCAATGCCGCGACGTTCTGCAATCCGACGATCTTTTTTTCCCAGCAGGGCAATGAAGCCTATCGCGGGCACGTCGACACCGACGACGTGCTGGTTATCCACCTGGGCGGCGAAAAACGCTGGCGCCTTTATCGGCGGCAAGGTCCGCGCCGGGTCAATCTGAGCGACCTGGACGACGCGGCGTTGGGACCGGTCGCTGCTGAAGTGGTGATGCGCACGGGCGACGTGCTCTTCCTGCGCAGCTTCACGCCCCACAAGGTCGAGACGCTCTCACCTTACTCGCTGCACATGTCGTTCGATCTGTGCGATCGCCAGCCGAGCGTCGAGTTGGCGCTGCAGCTGCTGCTGCAGCATTACGATCAGGATTCGAGTCCTCGCCCCGGGACGCCACGCGGGGAACTCGACAAGCTGTTCGCGCACGGCCAGAGTTCTGCCTATGCGGGCGACCTCGAGCGGCTCACTGCTTCGGAAAAGGCGGGCCAAACCGAGTTTCGGCAACTGCTCGCCTCCAATCGCGTGACCTTCCTCGACCGTCTGATTCAAGGCGAAACAGCCAGATCGCCATCGGAAGCGGTGGGCTTGAAAGGGCTTCAGGCGGGATCCATCCGCCGGTAGCCGATGGCCTCGGCGACGTGCGCCGCATTGATGCGCTCGCAGCCGCCAAGATCGGCGATGGTACGGGCCACCTTCAGAACACGGTGATAAGCGCGCGCCGATAGCGAGAGCCGCGCCATCGCACGGGCGAGCAAATCCTCCGCGGCGGCGTCCGGGACGCAATGCGTTGCGATCTCCGCGGGCACCAGTCGCGCGTTGGTGCCGCCTTGCCGAACGCGCTGCCGGTCCCGCGCATGTAGCACGCGACCACGCACGATCGCCGATGATTCGCTCGTCAAGTCGGCTTCGGCCGTTTTGCCGGCAGGGTCTGCTTCGACGGTGCCTCGTGAATTGAATGCGAGGGCCTCAGGCGCCACCGCGGGCACTTCGATCGCAAGGTCGATGCGGTCGAGCAACGGTCCCGAGACGCGCCAGCGATAGCGCGCGACGCGATCGGGAGTGCACTGGCAGCGGCCGCTCTCGTGGCCACGCCAGCCACACGGGCACGGATTCATCGCGGCGACCAACTGAAATTGCGCGGGAAAGGTGCTCTGCCGCGCGGCGCGCGAAATATGGATGACGCCGGACTCCAGAGGTTCGCGCAGCGCCTCGAGCACTCGGCGCTCCCACTCGGGCAGCTCGTCCAGGAACAAGACGCCGTGGTGCGCGAGCGAAATCTCGCCGGGTCGCGGATCGCTCCCGCCGCCCACCAGCGCGACGCCGCTGGCGGTGTGATGCGGCGAACGAAAGGGGCGTTCACCCCAGCGCTCCGGCGTGAACCGACCGGCGACCGATGCCACCGCGGCGACTTCGAGTGATTCATCTTCGGTCAACGGCGGCAATAACGATGGCAGCCTTTGCGCGAGCATGGACTTGCCGGTGCCGGGCGGGCCCGTCAACAACAGCGAGTGCGCACCGGCCGCGGCAATTTCGAGCACGCGTTTGGCCTGTGGCTGCCCGCGCACGTCTGAGAGATCGAGATTGCATGCCGCAGGAATCGCGAACCGCGCTTCGGTTTGGGCCAGCATCGCCGAGCCCGTGAGATGGGCGCAAACCGCAAGCAATGAGGGCGCGCCGAAGATCGTCGCGTCGCGCACGAGCGCGGCCTCGCCGGCCGACGCGGCGGGAAGCACGAACGCATGGCCGTCGCTCCGCGCCGCGCGCGCCATTGCAAGTGCACCGCGCACCGCACGCAGGTCCCCGGTGAGCGCCAGTTCGCCTGCGAACTCGTATTGCGCAAGCTGACTGGACGGAATTTGTCCCGTCGCCGCGAGGATCCCGAGCGCAATGGGCAGGTCAAAGCGCCCGGATTCCTTGCGCAGGTCCGCCGGCGCCAGGTTCACCGTGACCTTGCGTGCTGGAAACTCGAACTGGGCGTTCTGCAGCGCGGCACGCACGCGATCCCGCGCCTCACGTACTTCGGCCTCGGGCAGGCCCACCAGGTGAATGCCCGGCAACCCTCCGGCGATATGTACCTCGACGGTGACGCGCGGTGCGGCGACGCCGGCGAGAGAGCGGCTGTGCAGGATCGCGACCGACATGGAAACATCCGCGGAACCCGCGTAGCCGGCGACACCCTTGTTCGCTTCAGTGCGGGCCGGCCGGCGGCACGAACCGCGCTTCAAGTTCCGCTACGCGCGATTCGAGTTGCTCAAGCTTCTCGCGCGTCTTTGCCAGAACGCGCGTCTGCGTATCGAACTCTTCGCGGGTGACCAGATCGAGCCGCGACAAGCCGCCCTGCAAGGCGGCACGGATGTTCTTTTCAATGTCCTTGGCGGGTCCGGATTCGACCGCCTTGCCGATGCGTGCAGCAAGTTCCTCGAACGTCTTGGCGCTGAAATTGAAAGGTTGCATGGGCGCTCCCCGTGGATCTGTTGAGGCCAGTCTAGCAAAGCCAGCGCCCGCGCCCGTTAGGCCCTTCGGCCTAAGTGTCAGCGCCCGTCCGGTGCACAGAAGGTGCCGCGCTCCATATATGTGCGATCGCAACATATGCCGCACCTCAATGGTGCAATTGTGAGAGTCGCGTAGCCGGGGAAAGGCTCGGAATTGAAGATAAGTGTATGAAATAGATCACTTAAATTTCGTGGCACATGAAATGCTGACAGTGGGTTGCAAGCATTGTCTTTTCCTTCAACCACTGCCAAGGAATCTTTCCATGAACATGAAGCTAGACCTCCGCCCCTCGGTCGTAGCTGCGGCGTGCGCCGCGCTTTTTGCGGGCTCCGCGCTTGCGCAAACTACGCCGCCGGCCCCCGCCGCCACTCCTGCGCCGGCCGCCGCGCCCGCAGCACCGGAACCGGATTGGACCTTTGCAAGCAACATCGGGATCTTCAGCCAGTACGTCTTCCGCGGCATTTCGCAGACCAACGAAAAGCCCGCAGTGCAGGGGGGCTTCGACCTGAGCCACAAGAGCGGCTTCTACCTCGGCACATGGCTTTCCAATGTCAGCTGGCTCTCGGACTGCCAGTGCGGCGTGTCGAACAGTCTCGAATGGGACATGTACGGCGGCTACAAGTGGGACCTCGGGCACGACTTCATGTGGGACAACGGCTTTCTCTATTACTTCTATCCCGGCAGCTACCCGTCGGGATTCACGTCGCCGAACACGACCGAGTTCTACACGGCGCTCAACTGGAAGATGCTGCAGCTCAAGTGGAGCATCGGCCTGGGTGACAAGACCTTCGGCATTCCCAATTCGAGCGGCAGCAATTACATCGAAGGCAACGTCAACTGGGACATCGTCGACAAGGTCAACGACTACATCGGCAAGGTCACGCTGATCGGACACGTCGGACACCAGTCGTTCCACAACAACAACGACTACAGCTACACCGACTGGAAGGGCGGCGTGGCGGCAGACGTGATGGGCGTGACGGTCGGCCTGGTCGGAACGGGCACCAACGCCAAGAGCGCGTTCTACACCAATACCTACGGCAAGGACCTGGGCAACGGACAGTTCGTCGCCTACGTCCAGAAGTCGTTCTAGAAGCTCAACGATCCAAAGGCTGAAAGACCTTCGCGGCGGCACCTCAGTTTCCACTGCAGCGCCGCCGCACATCAACGGGGACATCATGAAACTCGTAACCGCCATCATCAAGCCGTTCAAGCTGGACGAGGTCCGCGAGGCCCTTTCGGCCATCGGCGTGCAAGGAATCACCGTTACCGAAGTCAAGGGCTTCGGACGGCAGAAGGGCCATACGGAGCTATATCGGGGCGCCGAATACGTCGTCGACTTCCTGCCCAAGGTGAAGATCGAAGCCGCCGTCAAGGACGACATGATCGACCGCGTCATCGAGGCCGTGGAAAAAGCCGCCAACACCGGCAAGATCGGCGACGGCAAGATCTTCGTTTTCGACCTTCTGCAGGTCGTGCGCATCCGCACCGGTGAAACCGGTTCGGACGCACTGTAAGGGAGCAACAGATGAAAAAACTACTCGTATTGATCGCCATGCTCGGCGCGTTCGGTTTGGCGGCGCCGGTGATGGCACAAGACAAGGCTGCAGCTCCGGCTGCGACCGCAACCGCCCCTGCGGCGGCACCCGCTGCCGCGGCACCTGCAGCACCCGCGGCGGCAGCGCCGGCCGCGGCCACGCCGGCACCAACGCCGAACAAGGGCGACAACGCGTGGATGATCGTCGCCACGCTGCTGGTGATCATGATGTCGATCCCCGGCCTGGCACTGTTCTACGGCGGCCTCGTCCGTTCCAAGAACATGCTGTCAATATTGATGCAGGTGTTCGTGGTCTTCTCTCTGATCATCGTGCTGTGGACCGTGTACGGGTACAGCATCGCGTTCACCGAAGGCACCGCGTTCTACGGCGGATTCGACCGCGTGATGATGTCGGGAATCTTCACGCTGAAGGACGGCGCGGGGTCGTTCAGCACGGCCGCCACATTCAGCAAAGGCGTCGTGATTCCCGAGTTGCTGTTCGTCGTGTTCCAGGCGACGTTTGCTGCGATCACGGTGTGCCTCATCGTCGGGTCGTTTGCGGAACGCGTGAAATTCTCTGCGGTGCTGGTGTTTGCCGTGCTCTGGTTCACGTTCGCCTATCTCCCGATCGCGCACATGGTCTGGTTCTGGCCCGGTCCTGATGGCATCAAGGATGCGGCAACGCTTGCATCCGAGTCGGCGAAGGGCGGATGGCTGTGGCAGAAGGGCGCGCTCGACTTCGCGGGTGGCACCGTGGTGCACATCAATGCCGGCGTCGCGGGCCTGGTGGGCGCTTACGTGATCGGCAAGCGCCTCGGCTATGGCCGCGATTCGATGGCGCCGCACAACCTGACGTTCACGATGATCGGCGCTTCACTGCTGTGGGTGGGCTGGTTCGGCTTCAACGCCGGTTCGGCGCTCGAAGCAGGGGACACCGCCTCGCTCGCGTTCATCAATACGCTGGTCGCGACCGCTGCAGCCGTTCTCTCCTGGATACTCGGCGAGTGGGTTACGAAGGGCAAGCCGTCGATGCTGGGCGCCGCGTCCGGCGCGGTGGCAGGACTCGTCGCGATCACGCCAGCATGCGGCTTCATCGGCGTGGGTGGCGCGCTGGTTCTCGGTGCGCTCGCGGGTCTCGTCTGCCTGTGGGGCGTGAACGGCCTGAAGCGCATGCTGGGGGCGGACGATTCGCTCGACGTGTTCGGCGTGCATGCGACGGGCGGCATACTGGGCGCGATGATGACCGGCGTGCTGGCGGCGCCGAGCCTGGGCGGCCAGGGCATCTACGACTACGTCGCCAACAAGACCAGCATGGACTACGACATGATGGGACAGCTCGTCATTCAAGGCACCGGCGTACTGACGACGATCGTCTGGTCGGGCCTTGTGGCATTCATTGCGTACAAGATCGTCGACCTGACGATCGGCCTGCGCGTGACCGAAGAGCAGGAGCGCGAAGGGCTGGACATCGCGTCGCACGGCGAATCGGCTTACCGCACTTAACGCGGCGGGCCAAATCTCATGCGCGGGCGGACCCTCTCCTCCGCCCGCGCCTGAACCGGGGATTTCAACGAGTCGTCCCCGCGCAATTGCAGTTTCTCCTCAGTGGCTTTGTGGGGCGCGCTTAAAACCGCGCCCCCTTTTTCCGTTGCGGTCAGCCAGGCACGAACTCACGTGGGCGAAACATAGCGCTGGAGGAATAGCGTCAGGCCGAAGAGGAGCAGCGCGAGCACTGCGACCGTCGGTTGGCCGAAGGCCGCCACCACCATGGCATCCCACAGGCAAATTCCCGCGAGCAGTCCGCCAATCGCCCGGGGCACATCGCCGGGCCGGCGTCGCCACAGAAACGAAAGCGAGTACATCACCCATGCCAGGAACAAGAGCCCGATGCAGGCGGTGAAGGCATCGTTCAGCGACGCGTAAAGTCCCCAGCCCAGCGGGATCGCCACGAATGCCAGCGGCCAGAGATTTGTGACGCGGTCGAGGTGTTCCTGCTTGGCGGCATACGTCAGTCCGATCAGGTAACAAAGCAGCAGCAAGGCCATCAGGAACACACGCTGTGGCGGATCCACGGCAATTGCGAAACCCGCCGTCACGTAAACGAGCATGCGGCAGAGTCCCATCACGATCGGGCTCAGCAAGTTTTTCTTGTGGTGCCAATCGTAGAACACGATGGTTGCCGCAAGAACCAGCCCGGCAACCGCTGGCCGCCAGCCTGTCCCGCCGGCAAAGCCGTAGCCCGTCCATACGAGCAGTGCAACACCCACCGCGAGCATGCCGAACCCGGCGCCGAACACCTTGGCTGCGGCCACTTCCCCGGAGGGAATGGGACGCTCCGGCCGGTATCGCGCATCGAATTCCCGGTCAAACGCATCGTTCAGGAACATACCGGCGACGTAACAGAGCGAGAGTGCGAGCAGGAGCCATGGCAGCCGGGAATCTCCCATTGCACCTCCTGCCAGGACCGCACCGGCGAGCGTGTTCGTCCAGACGGTGGGCAGGTTGGAGATCCGGCCCAGTTTCAAGGCGGAACGCCAGTTCACGCGAGTTCCTTCACGCAAGTTCCTTCTGCACCCAGAGCAACTCACGCGCAATCGCCTCGTCGATCGCGACATCGCGAGCGCGCGGAGGCAACACGGACCACGTATAGGTCTCGACTTCGAGATGCGGTGTCCGCGACTGTTGCCGATGCAAGTCCAGCGCTGCGCGCACAAACGGCTGCGTCGACGAAAACCCGTCGAGGTCTTCCACGTACACGGGCACGTGAAAATGCACGCGCCATTCGCTGTCGCCGCCGCGCCAGCGATCCGACGCACAGGCTGCATCGATGTCGACGTAGCGGTGCAGCGCGTTGGCGGCACGTTCGACGACCTGGTGCAGGTACACGCCATCATCGAAGTTCTGCAGACCAGCCACCGAGTCTTCGGTAACGCGTGCGATGCGCAGTCCCGCCGTCACCTGAATCTTGGCGATCGAGATGCCCGCACGCGCCAGCGTATCCATGCAGTCCGCTGGATCTTCGAATTCGACTGCAGCGTGGCACAAATCAAGGCAGATGCCGAGATGGCGGCGCAACGCCGCGGCCGCCTCGTCCAATCCAAGCCCCGTCAACGAAGCCAGGTTCGATACCGCGCGTTGCGAATGGAGATGATCGCGAAAATAGGCAACCGTTTCCGCGACGGTTTCGAGCAGGCAGCAGGGCTCCGGCTCGAGCGCAAGCACAATGGTGCTTCCGGTCTTTCGCGTCACGTCCAGCAAGTGGGCGACGTGCCGGACAAGCAGATCGGTGATTCGATCAATGGCCTCAGGGGTGGTGGCGTTGGGCTTGAATGCCCCGGGCACCGTGCTGATGCTTCCTTGGCGATCGCCTTCCGAAGGCAGCAGCGCCGCCAACAGGTCCGCCAGCGTGTTGGTGTATTCGAGCCGTGCTTCCTCCCGCCAGTCGGGAAGATAGACGCCCTCCTTGACGCGGGTGCCGTGAAACGGCCCGTAGGGAAAGCCGTTGATGGTGAAAACGTAGAGATCGTTCTGGCGGAGAAAGCCTTTGAACTGCGCAAGTGTCTCGGGCGCGCTCAACGACTGCGCGGCAATTGCCGAGAGCCGCAGCCCCACACCGAAGGGTGCGCCTGGGCTGACCCGGCGTTTGACCTGCGGCAGGTAGCGCTCCAGGTTGCCGCGGATCTCGTCCCAGGATTCTCCCGGGTGAATGTTCGTGCAGTAGCTGAGATGGCTGCCGCCGACCCTCACTGACCGGCCTCTGGACGCGAAGCACGACGCGACGCGCGCGGCGATCGCCCTCCCTTCGGCACGCTGCGCGGGCGGCGTTGCGGACCCACGACGACTGTGTTCACGCTACCTCCAGCGCCGTCCGATCGAGATCGCATTCCAGTTGCATGTAAGCGCATTTGTGGCACATGAAGCCTTCCGAAACGGTAAGGCCGTGCCGCCGGCGTATCTCCTGGTAGCCGGCGCTCAGCGTCTCGAAGTAACTGCGAATGCGCGTGTGATAGTCCGATCGGTCGCGGCCACCCACCGGCCAGACCAGCGAGTAAATGGGAATGATGCCGCGACTGCAGAGATCCTCCGCGCCCTGGAGCGCGATGCTTGCTGCCTCTTGCCATTCCAGACCATGCTCAGGCTCGAGCTCGATACCGGCCACCATCGCCGAGTAGACGTTCCCGCGGCCGAAGAAGCGAACAGCGGTCTCGAGCGCCTCGATCCAGCGGTGATAACCGACGAAACGATTCTTGCCCGGGCACACCTTTGCGAACAGTGGCTCGGACCACATCTCCAGGTTGAAGCAGACATGAGAAACGAGCTGTTCGGCATGGAAGCGCTCGATGTAGTCGTCGGGGATCGCACCGGAGCCCAGCGAGACCGGCACCCCACGCGTATTCGCCTGCTTGACGAAGCGCGCGAGCTGCAGGAACCGGTCGCCCTCCTTTTGTCCGTCGGTAAGCGAACCGCCGACGAGATAGATGTGGCGAATCTCCGTCTGGTTGATCACGGCCTCGAGCGCCTCGCGCATTCGCTCGAGCGTGGGCGGTGGAATTTCGACCAGCCCGGCCTTCTGGCCAAGATGCGCAGTGCGCTCGTCCGGCGCGCCGTAGGCGCAAAACGTGCAGCGCATCGACACGCCGTCCAGCTTGTGCAGGAAGTACTCACAGCCTGGTGCGACGTTGATCACCAGCATATCGCCGTGCGTCGTGACGCCGGCCTGCGGGAAGGGCAGGCCATCCGCCGTCTTCTGCGTCATCCAGGGCTGCAGCGGCTCGAATTCGATCGGCACCGTGCGACCGCTTCGATCGTCGACAAGCCGATAGCCTTGCTGCCGGTCTCCTTCGACGTGCCACGGCGAATCGCCGCTGCCGAGGATGCGGATTTCCGTACCGTCCTCTGTGTTGATGAGATAAGGAATCTTCGCCGTTCCCTTTCCGGTCGGGTCGTGCTCGCCTGGCTTGAACCGATACGGGTAGTAGTTGGGCATCGAGTGTTCCGCGGCCCGGCCGAGTGACTCCGTGTAACGGATGCCCTCGCACATGACCTGAACCTTCAGCGCGGGGGAGCCGGTAAGTGTGCTCATGAGGTCAATCCTTTTCCCAACGTTAGCGGCCGGAGAAACGAGGCGGTGCTCGCGTCTCTCCCGTTCCTCTTCTGATATCGTGCCGAAATCATGCCATGTAGTTCCCTGACCCGCACCTGTTTTGGCCGCTCTCAAGCGCTTGTGAATTCAGTTGCAACTTGTTGTCGCGGCAGGTTGTACGAGCGTGCACAAGTCGCACACGACAAATGAAGGAGGCTGAGCCATGTTGTTCCTGCTGACCAATCGCGCCCGCCCAGGCCTGACCGCCGCGGAGTATGGCGAACTCGCTACACTCGCGAAGTCGTTCTACGCATCGATTCCGGCCGATGTGCGGATTCGCGGAGAATGGATCGCGGCCGACAAGTCGCACAATTACACGCTGCTCGAGGCGCCCGACATCGAAACGGTGCGGCGAATCCAGGCACCATTCGAGCGTTTTACCGAAACGGTGATCGTGCCGGTGGATGCCATTACCGGATGGACGGCGTCCTGACAGACTGCGCGGCGATGCCGACCCAACTTCGATCGCGGGCGCGCTCGTAGTCGAAAGCCGCCCTCGCGACCGATGAGCGCACGTCATTTGCGGCGGCCGCGCGGCGCTATAATCTTCGCGTGACAAAAGGATGGCTTGCAGTCGTTGTCGCGGCGGCGGTCGGCGTCGGCGTGTGGGCGTCCCGTCCCTCGGCCCCGGTGAGTCAAGCGCCCTTGCTTGCGACCGCGACCGATCCCCCCCGAAGCGAACAAACACAAGCGGTCGGCGCTTATCGTTTTCCTGCGCCGCCGGTCGTGGCGGCCGCACCGCCCGAAGACCGCTTCAAGCTGGTCGGAGTGGTGGCTCCGCGAGAGTCGGTGCCGGGGAGCGCATGGGTGGCGCTCATCGCCGTGGATGACGAGCCCGCCCGCGCGTTTGCCATTGGCGCAACGGTCAAAGGCGACATCGTGTTGCGGGACGTGTCCGCGCGCGGGGCCATCCTGGGACCGCGTATTGGCAGCGTGGCAATTCCACTGGACGTGATGCCGGCGCCTGCAACGGGATTGGCGCCCGCGTCGATCGCAGGGCCGGGCCTCGAATCCCGTGACGATCAACCCAATCACGGGTCGAAGTACATGGCGCTTCCGCCACAGAGCTTGGTGCCGCCAGAGAATCCCGTCGACAAGCCGGCGGAGCCTGACGACGGCCGTTGGCGACCTCCAAGCCCGCCCTGAGAATCCACCGTCGGACGGCGCCCTCATTTGCCTGCACCGCGTCCTTCAAGCCGATCGCAGGCTGCTTGCACGCCACCGTCGCATCCACGCTTGAGATAGTTGCGCGCCCTTTCTGCGTCAGCCGCAACGCCATCGCCTCGTTGGAGGATCGCGCCTAAATCGGCGCACGCTTGCCACGACTTGAGGTCGCAGGCGCGTTCGAGTGCAGCGATGGCGCGAGGAACGTCCTTTGCAACGCCGATGCCTTGGAAATAGACGTTCGCCAGTCGGTTGCACCCGTCGGCCCATTCCTGCTGACACGCCCGATCGTAAAGCTGCGGGGCCGCAAGCGCATCGAGCGGACCCTGCCCTTCCTGAAGCAGGATTGGGTAGTCGGCGGGCTGCGGTTGCGAGCGTTGATACGCCTGTGCGCCGGCCGCACCCGCACCGGCATGCGAGACAACCCGGTTTGAGCATCCGGCTCGCGTGCCCTTTGCGCATGCAGTCGAAAACGCTTCCTGCGGCGGGATGATTTCCTTCGCGCGACCCGTTGCCTCGAGGATCCCCAGCTCGTTGCATGCCCATCCCGAGCCTTGACCGCAGTACTGCGCCTCGAGCTTCGAAAGCACGACGCAGGCGTTGTGTCGATCCTCGACACAGGCCTGCTCCCAGAACGGCAGCCAACGTCGAGGCCGATAGGATGCCGTGGGGTCGCTGATAATTACGAACGCGACGGTCCATATCGATATGTAGACTAGATTGCGCTGGCGCGCCGTGAGCGAACGGCCAAGGCGTGCCGGGTCGAAAGGTCGAAGTACGCTGGACCTGGCCGCCACGTCGATGAGCTGGATGGCCATGTTCATCAGCGGCACGGCCAGCAACTTGTCGTAGAAAGTCGGCGCGCCGAGGCGTCCCAGCAGTCCGTACAACGTGACGACACCCAGGCCGTAAATGACGCCGTAGATGATGCGTCCGAGCTCCGTACGCGGTGACGTCGACGGATCGGTGAACAGCAGATGCATCCCTAGAAAGACCGCCGCCGGCATGAACGCATCGACGAAATAATAGGTGCCGAAGATCCAGTAGTAGCCCATGCCGAATCCGGCCACCGCGATCACCGCCGACATCGTCATCGTGGTGACGCCGAAGAGGAACTGCCCGGGCAAGGCGATGAGGAAGATGAACGGCCGGATGTAAGGCGGCCATTCGAACGTCTGCGCGATCTCCTGACCCCAGGTGATATTGGTCGTGCCGGTAAGGAGCAGACCGAGGGAGAAGAGGCCCAGCGGGAACGACGAGGGGTTGAAGATGTGCGCTCGCTTGCCGTCCTTTTCCCAGGTGATAAACGCCTTGGCCAGGAAGCCGACTGCCACCATCACGAACTGCAGATAAAACCATTCGGGCTTGAACCAGAGGAACAGGTTGATGCTGAAGATGATGGGGAAAGGGCCGAAGCCGAGCTGATACTTCTGGCCGCGCGACCAGGACAGCAACATGTCAACCGCGTAAGCGAAGAGCAGTTGCGCGACGAGCAGGTGCAGTGAGTTGTAAACCTCGCGCCAATACCAACCCCAGTAGAGCATGACCGAAAACTGGGCACACGCCTGGAGGTAGTGCTGTTTGCGAAGCACCACTTCGATTCCCACCGCCCGGTGCCGCGGCCCGGCGACATAGAAGAACAGCGCCGTCCATACAACGATGAAACCCGCCGCGCCAAGGATCGAGCGCAGCAGTGCGCCTTGATGAAGAACCGAGGGCAGCAGGGACAACGCGGCCAGGGCGGCGGCAAAGGCCAACGGCAGCGCCAGCGCGGACCTTGTATGTCCGATCTGATCGATCGGCGCAGGGATTGAATCGGGACCGCGAGCCCGGGCGGGAGCTTTGGGGCTGCGGGGGGTTGTGGCACCGCTGGTCACGCGACCGCTCCGGTTCGAATCGGCATGAGCTCTGGAATCGCCAAGCTCAAGGTTGCAGGAAACGGCGCCGCAAAACAAGAAGGCAGAAGGTGAGAGGCGACAACTGCCCGCTCACGTCCTGCCTTCCATGTCAGGCGCGCTGCACCGCGCCCAAAACCAAAACTAACTTACGCTGCCTGCTTGCGACGGCGAATTATCCCCAACGCACCCAGCGCGCCGCCCAACAGCAGCAACGTCGCCGGTTCCGGTATCACCTGACAAGGCTCCGTGCCAACGCAAACACTGCCGTTCGTGTGTTCGACGCCCGGCAGCGTCGAGTCGCCATTCCAGTTGGACAGCACCACATCCGACAAGGTCAGGGGACTGAAGCCGTCGACCAAACCCTTGAAGTCAACATGCGCGAGCGTGAACGACGCGCCCTGCGCGGCCGATAGACTGGCCTCGGTTTCGGTGGCGTCCGCGACGAAGAAGATATCGAGCGCAGAAGCGGAGAAGCCACCGCTCAGGTCCAAAGGCAACGCCCCCATCTTGCCGCCCGGATCATTCGCGTAGGCCATGCCTTGCAACACGATGCCGTTGAAGGACAGCGTAAACGAGAAGCCGCCCACCGGATCGATCAAACCACTCACGACGATATCGATCGAGGCGGTACCGCCTGCGGCGATGGTCTGGTCCGCCGGGACGATGCTGACGATGGGCGAGGCCACTGCTTCCGACAACAGCAGCGTAGCCGCCAGCCCAGCGACTGCCAGCATGTGCAGTGTCCGACTGATGGTTTTCATATCAAGATCTCCACTTAAGCGATGGACTCGAATACAGCAGAAGCAGCGCTGCACGTTTCATGTCGGACCCTTAACGCTGACGCGTCGAAGGTTGTACGTCTGAGCGCGCGGACGGCGTCAGCCTGAGCTGGCAATACCGAACGTCCGCCACGTTGATCGCGCCGTCGTTGTTCGCGTCGTAGATGGCGTTCGCACCCGTGGCAGGTTGACCCGCATGCGCACGAATCAGCACGAGGTCGGCATTGGTCACCTTGCCGTCGTTGTTGACGTCGCAGGCCAAGCCACCCCAGATCTTCGATACGATGTTGGAAGCCAGCGTGACAGCGCCCGCCGTGATGTAGGCCTGGATCGTGTCCGTGCCCGCACCACCGTCGTCGTGATACGTGAACGTCGTCTTGCCATCGGCGCCGGTCGTGCCAGTACCTGTCTTGCCGGCGTTAGGACCGGTCAGGACCTTGAAGGTGATCGTCACGCCGGGGACGGGTGCACCGCCGGAAGCCTGCGCGAACGCTGTGACGGTGTGATCGGTGCCTACCGGGTTGGTCGCTGTGACGGGGCTCAACCCAACGGTGGAGAACAGGATCGGGTCAGGCGCCACCAGCGCAACCGGCGAAAGGATTAGTTCAGCGACCGCCGAAGTGATGTCAGCTCCGCTGCCGCAGCAGGAGAAACCCATCACGTTCCAACTCCCGCCAGCGGCAGTGGCCGGCGAAGTCTGGTTGGCGACGAGCCAGTCCTGGTAGTCGGCGTACCAATCGTGTGCCGGTTGGGTACCGGGGCCAGCCGGACGAGCGACATTCGGCAACGTCGCGATGCCTTGAAGCTTCAGGCCCTTGAAGTTGTTGAACATCGAGTAGGCGCAACCTTTGTTCGTGTCGTTCGGAAACGAGACGATGGAAGCAGAGCAGCCCCAGTCGTTCTCGCCGATACCGCCCGTCGCACCGTTCCACCAGCTGTTGATGTTGTTCGTCACCGCGGTGACACGGGCTCCGGACTCGCCTAGAAGGAACAGGCCCTGCAACCCGATCCCGGCCTTTTGGGGTCCGGGCAAATTGGGGCCAGCTGGATTGCAATCTGCGACGTAGTCGAACGACCCGTCCGTGTTGAGCGTGCAGTCGAAACCTTTCTTGTATTCGGTCTTGACCCAAGCCGGAATCGTCGCACCGGCGGCCATCGCGTCCAGCAACGCCGTGGTGTCCCAGCCCATTGTAGAGCCGTCGCCACGGGTGCTGTTGAAGCCGTAGTCCCAACCACCCTGACCGGTGCCGCTGTCGTTCTGGCCCCAGATGAGCGCGTTGGCCACGCGCTGCATGATCTCGCCGTAGGTCTTGCCATTGGTGTAGCCGGCGACTTCCGTGTTGATCTGGGCGAGCGCGCCGCTGCCCGCAAAGGGCAGTATGGCCAATGCCGTCGTGTAGCCCTGGTCGCCGGGCGGATTCAGGCCGACGCAATCGACGTAGACGGCGCAGGGATTGTTGCCGCCCGGCGTGATCCCTATCGCTACAGTAGAAAGCTGGCTAATCACGTAATTAAGGCCACGGCGAACGATATATTTTTCGAACAATCCCGTAGGCGCGACATTGGCCGCTATTTTGTAGCCTTGGTTTTCGAACGCCAGCGTGACCAGCGACGTGTCGGCATACGAGAACCCGGTGTTGTTCCAGAACGTCGTGGCGCTCGCCGGGAAATTGGCCGCACGGTTGATCTGGCTGGTCCACAGGTAACGCAGGCCATCCTGGATGGCCATGTTGATACCCAGACTCCGGTTGTTGTCACCCGCGACCCCACCATCGGAAAACAGTGCCGGGTCGAATACCTGGAGAGGGGTGTTAGCTACCTCCGCACCAGCCCCCACGCCGACCGTCAGCTTGACGATATAGGTTCCTTGGAGAGCGTAGGTGTGCGGGAAAGCGATGTATGAGCGGTCGACACCCGTGCAGTCCTGGAGAGCCGATCCATCGCCGAAATTCAACGAGCATGCCGTGCCGGCCGCCTGCGTGTGGACGCCCCACACGACCACCGGGGCTGTCGTACGCGCGTCGCGCTTGGGCATCAACAGCGTCTCGGCCCATGCGCCCGATGCGGAAGCAACGACCGCAATCGTGACCATCGCGAGCGTCGCTTTCTTTAACAGCCTGGTGCCAATGCGGGCAAACGCGCCGCCGTCGCCCGCACCGTATGACTCTGTATTGGTAAAGCTGATCATCACGCTGTCCCTCCGGTATTGAACCCGTCTTCACGGCACCCCCCCCGGGGCACCGCAAAAACGCGAACCGTCAATCAACGAACCCCGGCAAGCGTCGCCGGGCTCAACGATCGTCAAGCCATATCAGGCAAGACGTCCCGCAAGTTTTATACCCACGCTGAAATACTTATTAAGAACAAGACCCAAGACGGTCATCAACCTCCGACCCAGGGCTTGTATGTAAAAAACGCCGACATGACCACGGCCAATCGGAGAGGACATACGAGGCGCGAGCGACGTGCCAGGTATCTGTGCAGAGCAAAAAGCAAGAAGGCAGAAGGTGAGAGGCGACAACTGCCCGCTCACGTCCTGCCTTCCATGTCAGGCGCGCTGCACCGCGCCCAAAACCAAAACTAACTTACGCTGCCTGCTTGCGACGGCGAATTATCCCCAACGCACCCAGCGCGCCGCCCAACAGCAGCAACGTCGCCGGTTCCGGTATCACCTGACAAGGCTCCGTGCCAACGCAAACACTGCCGTTCGTGTGTTCGACGCCCGGCAGCGTCGAGTCGCCATTCCAGTTGGACAGCACCACATCCGACAAGGTCAGGGGACTGAAGCCGTCGACCAAACCCTTGAAGTCAACATGCGCGAGCGTGAACGACGCGCCCTGCGCGGCCGATAGACTGGCCTCGGTTTCGGTGGCGTCCGCGACGAAGAAGATATCGAGCGCAGAAGCGGAGAAGCCACCGCTCAGGTCCAAAGGCAACGCCCCCATCTTGCCGCCCGGATCATTCGCGTAGGCCATGCCTTGCAACACGATGCCGTTGAAGGACAGCGTAAACGAGAAGCCGCCCACCGGATCGATCAAACCACTCACGACGATATCGATCGAGGCGGTACCGCCTGCGGCGATGGTCTGGTCCGCCGGGACGATGCTGACGATGGGCGAGGCCACTGCTTCCGACAACAGCAGCGTAGCCGCCAGCCCAGCGACTGCCAGCATGTGCAGTGTCCGACTGATGGTTTTCATATCAAGATCTCCACTTAAGCGATGGACTCGAATACAGCAGAAGCAGCGCTGCACGTTTCATGTCGGACCCTTAACGCTGACGCGTCGAAGGTTGTACGTCTGAGCGCGCGGACGGCGTCAGCCTGAGCTGGCAATACCGAACGTCCGCCACGTTGATCGCGCCGTCGTTGTTCGCGTCGTAGATGGCGTTCGCACCCGTGGCAGGTTGACCCGCATGCGCACGAATCAGCACGAGGTCGGCATTGGTCACCTTGCCGTCGTTGTTGACGTCGCAGGCCAAGCCACCCCAGATCTTCGATACGATGTTGGAAGCCAGCGTGACAGCGCCCGCCGTGATGTAGGCCTGGATCGTGTCCGTGCCCGCACCACCGTCGTCGTGATACGTGAACGTCGTCTTGCCATCGGCGCCGGTCGTGCCACTACCCGCCTTGCCGGTGTTAGGACCGGTCAGGACCTTGAAGGTGATCGTCACGCCCGCGACCGGCGCGCCGTTGCCGGCTTGCGCGAAGGCAGTGACGGTGTGGTCAGTGCCTACCGGGTTGGTCGCTGTGACGGGGCTCAACCCAACGGTAGAGAACAGGATCGGGTCAGGCGCCACCAGCGCAACGGGCGAAAGGATCAGCTCAGCGATCGCTGCGGTCAGCGAACTACCGTCGGCGCAGCAGGAGAAGTGCAGTGGGGCCCAATTGCCGCCTGATGTGGTCGCCGGGAATGACTGGTTCACAACCAGCCAATCCTGATAGTCCGCATACCAATCGTTGGCCGGCTGGGTGCCCGGGCCGGCAGCTCGCCCGACGCCCGGCAACGTAGCAATACCCTGCAACTTCAAGCCCTTGAAGTTGTTGAACATCGCATAGCCGCACCCCTTGTTGCCGCCCCCCCCTGCGCAGTTCGCATAGTTGCCACCGCTGCCACCGGCGCCAGACCACCAGCCGTTGATGTAGCTTGCGATAGTTGCAACCGAAGCGGGCGTGCCGCCAGGATTGCCGAGATAGAAGCTGCCCAGAAGGCCGGTGCCGCCCTTCGCTGGGCTACCGACGCCACTGAAATCCCCGGCAGGGTTGCAATCGCCGTTGTAGTCGAACGAGCCGTCGGTGTTTAGAGCGCAATTGAATCCCAATGCGTATTCCGTCTTGACAAAGGCAGGCACCGTGGCGCCGGCTGCCCCTGCATCCAGCAGTGCAAGCGTGGTCCAGCCCATCGTGGAACCGTCAAGAGTGCTGGAGTTGAATGAGTAGTACCAACCGCCCCGTCCATTGCTGGAGTCGTTTTGACCCCAGACCATGGCGTTGAGCGAACGCTGCAAGATCTCGCCGTAGGTCTTGCCATTGGTGTATCCGGCGACTTCGGAGTTGATCTGGGCGAGCGCGCCGCTGCCGGAAATACTCAAAATGGCCATCGCAGTGGTGTAACCCTGATCGCCTGGCGGCGCCAGCCCGATGCAATCAGCGTAGACCACGCAAGGATTGTTGCCAGCCGGCGTAAGCCCGAGTGTTAGGGTGTTGAGTGAACCGATTACGAAATTGAGGCCGCGGCGAACGATATATTTTTCGTAGATTCCCGTCGGCGCGGCATTGGCGGTGATCTTGTAGCCTTGGTTCTCGAACGCCAGCACGATCAGCGACGTGTCCGCGTACGGGTACCCGCTGTTGTTCCAGAGCGTCGTGGCGCCTGCCGGGAAATTGGCGGCGAGGCTTTGCTGGCTGGTCCAGAGGTAACGCAGGCCATCCTGGATGGCCATGTTGATACCCAGACTCCGGTTGTTGTCACCCGCGGCCCCGCCGTCGGCAAACAGCGCCGGGTCGAATACCTGGATCGTCGTGTTGGCCACCTCAGCGCCGACCGTCAGCTTGACGATGAAGGTTCCCTGGAGAGCGTAAGTGTGTGCGAAGGCGATGTACGACCGGTCGCTCGCCGTGCAGTCCTGGAGAGCCGATCCATCGCCGAAATTCAGCGAGCAAGCCGTTCCGGCCGCCTGCGTGTGGACGCCCCACACGATGACCGGGGCTGTCGTACGCGCGTCGCGCTTGGGCATCAACAGCGTCTCGGCCCATGCGCCCGATGCGGAAGCGACGACCGCGATCGTGACCATCGCGAGCGTCGCCTTCTTTAACAGCCTCGTGCAAGTGCGGGTAAATGCGCCGCCGTCGCCCGCATCGCATGCCTCTGTCTTGGTAAAGCTGATCATCTCGCTATCCCTCCGGTATTGAACCCGTCTTCACGGCACCCCCCCCGGGGCACCGCAAAACGAGAACCGCCCATCAACAAATCCCGGCAAGCGTCACCGGGCTCAACGATCGTCAAACCATATCAGACTCACCCTTCTGCAACTTCCATACCGTTGGGAAAATACCGAATTAAATCAGAGCTTACGAGGGTGGTCCCCGCTCGGCTGCTCGATGAGCTGTAAGAAACGGCGACAGCATGACGGGTCGATCCGGTGCGGCACTCGAGCACACTTCGCCGTAAACCCCCCATAACGTAGCATTGCCGCGTGCGCTTTCGTCCTTCCCTTTACCTGCGACTGATTCTCACGCTGCTCGGTCCGCTGCTCGTGGCGATGGCGGCGGCCTGGGCGATCGGGGTTGGCATCGTGACGAGTGCGCTCGAGCAACGATTGGAGAGTCAGTTGCGCAATGCGGCCTCCGTCCTGGCGACCAGCGGAATTCCCTATACGCCCGAGGTGCTGCGACGATTGGCGTCGGTCCAGCAATCGGATTTCGTGCTGGTCGACACTGCGGGTAGGGTCGCCGTGACCACATCGGCCAATGTCGGCGACGCGATTGCCGCGTCGCTTGCCGGGCGCCCGCACTGGTCGAATGGCGAGACACGAAGACTCGAAGCGCCCGTCCAGAGCATCGCTGTGTACCAGTCGATTGATGCCAACGAGGAGCCGCGTTACTCGGCCCTGGTCGCAGTCGCACCGCTCGGCGACGCCGCCGCTGCGGCAGGAACCGCGGCGCGTTGGCTCGGCCTCGCAATGCTCGCCGCCACCGCAGTGCTTGGCGCCGTGGTGCTCGCGCTGGTGCGCAGCATCACCCGCCCGCTTGCCCAGCTGTCGGGCTTCGCCGACCGCATTGCCGCCGGTGAGCGCAAGCATCGCCTGGAACTGCCGCGCGCCGACGAGATCGGCGCGCTTGGGGAATCGCTCAATACGATGATGCTGCGCCTCGGCGATTACGAATCGCGGCTGGCGTCGCGCAGCCGGATGTCGGCCCTTGGTGAGATGTCGGCGCGCCTCGCCCACGAGATTCGCAATCCGCTCACCGGATTGAAGTTGCATCTGCAATTGCTCGCGGAGCGCGTCGACGAGCGGGAATCGGGCCGGGTCGAGCGCTTGCTCACGGAAGTCCAGCGGCTCGAATTGCTCGTGTCCTCGACGCTCCTGCTCGGAGGGGAACAGCCGTTGGACGTTGTGCCAATCCGCGTGCGCCCGCTGCTCGCGGAAGTTCTCGAGCTGATGGGCCCGTCCCTCGCCCACGTAGGCATTCGTGTCGACACCCGTTGCGACGAGGGCCTGGAGGCACGCATCGATCGAGGACGGGTTCGCCAGGCGCTGCTCAATCTGATCGTCAACGCGGCGGACGCGATGCCCCAGGGCGGCGCTCTTAGAACAAGTGCCAGACAGGACCCCGCGGCCTCCCGCGTCCTGATATCGGTCGAGGATTCGGGTCCCGGGCTGGCCGAAGACGTTCGCGTCCGGCTTGGCGACTCTGCGGTGAGCACCAAGCCGTTCGGTCTCGGGTTAGGCTTGACGGTCTGCCGGGAGGTCGCCGCGGCGCATGGCGGCGAACTGCGGATTGAACGGAGCGCGGATCTTGGAGGCGCTTGCTTCGTGCTGGCGTTTCCGTTATCCCTTGCACCTCCCGCCGCCGATAAGGACGACTGACTGGATGGCCAGGATTCTTGTTGCCGATGACGAACGGTCCATCTGCGAGGCTTTCGGCCTGCTGCTGGAAGCGGAAGGACACACGCCCCTCATCGCGTCGACCGGCGAGGCCGCGCTGCGCCTCGTGCGCACGGCTCGTCCCGACCTGGTCTTCGTCGACGTGCGCATGCCGGGCATGGATGGCCTTGCCGTACTCAAGGAGATCCGCCAGTCAAATCCATCGCTGCCGGTTGTCGTGATGACGGCCTATGGCACGCTGGAGACGGCGGCTGAAGCACTGCGCAACGAGGCGTTCGACTATCTCGGCAAGCCGCTCGACTTGGGACAGATCCGGCAAGTGCTGCAGCGCGCGCTGCATTCGCCTGCACCCGACTTGAAAACGACCAACGTGCCGGCCAGCGCCAATGCGGGGTCGCGGCCGACACTGGTAGGGCAAAGCGCCCCGATGCAGGAATTGTTCAAGCTGATCGTGATGCTCGCCGACAACGATCTGACCGCGCTCGTGCAAGGAGAGAGCGGCGTTGGGAAGGAGCTGGTGGCGCGCGCGATACACGCATCGGGCGGCCGCGCCCTGGAGCCCTTCGTAGCGATCAACTGCGCCGCGATTCCCGAGCAACTCATCGAATCCGAGCTTTTCGGGCACGAGCGCGGCGCGTTCACTGATGCGAAATCCGCTCGTACGGGAAGATTCGAGGCGGCCGGGCAGGGCACGTTGTTCCTGGACGAAATCTCGGAATTGCCGTTGCACCTGCAAAGCAAGTTGTTGCGCGTGCTTCAGGAACGCTCCTTCGAGCGAGTGGGAAGCCTCACGCCGCTGCCGTTCCGCGCACGGCTCGTATGCGCCTCCAACCGCGATCTCGCCTTGGCCGTGTCAGCCGGCGAGTTTCGCGACGATCTTTACCACCGGATCAATATCGTGACGCTCCAGGTTCCCCCACTGCGGGAGCGCCGGGACGACATTCCCGAGCTGGCGCAGGCGCTGATCCAGCGAGCGAACCACGAGGTCGGAAAGTCGATAACTTCCGTCGAGCAGCCCGTGCTCGACAACCTGAAGGGCCGCGACTGGCCGGGGAACGTGCGCGAGCTCGAGCACGTCATCAAGCGTTCATTGCTGGCTGCGCGCGGGCCGGTGCTGACAATCCACGATCTGAGATTTGATCCGGAAGATGCCGCGCCCACTGACGCAGACGAATCGAGCCTGGACGGCCTGTTGGGGGCACTCGACGCGCATGCGGCCCGGCTGGTGGATGCAGCAATCGCCGGAGGCGTTGACATCGCCGTGCACGAGCTTGCCATCCACCGGCTGGAAGGTGCTCTCATTCGCGGTGCGCTCAGGGCGACCGCCGGCAATCAGGTCGCGGCGGCGCGCCTGCTCGGAATCAGCCGCAGTACATTGCGTTCCAAGATCTGAGAAGCAGCTGACCGGAATCCGGTCATGCCTGACATATTTCAGTCATTTGCATCGTTTTGCCCTTGAGACAAGGAGTTGCGCGAAGATTCGTACGTAACAAGTCGATGCGGGTGGATCGCAGCTGCACATTTCCCGGGCGGACGTTTCGTTCGCACCTGGCGTCATGTGCAGCTAACTGTCTGAACCATATTGTCTTCCTGTGCAAAAGCCCATGAGCCCTATATCGGCACGTGACTTGCTTAAATGTAATCGCAAGGCATCCCGCCGTGGATGCTTCCAGCCAGCCGTCCCCCCCGGATCATGCTGCTGGCTGGGTTTGTCGGCGCGCGGTCCCTCCCGCGCCGGAAATCGGCGGATAAGCGAGCCGTGGCCGGTCACGAAAGTGACCTGCCACGGTTATCGTCCGCCAAAAAGCCGAAGTGAATGCCGGAAATCTGCCTTGCAGCCGGGGCGCGAGGGACACAGGATGTTTGCTGGGCCATCCAGCATTTCGAGCGGCATTTCATGGGAGGCCCCCGCGGCCGCCTTCTGCTCGATCGCGATGACGCTGCCACGCCCGGCGGGGGACGGGTCGTGAAACGTACGCTCGTGCTGGACGTCGTCGGGCTGACGCCGGCGCTGCTCGTGCATGCCCCGAACTTGAAAGCACTTGCTGCGCGCGGCGGGCTGCGTCCATTGACGACGGTGACGCCTGCGGTCACGACATCCGTGCAATCCACGTTCGTGACCGGAGCGCTGCCGCGCGAACACGGCATCGTTGGGAACGGGTGGTATTTTCGCGACCTCGCAGAAGTCTGGTTCTGGCGCCAGTCAAATCATCTGGTCGGTGGAGACAAGGTCTGGGACGCGGGAAAACGGATTGACCCGTCGTTTACATGCGCCAAGCTCTTCTGGTGGTACAACATGTACGCATCGGCCGATTTCTCGGTGACGCCGCGTCCGATGTATACGGCCGACGGGCGCAAGCTGCCCGACATCTACACCCATCCACCCGAACTTCGCGACGAGCTGCAAAGCGCTATCGGGCAGTTCCCGTTGTTCCGGTTCTGGGGGCCGACGGCGGACGCCGAATCCACCCGCTGGATCGGCCAAAGCGCATTGCATGTTTTCGAGCGTTTCAAGCCAACGCTCACACTCGTCTACCTGCCCCACCTCGATTACAACCTGCAGCGTTTCGGGCCGAATTTCCCCGGCATCGAGAAAGATGTTGCCGCCGTGGACCAGGTGTGTGGCGAACTGATCGCCGCCGCCGAGCGGGCGGGCGCGGAGATCGTCGTGCTGTCCGAGTACGGCATCACGGAAGTCGCAAATCCCATCCACGTGAACAGGGCGTTGCGTCGCGCCGGCTGGCTGCACGTGCGCGACGAGCAGGGCCGCGAACAATTCGATCCCGGCGCGTCCGATGCCTTTGCCGTGGCGGATCACCAGGTCGCGCACATCTACGTCGCGCGACCGGAACTCGTGGGTGAAGTCGCAAATTTGGTGCGCAGCCTGCCGGGCGTCGAACGCGTACTGGATGAGGAAGGCAAGCGCGCGATGGGCCTCGATCATCCGCGCTCGGGCGAACTGGTTGCGATATCCGATGCGCGCAGCTGGTTCACTTATTACCACTTCCTCGACGACGACCGCGCGCCGGACTATGCACGCACGGTGGACATACACCGCAAGCCGGGTTACGACCCCGTCGAACTTTTCGTCGATCCAAAAATCAAGCTTCCGAAGCTTCGAATCGCAACCCGACTGGCGCAGAAGACCCTCGGGATGCGTTATCTGATGGATGTCATCTCGCTCGACGCGTCCCTTGTGCGTGGTTCCCACGGCCGGCCGACCGACCGGCCCGAGGAGGGTCCACTGTTCATCACGTCCAACCCCGAACTGCTGGGCACGGGTCCGGTTGCGGCGGGCGATGTGAAGGCCCTGTTGCTCGAGCATGTCTTCGGCGCAAAGAATCCGCTGGCGCGGAGGGCGGCGTGAAGCCATCGGACCTTCTCGGAAAGTCGCTCGCCGAACGCCTGCCGGAAAATGCGCGCGCCTGGCTTTCGAGCGCCTTCGAACGTTGCAGCGCCGGCATCGCCGATCGCGACCTCTTCCTGCTGATCAGTCTCGTCTCGCGCCACGTCGGGAAGGCGCCTCTGGCCTTCACTGCCGCCGAACTTCAAGCCGCGTCGGCCAGTCGCCCGGGCTGGAATCCCCGCGATTGGACGCTCGACCAATCCGCGCGCGTGTACCTGCTGTGTGCGAGCACATCGGACGGCGCCGTGATGAGCGGGAGGCTCGATCGGCTTTGCGCTGCAGGGGACATCGGCGAGCTGGTTGCGTGGTATCGCGGCCTGCCGCTCTACCCTGATCAACCGCGCCACGCATTGCGGGCCGCAGAGGGCATTCGCTCCAACATGCGGGCGGTCTTCGAGGCGGTAGCGCATTACAATCCCTATCCCTCGGAACAGCTGAACGAGCCCGCGTGGAATCAACTGGTATTGAAGGCCCTGTTCGTCGGAAGTCCGCTGTACCCCATCGTCGGACTCGACGGACGGCGGAATGCCACACTGGCTCGCATGCTCTGCGACTATGCGCACGAACGATGGGCTGCATCCCGACCCGTCAGTCCGGAATTGTGGCGCTGTGTCGGCCCCTTCGCAGCCGGCCCTATGCTCGACGACTTTGCGCGCCTGCTCGAGCGAGGCACCGCTGAAGAGCGGCGGGCTGCCGCCCTCGCGCTGCGCGAGGCCACCGATCCGGCTGCGGCAAGAATGCTCGGGCCTCAACCGCCCGGGTCAGGCGAACGCACCGATGCAATGCTGGCCTGGGAACAGCTCGCGACCACAGGCAACTGATTTCTAGAACTTTGGAGAGAAACATGCGATTCATCGATCCGCACATCCACATGAGCGCGCGCACCACGGACGACTACGAGCGAATGGCCGCCGCGGGCGTCGTTGCCGTCATCGAGCCGGCCTTCTGGCTGGGCCAGCCGCGCACGCAGGTGGGGACCTTCATCGATTATCTTTCGAGTCTCGTCGGCTGGGAGCGCTTTCGAGCCGCCCAATTCGGGATCGCCCACTACTGCACGATCGGACTCAACAGCAAGGAAGCGAACAACGAGGCGCTGGCGGAGCAGGTGATGGATGTGCTGCCGCTCTATCTCGGCAAGGAGGGCGTTGTTGCGGTCGGTGAAATCGGCTACGACGACCAGACTGCCGCGGAGGACAAGTACTACCGCGCGCAGTTGCAGCTCGCGCTCGATCTCGGGATGCTGGTGCAGGTCCACACGCCCCACCGAGACAAGAAGCGTGGCACCTCGCGCAGCATGGACGTCGCCATCGAGATGGGCGTGGACCCCGGTTCGGTGGTCATCGATCACAACAACGAGGAGACGGTCCAGGAAGTGCTCGACCGCGGCTTCTGGGCGGCATTCACCCTGTATCCCGAAACCAAGATGGGCAGCGAGCGATTCGTCGAGATCGCCCGCCGCTATGGCTCGAACCGCATCTTCATCGACTCGAGTGCCGACTGGGGCAAGTCGGATCCGCTCGCCGTGCCGAAGACCGCACGCCTGATGCTCGAGCGCGGCATTCCTCGCGCCGACGTCGAAGCCACTTGCTACGCGAACGCGCTCGCGGCGTTCGGGCGAAGCGGTCAGATGAAGGAAGAGCATTGGCTGAGCACCAAACCCCGGGATGAGCGGCTGCTTTTTCAGGGCAATTCGGTGTTGCGCGGGCAGCAGCCGCGCGTGGACGATCTGCCGGTCATTCCCGAACGCGACGACCAATCGGTGATCAAGTGAGCACGCAAATGAGCACGAGACATCCTGACAAGGGGCTGCGATGAATGCCGAGAGTGCCCAGGTGGTCGAGTTGACGGCGGCGACCGTCTATCAACAGGAATTCACGATCCGTTACGACTATCCGGTGTACTTCACGGAGCGTGTTTTCGATCGCGACAATCCCGTGTTCGCGCACGCGTTGTCCCGGCGCGAATCCGGCAAGCGGCACCGCTTTGCGGCGTTCGTCGACGCCAACGTCGCCGCGAGCTGGCCGGCGCTGGTGCACGAGATCGCGGCATACGCGCAGTACCACGCTGCGACGATGGACCTCGTCGCGCCACCCGAAGTGGTGCCGGCGGGCGAGCAGGTAAAGAACGATCCGTCGCTCGTGACACGGCTTCAGCATCGCCTCGGCGAACTGGGCGTCGACCGGCATTCCTACGTGGTCGGCGTGGGCGGCGGGGCGCTGCTCGACATGATCGGGTATGTCGCGGCGACGACGCATCGCGGCGTCCGCCACATCCGCGTGCCCACCACGGTGCTAGCGCAAAACGATTCCGGCGTCGGCGTGAAGAATGGCGTCAACGCATTCGGGAAGAAGAATTTTCTCGGCTGCTTCGCCCCTCCCCATGCGGTCCTGAACGACTTCGATTTCCTGCGCACGCTGCATCCGCGCGACCGCATCTCGGGCATCGCCGAGGCAGTAAAGGTTTCGCTGATACGGGACGCGATGTTCTTCGAGTGGCTGGAAGCCAACGCCGACGCGCTGCGCGAATGCGTCGCCGGCGCCACGTCGCGCATGATCCGTCGCTGCGCGGAGCTGCACATGCGGCAAATCGCCCAGGGCGGCGATCCCTTCGAAAGCGGGAGCGGCCGGCCGCTCGACTACGGTCACTGGTCCGCGCACAAGCTGGAAGCACTTACGGCGCATGAACTGCGCCACGGCGAGGCAGTGGCGATCGGCGTGACGCTCGACACGCGCTACTCCGTCCAGACGGGCATGTTGCCGGCCGGCGTCGATGAGCGCGTCTACGACCTGTTCAAGCGACTCGGGTTTCACCTGTGGCACCCGGCGATGGAATCGCGCAATGAGCACGGCTCCTACCTGATTCTGGACGGCATCGAGGAATTCCGCGAACACCTGGGCGGCGAACTTACGATTACGATGTTGCGTGGCGTGGGCCGAGGCGAGGAAATCAACAGCCTCGATCGTGGCCAGATAATGCAGGCGATGGAGTGGCTACGCCGCCGGGAGACCGGGGGATGAGCGCGACGCAAACGCCACCACAGGGAGCAGCACCCCCGAATCCGTCATCGATCGTCCGCCTGAGCACAGCGTATTGGGAAAGCCAGACGCTGCTCACCGCGAATCGGCTGCGGCTCTTCGACGTCTTCGCCGAAGGCGCCCGCTCGGCGGACGAGGTTGCCGCGTCGCTGAAGCTCGATACACGCAGTACCGTGTTGTTCCTGCGCGCCTTGGTTGCGCTGGGTTTCCTCCAGGAGCAGTCGGGCCGGTTCGAGAACTCCCCCGTATCCGCCGCGTTCCTCGTCAGCCGTAGCCCCGCCTTCATGGGCAACGTCATCCGCTACAGCGATCAACTCTACGGAACCTGGGGCAAGCTCGAGGAGTCACTGCACTCCGGTCGCCCCGCGCTTCCCGCGGAGACCTATCTCGGCGACGACCCCGCTCGAACGCGCGGCTTCGTTCAGGCCATGCACGAGCGCGCGCAAGGCATTGCACGCGCGCTGGTCAGCATCCTCGATCTTCATGACCGGCGCGCGATGCTCGACGTGGGCGGCGGACCGGGAACCTATTCGGTGCTGCTGACGCAGCGCTTCCCCGGCCTGCGATCGGAAGTGCTCGAATTGCCCGGCGTGGCCGCGGTTGCGCGCGAACTCGTCGCGGCGGCCGGCGCCAGCGATCGCGTGACCTTGCGCGACGGCGACTACCACAGCGCGGCATTCGGAACGGGCAAGGACGTCGTGTTGATGTCCGGCATGTTCCACCGCGAAACCGAACATGCTTGCCGCGACCTGATACGTCGCGCGGCGGACTGCTTGATCCCCGGGGGCATGCTCGTCGTCAGCGATGTGTTCGCGGACGAAGGCGGGACGCATCCGCCATTCGCCGCGATGTTCGGCCTCAACATGATGCTGACGGCCCCGGATGGCGGCGTGCACGCCGATTCGGATGTGAAGCAGTGGATGGCCGACGCCGGCTTCACGGAACTTCGCACCGCCGCGCTGCCGCCCCCGATGCCGCACCGCGTCGTGATGGGTGTCAAGCCATGAGTCCGCAACGTTGGATCGTCGCTGCGGTGATGGCCGCGGCATTGATCGCTGTGCCGCACGCGTCCGCGCAGCCCGCCGAACCGTCGCCGCCTGTCATCGGGTCGGTAAAGCCGCTGGGCCAGGATCGCTTTCAGATCGGGCGCATCGTCGTCGACAAGCGACTGCGCAGTTTCACCGTGCCCGGCCGTGTGCACGTGCTCGACAAGCCGCTCGAATATCTGGCTACCAGTCCCGGTGGAAGGAAAGCCTACGAATCGCTGCTGGAGCTGGACGCGAGCGGCAGCGAATTCAACCTGGCGTGCATCCTGATCGGCCTCGAGCGGGACCCGGCGCTGCCTTCCTCGAAGCCGCCCGACGCAACCAAGGTGGTCGGGCAGCGCGTGGCGATGTCAGTGGCCTGGATGCAGGATGGCCAGCGACGGAAGGTCACCGCCGCCGAGGCGTTGTTCAACGGCGACGCCCGAACCAAGATCGAATCGGTCGAATGGGTCTACACCGGCTCGTTCACGTCGATCGATGGAAGCCGGTTTGCGGCCGATTTCACTGGAACGCTGATCCCCTTCATCAAAGACCCCACGGGCCTCATCGCAGCGGTGTCCGGCGTCGGCGTGGGACCCTACGGCTCGATGCGGGGCAGTTCGGCGCTCCCTCCCGAAGGTTCGGCCGTCGAGCTGATCGTCGAATTGCCGCCGGGGAAAAAATGACGATGGCCGCGCGCTGGGCAATGCTGGCCCTGGCGTGCATGCTGGTTTTCGCCGCATTCAGCGCAACGGTGGCTCATCTGCAACCGTCTGCTTTGCGCGTCGCAGTCACCGCGATCATCGGCCTGATCGCCGCGCTGTTTCTGGCCGGGTCGCGCCTCGACGTCCGCACGCACAGCATGGAGGATCGTCCTGTGGTCGGCGGCTGCCGCGTGCCTGGCAGCTATCGTGCTGCGAATTGCCGGCGATACGGCACAGCCGTTCACGAGCATTCTGGCGGCCTGCGGAATGCTCATGTTGATATTGGTGGTGACTCTCGGCGCGGCCGCGGGACTCGAGGGGCATTGGCGCAAACAATCCGTGGATGGGGAATCGGCCCGGGAGATGGCCGGTCGCGCGGTGGCGCTGGCGCTCGCGTTCGCCGGATCGCTGCCAGTCTGGCTGGGACCCGCAGGCGAGCTGCTCGCCGGTCGCCATGCATGGATCATCGACAGCATCATCGGCATGAGCCCGCTGACCCATTTGGCGGTTGCGAGCGGCAATGACCTGCTGCGCAACCCATGGTTCTACCAGCACTCGAATCTCGCCGCGCTGCGATTCTCCTACCCTGGCCTGGCGGAGCTCACGGCAGCGTATGCCTCGGTTTCGCTGCTGCTCTTGCTTTTACCGCTGGCAGCACTGCGTCGACGGCGTCCCGTCGTTGGCCCTGGTCCCACCCATCCCACAACGGAGCAAACCTAATGCTGAAGAGACTGCGTCTTGCTGGCAAGACGTGCGTGGCGCCGCGCATCTTCATGGTGTTGATCGGCGTGATCGCACTTTGCACCACCGCGATGGCACAGCAGCAGCGTGTCCTGCGGGTGATATCCGATCGCACAGACGAGGGGACATTGCGGCCCATCCTGGAAGCTTACGAGGCCAAGTCCGGCATCAAGGTCGAAGGCATTTTCATGGACCAGGGCCTCGTTAATCGGTTGGAATCTCGCCCCACGGAAGCCGACGTCGTGATCACCAAGGATGCCGAGTTGCTGGACATCGCGGCGCAACGCGGCCTGCTCGATGTGATCAAGTCGGACAGCATTACCGCCGGCATACCGCCCGAATTTAGGGACTCTTCCGGCCGCTATTTCGTGGAAGCCTATCGGGCGCGCGTGATCTTTTACTCCAAGGAGCGGGTGAAGCCCAGCGAGTTGTCCACCTATGAAGATTTGGCGAGCCCGAAATGGAAGGGTCGCATCTGCCTGCGCTCGGGCAGCCACGATTACAACCTGGCGCTCTTCGGACAGTTCTACGTGTCTTACGGCGAGGCCAAGGCCAAGTCGATCATCTCGGGCATCTCCAACAACTTGGCCCGCACGCCCAAGGGCGGTGACCGTGATCAGGCCAGAGGCATCTTCGAAGGCAAGTGCGATGTGGCGCTGATGAACACCTACTACTACCCGATGATGCTTGCCAACCCGGCTCAGAAGCCGTGGGCAGAGGCGGTGGGCGTGTTCTTCCCCAATCAGGCTGAAAAGGGTGCGTTCATCATGCGCTCCGCTGCGGGCCTGACCAAGTCCACTGCGAACCGTGACCTGGCGATCGGGCTGCTGGAATACATGGCGTCCAAGGAAGGACAGGAGTTGATGTACTACCGGACCAAGCAGTATTCGGTTCGACGTGATCTGCCCGTCGACCCTCAAATGGTCAAGCTTGGCGCCGAACAGGGTCTCGCCGATGGCCGCTTCAAGATGGATTTCGTGGCGCTGAGCAGCATGGCAGGCAAGCGGGAAGAGGTCATCAAGCTTGTGAATGAAATCAAGTTCGACGCTGAGCGCTGAAACCGCCAGCGCGCTCGGCGGCGTTCGCCTTGGCGGTTGGCATGCCGACTTGGGGTTGGCCGGGTTGGCACGCCTGGCTTTCGTGCTGGCGCTTGCCTGCTTTGCGTTGTGGCCAGCGGGCTTTCTGCTTGTATCGGCGCTGCCTGTGCTGTCAGAGGGGGGATGGCTGGTCCACTTCGCCAGCACCAGTCTGCCCCACCAGGCCCGCACGAGCCTGTGGGTGGCGCTGGAGGCAGCGGCAGTGGCGTTTGCTGTGGGTGCGGTGCCGGCGATTGCGGTATCGCGCTTCGACTTTCATGGCAGGGGGCTGGTCACGGTGCTGGCGTTGTTGCCGCTGCTGTTTGCGCCATATGTCACCGCCGGCATTTGGACGGTGAGCTTTTCCTGGGCTCTTCTCGACACCCGGCACGGCCTGGCCATCCAGCTTGGGTTGGCCTGTTCGGCCTACGTGTTCATTGTCTTTCGCGTGGCTTCCGCGCGAATTCCCAATGCCTTCGCGGAGCTCGCGGCGGCACTGGGTCATGGCCGGTGGCGGCGAATATCGCGTGTGCACGCGCCGGTTTATGCAGTGCCGGCCGCGGCCAGCCTGATGATCGTGTTCGCGCAATCCATTGGAGACTATGCGGCCGCCGAGCGCATGGGCATCGACACGGTCAGTGTCGGCATGCACAACTTGTGGTTGGCCAGTCAGAGCTCCCAAGTGGCGGCCATCATCTCGGTGGTCTTGATCGTCCCCTCGGTGCTGCTCGTTGCCGTAGCCGCCTGGGCGTCGACATCCATCATCAGCCAGAATCCAGTCCCACCGGCTGCCGCGGCCGCGTCGCGCAGATGCCTGTCCGCCCCCGCGACCGCCGCGGTGGTCGGGTGGGGCCTGTTGTGTTCGATGCCGAGTTTCTGGGTTCCGGAATTCCTCACGTTGCGCTGGGCTTGGCTGCGATGGGACCGCACGCGTTTTGCCGCGATCCCCGGTGACATGCTGCAGGCCGCGACAACGTCGGCGGCCACCGTGGCGGTGGTGCTGGTCGTATGCGCCCTCACGGTCCTGGTATTGCGAGCTGGCGGCCGTTCACCGTTTGCCGAACGCGTGCCCTGGTTGTTCCTGAGCAACTACTTTCTCCCTTCGCTCGTACTGGCGCTGGCATTTGTGATGATGAGCCGCGATGGATCGGTGCTTGCCTCGTGGCTGGGCAGCTCCCGCGACAGCCGCGTGCTGATCGTGACGGCGGAAGCGCTGCGCTTCATGCCGTTTGCGATGCTGCCGGTGCTGGATGCCCTCCGTCGCACACCGAACACGATGATCGAGACGGCCAGGGCATTCGGCGCGGGGCCGGTGCGCGCGCGCCGGGTGGCCCTTGCCGGCCATGTAAGGCCTGCGCTGCTGCTGGGCTGCGCGCTTGTCTTCATGGAGTCGGTGAAGGAGCTCGACTTGAGCCTGATGCTGCAGCATTTCGGCTACACGTCGCCGGCCTTGAAGATCTACGCGTTTTCGCGCTTCCAGAACATGGACCGCGCGGCCGTCTGGGTGCTCATCAGCCAGGTTCTGATGGTCGCGCCGCTGGTGTTTCTGTGGTGGCACATTCGCCGCATGGGGACGCCGAATCGTGGTTGACCGGAATGCTCGAGAGGGCACGCCGCCGATCCTGTCGGTCCGATCGGTGTCGCGTGTCATCGCTGGGAAGGTGGTTTTTGCCGACCTGTCCTTCGACATGGCCCCCGGCGAAATCCTGGCCATTCTTGGGCCATCGGGCAGCGGCAAAACCTCGTTGCTTCGGGTCATTGCGGGCTTCGACGCACCTACGACCGGCAGCATCCGCCTTTTTGGGGCCGAGGTGTCGGCCGCGGGGCGGGTGCGGGTGGCGCCCGAACACAGAAAGTTCGGCCTGGCCTTCCAGGACGCGACGCTCTTCCCGCACCTGGATGCCGTGGGCAACGCCGCCTTCGCGATCGAGGCCGTCAATTCTTCCGAGCGCCAGCGCAAGGCCCGCGAGGCGCTGGCCGCGATGGGTCTCGTCGACATGGACGGACGCGACGTGGCCACGCTATCGGGCGGTGAGGCGCAGCGGGTTTCGTTGGCGCGTGCACTGGCGTCCGACGCCAAAATGCTGCTGCTCGACGAACCCTTCGGCAATGTCGACCGACTCACACGGGCCGACTTGATTCAAAGGTTGAAGGCGCGGCTGGCCACAGTCTCTGGGGCAATCATCATCACCCACGACACGGCGGACGTCATCGAGTTGGGCGCACGGGTGTTGTTGATGCGCGATGGCAGGCTCGTCGCCGACGGACACCATGGCGTCCTCGCCACAGGCAAAGCGGGCGATTGGGCGCGCAGTTTTGTGAGCGTTACGGCGCTCACGTGAATGCACACGATGCATCAGTGTCCTTACGCAAACCGAGCACGGTGCCGTCGGCCGCTCCCGGCGTTGCGCCAGTCACCGGCAGCAAGCTAGAGTGCGGCCGGATTCGTTTGCACTTCAACGGAGGAAGCAAAATGTTTAAGAAGCTTTTCTTCACACTGTTGGCTGTCGCCGTGCTTGCAGCGCCGGCATTGGGGGCTCCCGACGACATGAACGCGCAGACGCGCGCGAAGGCGCAGCAGGCTGTCGACGCGGGGCTCAAGTTCCTCAAGAGCAAGCAGGCGGCGAACGGTTCAATCGCAGACTCGGTAGGGCTGTCGGCGCTGACGGTGCGTGCGATCCTGGACAATCCCCGTGGCGTTTCGGACGCTGACAAGGCGGCGGTCGCCCGGCTGGCGGCATTCATCGCTACCAAGGCGAATGCGGACGGCTCGATCGTCGAAAGGCAGCACGACCAGAGCTACAACACCGCGGTCGCCATCACGGCGTTGACGATGACGAAGGACCCGAAGTACGCGCCGATCATCGCCAAGGGGCAGAAATACATCACGGGCGGCCAGATTGGAGAAGAGCGGGGCTTCATGCCGGTCGACAACTGGTACGGCGGACTGGGTTACGGCGGCGATGAGCGGCCCGATATCTCGAACAGCTACATCGCGCTCGAATCGCTGCGCGCGACGTCGCTCGATCCGAAGGACCCGGTCTGGCAAAAGGCGCTCGTTTTCGTGAGCCGCATGCAGAACCGCAGCGAGAGCAACGACCAGAAATATTCGGGCAATGACGGCGGCTTTCTCTATTCACCCGCCTACAACCCCACCGAATACGGCGGCGGAACGAATTCATACGGGACCGTCACGGCGGCCGGGCTCATCAGTCTGCTTTACATAGGCGTCGACAAGTCCGACCCCCGCGTGCAGGCGGCCCACAAATGGCTCACGACCAACTACACGCTCGACAGCAACCCGGGCACAAACTCCAAAGGCGGACTTTTCTATTACTACAATGCGCTGGCAAAGGTCTCTTCCGTGTACGGCGAAAAGGAGTTCGTCGACGGCCGCGGTCAGCGCCACAACTGGCGCAATGAGCTTGGCGACCGGCTGATCCTGATTCAGAACGCCGATGGCTCCTGGATGAACAAGGATTCGGCGCTCTGGTGGGAAGACAAGCCGGAGCTCGCGACCGCGTGGAGCGTGATCGCGCTCGAGCAAATGCTTAAGTGACACGGTGTTCCGCTGGCTGTCACTTCTGGGGCTCGCGCTCTGTGGCGTGACAGGCGCCATCGCCCAGCCGCGCATCGAACTTGCAGCGACGCCGGCATGGAGTGGCTGGACCCGACCCGGCCGGGCGACCGAGGTCGACATTCGCGTGAGCGCCGGCGCCGCAACGCGCGCGACCCTGGATGTCGTCTCCGGTCGCGAGGTGGTGCGCGCCAGCGTCGACCTCGAGCCCGGCCGAGTTCTGCGGCTGCAGGTGCCCATCGCGTCGGCCGAGGAGGTTGCCGTAAGCGCCGGGACGGGCACCGCACCGCAGGAACGGCGTGACGTCCGCATCGCGCAGTCGGAGTTGCCCATGCTGGGCGTGGGTCTGGCGATGGGGGAGCCGGTCCACCTGGACGGATTTCACGCGGTAGCGCTTGGTGCGGATGACCTGCCCCGGAATGCATCGTCCTATTCGAGCATCGATGCACTGATCCTGGATGCGCCGACGCTGGGCGCGCTCGACGAACGACAACTCGCGGCGCTGCTCGTCCACGCCGCGGAATGTGGCCGCATCGTATTGCTGAACGCGGATCCTCGAGTGCACCGCGTTCTGGATGGCGCCGGAGGGTGCGGCGGCCGCACGCTCATGTACGCGGCATCCCTTGTGGACGCAACGGAAATGCTCAAGTCATCGCTGGCCGCGAGCATGGTCCCTGCGACTGCGTTACCTTCGAACGCGGCGTTCGCCCGCCCCGATCACCTGACATGGAATCGAGTGCTCGTCGTCCTCGCCGTCTACTTTGCAGCGGCAACGCTCGCGGCAATATTTTTCCCGTCGCTGCCGGTATCGTTGCTCGTCCCCGCCGTTGCAGCTGCGGCATCGCTGGCGCTCCTGCAGTTCATGCTGCCCTCGTCCCAGCTCGCGGTTTGGAGCGAGGCGACGTCTGGCGCGCAGGCGGCGCGCTACGAAGCGTGGCAGCAGTTCTCGGGGTTCGCCCGAGGGCACGCGCGCGTGCCAGTTCTAAGCCAACTCGCGTCCGTCCGAACCTGCGACGCGGCCCAGGGGATGCGCTTCGACTTCGATGCGGGCCGCGGACGCATGACGTTTGCGGAGTTCGACACACGACTGTTTCAGCAGGTTGCGTTCTGTTATTCGGGCAGCTTCCCGGTGGCAAGGGCAATCGCGGTCGACACACGGCCGGATGGCTCTTTCGGTGTTCGCAATGCAGGAAGCATCGGCTGGCCCAAAGGCATGCTGCTGGCCGGGGGCCTCGTGCATCCGTTGCCGGCATTGGGTCCGGGCCACGAGACGATCATCCCCGTCCAATCAGGCAAGCCGTTTCGTGACAGCCTGGTGCGAACGGCGATGGCGCGAACGCAGACCGACGGCACGGCCGCGTTGTGGGAACTCGAACTGGGTGGTGTCGCGGACATCCCGCCCCAATCGAAGGGATGGCTCCTCGTTTCCATTCCGCCGCCATGAGTGAAGCGCCGGCCCATCGTCTGGCCGTGATGACCGGACTCGCGCTCGCAGCCGCCACTGCGCTGTGGTGGCTCGGCAGCACGCGCCTCGCCCTCGACCGCGGGGCGGACGCGAGCCACTATGCGGATGATGCACTCTACGCGCTGTTGCTCGTTCGCATCACCGTGCTCGCCCTGGTGGCCGTTCGCGTCAGCGCATCGCGCGGGTGGCGTGGGGGCGTCACCACCGGACTGGGAATGACCGCGCCGTCGTGGCCCGTCGCGGCCCTTGCGTGGTCCGCCAGCACGCGGTCGTTGACCTACGTGGCGCTTACCGAGGTGCTGCTGCTTGCCGGAAGCATCGCGCTGCCCGTTGTCGGCTCAGGCTTGAGACATCTGCTGCGAAAGTCAGAACTTGCCGTTCTCGCGGCGACGTTACTCGGTACGTTATTGGTGGCGTTGGCGTGGGTCGTGTGGGCCATTTGGCGCCTGCCGTCGATCTGAGTTGAAAATGAGTTGAAAATGGCTGATTCCACGATTCGGTCCCTGCAGTCCGCGGTGCGACGTCACCTTTGGCGGGGCGAGTTTCTTGCTGCCGCTCGTCTGGCATTGTGGGGATCGTCCGGATTGATGCTTCTCGCCGTAACCGTGCATCTGACAGTGCGGCCCGTTGGCGTCGAAGTCGTCGTCATTGCAATCATCGCGCTGTGGACGTCGATGATGGCCAGGGCCGTCTGGCGGCGGCCTTCCGATTCGGCGTGCGCGATCTGGGCGGACCGTCATCTCGATGGTGCGTCCGCTTTCGGCACATTGCTCGAAATCCGCGAAGGCAACCAGGCCGTTCCAAACGCCCAGGCCGTGCGTTGGCTGGAACAATGGGCCGCGGCGCGGGTGCCGCAGAGTCTCCATCTGCTCGGCAGGCAACGTCAGCTCGCGAATCTCTACCGGCCATTTCTTTCCGTGCTGGTATGCGCATCGCTTGCGACGATTGTCCTCATTCTGCCTGGAACGGCGCCTCCTGCGCCGCAGGAAGCCGCTGCGACTCCAGACGCCCGTGGCATCGAGCGCCTGCCCGCTCCCGAATCACTGGCTCCGGGAGGACTTGTCAGTGCGCTTGAGAGCGCGTTGCGAACTGAGGATTCGCGTCACGCGACCGAGCGTCGCGAAGACGGCCGAGCGCCGGCAGCCGGCCCGGGCAAAGGCGGCGGTATCGCCGGTTCCCGCATGATGCCGGCTGGAACGTCGCCAACCGGCGAACCGGCGACATCCCGTGATCCACTATCCCGTGCCGCCGGTGGCGCAAGCGCGGCGGCGCGAGCAAAAGAGGCATCGGCCGCAGCTTTCGGCCACGACGCGGGCGACAGTCCTGACAATCGCGCGGATACTGGCGTTACGCGTATGCCGCAGAGTACGATTGAGGTGCAACGACGCGAGTCGAGCGAACGGCGCCCATCGCCAGAAAGGCAGGCCGACATGGACCAGGTGGCGTCGTTTGATGACGATTCGCCGACGCAGCGGAAGTCGGCGGGACGAGCAGATCCCGCTCCGGCCGCGGCAACACCCCCTCCAGCGACCGGCAACGCGCCGCTGACCTTGACCAGCGCCGCCTACGTACAAGCATGGATGAAAGCCAGCAGGCAACGGCGTTGACGGCGGATCCCGCCGCCGACAGCGCTTACGCCGACGCACATCGCAAGCTCCAGGACCTGCGCGCGCTGCTCGACGGCGTGATCGTCGGACAGGGTGCGCTCGTCACCCATCTGATCACCGCGGTTTTCGCAGGCGGCCACGTGCTCATCGAGGGCCTGCCCGGTCTCGGGAAGACCCATCTCGCCAAGGCGCTCGCCGCGGCATTGGGTCTGCATTGGGCGCGCGTGCAATGCACGCCCGATCTCATGCCGGCCGACGTAACCGGCGCCGAGATTTACGCGACCGCGGCCGGCGGCGCATCGACGTTCGAGTTTCGCCCCGGCCCCGTGTTCGCGCAGCTGGTTCTGGTCGATGAAATCAATCGCGCGACGCCACGCACGCAATCCGCGCTGCTCGAAGCGATGCAGGAGCGGCAGGTCACGCACGCCGGCATATCCCATCCCCTGCCAAATCCCTTCTGCGTGCTTGCGACGCAGAACCCGATCGAACTCGAAGGAACCTACCCGTTGCCCGAAGCGCAACTGGACCGCTTCATGTTCAAGCTCACGGTGCCCTTTCCGGATCGTGAGTCGCTTCGCGCAATGCTAGACGTATCGCTCGATACCGAACCTGCGGATACGGTGCGACCCATCGCGCATCCCGCCGACGTGCTGCGCGTCACAGAATTGTGCAGGACCGTGTTGCTGGGAGATCGCTGCAAGGAAGCAGCGGTCGCGCTGGTCGTCGCCACGCAGCCGGATCCAAGCGGCTCGAACCCAGGGGCCGGCCGACATATCCGGTATGGCGCAAGCCCGCGTGCGCTGCAGGCGCTGGTTCGCGCGGCGCGCGTCGGCGCAGTGATGGCCGGTCGCTCGCACGTGGACATCGCAGATCTCGCGGCGGTTGCGCTGCCGGTGTTGCGCCACCGCATCCTGCTGCGTCTCGAGAGCGAGCTCGACGGCCTCGATGCGGACGCAATCCTCGCGTCGGTGATCGACGGATGGCGAAGCCAGTTCTGATCCGCGAGGCGCTGCCGAGCGAGTCCGAGCTGCAATCCTTTGCGCGCGCGGCCGCGCAACTCCTGATCGAGCGATCGCCGCGCGCATTGGGCTCGCGGACCGTCAATCGCGTCGCCGGCATCGGCATCCAGCACCTCGATCACCGCGACTACGCCGGCGGAGACGAAGTCCGCCACATCGACTGGCGGCAGACGGCACGGCGTCGGCGACCCATCGTCCGCCGGTTCGAAACTGAATCCGTGTCCGACTGGACGCTCCTTCTCGACGCCAGCTCATCGATGGCCGTCCACGGTGCGGCCAAGTGGCGTGCGGCAGTGCGCATGGGGGCAGCGATGAGTTACGCGCTGCTCGAACTCGGCCACCGGGTCGGATTGCTTGTCTTTGGCGGTCACGTGCTCTCGGAACTCCCGCGCGGACGCGGTCAGCACCACTACGCTGCCATCGCGCGCCACCTGACCGAATTGCGGCCTGCGCGCACGAGTGAGCGCTCTGAGCTTGGCGTGTGTGCGCGCCATTTGCATGGCGCCGCTTCGGTCTTCGCGATCAGCGACTTCCTTGCCGACGACGAGATGCGTCGCGACCTGGGCGCGTTGCTTCAGCGCTGCAGCGCGCTGCACGCGTTGCAGCTTACCGATCCGGCGGAGATCCAACTGCAAGCGGCAGGCGATTTCGATCTGGTGGACGTGGAGACGAGTGCGCACATGCAAGCGCGCGCCGGCGAAAGTGCAAACGCGCGGGCGGCCGGCGAGCGTGCCGCGATGACAGCCCGTTTGCGCAATTTCTGCGCTCGCAGCGGCATTGTGTTCACCGACTGCGATGTCGCGAATCCATGGCAACAGGCGCTGCTGCGACACCTGATCCAGGCGCGTTCGGTTTGCTGACCTTCGCCACGCCGGCGTGGTTGCTCGGGTTCTTGCTGGTGCCGGTGATCCGTTGGCTGCACCGCGGGGGACGTCACCGGCGCACGGTGCCCGTGTCCCGCGTGAAGCTATGGCGGCTCGCGGATGCAAGCGCTCCATCCGCCGGCGAGCGCCGGCCACCCGATCCAGCCTGGCGACGGCGTGCGCTGCTGGCCGCACTGTTATTCATTGCGCTGGCCGGTCCTCAGTTTCCGGAACAGCGTACGGACATCACGCTCTGGATCGACGATTCGCTCAGCATGCTGACCCGCGAGGAGCGTGGTACGCGGCTCACCGAGGGATTGGCGCAAGTCCGCTTACTTCTGGCAGACGTTCCGCATGCCAATGTGGAGGTAAGGACGCTGGGCGACCCCTGGCATGGCTTAGGCGCACTCAATGAGGCAACCGCCGGGGCCGTCGCCGCTGGCGCGGGAAGGAAGCAGCCGATGGCGCCGCCCGCCGGATTGCTGGCTGGCGGCAACTTGCATTGGCTGCTGACGGATGGCACCAATGCCACGTTGCTCGAATGGCCCGGCTCGAGCCGCCCCGATCGCATCATCCGGGTAGGCAGCGTCACCCGCAACGTCGGGTTGGAGCGGCTATCGGCGCGCCGGAGCCTGACCGATCCGGAACGGTATGACATGTTGCTCAAGGTCGCGAACGGCGGAAGCGTGTCGGAAACACGGGTCGTGGTCTTCGCGACGGACGCGGGCGAACTCGCACGATCCAACCTAAGCCTGGATCCGGGAGAAGTGGCGCTCGTGAGCGCGGTGATGCCGGCATCCGCCAAAGTTCGCGCCACATTGCAACCCACCGATGCGCTTGCGGAAGACGACGAGATCATCCTCGGCCTCGACCGGCTTCGGCGGATACGAGTGGCCACCGATGCGAGGTGCCCCGCGGCGCTCAAGTCCGCGATCGCCACCCATCCGGCCCTGATCCTGGCCGAAGAAAGCACCCGCGACGTGGAGGCGGTTCTGGACTGCGGGACGCGTGACGTCGTCAGGGATGTGGCATCGATCCGGGTGATCGCGAACCACGCACCGACGCGACCGCATGGTTCGCTGCAATGGTCGTCCTCGGTGCCCGAGTCCCGCCGCTTGAAGCTCGACGCGGACCGATTGGAGGTTGCCGCCCGGCTCGACACCCGGCCGGGGGACGTCGCTTTGCTCGCCATCGACGACGTGCCTGTGATTGTCAGTCGCGTGGGGGCTGCGAAGGTTCTGGAAACTTCGCTCGATTTCAATTCGGAGGAAATGCGGCGAGGATCCGAGATTCCGCTGCTGGTGAACTTCATGTTCGAACGACTCCTCGAGCGCAATCTGCTCGACGGGATCGCGATAACGGACCGCGGGGCGGGCTCGGCAAACGTCGTGCCTTCAGCGCGCGCCGTCGCGAGTACGGTCACGCGCGCGCCAGATGCATCGTCCTACCCCCGCGATTGGACGCAAACGTTCCTGGTGGCGGCCCTCTTGGTGCTGCTGTGGGAATTGCTCGCGCTCACTCAGCAGGCATTCCGTCTGATCGATTTCCGGGATGCGGATTCGACGTGAGCGCGCAAGCCTCCCGGACGCTGTTGGCAGTGGCGTTGCAACTCGCGGCACTTGTCGCGCTTTCGCTGTCGCTGATCGGATTTTCGTGGCTCGACGCACGCAGCCGCCCGCGCGTGCTGCTGCTCGTTGATCGTTCGCAGAGCGTGCCCACGGCAGCCAGCAATGGCGCAGTCGGAGAAGTCATGCGCGCGACCGCAGGCAGCGGCGACTTGCAGCTGCTCGAGTTCGCGGGCAAGCCCGCCCCGGCATCAACTCAGGCCGGCGAGTCCATCGCCCATCTCGACCCGTCGTCGACGAATATCGAGGCGGCGCTGGATGCGGCGCTCGCGGCAGACGCTCGTGCGCCTTTCGCCAGCGTCGTCATCATCTCCGACGGACTCGAGAACGCGGGGGATGCGGAACGAGCGCTGCGCACCGCGCGCGACGCCCGATTGCCGGTCCATTGGATCCCGGTAGGTCGTCCCGTGCCGGAGACGCGCATCGCCGAAGTGCTGGCGCCGGACCGGGCAACGGCCGGCCAGCGAATACAGGTAAACGTGCGTTTGGCCGGTCGTCTGGACAAACCACTCCGAATCAAGGCAACGGCGCGCGCCGTGGGCGGCGAGACACAGGCGGCGAACGGCGAAGCGGACCGCGAGGGGCGGGCGACCATCGAGTTCGACGCGAGCCGCAATGGCGCCGTTATCGTGGACGTGACCCTGGAGGATCCGGCCTCGGGACAGACGCTCGCGAGATTGCCGGACGCCGCCGTCGTCGACGTCATCCCACGCGCGGCAATCCTTTACGCGCAGGGCTCGTCCGGGGCGCTTGCCCGGAGCCTTCGCGAGGGCGGCTGGACGTTGAACGTCGTTCCTGCGGCGCGGCTTGATGCACTCGCCGATGGCCTCGATGGATACAACGCCGTTGTGTTGGACGATGTCGCCATCACTGATGCAAGCCCGCGCTTCTGGAAGTCGCTCGTGGCAGCGGTGCAGAATCGAGGCCTTGGGCTGATGGTGCTGGGTGGCGAGCGGTCGTTTACGCGCGGAGGCTATCGGGAATCGGCGCTCGAGTCCGTTCTGCCCTTGCTCTCAGAGCCGGCAGCACTGGATCGACCGGCGAGCGTCGTGTTCGTCGTGGACAAGTCGGGCAGCATGGGTCAGGGCGCGGGGGGCGTGGACCGTTTTCAGCTTGCCCAGCGTGCGGTCCTCGAGACCGCGCGTGGCCTCTCCGCGCGCGATTCGCTGGGACTGGTGGTGTTCGACGTGGCGCCACGCGTCCTGATTCCGCTCGGCCCCGCGCCGGCCGGGACGGTCGCGCTGGCGCGAGATTGGCATGCAACACCCAACGGCGGAACCAGGCTCGGACCCGCGCTTGCGACGGCGATCGACGAACTCGAGCGCTCGGATGCCACGCGCCGCATGCTGGTCCTGGTCACCGACGGCTTCGTCGACGACGCGCCGCTCGCAGAGTTGCGCGCGCGCCTGGATCGTGCGCGAATCGAGACGATCGCGCTGGCCGTCGGGCCGGACGCCGATGTAACTGCGCTGGAGCGTCTAATCGGCCCAGACGCCGGTGTCGTGCTTCGCGTGAACGAAGCCGCCGAACTGCCTCTGGTCATGCGCTTGGGTGTCGAGCGCCGCCGCGCGCGCGTCGAGCGCGGCACAATCATCGTGTCGCAGCGCCAGCCGTTGCCGTTCTTGCCCGGAACGCTGAAGGACTGGCCGGCGATCGTGGCCCACTCCGTCACAAGGTCCCAGCCTGGCGCAACCGTGGCTGTGCAGACCGAACACGGTGATCCGCTGATCGCATTCCAGAAATCCGGTCAGGGGCGCGTGGTCGCGGTGACGAGCGGATTAGGCGAGTGGGCACCACGTTGGTTGCTCTGGCGGGAATGGCCACGCCTTGCCGGTGGCCTGACAGATTGGATCAGTGGCACAGCCAACGGCGGCGGGGTGTCGCTTGAAGTGTCCGATCTGCCTGCCGGCCTGCAGATCGAGGCCGATGCTCCCCCCAACGCGGGCCAGCCCACTCCCGAGGGCATGTCGATTGTCGTGCAAACGCCATCGGGGCAGGATCGGCGGACATCCGCTGACCAGGTTGCCCCGGGTCGGTTGCGCGCGATGTTGAATGACGCTGGTCCCGGCCTCTATACGTTCCTCGTCTCCACGCCGCTTGGTACTCAGCGGCAACTGCACCTCAGGCGGCACCAGGCAGAAAACGAAACCTGGGGCACGAACCCGGCGCTGGACGCATGGAAGACCGCCGGCCTCATCAGCGATTGGCATCCGGACTTCCTTGCGCAACGTCGCGACGTTGACCGAGCCCGGCCACAGGCTGACCGCTCGCTGGTTGCGCTCGCGCTTGCGCTCTTCCTGTCAGGCATTCTGGTCGACCGGCGCGTTTCAGAGCGGGTAATGGCAATGGCGGTCGTGAAAAAGTCCCGCGAGAACATGCACGCCCAATGGCTTTCGCGCCGCAAGTGATCATCGTCCCGTGTTGCGACCGAAAATCCAACGCTACAATCCGCCAAGTACTCCGCCATGATTTCCGTCGAATACTGCCAACTCCTCGCGCGCTACAACCGCTGGATGAACGAGCGGCTGTATGCGGTCGTCGGTGAGTTCAGCCCGGAGGAACGCGCGCGCGACCGCGGTGCGTTCTTCGGGTCGATGCACCGCACGCTAAACCACATCCTCTGGGCCGACAGGGCCTGGCTTGCCCGGTTCACTGACCAGCCCTACGCGGAACCTGCTTATGGCGCCGACATGTACGGTGATTTCGCGCAACTCGCTCGCGAACGCGAAATCACCGACACCGCGATCCTGGGCTGGGCAGGTCAACTTTCGGCAGCGTGGCTCGCAGGCACGCTCGACTACCGGCGGTCATCGGACGGCGGGCGACGGATCCTGCCTAGGTGGATCGCGGTGACGCACCTCTTTTCGCACGCGACACATCATCGAGGCCAATTGGCGACGCTTGTCGCGCAAGCAGGCAAGGACCTGGGTGCTACCGACCTTCCGGCGATGCCAGGCATCGTCAGGATCGGCGACTAGCGACCTTCATCGGGAGGTTTGGGTTGCTTCTTCCGTCGCGCGCGCGGATGCGCGGCGTCGTAGACCTTGGCCAGCGCCTGGAAGTCCAGGTGCGTGTACACCTGCGTGCTGGCGATGGATGCGTGTCCCAGCATTTCCTGCACGGCGCGCAAGTCGCCGGACGACTGCAGCACGTGTGACGCGAAGGAGTGCCGCAGCATGTGCGGATGGACGTGCCTGTTGATACCGCGCTTGATCGCCAGCGCCGCCAGCCGCCGCTGGATCTGTCGTGGCGCGATGCGCCGCCCATTGGCGCCGACGAACAGCGCCGCGTCCTCCAGGCCCGGAATCATCGCGCGCTCGGCGAGCCATGTCTTGATTGCCGCCAGTGCAGCCGTGCCCACCGGGACGACACGTTCCTTGGCGCCTTTGCCCCACACGCGCACTTCACCGGTCGCAAGATCAACCCGTTCGACATCGAGTCCGGTGAGCTCGGACAGGCGCAGTCCGGACGAATAGGCAAGCTCGAACAATGCAAGATCGCGCTTGCCGATCGGGCCCACGTCCTCCTGCTTGCCTTCGACCAATCGCACCGCTTCGTCGGGAGTCAGCGCGGAGGGCAGCCGCTTCGGCGACTTCGGCGCTTTCAGTCCGATACTTGGGTCCTCACCGAGCTTGCGATCGCCGTCAGCGAGGAAACGATGGAATGCGCGCCACGAGGAGAGCATTCTCGCCAGGCTGCGCCCTGACAGACCCCGGCCGTGAAGCGTGGCCAGGCAACGCGCCAACTGCGCGCGCTTTAGGTCAGGCAACGGCGTCGTGCCGGCCAGCGCGGCCAACTGGCGCAGGTCGCGCATATACGCGTCGCGCGTGTGCGCGGGTCGCGTCGCAAGGTGGGTTTCAAACGCGGAGAGGAGCGACGCGTTGCGGCTGTTCGCGGGAGGTAAATCGGTCACGGCGGCGGGTCGTTTCGACACGGTCGCGACGTTCGACAGATTCAGGACGTCGGGAGAAAGCGCGCGGTGGCCACGCTCGCCAGTTCCGCGAGTCGCGTCTGGTACAGCGTGCCCATGCCCGGATGAAAACGTTGTCCATCGGGGCTGCCCAGTGCGAGCAGTCCGAACGTCTGCGCAGTTCGCAGCGGCATGAACGCAAACGACTGTAGCGAATCCCCATCCTCGAACCACTCGCGGGATTCGAAGGTGGCGGTGGGTCCGCAGTACGGCTGACCCAGTTGGTCGGCGTATTCCCTGATCTCCGACGAAGTCGCGGCAAGCTCGGGCAAATAGCTTTGCTCGGGAACCCTGCCCCACATCCTCGCCGCGACCTGCGGCACGTTGAAATCCTCCTTGAGGCTGTGGTACAGCACCGCGAGCGTGGTTTCGAGGTCGGGTGCCGCGAACAGTGCCAGCGTCGACCGGTGCAGCTTTTCGCCGATCTGGTCGTTCTGCGTGCCGTACGCGACGAGCTCGCGGAATTTGGCCTCGAGGTCGAGATTCTTTTCGCGCAGCGTCAGGATCTGCCGCTCGGCGATCGGGATCGCATGGCCGCCGTGCGGATGCGGCACAAAGATCTCGGCAATGACGTCCGCGAAGCTCTCGAAGAACTTCGGGTTCTGCTTCAGGTATTCCGCAACGGCATTTGCGTCCATCGCACTTGCGTCCATTCACCGCCTTCGTATTCTGGTTCGCTGTCGCGTCCGTCCGTGGCCCGCGCGTCAGCGCACGATCCACTCCCCTTCGAACACCGTCGCTGCCGGACCGGTCATCTGCACCGGCTGGCCCGCTCCCGCCCAAGCAATCACAAGCTCACCGCCACGCACGGCGACACGCACCGGCGAATCGACGAGACCCCGCCTGATTCCGGCGACGACGGCGGCACACGCGCCCGTGCCGCACGCCAGCGTCTCACCCACGCCGCGTTCCCACACTCGCAGGCGAATGGTAGCGCGATCGACGACGTGCATGTAGCCCGCGTTGACCCGCTGGGGAAAGCGCGGATGGTGCTCGATGCGCGGCCCTTGCGTGGCGACCGGCGCCGCATCGATGTCCGCAACCACCTGCACCGCGTGTGGATTTCCCATCGACAGCGCCGAGATGACCACCGGCGCGCCGTCAACGTCCAGCGCTTCCGCGATTGCGCCCTGGCCGCCAACAAAGGGGACCTCTGGTGCCGCGAACCGTGGCACCCCCATATCCACGGTAACGTTGCCGTCAGCCTCCAACCGCGGCACGATGAGTCCGCCCGCCGTCTCCACGCGCAATTCGCTTTTGGTCGTGAGCCCATGGTCGCGGACGAAAACGACAAAGCATCGTGCGCCGTTGCCGCACTGCTCGACCTCGCCGCCGTCCGCATTGAATATCCGGTACCGAAAGTCGGCATCGCCCGTCGGCCGCTCGACCAGCAGCACCTGGTCGCAACCGACGCCGAAGCGCCGGTCCGCCAGCAGGCGAACCTGCGCGGGCGAGAGATCGACCCGCTGGCGCACGCCGTCCAGCACGACGAAGTCGTTGCCCAGTCCCTGCATCTTGGTGAACTTGAGCGCCGTCATCGGGCAGCGGGCGACGGTCCGCCGATCCTGAACTCGCCGCTTCGCGAAAAGGGAATGGGCACGCCGCCTTCCAAGGTGGCCGTTCCGGTGACGGCATAGCGCACCTGCGTCGCCTGCCCGGTGCCCTTTTGCTCCTGCGCCCTTTGCCCGATTTCCGCGCCGACCCGCAGCACCGCCGAGATGCCGGCTCGCGCCTGCAGCGTCGCCGTTGCGTCACCATTGGCCGGAAGTCGCAGCGGCGACTGCAAATTTGCGGTGCCTACCGGCACGTTCTCGATCGTGACACTGGCGTCGATTGCGTCGACCGCGATCTCGCGCGCGTTCGGATTGGACACATTCAATATCACGACAAATGTCGCGTCAGTGCCGGTCACGCGGTCGAGCCGCACGGAATCCACCGTCACGCGCGGCGCGGCCAGGCGGGAAGAATCGCCGCATGCGGCCATCAGCATGAGCCCGAAGAGCAGCGCGAAGCGCGCGACGCGGTTCACGATCGGGCAGCCGATCAGACGTTGAAGCGGAAGTGCATCACGTCGCCGTCCTTCACGACATAGTCCTTGCCTTCGAGGCGCATCTTGCCGGCGTCTTTGGCACCCGTTTCGCCTTTGCAGGCGATGAAATCATCGTACGCGATGACTTCGGCGCGGATGAAGCCTTTCTCGAAGTCCGTATGGATAACACCGGCCGCCTGTGGCGCCGACGCGCCGACTTCCACCGTCCACGCGCGAACTTCCTTTGGCCCGGCAGTGAAATAAGTCTGCAGGCCGAGCAGCTTGTAACCCGCATGGATCACGCGGTCCAAGCCGGGTTCGGACAGCCCGAGGTCGGTCAGGAACGCCTGGCGATCTTCGCCGTCAAGGTCGGCGATTTCAGCTTCGATGGCAGCGCACACGGCGACCACCGGAGCGCCTTCCGCCTTGGCGTGCGCCTCTACCTTGGCCAGCAACGGATTGTCGTGGAAGCCCCCTTCCGCGACATTCGCGACGTACATCGTCGGCTTCATCGTTAGCAGGAAGAACTGGCGGAGGATGACTAGTTCCTCGGCATCGAGACGGGCAGTGCGCGCCGGCAGGCCTTCGTTCAGCACCGCCTGCACCTTGGCCAGCACCGGCACGATCTTCAGCGCTTCCTTGTCGCCGCCTCGCGCCAGTTTTTCCTGCTTATGCACGTGCTTCTCCACCGCCGCCATGTCCGCCAGTGCCAGCTCGGTGTTGATCGTCTCGATGTCCGACAGCGGATCGATCTTGTTGGCGACGTGCACGACGTTGTCGTCGACGAAGCAGCGCACGACATGCGCGATGGCGTCGGTTTCCCGGATGTTGGCGAGAAACTGGTTGCCCAGTCCTTCGCCCTTCGACGCTCCCGCCACCAGCCCGGCGATGTCGACGAACTCCACGACCGCCGGCACGATCCGATCCGGCTTCGCGATGGCCGCCAGTGCGCCCATGCGGGGATCGGGAACCTCGACGATGCCGACGTTGGGTTCGATCGTGCAAAAGGGATAGTTCTCGGCGGCGATGCCGGCCTTGGTCAACGCGTTGAACAGCGTCGACTTGCCGACGTTCGGCAGCCCTACAATGCCACACTTTAAACTCATGCCATCACCCCAAAGTCGGGCCGGCTACGCCGGGCCGGGTCCACTAGAAGTTTTCAAATCCTTGATCGTGGTGTGGAGCGCCATCATCGCGCTCTCCATGTCGCCCTGCGCAATCGCGGGCCATGCATCCAGCGCGTGCCGTATCGCCTTGTCCACGTCCACCTGTTGCGCCGCCATCGGCGGCTTGAGGACATAGTCGACGACTTCCTGCTGCGTGAGTTCCGTGTCGCGCGGATGGCCGATTCCGATGCGCAGGCGCCAGAAATCCGGCGTGCCCAGCTGCGCCTGGATATCGCGCAGCCCGTTGTGTCCAGCGTGTCCACCGCCGAACTTCATCTTGGCCTTGCCCGGCAACAGATCAAGCTCGTCGTGCACCACCAGGATTTCCGCCGGCGCGATGCCGAAAAATCGCGAGAGCCCGGCGACCGCGCGGCCCGAGAGATTCATGAAGGTCATCGGCTTGACCAGCCGAAGCGCGCCGGCTTTGGCAACGTCGCCGCCGAACTTCCCTTCGCTCGCGAATGTCGTGGAGAGCCTCGCCGCCAGTTCGTCGACGAACCAGAACCCCGCGTTGTGGCGGGTGGCTGCGTATTCGCGGCCCGGGTTGCCAAGTCCCGCGACGAGGCGGATGGGTGTGGTCATGGGAGAGCGTGCGGCCGATTGGCGGAGTCAAAAAAACAAGGCCCGCTTGATGTCCGCGGGCCCTGTTCTCGTACAGCGTCTGGTGCAGCCGGATGTGCGGCGGGCTTACTTCTTCTTGTCGTCCTTCTTGTCGTCTTTCTTCGCGTCCTTCTTGTCGCCGCCCTTGTCGTCGCCAGCCTTGGCGTCGCCTTCCGGCGTTGCAGCGGCCGCGGCCGCGGTTGCGTCCGCCTTGGCTGCGATTTCTTCTTCGGTCTCGACCTGCGCGCGCGGCACGATGCCGGCGGCAACCACGGGATCGGTCTTTCCGCGAGTGACGACGGTCACGCCGGCCGGAAGCTTGACCGACGATACGTGGAGCGCATGGCCGACTTCCAGCGCCGACAGGTCCACCTCGATGAAGCCGGGAAGGTCCTTGGGCAGGCAGGCGATGTCCAGGTCCGTGGTGACGTGGCTGATGATTGCGCCCGACAGCTTCACGGCCGGCGATTCCTCGCCGTTGATGAAGTGGAGCGGAACCTTCATGTGGATTTTCTTGTTCTCTTCGACGCGCTGGAAATCCACGTGCAGGATTTCATTGCGGAACGGATGCATCTGCACGTCACGAAGCAGAACCTTGGATGCCGCGCCGTCGAGTTTCATCGTCAGGATCGACGAGTGGAACGCCTCGCCGCGCAGCGCGTGGAACAGCGCGTTGTGGTCGAGTTCGATCGGGGTCGGGGCAACGGTGCCGCCGTAAACGATGCCGGGGGCCTTGCCCGCGCGACGCATGCGCCGCGACGCGCCGCGACCTTCGGTGTTGCGCGGAAACGCTGTGAATTCGATGGTGCTCATGGATTGCTCCGGTTGTCTGCGGCCTTCCGTCAGCAGGGCTCCGGATTCGTGGGAGCCTGCGCCGGGTCGTCCGCCTCGAATTGCGAGTGGTTGGCGACAAATGTTGCCTGCGTCGTGGCCCTGGACGGGCGGCGAAGACAGCAACGGGAAAGCCTTGAATTATAACCCGAATTCAGCCCGATTGCCAACCTGCCCAAGGCGCCCCGTCCGGAAGGGCAGCCCTGCGTCAATGCATGCTTCGTTTGGTACCGGACCGCAACGGCCCGAATGGCGCCAGGTCCTGCCGGGAATTCAGTCCGTGAACAGCGAACTTACCGACTCTTCATTGGAGATGCGGGTCATCGTTTCGGCCAGAAGCTGCGCGCATGAGAGCTGGCGAATTCGCGGACAGCGTTCGGCCTCCTCCGTCAACGGAATGGTGTCGGTGACCACCACTTCGTCCAGGTCCGATGTCGCGATGCGCTCGACCGCCCCGCCGGATAACACCGGGTGCGTGCAATAGGCAACGACTTTGCGCGCGCCGCGTTCCTTGAGCGCCGACGCCGCCTTGCACAAGGTGTTCGCGGTGTCGGCCAGGTCATCCATGATCACGCAGCAGCGCCCTTCGACGTCACCGATGATGTTCATCACTTCGGAAACGTTCGCCTTGGGACGTCGCTTGTCGATGATCGCGAGGTCGGAATCGAGGCGCTTGGCGATCGCGCGCGCCCGCACCACGCCACCGACGTCCGGCGAAACCACGATCAGGTCTTCGTAATTTCGCTTCCAGAGATCCCCCAGCAGGATGGGTGTCGCGTAGATGTTGTCGACCGGTATGTTGAAGAAGCCCTGTATCTGGTCGGCATGCAGGTCCATCACCATTACGCGATTGACGCCGACCGTCGAGAGCATGTCCGCAACCACCTTGGCGGTAATGGCGACTCGTGCCGAACGCGGACGGCGGTCCTGCCGCGCATAGCCGAAATACGGAATCGCCGCGGTGATGCGCGCGGCCGACGCGCGCTTCAGCGCGTCGACCATCACCATGATTTCCATCAGGTTGTCGTTGGTCGGCGCGCACGTCGATTGCAGGATGAAGACATCGCGGCCGCGAACGTTCTCCATCAGCTCGACCATGACCTCGCCATCGGAAAAACGGCCGACCGTGCACCGCCCCAGGCTCACGTTCAAGTGCTTGCACACGGCCGCCGCCAGCTTGGGGTTGGCGTTGCCGGTAAAGATGCGCATGCGTTCAAAGGCCATGGCTGCGATTGTCCCTCATTTTCGCCATGTCATTCGGCGCCGTGCCGTTTCGCAGTGGTCTTTTGGCACCTGGTCATTTCGCACCTCGTCATTCTGGACGCTGAGCCGGCGCGGAAAAGCGAAACAGGCAGAACCCTCGCGCGAGGATTCTGCCTGTCGTGAATGTGGCTGGGGAGGTAGGGATCGAACCTACGAATGCCGGAATCAAAATCCGGTGCCTTACCACTTGGCGACTCCCCAGCGGAAACCTGAATCGTTCGGGATGGCGCGAACCCGGAAAAAAGCGGCCCGGTTGCCTGCCCGCGTTGCTACTTTAACGACATTCATGCGAAAGCCACCAGCGGATGGCGCGCAAGTGTCCGCGCAACGCATCCTCCGATCGAGTGTGGCAGGAGTGTCAACGCCTGTCGCGCGTCACGCTCGGCGGCAAATGCCGCGAACACGCACGCTCCCGAACCGGTCATGCGCGCCTGTGGCGAAGCACGCGTAAGCGCGTCGATCGCCGCGGCGACGTCCGGAAATCGGGATGCCGTGACATCGGCGAGGTCATTCCGGCCATAACCCTCGGAAAAGACGTCTATTTTCGCCTGCGGAGTGTCCCGTGTCAATTCTGGCGCATTGAAAATGCCCGCCGTAGGCACGGCTACCGGAGGGAACGCAAGTGCTATGAAACACGGCGGCAGGGAGACGGGGCGCAAGTTTTCGCCAATGCCGCGCGCGACCGCATTTTCTCCCATCACGAAAAGCGGGACATCCGCGCCCAGGCCCGACGCCAGTTCGAGCAATGCCGCGCGTGGCAACTTCAAGTCCCAGAGTCGATTGAGGGCGAGCAGCACGCTGGCTGCGTCCGAACTTCCGCCGCCCAGCCCGCTTCCGAGAGGAATGCGCTTGTCCACCACGAGGTCCACGCCGTAGCGTGAACCCGTCGCCAACTGCAGCGCACGCGCCGCACGCACTGCCAGATCCTGTTCCGCCGGCACGCCGGCGACGTCGTTTTCTCGCCGGACAATGCCATCCTCGCGCCGGGTCAGCGTCAGCGTGTCCGCCAGGTCGATCAGCGCCATCAGCGATTCGAGCGTGTGGTAACCGTCGGCGCGTCGTCCGGTGACGTGCAGGAAGAGATTCAGCTTGGCCGGAGCGGGCACGATCAGCGTGGTCATGACCGCGAATTGTGCAGCAATCAGCGCACGGCTTGCGCTTCATTCCATCGATCGACCACCACGCGCACTTCGACAGGCTCGACGTCGGGGTACTTCAAGACGAGACGGGAAGGTCGCGACGACGGCGCATCGTCGGGATACGCGTAGACAATTTCCCAGGCGCCCTGTCGCAGAACCAGCACCCGACCCGACGCGTCCCGCTCCGCTGTCGACGAGGAACCCGCGCGCGCCGCTCCGCGAAGCCAGAACGCAAGGTCGTCCATGGGCACAGGTGCGCCGAGCAACGCTTCCGACATCGTGCTCCAGTCGCGAAAGGCTTCCGTCGCGCCATCCGGGCGCTCGACGACCACGCGCCCCGCCGTGCCGTCGATGCGCGCATAGATCTGTCCCAACGGCGACGAAAGGTCGACGCGATCATGATCGGACGCGTGATCCCAGCTGAAGATCGCGGCGCCACCGCGTGTGCCCCGCTTCGCCGACAGACGTCCGCCGACGTTGAACGGCTGGTCCGTCGCGATCGGGGCGTCGCCCCGCACGACCGGCGCCGATGTGCACGCCGCAAGTGAAGCGATCAGCGCGCCGGCCAGCAGCGCGACTGCCGCGCGGGACAACCGGGAGCAAATTCGATCCGGGCGGCCGCTTGCGTGGCGCCGGACCGACGCATCACTTCGAATAGCGGCGCACCGTTTCGAGCAACACCTGATTGTCCGGCGTCGTCTGCAGTTGAGCTTGCCACACTTCCTGCGCACGCACCGGATCGCCTTTTTTCCACAGCACTTCGCCCAGGTGCGCGGCGATTTCCGCGTCGGGCCGCTGCGTCATCGCGCGGCGAAGATACGTCTCCGCGTCGTCCAGCTTGCCCAGGCGGTAGAACGCCCAGCCCATGCTGTCCAGGATGAAAGGATCCTCCGGCGCAAGTTTGTAGGCCTTCTCGATGAGTTCAAAGCCTTCGCTCGTGCGCGGCGTGCGGTCGACCAGCGTGTAGCCAAGCGCATTGAGCGCCTGGGCGTCGTCCGGCTTCAACTCGACGACGCGGCGAAGCTTCGCCTCGGCATCGTCGATCTTGTCCAACTTTTCCGCGACCATCGCGGCGTCGTAAAGGAGGTCCGTAGAGTCGGGGTTGTCGACCAGCGCCTGGTTCAGCACCGCATACGCAGCGGCGTTGTCATTGGCGTCGCGCAACAGCGCCGCTTCGGCCTGGCGCACCTGAACCTTCTGCTCGATCGTCACTGCCGGAAGACCCGCCAGATACTGCCGTGCTTCGGAAATCTTGTTCTGCTTGGCCATCATGGCAGCGACACGCAACTTGGCAAGCCATGCGCGCTCGCCGTCGGGCACGGCGAGATAACGGTCGATAGCCTCCTGATAGCGTCCGGTTTCCTCGGCGACCTGTCCCAGGTAGAGTTCGACGACGCCGCCTTCGCCGTAACCGGCCTTCTTGAGATCGACGAACAGCGCCTCCGCCGTCGCCCAATCCTTCATCTGCATGGAAATTGCCGCGACGCCGAACTCGAACTCCCGCGACGTGCGGTCGGCATCCCACAGTTTCTGGAATACGGCGCGCGCATCGCCGTAGCGCTTTTGCTCAACGTAGACCTGTGCCAGCGCGCCCGCCGCGGACTTGGCATCCGGATTGGCGGCGACGAATTGTTCGAGATAAGCGATCGCGGCGGTGCCGGAGCCGCGCGCGAGGATATCCGCCTTGAGGAGCGCTGCCCGCTCCCAGTCGGGCTTCAATTCCAGCGCGCGGTTCACCTCGGCCATGGCCGGCTCGATCCCTTGGCGGGCCGGGACTTCAGCGAAATACGCTGCGTAGGCAACCGCGAAATGCGCCTCGGGACTTGCGGGATAGGGCTTGGCAAGCGCACTGACGATGTCGTATGCCTGCTTGCGCTCGGCCTGCTGCCCCAGAAAGCGATTGATCTGCAGGAAGATTTCGCCGACGCCCTGGCCGGAAACCGCAGCATCGCTCAGGAGCTTTTCCAACCGGATGCGAATGTCGTCATCGACCGGACTTTCGAGCGTGTCCTTGCCCGACGGGGCGTTACCGATCGACGCGAGGATCTGTTTGGGGCGGGGGGCATCGGGTTCGAGCGTCGACCACAACGTGGCCGACTCGACGGCCAGGCTGCGCTGCCGGGAGGCCAGCGCAATTTCGGTGGCGCGACGCGCGAGGCGCGGGTCGCGGGATTCGCGCGCGACTTCATAGTACGCACGTGCCGCGAGTGGCAATTCTCCCCGCTGCATCGCGACTTCCGCCACCATGAACTTGTAGAAGAACTCAGCCGAGATGGCGTTTCCGGGGGCCGGCTGCTCGACCGGCTGGGCAGCGCGTGCCTTGGGCGCGGGCTGTGCAGCACCGTGCACCGGCGCAAGCAGCACGTAGCCGGCGACTGCCGCCGCCACGAGTGGCGCGCGGAGCAGGAAGGGGGAAGGGCGAAACGGCTTGCGGATAAGGGCCATACGGACTCGCGAAGGACCCGAAAACCGGCCTCAGTGGGCTAGCAGTCGGTCGATGTTAGGCTATATTCGGCGGCGCAACAAACGGCCGCCATCCAGTGGCACTCAGTTGTGCCCAGGTGCGCTCGGGTAACCTCGGTATGGTCAGTCAACCTCGGTTGCCCACAGGTGTCCCCCGTTGACCTCATTCTAACTTTGCGAACGCGACCGGAATGCCCGAACTGCCCGAAGTCGAGACCACTCGCCGCAGCGTGGCGCCGTGCGTCGTGGGACGCCGGATTGCCAAGCTGCACATATACGACCCCCGCCTGCGGTGGCCGGTTCCCAAAGACCTGCGGAAACAGCTCGAAGGGAAGGTGATTGACGCGGTATCGCGCCGTAGCAAGTACTTACTGTTCAGGATCGGGACCGGCTCGCTGCTCGTTCATCTGGGAATGACCGGCAGCCTTCGCGCGTACCGGCAAGCACCCCCACGCCGCCCGCACGACCATGTGGATATCGTGTTCGACGACGGTTCGACGCTTCGCTATCACGACCCGAGGCGCTTCGGCGCCATCCTCTGGGCGACGGAACCCGCCCTTGCGCACCCATTGCTGCGCGACCTCGGGCCGGAACCGTTCGACGCTGCCTTCGACGCTGATTACTTCTGGCGCGCGACCCGAAACCGCAGCGCTGCGATCAAACTGGCTCTGATGGATAGTCACCTGGTGGTCGGCGTCGGCAACATCTACGCCAACGAATCCCTGTTCCGGGCCGGCATTCGTCCAAGTACGCCCGCGGGCAAAGTATCCCGGCCTCGGCTGGCGCGCCTCGTCGACGAGGTGCGCGCCGTGTTGTCGGAAGCGATAGACAAAGGGGGGAGCACGTTGCGGGATTACGTCAATGCGGAAGGTGAGCCGGGCTATTTCCAGCTCGACTACTTCGTGTATGGACGCGAAGGCGAGCCGTGCCGGTCTTGCGGCACCTCGATCCGCCACCGGCGTCTAGGCGCGCGCGCGTCATTCCATTGTCCTGTTTGCCAAAGGTGACGGGGTGGGTCAATGGGAGGACGCGCGTGGGCATCCTTTGGAACTGCGCCGGGAGTGCCATACCCTCTTGATTGAGGCGGCACGTACCCGGAAGGCACCGTCACGGGTGTCTGGCCGGGCCGAGGCGCGCCTTTCGGCATGACTTGTGCTTGACAACGCTGTGCTAGAGTCCCCAGCGCCCGCCTCCAATATCCTACCCATTCGCGTCCAGACCATGGTTCCCACCTCCCGCGATCTCGCCGCGCGATTCGAAGCCTACAGCGACTGGCGCCGGCGCCTTTCGAGTCGCATTTCGGGGCTGCACGACTGGCTGCAACAGCAGGATCTGGCAGACGCGCAGGTCGACCTCAAGGTCCAGCAGCTCCTCGAACGCCTGCACCAGGACAAGCTGATCGTCGCGTTTGTCGCGGAATTTTCCCGAGGCAAGTCCGAACTCATCAACGCGATCTTCTTCGCTGACTTCGGCCAGCGGCTCCTGCCTTCGTCGGCGGGCCGCACGACCATGTGCCCGACCGAACTGCTTTACGACGCGGCGCGACCGCCGTCGATCCGGCTGCTGCCGATCGAGACGCGCCTGAAGGACGCGACGGTTTCCGAATTCAAGAATTACGCCGACGAGTGGGTCACGTTCCCGCTCGACCTCGGCAATGCCGAAAAGATGGGTGAAGTGCTGAGCCGCGTGTCGCAGGTGAAGCGCGTGCCCATCGACCTGGCGCGCAAGTATGGGCTTTTCGGCGAGGGCGAAGAGGACATGCTGGCCGCGCTCGAGGACAACGACGAAAGCACCGTCGACATTCCCTGCTGGCGCCATGCGGTAATCAACTTCCCGCACCCGTTGCTGCAGCAAGGGCTCGTCATTCTCGACACGCCAGGATTGAACGCGATCGGCACCGAACCCGAGCTCACGGTCAATCTCCTGCCCAACGCGCACGCGGTGCTGTTCATCCTGGCCGCCGACGCGGGCGTGACCAAGACCGACCTCGAAGTCTGGAACCAGCACTTGTCGGGCGATGATCCCGCCACCAAGGCAGGTCGCCTGGTCATTCTGAACAAGATCGACGGCCTCTGGGATGATTTGAAGTCCGAGGGCGAGATCAATGCCGAGATCGGCCGCCAGATGCGCAATACCGCGCAGATGCTGGGCATCCCCGCATCGCAGGTATTCGCGGCGTCCGCGCAAAAAGCGCTGCTGGCCAAAGTGAACGGCGACGATGCGTTGCTGGCGCGCAGCCGTCTGCCCGCGCTGGAGCAGTCGCTGTCGCAAAAACTCATTCCCGCCAAGCGCGACATCGTGGGAGCCGCATCGCAAGCGGAGTTGCGCGCGCTGGCCGCGGGCGTGCGCGCGATCCTCGATGCCCGTGTCGCGGGAATCGCAGAACAGCTCGCCGAACTGACGGCGCTGCGCGGCAAGAACCAGGATGTCGTCGGGCACATGATGGACCGCGTGCGCCAGGAGAAGGAACTCTTCGAGCGCGGACTTGCCCGGTACACCGCGCTGCGCAACGTGTTCACGCAGCAGACCAACGAACTCTTCGACCACATCGGCCTCGAGGCGCTGCGCGCCAACGCGGGCCGGACACGCCGCAGCATCGAGGACAGCCCGTTCACCAAAGGCGTGCGCGGCGCGATGAATCAGTTCTTCTCGGGGATTCGCAGCGACCTGGACGCTGCCGCGCGGCAGGCGGGCGAAATCCACGACATGATGCGCGCCATGTACACGCGTTTCGCCAAGGAACACAATCTCGAGCCGTTCAACCCGCCGCCCTTTTCGGTGCTCAAGTACCAGAAGGAAGTCGAAAGGCTCGAGCGCGCCTACAACACCCACTTCAACACGCTCTGGAACATGGTCAGCAAGGCCAAGTTCGCGCTGATGAAGCGCTTCTTCGAGACCATCGCATCGCGCGTCAAGCACGTGTACGACATCGCCAACCGCGACGTCGATGCGTGGCTTAAAGCCGTGATGTCGCCGCTGGAGACGCAAGTGCGCGAACACCACCTGCAACTGCGACGCCGGCTGGAAAGCATCAAGCGCATCCACCACGCCAGCGACGAACTCGAGGAACGCATCAGCGAGCTCGAGCAGCAGGAAGCTGCGATCGCGCTGCAGGTCAAGGGCCTCATGCTGGAAATCGCGAGCGTCGATGCCATCGTGCTGCAACCCGACGCCCTGCCGCTGGCAGCCAACGCCTGATCGCTTTCTCGTCAACTTCGCGGACCCGCGTTTCGCGTTCCCGCGACTCTCGCTCGGCTTCGCGTGGTCGTGCAGCGGCGAGTTGTCCGACAACCACCTTCACTTCGCCGACATCAGACCTTCATATTTCAGCTGAAGCTGCGCGCGCGTCTCGACATGGTCGGGCGATACCGGGATGCAATCGACCGGGCAGACTTCGCGGCATTGGGGCACGTCGAAATGCCCGACGCATTCGGTGCACCTGGCGGGATTGATGACATAGATTTCGGCGCCCTGCGAAATCGCATCGTTGGGGCACTCGGGCTCGCACACGTCGCAGTTGATGCATTCGTCCGTGATCATCAGCGCCATCGCGACACCTCGTTCAGCGACGGGCGAGGTTGATTTCGGCGACGCGCGCGCGGATTCTTTCGTCGACGAGTCGCGGCACGAAATGCGAGACATCGCCGCCGAAGCGGGCAATCTCGCGCACGATGGTGGCCGAAATGAACGTGTATTGCTCCGACGGCGTGAGGAACAGCGTTTCGACATCGGGGTGCAAATGCCGGTTCATGCCGGCCATCTGGAATTCGTATTCGAAGTCCGACACCGCCCGCAATCCGCGCAGGATGATGCTGGCGCCCTGCTGGTGGGCGAAATCCATCAAAAGACCGGAGAAGCCGGTCACCTCCACGTTCGGAAGGTCGATGAGCGTATCCCGCGCCATCGACACTCGCTCTGCCGCCGTGAACATCGGCCGCTTGGATTCGCTGTCGGCCACGCCGATGATCACATGGTCGAACACGCGCGAAGCGCGACGCACGAGATCCTCATGACCGCACGTGAACGGGTCGAAGGTGCCGGGATAGACGACTTTGATCATGACAGGGGGGCAGGCGCCGGGATATCGGCGCGGATCAGCAGATGATAATGCACGGCGCCTGCCTTGGCATGACGCCGGATTGCCAGGCCCGCCGCAGCTTCCAGCTTGCGACCCGCTTCGGCGTATATACAGCCGCCTTCCGCGAGGCGCGCCGCGCACGCGGGCAACAGCCATGTCCACTCGTCCTGCGCGAAGGGCGGATCGAGGAAGATCACATCGTAGGTGCCGGAGTCGCGAGCGAGAAATCGTCGCGCATCGCCGACATGCGCGGTCAGTCCAGTGGCGCCAAAGGCATTGGCGGTTTCCTCGAGCGAGCGAACGAGCGCCGGATTGCTGTCGATGGCCACCGCGGCGTCCGCACCGCGTGAAAGCGATTCCAGCGTGAGCGCCCCGCTTCCGGTGTACAGGTCGAGCGTGCGTTGACCATTCAGCTCCTGCCCCAGCCAGTTGAACAGCGTTTCCCGCACGCGATCGGGTGTCGGCCGCAATCCCGCCGCCGCTGGAAAGCGAATCACGCGGCCGCGGAATCGGCCACCGATGATGCGGACGCGGTTGGCAAGGACAGTGGGCATGGCAAGGGAAGGGAACGGAAGGAAGGTGCAAGGCGCGTGAGGTGGAACCGGTAGAATTCTAGCTTCTGCCGGTTTGGGGCTCGCGGCTTTCGCCGCATCTCGCCATGTTCGACCTCTTCAAGAAAACGCCCGCCGACACTTCCGCGCCGGACAAGCCGTCGTGGACCGAACGCCTCAAGGCTGGACTCGGCCTGTCGCGCGAGAAGCTTTCGAATGCTCTCGGCGATGTGTTCGTGCGCCGCGTGCTGGACGATGAAGCGGAGCGAGAACTCGAAGCCGCGCTGCTGACCGCCGATGTCGGCGTGGACGCCACGCAACATCTGCTGGACGACCTGAGGGTGCGCTGGAAGCGCGCTGGCGCCGGGGCCGAACCGCGCGACACGCTGGCGGACGCAATGGTCGATCTCTTGGGCCCGCTGGAGTCGCCGCTGGTCATCGGTCCACAGCGCCCGTTCGTGATCATGCTTGCGGGTGTCAACGGCGCGGGCAAGACCACCTCCATCGGCAAGCTGGCCAAATGGCTGCAATCGCAGAATCTCTCCGTGTTGCTCGCGGCGGGCGACACCTTCCGCGCGGCGGCGCGCGAGCAGCTGAGCGTGTGGGGCGAGCGCAACAATGTCGCCGTGATCCAGCAGGCGGCAGGCGACCCGGCGGCCGTCATGTTCGACGCGGTCTCTGCGGCGCGCGCGCGCGGCATCGACGTTGTGCTCGCCGATACCGCAGGTCGCCTGCCCACCCAAGGGCATTTGATGGAAGAGCTGCGCAAGGTGAAGCGGGTGCTTGCCAAGGCGGGCGAGGGCGCGCCGCACGAAGTGTTGCTGGTGCTCGACGCCAACACGGGGCAGAACGCGCTCGCGCAAGTGCGCGCGTTCGACGATGCGGTCGGACTCACGGGTCTCATTGTCACCAAGCTCGATGGCAGCGCCCGAGGCGGCGTGGTCGCCGCCATCGCCAAGCAGCATCCGGTGCCTCTGCGGTTCATCGGCGTCGGCGAGCAGGTCGACGACCTGCGGCCGTTCGTCGCGCGGGAATTCGTCGACGCGTTGCTTCCCTAGCGCGGCCTGATTGCGTCAGGGGTTGGCAGGCGGCAGGTTGGCGCGAATGCGTTCCGAGTAGTCGTCGCCATTGCCTGCCGACTTCGATACCTGGGTGATGTTCGATCGCCGTCGCAGCTCTTCGAATCCCAGCGTCGTATTCACCAGTCCGGTATTGTAGAAATAGCGGTCGATCAGCCCATTCAGCACGTGGCGGAAGTCGAGTCCGCCGACTCTGCCCGCGACATTGGCATAGCGGACGATGTTGATCGTGCAGCTGTTGCTGAGCAGGTGATACCACTCGGCATGATCGTCAAGCTCGTTGATCCGGTCCATGTAGACAAGGAAAAGCCGGCGCGCCGCCTCCCGCGAAATCCGCAGGTGATAGAGGAACACTTCCTCGTCGCGGTAGTTGCTGCGCAGCCGCACCAGGTCGCGCTCGTCGCCGACCACGTAGATCAGCTCGTATTGCTTGAACATCGACGCGATCGGCGAATAGCCTTCGCCCACCTCCGGCCGCGTCTCGATCGACACGGACAGCGGCGGCGCATTGTCGAACACGAAGCTCAGGAACGTGTGTCCGATGGGTCCCTCCATCCAGAACGACACGAAGAAATCCACACCGGTCAGGTGCGCGAGGGAGACTTCCCGCTCCTCGTAACGGATCGTGAAATCACTCCGGCTCCGGTAGTCGAAGTGGCGCACGTTGGAGATGCGAACGCGGTCGCCGTCGATGCGGACGTGCGGCAGCACCGCGACGTCCTTGCGCCATTCCCGGTCCTGCTGCGGAAGAATCGTCGCCCACCACGCGCAAACCACGAGGAACAGTCCGCCAAATACCCACGGCATTCGCGGACGGCGCGTGATCCAGAGTGCCCATGCGCCAAATGCGGCAAAGGCGGCCGCAAGTGCCAGCCTTAGCCACGGCCACGGCAAGTTGGAAAAATTGATCGCCAGCGTCGCCCACGCGAGAAGCAGGAACCCACAGAAATAGCCAAGCGCCCGGAGGAACCAGCCGAGTGCCCCGACCAGCCGCGCCGAAAGACTCGGTGCGCGGCGCGTTTCAGCAGTCGTCATCGGCTTGGTCAGCGTGACGGGGCGCGGGACTGACGCAGCGCGTTCGCCATCGCCAGGCCACCCGCCGCTGCCGCCAGATGCTTCAGCGCATGCCCCGCGAACAACTCGCGCGACGCATTCCATACGAGCACGTCACCGGCCTCGAGCACCTTGGCCACCGCGTACCAGGCCATCAGCGTCCACCACGGAAACGGGTCGTCGCCCTTGTTCGTGAAACTCAGCAGCATCAGAACTCCGGCCATGCCGCCGAACTGGACCACCGCGTACATCGCCAGGTCGTCGGTGGCTTTCCACCAGAAGACACTGGCCGGCCCGATAACCAGCATCAGAAGCAGCACTGCCCAGCCGCTGCGAAGACTGATGCGCTCGGCGAGCAGCGCCCCGAACACGCCGGCAAAGACGATGGTCATCGGCAGCCGGTCTCCGACCAGCGTCTGGTCGTTGGGATTCCAATGGTAGTAACCCGAGCCAAAGCCGGTCAGGCACAGGCCCAGGAAGAAAAACATTAGGCTGACTCGCACAACCTGAGGCAGCGGCCGCCCTCGTTGCAGCCGGATGAGACCGATGAGGCCCACGACGACGAATGCCAGGTTGGACAGCACATCGGCAGCGTTCGGTATGCCGAGCCAGGGTCGCTGGTCGGCGAACCCATGATAGCCCTGCGGCTGGGGCACAAAGGGCATGAACAGCCAGATCGCGCCGAATGCGAACAACGTCAAAACGACATAGAGCTCCTTGCGGGTCATCTCGCGGGCACCGGCATCCGGGGCGTGTAATGGCAAAGGTTGCAATTGTAGTGGGCGGCGAACGGGGACAGCAGGTTGTATTGGAAGCTGGCAGCCCGGCCATGCGCCAGGTCGGTTCAGGGGCTGTGCGGGATGCGCACAAGGATCCGGGCGGCCCCTTCTCTTGGTCGCCGCCAGGCCAGACCCGGGACTAAAATGTAGTTAGTGGTTGCTCACACTCCTGAAAGCGCGCGGCCGGCGTCGCCCCTATTGTCGCACTCCGAAGGGGGAACTGCCGGGCATTCCGGTACTCCAATCTAAACCCGATTGATTTAGTCGGGAACTTGAACCAGAATTGGCACTCTAATGTGGCGACTGCTAAAATTACCTCGGTGCCTCGATTCTCGCGTGGTTCGGTTTTCCGGACCGCGATGATGGCGCCTTTTTCTGGAGACCTGGCATGACGAGTACGACGCTGGCTTTCCCCACTCCCGCTTCCCTTGGGAGCCTCGATCACTACATCCAGGCGGTCAACCGGTTCCCGTTGCTGACGCAGGAACAGGAAACCGCTTTCGGCCGCAAGCTGCAGGAACACGACGACATCGACGCCGCGCGCTCGCTGGTGCTTTCGCACCTGAGGCTGGTGGTGGCCGTGTCGCGCAATTATGTCGGCTACGGGCTGCCGCAGGCCGATCTGATTCAGGAAGGCAATGTCGGGCTCATGAAGGCGGTTCGCCGCTTCGATCCTGAGCGCGGTGTGCGGCTGGTGTCGTTTGCGCTGCACTGGATTCGCGCCGAAATGCACGAATACATCCTGCGCAACTGGCGGTTGGTGAAGGTCGCCACGACCAAGGCGCAGCGCAAGCTGTTCTTCAACCTGCGCAGCATGAAGGCCAGTTCGGCGGCGCTGTCGGTCGCCGAGGCGAAAGCCATTGCGAGGGATCTGGGCGTCAAACCCGAGGAAGTGGTGGAAATGGAGACGCGCCTCACCGGGCACGACATCTCGATCGACCCCACGCCCGGCGACGAGGAAAACAATGTCTCGCCCATCGCCTACCTTACGGACAGCGATGACGAGCCCGCCCGCATCCTCGAGCGCAAGCAGACGGCGCAGAACCGCAGCAGGGGCCTCAACACCGCGCTGGCGAAGCTGGACGACCGCAGCCGCCGCATCATCGAAGCACGCTGGCTGCGCGAGGACGATTCGACGTCGACGTTGCAGGAACTGGCCAACGAGTACGGCGTCTCCGCCGAGCGGATCCGCCAGATCGAAAGCAAGGCGATGAAGACGATCCGCGGGCAGATGGCACAAGCGTCCTGACCGTTTTTGATCCGCACCACCCAAAACGCCGGCCCAGTGCCGGCGTTTTGTCATCCGGCGCGCGACGGGACTAGAATGCGCCGGCGCGGGAAACCTTCCCGCGATCAGCGGAGAGCTCGTATGGGAACAAGGGACAAGCGCGTCGACGCCTATATCGCGCGTGCAGCGGAATTTGCCCAGCCGATTCTCGGACACCTGCGCAACCTTGTGCATGAGAACTGTCCCAGTGCCACGGAGACGATCAAGTGGGGAATGCCCTTCTTCGAACACGACGGGGTGCTGTGCCACATGGCGTCGTTCAAGGCGCATTGCGGATTCGGGTTCTGGCATGAGGAAATGCGTTCGCTCACCAAGGATGCGTCCGGGAGCGAGGCGGCGATGGGCCAGTTCGGCCGGATCACGAGCCTGCGCGATCTGCCGACCGACGCAAAAATGAAAGCGCTGATCCGCAAGGCCGCCGCCCTCAATGAAACCGGCGTCAAGCCCGCGCGCGTCACCAAGGCGAAGCCGAAAGGACCGCCGGAGGTGCCTGACGATCTCGCGACTGCATTACGCAAGAACCGCAAGGCGCTCGCCAACTTCACCGCGATGAGCGGGAGCCATCAGCGCGAGTACACCGAATGGCTTACCGGGGCCAAGCGGGAGGAAACGCGGGCGAAGCGTCTGGCGACCGCCATCGACTGGATCGCGCAAGGCAAGTCGAAGGAATGGAAATACCGCGCCTGAATTCCGCTACAGCTCGACTTGCGTTCCGAGTTCCACCACGCGATTCGAGGGGACGCTGAAGAAGTCGGAGGCCTTGGTCGCGTTCTTCGACATCGACACGAACAGCCGCTCGCGCCATAGCGCCATTCCCGGCGCGACGGTGGGGATCAGCGTTTCGCGGGAAACAAAGAACGACGTCTCCATCATATCGAACACGAAGCCACGACGGCCGCACTCTTCCAGGAGCTCCGGGATGTCGGGATCTTCCTTGAAGCCGTAGTGCGCGATGATCTGGAAGAATTCGCAGCCCAGCGGCACGGCTTCATAACGATCCTCGTCGGCAACCGCGGGAATATCTTCGGTGAGCACCGTCAGGAATACCACGCGTTCATGCAGCACCTTGTTGTGCTTCAGATTGTGCAGCAGCGCATGCGGCACGCTGTTCGGCGTCGACGTGAGGAAGATCGCCGTGCCCGTGACGCGCGTGGGCGGCGCCGCTTCCACGCTCTGGATGAACATGTCCAGCGGCATCGCCTCGTCGGAAAGCCTGCGCATCAGCACAGCGCGACCCTTCTTCCAGGTGGTCAGCAGCGTGAATACGACGATGCCGCTCAATATCGGGAACCAGCCGCCCTCGGGAATCTTGAGCGAGTTCGACGCGAGGAACGCGAAGTCGATCAGCATGAACGGCACGGCGACGACCACTGCGAACACCGTCGGCCAGAGCCACAGCCGGCGCATGACGACAAAAAGCGAGATGGAATCGATGAGCATGGCCAGCGTGACGGCAATGCCGTAGGCGCCGGCCAGGTTGCTCGAGCTCTTGAAGCCGATCACCAGCAGGATCACCGCGATCAGCAGCGCCCAGTTGACGAAAGGCACATAGATCTGTCCGATGTGCTTTTCGGACGTGTGCGTGATCGTGAGGCGCGGACAGTATCCCATCTGGATGGCCTGCCGCGTCAGCGAGAATGCGCCCGAAATGACGGCCTGCGAGGCAATGACGGTGGCGCAGGTCGCGAGCAGCACCAGCGGCAGCAGCGCCCACGGAGGCGCCAGCAGGTAGAACGGATTCTTCACCGCGGCCGGATCCGCCAGGATCAGCGCCCCCTGGCCAAAATAGTTGAGCACCAGCGCGGGCATCACGAACAGCACCCAGGCGCGGCGAATGGGCGACTTGCCGAAATGTCCCATGTCCGCGTAGAGCGCCTCGGTGCCGGTCACGGCCAGCACGATCGCGCCGAGCGCCAGGAAGGACAGTCTCGGGCTGTCGACGAAGAACGTGATCGCATGCGTCGGATTGATGGCTTCCAGCACGCCGGGCTGGCGCATCACACCCGTGAGGCCCAGGACGGCAATCACGACGAACCAGATACACATGACCGGCCCGAAGAACGCACCGACGCGACTCGTGCCATGGCGCTGGATCGCGAACAGCGCCACGAGGATGGCCAACGTGGTCGGCACGACATATTGGTGCAGGCCCGGCGCCATGACTTCCAGCCCTTCGACCGCCGAGAGCACCGAAATCGCCGGCGTGATCATGCCGTCGCCGTAGAACATCGCTGCGCCGAAGATGCCGAAGCCCACCAGCCACCAGCGCCGCCTCGGCTGTCCTTCCAGGCCGCGCGAGACGAGCGCGGTCAACGCCAGCACACCGCCTTCGCCGCGGTTGTCGGCACGCAGCACGAGCGTCACGTACTTCAGCGTGACGATGATCACCAGCGCCCAGAAGATCACGGACAGCACGCCGAGAACGTTCTCGGCTGTCAGCGGCAACCCGTGCACGCCGTGAAACGCCTCGCGCAGCGTGTACAGCGGGCTGGTGCCGATGTCACCGTAGACGACGCCGATGGCGCCGATCACGAGGACAGCCGAACGCTTGCGGTCGGGGGTAGTGTTGCTCACGGAAATCGGTGTGGCCGGACGATCGTGCCAGGCGTCGCCTGATCGATCTACGCCGGTTCTCTAGTTCGCCGTCAACTCGCCGGTTCGTCCGTGCGGCGTGAAAAGCGGATGTTCAGCTGCTTCAACTTGCGATAGAGGTGGGTTCGTTCGAGCCCCGCCTTTTCCGCAACCTTGCTCATGTTGCTCTGCTCCTTCCCCAGCAGCTGTTCAAAATAAATGCGCTCGAACGCCTCGCGCGCCTCGCGCAGCGGCAGCTCGAAAAAGCGCGCGGTGATTTCCGGCGCGAGCGACGGATTTGGCGCCGCAGCCTCCCCCAGCAGTCGCTTCACCATGTCTGCGGTGACTTCGCCGCGGAGGAGCACCAGGTTCTGCACGACGCCGGCCAGGTGATCGAGATTGCCGGGCCAATGTGCGCTGGCAAGCGCTGTCAGCGCGGCCGGCGGCAGCGCCGACAGCAGCGACGGCGTGGCCGCGCCCTTGTTCGCGTCGCGCCAGAAACGCTCGATCAGCGGCGGAATATCCTCGCGCCGCGTACGCAGCGGCGGCAACATCACGGCGCCCGCCGACAACTCGGCCAAGAGCGCTGCGTCGAACTTTCCTTCGGCGGCCAGGTTGCCCAGGGGCTCGGCGCTCGTGCAAACCAGCGTGACGTTGTGTTTTTCCAGCTTGGGCAGCAGGAACGACAAGCCTTTCTGCTCTGACTTGGAGTAAAGGCCGATCTCGGCGCAATAGAGTGTGCCCTGGTGCGCCTCCTCGATCAGCGCCAACGGATTCGCCGTGAGCCGTTGCCCGTTAGCGAGTGAAACCCACGGCGCGTCCGGCGTCTGCAGCGCGCGCGCGGCGATGTCATGCCCGACGCCGGGCTCGCCGACGATCAATATCGCGCGGCGCGCCGCAATGAGCTGGTCCAGCGCGCGCTCGGTTTCCCTTACCGCGGCGCTGGCGCCCAGCGCGGACAGCGAAACGTGGCGCGGCTCCTGCGTCGAGGCGACCTTGAACGCCCGTGCGATCGTCGCCAGCAGCTTGGCCAGCCCGATCGGCTTTTCCAGGAAATCGAAGGCGCCGATCTTGGTGGCGTCGACTGCCGTCTCGATCGTCCCGTGCCCGGACATCATCACCACCGGCATCGTCAGGAGCCCGTTGGCCGCCCACTCGCGCAACAGCGTCACGCCATCGGTATCCGGCATCCAGATGTCCAGCAGCACGAGGGCGGGTTGCTGGCGCTGCCGGTAGGCGCGCGCCTCGCTCGCATTTTCCGCGGTGGCCACCCGATAACCTTCGTCCTCGAGGATTTCCGAGAGCAGTTCCCGGATGCCGACTTCGTCGTCGACGACGAGTATTTCCTTGAGCTGCGCCATGTCCCGTTCCGTCAGGCCGCGGCAGCGGCAGGTTTCGCGGTCGCGCTGACCGGGAAATGCAGCGTCACGCGCGCGCCGGTCGGCTGCACGTTGTCGAGCACGACTCGCCCGCCATGCTCATCGATTATCTTTTTCACTATCGCGAGCCCCAGGCCCGTTCCTTTCGCTTTGGTCGTAATGTACGGTTCGAACGCGCGTGCCAGCACGTCCTGCGCAAAACCCGGGCCGCCATCGGCGAACGTGAGCGTGGCCTCGCTGTCGTTCGCGTTCAATGCAATCGCGAAATGCGGCTCGGCCACGTCGACTTGCGCCTCGACCGCATTCGAGAGGAGATTGTGGAACACCTGGCGCAGGCGCGTGGGTTCGCCCAGCACCACGACCGGGATATCCGGCAAGGATAGCGCAACGTGCGGGCGCAGATTGTCGTACAGACCCAGCACGTCGAGCAAGAGGGATGCAAGGTCGACCTGCTGAAGCTGCCCCGGCCGGGGCTGGCGCGCGTATATCGCGAAGTCGTCGACCATGTGTTTCATTGCGCCCACCTGCGACACGATCGTCTGCGTTCCGCGTTTCAGCGTTTCCTGATCGGCTCCCTCGAGCTTGGCGGAAAGCTTGACCGCCAGACGCTCCGCCGAGAGCTGGATCGGTGTCAGCGGATTCTTGATTTCGTGCGCCAGTCGCCTTGCCACTTCCGCCCACGCCGCATCGCGCTGCGCCTGCACCAGTTCGGACACGTCGTCGAACACCACGATGAAGCCGGCCGCCACCGGCGTGCCGGGCAATCGCGTCCCGCGCATCAGCAGCGTCCGGGACAGGCTGGCGACGCCCAGTTCGGCTTCTTTCTGCCACTGCCCGTCGCGACTGCCGCGAAACCCTTCCGCGACCAGCTCGGCGAACGACGCCAGCGCCGGCAGGCGCCTGCCCCAGTCGCCCAACGGCATCCCGAGCAGTTCCGCCAGCGGCTGCTGCAGGATCACCGCGGCGCTCGGGTTGACCGTGCGCAGGTTATGACCTTCGTCGAAAGCCATGACTCCCGAGGAAAGATTGCCGAGGATGCTCTCGAGATACGCGCGCGTCGTCTCGGTCGCGCGGCGGCTGTCTTCGGCCTTCCCCTGCGCGTCTGCGAGTTGCGCGGTCATCGTGTTGAACGATTCGGTCAGCACGCCAAGCTCGTCGCGCGACACGACCGGCTGACGGCGCGTGAAGTCTCCCTGCGCAACGGCGCGCGTGCCTTCGGCCAACAAGCCAAGCGGGGCGGCGAAGCGCTCGGACAGCACGACCGCCAGCCCGAGCGCGGTGGTCAATGCCAGCAGCAGCGTCAGCGCCAGCGTCAACTGATAGAGCTGTTTCAGCCCGGTTCTTAGCAGCGTGAGTTCGCGATAGTCGCGCACGCCGGAGCGGACGCGCTCGGCCTCCTGCGACAGCGCCTTGGGCACCGGTTCGACGACCTGCAGCAATTTGAGCGGATTGGTGATGTCGTCCGTGTTGACCGGCACGACCACGCGCAGGATGAGGCCGCCTTCGCCGGTTTCCTCGATCTTCTTGTACGGTTGCTGCAGCCGCGCCAAGCGGAGCGCTTCGGGTGGCGGCGGCTCGGGCGTCGTGCGCACGCCTCCCGTTCCGGCGACCGCGAGCACACCCCCCGTGGGCGTGAACAACGTGGCTTCGAACACGTTGGCCTGTTCCGCCGCGCGATTGAGCGCCGAGGAAAGATTTCCCTGCGCATCGGAGAGGGCGACCCCAAGCTGCGTCGACTTGTTGGTCGCGTCGTTGAGCAGATATCGCAGCGAGCTGTCGGCCAGCGACAGGCCACTGTCGAGCGCGCGATCGACGCGCACGTCGAACCAGCTTTCGATGCTGCGGCCGATGAACTGCGCCGACACCGCGTAGACGAGTGCGCCAGGCAGGCCCGCCACGAGCGCGAACAGCAGCACCAGCCGAATCGCAAGACGCGATCCGAAGACGCCGGCCTTCAGGTTGCGGCGCAATTGCCAGAGTTGCCAGCCGACGACGAGCATCAGTAGTCCGACCAGCACCCCGTTGACCACGAGCAACTTGTCGTAGCCCTGCGCAAACAGCCCGGTGTTGGCCGTCGCGGTAGCGAGCAGGAACACCGCGATCGCGGATAGCGAGGCCGATACCAGCAGCAACCACCGCAAGCCGCGTTTGCCGGGCAGCGCGCTCATATCACGACCCCCACGCTCACTGCGTTCGCTGCCCCCAACGGGGAGCTATTCGCGCCTGGGGACGGCCCTGCGGCGCTCATGGCGTGAAGCTCCACCGCTGCCATTCCGACGCGAGCGTCCATTCGCGGTTGGCCAGCGCGTTCACCTGGAACGGCTTCGGCAATTGGTTGACGTCGAGGCGCAGGCGTACGGCGGCTTCATATTTGGTGCCTTTGCTCAACGCGTCGGCGGACGCCACCGGACGCGACGTGATCCGGCCAATGAAGCGTTCCACCTCTTCCAGCGAATTGAACGACTGCGTGAGCAACCCGCTCGCGACCCGGTATTGCCGGGTGAGCGCGTTGTACGAGACGCGGTAGACCAGCGTCGTTTGCGCCACTTTTTCGTCGAGCCAGTACCAGCGGCCGCGGGTCAGCTCGAATTCGAGCAGGAAATAGAGAGGAATGCCTTTCTGCAGCGCGTCTTCGAGCGTGGGATTCAGCGAAAACTCGAATTCGGCGTTGAGCAGGACTTCGCCCTCTTCAATACGCAGTTCGGCCGATTTGACGGGAATCGTGTCGGCACGCGCCGGTTCCGCCGCGCCGAGTCCGAGCGCCGCCAAGACCCAGATCGCGACCAGCGCGCTGCGCGCGACCGCCAGCAGCCGCACGAGAACGGCTGCCGTCAGCGCACGGATACACGGCCGGCAGGACGCCAGCGGCGAGCGGGGCAAGGCAAGGATCGGAAAGGCGAGCGGCATGCCGGGGACTTGTCGCTGTTCGGGTCCGGCGGCGTGGGGCGCCTTAAGCGCCGCCAATTCGACGCCGGGAATAGCCCGCGTCAGACCTTGCGGAGCAGCGCGTAGAAGAAACCGTCCTGATTGTGGCGCGTGCCCTTCCCGGAAGGCAAGAGTTGGCCCCCGTCATGGAGGATTTCGGGATCGAATATGATGGTTTCGCGCAACGCATCGGGGGTTTGCGCCAGGAATTCGCGGACCCGAAGCTCGTTTTCCCCGGCAAACACGGAACAGGTTGCATAGAGCAGGAGGCCGCCTTCGACCAGTAGCGGCCACAGCGACTCGAGAATTCGCCGCTGTTGCGCCGCCAGCGCGGTCAGGTCGGTCTTGCGGCGCAGCCACTTGGCGTCGGGGTGCCGTCGAACGATTCCGGACGCCGTGCATGGGACATCGGCCAGGATCCGGTCAAACCTGCGTCCGTCCCACCAGGACGCAGGATCGCCCGCGTCGCCGGCAACCACCGACACTTCGGGTCGCGCGAGGCCCAGGCGCGCAAGGTTCTCGCGCACACGCGGCAGCCGCGCTTCGTCGCGGTCCAATGCCACGAGTTCGATGTCGGCCAGTTCGACCAGGTGTGCCGCCTTTCCTCCCGGCGCCGCGCATGCGTCGAGGACGCGCATGCCGGGACCCGCTCCAAGCAACCGACCGGCCAATTGCGCCCCGAGGTCCTGCACCGAGAATGCGCCCTCTGCAAATCCCGGCAGGGAGGTGACCGGTTGCGGCGGCTCCACGATGACGCCTTGCGCGCCTGCAGCGACCGCTGCGATACCGTCCGCCGCGAACCGCGCAAGCAGCGCATCCCGCGTGCCGGCGCGCAGGTTCACGCGCAACGTAAGTGGGGGCCGCTCGTTGCCTGTCGCGAGTATCTGCTGCCAGTGCTGCGGATGATCCGCCTCAACCCGGCCGATCCACCATCGCGGATAGGACCAGCGGGCAACCGGACTTGATGCGACGGCCTGCGAGTTCAACGCGTCGCGTTCGCGCAGGTAACGGCGGAGCATGGCGTTGACCAGTGCCTTCGCCTGCGGGCGGGCAATGAGCGCAGCGGCCTCCACCGCGCGATCGACGACGGCAAATGGCGGTGCTGATGTGTGGTCGAGTTGATAGAGCGCCACGGCGACCAGTGCCGAAAGGCCGGCATCCGTTATCGGCTTGGAGGCGAGCGCGTGGGTCAGCGCCTCGTAGCGGCCCCAATGCCTGAGGGTCCCGTACGCCAATTCCTGAACCAGCGTACGGCCCCGCAACGCCGACCCGTCGTCGACGGCCGCCAGCGCGGCGGGCAACGCCTTTCCGTCCAATACCTGACGCACGGCACGCGCCGCCTGCTGCTGTTCGATTTGCATGGAAGTAAGCGCTGACTATGTACGGTCAGTGCGCTGGGGTGGCCCCGAACCGCACACCTGGCAGGACACCGTGGCCGGCGGCGTACGCCGCGGCGGACATTCGCTTGCCATTGGCCGGCTGCACTTCGGTCAGCCGCAAGGAGCCGGCCCCGCAGGCGACGTCGACGCCTTCGCTTCCGACGGCGAATACGGTTCCCGCCGGCGCGTCGCCGACACGCTTGTCGGGTTCGGCCCGCCAGACCTTGACTCGATGCGCGCCCAACTCGGTCGCCGCGCCGGGGACGGGATCGAACGCGCGAATCTGGCGATCGATGACCACGGACGAACAGGACCAGTCGATTTCGGCGTCGGCTCGCTCGATCTTGCCGGCATACGTCACGCCGTCCAGGGGTTGTGGTGTGGCGTTGAGCTCGTTTTCAGCCGCAAGCCGGATCAACACGCCGATGATCGCGCGCGCGCCAACCGCAGCCAGCTTGTCGTGCAGCGTGCCGGCCGTCTCGCGCGGCGCGATCTCGATTTCGACGGCGTCGATCATCGGGCCGGTGTCGAGGCCCGCGTCCATCCGCATGATCGTCACGCCGGTCCGCGTATCCCCCGCGGCGATCGCCCGTTGGATCGGAGCCGCGCCGCGCCACCGCGGCAGCATCGAGGCATGGATGTTGAGGCAGCCATGTCGCGGCCAGGCAAGGACGGCGGGCGGCAGGATCAAACCGTAGGCGGCAACGACGAGCACGTCGACGGGGGTCTTGAACAGCGATGCCTGCACGTCGGCGGACTTGAGCGTGGCCGGCTGATGGACAGTCAGCTTCCGCTCGACGGCAAGCCGTTTGACCGGGGAGGGTTCGGCGCCGAGGCCGCGACCCTTGGGCCGGTCGGGCTGGGTCAGGACGAGCGGGAGGTCGAATCCCGCCGCGACGAGCGCCTCGAGCGCAAGGGCGGCGAAGACGGGCGTGCCGGCAAAGCCGACTCTCATCGGGAGAGGCGGACGGGATTCAAACTGAGCAAATTAAGCGAACTAAGCAAACTGAGTTCAAGCAGGTTTCAGACAGCGACCAAAACGGACGTCCACCGGCGGTCAACCCGCGAGCCGCTGTTTCTTGCGCTGCTTCTGCTTCAGGCGGGCGCGCTTCAGCGGGGAAAGGTAGTCGACGAACATCCTGCCCACGAGGTGGTCCATTTCGTGCTGCACACACACGGCAAGCATGTCGTCGGCCGTTCGTTCGTAGACTTCGCCCCGCTCGGTATGGGCGCGGAACGTAATGCGGGCGGCACGGACGACCTTGTCGTAGTAACCGGGGACGGAAAGGCAGCCCTCCTCGCACTCGATTTCGCCCGAGGAACTGATGATTTCAGGATTGATGAGGACGACCAGGCCATCCCTGGCTTCGGAGATGTCGATGACGATGATTCGCTTGTGGACGTCGACCTGGGTCGCCGCCAGCCCGATCCCGGGCGCGGCGTACATGGTTTCGGCCATGTCCCGAACGAGCCGGCCGACGTCCGGCGTGAAGTCCGTGACCGGGGCCGCAACTTTTTTGAGACGCGGATCGGGGTATTCCAGTATGGGAAGTAGCGCCATAGCTTGCCAAATGCAGGTGCCGGATGCAGAATCCGTGTTAAGTCCTTATTTTGCGGCGGTTTAGGACGTTAGCAAGGGCCGCCCGAACAGGAAGAGCCGTTATGGTTCAACAGTTTAACACAGCGAAACATCTGCTTGCGGCCGCAGCCGCGGCGGGCATGCTTGCCTTTGGCGTTCCTGGCTTCGCGCAGAATCCGGCGAATATCCAGATGGCGGACAGGGCGCCGTCGTCCTACACGGTGCAAAAAGGCGACACGCTCTGGGGCATTTCCGGCAGGTTCCTCAAGGATCCGTGGCGGTGGCCCGATATCTGGCGGCTGAATCGCGACCAGATCAAGAATCCCCACCTTATCTATCCCGGCGACGTGGTGAAGCTCGACTATGTCGACGGGCAGCCGCAGCTCACGCTCATGCGCGATGGCGTGCGCGTTTCGCCGTCGACGCGGGCGTCGTCGTTCAACCCGGACGTCATTCCGTCGATACCGCCGGGCGACATCGAGCCTTACCTGTCGAAGAACCTGGTCACCGGCCCCAACGGCCTCGCCAACACCGCCGAGATCCTGTCGGGACGTAATGCGGCCCGCCTGGTGCGCGGTCAGGGCGACGTCGTCTATGTTGTCGGTATCGACCCCAAGGGCGGCGACCTTTGGTTCATCTACCGTCCCGGCCCGGCGATCACCACGTTCGACGGCAACACGGTGCTGGGCTACGAAAGCACGTTCGTCGGCACCGCGCGCATCGAGAAGTTCGGCGAGTTGTCGACGGTCCGCATCGAGTCGGCAGACCGTGAAGTGATGCTGGGAGACCGTCTGTTGCCGGCCCCGCGGTCGACCATCAACAACTATGTGCCGCGCGCGCCTGACAAGGCCATCGAAACACGAATCCTCCAGGTCCCGTTCACCAACACCGAGACCGGCCGCGGCTACATCGTCATGCTCGACAAGGGAAGCGCCGACGGCCTTCAGCCGGGAAATGTGCTGGCCGTCTATCGCTCAGTCGAACCCATCGAGGACCCGCGGCCCGACAGGCAACAGGCGGCGATCCTGCGCTTTCTCGATCCGACCAAGGTGTTCACGCCGCAGGTGATGATCGCGCCTGCCGACGAGAGGACGGGCCTCATGTTCGTGTTCCGCACGTTCAACAACGTGTCGTATGCGATCGTGCTCAACACCACGGACCCGGTGCGTCCGGGCGACTGGGGCCGGACGCCGTAAATCGCGGCGCCGGCGGTTCGGCCATTCGTTGAATATCGGCGGCTCGCTCCGCCGCTCATCCTCCTTTCATGTCCGTCGCCACCTCGACCCCGGAGGCCTGGGCGACGCTGTCGCTCAAGGCACTTCCCTACGAAGCGCTCGCACGCCTGTTGCGGGAGTTCGGCAGTCCCGAATCCGTGCTCGACGCAACACGCGCGGCACTTTGCGCCGTGGTGCCGGACGCCATTGCCGCGCGCGTGCAGGCGCCGGTCGATCCCGACGGGCTGGCCACCACGCGTGCATGGTTGCGCGACCCGTCGCACCAAGTCATCGCGTGGGACGACCCGGATTACCCGCGCGCATTGCTCGATCTGGGATACGCCCCGCCCGCGCTGTTTTTCGTCGGCCGCCGGGAATTGCTCAACCGTCCCGCGCTGGCGATCGTAGGCAGCCGCAACGCCACGGCGCAGGGAGCCGCTAACGCCAACGCATTTGCGCACGCGCTTTCACTCGCCGGACTGACAGTGGTGTCGGGCCTCGCCGTCGGTGTCGACGCGGCCGCGCACGAAGGTGCGTTGGCGGCGAATGGCGACACGATCGCCGTGGTGGGCACCGGACTCGATCGCGTGTATCCGGCAGCCAATCGCGAGCTCGCGCATCGCATTGCCGAGCGCGGCGGCCTTCTCTCCGAATTTCCTCCCGGCACACCGGCCAGGGAAAGGAACTTTCCGCGTCGCAACCGCCTGATCAGCGGACTGGCGCGCGGCGTGCTGGTGGTCGAGGCAGCGCTATCGTCCGGATCGCTCATCACCGCGCGCTACGCCGGGGAACAAGGTCGCGAGGTGTTCGCCATTCCCGGGTCCATCCACTCGCCACTCTCCAAGGGATGCCACAAGTTGATACGTGAAGGCGCCAAGCTCGTCGAGACCGCGCAGGACATCCTCGAGGAGCTCGGCATGGGCGGCGCCGTTGTCGCAACGGTCGGGACGGCAGTCGCGACCGCGACGCCGGAGGAAGCAAGGATCCTGGCTGCACTCGGCGGAGACCCTGTCGCCGTCGACAGGCTGGTCGAACACACCGGAATGAGCTCCGACATCGTCACTGCGACGCTTACTGGGCTCGAACTCGACGGGCGGGTCGCGCCAATCGCCGGCGGTTTGTGGCAACGCCTGCGCTGAATCCGGACGTAATTGAACCGCCTGGACCGTCCACCGACGAAACCCGGCGACAACCTCGGCCTCGCGCGCAGGCGCGCGCACCCACGCGTATACGCGCGCGCGTTGGGGTTGCGCAAGTTTTCCTTTTCTTGCCGCCGTCATGGGACCACAGGTAGTATCGGCGTCCCTTTGCAACCGAACCGCCTGCCCCAAGCTACCGCAAACACCCGTGTCCAAGAGCCTCATCATCGCCGAGAAGCCTTCCGTTGCCGCCGACATCGCTCGGGCATTGGGGGGCCTCACCAAGCACGCCGACTACTTCGAGGGTGACAAGCACGTCATTTCCTCCGCGGTCGGCCACCTGCTGGAGATCGGCATGCCCGAGGAGGAAGAGGTCAAGCGGGGCAAGTGGACATTCGCGCACCTGCCGGCCGTTCCGTCCAAATTCGCGCTGAAACCCATCGAGAAGAACGAAGCGCGCCTGAAGACGTTGCTCAAGCTCATCAAGCGCAAGGACGTGACATCGCTCGTCAATGCCTGCGACGCCGGCCGCGAAGGCGAGCTCATCTTCCGCAACATCGTGCAGTTCGCCAAGTCGGGCAAGCCCATCAAGAGGCTCTGGCTCCAGTCGATGACGCCCGCGGCGATTCGCGACGGCTTCGGCCAGTTGCGCAGCGACGAAGCCATGCTGCCGCTTGCCGACGCCGCGGTATGCCGCTCGGAATCCGACTGGCTGGTGGGCATCAACGGCACGCGGGCAATGACGGCATTCAACTCCAAGTCCGGTGGCTTCCAGCTTACGACGGTCGGCCGCGTGCAGACGCCCACGCTCGCCATCCTGGTCGAGCGCGAGGAAAAAATCCGCGCGTTCCGGCCGCGCAACTACTGGGAGTTGATAGGAACGTTTCGCGCTGCGGGCGGCGAATACACCGGCCGCTGGTTCGACGAAGCGTTCAAGAAAATCGACGACGATCCGGACGCGCGCGCCGAACGGCTGTGGGACGAAGCGCGCGCGCAGGAGCTGGCGCGGCTCACCGCGGACAAGCCCGGCATCGTCACCGAAGAGTCGAAGCCATCGACGCAGGGCGCGCCGCTGCTGTATGACTTGACGAGCCTGCAGCGCGAAGCCAATGGCCGTTTCGGCTTCTCCGCGCGCACGACCTTGTCGCTGGCGCAGGCACTTTACGAAAAGCACAAGGTCCTCACGTATCCGCGGACGGACGCGCGCGCGCTGCCGGAGGATTACATCGCCACCGTGAAAGCGACGATGGAAGAACTGGGCGAGTCCAACGCTTTCGGCGGGTTTGCGCGCGAAATACTGAAGCAGAAATGGGTCAAGCCCAACAAGCGCATCTTCGACAACTCCAAGATCTCGGATCACTTCGCGATCATCCCCACGCTGGCGCGGCCCAAGAATCTCAACGAAATCGAGTCGAAGCTCTACGACCTCGTGGTTCGCCGCTTCCTCGCCGTGTTCTATCCGCCGGCCGAATTCCTGCTCACCACGCGGATCACGCGCGTCGAAACGCAGCCGTTCAAGACCGAAGGCAAGGTGCTGGTATCGCCCGGATGGCTCGCGGTCTATGGCAAGGAAGCGCAGGGAGACGAGGCCACGCTGGTGCCGGTCAAGCCGAATGAGAAGGTGGCGACCGAGAAGGTCGAGGTCGTGCCGCTGGTGACGCGCGCGCCGCCGCGACTGAATGAAGGCACGCTGCTGTCGGCGATGGAAGGCGCCGGCAAGCTGATCGAGGACGACGAACTGCGCGAGGCGATGCGCGAAAAGGGACTCGGCACACCGGCCACCCGCGCGTCGATCATCGAGGGCCTGATTGCGGAGCGCTACATCTATCGCGAAGGCAAAGAACTAGTGCCGACCGCCAAGGCGTTTTCGCTGATGACGCTGCTGCACGGACTGGGCGTGCCTGAACTCTTTTCGCCGGAGCTCACTGCCGAATGGGAATTCAAGCTCGCGCAGATGGAGCACGGCAAGCTCGCGCGCGATGCGTTCATGCAGGAAATCGTGGCGATGACCGAGCACATCGTCATGCAGGCGAAAGGTTACGAGAGCGACACCATTCCCGGCGATTTCGCCACGCTGTCCAACCCCTGTCCGAAATGCCACATCGGCGAGGTGCACGAGAAGTACAAGAAATTCCAGTGCATGAATCCCGCGTGCGATTTTGCGTTCTGGAAGATCCTTGGCGGACGACAGCTCGAACCGCAGGAAGCGGATGCGCTCATCAAGGACCGCGAAATCGGTCCGCTGGAAGGGTTTCGCAGCAAGATGGGGCGGCCCTTCTCGGCCAAGCTCAAGCTCACCGACGCCAACGAAGTCACATTCGACTTCGGCAATGACCTCGGCACCGAAGACGGCGAAGCGCCGGATTTCTCGTCGCAAACGCCGCTTGGGGCGTGCCCGAAGTGCGCGTCGCGGGTGTTCGAGCTACCCAATGCCTACGTCTGCGAAAAGGCGATAGGCGCGGAGAAGACCTGCGACTTCCGTTCGGGTCGCATGATCCTGCAGCGTCCCATCGAACGCGCGCAGATGGAAAAATTGCTGGCCGGGGGGAAGACTGATCTTCTGCAGTTCATATCGTCGCGCACGCGCCGCCCGTTCTCGGCTTTCCTCGTCGTGCAAAAGGACGGCAAGGTCGGGTTCGAATTCGAAGCGAAGGATCCGACCAAGGCGCGGGCTCGGGGCGGCCGCCCATCCACCGCGCTGAAGCTGCTGGGCCCGCATCCCCGGGACAAGGCCCCGGTCGAATTGCATAGCGGCAAGTACGGTCCCTACGTCAAGCACGGTGCAGTCAATGCGACGCTGCCGGACAGCGACAAAGCGGAAACGCTGACGCTGGAGGAGGCGCTGGAGATTCTTGCGGCCAAGACCGGAAAGCCGCAAGGAGGCAAGGTCAAGCGCGCGGCGAAAGCGCCAGCAAAAAAAGCCGCGAAGCCGGAAGCGGATGTGCCGGCCGCCAAGCCGGCGGTAAAACGTGCCGGGACGCCATCCGGCGGGACCAGGACCGTTGCGGCAAAGGCGCCGGCGGTCAAAAGCACCGCCAGGAAGCCCGCGGCAAAGAAGCCCGCCGCCAAGAAGACGGCCGTCAAGAAAACGGCAACCAGGAAAACTAGCCGAACTTGATGCCCTGCGCGAGCGGCAACTCGCGGCTCCAGTTGATCGTGTTGGTCTGGCGGCGCATGTAAGCCTGCCACGCGTCGGAGCCCGATTCGCGTCCACCGCCGGTCTCCTTTTCTCCGCCGAACGCGCCGCCGATCTCCGCGCCCGATGTGCCGATGTTGACATTGGCGATGCCGCAATCGCTCCCGCTTGCAGCCAGAAATGCCTCGGCCGTGCGCATGCTGAGCGTGAATACCGCGCTCGACAGGCCTTGTGGCACGCCGTTGTTGAGTGCGATCGCCTCCTCCACGGTGTCGAAGCTCATCACGTAGAGAATCGGCGCAAAGGTTTCCCGCTGCACGCAGCGCCAATCGTTGCGCGCATTGGCGATGATTGCCGGCTCAACCCAGAAGCCCGGCCCCGGCAGCACCTTGCCGCCGCAAACCAGCGTGCCGCCGGCGTTCGTGGCTTCATCAATGGCCGAGACGTAGTTGGCTACCGCGGCCGCGTCGATCAGCGGGCCCATCAGTGTCCCGGCCTCGAGCGGATCGCCGATGCGCACCTGTGCGTACGCCGACTTGAGACGCGTCAGCACCTGGTCGACGCGGGACCGATGCACGATCAGACGGCGCGTCGTCGTGCAGCGCTGCCCGGCCGTGCCGACCGCGCCAAACACGACACCCGGTACGACGAGGTCGAGGTCCGCATCCTCGGCGACGATGATGGCGTTGTTGCCCGCGCATTCGAGCAGCGACTTGCCGAAGCGCGATGCCACGGTGGTCGAGATGTCGCGGCCGACAGCGGATGATCCGGTGAACGACACCAGCGCAACGCGCGGATCGGCAACCATCGCGCGTGTTCCCGCGTTGTCGGCAATCACCAACGTAAAGATCGGCGGGAGCGCCATCTCGTCCATGACGCGATTGGCAAGCGCCTGCACCGCGAGCGCGGTGAGCGGGGTCTTGGGCGACGGCTTCCATACGGTGGCATTGCCGCAGATCGCGGCCAGCATCGCATTCCACGCCCAAACCGCAACCGGGAAATTGAAGGCCGAGATCACACCGACCACGCCCAGCGGATGCCACTGCTCGTACATGCGATGCGCAAGACGCTCGGAGTGCATCGTCTTTCCATAGAGCATCCGCGATTGGCCCACGGCGAAGTCGGCGATATCGATCATCTCCTGCACTTCGCCATCGCCCTCGGCCTTGATCTTGCCGTTCTCCAGCGACACGAGCGTGCCGAGCGCGTCCTTGCGCTCGCGCAGCAGATTGCCGAAGCGGCGCACCGCCTCCCCGCGCTGCGGAGCGGGCACGTCGCGCCATTTTTTCGCGGCAGCAGCAGCCGTCGCAATGACCGCGTCGACATCGTCGAGACTCGCGGTGGTGACACTCGCCAGGGGCTGTCCATCGGCAGGATTGGTCGATACAACGACCGCGCCGCTACCGCGCCATTGACCAGGCCCCACGCAAGCGCCGGGATTGTCCGCGGCGATGCCGAATTGCTTGAGGAGTGCTGCCAGTTTTGCTTCATTCATGATGAAATTTTCCGCGCTTGGATGTCGATGCGGCCGCCATTATGCGCTCCCCTGCGTTCTCGTCTCAGTCTGGTCACAATGCCGCCCCGGAATACCATGATTTCGCCACCGTTTCGCCACGTTTGGGGATGAATATGGCTGGTCAAAATCTTTGACCGATCGGATGGCATGAAGTGCTCGTCCATAAATATCTCCGAAAGCTGGCGTATGGCCTCATGACGATTTTCGCCGGCATTGTAGTGTTCCTGTACTTCTTGATCAGCTTCATCGCCGAGCTCCCCCAATTGAGCTTCGCCGACAGTTCGTACTACTCAAGAGTCGAGGCAGCGTGGAAGCAAGCTAGCCCGAAAAGACGTGGACAAATACTTAAGTCCTGGGCGACGCACACCGGGCCTATCGAGGGATCCATCTCGCCGTGGGGACTCCATGATTTCCTTTCAGGACTTGGTTACTGCTCCAATTTCTGGGACACGAAAAACTGCGAGAAGCTGCCAGCCGGCACGGAGGCCGAAGGCATTGCCAAGGACTGGCTGCTCGGTGCGAGCGCGCCCTTTCGCCCGCAGAATTCATACGGGAACTCGGTACCCGCGTGTGCAATCCGGACAATTCCGCGCAATGCCCAGCATGAGGTCGCGGCGGTTGACGCTGCGCGGCCGCCGGGCGATTCAGCGGTTTTTCTGGGGCCGAACCAACTGCCCACCACGATGGATCCCGGTGAATCGGGTCGCGTGGTGCTGGCGATGCGGAACAACGGCACGACGACGTGGACGTCATCCGAGTCATACGTACTCGGCTCGCAAAATCCACCGGACAGCTTCACGTGGGGCAGCAATTGCGTGGAGCTCGCGAACGACGTGCCGCCCGGGGAGTCCGCCACTTTCCTCATCCGCCTTGTGGCGCCGCAGACGCCTGGCGTGTACGACTTCCAATGGCAGATGGCCCGCGGCGGCGTCCATTGGTTCGGCGAAAAATCTGCAAACATCGCAATACGGGTTTTTCCACGAGACCAAAGCAAAGCGCTGGTAGAGCCAATTCGGGACTACCCTCCTCCGCCGAAAACCTCCCTCTTCGAGCTTCTCTTCGCGCCTCCGCCTTGAACGACGTCGTTGCGACAACATCAATTTGTCATCGTCAGCGATAACCCGCCGCTTGCAGCTCGAACAATTCCGCATAGCGTCCGCCCTGCGCCAGCAGTTCCGCATGCGTTCCCATTGCCTCCACCGCTCCGTCGACGAGCACGACGATGCGATCGGCCATGCGCACGCTGGAAAAGCGATGTGAGATCAGCACCGCTGTCTTTCCCCGGCTCAATTCCTTGAAGCGGTTGAACACCTCGAACTCTGCGCGTGCATCGAGCGCCGCGGTGGGCTCGTCCAGGATCAGGAGTTGCGCGTCGCGCATGTACGCGCGCGCGATGGCGACCTTCTGCCATTCGCCTCCGGAAAGTTCGACGCCGCCCCGAAAGCGCTTGCCGATCATCTGGTCGTAGCCTTTGGGCAGCTTGCGAATGACTTCGTCGGCGAGGCTGCGCTGCGCCGCCTGGACGATTCGCGGCAGGTCGTCGCGGGCTTCGATACGGCCTACGGCGATGTTGTCGGAGGCGCTGAAGTTATAGCGGACAAAATCCTGGAAGATAACGCCGATGTTGGCGCGGACGGCGAACAGGTCGTACTCACGCAAGTCGTGTCCGTCGAGCAGGATACGCCCCTCGTCGGGGTCGTAGAGTCGCGCCAGCAGCTTGACGAGCGTCGTCTTGCCCGCCCCGTTTTCCCCGACCAGCGCCAGAATTTCGCCGGCGTGCAGGTCGAACGAAAGGCCACGTACCGCCCAGCGTTCGGCGCCGGGATACCGAAACCCGACATCCTCGAACGCGAAACCCGTCTTGATCGGGAAAGGGAACGGCCGCGGATTTTCGGGCGGGACAATTTCCGGCTGGATCTCGAAGAACGAGAACAGGTCATCCAGATAGAGCGCCTGCCCCGCGACCTGGGAAAAACCGAGCAGCAGATTTTCCAGCAGGTTGCGCAGGCGCCTGAACGATCCGGCGAGGAACGTGAGGTCGCCGATCGAAAAATCCCCGTGCAGCGTTCGCCACACGATGTAGGCATAGGCCACGTAGTAGGCGACGGTGCCGATCGCGGAGAGAACGCTTCCCCAGCCGGCGCGGCGCAACGCGATGCGCCGATTGGCGGCAAAGAAACTGGTGGCGAGCGCGGAATAACGTTCGATCAGGAACCCGTTCAGGCCGAAGATCTTCACTTCCTTCGCCGTGTCCGCACTCGCGCCCGTTTGGCGGATGTAGTCGAGTTCGCGCCGCTCCGGCGTGCGCGCATAGTTGAGCGAATAGCTCTGCGCATTGAAGTGCGCTTCGCCCAGGAAAGCCGGCACGAGCGCAATGGCGAGCAACGCAATCAGCCAGGGTGCGAAGACGATCAACCCGGCCGCGAAGCTCACGACAGTGACCATGTCCTGCGCCTGGCCGAAGAGCTGTGCAATCAGGCTCGTGCGTCCCGCCGCCTGCCGCCGCGCGCGTTCCAGCCGGTCCTGCAACTCGCTGTCCTCGAAATCCTCGAGATCAAGCGTTGCCGCGTGCGCCATGAGGCGAAGGCTGGTTTCGTTGCTGAACCGTTCGGAAAGCAGCGCATCCAGCAGCGACACTGCGCGGCCCAGGACATCCGAGACCACCGCCAGCCCGAATTCCAGCGCGAGCAGCCAGCCGATGCGACCCAGCAATCCGCTGGAAAGCATCTGCTGCAGTTCGTCGGTCGCGTGGGGCGTTCGCACCAACAGCACGACCTCGTCGATGATGAGCTTGCCCACATAGAGCGTGGCCACCGGTAGCAGCGCGCGCACGAGGCGCAGCAGCGCCTGGCCCAGTGTCAGTGTCGGGCTCGTGTTCCAGACAAGCTTGAGGAACGGCGGCAGGTTGCGCAGCGCCCCTAGCCGCTCGCGCCACGATCGAGGCTGTGGACCCTGGGGGGCCTCCTGCGGAGAGGCGGCGGCCGCCCGGCCGCCCATCGTGTAGTTCTTGGGCATCCGTCATTGTAGGGTCCGCGCCTTGAGTTCCCGCGGGCCGTCGACGCAACCTCTTTCTTACCCGCCCGCCATATCGTTCGCATTGACGTTTGATCGCCCGGCGCGGCGCTCCGTCGCGTGATCCGAACACGCGGCCAGCCGGCTCGTAACATTCCAAAGGAGCGAGCACTTCCACCGGAGGGAATTCCATGCGACGAGTCATCTTCGCCTTTTGCCTGTGCGCAGCGACATCGAGCGGCATCGCCGCGCCAGTACTGGAAGGCCGCTGGGAGGGACGGGTGAGCGTCCCCGGCAAGGACATGCCACTGGTCGTCGACCTGGCGCCTGACGCCACGGGCAAGTGGACGGGTTCCATCATCATTCCGGGGCTGGGTGTGAATGGCGCACCGCTCGACAAGATTGCGGTGGCGGATGCCAGCGTCACGTTCGTCATCGTCAACGCACTCGCCAGCGCGACCTATGGTCCCGCGGAATTCCGCGGCGCGGTGGACGCAGACGGTGTGATGGCAGGCGAGTTTCGCCAGGCCGGCAACATGGCGCCATTCACGCTGAAGCGCAGCGGCCGGGCAAGTGTCCAGGCGCCTCCGCGCAGCACCGTCGTCGCGCGCGACGTTGAAAGTCAGTGGGACGGCGAGTTCGAGCTGGGCGGCTACCCACGGCACGTCACGATCACGTTCGCCAACCATGACAACACAGGCGCCACAGCCACTTTCGTCATCGCCGGCAAGCGGACGACCGATCTGCCAGTGGACCTCATCGTGCAGGAAGGCAACCTGCTTCGGGTCGAGTCGAGGGCAAACCAGGTCGTCTTCGAAGGGCGGGTGGCGAAGGAGCGCACGGAGATCCGCGGCGCGATCGAGCTCGGTTCGCAGGAAATGCCACTCACGCTGCGTCGCACCGGGGGGAAATCATGACGTTGCAGTTTCGCGAAGTGTTGAAGGTACTGTTCGTGGGCATCACGGTCGCGGGATTTTTCGTCGGCGCGGGCGCGGATGCGCAATCGATGTTCCGTGGCGATGCAGCGCATGCGGGCGCGTCACGCAAAGAAGCGCCGCGCGAATTCCACCGCGTGAAATGGAAATTCCAGACGGGCGACCGGATCGTCGCCTCGCCCGTCTACGATGACGGCGTCGTCTACTTTGGCAGCGATGACGGCAACGTGTATGCGGTGGACGCCGCCAGTGGCCAGTTGCGATGGGCGCGCAAGACGGGCGGCCCGGTTCCCTCGACACCGGCGCTCGCCGGCGACACGCTGTATGTCGCAAGCTACGACGGCAAGTTCTACGCTCTCGACAAGCGCACCGGCGCGCCGCGCTGGAAATTCGCCACCGGCGGCGAGCAGCGCTTCGAAGCGAAGGGCCTCCACGGGATGCAGCCCAAGAACCAGACCTTTCCCGATCCTTACGACGTATACCTGTCCAGTCCCGTCGTCGTCCGGGGTGTTGTCTACTTCGGCAGCGGCGACCATCACGTCTATGCGCTGGATGCGGCCACCGGAGAAATGAAGTGGAAGTTCAAGACGGGCGACGTGGTCCACGCCTCACCCGCCTATGCCGACGGCATCGTGTATTTCGGCAGCTGGGACAGTTACTTCTACGCAGTGGACGGAGCGACCGGTGTCGAGAAATGGCGGTTCCAAGGAGGTGAGGATCCGGCAATCCACAATCAGGTCGGCTTCCAGTCGTCGCCGGCCGTGGTCAACGGCGTCGTCTACACGGGTTGCCGCGACTCCAACGTCTATGCGCTCGACGCCGCCACCGGCAAGGAAAAGTGGCGCTTCAACAATGCGGGGAGTTGGGTCATCACTTCTCCCGCGGTTGTCGCGGGCAAAGTGATTTTCGGCACGTCCGACTCGAGCATGTACATCGTGCTCGACGCCGATACGGGCAAGTCAATGGTGGAACAGAAAGGCAAGGCCTACATGTTCTCCTCACCCGCCGTTGCGGGCGACGTGGTGGTGGCCGGCATCCTCAACGGCACGCTGGAAGCGCGAGACCTCGATTCCGGGTCGCTTCTCTGGTACTTCCAGACCGATACGTCGAAGGCCAATGCCGGCTGGATACTCGCGGCGGATCGCACATTGAATTCGCCGATGTATTTCTCTTCCAGCTGGCGCGAAGCACCCATTGTCGCGGCGGACCGCCAATTCGCGATCGGTGCGGTGTTCTCGTCGCCGCTGGTCGTGGATGGCGTCGTGTATTTCGGCAGCACCGACGGCATTCTCTACGCGCTGGAGTGACGCGCAACTCGATCTGGCGACCGCGCAGGCAAGGCTTGTCGCCTGCGCGTAAACTTCCCGGCGGCGTTGACGATCCGACGCGCAATGAGGGGGAACGTCGCCATGAGCAATCCTTTTCGCACCGCGGGCCTGCTGGCCCTCCTGTTCGGGACTCTAAGTTGCGACGCGAGCTGGGCCGGGGTCAACGAAGGCGTCGCGGCATTGCTGAAGGAAGATTACGCCACGGCGCTGAAGGAGTTTCGCCCGCTGGCCGCGCGTGGCGACGCCGAGGCCCAGTATCGCCTGGGACGGATGTACGAATTCGGGCGAGGTGTTGCGCAGGACATGCCGCAAGCGTTGATCTGGCTGCGCAAATCGGCCGCGCAGGAAAACGCATCGGCGCAGGCCGAATTGGGTGCGATCTACGCATCGGGCCAAGGCGGCGTGCCGCAGGATGACGCACAGGCGGTCGCGTGGTTTCAGAAAGCCGCGAACCAGGGCAATCCGACGGCGCAGTATGACCTGGGATTGATGTACGCCAAGGGCGGGGGCGTGAAGCAGGATTTTGCGCAGGCGTTCGCGTGGTACCGCAAGGCCGCCGACCAGGGGCAGGTCGACGCGCAATTCAAGCTCGGGTTGCACTATGAAAACGGCGCAGGCATCGCGAAAGACGATGTACTCGCCTATGCCAATTACGCGATCGCAGCGCGCAGTGGCGACGCCGACTCCGTGCAATTTCGCGATGCATTGGCAAAGAAACTTTCCCCCGCGAATCTTCGCCAGGCGCAAGCGCTGGCGACCGCGTGGCAGCTGGGCAAGCCAACACCGGGCAGCACCGTCACCGCAAAGGAGCAAGGCACCCCGACGAGCGCCCCGGTGGTCGCCGCGACCGCCGCGCCAACGGCAACCGCAACGCCAGAGGCCGGCGCGTCACGTCCGGACAAATGTTCGGCCACGGGTGTCATGGAAGGCGAGAAATTCTCCGCGACCCATTGCGCCATTTCCCTCTACGGTGACCAGCACAGTGTGGCCATATGGTTCAACGAGGACACCATCCAGCCTTCCGAGGTGGAGAGCTTCCAGGTCTCCTCCTACGCCGATGGGAACAAGGGCGGCAAGCCGCGAACGCTGGTGCAGATCATGTTCTGTCCGGGAGGCGGCGCGGCGACAGCGTCTGCGGCGGCCGTCAAGTCGATTGACGTCAGCACGAACCACGCGCGATCGCCGACAGCGGGCTTGCAACGCGTCGTCGAGGCACCCAAGGATTTCCGCGTGGAAAAAATGTCCGGGGAATTGAAGCCGGGCGCCATGCTCACCGGCAGGATTGTCGGCGGATTGGGCAAGACCTCATGGGTCTTCGATTTTGACCTCAAGCTGCCCGCGAAGGATGCGGCCGCCGGAATGACCTGTGGCAAATGAATGGCACGTCGTGTGCGGCGATTGAATCGCCACGGCGAAGCACCATGCGACCTGCGATAATCGAAGTTTTCGCGGTACCCGCTTCCCATGTCTGTAACCGTATTGCTTGTCGCGACGGCAACCCAATGGCTGGGCACCGCCCGCGTGCCGCGCGACTTTGCCAAGGCGGGATGGAACGTCTGCCTGCTGGCGCCCAAGGGCACGCTCGCGGAACACAGCCATTTTCTCGACAAGATCGGCTACCTGCCTGACCAGGCTACATCTCGACAATGGCTGCATGCGTTTGCGGCGACGGTCAAGGCGACCTCACCGCGCTTGGTCGTCCCTTGCGACGACACTGCATTCCGCTTGTTGCAGCAGCTGGTGCTGGCGTCACCCGCCGACATGCAGCCCGTGTTGCAATTGCAACTGGCGGCGCTGATCCGGGATTCTCTCGGCGACCCGGCGCACTATCAAGACAGCGTCGACAAGACGCAGCTGTGCACAGCTGCGCAAGCACTGGGCGTGCGGGTTCCCCCGTTCGTGGTCGTCACCGACCTCGCCGATGCAGAATCTTTCATTGCCGAACACGTTTGGCCCATTGTGATCAAGCGCCGTCATTCCAGCGCTGGCGACGGCGTGGCCGTCTGCACGGATCGCGACGCGCTGGTCCGGGAGTTCGCGCGCCTTGCGCGGCCCGCGGCGAAGGATGCGGAGGCAGACCGGTTGATCCTGCAAGCGTTTATCCCCGGGCGAACGCATTACTATGCCGCGACGACCTGGCGAGGCCAGGTCCTTTGTGGCTACGCGGTCGAGAAGCTGGAAGGCTTTCCGCACGGTGCAGCAAGTGTCGTGCGCTATTTCCACTCCCCGGAGATGGCGGACTTTTCCGCCCGGCTGGCAACGGGCTTTGGTGCTTCGGGGATCTTCGCACCGGAATTCATCGTGCACGAACGCACGGGCGAAGCCTTCCTGCTGGAAATCAATCGGCGCGTGACCCCGGGCACGCATCGCGGCGCCTTCTTCGACGTGGGCAACGGGGCTGCGTTGTTCGCCGCTGCGGCGGGTACGCCCTTGAGTACGCGCGCCCAACTCGACGCGGGCGAAGAGCACGTGTTCGTCGCGTTTCCCTTCGAGTGGCTGCGCGATCCGACAAGCGAATTTCTCCGCCGGTATCCGGTCGACGTGCCCTGGGATGAGCCCGAGTTGATCAGCGCGATGCTGGCGATGAGGCACGGGCATTGAGGATCGGGATCGTTCCGGGGCGCCATGTGTGGCGACCGATGGCGCGCGCGATGTCACATGCGTTGCTTGTCATCGTCGTCGTGTCGGCGTCATCGATGCGCGACGTCGCGGCTGCAGACGCGTTCCCCTCGCGGCCTATTCACCTGATCGTGCCCTTTGCGGCGGGCAATCAGCTCGATGTGTTTGCGCGCCTCATAGGCGCGCGAATGACCGACGCGATGGGACAGCCCGTGATCGTGGAGAACCGAGCAGGTGTCTCCGGCAATGTCGCCAGCGAGGCCGTTGCCAGGGCGGCGCCTGACGGTTACACGTTGCTCCTGTCGGGCGTGCTGATCACGCTGCTCCCGCTCACCTATGGCGCTCGCGCCGTCGATCCGGTGATGGCTTTCGCGCCGGTGACGCGACTTGCGCAGCAGCCCATGGTGATCGTCGTCAACGCGACGCTGCCGGTGCACTCCCTCGCCGAATTGCTGGCGCTCGCGCGCAAGGAGCCCGGCAAGATCACCTACGCGACCGCGGGTGTCGGTACCGCGCAGCATGTCGCGATGTCGATGCTGTCTCAGCGCGCAGGCGTCGCATTCCTGCATGTTCCCTATGCCAATTCGGGACAACTCGTGGGCGACGTGCTTTCCGGCGAAGTTCCGATGGCGATATCCTATTTCGGCACGATGGAATCGCACCTCAAATCCGGACGCCTGCGAGCCCTCGCCGTCACCAGCCTGCAGCGCGTCGCCGCGTCTCCCAGTATCCCGACCGTCGCGGAATCCGGTTTTCCAGGCTATGAATTCCTGGCGTGGACCGGTGTGCTCGCGCCGGCTGGGACGCCCCCCGAAGTCGTCGGGCGATTGCATCACGAACTGGTCCGCATCATCGACATCCCGGAAGTGCGGGAGGTGTTCCACATGCAGGGTGCGCAGGTGGTGGGCAACTCACCGGAGCAATTTGCCGCGGAAATCAAGTCGTCGATGGCGCGGTGGTCCCCCGTCGTGCGGGAGGCGCACATCCATGTCGAATAGATTGCATTTTGCTGTGGTCATCGGATTCGCGCTGGCGGCCATCTGGGCGGGCAGCGCGCGCGCGGGAACCATCCTGTTCATCGGCAACAGTTTTACGTACGGCCAGGGCACCCCGGTGCGGCCATATCGCGCGGATACGGTGACCGATCTGAATCGCGAAGGCGTGGGTGGCGTTCCCGCGTTGTTCAAGGCCTTCACGACGCAGGCGGGGCTGACGTACGACGTGTACCTCGAGACGCATGGCAGTGCCGGCATCGATTGGCATTTGCAAAACCGCGGCAGCGAAATCGGGAGCAAGTCCTGGGACGTTGTCGTGCTGCAGGGATTCAGCATGCTCGATCCTAAGAGGCCGGGCGACCCCGGCCTGCTGGTGCGCAGCACGCAGAAGATGGCGACGCTGCTGCGCAGCCGAAATCCTGCCGTTGACGTCTGGCTCGTCGCGACGTGGCCGCGGGCGGACATGGTCTACGACCCCAAGGGCGCATGGGCCGGCAAGTCAGTCGAGGTCATGGCCGCGGACGTGCGTGCCGGTTACGACCTCGCCAAGGCGTCGACGCCGCAGATCAAGGGTGTCGTTCCCGTAGGGGAGGCTTGGGTGCGCGCGATCCAGTCAGGATTTGCCGACGCCAACCCTTACGACGGTATCGATGCCGGCAAAGTCGACCTGTGGGGCAGCGACAACCACCACGCCAGCGTCTTCGGCTATTACCTCGAGGCGCTGATGCTATTTGGTGCAATCACCGGCCGCGACCCGCAATCGCTTGGGACAGCGGAATGCAGCGGACGCGATCTCGGGTTGACGCCTGAGCAGATTGGCGCGCTGCAGCGAATCGCGTCGTTGCAGTTCGGCCCCGTTGCTTCGCCCGGTGCCGCGACGGGAATCCTGAATCCTCGCCGGGTGGCGACCGCTGCGCCCGCGCAGGTTAGGTCGGTTTCGACGTGAAGGTTCCGGCGGAATATTCCGGCCCGCCGGCGGTTGTCTGGCACAGCCCTTGCACCTACCATGAGAAGCGCGCCAACGACCCGCCGAAGCGCCTTGGAGGACCCATGATTTGCGCGAATGCCCATACCCGAGATCTCCCGCAATCCACGTCGTGGAACCGCGCGATGGTCGCCATCCCGCGGATGGCATTGACGGCGCTGATCCTTGCATCCTTCGCAGTTGTGGCAATACCGGCGAATGCCAAGCTCGTTCAGGTGATCGAGTTCTACAACAGCGCCCAGGATGACTACTTCATCACGTCGCTGCCCGAGGAAATGTTCCTGCTGGACTCAGGAACCATCAGAGGCTGGAAGCGCACCGGAAAACATTTCCAGGCGCAGGACAAACTCGTCAGCGGCACGACGGCGGTGTGCCGCTACTACTTCCCTCCCGGGGAAGGAGACACGCACTTCTACTCGGCGTCGAACGCGGAATGCGCGAAAGTGGGCAGCCTCATTCCTTCGGCCGTAGAGGAAACGGCGGCGATGTATCTCGCGCTGCCGCATCACTCGACCGGCGAGTGCGCGGCCGCCTACCACCCGGTCTATCGCCTGTGGAATAGTCGCCGGGGGCCTTATCACCGTTACGTGACCGACGCCGCTTTGCGTGATGAACTGGTCGCGCAAGGCTGGATCGCGGAAGGCTTGGGTCCGGATGCCATTGCACTGTGCGCACCCAAGACCGTCTCGGGACCCGAACCTGTGACTTCCACGCTGCCGCCGCCGTGCAAAGGCAACGATCCGCGGGTGGCCGCGCCGTGGGCGCCGCACGGCATGTATGTGTGGGCGCCGAATCCCTACATGCTTTCGTTCCTGCAAAAGGACGTGATCGGCAAGAATCCGGATGGCACCTTCAAGGACCCGACGCTGTGCGGCGCCAGCCTCCTCATATACTGGTCGTCGGTCGAGACGGCGAATGGCGTGTTCGACTGGAGCGCGGTCGCGACGGCGGCGCAGCCGTTCACCGACGCCGGCCTGACGGTCAACCTGCTATTTTCCGAGGTAACGGAAGTTGGCACGACCAACCAGGTCACGCCGTCATGGGTGTTCCAGCCCACCAGCGCCGGCGGCGCGGGCGCAGCGTCGGTGACATGCTCGGGCGCGCCACAGATGCCCGTGTACTGGGACCCGGCGTATGAAGCCGCGTGGACCGCATTCATAGCCGCCGCCATCCAGCAGTTCAGTTTCAACAATTCGCCGATATCGGCCAACGTGGGCTACATGCGATTCGCGACCGGCGGCGGTGCCGAGGCGATCGTGCCGGGCGGCGTCAGCGATGGCGGCGATTGCCAGGCGGCATGGACCACCGGCAGCCACGGCGTCGCCGGCGCGGGCTATACGTATGACGTCTGGAATGCGCACGAGGCGCGGATCATCAACGCGATGGGCGCGCAGCCAACGGACAAGCAGATCATCGCGTCACTGGCGCAGGCGCCACTCCAGCCCGCGCCCACCAATGTCTATGACGCGTCGAACAAGAGCGCGCTCGTCAACATCGCGAACAAGATCGGCTTCTCGTTCGAAAATCTCGGAGAAAGCAATGTTGCCTCCGCCACGGCGACACCGGGGCCGTGCAACACCAAGGCAAGCCTCGCCAACCTGCACTGGTGCCAGGCCTACACCACCTATGTGGGCCAAGTCCCGTTCGCGGCGCAGCCGATCACCGCGACGACCAATATTACCAAGGTCACGATGGACATCACCAACCTCCTGAAATACGGGCTGGCCAACCACATCCAGATCTTCGAGCTGTATCCCGAAGAGTGGCTTTCGGCGAATTCGCCGACCTGGCCTTCGTTCGTGAAGGCGAACCAGGCGAAGTATCAGGCCGCGCTGCAGGCGACGTCGCAGGTCGTAGGAGCGGCGAACGGCCAGTAGGGCGGATGCGGAAGGAGACTTCCCCTGCAACGGGGAATCCCTCGAGGATGCCGCGAGAGCGGCGCAAGTTGCCGGGGACGCCTCCGGGTGAACCCGGCGCGCGTGCCCGCGTGCCTCAGACGTCCAGGTTGCGCACCCCGAGAGCGTTGTTCTCGATGAAAGCGCGGCGCGGTTCCACCAACTCGCCCATCAGCGTGGAGAAAATTTCCTCCGAAGTGATGGCGTCCTCGATCTGCACCCGCAACAGTCGGCGCACCTTCGGGTCCATGGTGGTTTCCCACAATTGCGCCGGATTCATTTCGCCCAGACCCTTGTAGCGCTGGATGCTGGTGCTGTTGCGCGCTTCGTTGAGCAGCCAATCGAGCGCGTCCTTGAACGACTGGATGGCCAGCTGTTTCTCGCCACGGCGAATCGTTGCACCGGCATGTACCAACCCCTGCAATACGCCGGCGGCGGTACGAATCTGTGCCGCGTCGCCACTGGCCAGGAAGTCGGCGTCGATGGCGGTGATATGCGGCGTGCCGTGATGAACACGGATGATCGCCAACCGACGCGTCTCTGTGGCCTCGTCGTACCGCGCCTCGACAGTGACATCCGCATCGCCGATCTTGTCCTGGAGCGCCTTCGCACTTTGTCGGGCATCGGCCTCCGTGGACAGATCAACGGATACGCCATTCAACATGGCGTGGAGCACTTGCGGGTCGGTAATGCGGGCGACGCGTTCGATGACCGCCTCGGCGAGCAGGAACTCCCGCGCGACGTTGGCGAACGTATCGGCGGCCAGCGGCGGACGACCCGTGCCCGGCGTGAGTTCCGCGCCTTTCAACGCGTACTTGAGCAAATGCTGCTTCAGCTCGTGGTCATCTTTGAGATACACCTCTTCCTTGCCCTGCTTCGCCTTGTACAGCGGCGGCTGCGCGATGTAGATGTGGCCGCGCTCCACCAGCTCCGGCATCTGGCGATAGAAGAACGTGAGTAGAAGCGTACGGATGTGCGAACCATCGACGTCCGCGTCCGTCATGATGATGATGCGGTGATACCGCAGCTTGTCGGCGTTGAATGCGTCCTTGTCTTCCTTGTCACCGGCGGACTTGCCGAAGCCCGTACCCAACGCGGTGATCAGCGTGATGATTTCCTGCGACGACACCAGCTTCTCGAAGCGCGCGCGTTCGACATTGAGAATCTTGCCGCGCAGCGGGAGGATCGCCTGGAACTTGCGGTCACGCCCCTGCTTGGCGGAGCCGCCGGCCGAATCGCCCTCGACCAGGTAGATTTCGCACAGCGCAGGATCGCGTTCCTGGCAGTCCGCCAGCTTGCCGGGCAGCCCCATGCCGTCGAGTACTCCTTTGCGGCGGGTGAGGTCGCGCGCCTTGCGCGCCGCTTCACGCGCGCGCGCGGCGTCGACGATCTTGCCGCAGATGATCTTCGCGTCTGCCGGTTGTTCCAGCAGGAATTCGGAGAGCTTGGCCGACACGACTTCCTGCACGATGGGCTGCACTTCCGAGGACACGAGCTTGTCCTTGGTCTGCGAGCTGAACTTGGGCTCGGGCACCTTGACCGACAGCACGCACGTCAGGCCTTCGCGCATGTCGTCACCGGTGGTCTCCACCTTCGCCTTTTTCGCGACTTCCTCTTTTTCGATGTAGCTGTTGAGCGTGCGCGTCATCGCCTGGCGCAGGCCGGTCAAGTGCGTGCCGCCGTCGCGCTGCGGAATGTTGTTGGTGAAGCACTGCACGCTTTCGGCGTAGGAATCGTTCCATTGCATCGCCACTTCGACGATCACGCCGTCTTTTTCACCGACCGCATGGAAGACCTTGGGATGGAGCACTGACTTCGACCGATTCATGTACTCGACGAAGCCTTTGACGCCGCCCGAATACGCGAAGTTTTCGCTCTTGCCATCGCGCTGGTCGATCAGTTCGATCTTGGTGCCGTTGTTGAGGAACGACAGTTCGCGGATGCGCTTGGCCAGGATCTCGAAGTGGTACTCGATGTTGTTGAAGGTCTGCGCCGACGCCATGAAGTGGACTTCGGTGCCGCGCCGGTCGCTGGTGCCCACGATCGCGAGCGGCGCAACAGGAACGCCACCGCGGAATTCCATCTGGTAGAACTTGCCGTCGCGCCAGATCTTGAGCTTCAGCCAGTTGGACAGCGCGTTGACGACAGATACGCCCACGCCGTGCAGTCCACCCGAGACCTTGTAGCTCTTGTTGTCGAACTTGCCGCCCGCATGCAATTCGGTCATCACGATCTCGGCAGCCGAGCGCTTTTCCTCGTCGTCTTCCTTGATGTCCGTCGGGATGCCGCGACCGTTGTCCGAGACGCTGACCGAATTGTCGGCGTGAATGATCACCTTGATGTCATCGCACCAACCCTGCAACGCCTCGTCGATGGCGTTGTCGAGAACTTCGAACACCATGTGGTGCAGGCCGGTGCCGTCGGAGGTATCGCCGATGTACATGCCGGGCCGCTTGCGCACGGCGTCCAGGCCCTTGAGGATCTGGATGCTGGAGGAGTCGTAGTCACCCCCATTGGCTTGACCGTTGGGTTGCGGCTGGGGCGTCGGATGCGACTCATTTTGCAAATTCGGCAGGGGTTGCGCTGGTGTCATGCAGTCTTTCTTCCGTATTCAGGTAACACGCCGGAAGCAAGCGTGCTCCCCGGCAATGCAACGGCGCCGACGGGGATGTCGGCGCGCGGTATCACGTTCAGTGCACGGATGTCCGCACCTCTAGATGCGCATGGGCATCACGACGTACTTGTAGTCGTCGCGATCCGGCATGGTCACCAGTGCGCTGGAGTTGGCGTCGCCAAAGGCGAAGCGCACCTTGTCGACCGCGACGTTCTGCAGTGCGTCGAGCAGGTACGTGATGTTGAAGCCGATATCCAGCGGATCGCCCTTGTAGTCGATCTCGAGTTCTTCCTCGGCTTCTTCCTGTTCGCTGTTGGTGCAGATGATCTTCATCTGGTCGGTGGCCAGCACCACGCGCACGCCGCGAAATTTTTCGTTGGACAGGATCGACGCGCGTTGCAGTGCCGCCAGCGCGGTGACGCGATCGAGTTCGACCATCTTGGTGTGGCCGACCGGAATCACGCGATTGAAATCGGGGAACTTGCCGTCCACGACCTTGGACACCAGCTCGACATTGGCGAAGCGGAAGCGCACCTGGTTGGCAAGGATGTCGAGTGTGACCGGATCGTCGGATTCGGTGAGCAGCTTGCCCAGTTCGAGCACCGTCTTGCGGGGCAGGATCACTTCCTGGCGCCTCAATTCAGCGTCACCGGCCACCGCAAGGCTCGCCCAGGACAGCCGATGGCCGTCGGTGGCGACCGCCTGCAGCGTGCCCTTGTCGACGACCAGCAGCATGCCGTTCAGGTAGTACCGGATGTCCTGCTGCGCCATCGCGAATTCGGCCAACTTGAAGAGCTTGCGCAGGTCGCGCTGCGGCAACGAAATGGTCTGCAGCTGCTCGGTGCCCAGGCTGATGCGCGGGTAGTCGGCCGCCGGCAACGTTTGCAGGTTGAAGCGGGAGCGCCCGGCGCGCACGGTCATCTTGCTGCTGTTGACGTCGAGATTGAGCGTCGCGTCGTCCGGCAGCGCGCGGAGAAGATCCTGCAGTTTGCGGGCACCAACAGTCGTGGCCTGCCCGTCCTTGCCGTCCATCGTGCTGTGCGCGGTGATCTGCATTTCGAGATCTGTCGCGGTCACGTACAGATGGCCTTCCTTCTGTTCGAGCAGAACGTTGGCCAGGATCGGCAGCGTGTGTCTGCGCTCGACGATTCCGGAAACTGCCTGCAGAGGTTTCAGGAGGGCGTCGCGGGCGATCTGCTTTAGTTGCATTGTTTAACAGTAGGAACAGTTAATAGGAGGCAGTTCGATTTCGGTATGAACAGGCAAAGGACTTGTCGCGAAAGGGAAATATTCACATCCAAACCCGCGGGAAAACTCCTGTCCCGGCGGTGGATCGTTTGGGGACGAAAACCACCTTGATCGATTTATCGCGCTTGTCCACACACCGTTCACAATCCTTACGCGGCAAAGCTTCGGAATTATAGCGCAAAAATCCCGTTTTTCATAGGGAAAATGAGTCAGGAAAAGAGCTGTGCGCAAGCACGTTCAACTGCGCAGCACCTGCAGCAAAAAGTTCACGTCGTGGTTCATGTCCGGCAGCGATTCGCGCAGCTTCGCCACCTGCCGGCAGGCGTGCAGGACCGTCGTGTGATCGCGGCCGCCGAAGTTGCTGCCGATCTCCGGCAGGGACATCTGCGTCAGCTCCTTGGCCAGCGCCATCGCCACCTGCCGGGGCCGCGCGACGGCGCGCGAGCGCTTCTTGGAATGCATGTCCGAAATGCGGATCTTGTAGTAGTCGGCGACGGTCTTCTGGATGTTGTCGATCGAGATCTGGCGGTTCTGGACGGCCAGCAGATCGCGCAGTGCCTCCTTCGCCAGTGCCAGTGAAATCTCCTGGCCGTGGAAATTGGAATAGGCGAGCACGCGCTTCAACGCGCCCTCCAGCTCGCGCACGTTGGAGCGGATGTGCTTGGCGATGAAGAAAGCCACCTGCTCGTCCATCCGCATGCCGGTGGACTGCGCCTTGGCCAGCAGGATGGCCACGCGCATTTCGAGCTCGGGCGGCTCCAGCGCGACCGTCAGGCCCCAGCCGAAGCGGGAAATGAGCCGCTCCTCGATGCCGGCGATTTCCTTGGGATAGGTGTCGCAGGTGATGACCACCTGCTTGTGCGCCTCGATCAGCGTGTTGAAGAGGTAGAAGAACTCTTCCTGGGTGCGGCTCTTGCCGCCAAAGAACTGGATGTCGTCGATGAGCAGCAGATCGAGCGAACGGTAGTGCCGCTTGAACTCGTCGAACGCCTTGTGCTGGTAAGCCCGCACGACGTCGGACACGTAGGTCTCGGCGTGGATGTAGCGAATCTTGGCGGCCGGGTTCTGTGCCAGGATCTGGTTGCCGATCGCCTGCACGAGGTGGGTTTTGCCCAGGCCGACGCCTCCGTAGACGAACAGCGGGTTGTACGACGTCGGATGGTCGGCGACCTGCAGTCCCGCAGCCCGCGCCAGCTGATTGGCCTTTCCGGCCACGAAAGAGGAGAAATTGAAGCCGGGGTTAAGGGCCGTAGCGTCCAGCTTCTTGGGCGCAGTGAAGCCCTGGGGCGCGTTGGCGAGCGGCCGGGGGGCGGTGATGCCCGGGGAGCTATCCACAGGGGCGACGGCAGCGCCGTTCTTGCCTGAATGCGCGGCAGTGGGCGGGGAAGGGACCAGGTTCGAGTCGGATGGCGGGGTGCGCGCGGGGGCGTCGGCGGCGCTGTCGATCACGCCGAACTCGATGATCACCGGATTGCCTGTGGCCTCCCGGGCGAGCGCCTCGATACGGCTGCTGAAGCGGTCGCGGACCCATTGCAGGATGAAGCGGTTGGGCGCGCGAAGTTTGAGTGTTTCACCCTCTACGGCACAGGACAGCGGACGAATCCACGTGGCGAACTGCTGTGGCGTCAGCTCGCGTTCAAAAGCCGATAGGCACAACGCCCAGGCGGGAGGTTGGAGTTCAGCGTGCATGCGGGAAACGGGTCCTTGGGGACTCTTGGTGTGGGTCGAACGGACTGCGGCAACAACAACGGCACAATCCACGTTTCGAGGCGCTCATGACGCCGCGAGGGTTGTGGATTGTATTCCGCGCTGATCCAGTTATCCACAGGAATTCGTCGCATCGTCCGGCCGGAAAATACCTCTTCCGACCGGCCGCGCCCTGCGCCGATAGTAATCACTCGCACCGGTCCCGCGTAGGGACGCGGCTTCGGCCAAACATTGACAAAACGGGCCATAACGCGCTCTAATATAAGGCTTTTCCGGTGCATCCCGGGCCGTAGGCAGAAACGCGGTCATCCGGGGCGGCGCCGGTCAACTTCCAGCAGTTCATTTTCTCGTCAAGGCATAGCGATGAAACGCACTTATCAGCCCTCCAAGATCCGCCGCGCGCGGAAGCATGGCTTCCGCGCCCGCATGGCGTCGGTCGGCGGCCGCAAGGTCCTCTCGGCGCGTCGCGCCAAGGGCCGCAAGAGCCTCACCGCCGTCTAGCAATCGCTCTTCCGAACGCGACCGCAGTGCCGCAGCACACCATGAGCGCCCGGCTTCCAGGCCGGGCGTTTCGTCTCTCGGGCGCCAGCGCCTTCGAGGCAGTGTTCAAGGCGGGCCGCCGCAGCGAAGGTCGCCACGTGCAACTGGTTGCCGCCGCCGCCGCCAAGACGCCGGGCCGTGTCGGTTACGTGATCGCCGCGCGTACGCTGCCTCGAGCGGTCGATCGCAATCGCCTTCGGCGCTGCCTGCGCGAACTGGTGCGCGCGCAACGTCCTGCCCTGTCCAGTTACGACGTGATCCTGCGCGTGAAAAAGGTCGGCAATCGCGCGGAGCTGGACGCCGCGGTGAGCGAAGTCGCCGGCCTCATTTCGACGCTGCTCGCCAAGCCATGAAAGCCGTGCTGGTCACCGGCATCCGCGGGTACCAGTACCTGTTGCGGCCGCTGCTGGGTTCTCATTGCCGGTTCGCGCCCAGTTGTTCCGAGTACGCCCGCGAAGCAGTGGAAAAGCACGGCGCGCTGACCGGGTCGTGGCTGGCGATCAAGCGCCTCGGTCGCTGCCACCCGTATCATCCCGGGGGGTACGACCCCGTTCCGTAGTGGGGAACTCGGCCGCAGCTGAGTGCGAACTCAGCAGGAACCGAGTCAACACCCGCGTCCCCTCGTCACCGATCAGCTGGTGCGCTTGCCGCCCAGACCGCTAGAGTTGCCATGGATACCCAACGCATCATCCTCTTCGTCATCTTCTCGTTCTCCTCGTTTTTGCTGTGGGGGGAATGGCAAAAGGCGCATACGCCGGTCGTGCCGCCGTCGCAGCAGCAAGCGGCACCCGGCACGAGCCAGGGCGCGACGCCCGCGAAAGACGTTCCGGTGCTGTCTGCGACCACGACGCCTGGCGCGGTTCCCGGCGCAGGTGCGGTGCCGGGGCAAGCGGCGACGGCGCCGGCAGGCCAGACGATCACGATCCGCACCGATCTCTACACCGCTGAAGTCGATACCGCCGGCGGCGTCATCAAGATGATCGCGCTCGACAAGCACCGCGACAGCCACGACCCGAGCAAGCCGTATCTCGCGCTGCAGCGCAACGCGGATCGAATCTCTATCGCGCAAGCGGGCCTGCTCGGCGAAGGCATGCCCAATCACAAGACGCTCTATGAAGCGTTGCCCGGTCCGCGCGAGCTCGCGCCAGGAGCCGACCGGGTCGAGTTGAAGCTCGCGGCCACGACCCCCGCCGGCGACAAGGTCGTGCAGGTACTGACCTTCCATCGCGGCAGCTATGTCATCGACGCCGCGTTCGACGTGACGAACGCCGGCAGTGCGCCACTGTCCCCGTCCGCGTATTTCCAGCTCACCCGCGATACCAAGCTGCCCGTGGTGCCCAGCTGGGGCGCGCCATCGGCGTTCGTCGGTCCGGCGGTGTACACCGAAAAGGAGAAATATCAGAAGATCGATTTCGCCGAGGTCGACAAGGAGGCCGCGGACCCCACGCGCAAGCTCAAGTACCCCAAGAACGCGACCGACGGCTGGATCGGCATGGTCGAACACTATTTCGTTTCCGCGTGGATGCCCTCCGACGAGCACAAGACTCCACGTGAGTTCTATACGCAGAAACTGGACAACGGACTCTACGCGGCCGGCGTCGTCGTGCCGGTGGGCACCATTGCACCCGGCGCGACCGGCGAAGTGCGCGTGCCGCTCTATGTCGGGCCGCAGGACCAGGAGACGCTGGCCAAGACCGCCAAGGGCCTGGATCTCGTCGTCGATTACGGCATCTTCACGATCATCGCCGCGCCGCTCTTCTGGCTGCTCAAGTGGCTGTACGGCATCATCGGCAACTGGGGTTGGGCGATCGTGGTGATGACGATCATGATCAAGAGCGCTTTCTATCCGCTCAATCACGCCAGCGCGCGCTCGATGGCGAAGATGAAGGTGATCGCGCCCAAGATGAAGGCGCTGCAGGAGCAGTACAAGAACGACAAGCAGCAGCTCCAGGTCAAGATGATGGAGATGTACAAGACCGAGAAGATCAATCCTCTCGGCGGCTGCCTGCCCATCCTCGTGCAGATCCCCGTGTTCATCGCGCTGTACTGGGTGCTGTTGTCGGCCGTCGAACTGCGCAATGCGCCGTGGATTCTGTGGATTCACGACCTGTCGGCGCCGGATCCGTACTACGTGCTGCCCGTCATCTACGCCATCACCGCCTACCTGCAGGTCAAGCTGTCACCGACGCCGATCACCGACCCGGTGCAGGCCAAAGTGATGCAGATCATGCCGATCGCGTTCTCGGTGCTGTTCCTGTTCTTCCCGGCAGGACTCGTGCTGTATTGGCTGGTCAACAATTCGTTGCAGATCTTCCAGCAATGGCACATGAACCGCGTGATCGAAAAAGAGACGGCGGCCAACGCGGCCAGAAAGCGCTGACGCGATTCGGCGGATGCCGACGGGCCGGTGCGGGACCAGCGTGATGTTGGCCTTGCACCGGCCTCTTGTTTTCCAGCGAACATTTTTGGCGGGCGATACGCTATAAACGTGACATGACCGCTCCGAGTTCACGGTCCGCCGCCCCTGCCACCATTGCCGCCATCGCCACGCCGCCGGGGCGCGGCGGGGTCGGGGTCGTGCGCGTCTCCGGCAGTGACCTGGACGCGCTTATCGTCGGTGTGATCGGCGCGATTCCAGCGCCACGCGTGGCTACCGTCGCGACGTTTCGGGATGCGCTGGGCGCCCCGCTCGACGCGGGCCTCGTGTTGTACTTTCCCGCACCCAGCTCCTACACAGGCGAGTCCGTCGTGGAGTTGCAGGGGCACGGCGGCCCCTCGGTGTTACGTCTGGTGCTGGCCCGCTGCGTCGAAATGGGCGCGCGCCTGGCCGAGCCCGGCGAATTCACCAAGCGCGCATTCCTCAACGGCAAGCTCGACCTGGCGCAGGCCGAAAGCGTGGCCGACCTTATCGACGCGGCGACATCGACGGCTGCGCGTGCCGCTGCGCGCAGCTTGAGCGGGCGCTTCTCCCGCGAGGTGCATGGGCTCGTCGACGCACTCATCGAGTTGCGCATGTATACCGAGGCCACACTCGATTTTCCGGAAGAGGATGTCGAGTTCCTGCGCGCGGGCGACGTTGTGGCCAGGCTCGGTTCGATACGTGCAGCGCTTTCGCACCTGCTGGCGAAGGCGACAACCGGCGCGCTGCTGCGCGAAGGCCTGAGCGTGGTGCTGGTGGGCCGACCGAATGTCGGCAAGTCGAGCCTCTTGAACGCGCTGGCGCGCGAAGAGGCCGCCATCGTCACGCCCGTGGCCGGCACGACGCGCGATACGGTCGAGCGCCGCGTGGAGATCGCGGGCATCCCGCTGACCATCGTAGACACGGCGGGACTGCGCGACACGGTGGATCCGGTGGAGGCGATCGGCATCGAACGCACATGGACCGCGGTCGCGCGCGCGGACCTCATCCTGCTGCTCGTCGATGCACGCGCCGGCACCGATGCGCTCGATCCGGAGGACCAGGCAATCCTTTCGCGCCTGCCGCAAGGCATGGCCCGCGTCGTCGTGCACAACAAGACCGACCTTGCGGGAATCGCACCATCCACCGCGCAGCGCATGAGCGAGGGCGCGCCGCGTCGCCACGTGTGGCTCTCCGCGCATGTGGGCGCCGGCATCGACCTGCTGGAGAGTGAGGTGCTCGCGGCCGTGGGTGCGCAGGCGATCACGGAAGACACGTTCCTCGCCCGTGAGCGCCATGTTCAGGCGCTGCGCGCGGCTTCCGCGCATCTGGCCGATGCCGAAGCCTTGTTGAAAAATGAGTTGAAAACCGAGGTGGGAACTGGGCCGTCCGTGACTGCGCCGCCGATCGAACTGTTTGCGGAGGAGTTGCGGCAGGCCCAACAGGCGCTGTCGACGATCACGGGCGAGTTCACTGCCGACGATCTGCTCGGGGTCATCTTTGGACGCTTCTGCATTGGCAAGTAGGCCGCGCACAACGCGGACCGGCGCGACATGACGCGACGGGGCATCGGCCGCGCGGTGCTGGCACTCGCGATCGGCGCGGCGGCCGGTTACGCCTGCGCGTTGCTCCACACGCCGATTCCGTGGATGCTGGGACCGCTGTTCTCGCTCGCGTTCCTGCGGGTCGCGGGTGTGGACATCGGCGTGCCGACGCCGGTGCGCTATGGTGGGCAGTGGCTCATCGGCACCGCGCTCGGCCTGTATTTCACGCCTGCCGTGGTGCGCGAAGTCGCGGGGCTCTGGTACCTGCTGCTCGCCGGCGCTGTATTCGCCGTGGCTGTGGGCTATGCGTCCGGTTACGTGCTCGCGCGCATGGCGCAACTGGATCGCACAACCGCGCTGTTCGCCAGCGTGCCCGGAGGAGCGGCCGAAATGGCCGTGCTGGGCGAGCGCTTCGGCGCCCGCGTCGATCGCGTGGCCGCCGCGCAAAGCCTGCGCATCCTGATCGTGGTCGCGATCATTCCTGCGATCTATACGCTGCTCGGCGTGCATGGCGCCGACCCCTATGTGCAGGGCGCGAAGACTTTCGTGCCGCTCGGCTTCGTGCTGTTGATGAGCGCGACCGGCGTCGGCGGCTTCGTCTTCCAGCGACTGCAGGTACCCAATGCCTTCGTGCTGGGTTCGCTCGCGGTTTCCATTCCGCTCACCGCGATGCAGGTGGATCTCTCCGCGATGCCGCAGGTCGCATCGAACGTCGGGCAATGCCTGCTCGGGTGCGCACTCGGCTCGCGCTTTCAGCGCGACTTCCTGGAAGGCGCGCACCGATTCGTCGGCGCCGTGCTGGTGTCGGTGTTGCTGGCGATGGCGATGTCCGCGGTATTCGGCGCAGGGATGGCTTATGCGTCGGGGTTGCATCCGGCAACGCTGGTGCTCGGCACGGCGCCTGGCGGCATCGCGGAAATGTGCATCACGGCAAAGGTGCTGCAATTGGGCGTGCCGCTGGTCACCGCATTTCATGTCGCACGGGTCGTCGTCATCCTGCTCACGACGGTGCCTGTGTTCGCGCGCGTGCAGGGACGATGGAACAACAATCAAGGAGAACCCTGACCATGACATGGGAACCCGCGCAGTATCTGCAGTTTGCCGGCGAGCGCCTGCGTCCGGCGGTCGATCTTCTCGCGCGCGTTCCGCTCGAACGTCCACGCACGATCGTGGACTTGGGCTGCGGCGCGGGCAACGTGACACGCCTGCTCGCCGAGCGCTGGCCGGACGCGCGGATCATCGGCGTCGACAACTCAGCGGAGATGCTCGAGAAGGCGCGGGCGGAGACCGGCAATGACGCGCGGTTTCAATTCATCACTGCGGACCTCGCCACATGGGAACCGGAGGCCCGCGTGGACCTCGTCTACAGCAATGCGGCATTGCAGTGGCTGCGGGGCCACGACGTGCTGTTCCCTCGCGTGGCCGCAATGGTGGCGACGGGGGGTGTGCTTGCCGTGCAGATGCCCGACAATTTCCGCGCGCCATCGCACACAGCCATCGACGAGCTCGCGCGCGGCGAACGCTGGCGCGCGAAACTCGAGTCGGCGGCGCGCGGACCCGGCATTGCGGGCATGGCGGACTATCTCGGCTGGCTGGCGCCGGTGACCTCGCACGTCGACATGTGGTTCACCGAATACGTGCAGATTCTCGCGGCGCGCGACGATGGCGAGCATCCGGTCGCGGCGTGGACAAAGGGGACCCGACTGGTTCCGATCCTCGCCGCACTCGATGAGCGCGAACGCGGCGAATTCCTCCGCGACTATTCGCAACGCCTGCTGGTGGCCTACCCGACGCGCGCGGATGGAAGCGTCGTATTTCCATTCCGGCGCCAGTTCATCGTCGCGAACCGGTAAGGCCGCTTGACCAGTGCGTCGAGCTTGGGCGCCGGAGTAAAATTCCCAGTTACCGCCGCACGACGTAGTTGAGACGGCGGCGTAGAAATTCTCTGGCCACGGTCCTCCGATGAATCAGCTCGAATCGCTGCACACGCTCGCCGCATCCGTCGGCGCGCCCTCCTACGTCCGGCACGCCGCCCTCATGGGCTGGGTGCGCGAAATTGCCGCGCTGACGCAGCCGGACCGCATCAGTTGGTGCGACGGCAGCCAGGCGGAATTCGATCGCCTCTGTGGCGAGATGGTCGCCGCGGGCACGCTCACCAGGCTCGATCCCGTCAAGCGCCCCGGCAGCTTTCTCGCCTGTTCGGATCCGTCCGACGTCGCGCGCGTCGAGGATCGCACGTTCATCTGCAGCGAGCGTGAGGATGACGCGGGGCCGACCAACCACTGGGTCAAGCCCGCGGACATGCGCCGCACGCTGAATGGTCTTTTCAGCGGCTGCATGCGCGGCCGCACGATGTATGTCGTGCCGTTCTCGATGGGACCGCTCGGCAGTCCTATCGCCCACATCGGGATCGAGATTTCGGACAGCCCCTACGTCGTCGTCAACATGAAACTCATGACGCGCATGGGTCGCGCCGTATTCGACGTGCTGGGCACCGCAGGCGCGTTCGTGCCGTGCGTCCATTCGGTGGGCGCGCCGTTGGCGGTGGGGCAGCGCGACGTTGCGTGGCCATGCAACAAGGACCAGAAGTACATCGTGCATTTTCCGGAAACGCGTGAGATCTGGAGCTATGGCTCGGGTTACGGCGGGAATGCGCTGCTCGGCAAGAAATGCTTTGCGCTGCGCATCGCCTCGGTGATGGGACGCGACGAGGGCTGGCTGGCCGAGCACATGCTGATCCTGGGCGTCAGCTCGCCTCAGGGTGAAAAGAAATATGTCGCCGCGGCGTTCCCCAGCGCTTGCGGCAAGACCAATTTCTCGATGCTGATTCCGCCTGCGGGCTGCGAAGGCTGGAAGGTCACCACGATCGGCGACGACATCGCCTGGATCAAGCCCGGTCCGGACGGCTATTTCCGCGCGATCAACCCGGAAGCTGGTTATTTCGGTGTCGCGCCGGGAACGTCCTACGAGTCCAACGCGAATGCGATGGAGATGCTCAAGCAAAACGTCATCTTCACCAACGTCGCCCTCACCGATGACGGCGATGTGTGGTGGGAAGGCATGACCAAGGACCCTCCCGCGCACCTCATCGACTGGCAGGGCAAGGACTGGACGCCGGGCGACGGCAAGAACGGGCGCAAGGCCGCGCACCCGAATGCACGGTTTACCGTTTCCTCCACGCAATGCCCGTCGCTCGACCCGCAATGGGACGATCCCGCGGGTGTGCCGATCTCCGCGTTCATCTTCGGGGCCCGCCGGTCCGATACGGTGCCATTGATCTCCGAAGCGCATACATGGGCGGAAGGCGTGTACAAGGCGGCGACGATGGGTTCGGAGACCACCGCTGCCGCGGCTGGCGCCGTGGGCGAAGTGCGGCGCGACCCGTTCGCGATGCTGCCGTTCTGCGGCTATCACGTCGGCGACTATTTCCAGCACTGGCTGGACATCGGGGCCAAGGTCGCACATCCGCCGCGTATCTTCAGCGTGAACTGGTTTCGCAAGGACGCGGGCGGGAAATTCATCTGGCCCGGGTTTGGTCAGAACATGCGCGTGCTGCAATGGGTGGTGGAACGCTGCGCGGGTCGCGCGCATGCGGAGGAGACCCCGGCGGGCTTGATGCCCAACTATGCCGACCTCAACTGGACGGGCACGGACTTCGATGCGGGACGCTTTGCCGGCGTGACGGATATCGATTTCGTGCAGTGGCAACGGGAACTGGCCTCGCACGATGAGCTCTTTGCCAAGCTGGGCGAAAAGCGTCCGGCGGCGTTGCAGGCGGAACGCGATGAGCTGGGATCACGCATGAGCGCGCGTCGCCCCGGATAGCCTTCGGACAGAGGCTATCGCGCGGGGTGCTAACGTCTCGATTCGCGGCGAGAGTAAGCAATCACTGCGGCCCTGGTGGCCGCAGTTTGTTTCTTGAGCGGGTTTCCGATGTGCAATTCGCTGGCACGAAGATCGGGCGGCGCGGGGCTCGGTGTTTCACGTGAAACAGGCAAAGCGGGTTCGCCGCCACGCTATGGAGGCCTTGTCATACACGGTTTCACGTGAAACAAGTGCCTATCGCGCGAACCCCTGATCGCGTAAAATCACGCGGTTGCTCGTCGTTCTTCGGAATTAGCAATTTATCTAAATAAATCATGGACTTCAAGGAACGTTTCGAGGTGATCGTCGTCGGCGGCGGACACGCCGGCACCGAAGCTGCGCTGGCGTCGGCCCGCATGGGCCGGCGTACGCTGCTGCTCACCCACAATATCGAGACGTTGGGCCAGATGTCGTGCAACCCGTCCATTGGCGGCATCGGCAAAGGCCATCTGGTGAAGGAAGTGGACGCGTTGGGCGGCGCGATGGCCATTGCCACCGATGAGGCCGGTATCCAGTTCCGCATCCTCAATTCCAGCAAGGGCCCGGCGGTCCGGGCGACTCGCGCCCAAGCCGATCGGCTGCTCTACAAACAGGCGATCCGCTCGCGCCTGGAGAACCAGGCGAACCTAACCCTGTTCCAGCAACCCGTCGACGATTTGGTGCTCGACGGTGACAAGGTGGTCGGGGTGGTGACGCAGATCGGGCTTGTCTTTCACGCGGATGCCGTGGTGCTCACGACCGGGACCTTCCTGTCCGGGCTGATCCATGTCGGCCTCGACAACTACGAAGCCGGGCGCGCGGGCGACCCTCCCGCCAAGCGCCTCGGCGCCAAATTGCGCGAATTGAACCTGCCGGCGGGCCGGCTCAAGACCGGGACACCGCCGCGCCTGGATGGGCGCACGATCGATTTTTCCGTCCTGACGGAACAGCCGGGCGATGACCCGGCGCCTGTGTTTTCGTTCATGGGCGGCTGCGACCGCGCATCCGAAGCAGTTGCCATGCTGGATCACGCATACCAACGGCCGGACGCACGAGATCATCCGGGCCGGCCTCGACCGTTCGCCGATGTATTCCGGGGTCATCAAAAGCGTCGGCCCCCGCTATTGCCCGTCCATCGAGGACAAGGTCGTGCGCTTCGCGTCCCGGGACAGCCACCAGATCTTCCTGGAACCCGAAGGACTCCACACGCATGAGATCTACCCCAACGGGATCTCCACGTCCCTGCCCTTCGACGTGCAGCTGGAACTCGTGCGCTCGATGCGCGGTTGCGAGCGCGCCCACATCCTGCGGCCCGGCTATGCGATCGAATACGACTATTTCGACCCGCGGGCGCTGAAGGCGTCGCTGGAGACCAAGGCGATTTCGGGACTCTTCTTTGCGGGCCAGATCAATGGCACGACCGGATACGAGGAGGCCGCCGCGCAAGGACTTCAGGCCGGCTTCAACGCGGCGCTGCATGTCCGCGGCGAGGAAACCTGGTGTCCCCGCCGCGATGAGGCTTATCTCGGCGTTCTGGTCGACGACCTCATTACACGCGGCGTGTCGGAGCCCTATCGCATGTTCACCTCGCGTGCCGAGTACCGGCTGCAATTGCGCGAAGACAATGCCGACCTGCGCCTGACCGAGCACGGCCGCCGCCTGGGTCTGGTGGACGACCTGCGATGGGAAGCCTTCTCGCGCAAGCGGGACGCGATCGCTGCCGAGGTGGAACGCCTGAAAACGACGTTCGTCAACCCGAATGTTGTTTCCAAGCACGATGCGGAGCGCGTTCTAGGGCAATCCATTGAGCGAGAGTATGCGCTTACTGACTTACTGCGACGACCGGCAGTGACCTATGCCAGCCTGTTGACCCTTCCTGGCGCCGGCACGCCGGTCACCGATCCGCGCGTCGCCGAGCAGGTCGAGATCTCCACCAAATATGCCGGCTATATCGACCGTCAACACGACGAAATCGCGCGGCATCTGGCGCTGGAATCGTCCCGCCTGCCTGCCGACCTGGACTACGGCGACGTCCGCGGGCTTTCGGCCGAAGCGCAGCAAAAGCTGAATCTGCACAAGCCCGAGACCATCGGCCAGGCGTCGCGGATTTCCGGCATGACGCCGGCTGCGATTTCGCTGCTGCTCGTGCATCTCAAGGGCGCCGGTTCGCGGCCGGGCGTGGAAGCCATCTCCGCATGACGGCGCAGGCAGCGGTCGCGCCTGGCGACGTCGATCTCGCGACGGGCATTGCGGCACTCGGGCTGTCGCTTGATCCCGCCCAGCGCGACCTGCTCGCCGCGTATCTCGAGCTGCTCGCCAAATGGAACAAGACTTACAACCTGACCGCGATCCGCGAACCTGCACGCATGATCACGCATCACCTGCTCGACGCGCTGGCCGTGGTGCCGCATCTTCCCGACGACGTCCGACTTGCGCATCCTCGACGTCGGATCGGGCGGCGGCGTCCCCGGCATTCCACTCGCGATCGCGCGTCCCGATGCGCAGGTCGCGTACTTGATCGATGCCAATCACAAGAAAGTCGCGTTCCTGATGCAGGTCGCGATCGAACTCGAGCTTGCGAACGTCGAATCGCACGCGGTACGCGTCGAAGACTACGCGCCGTCCGCGCCGTTCGACATCGTCATCTCGCGCGCGTTCTCCGACCTGGCCGCGTTCGCCTTGGCGGCAGAGCGCCATCTGGCGCCGGAGGCAAGCTGTTCGCGATGAAGGGCGTGCATCCGCACGAGGAGATCGCGGAGCTGCCGCCCGGAATTCGTCGTGCTGGCAGCGCCGGCGCTCGCCGTCCCGGGTCTCGACGCGGCGCGCCATCTGATCGTCATGCAACGCGCACCGGCGTCAGCAACGAGCATGCAACGATGACGCGCATCATTGCGGTGGCCAACCAGAAGGGCGGTGTCGGCAAGACCACCACCGTCCGTCAATCTTGCCGCGAGCCTGGTCGCGATGAAGCGGCGCGTGCTGCTCGTCGATCTCGATCCGCAGGGCAACGCGACCACCGGTTCGGGCCTCGACAAGCGCGGCTTCGACGCCACCGTGTATCAGGTGCTGCTGGGCGAGCGCCGCATCGCCGACGTGCGCGTGCCGTCGCCGTCGGGCGGCTTCGATCTCGTGCCGGCGAATCGCGAACTGGCCGGCGCGGAAATCGAACTGGTCGACCTGCCCGAGCGCGAAACGCGCCTCAAGGACGCGCTGGCCGAAGCGCTGTCGCAGATGAAGACCGCGATCAGCGAAGTCGCGCCGGACTACGACTTCATCCTGCTCGATTGTCCGCCGTCGCTGTCGCTGCTCACGCTGAACGGACTGTGCGCGGCGGATTCCGTGCTGATCCCGATGCAATGCGAGTACTACGCGCTGGAAGGCCTGTCCGATCTGATCCAGACGCTGAAGAAGGTGCGCTCGCACCTGAATCCCGGCGCTGGAAATCGAAGGCCTGCTGCGCACGATGTACGACCCGCGCAACACGCTCGCGCTGAACGTCACCGCCGAACTGGAGAAGCATTTCGGCGACAAGCTCTACCGCACGATCATTCCGCGCAACATCCGGCTGGCCGAAGCGCCGTCTCACGGCGTTCCCGCGTTCAAGCTCGAACCGCAGTCCAAGGGCGCGCTCGCGTATCTCGCGCTGGCCGGCGAAATGCTGCGCCGGATCGAAGCGCGTGAAATGGCAAATGCGTTGGCAAATGCGATCGCAAAACCGCCGCCGCGCCGCCACGGCCGCGGCCGAGTAATCCACAGCCGCCCATGAGGGAACTGGCAATGATTCGACCCAAGGGACTAGGCCGCGGCCTCGATGCGCTGCTGTCCGGCGGCAACGAGGATGCGCCGCGCGAAGCGCTGCAGACGCTGGCCATCGGCCGCATCAAGCCGGGCAAATACCAGCCGCGCACGCGCATGGACGAAACGGCGCTGAACGAACTCGCCGATTCGATTCGCGAGCAGGGGCTGATGCAGCCGATCCTCGTGCGCCCGGTCGACGGCGGCAGCTTCGAGATCATCGCCGGCGAACGGCGCTGGCGCGCGGCGCAGCGTGCCGGACTGACGGAGGTGCCGGCGCTGGTCAAGAACGTGCCTGACCAAGCGGCGCTGGCGCTGTCGCTGATCGAGAACATCCAGCGCGAGGACCTGAATCCGCTGGAGGAAGCGCATCGGCCTGCAGCGGCTGATCGACGAATTCGGCCTGACGCACGAAGCGGCAGCCAAGGCAGTCGGCCGCTCGCGCAGCGCCGTGACCAACCTGCTGCGGCTGACCGCGCTCGCAAAGCCCGCGCAGGAATACCTGCTGAGCGGCGGCGATGGAAATGGGTCACGCGCGCGCGATGCTCGCGCTGTCGGCGGCGCAGCAGGCACGACGGCGGGCCGCGTGGTGAACGGCAACCTGTCCGTGCGCGAAACGGAGCGGCTGGTGTTCACGCTGCTCAATCCGGCGAAACAGCAGGCGCGGCGCGGCGCGCAGCAAGGGGCACGATGCCGATACGGCGCGCCTCGAAACCGAGCTCGCGGAAAAGCTCGGCGCGAAAGTGTCGATTGACTGTCGGCAAGAATGGCGCGGGCAAGCTCGTCATCGCGTACTCGAGCCTGGAACAACTGGACGGGATTCTCGCGCGGCTTTCGTGACATTCGGCGCCACGGCGACGACTCCCTCCGGAAAAAGACGCCGTGCGATTCGCGAACAAGGCGAACGGCGCGGCGTGGAGGAATCGACATGAGTGGCAATCGTCCCCGTCAGTTGAACGTGCACTCGGTGACTTTTCCCTCTTCCGAACGGCACTCGGTCGGCGTGCTCCTGGGTCGATTTGCTTTCGGCGAACTCGGGAATCGAGCGGGGATCGAACGCGGGGAGGTCTCCCTCCGGGGCGAAGGCCGGCTTGAAGTGTCCGAATTGAACTCCCGTGCGGCCGATAGTGGCGATCGCGTGCGACTGCGGAATGCGGTCGGCGATCACGATCGCGCATGAACGCGACGAAGAACACAGCGAGCATCAGAACCGCCGACTTGAACCATCCCGGAACACTGCGGCGGTCGGACTTCGAATGTTGCATTGGGCGTTGCCATGATCATCTCCTGTTGAATTGACGTGGTGGACGTGCCAGGTTCAAGACGCCGGAGGCGCCTGTCGGAAACTCTGATGTTCACGATGAATGGGGGACTGCGCCGCCAGATGGCCGCGACGCAGGAGAGCCGCAACGCGATCGAGGATTCGGAGCATTGGTCGAGTTGCCTGCACACCGTCAGTGCGATACAGCGACTCGATTTGCTCCATCAGCTCCACCGACAATGGCGTTGCCGATTCGATCGCCATCCTGCGCCGCAGATAGGCGTTCGCCGGCGAGCCGCAGTTGAAGCGGAACCAGGAATGGACGTCGACAAGCTCGCCGTGTCCATCGACGAACTCCGCGATGCCCATCGCGCCGTCGCGAATGTAAATGGCGACCGCGTGGTGCGCGCTGAGACGAAGCAGTTGGCCCCGGATCGAACCGGGCTTCGCCGAAGCTCGGCACGGATTCCATGGCGACGTTCTCGCGTCGGCTACGCATGACCAACGAGCTCCATCTGGCCGGTGACCTCGCCGTCATCGATGTCGCACACGGCGCCGACGGCGCGAAGCAGCGCGCGCATCGGACGATTCCCGGCAAGACACTGCGCGATCACGCGATCGGCGCCCGCATTCGGTGGCGTGGTCCGTCACGTGATGGAACAACAAGGTTCCGAGCCCTTGGCAGCGGAACGACGTGTCCGTGCTGAACGCGGCCTCGACCATGCGAATATCGCCATCGTCGTAGGCAAACGCCTGGACCAGTGCGATCAGGTCTGCCGCTCGTCAAGGATGCCGAAGCAGGCGCTGGCATCGAAGTCGATGTTGGCGACGTAGTGTTCGACGCACGAGTCGGTAAACGCGCGGCAAAAGCGCATCTGGCGGTCGTGGGCGGAAAGCCTGAGCAGGTGGGCCAGGACCGTGCCCCGGTCTTCGTTCGCCAGTCGCCGCGGAGCCGCGACTTGCCGCCGGAACGCCGCGCGTCGATTGTCCTGGCGGGAGCTTCTCGAATGTGGATTTTTCGCATTGCGTGGTCGTTAGCATCGCCGTGGTCCTTTGTTATCCTGATTGCCTGGGAGTGATCTTCGGCGTCAGGTACGGACCAAGTCCTTAAGAAACCCTAAAAGATCGATGGCAGGCATCGGGTCAATCTCGGATGGTCGACGAGCCGGTCGCGGCGGCTGATCGGGCTGGCCTCCGACGCGCCTCGTGTCGTCGAACGAGCAATTGAGATGAGAAGGCTGTACGCGCTCGGACCGTTTCAGCTCGATCCCGACGCACGCGCGCTCACCCACGACGGCAACCCGGTCGCGCTTGGGCGCGCGCGCGGCAGCCGTACTGGCTACATTGGTGAGCCGTGCCGGCGAATACGTGCCGAAGGCGGAAATCATGGATGCCGCGTGGCCCGGCCTGGTCGTCGAGGACGCCAATCTTGCGGTGCAGATCTCGGCCATTCGCCGCGCGCTCGCGCGCGTCCCCGGCGGCGATGGTTGGATCGAGACGCTGGCGCGGCGCGGCTATCGTTTCGTCGGGCCCGGTGGCGCAACTCGCGGGCCGCGCGAACGAATCCGCCGCGCCCTTCGACCGCAAGCGCACCAACCTGCCGCAGGTGCTTACGTCGTTCATCGGGCGCGAGAAGGAAGTCGCGGAGATCAAGCGGCTTCTGCCGACGACACGCTTGTTGACGCTGACGGGGACCGGCGGCATCGGCAAGACGCGCCTGGCGATTCAGGCGGCTTCGGAAGTGCTCGATGCATACCGCGACGGCGTCTGGTTCGTCGACCTGGCGCCGCTGACCGATCCGGCGCTGGTGCCGAGCGCCGTGGCGCAGGTATTTGGTGTGACGGAAGCCGCCGGACGGTCGTTGACCGATACGTTGTGCGAGTACCTGCGCGGCAAGGCCTTGCTGCTGATCCTGGACAACTGCGAACATGTGCTGGAGGCCTGCAACAGCCTCTCCGGGGATCTGGCTGCGCGAGACCGCCCATGTCACCGTGATCGCCACCAGCCGGGAGCCGCTGCACGTCGCTGCCGAGCGCACCTATCCGGTGAGCATCCTGCCGCTGCCCGATCCGAAGACCGACGCGACGACCATCGCCCGTTCCGATGCCGTGCAGTTGTTCGTCGACCGCGCGCGGCAACATCGGCCGCGCTTCGACCTGCAGGAGCAGCGCGCGCGTGCGGTGGCGCAGATCTGCGTCCGGCTGGACGGCACTGCCGCTGGCGCTGGAGCTGGCGGCGGCGCGCATCGCCGTGCTGCCGGCGGAGGAGATCGTGCGCCTGCTCGACCAGCGCTTCCGCCTGTTGACCGGCGGCAGCGGGAGCGAATTGCCGCGGCAACAGACGCTGCGCGCGATGATCGACTGGAGCTACGAGCTGCTCGAGGAAGGCGGAGCAGCAACTGTTCGCTCGGTTGTCCGTGTTCGCCGGCGGCTGGACCATTGCTGCGGCGAAGGTCGTCTGCGCCGGCGACGCCATTGCCGACGACGACGTGGTCTATCTGCTGATCGCCCTCATCGAGAAATCGCTGGTGGTTGCCGACGAGGACGGCGATCGCTACCGGATGCTCGAGACCGTCCGGGAATTCGCGCGCGAAAAGCTATCGGCAAGCGACGCCGCCGAGCTGGTGCGGGAACGACATCGCGACTGCTTCCTGGCGCTGGCCGAGGAGGCCGAGCCGAAATTGATTCGTGAGGAGCAGGCGGAATGGTTGCAGCGTCTCGACATCGAGAACGAAAACCTGCGCGCGGGCCTTCGCTGGAGCCTTGTCGAGCCGGGATCGACGCATGGCGGGCTACGACTATGCGGTGCGCTGCAGCGATTCTGGTGGTCGCGCGGACATCTTTCCGAGGGCCGCGACTGGTGCCGGCGCATGCTCGACAAGGCCGGGGCGGGGGAGCCAACGAAGGAGCGCGCAAAGACGCTCAATGGTGCCGGTGGCATTGCCTATTTGCAGGGCGACTATCCCGCTGCCCGGAAACTGCATGAGGAAAGCCTGGCGATCCAGCGTCAATTGGGCGATCGGAAAGGCGTCGCCGCGGCGCTGAACAACCTCGGGAGCGTGGCCCGCGACGTGGGCGATCTTGCATCTGCCCGCGCGCAGTTCGAGGAGAGCTTGTCGATCGGGCGGGAAATGGGCGATCGATGGTATGTCGCCAACGTGCTGGGCAATTTGGGGATCGTCGCGCACGAGCAGGGCGACTATCAACCTGCCCGGGCGCTGCACGAGGAGAGCCTGGCGCTGTTGCGGGAGCTGGGAGATCAGTGGGCGCATCGCGACTTCGCTTGGGCAACCTGGGGCGGGTGGCCTACGATCAACGCGACTATCCGGCTGCACGTGCGCTGCACGAGGAGAGTCTGGCCATCGCACGGGAAGTCGGGGAACGCGTGGGCATGTCCGGCGCGCTCAATGCGCTGGGGCGCGTGGCTCGCGATGAGGGCGACCGCGGATACCGCGCGGACGCTGTTCCAGGAGGGCCTGGCGATCGTGCGCGAGCTGGGCGACATGCGAGGGATCGCCGATTCGATGGAGGGTCTGGCAGCGGTAGACGCGGCTTCGGCAATCCGCTGCGCTGCCGCCCGCGTATGGGGTGTCGGCAGCGAAACTGCGCGAGGTGATCGGATCGCCGCTGCCACCCAATGAACGGCAGGACTTCGAAGAGCGCGTGGCCGAGGCGCGAGCCGCCCTTGGAGACGAATGCAGCCTTTGACCGTGCGTGGGCCGAGGGCCGCGCGATGTTGCTCGAGCAGGCGATGGACCTCGCGTTGGAAACGGATGTTCAGTGAACGTGGGCGATCCTCAAGGGGCGACGGCATTGCCGCTGCCGCGAGCGGTCAGCGCCGGCTCGGCGACGGGACGCTCCGGTGCGTTGCCTGTGAAATTCGCGCGCCGCGCGTCAAAGACCTCCTTGCGATGTGCCTCCGCACTACCCGATCTCGTTCGCTGCCGAGGTGACGTGATACGTGTCCTTGCGCGCTTCCGGCGTCGTCGTGCCTTGCTCCCTGAAGTTGCCGATCACCGTCAGCAGTATCAGCAGTGCGAGGCACACGGCGCATTTCAGGACGACGCCGATGGTTTGTGTGGTCTCCTGGGACATGTTCGAAACCAGTCTCCTGCGTTCTGCGTGTTGCATGATGTTCACCTTTCGTGGGAATCGAAACTTCGCCAATCCAGTCGGCGTGGGTTGAAGCTTGAATTCCCGTGCACGCGATGTCCTTAAGAAACCCTAAAAGATCGATGGAGCGCATCGGGCAATCTCGGAGATCGAGGAGCCGGCCGCGGCGGCGATCGGCGTCGCGCCCGACGCACGCGTCGTGTATTCGAACGAGCAATTGAGATGAGAACGCTCTACGAGATCGGCGTTGCGGCTCGACCCGGACGCGCGGGTGCTGACGCATGACGGTGAACCGGTGCCGCTGGGGGCGCGCGCGGTGGCGGTCCTGGCCGCATTGGTGAGCCGTGCCGGCGAGTACGTGCCGAAGGCAGAGATCATGGATGCCGCGTGGCCCGGTCTGGTGGTCGAGGACGCCAATCTTGCGGTGCAGATCTCGGCCATTCGCCGCGCGCTCGCGCGCGTGCCAGGCGGCGAAGGCTGGATCGAGACGCTGGCGCGGCGCGGCTATCGTTTCGTCGGGCCCGGTGGCGCAAGTCGCGGGCCGCGCCAGCGAATCCGCCGCGCCCATCGATCGCAAGCGCACGCAACCTGCCGCAAGTGCTCACGTCGTTCGTCGGGCGCGAGAAGGAAATTGCCGAGATCAAGCGGCTGTTGCCGACGACACGCCTGTTGACGCTGACCGGGACCGGCGGCATCGGCAAGACGCGGCTGGCGGTGCAGGCTGCCTGCGGAAGTGCTCGATGCCTATCGCGATGGCATCTGGTTCGTCGACCTGGCCCCGCTGACCGATCCGGCATTGGTGCCGAGCGCGCTGGCGCAGGTATTGGGCGTGAAGGAATCGGCCGGGCAGTCGTTGACGCAGACGCTATGCGAGCACTTGCGCGGCGAAGGAACTGTTGCTGGTGCTCGACAACTGCGAACACCTGCTGGGGGCCTGCGCCGATCTGGTCGATGCGTTGCTGCGCGACACCGCGCGGGTAACCGTCATTGCCACCAGCCGGGAGCCGCTGCACGTCACCGCCGAACGAACGTTATCCGGTGAACGTGCTGCCACTGCCCGATCCGAAGGCCGACGCGCGAACATCGCCCGCTCCGACGCGGTGCAGTTGTTCGTCGACCGCGCGCGGCAACACCGGCCGCGGTTCGATCTGGAGGAACAGCGGGCGCGCGCGGTGGCGCAGATCTGCGTCCGGCTCGATGGCCTGCCGCTGGCGCTGGAACTGGCGGCGGCGCGTGTCGCGGTGCTGCCGGTCGAAGAGATCGTGCGCCTGCCTCGACCAGCGCTTCCGGCTGTTGACCGGCGGCGGCCGCGACGCGTTGCCGCGACAACAGACGCTGCGCGCGATGATCGACTGGAGCTACGAATTGCTTGACGAAGCGGAGCAGCAACTGTTCGCACGGCTGTCGGTGTTCGCCGGTGGCTGGACGCTGGCCGCCGCGGAGGTGGTCGGTGCTGGTGCGCCGATCGCGAAAGACGACGTGGTGTACCTGCTGATTGCGCTGATCGAGAAATCGCTGGTGGTCGCCGACGAGGACGGCGATCGCTATCGGATGCTGGAGACGGTGCGCGAATATGCGCGGGAGAAGTTGGCAAGGAGCGGGAGTGCGGACGCGGTGGGTGAACGACATCGCGATTACTTTCTGGCGCTCGCCGTGGAGGCAAAATCGAAACTCAACGGGGCCGAGCAGGGTGAATTGCTACGACGTCTGACCCTTGAGCACGAAAATTTCCGTTCCGCATTGCAGTGGAGCCTGGCGCGGAAAACGGGGGATGAAGAACAGCAGCTGTGCGCGGCGCTTGCGACATTCTGGGAAATACGGGGACACTTTTCCGAGGGCCGGCAGTGGTGCGTGAAGGCCCTGGGAAACCCGCGCGCCACGGCACTCACGCCGGAGCGCGCAGGTGCGCTTGAAGCAGCAGGCTGTTTGGCCTTTTCTCAGAGCGACTATGCCGCCGCGCGGGCACTGCACGAAGAAGGGCTGGCCATCTGGCGGCACCTGGGCGACCGACGCTGCATTGCCCGTAGTTTGCACCGCTTGGGGATGGTGGCGCGCGACGAGGGTGAATATCCTCGAGCCCAGCACCTGATTGAGGAGGTTCTGTCGATTTTTCGCGAACTGCATGATGAGTATGGCATTAGCGCCGCGCTGCAAAACCTGGGGCTCGTTGCATTCGATCAAGGCAACATTGCCTTGGCGAGGGTGCTCTACAAGGAGAGCCTGGCGAGCGCGCGGGAAATGGGGGATATGTGTGGCATCGCGCGCCTCCTCCTTAACCTTGGGGAGGTAACCTATGATGACGGCGACCCTGTGGAGGGGCAGGCCCTCGCGCAGGAGGGACTGGCGATAATGCGTGACTTGGACGACCGAATGGCTATCGCGCGTACGGTGAATGTTCTGGGGGATATGGCCGTCGACCAGGGCGACTATTTGGCCGCCGGAATACACCAGCGAGAGGGCTTGACCATCCGGCAGGCGCTGGGAGACAGGCGGGGCATTGCGTATTCGCTGGAGGGCGTTGCGGAGGTTGTCGCTGCTCTGGGCAACCCGCTGCGCGCTGCCCGCCTATGTGGTGCAGCGGAGCGCCTGCGCGGCGAGCTCGGAGCGCCGCGGGCGCCACGTGAGTTGCCTCGCTACCGCCGACATGTAGCAGCGGCCCATGCATACGTGGGCGACGACGGCGCCTTCGACCGCGCCTGGCAGGACGGACGCGCGATGCCACTTGAGCAAGCAGTTGAACTTGCATTGGACGAAACGGTTGCGCCGCGATGACGGCGACCCGGCGACGCTCGACGATGACGCTGCCTTTAACCGCGCTTGGGCTGAGGGCCGCGCCATGCCGCCCGAGCATGCAATGGACCTATCGCTGGAAAGCAGCGATCAGTGAAGGTGACGAATGCTCAGGGCGCGACCACGTCAGCGCGAGCCGGGAGCGTCGGACCTGTGACGCCGGGTTCTGACGCCTTGCTCATGAGCTTGGCGCGCCGGCCGTCAAACACTTCCTTGCGATGTGCGGCGGCACCGTACATGCCGGCTGCCGATTTGGAATGCGGTGCGTCCTTGCGCGCTTCCTGCGCAATAGGCGCTTGTTCTCGGGCGCTGCCGATTGCCACGAGCAGAAGCAGAAATGCGAGGCAAATGCCGCATTTCAGAACGCTTCCGAGCCCGTAGGTGGGCGCAACGGACATTGTCGAAACAAGTCTCTGGCGTTCCGTGGTTTGCATGATTTTTTCCTGGTTGAACGACGGTTGTTTGTAAATCGGAAGTCCAGCTCTTCTCTCGCTCAGGAATGCATTTGGTATGGGATGAAGGTTGAAGCGACGTACCGGGCAAGTACTCAAGAAACCCTAAAAGATCGATGAGACTTAGCAGACCAGGTGCGCAGGTCGAGGCACCGGCGATCGCGACGACCGGGCGCGGCGTCGGCCCCGGCAGTCAGTTGCGTTGAGAACGCTCTACGAGATAGGTCTGCTGCGGCTCGATGCAGGAGCGCGCGTACTGACGCATGCCGGCGAACCCGTCGCGCTGGGGGCGCGCGCAGTGGCGGTCCTGAGCGCACTGGTCAGCCGCGCCGGCGAGTACGTGTCGAAGTCGGAAATCATGGACGCGGTGTGGCCCGGCCTCCTCGTTGAGGACGCCAATCTCGCGGTGCAGATCTCCGCGATACGCCGGGCGGTGGCACGCGTGCCGGGTGGCGAGGACTGGATCGAAACCCTGGCGCGGCGCGGCTACCGTTTCGTCGGGCCTGTGTCGCGCGTCGCCGGTCGCCCAAGCGACGCACCGGTGCGGCTCGATCGCAAGCGTACGAACCTGCCGCAGGTGCTTACATCATTCGTCGGTCGCGAGAGGGAGGTTGCGCAGATCAAACGGCTGTTGCCGACGACACGTTTGCTGACGTTGACGGGAACGGGCGGCATCGGCAAGACACGCCTTGCGTTGCAAGCTGCGCTTGAAGTGCTCGACGCGTATCGCGACGGCGTCTGGTTTGTCGACCTGGCGCCGCTGACCGACCCGGCGTTGGTGCCGAGCGCGCTGGCGCAGGTGCTGGAAGTGAAGGAAGCCGTCGGGCAACCGCTGACGCAGACGATCTGCGAGCACTTGAGTGGTAAGGCGTTGCTGCTGGTCCTCGACAACTGCGAGCACCTGCTAGGAGCCAGCGCCGATCTGACGGATGCGCTTCTGCGAGGCACGGCGCAGGTGACCGTCATCGCCACCAGCCGCGAAACAATGCATGTATCGGCGGAGCACACCTTTACGGTTGGCGCGCTCCCGCTGCCTGACTCCGGCGCGGATGCCTCCACCATCGCAAGCGCGGACGCCGTGAAATTGTTTGTTGATCGTGCACGGCAGCATCGGCCCCGGTTCGATCTGCAGGAGCAGCGGGCGCGCGCGGTGGCGAAGATATGCGTCCGACTTGACGGCATTCCGCTTGCCTTGGAGCTGGCGGCCACAAGGATGGCGGTACTGCCCGTAGAGGAGATCGAACGCTTGCTCGACCAGCGTTTCCGGCTGCTGACACGCGGCGGCGGCGAGTTGCCACGGCAGCAGACTTTGCGAGCGATGATCGACTGGAGCTACGAGTTGCTCGATGCGGCCGAACAGCAACTGTTTGCGCGACTGTCCGTATTCGCCGGCGGGTGGATGTTGGAGGCCGCGACGAAGATATGCGCTGTCGAACCGGCAGCGGCAGACGGTGTCGCCTATCCGCTGATTGCGCTGATCGATAAGTCGCTGGTAATTGCAGACGAAGACGGCGACCGGTATCGAATGCTTGAAACCGTTCGCGAGTATGCGCGCGAGAAATTGGCGGAAAGCGGTAGCGCGGAGTCGACTGCACAACGTCACCGCGACTATTTTCTCGTTCTCGCGAAGGAATCAAGGCCGAAGCTTGCAGGCGCGGAACAGCTGATGTGGCTACAGCGGCTGGAACAGGAGCACGACAACCTGAGGGCGGGCCTTGGCTGGAGCCTGGAGGAGCAGGGGTCCACCGGGGGCCTCGTGTTGTGCGGGGAGCTGCAGACATTCTGGTGGATGCGAGGTTACGTTTCTGAGGCGCGCGAATGGTGCGCTCAAATTCTCGGGAAAAAGGGTGCGGAGGCGCCGACGCGCGCGCGCGCCATCGTCCTCAATGGCGCCGGAGTGCTGGCTTACTATCAGGGCGATTTTCATTCCGCGCACGCCCTGAACATGGAAGGCTTGGCGATCAGCCAGAAATTGGGAGATTCGATAGGGATGTCCAGCGCGCTGATCAATCTGGGGAACATAGCCTGCGATCAGGGTGAGTTTGTGTCGGGCAAGACGTTCTATGAAAGAGGTCTTGCCATCATGCGGGAGCGGAATGACCGCCAGGGCATGGCCACGGCATTGATGAACCTAGGGACCTTGGCTTGGGATTTGGGTGACCGCGAATCCGCGCCCGCGCTCTTCGAAGAGTCCTTGATGGTCATGAGGGAGCTCAACAACCAAGGTGGCGCCTCCTACGCACTTCACAGTCTGGGGCGCGTGGCGTACGCGCAGGGAGATTTTCCCGCTGCTGCGGCGAGGCACGAGGAAGGCCTGTCGATCGGTCGTGCGTTGGGCGACCGCGGAAGCATCGCTCACGGGCTCAACTATCTTGGCGCGGTGGCCCGTGAGCAAGGCGACTACCACGCAGCCAAGGCGCACTTTGTTGAGTGTTTGACCATCCAGCGCGAGCTCGGCGACAAGCTTGGGGTTGCGTATGGATTGGAGGGCTTGGCTTCGGTGGTTTCGCGTCTTGGAGAGCCTATGACGGGTGCCCGCATCTGGGGCGCGGCCGAGCGTTTGCGAGAGGAGATCGGGTCGCCGCTCCTTCCCATTAACAAGGTCGAATATGGCCCCAACGTGGCCATCGGGCGAGCGCTCGCGGGCGACGACATCGCCTTCGCCCACGCGTGGGCCGAGGGTCGCGCGCTAACTCTCGAGCAAGCCGTCGAACTCGCGTTGCATGAATCTGCGGGCCGACGCTGATCAACGCACGACGCTCCACGCCCAAATCTATGGGAATGATCTATGACATTGGTACGATGCGCCTCGATGCTGCGGAGTAGGCCCCGTTAGCCCAACTGCGTCAGCATCGTCTCGCCGCCGGACACCTCGTACTTGCCCGGCCCCTCGATGTTCAGCGCCTTCACCACGCCGTTGTCTACCAACATCGAGAAGCGCTGGCAGCGCACTCCCATGCCCTTGGAGGTCAGGTCAAACACAAGTCCGAGCGCCTTGGTGTAATCGGCGCTGCCGTCGCCCATCATGCGAACCTTGCCGCCGGCTTTCTGGTCGCGCGCCCACGCGCCCATCACGAACGCATCGTTGACCGACATGCAGAAAATGTCGTCCACACCCTTCGCCTTCAGCTTGTCGTAGTTGGCAAGGTAGGACGGCACGTGCTTTGCGGAACACGTTGGCGTGAATGCGCCGGGCAACCCGAAGATCACGACTTTCTTGCCGCGGGTGAGATCCTCGATCTTGAACGTGTTCGGTCCGACGCTGCAGCCGTTGCCTTCGACTTCGATGAATTCCGACAGCGTGCCCGGGGGCAGCGTATCGCCGACTTTGATCGTCATGGAATCTCCTTGTGGGGGTTTGCCTGCGAATGGGAAACCGAACCGTGGAGGATTGCAGGCAATGGAAATAATTTCAACCCTCCGGCTTGCCCGGACAATGCCGGAGGCGTAACTTTCGGGGTCCAACGCATACGTCCGCGAGGAATGAACATGCCGCGCACCGCAACGAATGTATCGGCCAGCAAAAGGACGTCGGCCGGGAAGCGCGAGGAAGCACCCAAGCGCGTGAGGCTGTTGATCGCGACGCGCAAGGGCCTCTGGACGCTGACGACCGACGCCACGCGGCGCACGTGGAAGCTGGCCGGACCCTCGTTCCTTGGACACATCGTGCATCACGCGATGCTCGACCCGCGCAACGGCAAGACGCTGCTCGCGGCGGCCCGCACCGGACACCTGGGCCCAACGGTGTTCCGTTCTACCGACCAGGGGAAGACCTGGAAGGAAGCGGCAACTCCTCCCGCATTCGACGCTGGCAGCGGTCGCGTCGTCGACCACACGTTCTGGCTGGTGCCGGGGCATGCATCGCAACCGGGCGTGTGGTTCGCGGGCACGTCGCCGCAAGGACTGTTTCGGTCGGACGATGATGGGGTCACGTGGAAAGGCGTGGCGGGGTTCAATGCGCATCCGCAGCGCAAGGCCTGGTGCGGCGGCGACCAGGACGGCACGCCCGACGGACCAAAGCTGCATTCGATCCTGATCGACCCTCGGGATCCGCTCCATATGTACCTCAGCATGTCGAGCGGCGGCACCTTCGAATCCATTGATGGGGGCGGGGACTGGCATCCGCTCAACCAGGGCGTGCGGGCGGACTTCCAGCCCGATCCCGATCTCGAATTCGGCCACGACCCGCACTGTGTCCGCTTCGCAGGCGGCAATCCCGACCGTCTCTACCAGCAGAACCATTGCGGACTTTTCCGCCTCGATCGTCCCGCCACGCGTTGGACCGACATCGGTACCGGGATGCCCAAGGCCGTCGGTTATGTCGGCTTTCCCATGGTCACGCATCCGCACGACGCCGACAGCGCGTGGATCTTTCCCATGGACGGCACGTCCGTGTGGCCGCGGGTATCGCCGGGCGGAAAGCCGGCCGCGTACCGCACGCGCGACGGCGGCAAGTCGTGGAAGCGCCAGGCGGACGGGATGCCGAAGACGCAGGCGTGGTGGACCGTGAAACGGCAGGCGATGACCGTCGACCCCTTTCCCATCGCCGGTGTTTATTTCGGGACGACCTCGGGTGAAGTGTGGGGCAGCCGCGACGAGGGCCGCAACTGGAAGTGCCTGGCCGCCCATCTGCCGCATATCTATTCCGTGGTGGCGGTTTAATCATCGCCAACGACCGGAGAGCGGCACCATGAATTATCGCGTCGCCCTGCCCTCGCCGTTGCGCTCATACAGCGCTGGCGCGGAGGTCGTCGTTGTCGGTTGCGCATCGGCGTCGCCAAGGCTCAAGGACGTGCTGGACGGCCTCGATGCCGACTACCCAGGCATCCGTTTCCGCATGCTTGACGAACAAGGCAAGTTGCGGCCGCACATCAAGATCTTCGTGAATGCGGACGTGCAGCGTGATCCGAATGCCCTGCTGCCGCCCAACGCCGAGGTGATGATCGTGGCGGCGTTGTCCGGCGGCTAGAGAAAGAATCCATGCTGGATGGTTCGCGGTCCCTTTGATGAGGGTTTAGCACACAACGTTAGGTTCGCCGCGCATTCGTCCCGAGGGGCCATCGAACGCCCGTGCGATTTTGCGTCGCAACATTTCGTTGCGGGAACACCGCGGAAACGAGTAAAATCGTTCGGTTTGCTTCGGTAACCGCAGTATGCGCAGTACGGCAATGCAAGCGCCCCTTTCGACCAAACCGATCCGCCGGGTCCTCACGTGGCAGGCGATCGCGACAGTCGCGGTGGCGACGATCGCCGGGCTCTGGGTGGGGGGACATGGCGCGCTGTCGGCCATGTTGGGGGGAGTCGTCAACATCGCCGCAGTGGTCGTTTATGCGGTAGTGCTGGGAATCTCCAATCCGACGTCCGCCGGCGCAACAGTCGCCGCCGTGTTTCGTGCGGAGGCGGCCAAGGTTCTGGTAATCATCCTGCAGCTCTGGGTGGTGCTGGTGAGTTACAAGAATTTGGTGGCCGCGGCTTTCTTCGTGAGTTTCGTGATCACCGTTCTGCTGTTCCGCATGGCACTGCTGGGAAAAGAAACCGAGCGACCCTGACGAAAATCCATACCGAATCCCATGGCGGCCAGCACTCCTTCCGAATACATCGAGCATCACCTCACGTTCCTGACCAGGCCGGTCGGCGAAGGTGGCTTCTGGGCGATCAACGTCGACACGATGATCGTGTCGCTGATCCTCGGCGTGCTGGGCATGGGCTTCCTGTGGCTGGTGACGCGCAAAGCGACGTCGGGCGTGCCATCCAAGACCCAGGCCTTTGTCGAGCTGCTTCTCGATTTCGTGAACGAGCAGGTCAAGGGCATCTATCACGGTGACAGCAAGCTGGTCGCGCCGGTCGCGCTGACCGTCGGGCTGTGGGTGCTGCTGATGAACGCGATGGACTTCCTGCCCATCGACATCATGTCGTGGTTCTACGAGCACGTACTGCACGTCCACAACTGGCGGCCGGTGCCCACGGCGGACATCAACACCACGTTTGCGCTGTCACTCACCGTGTTCGCGCTGATGATCATCTTCGGCATCAAGGCCAAGGGCCTCGGTGGCTGGACCAAGGAACTGTTTGTCGCGCCTTTCGGCAGCTTCTTCCTGCTGTGGCCCATCAACTTCCTGTTCCAGATGGTCGAATTCATATCCAAGCCGCTGTCGCACAGCCTGCGGCTCTACGGCAACATGTACGCCGGCGAAATCATCTTCCTGCTGCTGGCGATGCTGGCCGCAGCCGGGGCGGGATGGGTTCCGGTCGCGCTGTTCTTCAACGTGGTGTGGGCGATCTTCCATATCCTGATCGTCGCGCTGCAGGCCTACATCTTCATGATGCTGACCATCGTCTACATGTCGATGGCCGAAGAGCACCACTGACGCTCGCGTTCTCGATCACCCATTCCAGATCTCCTCATTCTCCAACCCAGTTCGCAATTCCCACAACACCGCTGTCACGTGCAATCGAAAGGATAGAACATGGAACAAGTTCAAATGCTCGCGATGATCCAGGCCTACACCGCCGTCGGGATCGGTCTCATCATCGGCCTGGGCGCGCTCGGCGCCTGCGTCGGCGTGGGCATCATGTGCTCGCGCTTCCTGGAAGGCGCCGCGCGCCAGCCGGAACTCATGCCGCAACTGCAGGCCAAGGTGTTCCTGCTGCTGGGCCTGATCGACGCCTCGTTCATCATCGGCGTCGGCCTCGCGATGTTCTTCGCGTTCGCCAACCCGCTGCTCGGCGTGGTGGCAAAGTAAGGACTCGCAAGAGTCACTCTTCCGCAGAAGGTCCGCCATGAATTTCAATCTGACCCTGCTCATGCAGGCCGTGTCGTTCACGGTCTTCATCTGGGTGTGCTACCGCTTCATCTGGCCGCATCTCATGCGCGCCATCGAGACGCGCCAGAAACAGATCGCCGATGGCCTGGCCGCGGGCGAGGAAGGCCGGCGCGAGTTGGCCAGCGCGGAGAAGCGGATGGCCGACATGCTGACCGAGGCAAAGGGCAAGTCGGCGGAAATCGTCGCCACAGGCGAGCGCTTCAAGTCCGAGACGATCGAGCAGGCCAAGGTCGAGGCCAAGGCGGAGGGCGAGCGCATCATTGCCGCCGCCAAGGCCGAAATCCAGCAGGAAGTCGCGCGCGCCAAGGAACAGTTGCGCGACTCGGTCGCGGATCTTGCGGTCGCCGGTGCATCGAAGATCCTCAAGAAAGACGTCGATGCCAAGGTTCACGCGGACTTGCTTGCGCAATTGAAGCGGCAGCTCTAGTCCGGCCGGGCGCTGTAAACAAGTCAAGCATTCGAGCAGGCAATTCGGAAAAATGGCAGAACTGACCACCATCGCACGTCCCTACGCCGAAGCGGCGTTCGCGCTCGCCCGCGAAGGCAATGCGCTGCCGGCGTGGTCGCAAATGCTGCGCCTGGCCAGTGCCGTCGTCGCGGACCCTCGCGTCGCGCAGGCACTGGACAATCCGGCGCTCGACGCGGGCGCACGGGAATCGCTGGTGCTTTCGATCTGCGGCGACAAGCTGACAACCGATGGCCGCAGCTTTCTGCGCGTGCTGATCGAGGCCGACCGCATCTCAGTGCTGCCGCAAATCGAGGTGATGTTCGAAAGCCTGAAGGACGCGGCGGACGGCATGGCCAGGGCGACAATAGAGACCGCGTTCCCGTTCCAGGGAAACGAGCTGGCCGAACTCACGACGGCGCTGGAAAAGCACTTCGGCAAGAAGATCGAAGCGACCGTCGAGGTGAAGCCGGAGTTGCTGGGCGGCGCGCGCGTGACGGTGGGCGACACAGTGATCGACGCGACGGTGCAGGAACAACTACGGGCGATGGCCGCGCAACTGCGCGCGTGACGGGCCCATCAAATTAGATCGACGTGACGCCGCGGCACTTCCTCAATCCGCGGCAGACGTGAGGAAATTATGCAACTGAATCCTTCCGAAATCAGCGAACTGATCAAGGCCAAGATCCAGAACCTCGACACGACCGCAGAAGTGCGGACGCAAGGGACCGTGGTCTCGGTATCCGACGGCATCTGCCGCATCCACGGCCTGTCCAACGCGATGCAAGGCGAAATGCTCGAGTTCCCGGGCAACACGTTCGGCCTCGCGTTGAACCTCGAGCGCGACTCGGTCGGCGCGGTGATCCTGGGCGCCTACGAGGGGATCAAGGAAGGCGACACGGTCAAGTGCACGGGCCGAATCCTCGATGTTCCCGTCGGGCCGGAACTGATCGGCCGCGTGGTCAACTCGCTGGGCGAGCCGATCGACGGCAAGGGGCCGGTCAACGCCAAGATGCGCGACGTCATCGAGAAGGTTGCACCCGGCGTGATCGAGCGGCAGAAGGTTTCGCAGCCGGTGCAGACGGGACTCAAGTCGATCGACGCGATGGTGCCGATCGGCCGCGGCCAGCGCGAACTGATCATCGGCGACCGCCAGACCGGCAAGACGGCGGTCGCGATCGACACGATCATCAACCAGAAAGGCAAGGACCTGATCTGCGTGTACGTCGCGATCGGACAGAAGGCGTCGTCGATCAAGAACGTCGTCAACAAGTTGACCGAATACGGCGCGATGGACTACACGATCGTCGTTGCGGCGACGGCGTCGGAGTCGGCCGCCATGCAGTACATCGCCCCCTATTCCGGCTGCACGATGGGCGAGTATTTCCGAGACCGTGGTCAGGATGCGCTTGATCATTTATGACGACTTGACCAAGCAGGCGTGGGCGTACCGGCAGGTGTCGCTGCTCCTGCGCCGTCCGCCGGGTCGCGAAGCGTACCCCGGTGACGTGTTCTACCTGCACTCGCGCCTGCTGGAGCGCGCCGCGCGCGTCAACGCCGACTACGTCGAGAAGTTCACCAAAGGCGAGGTCAAGGGCAAGACGGGGTCGCTGACCGCGCTGCCGATCATCGAGACGCAGGCGGGCGACGTGACGGCGTTCGTGCCGACCAACGTTATCTCGATCACCGACGGACAGATCTTCCTGGAGACCGACCTCTTCAACGCCGGCATCCGGCCCGCCATCAATGCCGGCATTTCGGTGTCCCGGGTCGGCGGCGACGCGCAGACGAAGGTCATCAAGAAGCTGGGCGGCGGCGTTCGGCTGTCGTTGGCGCAATATCGCGAGCTGGCGGCGTTCGCGCAGTTTGCCTCCGACCTGGACGAGGCCACCCGCAAGCAGCTGGACCGGGGCCGTCTCGTGACCGAGCTCATGAAGCAGCCGCAGTACTCGCCGTTGTCCGTCGCTGAACAGGCGCTCACGCTGTTCTCGGTCAACAACGGCTTCTACGACGGCGTGCCGGTGGAAAAGGCACTGGCCTTCGAATCCGCGCTGCGCCAGTTCATGAAGAGCAAGTACGCGCCGATCATGGACAAGATCGCCGCCAAGATGGAGCTCACCGGCGACGATGAGAAGGCGCTGTCTGCGGCCATCGACGATTTCAAGAAAAGCGGCACGTACTGATGAATGTTGAAAATTGTCGTTCGCGAGCAGGCGGGAACCCAGTGTCGTCTGGCGAAAGCCGCTGGATCCCCGCGATTGCGGGAATGACGATGCCCATGCGTAGCGCAACGGCGGAACGTTGACATGGCGAGCACCAAGGCAATCACGACCAAGATCAAGAGCGTGCAGAGCACGCGCAAGATCACCAAGGCGATGGAGATGGTCTCGGCGTCGAAGATGAAGAAGGCGCAGGACCGGATGCGCGCCTCGCGTCCGTACGTCGAGCGCATGTTCAACATCGTGCTGCATATCGCCAAGGCCAACACGGAATACCGCCACCCGTTCCTGCAGAAGCGGGACACGGTCAAGCGGGTGGGCGCGATCGTCGTCACGACCGACAAGGGGCTGTGCGGCGGGCTCAACACCAACGTGCTTCGACTGGTGCTCCAGCAGCACAGGGAGTGGCGCGCCAAGGGTATCGAATGCGACTACGTCGCCATCGGCGGCAGGGGCTTGGGTTTCCTGACGCGTTTGGGCGCCAATGTCGTCGCCAGCGTCACCAACCTGGGCGACCGGCCGCATGTGGACAAGATGGTCGGTCCGGTCAAGACGCTGATCGACGAATACATGCAGGGCAAGATCGACGAAGTGCACATCTACTTCACGACGTTCCGCACGACGATGAGCCAGGAGCCGCGGCACGGGACGATCATCCCGATTCCCGAGCAGTACAGGACGCCGGCGGGCGAAGTGCGCACCGCCGAATTGTCCGGCGGTTCGTGGGACTACATCTACGAGCCGGACGCGCGGACGCTGCTGGACGGCATGATGCGGCGATACCTCGAGGCCGTCGTCTACCAGATGGTCAATGAGAACATGGCCTCGGAGCAGTCGGCGCGGATGGTCGCGATGAAGGCGGCTTCCGACAACGCCGCGAAGATCATCAAGGAACTGCAACTCATCTACAACAAGACGCGGCAAGCGGCGATCACCAAGGAACTCTCGGAGATCGTCGGCGGCGCGGCAGCGGTTTGAAGCAAACTGAGACGAATTCTGATCTGACGAAGTTGAGGAAACCATGAACCAGGGAACGATTGTTCAATGCATCGGCGCGGTAGTCGACGTGGAATTTCCGCGCGACCAGATCCCCGAGATCTACGACGCGCTGAAAATGGACGAGATCGGGCTGACGCTCGAGGTGCAGCAGCAGCTGGGCGACGGTGTCGTGCGCACGATCGCGCTCGGTTCGTCCGACGGCCTGCGCCGCGGCATGCAGGTGGTGAACACGAAGGAACCCATCAAGGTGCCGGTCGGCGTTGAGACACTCGGCCGGATCATGGACGTGCTGGGCCGCCCGATCGACGAGCGGGGCCCGTGGCCGCCGTGAAGTCGATGTCGATCCACCGCGCGGCCCCGAGCTACGAGGAACTGTCGCCGTCGACCGAACTGCTTCGAGGTCGGCATCAAGGTCATCGACTTGATCTGCCCGTTTGCGAAGGGCGGCAAGATCGGCCTCTTCGGCGGCGCCGGCGTGGGCAAGACCGTGACGATGATGGAGCTCATCAACAACATCGCGTCCGCGCACTCGGGCCTGTCGGTGTTTGCCGGCGTCGGCGAGCGCACGCGCGAAGGCAACGATTTCTATCACGAGATGATCGACTCCGGCGTCGTCAACAAGGACGACCTCGGCAAGTCGAAGGTGTCGATGGTGTATGGCCAGATGAACGAGCCGCCGGGCAACCGCCTGCGCGTCGCACTCACCGGCCTGACCATCGCCGAATCGCTTCCGCGACGAAGGTCGCGACGTGCTGCTGTTCATCGACAATATTTACCGCTTCACGCTCGCGGGTACCGAAGTGTCGGCGCTGCTTGGACGCATGCCGTCGGCCGTGGGATACCAACCGACGCTGGCCGAGGAGATGGGCCGGCTGCAGGAGCGCATCACGTCGACCAAGACCGGATCGATCACGTCGATCCAGGCCGTGTACGTGCCGGCGGACGACTTGACCGATCCGTCGCCCGCGACCACGTTCGGCCACCTGGACGCCACCGTCGTGCTGTCGCGCGACATCGCGTCGCTCGGCATCTACCCGTCGGTCGATCCGCTCGACTCGACGTCGCGCCAGGTCGACCCGCACGTGATCGGCGAAGAACACTACAACTGCACGCGGCGCGTCCAGCAGACGCTGCAGCGATACAAGGAACTGCGCGACATCATCGCGATCCTGGGCATGGATGAGCTGTCGCCCGAGGACAAGCTGGCCGTGTCGCGTGCGCGCAAGATACAGCGCTTCCTGTCGCAGCCGTTTACCGTGGCCGAAGTGTTCACGGGCTCGCCCGGCAAGTACGTTGCATTGAAGGACACGATCAAAGGCTTCAACATGATCGTCAACGGCGAGTGCGACCAGCTGCCCGAGCAGGCGTTCTACATGGTCGGCACGATCGAAGAGGCATTCGAGAAGGCGAAGACGCTGCAGTGAGCGCTGCATAGCTTATGGCTGATATCCACACCATCACTGTCGACGTCGTCAGCGCCGAAGAGCAGATCTTCTCCGGCGAAGCGGAGTTCGTCGTATTGCCGGGCATCGACGGCGAGCTCGGCATCTTTCCGCGCCATACGCCGCTGTTCACGCAGATCAAGCCGGGCGCCGTGCGCATCAAGATTCCGGGCCAGGCGGCCGAGGAACTGGTTTTCGTGCAGGGCGGCTTCCTCGAGGTACAGCCGCACAAGGTGACGGTGCTGGCTGACACCGCCATCCGCGCGAACGATCTGGACGAAGTGAAGGCGCTGGAAGCCAAGAAGCGCGCAGAAGAGTCAATGTTCGCCAAGGAATCCGCGGAGACCCTGGCTGCGGCCCAGGGCGAACTGGCCAGTGCGCTGGCGCAGCTCGAAGCGATCCGCAAGCTTCGCCACCGCGCCTAGCGGCAATCCGGCGACTTGTATCAGGGGGCGGCCATCGCGGACCGCCCCTTGTCGTTACCGCCCCTTCCAAAACAGCACCCCGCTCGACGTGGTAGCATGGTGCACTGCAACATAACCCGTTTCTCGCCCGGCTGGCTGCCGCCCTCGGCCCCTTCTCCTGGAATTCGCTATGGCTGACCTGCACCGCACGATCGATCGTTCCCTCACCATTTCCCGGACGGTCTCCGACCTCCTGCAACGGCGAACCCGTGCCGCCAATGAGCGCTTTGGCGACCGGATGCGGCAGGCGGGGTCGGACCTGAAGGCATCGTCGGCGTCGCCCAAGACGCCCGTGGAATTCTGGCGGCAGTGGGCGGAGTACAACATCGATTTCGCGCAGCGTTCGGTGCTCTACTGGGACACGATTCGACGGCGCGGCAACCAGTGGCTCGAGCATGAGGCTGCCGGGCAAGCCCCCGGTGCTCAAGTACAAGTACGAGATGATCGCCGACGCCCGCGAATACGAGCGCCCGGCCAACCACGCGCTGGTGCGCATCATTCCGCCCAAAGGCATCGTCGTCGACGACACCAAGCGCCCGTTCGTGATCGTCGATCCGCGCGCCGGCCACGGGCCGGGCATCGGCGGCTCAAAGGACGACTCGGAAGTGGGCGTGGCGCTTTCCGCCGGCCATCCCGTCTATTTCGTGATCTTTTTCCCGGACCCGTGTCCCGGCCAGACGCTGGCCGACGTCACGGACGCCGAAGCCGAATTCATTCGCATCGTGGCGGAGCGCCATCCGGACAGCCAGAAGCCGGTGATCGTCGGCAATTGCCAGGGCGGGTGGGCGGTGATGATGCTGGCCGCCGCGCGTCCCGATATCGCGGGTCCGCTGGTGCTGAACGGCGCGCCCATGTCCTACTGGTCGGGCAATGACGGCGATTCGCCGATGCGCTATTCCGGCGGACTCCTGGGAGGCGCATGGCTGTCGCTGTTCGCGGCCGACCTGGGCGGCGGCAAGTTCGACGGCGCGCACCTTGTGTACAACTTCGAGCAGTTGAATCCCGCCAACACGCTGTGGGAGAAGTGGTATCACCTGTTCGCGAACATCGACGAGGAGCCGGCGCGCTTTCTCGAATTCGAGCGCTGGTGGGGCGGCTTCTACGCGTACAACGAGGAGGAGATTCGCTGGATCGTCAACAACCTCTTCGTCGGCAACAAGCTCTCCGCAGGCGAGGCGCGCTTGGGCCCCGGACGGTACTTCGACCTGAAATCGATCAAGCAGCCGATCATCGTATTCGCGTCGATGGGCGACAACATCACGCCGCCGCAGCAGGCGTTCAACTGGATCGCCGACGTGTATTCGTCGTCGGAAGAGATCAAGGCCAACGGACAGACGATCGTCGGCCTCCTGCATGAGGACGTCGGCCACCTGGGCATCTTCGTGTCGGGTCAGGTCGCGAAAAAGGAACACGCACAAATCGTCGAAGTGCTGAAATACATCCAGCAGCTGCCGCCGGGCCTCTATGGCATGCACATCGAGGAAACGCACGACAAGCATGGCGACGTGAGTTACGAAGTCACGCTGAAGGAACGCAAGGTCGAGGACCTGCGCTCGCTGCAGAAGTACGACCGAGTGGATGAAAAGCCGTTTCAGGCCGTCGCCGCGCTGTCGGAACTGCTCGAGCGCGCCTATTCGCTGCTCGCGCGCCCGTTCGTGCGCGAAATGTCGCCGGAGTGGCTGGCCAAACTGCGCCGGAACATGCATCCGATGCGCGTTCAGTATTGGGCGTTCTCGGACAAGAATCCGTTCCTGTCGCCCCTGCCTTATCTGGCGGATGCGGTGGCCGCCAATCGCAAGCGCCGCGCGTCCGACAACGATGCGGTCAAGGCCGAGAAATTCCTTTCGTCGGCGATGAATGCCACGCTCAACCGGTATCGCGATCTGCGCGACGCCTCGGCGGAGGCGGCCTTCTTCCAGGTCTACGGCAACATGCTTTCGCTGCACATGGCCGAGGAGCGCGAGGAGATCCGCCGCAAAGGCAAGTTCGATCCGCGGTCGTTGCCGGCGGTGCGCGAGGTGCTGGACACGATCGACCAGGGCAGCGACATCGAAGGACTCGCGCGCATCGCGATGCTGATCACGAAGGCGGGACCCGGTCAGCGCCGGCTGTCGCAGATGCAGCGCACGCGCGAGATCCTCTCGCCGGAAGGCGATATCGCCCACCTCTCGGAAGACGAGCGCCGGCGGCTGCTGCAGGAGGAAACGATCGTCGTCGAATTCGAGCCGGAGCGCGCCAAGCACTCGCTGCCGCACCTGCTGCGCACGCCGACACAACGCCGCCATGCGTTGGCGCTTCTCGATCGCATCGAAATGCATGGCGACCTCGACGACAAGCAGCATCGCCTGCTGGGCGAGCTGCGCGGATTGCTCCCGGTGAACGCGCCGCGCGCCGGCGGTCGAGTGGTCGCCGCGTTGCCGCCGGCCAAGCGCCCGTCACGCACGCGCGCCAAGCCGCGAGTCAAGCCGCGCGGACGCGCGGCGCGCGCATAACGAGGGAAAACGCAGGCCCGAATGTGCGGGCACCGACGCGGGGGAGTTCACTTGTCGCGATTGCTCGCGTACTGGAATGCCTGCTCCGCCGTCATTGCTCGGCCCTCCTGCCAGGCCGAATCAAACGCCGGGTCATCGCCCCTCATAGAGCGGGCGGCGGCAACCTGTTCGTCATGATGGCGGCGATCGGCGTCCGGCATCACGGCGCCGATTTCCTCTCGCAGGCATCGCGCCGCGCCCCATAGACGCCCAGCGCGGTCGGGCTCGGCCAGCGCGCACGCAACGTCGGCGAGTCCTTCCAGCGAATAGACGATGCCCCACCGGTCACCAGATTCCCGGAAGATCTCCAGGCACTCCCCGTACAGCGCCCGAGCCGCCGCATTGTCGTCTTGCTGCAGCGCCACGCTCCCCAGGTTGCCGAGTGACGAAGCGATGCCGCGCCGGTCGCCCAGATCCCGCCGAATACGCCAGGCTCTCCTCGTGGAGCGCGCGGGACGCCGGATAGTCGTTCTGCCCGTTCGCGGCAACCCCGAGATTCCCCAATGCGGCGGCAATGGCCCACCGGTCACCCAGTTCCCGAAAGATAGCCAGCCCCTCGTCGTACAGCGCCCGGGCCGCGGGATAGTCGCCCTGCTGCAGCGCCACGCTCCCCAGATTGCCGAGCAAGGCGGCAATGCCTCGCCGATCTCCCAAGCTTCGCCGGATCGCCAAGGCTTCCTCGTACAGCGCGCGAGCGGCCGGATAGTCGCCCTGCTGCCACGCCAATCCACCCGCCCCATTCAGCGCGTTTGCGCGAGGCCCCGCGGCTGCCTTGCCTGCTGTCCCCGCGAGCAATCCGGACAGCCATCCGCGGCCTTCGCTCAGATAGCCCCGCCAATGCCAGAATCGCCAAAGCGCGCCGGCCAGCGCGAGCCCGCCCAAGACATTCCCGTTTGCGCCGGACGACCACGCGAGCGCCGAACGCAGATTGTCGTGCTCGGCGTCGAGCAGCTCGAGCGATGCCTGCTGATCCGCGCCCGTCAATTGCGGTACGGCTCCCTCTGCCACTGAGAGGAAGTACGTGAGGTGCCGCGCCTGCCAGCTCGCGGTCTCGCCGCTCTCCCGCAACCGGTCCGACGCGTACTCGCGCACCGTTTCCAGCAGCCGATAGCGGACCCCTTCCTTGCGCTCCTCGGCCAGCAGCAGGCTCTTGTCGGTGAGCGACGTCAGAAGGTCGAGAATCGCCGGCTCATCGACAACGCCACCGGTGCAGACCTGCTCTGCTGTTTGCAGCGTCCAGCCACCGGCGAATACGGCCAGCCGGCAAAAAAATGCCTGCTCGGCGAGATCGAGAAGGTCATAGCTCCAGTCGATCAGCGCGCGCAGCGTTTGCTGGCGCGGCAGCGCCGTCCGCACGCCGCCCGTCAGCAAACGGAAACGCTGGTTGAGCCGCTCGTTCACATCCCCCAACGCCATCGAACGAAGCCTCGCCGCCGCCAGTTCGATGGCCAGGGGGATTCCGTCCAGTCGGTGGCAGATGCTGGCGACCGCGGCGGCGTTGGCATTGTTCAGGTCGAACCCCGGCTTGCACCGCCGCCACCCGGTCGACGAACAGCTGCACGGCGGCGAACTGCGTCAACGACGCAATGCTCGGCGTCGCGCCCGGGTCCGGCACCGGTAGCGAGGGCACGCGGTAGGTGGACTCCCCGGGCACCCGCAACGCCTCGCGGCTGGTGACCAAGAGACGAACGCGGGCGCATCGCGCGAGCAGGGTCTGCGCAGAACTCGAGCCGATGCGTCGACCAGGTGTTCGCAATTGTCCAGCAGCAGCAAGAGTTCCTTGTCCCTGATCGCGCTGGTCAATGTGCTCGGTGATCGCGAGGCCGGGCTCTTCCTTGATCCCGAGGAGCGTCGCCACCGTTTGCGCGATGAGGCGCGGGTCCGTGAGCGGGGCGAGCTCCGCAAACCAGACGCCGTCGGCGAAGTCGTCGATGTGGTCGGCACCCACCTGCAACGCGAGGCGCGTTTTGCCCGCGCCGCCTGAACCTGTCAGCGTGACGATTCGCGAGGATCTGAGAAGTGTCTTGACCTCCAGCATTTCCGCCTCACGGCCGACAAAACTGGTCGACTGGATCGGCAGGTTGTGCGCCCGCGCGTCGAGTGTCCTGAGCGGAGGAAACTCGGCGTCGAGACCCGGCGCGACGAGCTGGAACACTCGCTCGGGCCGGATCAGGTCCTTGAGCCGCCGTTCACCCAGGTCGCGCAGACTCACTTCCGCAGGCAGGGCGGCGCGCACCTTCTCCACTGCGGCCATCGACAGCAATACCTGCCCGCCATGCCCGGCCGCGAGCAATCGGGAGACGCGGTTCAGCGGTTGGCCGAAGTAGTCGTTGTTGCGCACCTCGGCGGTAGCGGTATGCAGCGCCATGCGCACCTTGATGCGCGTCGATGGCGGCCAGGGCTCATGGGTGAGGGACAGCTGCGCAGCCCGCACGGCGGCGACCGCGTGAAATGCCGTCGGGAACGTGGCGCAGAATGCGTCGCCCATCGTCTTGAACACGGTGCCGTCATGCTGCTCGATGGCGCTGCGCATCAGCGTGTCATGGCGAGCCAGCGCCGGCCCCATCTCCGCCGGGTTGCGCTCCCACAGTGTGGTGCTGCCCTCGATGTCGGTGAAAAGGAAGGTGACCGCTTCGCTTGGAACATCGGGCAACGTGGTCCTCCGAAGCGGATTTGCTGCTCTGCGCACCCCCTCGTTGCTTGCCTCTGCGATGAAAGGGCGGAGAGGCCTTAGGCTGTCTCGCCCAATGCCGGGCGCTTACGCCTCAGCGCGGCATCGTGCAGACGGCGGGGTACGGCACGGAATGACGCTACGCCGCTACCCGTAGGGGGTCAAGCGGACGTGGCGGCGATTGGATGGCGTTTACGTTGGCCACTTGCTACCGAAACGGAGTGCTCGCGCGATAATTGGCAAATTCGTCACGCCGAAGCCGCGGAAGGAGTCGACTCCCATGGATGTCCCAGCCACTCGAATCGAAAAAGACGCGATGGGCGAAGTGCGCGTCGACGCGCGTCGTTTGTGGGGCGCGCAGACGCAGCGCTCGATCGACAACTTTCCCATCGGCGTCGCGCGCTTCAGTTGGGGGCGCCCGGTCATCCGCGCGTTCGGACTGGTCAAGCAGGCCGCGGCACGCGTGAACGTCGGACTCGCCGGATTGGCCGCGGACAAGGCCGAACTCATCGAACGCGCGGCGCAGGAAGTGATCGACGGCCGCTGGGACGGCGAGTTTCCGCTGGTGGTGTTCCAGACCGGTTCCGGCACCCAATCGAACATGAACGCCAACGAAGTGATCGCCAATCGCGCGATCCAGGTTGCGGGGGGCGTGGTGGGGTCGAAGCAGCCGATCCATCCCAACGACGACGTGAACCGCAGCCAGTCCTCCAATGACGTGTTTCCTGCGGTGATGCACATTGCCACGCTCGAGGAGCTCGACGGTGCGCTGTTTCCCGCGCTCGCCGAACTGCGTGCGACGCTGGACGCGAAGGCGCGGGCATTTTCGGATGTCGTGATGCTCGGCCGCACGCACTTGCAGGACGCGACGCCGGTGACACTGGGTCAGGTGATCTCCGGCTGGGTCGCGCAGATGGACGACGCGCTCGAATACCTGCGCAACGCGCGCGAAGGCCTCTTTCCATTGGCGCTGGGCGGGACCGCCGTGGGCACCGGCATCAATGCGCCGGCTGCATTCGGCGAGGCGGTGGCGCGACAGATTGCCACGGCGACCGGCAAGCCCTTCGTGTCGGCGCCGAACAAGTTCGCCGCGTTGTCGGCTCACGATGCGATGGTCAATGTCAGCTCGGCATTGCGCACGCTTGGCGGCATCATGATGAAAATCGCCAACGACGTGCGATGGTATGCGAGCGGGCCGCGCGCCGGCATCGGCGAAATCACGATCCCCGACAACGAACCCGGGTCGTCGATCATGCCGGGCAAGATCAACCCCACGCAGTGCGAAGCGCTGACGATGATCGCGGTGCAGGTCTTCGGTGACGACGCCGCTGTGGCCTTCGCGGGATCGCAGGGAAATTTCCAGCTCAACGTCTACAAGCCGATCATGCTGCACAACGTGCTGGAATCGATCGAGCTGCTTGCCGACGGCATGCGCTCGTTCGACGTCCGGTGCGCGCGCGGCATCGAGCCCAACCGCGAACGTATCGGTGAACATGTCGCGAGCTCGCTTATGCTGGTGACGGCGCTGAATCCACACATCGGCTATGAGGGCTCGGCCAGGATCGCGATGTATGCGCATCATCAAGGCATCACGCTGCGCGATGCCGCGCTCAAGCTGGGATTGGTGAGCGCGGACGACTTCGACCGCTGGATCGATGCGGCGGCAATGACGCGGCCGGATGCCTAGTTCTCCTGTCCGGCGAGATCAGTCTCCGCCTGCGCGGACCTTTGGAATGCGGACGGTCGCCAGCACGGCGGCGCCGACGATGAAGAACACGGCGAGTGACGCCATCGCCCAGCGTTGGCTCCCGGTCAGTGCACCCACCACACCGAAGAGCAGTGGCCCCAGCGCTGACGAAGCGCGTCCGGCCAGCGCATGGAAGCCGAAGTATTCGGAGGCGCGATCGGGCGGAACCATGTCGACAAACAGGCTGCGGAACAGCGACTGCGTGGAACCCAGCACCAGACCCAGCGAACTGACGATCAGGTAAGCGCCGGGTGGCCCTTGCGCCAGCACCATCAGCGCGAGCGTCACCCCCCACAGCAGGAGCGTCACGTAGATCGCGCCACGCTGCGACCAGCGTCCACCCAGCCAGCCGAAGAATACGGTAGAAGGTATCGCGATGGCCTGCAGCGCCAGCGACAACAACAGCACCTCCTGCAACTCCAGTCCGAACGTCTTCTTCATCATCACCGCTGTGAAAAATAGGACCGTCACGACGGCGTCGTTCACAAGATAGTAAGCGAGCAGGAATTTCGGCACTTCGCGGTCGTCGCGCCAACGCCTGATCGTCGACCAGATGCGCTGATAAGGGCCGCCCCGGTTTTCGTCGACGGGGACGGGGGCTGCAGCGGGCAGCGCATAAACGGACGGCAAGCCGATCGCCAGCAGGAACGCAGCCGTGACGAGGAAGGTATTGGTAAAGAACGCGACGTTGCTTTCGGTCAAGCCGCCCCGGGTGAAGGGAAGGCACAACAGGAAGCAGGTGATCCCGCCCAGATAGGAGAGTCCCCACGCGATGCCTGAAAGACGTGCCGCGCCGCGTCTTCCGGCAACATGCGGCAGAAAGGAGTTGTAGAGGCTGCCACCAAGTGTTGCTCCCACCTGCGCGAGCACGAACAAGGCGGCGCCGGCGAACACGTCGCCGCGCCCAACCGTGAACAGAAGCGCGGTGCCCAATCCGCAGGCGAGGGTGGCCGCCGCCAGCATCGATCGCCGCCATGCGTTTGCGTCGGCGACGGCGCCGATCCAGGGCGCGAGGATGCCCGACACCAGCAGCGACACGCTCACCGCCAGCGACCACAGCAGGTCGGCGCGTCCGGTATCGCCAGCGACATACGACGTGAAATAGATCGCGTAGGCAACGCTGGGAATCATCAGGCTGTAGCCGTGCGCGGCGACGTCGTAGAGGATCCACGCCGCGACCGTGCCTTGCCGCACCGGCAAAGGGGAAGCGCTCAACGAGCGAAAGGCGGAAGTGCGCCCATCACATCGTCAGCGCGATACCGGTTCAGGAAGGACGGAGTGCGGTACGACGACTCGTCGCAATCACCCGTGGAGGCTTTGCCCCGTTCGAACGCGACTCCCGGGCGGCAATTTCCTGCTCGACGCTCCAGATCGCCTGCCGGAAAGCTTCCGCGGCGGGCGTAAGCGCACCGTCGCGCAGCCACGTGAGACCGTAGCCGGTCTGCATCCACTCGGGGCGGGTACCCAGCACCGCCAGCGTTCCCGCAGCGATCTCCTCGGCGACACAGGCGATAGGCGCCATCGAGACGGTGTCGCCGGCCAGCACGATGTCCTTGGCCATCTGGATCGACTCGACTTTGATAGGTGGCAGATAGTCACCGGTGTCCGCGTCGATGGTGCCGATTTTCGCCAGCGCCAGGAAATCGCGTGCGGCGCGGGGAGGCAAGCGGGTGCCGACGAAAGGGTAGGACAGAATACGGTCGACGGTCACGTCCTTCTCGCCAAGCAACGGATGGCCTGCGCGACAGAAGAAGTAGCCCTTGTGCGGCGGCAGCGCCTCGGTGGCGAGCCGCGTTTCGCCCGCGACGATGCTCAATTCAATGACCGCAAGATCGAGCTTTCCGTGCAGCAGGGCGTCGACGGTCGCGCGTAAATCCTCTTCAATGACCTGGATGTGGAGTGCGGGGTGCGCTGCGGCGAGACGTCCAATGGCCGTGCCCACCGACATCAAGGCGGGATAGGGACCAACGCCGACGCGCAGTTCGCCGATTTCCAGGCCGCGCATCAGCTTGAACTCGCGCTCGACTTCCGCGGCGCCTTCCAGCAGCGTGTGGCTACGCGTCAGCAGCATCTCGCCAAAGGCGGTGACATCGACGCCGCGCGGCGTGCGGTTGAAGAGCTTTTCGCCCACTCGCTCCTCGAGGCCGGCGATGCTGCGCGAGAGCGCCGGCTGCGTCATGTGTAGCGCCTGCGCAGCGCGCGCGTAATTGCGGTAACGAGCGAGGGTCACAGCCTGGTGCAGTAGTCGTAGGTCGAGCACGATGCCCGCAGTTTATCAGCCGATGCAGCAAAGTCATTGGACCGGCCCGCGCGGCAGCGCGTAGCCTTTGCGACCGCCTGCCGCGCCCCCAGGTGCGGGAACGACGGCAAGCCGCTCGGCAAAATCATCAAAGAACACTCCCGGAGACAGACATCGTGCAAAAGTGGACTCAGACAGGCTGGATGCGTGGTTTCACGGGCTTGCTGTTCGGGCTGGCCGTGGCGACTTCCGCGCTGGCCCAGCCGGCGAAACCCAACATTCTCGTGATCTGGGGCGATGACATCGGCCAATTCAACGTCAGCGCGTACAACCGCGGCATGATGGGCTACAAGACGCCGAACATCGACAGCATTGCGGCCGATGGCGCGCTGTTCACCGACTGGTACGGCCAGCAGAGCTGCACCGCGGGCCGCGCGGCGTTCGTCACCGGCCAATCGCCGATCCGCACGGGACTCACCAAGGTCGGACTGCCGGGCTCGCCGGAAGGCATGAAAAAAGAAGACCCGACCATCGCCACGCTGCTGCGGGCACAGGGGTACATGACCGGCCAGTTCGGCAAGAACCACCTGGGCGACCGCGACGACATGCTGCCTACCGCGCATGGCTTCGACGAGTTCTTCGGCAACCTCTATCACCTCAATGCCGAGGAAGAGCCCGAGAATGCGGACTATCCCAAGAACCCCGAGTTCAAGAAGAAGTTTGGTCCGCGCGGCGTAATCCACAGCTTCGCCGATGGCCGCATCGACGACACGGGTCCGCTGACGCGCAAGCGGATGGAGACGATCGACGATGAGGTCAATGCCAAGGCGCTCGACTTCATGGAGCGCGCCAAGAAGGCCAACAAGCCGTTCTTCCTCTGGTGGAACTCGACACGGATGCACGTCTTTACGCATCTCAAGACGGGGTCGGATGGCAAGACGGGCCTGGGTTTATACGCCGACGGCATGGTCGAACACGACGCCCAAGTCGGGCAGGTGCTCGCGAAGCTGAAGGAATTGGGGCTCGACCAGAACACGATCATCATGTATTCGACCGACAACGGCGCCGAGACCTTCACGTGGCCCGATGGTGGCACGACGATGTTCCGCGGGGAGAAGAACACGAATTGGGAGGGCGGCTATCGCGTTCCCACGCTGATCAAGTGGCCCGGCGTGATCAAGCCCGGCACGGTGGTCAACGATTTCGGCGCGCACGAAGACATGCTGACCACGTTCCTGGCCGCCGCCGGGGACAAGACCGTCAAGGAGGACCTGCTGAAGGGCCGCGCGATCGGCGGCCGAACTTACAAGGTGCACCTCGACGGCTACGACCTGGGCCCGGCGCTGAAGGGCGAGGCGGCATGGCCGCGACACGATTTCATCTATTGGACCGATGACGGCAGTGTCGCCGCCCTGCGCTACGACAACTGGAAGATCACCTTCCTCAAGCAGGAGGCGCTGGGGCTCAACGTCTGGCTGAGGCCGTTTGTGCAGTTGCGGGCTCCACTGATCACCAACCTGCGCATGGATCCGTTCGAGCGGGCGGAAGAGGAGATGGCGATGGGCTATCAGCGCTGGTACATGGATCGCATGTTCCTCATCGCGCCGGCGGGCGCCTATGTCGGCGCTTGGCTGCAAAGCTTCAAGGAATTCCCGCCGCGCCAGAAGCCAGGGACCTTCAACCTCGACCGTGTGATGGAAGCCGTGACCTCTGGCGGAGGCGGCAATTAGCCGGCGGCGCGGGAAGAGGTCGTGTACATGAATATGCTTCGCGGCTTCGCAGGGATGGCCGCGATTGCTGCGGCAACGCTGGCGTTCGGGCAACCGGCTGGCGCGCCAGCGGCCGCGAAACCCGCGACGGACAGCAAGGCGGCCGCGGCCGCGCGCGGGCTGTCGGTCGCCAACAAGCCGTGGACCGGCGACTTCGACAAGATGCTCGAGCGGCGGATGATTCGCGTCGACGTCCCGTACAGCAGGTCGCTCTACTTCAACGACAAGGGCCGCGAGCGCGGCCTCTCGGCAGAGTTGATCCGCGATTTCGAGCGCTGGCTCAACCAGAAGTACGCCAAGCAGCTGGGCAAGCGTCCGCTGACCATCTACATCGTGCCCGCAACGCGCGATCGCCTGCTACCGGATACGGTCGCGGGCCTCGCCGACATGGCGGTTGGCAACCTGACCGTCACGCCGGAGCGGCAGAAGCTGGTGGACTTCGTGTCCCCGGCCTCGGTGCGCACCGTCGACGAAATCGTCGTCACCGGCCCGGCGTCGCCCAAACTCGCCACGCTCGACGACCTTGCCGGCAAGACCGTGCACGTTCGCCCCGCATCGAGCTATTACGAGAGCCTGGTCGCGCAGAACGAGCGGCTGAAGGGCGTCGGCAAGCCGGAAATCAAGCTCGTGCTCGTGCCCGACGCGCTCGAGGACGAGGACATGATGGAGATGCTCAATACGGGCCTTCTCGAAGTCGTCGTCGTCGACGACTGGAAGGCGAAGATGTGGGCGCAGGCGCTGGGGAAGATCGTCGTGCATCCCGACCTCATCGTGCGCGACAACGGCCGCGTCGGCTGGGCGGTGCGCAAGGACAGCCCCAGGCTCGCCGCCGAGATCGAGGATTTTCACAAGAACTGGGCGGTGAAGCAGGGGGTCATCGAGTACCGCCTCGCGCAGTACATGAAGCGCGTCAAGGAACTCAAGGACCCGTCCGGGACCGGCGAATGGAGGCGGTTCAAGGAGACGCTGGCGCTGTTCGAGAAATACGGCACGCAATACGGCTTCGACCCGCTGATGCTGGCCGCGCAGGGCTACCAGGAATCCACACTCGACCAGAACGCGAAAAGCCATGTCGGCGCGATCGGCGTGATGCAGATCATGCCGGCGACGGGCGCGCAGCTGGGCGTGGGCGACATCAAGCTGATCGAGCCCAACATCCACGGCGGCGCCAAGTACATGAACCAGCTGATGGCCAAATACTTTCCTGACGCCAAATTCAGCGAGGCCAACCGGCCGCTGTTCGCATTCGCCAGCTACAACTGCGGCCCGGGCAACATCTCGAAGATGCGCAAGGAAGCGGCGAAGCGTGGCCTCGACCCCGACAAGTGGTTCAACAATGTCGAGATCGTCACCGCCGAAAAGATCGGCATCGAGACGACGACCTACGTGCGCAACATCTACAAGTACTACGTTGCATACAAGCTGATGCTCGACGCGCAGGCCGTGGCCGACAAGGCGAGGCAGCAGGTCGCGCCGACGAAGAGCTGATCTCCTGAGTTCGCTCGCCGGCCCGTCCAGGCGCCGGCGTCACTCCATTCTGCGCGCGCAACGCGTCCCGCCGCTGCTACGACTAACGTTTCATTTCGACGGGGATTTTGCCAGGCGCTTCAAGCGGCAGGTACGGCTGGAATCGCGTGCCGAACCGTGCGCCGTAGCTGACGCCGACCGACGCACGCCGGCATTGAGCGGCAACTGTTCTTCCGCGAGCGTCACCCAGTAGCTTGCGCCGATCTTCAACGCGTCGTCGTTGAAGTCGTAATGCGGGTTGTGCAGGTTGGGCGTGCCGGCGTCGCGCTGGACGCCCAGCCAGATGTAGCAGCCCGGCTTGGCCTGCAGCATGAACGCGAAATCCTCGGAGGCCATGGACGGCATCGGGTCGGTGTCGACGTTGTCTTCGCCGACCAGCGCGACGGCCGCGGCCAGCGCGTGCCGAGTCTCCGCGGCCGAATTGATAGTCGAGGGATAGCGGCGCTCGTAGCGCAGCGTGGCGGTCATCTCGAACGTCGCGGCGATGCCGGCGACGATTTCTCCCATGCGCCGCTCTATCAGGTCCTGGATTGCCGGCAGAAACGTGCGCACGGTGCCGCGGAGCACGACTTCCTGCGGGATCACGTTCCACGTGTCGCCGCCGTGCACCTGCGTGACGCTGACAACGCCGGCTTCAAGCGGATGGATGTTGCGCGACACGATGGTCTGCAGCGCATTGATGACGTGCGCGGCGAACGGCATGGGGTCGCGGCCGAGATGCGGCATGGCCGCATGCGCGCCGCGTCCGGTCGCGGTGATTTCGAAAATATCGTAGGCCGCCATCAGCGGACCTTCACGCAGCGCGATCCTGCCCGCGGGCAATGGCGGCCAGTTGTGCATGCCGTACACCGCCTTCATCGGGAACCGCTCGAACAGTCCTTCCTGCACCATCACACGACCCCCGCCTTCGTTCTCCTCCGCGGGCTGGAAGATGAAGTACGCGGTGCCGTCGAAATTCCTGCGTTGAGCCATCGCCTTGGCCGCCCCCAGGAGCATCGTCGTGTGCCCGTCGTGACCACACGCGTGCATTTTTCCCGCCACGGTGGACGCGTGGGCCACGCCCGACTTTTCGTGGATGTGCAGCGCATCCAGGTCGGCGCGCATGCCGATCGCCTGTTCCCCGTCGCCCTGCCGCAGCACGCCGACCACCCCGGTCTTCGCGAGCCCGGTGTGGACGTCGAGTCCGAACGATTTCAGTTTTTCCGCGACGAAGGCGGACGTCAGCGTTTCCTCGAAGGCGGTTTCGGGATGGGCGTGCAATTGACGACGCCAGCCGCGCATGTCGGCGTCGAGCACGTCGATTTCGGGGACGATGGGCATGGGACCTCCGGCACGGGAACATCGATGCTACCGCAATTGCTGGCGGCGGCTCCAGGCGGCAATGGCCACCGCGTTACAATCCGGCGCTTCTGTCCGCCATTGCCATGATCCCCGCCGAATCCCCAATCTACGATTTGCTCGTCATCGGCGGCGGCATCAACGGTACCGGCATTGCCCGCGACGCGGCGGGTCGCGGACTGACGGTGTTGCTGGCGGAGCAGGACGACCTTGCCGCGCACACGTCGTCGTGGAGCACGAAGCTGATCCACGGCGGCCTCCGTTACCTCGAATATTACGAATTCCGGCTGGTGGCGGAAGCGCTCAGGGAACGCGAGGTGCTGCTTGCCAATGCCCCGCACATCATCGAGCCGCTGGCGTTCGTGTTGCCGCATGAAGCGCACTTGCGCCCCGCATGGATGATCCGCTGCGGCCTTTTCCTCTACGACCACCTGGGCGGCAAAATGACATTGCCCAAGTCGTTCGGCGTGAGCCTTCGCGGGAGCCGATGGGGTGCGGGCCTCAAGGCGGCATTTGAACGCGGATTCGTCTACGCCGACGCCCGCGTGGACGATGCGCGCCTCGTCGTGTTGAATGCGCTCGACGCGCGGGCCAGGGGCGCGGACATCCGCGTGCACACGCGCGTCACCAGTGCACGGCGCGACGGTGGGCTCTGGCGCGCAACGCTTAAAACGGATGGCGGCATGACGAGCGAAATCGCGGCGCGGGCGATCGTGAACGCGGCAGGGCCGTGGGTCAAGCATGTTCTCGACAGCGTCAGCGCCGCGCCCTCAAAGGAAAATGTGCGCCATGTGAAAGGCAGCCACATCGTCGTCCCGCGCGTGCACCCCGAGGAGCACGCGTACATCCTGCAAAACGCCGACAACCGCATCGTCTTCATCATTCCCTACCAGGAACAGTATTCACTGATTGGCACCACGGACATTGCGGTGGAGGAATATGACCATCCGGTGATCTCCGAGGAGGAGGTCGATTACCTGCTGCAACTCGTCAATTCGTACCTGGCCAAGCCGCTGGCCCGGTCCGATGTGGTGTGGTCCTACAGCGGCGTGCGGCCGCTGCACGACGATGGGTCCGCCAATCCCGCGGCAGTGACTCGCGACTACGTGATCAAGGTCGACGCGCTCGAAGGTGACGCTGGACCGGGACGTGCACCCGTCGTGTCGATCTTCGGCGGCAAGATCACCACATACCGCAAGCTGGCCGAATCGGCGCTGGCGCTGCTGGCGCCGTATTTCCCGGGCATTGAACCGGAATGGACGCGAACGGCGCCCGCTGCCCGGCGGCGACCTGCCCAAAGGCGTCCCGCCCACCGACGGCCGCATAGCATTTTTCGCCGGACTCTGTCGTCGCTACCCTGCGCTGTCCGCGGAGTTCTTGCGCGGCATCGCGCGCCGCCACGGCACGCGCGCGCTGGATATCCTGGGCGATGCCGCGTCGATGGCCGACCTGGGTCAGGACTTTGGCGCGGGGCTCACCGCGCGCGAGATTGACTTCCTGGTGCGCGAGGAGTGGGCGCGCGATGCCGACGACGTGCTGTGGCGGCGCACCAAATGCGGCCTGCCGATGACGCCGGTGCAGCGCGATGCGGTCGCAGCATACGTCGCGAAGTTGCGTGTCGATTCCGCTGGTGGCGAGGTTTCGCGATGAGCACCGCCGCTACCAGCGTTTGCCTGTTCTGCGGCTCGAACGTCGGCACACGGCCGGCATATGCGGACGCGGCGAAGGCCTTCGGCCAGGCGCTGGCCTCGCGCGGCATCACCCTTGTCTACGGCGGCGGCAGCGTGGGCCTGATGCGCGTCGCCGCACAAGCTGCATTGGATGCCGGCGGGCGAGTGATCGGCGTCATCACGGAACAGCTGATGGCGCGCGAAGTGGGCCATTCCGGTCTTGACCAACTGCACGTTGTCGCGACGATGCATGAGCGCAAGGCGCTGATGGCCAAACTGTCCGATGCGTTCGTCGCGCTGCCCGGCGGTTATGGGACGTTCGACGAGATGTGCGAAATGGCCACATGGGACCAGTTGGGCATCCAGGCCAAGCCGCTGGTGATGGTCAACCTGGAAGGTTTCTTCGACGGGTTCGCGATGCAACTCGACCGCGCCGTGGCCGACGGCCTGTTGCGCGATGAGCATCGTTCCCTGTTGGTATGCGTTGCGACGGTGGATGACGCGCTGGCGGCGATCGCGGCGTGGCAGCCACCCCCGGTTCCGCAATGGCTGCTCGATGCCGCGCCGAGGCCCTGACGGATGGCAGCGGCGCGACCGTTGATGGCTCCGCTGCGCGACATGCCGGACGCCGCGCGCCGTGGAATTCGCGGCGTGCTCACCGACATCGACGACACGTTGTCGACGCACGGCCGGCTCGGCGCGACCGCCTATGCGGCGATGGAGCGTCTGCGCGCCGGGGGCAAACTCGTCATTCCGATCACGGGCCGGCCCGCCGGGTGGTGCGATCACATAGCGCGCATGTGGCCGGTGGATGCGGTCGTCGGCGAAAACGGCGCGCTTTACATGCATCACGACGACGATCGGCAAAAGCTGGTCCGACGCTTCATGGCCGATCCGGCCGAACGGGCGGCGAATCGGGCGAGGCTAGCGGCCATCGGGGAAGCCATCCTGCGTGAGGTGCCCGGCACCGCGCTGGCCTCCGACCAGCAGTATCGCGAGACGGACCTTGCCATCGATTTTTGCGAAGACGTGCCGGCGCTGTCGCGCGAAGCGGTTGACCGGATTGTCGCGCTCATGGAACGCGAAGGCATGACCGCGAAGGTCAGCTCCATTCACGTCAACGGCTGGTTCGGCCGCTACGACAAGCTGGCGATGACGCGCCTGCTGCTGGCCGAAGTCTTTGCCGTGGATCTCGACGCACAGCGGGCGCAGTTCGTGTTTGCCGGCGACTCTCCTAACGACGCGCCGATGTTCGGGTTCTTCCCGCATTCAGTTGGGGTGGCCAATGTTCGCCCGTTCCTGGATCGCATCGCGACGCCCCCTGCGTACGTCACGCGGCGGGAAGCCGGCGCGGGCTTTGTCGAGCTGGCGGATTTCCTCCTGGAGTAGTCGGCGGTCACTCCCGCTGCAATGCGCAGGTTGCCGTCATGCGCGCACGTATCGCGCCCGGCGCGGTGGGCATCGCGCTTTGCTGATCCGGTGTCTCGAACGTGACCGTGGGTTGTCCGTTCGCTGTGTAGGCCTCGCGCGCGGTCACCGCGCGAACGGCAACGCGGGCCGGCGCGCCCGCGTCGGGCACGACGACGATGCGCGCGGTTTCCGCGCCGGATTGCTGCGCCAGCAGATGATCGAGGCTGCCCAGGAACTGGGACTGGCATTTGCCGTATTGATAGAGATGGCGCTGGATCTCGATGCTGTGCACCGAGAGGCCAACCGCGGCCATCGCAGCGACCAGGAGGGCGAATTTTTTCCTGTCTACCATCAAGCGCGTGATGATTGCGGCCAGCGCCAGCGACATGGCGAGGCCCGCGCCATACAGGCACTGGGTACCGGGATTGGGAATCGCGAGTGCCGGAACAAGGAAAAGAAAATACGCGGCGACGTAGGCCAACGCGTACCGCCAGCCGAACAGGCGGCCCAACGCGCCGACCAGAAGAACGTGAATCGCACCGGCGGCGAGTGGTTGCCACGGCGATCGATAGACCGTCGCCGACATCTCCACCAGCCTCACGCGAAACGGATAGGTGAAGAACCGCCACGCGTTGTCCGGTACATTGCCCGCGCTCGGCGTGTACTCCGCCGTCACATGACCCGTCAACGATGCGGTGATGGCAGGCGCGCGAAATAGCAGGTACGCGACGACAGGCAGCAGCACGACGGTGAAGGCGATGACGTGGGAGCGCCACTTGAAGCCGCCGGGATGTCTGCACCGGTCAAGGAAGCCCAGCAGCAGCACTATGCCGGGCGCGACGATTGCGGTCTCCTTCGCCAGCAGTGAAGCAGTGGTGGCGACAAGAAGTGCTACTCCGCGGAGCGGCGAAAGTCCTTCTTCCGGCAGGCGCACGACGATGGCCGCGACGAACAACAGGAACAGGACGTACAACTGATCGAAGGACGCGGCGGTCCAACCCGTGGCCATCGTCGCCAGCGGTGAAAGCACGAACAGCACGCCGGCAAGTCCCGCCGTGTCGCCCGGAACGCGCGCGCGACGCAGGACCCAGACAAACACGATAGCCACGAGTGCGTGATTGGCGATGGATACGAGGTGCGACGCGACCGGCGCAGACTGCATCCACAACGCGGCGACGCCTTGTTGCAGGAAGCCGATCGGGCGTACCGGGTAGCCGAATTCCGTACCGGGGCGAATGGCGCCGTAGGCCTGCAGATAGTCGAGGCCGCCGTGCAGGCGGATGTGGTCGAACTTCTGCCACTCGTCGTTGCCGTAGAAACCGGGAGTGACGAGCAGCACGGCGTGGGCGAGCAGCGTCAGCACCACGATCCCCAGCGCCGCGAGCGCGGGTTTGTGCTCGACGAGTTCCGCGAGGAAGTTTCGCGTCGGTGCGGAATCCCCTTCGGCGGCCATCGGTGGACTACACCGGCAGTGCCGCGGCGCCGGCGTAGCGGGCGGAACTGCCGAGTGCCTCCTCGATGCGCAGCACTTCGTTCCACTTGGCCATCCGTTCACTGCGCGCGAACGAGCCGACTTTGAGCTGCCCCGCATTCCAACCGACGGCGAGGTGGGCGATGGCGGCGTCCTCGGATTCGCCCGAGCGCGCCGACACGATCGTACCAAAGCGCGCTTGCTTTCCCGCATCGAGCGCCGACTTCGCCTCGGTCAGCGTGCCCGCCTGGTTGACCTTGATCAGCACGGCGTTGCATGAGCGGTCGGCTGCGGCGGCGGCAACGCGCGGTGCATTGGTCGCGAGGAAATCGTCGCCGACGATCTGCACGCGCGAGGGCGCTGCACGCGCAAAAGCGATCCAGCTTTCGCGATCGTCCTCGCCAAAGGGATCTTCGATGGACGCAATCGGATAGCGGTCAAGCCATCCCAGAAGCAGGTCCGCCATCTGACCCGCGTCGAGGGTGCGATTTTCGAGCGCCAGCCGGTAGCGTCCATCGCACAGCAGTTCCGTCGCGGCGATGTCGAGCGACAGCGCGGCATCGTGCCCGGGTCGGAATCCGGCGCGTTCGATCGCGCGCACCAGCGTGATCAGCGCTTCCTCGTTGGTCGCGAATGCCGGCCAGAAGCCGCCTTCATCCGCAACACCGTTGAGCTTTCCCGCATCGGCAAGCAACTCGCCCGCCGCGCGATAGATTTCGGCGATCATCGCCAGCGCGTCGCCAAAGGTGGCGGCACCCACGGGCATCACCATCAGGTCCTGCAGGTCCAGCGCGCGCGCCGCATGCGCACCCCCGCCGAAAATCTGGACCTCCGGCAATGGCAACGACACCGAGTCGCCACCCGCGACGTGACGCCACAGCGGCATGGCCCGGGACGCGGCGGCGGCCTGCGCGACTGCCAATGAAACCGCAACCGTGGCGTTGCCGCCGAGCCGCGCCTTGTTGGGCGTGCCGTCGAGATGAATGAGCGTGGTGTCGATGGCGAACTGATTGCACGCGTCCAGTCCCAGCAGCGCTGCGTTGATGGGACCGCGCACGTTGGCCACCGCGCGGTCGACACCGAAGCCGCCGAAGCGCGTGCCGCCGTCGCGGAGGTCGATCGCCTCGCGCGCGCCGCGCGACGCGCCGGCGGGAGCTATCGCGCGTCCCGTTGCGCCGCCCTTCAGGCGCACTTCGGCCTCGACGGTCGGCCGCCCGCGCGAATCCCAGATGCGCCGCGCATGCACAACGGCAATTTCGGCGTTGCTCACAGCGACCACGCGTGCGCCAGCGCGGTCAGGCTGGGCGCGGGTCGCAGGAGGTGGGTTCGGGCAAAGGTTCGAATGGCGTCCTTGTCACGCGCGTCGGTAATGTATTCGACGGGCGACTTGCCGTCGACACGCGCCAGCAGCAGTCCGGGAAGCAGCGCCGCCGTTCGGGCATCCAGCGCGGACCAGGGCTCCCAGGCCACGTGCGCGCGGTAGGACGCGCACAGCGACGCGAACATCGCGAGGTAGTCGCTGCGCCGGTCCGGCCTTCGCACTCCCTTGAGGAACAGGTGATTCAGCACGAACGCCAGGTCGAACGCCGGGTCGCCGAACCAGGCGCATTCGGCGTCGAGTATGACGGGGCCCTCCGGGCCCACCAGGATGTTCTTCGGACTGAAGTCGCCATGCACCAGCACGCGTCGCGTGGTGCCCGTCGTCGAGACCAGCGCCAGCAAGGGGCGTGCGAGATCCGGATGTGCGCGGGCGGCGGTGACGAGGTATGGGTCGAGCCGGATCGCCTGGAACAGCGCGTCCGTGGAAAAGCGTTCAGCGATATCCTTTCTGTCAGCGGTGGCCGCGTGGATGCGGCCCAGCACGTCGCCGACCGCGCCCGCAGTCCGGGTGTCGGACTCCCCGTCCATCAGCAATTTCTTCCAGACCGGGAAATCTTCGGGCGGGAACCAGGTCATCGCGAACGCGCCCGTTTCGCGGTCTTCTCCAAGAATGGCGGGCACCGCGCCCGGCACGATCCCGGCTGCCACCCGCATCCATTCGACTTCCCAGCGGTTGCGCTCGACCGGCACGCGCCAGTCCGCCGCAACCTTGAGTTGTCCCAGCGCACGCTTGATACAAATGACGTTTCCCGGCATGTCGGCGCGGTAAATGTCCGACGAAACGCCGCCCGCCAAAGGCGTAAGCTCGACGTGTTGGTTAGCGCTTACTATCGCCATTCGGCGCAAAGAATCGATGAGGGACGGGCCTTTAGGTGCGCCAGTCGTCGCGGTCGGCAGAACGGGTGCTTCCGTCATTGGAGGGAAACGGGAGGAGGGTACGTTATTTGCATGCCGTTGCTGTCCTATCATAGCAGCGCCCGGCCCTAACGCCTTGATGCGATTGGGGTCGGCCCCGCACAACGGGGCAGCCGGCCGGAAAGGGAGGCATTTCGTGATTCGCTACGGCTTCAACATCAAGACCAAGCATGGTCAGCGGGTGGAGAACATCCTGATCATGGCCGCCACGCAGGGCGACGCCGAACGCCGGCTGCGGCAGATGTATCACCACTGTGAAATCGTGGATTGCCATGAAAGCGCCGTCCCGCGCCGTGTGGATACGCTCGATATCGAAGGCGTGATCGGATTGATCAGCGCCGGCCCACCGTCACTTCAGAAAGCCGGAACTCACTAGTTCCTCGTACAGCGCCGCGTAGTCGCGCGCGCCCCGGCTCTCCGGCGCGTGGCGAAAGATGTCCCGCCCTACCGCAGGGCTTTCCGCCAGCTTCACATTCTCCCGAATGCGTGTGACGCAGACCTCGTCAGGGCGCAGCGACTGCGCCATGCGCGCGACCACCGCCGTGCTCATCCGCCGCCTCGCGTCGTAGCGCGTCAGCACATAGCGTCGCGGCAAGCGTCGCTTGAACACGGGTTCCAGCGCGTTCAGCGCACGCTCCACCTGCTCGGCCCCCTGCAGCGACAGGAAATCGGCGGAGACCGGCACAACCACCACGTCCGCCGCAAACACCGCGTTGAGCGAAAGGACGTTAAGCAAGGGACAGCAGTCGATGATGACCGGACCGGGCATGGAGTCCCGTGCGTGCAGCGCCTGGCGCAGCCGCGTCACCACATTCACGCCTTTGCCCAGCAGCGAGTCGAGCTTGGCGAGTTCGATATGGGACGGGCAGAGCATGACGCCGCTCCTCGTCACCTGACCGATGTCCTCGAGCGGCCGCTGGCGCATGAAGAAGCCGTACACCGTGTCGTCCGCGAGCCGCGGCTGCACGCCGAAAATGTGGGACAGGTGGCCCTGCGGATCGAGGTCGATGCCGAGCGGGCGCTGCTTGCGCTGCGCCACTGCGGCCAGCAGGTTGAGCGCGGTCGTGGTCTTGCCGACGCCACCTTTCTGGTTGAACACGGCGATGATGGCCATGGCGCGGAGGATACGCCTTTGACTAGATGACTCGCTTGCGTACCTGGGTGACCGCCACTTCCGCGACGACGACGATGGCCACGATGGCGATCAGGATGAGCGCCACGCGGTCCCACTCGAAGAGGTTGAGGGCGGCATCGAGCGCCATGCCGATGCCTCCCGCGCCCACCAGTCCCAGCACGGCGGATTCGCGCACGTTGATGTCCCAGCGGAAAAGCGCGATAGACCAGAACGCGGGTCGCACCTGGGGCCAATAGCCGAACGTCATCCGCGACATCCAGGGTGCCCCCGCGGCCGTCAGCGCCTCGATGGGACCGGAATGCGCCTCCTCCAGCGCTTCGCCGAACAGTTTGCCGACGAAGCCGATGGAACGAAACGCGATCGCCAGCGTGCCCGCAAGCGCACCCGGACCAAAGATCCCTACGAAGAGCAACGCCCAGACCAGTGAATTGACCGAGCGCGACGACACGAGGATCAACTTCGCGAACAGGTTCACCGGCGTGAAGGGAACGAGGTTGTGCGCGGCCAGGATTCCGATCGGGAGCGCCAGCAGGAGCGCCAGGAGCGTGCCCAGCGACGCGATGTGGATGGTCTCCATCAGCGCGGCGTGCACGCTGCCCTGGTAATGCGCCCAGTCGACCGGCCACATGCGCGAAAAGAGGTCGGCGACCTGTTCCGGCGCGTCCGCCAGGAACTCCGGAATGATTTCCACCGATTGCGCCGACGCCACGATGGCGGCGACGATCACCAGATAGACGACAAAGCGCGCCAGCCGCTGGCCGCGCGTGAAGCGATGCCAAGTGTGTTCCCCCCCGACGGGCGCTGCGCGCCCCTCCCCCCAAGGGGGGCGAGCGCCTTGGGACGGCCCTGCGGCGCTCAATGGACCCCCCCGACGGGCGCTGCGCGCCCCTCCCCCAAGGGGGGCAAGCGCCTTGGGACGGCCGTGCGGCGTGAAACCCTACGCTTGCGGCATGGGGCATCAGTCTTCCTCGAGATGCCGCTCGCGGCTCAGGCGGCCGCCGCGCCGGAAGAAATCACGCAACGTGGCGTTGTCGATGAAGATCGCGCGCACCGCGGAAGCCAGCAGTTCGCCCAGCATGATCAGCGCAATGATCGAAATCAGTATCGCGCAGACATAGTCGTAGTCGAAACGCTGGAATGCGGCAAACAGCGTGCCGCCGATGCCGCCCGCCCCTACGATGCCTACCATCGTCGAGTTGCGCAGGTTGGAATCGAGCTGGTAGGTGGCGAAGCCGATGAATCGGGGAAGCACCTGCGGCATTACGCCGAACCACAATACGGAGGCAAAAGGCGCCCCGGTTGCGCGCACCGCCTCGACCTGCTTTTCGGAGATCTCTTCGATCGCCTCCGTGAACAGCTTGCCGATGAAGCCGATCGACGCGACGGTCAGCGCCAGGATGCCGGCGAGCGCGCCGAAGCCGACCGCCTTGACGAACAGGATGGCGACGATCACGGGATGGAAGGAACGCGCCATCACGATCACGATTCGCGCCGGCCAGGTGACCCATGCCGGCATCAGGTTGCGCGCGGCGGCGAGACCCAACGGCAGCGCGAGCAGGATGCCCAGCGTGGACGCTAGCACTGCGATTTGCAGGCTTTCCAGGAGACCCTTTACCAGCAACTCCCAGCGCGCGAAATTGGGCGGGAACAACCGGCTGAAGAAATGCGCGGCGTTGTGCAGGCCGACTTGGACGCGCTCCCAGGAAATTTCCATCTGCGCACATGCGTAGACGACGTAAATGATCAGCAGCACGCCGCCGACCTTGGGCCATACGCTGCGCGGAAAGGGATCCGCGGTTGCTACTGCAGCCATTCCTCGCCGCCGTAGATCTGCTTCAGCTTGTCGTCGGAGAGTTCCGCCGGCGGGCCGTCGAAAATCACGCGACCGCCGGACATGCCGACGATGCGATCCGCGAAACGCTTGGCCAGCAGCACATCGTGCATGTTGATGAGCACCGGAATATCGCGCGCACGTCCCACGCCGGCCAACAGCTCCATGATTTCGACCGATGTCTTCGGGTCGAGCGAAGAGGTGGGCTCGTCCGCGAGCAGGAGCCTGGGTTCCTGCATGACCGCGCGCGCGATGCCAACGCGTTGGCGTTGGCCGCCGGACAACGCATCGGCACGGCGGTGGGCGAAGCCCGTCAGGCCCACCAGGTCGAGCAACTCGAACGCCTTCCTGATGTCGTCGGGCGAAAATTTACGGCGCCACGCGCGCCAGGAGGAGACGTAGCCCAGGCGGCCGGAGAGAAGGTTCTCCATGACCGTCAGGCGTTCGACCAGGTTGTATTCCTGGAACACCATGCCGATGTGCCGTCGCGCATGGCGCAACGCGGCGCCGGAAAGGCGCGCCAGGTCGTCGCCGTCGAAGAGTATTTCCCCCGCCGACGGTTCGACCAGGCGATTGATGCAGCGGATCAGCGTGCTTTTGCCCGTACCGGACGGGCCGATGATCGCCGTGATTCCCCGCGCCGCGATCTCGAGATTGATGTCCGTGAGTACCGGCTTGCCGGGTACATAGGACTTTGCGAGATGCTTGAGCGTCAGCAAGGTCGGCCGTTCCGGTCAGCCTTTCTTGGCCTTGGCCGCAGCTTCGTCGGCCTCGCGCTTCGTTTCCTTGTCATACGTCGCCTTGTCGAAACCGCCGCCGGTGCCCTTGGCCACCGCACGCACTGGTTCCCACGTCGTCGCGTAGTTGATCGGAAAGAAACGATCGGCGCCGTCGAAGGCTTTCTGCATTTCCGCGGGGAAACGGAATTCATAGAAACAGGACAGCATCTTGTCGGCAACCGCAGGTGCCAGGTCATGCGCATAGGCGAACGACGACGTCGGGAATTTCTGGCTGCGATAGATCACCCGGAAGTCGGATTCCTTGACCTGGCCGCGTTCGGCCATCCGGTGGAACACATCGGACGCGACCGCCGCCGCGTCGTAGTCGCCGGAGTTCACGCCCATCACCGATTGGTCATGCTTGCCGGAGAAGATGATCTTGTAATCCTTGTCGGGCGTGAGGCCCTGCGCCGGGAACAGCGCCAGCGGCGCCAGGTGCCCGGAATTGGACGAAGGTGCCGTGTGCGCGAATTTCTTGCCCTTCAGGTCCGACAGCTTCTGGTAGGGCGAATTGGCCTTGACGATGACGATCAGGTTGTAGCCCTGGAATTCCTTGGCATTGCCTTTCACGGCGAACGGAATGGCGCCGGCCAGATTCACGGCGAACGCCGTCGGGCCGGTCGAGAAGCCGCCGACGTGCAAGCGGCCGGATCGCATGGCTTCGATTTCGGCGGCATTGCTTTGCACCTGGTAGAACACGACCTTCTTGTCCATGCATTTGGCCAGGTACGACGTGAACGGCTTGAATATGTTCTCGTAGACGGCGGGATCCTCTACGGGGGTGTACGTGAATACGATGGTCGACGGATTCTTGAGTTTCTTGGGATCGGTCGGCACATCGGCGACCATGTCCTTGTTCGCATCGCAATACATCTGGTCCAGTTCGCCGCGATTGGTGCAGGCGTCGGCCGCCCAGACAATTGAACTCGACGCGATGCCAAGCGTGGCGGCTGCGAACATTAGGGCGAGCGCACGCAGTATGCGATGGGATGTCATGCCTTTCCTCCTGTGAACGGGACACGCGCCGCCGGGAAGCCAGTTTCCACGGGTCGGCAGGCGCAAGACTGTAGCACCCGGCGGCAACCGGCGCACGCCGGTGGCGTATCATCACGGGTCTCCTATGACCTCCCCGCTCAACGTCGCGATCCTCGCCGCCGGGCAGGGCAAGCGCATGCATTCCGCGCTGCCTAAGATGCTGCACCCGCTGGCCGGCCGCCCCGTGATCTCCCATGTGCTCGCCGCTGCCCGCGCGCTCGCGCCACGCGCCATCGCCATCGTGATCGGCCATGGCGGCGATGCCGTGCAATCGGCGATCCAGGCGCCGGACCTGCGCTTCGTGCGGCAGGAGCCGCCAAGGGGCACCGGTGATGCGACGCGGGTGGCGCTGGCGGCGCTACCGGAGGACGGCGTCACTCTGGTCACCATCGGCGACATTCCGCTCGTACCGGCCGTCGCGCTCGCCGCGCTGGTGAAGCATGCGCAGGGGGGCAAGCTGGCCGTACTCACGGCGAATGTCCCGGATCCGACGGGACTGGGACGCATCGTGCGTGACGCAACGGGCGCCGTGCGCGCGATCGTGGAGGAGAGGGATGCGGACGCGGCGCAGCGCGCCATCGTCGAAATCAACGCCGGCGTGATGGCGGCGCCGACGGCATTGCTGCGCAGGTGGGTTGCGGCGCTTCAGCCGGACAACGCGCAGAACGAGTACTACCTGACCGATATCATCGCGCTTGCAGTCGGGGACGGCACGCCGGTCGTTGCGCACGTGGCCGATGACGAAAAGGACGTACGCGGCATCAACGACCGCGCGCAGCTCGCCGCGGTCGAACGCATCGTGCAGAGGCGGCGCGCGGAGACGCTGATGGCTGCGGGAACGACGCTGTCCGACCCTTCTCGCATCGACATTCGCGGCACGCTCGTTTGCGACCGCGACGTGCTCATCGATGTCGGCTGCGTATTCGAGGGTAACGTCACGCTGGGTGAAGGCGTTGTCGTCGGCCCCTATTGCGTGTTGCGCGATTGCGCGGTGGGCGCCGGCACCGTCATCGCCGCGTATTCCCATTTCGACGGAGCAACGATCGGTGCCAACTGCCGTATCGGCCCCTTTGCGCGACTGCGGCCGGGCGCGACGCTGAAAGAAGACGTGCACATCGGCAATTTCGTCGAGGTCAAGGCGAGCACGCTGGGGCAGGGAAGCAAGGCCAACCACCTGGCTTACATCGGCGATGCGACGGTCGGCGCCAACGTCAACTACGGCGCCGGCGCCATCGTCGCCAACTACGACGGCGCGAACAAGCACGCCACCATCATCGGCGACAACGCCAGCATCGGCTCCAACTGCGTGCTGGTCGCGCCGGTGACAATCGGCGCGGGCGCCACGATTGGCGGCGGCAGCACGATCGCCCAGGACGCCCCGCCGGGGCAGCTTACGGTGGCCCGAGCGAAACAGGTGACGGTCGCCGGGTGGCAACGCCCCGCCAAGAAGCCCAAACCCACGACTTAAGGACGCGACGCGACATGTGCGGCATTATCGGCGCGTCGTCGACGCGCAACGTGGTTCCGATCCTCATCGAGGGCGTGCGGCGGCTGGAATACCGCGGCTACGATTCCACCGGTCTCGCCATCATCAACGGAGGCAGCACGCCGACATTGGAGCGGCTGGTATCCGTCGCGCGCGTCGCCGACCTTGCCGCGCAGGCGGACGCGCGACAGCTGACCGGCACCACCGGCATTTCCCATACGCGCTGGGCGACGCACGGCAAGCCGTCGTCGGTGAATGCGCATCCGCACACGTCGGGTAACGAAGTTGCCGTCGTCCACAACGGCATCATCGAGAATTACGAAGCGTTGCGCGAACGATTGAAGGCGCAGGGCTACGAATTCCGGACGCAGACCGATACCGAAGTGATCGCGCATCTCGTCCATGCGCATTGGCACGGCGCCGCCAACGGAGACTTGTTGCGCGCGGTGCAGTTATCGGTGGCGGAGTTCGACGGCGCCTATGCGATTGCCGCGATCACGACCCGCGAGCCGGGGCGCGTGGTCGGCGCCCGGCAGGGCAGTCCGCTCGTCGTCGGGCTGGGTGCGGACGACCATTTTCTCGCCTCCGATGCGGCCGCTTTGACTTCCGTGACACGCCGCGTCGCCTATCTCGACGAGGGTGATGTCGCCGATGTCAGGCTCGAGTCCTACGCGATCTACGACGTGACGGGTAAGCGCGCCGACCGCGCGATCGTCGACGTCCCCGCGGGCGGCGCCGCGGTCGATCTGGGGCCGTACCGGCATTACATGCAAAAGGAGATTTTCGAGCAGCCCCGGGCGGTCTCCGACACGCTCGAGGCGGTCGGCGGCATCGACGCGGCGCTGTTCGGCGCGCGTGCGGCCGAAATCCTGCCGCGCGCGAAGACCGTGCTGATCCTGGCCTGCGGGACGAGCTATTACTCCAGCTTGATCGCCAAGCAGTGGATCGAAACATTGGCGCGCATCCCATGCACGGTCGAAATCGCCAGCGAGTACCGTTACCGCGACAGCGTGCCGAATACCGATGCGCTGGTCGTCGTCGTGTCGCAGTCGGGAGAAACCGCGGATACGCTGGCCGCGTTGAAACACGCCAAGTCACTCGGCCACGCGCACACGCTCGCAATCTGCAACGTGGCCACCAGCAGCATGGTTCGCCAGACGGAGATGGTGTTCCTCACCCGCGCCGGTGCGGAAATCGGCGTCGCGTCGACCAAGGCGTTCACCACGCAACTGGTCGTGCAGTTCCTGCTGGCGCTGACGCTCGCAAAACTGCATGGCAAGCTCTCCGCGCAGGACGAGGCGAAATGGCTCACCGCGCTGCGTCATCTGCCCGGCGCGATCCAAGGCGCACTGGCACTCGAGCCGCACCTCATGGCGTGGTCACAGGCATTCGTCGGCAAGGAGCACGCGTTGTTTCTCGGACGCGGTCTTCACTACCCGATCGCTTTGGAAGGTGCGCTCAAGCTCAAGGAAATTTCCTACATCCACGCCGAAGCCTATCCAGCGGGTGAGTTAAAGCACGGCCCGCTTGCCTTGGTCGACGCTGACATGCCGGTGGTGGCGATTGCGCCCAACGATGCGCTGCTGGAGAAGCTCAAATCCAACCTGCAGGAAGTTCGCGCGCGCGGTGGCGAGCTGTATGTGGTCGCCGATCTCGACAGCCAGGTTACGGGTGGCGACGGCGTTCACCTCATCCGCGTGTCCGAGCATGCGGGACTGCTGTCCCCCATCGTGCACGTGGTTCCGCTGCAATTGCTTGCTTATCACACGGCTGTGCTGCGCGGCACCGATGTGGATAAGCCGCGCAATCTCGCCAAGTCTGTTACGGTGGAATAGCGCCGGGCCACGTTGGCCGACGGTGATTGATTGATGACGCTGGTTGGTGAGAATAATTTTATAATCATCGCCGCGGCGCAAGGTGTTCAGATCAGTCATTGGCGAGCTTGCGTTCCCAGACGAGCGTGCGCCATTCAGCGCCCGTATGGCCGCACGGCGTAGAGACTATTCTCGACCCGTCCCTCACGGTATGTCACCTCACTCGGAGGCGTGGGATAAATCAGTACATCGCCTTCCCGCAGGTCATGGCTGTCGCCGAGCAGGACCGGGACCTTGCGCTGCGGCTGGGGCAGAACGGAGTCGAAGAAGAGCATGTCGATGTAGGGCTGATTGCCTTCGGTGCTGATCACGATCCTTCCAACTGCCATGCCACGCGCCGCAATGAGTGCTTCACGAAAACCGTGGTTCTCGAAGGCAATGGCAGAGATGGGTGGGTACGCGTAAAAGTAATTCCAGGCGTAGAAGACCGCATTGGCCGCGGTGAGCACCACCATGGCGCCGGCGAGCCGCCATCTCGCTAGGTAACGCACGCCGTAGACCGACAGCAGGATGGCAAAAATTGCCATCGAAAAACTACGAAGACTGTGGTACGAGTCGGTGGTCAGCGCCGCCGCGACCGGCGCCAGTATCAGACCGACCAGCAGCAACCGCACGAACGGCGACCGCCGGACCTCGCCGCTGGTGATGGCGGTCACCACGCCCAAAGCAAGCATGGCTGCCGACGGCAGCAGCAGCTCCCCGCCAAAGCCGGTGTGGTGCCGTCGATTGGGGTCGCCGTGCAACGCCAGAAATTCAGGATCGAAGTATCCGAAGTAGCGCTTCCCGAACATCGCGATCTTGTCGCTCACGGGGAGTTCGTCGCGGTTGAGGTAAGTAATTTGGCTGAAGCGCTCAGTCAGATTTTCGAAATTGGCGACGGTGTAGAAGAAGTAAGGCACCGCCGCGAGCACGGCGCCCGTGACCACGCAAAGATGAAGCCGCCAGTAGCGCCGCTGTGGGAAGCACAGCAGGACTGCGAGCAGGTGTAGCGGCGCAAGTAGGCGGAATGTGGAGTAGGCGTAAATGGAGAGCCCAATCGCGGCACCCGCGCCCACTGCCCACCGAGGGGAATCGTCGGCATAGGCACGACAAGTGGCGTACAGGAAAAGCGCGAGCACCGGATAGAGAACGATGACCTCGAACGAAATTCTCGACAGGCTGAACAACCAGGGCGTGAAGCCCAAGCAGACCAGCAAGTAGAGGCGCGAGGCGCTGTCGGGAAATAAGCGCCGCCCTAGCAGATAGGTGAGCCCACTACCCGCCGCCCAGCACGTCGCGCTCAACAACCGCGTGGTCAATTCGGAGTAACCGAAGCATTTGTAAGCCAGGGCGAGCAGGTAGATGTAGAGTGGATTCTTGTACTCGCCGAAAGCCTTGAAAAACAACGGAAAGGCCACGCCATGCTCGTCATGGCCTGTCTGGGCGATCAGATGTGCGTTGTAGGCGATGGACGATTCGTCGACGAAGAAGCCGCTGGGTAGGTGGGCAATACCGGAAATGTGTGCAATGAGGCTCGCCATTGCGATCGCCGCAGCGAGCAGGATGACCGTGCCATTCGCTGTGCGGGTCGTCGTTGCTGTTATTGCGGCGGTTTGGGGAGGCTGCATTGGTAGACGGGCCTCGTCGGAAATTGAATTCCCTTTCGTGCATCGATTACTTAATGCGGTCACAGAATCACTTTACCCACAACTTGAAGGCTTCGCCACGCCGGTGAAACTTAGCGGTTCGAAAATGCCGCGCTGCACGGCCGTTAGTTGGACGACACGATGCGCTTGAGCGACTGCCATAATTTTCACGATTTCCGGCGGCTGGCGGAGCGCAGGCTGCCGGGTCCGATATTCAACTACATCGACGGCGCGGCGGACGACGAGGTAACCAAGCGTCGAAACACCGAAAGTTTCGACCGTTGCGACCTCGTGCCCAACGTGCTCCGCGGTGTGGCAGCGGTCGATCTCTCGGTCACCGTGATGGGCCAGAAGCTGGCGACGCCCTTCTACTGTTCGCCCACGGCATTGCAGCGCCTGTTCCACCATACGGGCGAACACGCCGTGGCAGCCGCGGCCGCGAAGTTCGGCACGATGTTCGGCGTCTCGTCACTGGGCACCGTCAGCATGGAAGCGCTGCGCCGCCAGTACGCAACGCCGCAGGTCTACCAGTTCTATTTCCACAAGGATCGCGGCTTGAACCGCGCGATGATGGAGCGCGCCAAGACCGCCGGCGTTGACGTAATGATGCTGACGGTCGACAGCATCACAGGCGGCAACCGCGAGCGGGACTTGCGAACCGGCTTTTCCATTCCATTCCGTCTGACGCTTGGCGGAATGATGCAATTTGCGATCAAGCCGATGTGGGCGCTCAACTATCTGACCCACGAAGGGTTCAAGCTTCCTCAACTGGACGAACATGTCGACATGAGCGGCGGCGCCATGTCGATCGGCCGTTACTTCACGGAAATGCTGGACCCCTCGATGACCTGGGATGACGTGGCGCAGATGGTGCGGCACTGGAACGGCCAGTTCTGCCTCAAGGGGATCATGTCGGTCGCGGACGCGAAGCGCGCGGTCGAGATCGGCTGCACCGGCGTCATCCTCTCCAATCATGGCGGGCGCCAGCTCGACGGGTCGCGCGCCGCGTTCGACCAGCTGGCGGAGATCGTGGATGCGGTGGGAGACCGGATCGACGTGATCATGGACGGTGGCATCCAGCGTGGAACGCATGTGCTGAAGGCGCTTTCGCTGGGTGCCAAGGCCGTCGGGCTCGGCCGCTACTACCTCTATCCGCTCGCGGCGGCCGGGCAGGCGGGCGTCGAGCGGGCGCTTGGGCTCCTGCGGACGGAGATCGAACGGGACATGAAATTGATGGGCTGCAACGCGATCAGCCAACTCGGCCGCGACAACGTCCGCTTCAGGTAGTCCCTACGCGCCTCGGGTCCGGATGCGCTTCCGCGCCGCCGACACGGCCATTTCAAGGCTTGAAAATAAATATGATGCGCGTCATAAATATGTGTATACTGGGTTCCATGGAGCCCGGCGCCAACAAGAAAGCGGTCACCCACGAGCGAATCCTCGAGGTGGCGGCGCGTGCCATTCGACGCAGCGGATTCGAGGGCGTCGGCGTGGCCGAGGTCATGAAGGAAGCGGGCCTGACGCATGGCGGCTTCTACGCGCATTTCGAGTCCCGAGAGGCGATGCTGGCCGAGGCACTGGCGCGCGCCGGGGCGGGCGGCGCCACGTCGCTCGCCAAGCGCGTAGAGGCGCGCCGGACACAGGGAGCAACTCCCTTGCGAGCCATCGTCGAGGGGTATCTGTCGGAGGCGCACCTGGCAGGCACCGAGCTCGGGTGCCCGGTGGCGGCGCTTGCATCCGAAATGCCGCGGCAATCGCCGGAATTGCGCGAAGCTTCGGCGCAACGCGTCGCAATCTCTGGTCGAGACCATTCGCCGCGCGCTGCCCGAACCCCGGCGCAAGGAACAGGCAATGGCGATTGCCAGCACGATGGTCGGGGCGCTGCAGCTTGCGCGCGTGCTAGGCCCAAGCGCCAAGGGCAAGGCGATGCTCGCCGCGGCGCGTGAGTCGCTACTCGCCGCCCACGACGCCCGCTGAATTTCGCGACGACACTTTTCCGATTCGAATGCATTCGATATTCGCATGACCAGAAATATGATAATCATCATATTCAATCGAATCTTTCGCGCGTCGTTGCGACGCCGTCACCTCTCATGGGAGTCGAACATGAAACTCGAAAACGCCGTCGTGCTGATCACCGGTGCCAACCGCGGCCTGGGACTCGCTTTCGCCCGGGAAGCCTCGCCCGTGGCGCGCGCAAGGTCTACGCCGCTGCCCGCGACCCAGCCAAGATAATGCTGCCGGGCGTCGTGCCCATCCGCCTCGATGTCACCAGGCCGGACGACATCGCGGCGGCTGTGCGTGTCGTGCCCGGATATCACGCTGCTTGATCAACAACGCCGGCATCGCGACGACCGGCGGCTTCCTGGCTGAAGCCGCTCGCCGATGACGCACTGGCGATGATGGAAACGAACTTCATCGGGCCGCTCAGGTTGAGCCGGGCCTTTGCGTCAACGCTCGCGGCGAATGGCGGCGGCGCAATCATCAACGTGCTGTCGGTGGCGAGCTGGATCAGCCCGCCGATGCTTGGCGTCTACGGCGCGTCCAAGGCCGCCGCGTGGTCGCTGACCAACGGCCTTCGCCACGAGCTGCGCGAACAGAACACGCACGTGCTCGGCCTGCATGCCGGCTTCATCGATACCGACCTTGTGCGTGACATCGACGCGCCGAAGGTCGACGCCAGCGTCGATCGTGAAGGCGGCGTTCGACGGTCTCGCCGCCGGAAAAGACGAGGTGCTCGCCGATGAAATCGCGCGCCAGGTGCATCGCGGACTGTCGGCCGAACCGGCCGTGTACCTCCAACCATTGAACCGGGAGTGAATGCCATGCACGCCAACGACGCCGCCGTCACTTCCGCCATTCATGCAACGCCGCAGCGCATCTCCGCCATGGCGTCGCCCTGGCCCACCTTCTGGATCGCCAGCGTCGCTGTGTTCCTGGTCTCGCTCGATACCACGATGCTCTTCGCCGCGTTCCAGGCGGTGCGCGCCGGCTTTCCCGGAACCTCGGCCGCCGACATGTCCTGGGTGTTGAACGGGTACACGGTCGTCTATGCGGCGATGCTGATTCCGGCGGGCGGCCTGGCCGACACGCATGGACGCAAGAAGATCTTTCTGCTTGGCGTCTTGCTGTTCCTCGCTGCCTCGGCGGCGTGCGGCCTTGCCGGCAATGTGGCGATGCTGATTGCCGCGCGCGTCGCGCAGGCATTCGGCGCAGCGTTGTTGACCCCGGCTTCGCTATCCATCGTGCTGGCGGCGTTTCCGCAGAGCAAGCGCGCGGTGGCGGTTAGCCTGTGGGGCGCGGTGGGCGGTTTCGCCGCCGCCGTGGGGCCTAGCGTGGGCTCGTTCGTGGTCGACACCGCGGGATGGCCTTGGGCGTTCTACCTGAACCTGCCCCTGGGTGCGGTGTCGCTTTGGTACGGCGCGGCGCGGCTGAAAGAAGCAAGGCGGCCGGAGGGCAAACGACCTGTCGACGTCGTTGGCATGGCGCTGCTGGTGGTCGGCGTGGGCGCGGTCGCTCTCGCCATTGTTCAATCGGGCTCGCCTAACTGGACGCGGGGCGACTTGCTGATCGCCGCGGCCACCGGCGCGACGGCATTGATCGGCTTCGTCGCATGGGCGCGCATTGCGGCCGCGCCACTGGTCGATCTGCATCTGTTCAAAAACCGCACGTACACGTTCGTGAACCTTGCCACCTTCGCGTTCGGCATCGCGTTCTCGATCATGTTCTTCGGGTTCTTCTTCTACATGACAGGCGTGTGGCATTACAGCCTGCCGCAGGCGGGGCTCGCGGTCACGCCGGGACCGTTGCTCGTTGTGCCGTTCGCCATCCTCACGGGGCGCCTGGCGGCGCGGTATGGCCATCGACCATTCCTCGTCGGCGGTTCATTGATCTACGTGGCCAGCGGGCTGTGGTTCCTGCTCGTCCCCGGGACCGAACCCGACTACGTGCGGCACTGGCTGCCGGGACTCCTGCTGAGCGGCATGGCCGTCGGCATGGTGTTGCCGTCGTTGTCGGCTGCGGCAGTCAACCGTCTTCCTGCCGACCAGTACGCGGTCGGCAGCGCAGTGAATCAGGCCACCCGCCAGATCGGTTCGGTGCTCGGCGTCGCGATCACGGTGCTGTTGCTCGGTCATGCCGGGTTGCAGCACGGCGATTTCACGCTTCTTTATGCAATACAGGTTGCATTGGCGTTGCTGACCGGCTTGCTCTGTCTGCCCGTGAACACGCGGCCGCATTCGGCGAAGGCGTAACGCCCACGATGCGGGTTTGCCGCGCAATTTGACTCGGCAGGATGGGAAGGTTCAGGATCGCGATGCGGATCACCGCGAACGTCGAAAGGAAACCATCGTGATCAAAACGTCTACTGCCCCTTATGCGGCGCTCCTGTTGCGCGTGACGCTGGGTGTCCTGTTCCTGGCGCACGTGGGCCTAAAGGTCTTCGTATTCACGGTTCCCGGATTCGTCGGCTATTTCGCTTCGCTCGGATTCCCGGCGATGCTCGCATACGCGGTCATCGCGCTCGAATTCTTCGGCGGCCTTGCGCTCATTCTCGGCATCTACGCGTCGCTGGTCGCGCTGCCGTTGGCACTGGAAATGTTGGGCACGATCGTGTTCTCCCACGGCGCCAATGGCTGGCTCTTCACCAATCAAGGGGGCGGCTGGGAGTTTCCCGCGCTGTGGACGGTTGCGCTGATCGTCTTGTATCTGCTTGGCGACGGCGCCATGGCGCTCAAGCCTTCGCGCCAGACCACCTGACGCCGCTCCGCGTTGAACGCGCCGACGGGATCCCGGGCACGCAACGCTGGCGCTATTTCCTGCACTGAGGTGACGCGTTTGCCTGCTCGAGATACGCGATCAGGTCGGCGCGCTCCTTTGGATCTTCGATACCCGCGTAGCCCATTGCGGTTCCCGGAACCGCCTGCATGGGATTGGTGAGAAAGTGATCGAGCGTTTTCGCGCTCCAGATGATCTTTGACTGCTTCATCGCGTCCGAATAGGCAAAGCCGCTCACACTTCCCGCGCGCCGTCCGATGAGGCCGCAGTGCCGCGGACCGGTGCGGTCGTAGGCGAGCGCGTGGCAGGCGAGGCAACGCGCATAAATTTCCTCGCCGCGGTGAGGGTCGCCACGCTGCACGGGCGTCGACACCGCGGCCATGGCGCTTGTCGCAAGCAGGAGCGCAATGCCGGCCATCTGCATAGCGCTTGGCCCCGCAATCACGCCATGAATGCAGAGGGTACGGGCGCCTCGCCCAATGCGTTGCGAAGGACCGCCCAGTGCATCGCTTCGTCGCCCAGAATGCTCGCCGCCGCTCTTGCGAGCTCGCGGTTGTTGAACACCGGCACCGCGCCAAGATAAGCGCTGACCGCACCCTTCTCGAGCGTGGCCGCAAAACGCAACACGTCGTTCTGGTTCTTGAGTGTCTCCACCGGAAACGTGTACTTGTCCTTGGCGGCCACGGGCTTGCCGCCGAGCTTCACGATCGTCTTCGCCAACACATCCGCATGTTCCTTGTGATGGCCCTGGAACGTGACCGCAAGATCCAGAACGGGCTTTTGCAGCAAGCCGCTCTCCGCGCCGACCTGGTATGCGGCGATCGCCTCCAGTTCGGCGCCCAAGGCCGTATTCAGGATGCGCACGTCGGATGACGACGACGGCGCACCCTGTGCCGCGAGCGCCTCCTGTCCGGCGAGCAGCGCAACCGCCGGGCCGGAAAGCAGCACACCGGATTTTCCGAGGAAGGCGCGACGTGCCGCGAGTGTGGCGGGGGCATTGGCCAGAATGAAAAACGACATGATGGCTCTCCTGTGATTTATGCTGCGGGCGATCAGGTTCCGCGGGACTGCGATTCCCTGAGTCGAACGAGAACGCCGGCGACGATGCGGTCACAACGTTCTCCGGCGAAGGCGAATGCGTCCTGCGATGCGACATCGATCTCGCGCGCCAGCGCTTCCCGGAGCAGGCTGCGCGCGCGAAAGTAGCGCGTGCGAACCGTCGCTTGTGGAATACCCAGGCTGATGGCGGTCTCCTCGACCGACAATTCCTCGACCGCGCGAAGCACGAATACCGTCCGGTAGACATCGGGCAGCGCATCGATCTTCGCTTCCAGCATTCGGCGCGTTTCCGCGCGAACCGCAGCGTGTTCAGGCTGCGCTGACGAGATTTCGTTCATGTTCGACTCCGCGGGTTCGGCAAAGGGCTCGGCCGGCCCATCAAGCGGGATCACGTCGGCGCGTCGACTGCGCTTGCGCAGGCGCCCGAAGGCCTCGTTCGCGGCGATGCGAACCAGCCAGGTCGACATCCTTGCATCGCCGCGGAACTTGCCCATCGCACGGAAGGCCGAGAGGTAGGCCTCCTGCACCGCGTCTTCCGCCTCCGCGTCGTCCTTGAGGATGCTTCGCGCGGTCCGATACAGCGTCTGGTTGTATCGCCGCATGAGCGCGGTGAATGCGCTCTCATCGCCCGCCGCGACCCGGCGCGCGATGTCTGCATCGGATGGATTCTGACCGGGGGCAATGACGGAGGCGGGGCGCATGGGTTTTCGAGTACCAAAAGGGGGCTTCACGACATTAGATGTCAGCCCGCTTCGCCACGTTCCCGCATTGTATGAGGGCGTGGGCGCTCGCCGCCCCAAGAATGCAACGACCCCGCCTTGGGGCGCCGCGTAAAGTTTGCGGCAGGCGGGGTCGATGGTTCCGGCGCGCCCGCAAGGGGCGGCCGTGGGACAAGCGAAAGGTCAGTGCCTGGCGCCCGCTGCCGGAACGGTCGCAATGACCTGCTGCTTGCCGTTGACGACCTTGATGATGAAACTTTCGCGGTCGAGGTCGCCATTCTGGTCGAACGAAACGTCGAGGAGCACGCCGGGATTGTCCTTGGCCGAGATCTTGATGCCATGCAGCGCCGCGGCGAGCGCCTTGGAGTCGAATTTTCCGACCTTTTCCGTTGCCGCCTTGACGATATAGACAGCGGTGTAGCCTTTCATCCCGTTGTGGTCGCTGCGTTGCTTGTATTCGGCGAAGTACTTGTCGCTGAAGGCCTTGACCGTCGGATTCGGCGCGTCGGCGGTGAGGCCCACGTGGCCCAGCACACCTTCGGCGGCGTCACCGGCAAGCTCGATAACCTTTTGCCCGATGATCGTGGTTTCGCCGACGATGGGCTTGCTGAATCCCTGCTTCTTCAGCTCGCGCAGCAGGCGCGCACCTTCCTCCTCCGTCAGATAGGCGAACAACACGTCCGGATTGGCCTGCTTGATTGCCAGGACCGCCGACGTCATGTCGACCTGACCCGGGTCGGTTGAAACGTCGGCGACGACCTTGATTCCCTGTGCGACGAGTGCCTTTTGCATCTCATCGCGCCCGCCCTTGCCGAAATCGTTGTTGGTATAGACCATCGCCACGGAGCCGGCCTTCAACGAATCCTTGATGTAGCGCGCGACCTTGGGCATGGACGATGACTGCGTGAACGATGTGCGGAACACGAACGGATTGCCCTGACGGGTGATTACCGCGGCCTCGCCACCGGTGAAGTTGGTGATTTCCGCCGCTTTGGTCTCGCCCATGCTGACGATCATGGAGCCCGAATGTACGGGGCCCAGAACCGCGTACGCCTTGTTGTCCACTGCCTTTTGCGCTACGGACTTGGCAACGCCGGGATTGGTCTGCGTGTCGGTGGAAACGTAGTTGATCTTCCGGCCGAGGATTCCACCCGAGGCGTTGATCTCCTTGACCGCGAGTTTCACGCCGTTGTCGAAATTGGTGCCGGGCGTCGCGCCCGTTCCGGACAATTCCATGATGCCGTAGATCAGCACCGGTTCCTGCTGCGCCTGTGCCAACATCGTTGTCGCGGCAAACAGGCCGGCGAGCATTGCTTGAGCGAGTTTCATTGTTGCCTCCGAGTTTTCGTGATGAACGAATTGCCGCCGCGGAACGCGGCGATTTCAATGGATCAATGCGCGGGTTCGCGCAGCAGGTCGACGAGCGCGGCAAACGCCGCGGTGTAGGACCGCCAGCCGAATCCTTGGATCGTTGCCTTCACGGCCGGCGAGATGATCGAATGCTTGCGCCATTCCTCGCGCGCGGCGATGTTGGACATATGCACTTCGATGACGGGGAAAGGCATCGCCTTGATGGCGTCGTGCAGCGGGACGCCGTGCTGCGTGAGGCCGGCCGGATTCACCAGCGCGCCCTGGGCGCGGTCGATGTATTCGTGAAGCTTGTCGACCAGCGCGCCTTCATGGTTCGACTGGAACGTTTCCAGTTGCACGTCCAGCGAACCTGCCAGCGCAACGAGCTTCGCATTGATCTCCGCGAGTGTCGTGTGCCCGTAGATATGAGGTTCACGCCGGCCGAAGAGGTTCAGATTAGGGCCATGTAAAACAAGCACTTGCATGATTTCGCCTCGGCAACGGGGTAAAGTTTTGGGAGACGCGCCAGCGCGGTCTGCGGGATTTTGTGGAACAATATCACAAACTGGAATGCAATTCCAAGTCAGAATCCATTTTATGAACAGCCCCCTCGAACGAACCTTCGGTGTCCTCGAATACCTCTCGGTGAACGCCGATGGCGCCCCCTTGGCCCACATTGCCGACGAATTGGCGATTCCCCGCAGCGCGGCGCACCGCGTATTGGCGGAGCTGCTTCGTTGCGGCTACGTGCGGCAGACGCGCGCGCATGGCGACTATGTGCTCACCACCAAGATCGTCGCGCTGGGGCTGAGTTTTCTCAGCCGCTCAGGCATCGTCGACATCGCGCAGCCGCTTCTCGATCGCCTGGCCGAGGCGTGCGGTGAGTTGGTGCGGCTTTCGGTCGTGGACGGCGAACGTCTCACCTGGGTGGCACGAGCACAAGGAGCGCGGCGCGGCCTGCGTTACGACCCGGACATGGGATCGGACGCGAAACTGTCCTGTACCGCGACGGGCCATGCGTTGCTGCTGACATTGTCGGACGAAGAGGCACTGCAGCGAGTCGCGCGCCAGGGATTCGGCGGGTCAGAGGATTTCGGACCGAATGCGCCGACGACCGTGCGCGAATTGCTGAAATATCTGCGGATCGCGCGGTCGCGAGGCTTCAGCGTCATCGACGAAGTGTTTGCGCCGGGCATGAGTGCGATGGCCGCGCCGGTTCTGCGCGGAAAGGCCGCGATTGGCGTGATCAGCATTGCCGGGCCCAGGGTGCGTCTCACCGAAGCGCGGATGCTCGAGCTGGGGCCGACGCTGATCGACACAGCGACCGAACTGGCCGGCGCCAGTGGCGCGTCACTGCATTTCAAGGAACGTCCGCTTGGGCGGTCCTGACGGCACCGAACGGCTAGAATTGAGTCACCGGACCTGCAAATTCGAAGGACTCCACGTTATTCCGGTTGAGGTGGCGCCGTTGCATTTGCGCTCGCGTGCGCCACAGGCGGCTGGCGAGTTTCTGGCGGGCCATCGCCGCCAGAAACCAGATGCGGCGCGCCTCGAGGTGGGCGCGCGATGCCTCGAACGCGGGGATGAACTCCTGTTCGAACAATTCGAGCCATCGGTTGCGAATCGCATCGACGCTGAATTGGCGGGCGCGCTTGCGGCCATTTTCGACCATTGCGGTGTACATCGACGGCGAGGCCCTCAGGTAGTCCAGCGCATAGATGACATCCCTGGCGCTGTTGACTTCCAGAAAGTCATACGGTGATCGAATGAGCTCGTGGTACGCCGGTTCCGGCGTAGCGAGCACGGGCACGCCCGCATGCCACGAGTTGTAGATCTTGGTGCCGGGCTTGGTCACCAGCAAGGAGCGCACATCATCACGCGCGGCAATCGTGACATCGGCGTCGCGATAGTCTTCCCAGTGCCGCGTGCGAACGTCGAAGCGGATGCTTCGTCGAGCCAGGGCGGCGTGAAAACCGGAATCGTAGAACCAGGCGGGTGCCGTGCGGGTGCGGCCCTGGTAAACCATGCGCCGGATGAAGGTACCGCGAGATGGATCGCGCGCGCGCAGCCCGGGCTGCGGCCACAACGGCACGTAGCGCTCATGCTGGCCCAGCGACACGCTGTTCTGTGCAATGGCAAAGTCGCAGGCGGCAACCGGCGCGCGGTCCGCGCGAATCACCACCAGGAAGCTTCGATGGGCCGATTCGCGAAAGTCGTTGGCATCGTCCCGGTGCACCACACAAAGCGTTCCGGGCTCCGTCCGGCTGGAAAGTCGCACCGCGTGGCCGCACGCTTCGAGGCCGGATCGCAGCCGAAGGAAACTCTGCGCGACCCAGGAATTGCGGCCGCCGACAAAACGGTGCGGCTGCGCCTCAATGGCGGACACGTCAAGGTCCTCGAGGTCACCCCATCTCCGCGCGAGATTGCGGATGACGAAGGTGACGACGATCTTGGGCGAGTTGGAAATGGCGTGGACCTCCAGGGGATCGCCCCCTTTCGACCAAGGCTACCCAGCAGGAGTTTCAAAATTGCAACCGTCCGGCGCGAAAACGTAACAATTCTTGAATTCCCGCCTCACTTTCCGCCAGGCCGCGAGCCGTGCTGCCCGATCGTGGTGCCTCGCAGGACGCAAAATCGTGGCGGGCCGGACCTCCACCTGGCATGGCGCAAGGCTTGCGTGCATTTCGAGCAGCAAGTAAGGTTCATGCGCGCTGCAATGGAAAAATTCGCCAATAGCCTATGACCTACCGGAATTCAATCAGGCGCCGGGTGTTGCTCGGCGCGGCAGCGCTGCTTGCCGCCTCGGCATTGCCCTTGCCCGCGTCGGCGGCCGATGCCGATCCGGCGATCGCGCCCATTCGCGCGCTCTACGATGCGTTGCTGGCCGCAATGAAGCAGGCGGATCAATTGGGCGTGCGCGGGCGCTACGACAAGCTCGCTCCCGTGATTCGCGCGACCCTCGACCTGCCGGCAATGACGCGCATCGCGGTGGGGCCGGAGTGGACGACGATTCCGGCCGAACAGCAGGCCGCGCTGCAGGACAATTTCGCGCGCATGACGATCGCAACCTATGCCAGCCGATTCGACGGTTACTCCGGCCAAAGCTTTGAAATCGAACCGGAGACCGTTGCACGCAATACGGGGCGTGTCGTACGCACCAGGATCGTGCGGCCCAAGGAAGAACCCGTCACGCTGAATTATCTGATGCGCAACTCAGGTGACAGCTGGAAGGTCGTGGACGTCTATCTCAGCGGCACCATCTCCGAACTGGCCACGCAGCGCTCCGAATTCAGCGCGATTCTCAAATCGGGTGGCGCCACCGCGCTGATCGCCAGCCTGCAGCAGCAGATCGACAAGCTGATGAAAAAGGCCTGACCGCCGGCGGGCTGCGTCATTGCGAGGGCGCGCCCGGGTCGATGAGGTCATCCGGGTGTTCAGCCAGGCCGCGGGCCGCCCGCAACTGGCTTTCGCGGTACTGCCGGGCGATGCTGCGGAACTGTGCGTAGTAGTCGAGCGCACTCTTCTTGATTTCATCGAGTGTCTCGATGTTGCGCGCGCGAAGATCGAAACCGCTCGCCGTATACACGCCGACGTTGATCCACAGGCCCGCGCTGCCCGGAAACCAGTGTGCCGGTGGCGTCGTGTACAGATCGACCGCCAGCCCGAAGGCATCGCGCACATTGGACGGCCCGAGGAGCGGCAACACAAGGTAAGGGCCGCTGTCGGCGCCCCAGAAATACAGCGTCTCGCCGAAGTCGCCCGTCTGGCGTGGCAGGTCGCGCCCGGTCGCGACGTCGAACAATCCCGCGAGGCCAAGGGTGGTGTTGACGTACATCCGGCCAAAGGTAATGCCTGCCGCGTCCACGCGCCCTTGCAGGAGATTGTTCACGAAGATGCGCGGCTCCTGCAGATTGTCGATGAACGCGCGAATCCTGTCGCGGAAGAACTGTGGAACGACGGCGCGATAGCCTTCGGCCAAAGGCCTGATCACCGCCGCGTCGATCGCATCGTTGGCGTTGAAGACGGCCCGATTGAACGGCTCGAACGGGTCGTTGTTCTCGTTTTCGCGGTTTCCGGACGTGGTCGCGCAGCCCGCCAGCGTGGCGCACAGCGCAATCGTGCAAATCGCCGCGCGGCCCGTCACAGCGACACACTCACCGGCGACGGCGCACGGAGGCCAGCAGCGCCGGCAGGAACAGCAGCGAGGCGACCAACGTGAAGGCAAGCGAAAGCGCCAGCAGCTTGCCCATGCTCGCGGTACCGGGGTGGTGCGAATACCACAGGCTGCCGAATGCGGTGCCGGTGGTCAGCGCACTGAAGAGCACGGCGCGCGTGAGGCTCGACTGCAGCAGGTTTTGCGCGCCAGATCGCCACGCCATCACGAAATAGATGCTGAACGCGACGCCGATGCCGAACAGCAACGGCAGCGCAATGATGTTCTCGAAATTGAGCGGCAGGTCGATGGCAACGCACGTCCCGAGCGTGACCAGCCCCGCAAGCGTCAGCGGCGCCAGCGTGAGCAGCACGTCCTTGGTTCGGCGCAACGCGAAGGCCAGCAGCACCGTGATCGACAGCAACGCCCACAGTCCGGCCTGGAGAAACGCCCTGACGATGGTGCGGCTCGACTCCTGGATCCCCACCGTCGTGCCTGTCGCATCGGGCGCGATCTGACGCACCGCCGCGGTAAAGCGTTGGATGGCCGCGTTGTCGCTGGCATCTCCCTTGGGAAAGACCTCGATGCGTGCACGCCCGTCCGGCGCCATCCAGTCGCGCTTGAGGTCGGCCGGAAGACTCTCGAGCGTCACCAGTGCCGCCTGCAACGCTGCGCGCAGCTGGTCGAGTGTCACGACCAATCCGGGAATGAACGCCGCGGATGCACGCTCTCGCGCTTTGATATCCCCGTCGGCAAGAATCATCAGCGCTTTCGCAAGTTGCGCTGCGTCCCGCGCCGCGCCGTCCGCCGGATTTGGTCCGGCCGCCGTCGCCAGCGCTTCTGCGGTGCGCTTCATCGCGCGCACCGTCTCCTCGTCGGTGGGTGCCGGCTTCACGTCCAGCGGATTGAGAGCGGGATCGAGCAGCATCGCCGCATCGCCGAGCAGCGCGAGCTTGGCTTCCTGCTGCTCCGGAATGAAACTGGCCAATGTCATCGCGCGATAGACATCGGGCAACGCGGACAGGCGCGTGGCGAGCGCCGCCGCCTCCGGCAGCGTGGGCGCGAGCACCTCGATCGTGTTGGGCGTCGTGTCGGGGCTCTTCATGAGATCGAGCAATGTCGCGACAGACTCGGCATGCGCGCTGCGCAGATTCAGAGGATTGAAATCGAAGCGCAGGCTCGGCAGCAACGCGACGCTGCCGACAGCAAGCAGGGCCGCGGCGACGAGAACGCCGATGCGCCGCCGGTCGAGAAACCGGTCGAGTGGCGCGAGTGCGGCATAACCGACGGCGCCGGGCTCTCCGCCGGGACGCAGCACCGCGAGCAATGCGGGAAGCAGTGTGATGCTTGTCACGAACGCGATGACCATGCCGGTTCCGGCGATCGCCCCCAGTTCCGATACGCCGCGATATTCGGTGGGAAGGAACGCGTAGAAACCCGCTGCGGTCGACGCGCCGGCCAGCGCGAGCGGCACGCCGACTTCTGCGCCCGCTTCGCGCAATGCCCGCTGCAGGTCGTCGTGCAGGAAGCGTTTGGCCCGATAGCAGACGCAGAACTGGATGCCGAAATCGACGCCGAGGCCGATGAAGAGCACCGCGAACGCGACCGAAATCAGATTGAAGGCGCCATAGACGAATGCCCCGAAGGCGGCAGTCAACGCCATGCCGACTGCCAGGCTTAGCAGGATGGCGAGGATGAGGCGGGCGGAGCGCAACGCCATCCACAGCAGCAGGACGACCACCAGCATTGTGATGACCGCGTTGAGCGCGGCACCTTCGGCCAGTGTGGCGAATTCTTCATCGGCAAGCGGCACCGGGCCGGTGAGTCGCACGCGCACGCGGGGATCGCCGGCGAATCCTGCTTCCTGCACGGCGTCGCGGATGGCCGCCACCGCGCGTGCGCCCGGTTGGAGCGCGCCAAAATCAAGTGCTGGCTGCACGAGGATGAACCGGCGCAGTTCGCGAGGATCCGCAGCGCGGCCCATGATCAGCGTTCGCCAGGAAAAGTCGGGCATCTTGCCGGCATTGACGGCGTCGATCGCCGCCGCGAATGCCGCCAGCGGCCGGGCCAGGTCCGCAAGCTTGATCTGTTCGCGGCGCACGCCTTCCAGCACCAGCGACAGCGCATCCATCACGCCGCGCAGCGTCGGGTCGGACGCGAGAGTTCCCAACAGCGGTTGCGCTGCGATCATCTGCTGCGCGGTGCGCGCGACTTCCTCCGTCGGCGCGAAAAGGAGACCCGCCTGGTTGAAAAATGGACCGCCATCGGGGCGGCGCACGCCCAGGATGGCCCCGGATTTTGCCGACAAGCGCTGCGACAGCGCCGCCGTGGCCCGTTCCGCCACTTCCGGCGACGTTCCGTCGACAACCACCGCGATGACCGCAACACGCTGTGGAAATGTCTTCGCGAAATCGATCTCGCGCTGGCGCCAGGGCAGGTCCGGCGAAATCAGCGTTGCGGTGTTCGTGTCGATGGCGATGTGCCGAGCCGCGTAGATCGTCGCAAACACGCCCGCGGCGGCGGCGGCGGCGAGCACCAGCCATGCGTGCCTCGCGCAACTACCGACCACACGCGTAATCAGCGCTCGCAACGTTTGCTTCCCCCTAGTGGCGCGGCAGAAAGGCCTCGACGCGCCGCTCAACTTGTCGGCAGGCACGCGACGAGGCATGATTGTACCGAGAGCGGTGCGGGAGCCCGTCCAGGTTCCCAGGATTCGTGGGGAAGGTAGAATCCCATGTTCCCGTCGCCGATCGCGCGCGTCCTGGCTCCACGATCAGGACGGGCGAAGACAGCAGCCTCCGACCAGCCGAATCCGCGCGAAAGCCCAACTTGTCGATTCCCCTACTGCAAAAGGCGCGCATTGGCGCCTACATCGTCCGCCAACAACTGGCCGGCCGTAAGCGCTATCCGCTGGTGCTGATGCTGGAGCCCCTGTTTCGCTGCAACCTGGCCTGCGCCGGCTGCGGCAAGATCGATTATCCGGAGGAAATCCTCAACCAGCGCCTGTCGCTCGAGGATTGCCTGAAGGCGGTTGACGAATGCGACGCACCGGTCGTCTCCATTGCCGGGGGCGAACCGCTGCTGCACAAGGAAATTGCAAAGGTCGTGGAGGGCATAGTCGCCCGGCGCAAATTCGTGTACCTCTGTACCAACGCGCTGCTGATGAGCAAGCGGATGTCGCTTTTCAAGCCCAGCCCCTATTTCGTCTGGTCGGTGCACCTGGACGGCGACCAGGAGATGCACGACCGCTCGGTATGCGAGTCCGGTGTCTACGACCGCGCAGTGGCCGCCATCAAGGCCGCGAAGCAAGCTGGTTTCCGCGTCAATATCAACTGCACGTTGTTCAACGATGCGGATCCGGAGCGCGTCGCGCGTTTCTTCGACAGTGTGAAAGCGATCGGCGTCGACGGCATCACGGTCTCGCCAGGCTACGCGTACGAACGTGCGCCCGACCAGGCACACTTCCTGAATCGCGCCAAGACCAAGCAGCTCTTTCGTGACATCTTCAAGCGCGGCGATGGGGGCAAGGCGTGGTCGTTCAGCCAGTCCGGGTTGTTCCTCGACTTTCTGGCGGGCAACCAGGAATATAAATGCACGCCGTGGGGTAACCCTACCCGCACCGTCTTTGGCTGGCAGCGGCCGTGCTATCTGCTTGGCGAAGGCTACGCCAAGACATTCCAGGAACTGATGGAAGAAACGGACTGGGATCTCTACGGCACGGGCAACTACGAAAAGTGCGCGGATTGCATGGTGCATAGCGGTTTCGAAGCCACCGCGGTGCAGGATGCGGTGCGGCATCCGCTCAAGGCGCTGGGAATCAACCGGCGCGGCGTCACCACGGAAGGGCAGATGGCGCCGGAGATTTCACTTGCGCAGCAGCGCCCGGCCAAGTACGTATTCTCTTCGCACGTCGAGCAGAAGCTGTCAGAGATCCGGGTAACCAAGGCCCCGGCCAAGGAGTCGACGGCCGCGTGAAAGCGCGAGTTGCGCGGTGCGCGTGTCCCGCGCATTGCGCACGAGCAACGGCACCTGCCCCGGCGCGCGCAACAGGGCGCCCAGCACCGCGAATGGGTCGATGTTGCCGTCGCTGCGCATTCCCTTCGCTGCGGCGGGCGCGAGTGCCCTGGCTGCAGGATCCGCAATCACTCTGAACACCGCGAACGGGATGCCGCGGGCCGCGGCAAAGCCGGCGACGATGTGGGACTCCATATCGACTGCGAGCGCGCCCCCGAGCGAATGCAACGCGCGCTTTTCCGCCGGCGTTGCGACGATGGAATCCACACCCGCAACCGCACCGCGACGCGCGCCGGGTAACCGCTGCGCGAGCGCCCCCGCCCACGCGGGGTCGGACGCCCAGCGCGCCGCGGGGCTCACGACGGTGTCCGCGATGATCCACGTGCCGGGCGCGCAGTCCTCGCCTAATCCGCCCGCCACGCCAAAGCTGATGATGGCGGCACCGCCGCTTGCTGTTTCGCGTTCCAGCGCAGAGGTGATGCGCTCGGGGTTTCCGCCGCCCGCTACGGCGGCGACGCCCGGTCCTGCAGCAATGCGGGCTTCGAACGCCAGTCCCGTGACCGCGATGACGAATCTGGTGCGGGTAGCCGCTGCACGCATGCGCTCAACTCACCTGCCGAACGGAGGTGGCGCACACGATCTCCGGCTCACATGCCGAGCCGTGCCGTGCAGTCTCTGGAAGATTTCAAGTTGCGATAACGTGCCAGCGCCCACAGGGGGAAGAATTTCGAATACCCGTGGTAGCGGAGATAGAACACGCGAGGGAAACCAACCGCGGTGAATTCCGGTTCAGGCCATAGTCCGGCGGCATCATTCGTGCGCAGCAGGTAGTTGATGCCGCGCGCGACCACGGGATTGTCCACCTCGCCGGCCGCCATCAAGCCCAGCAGCGCCCAGGCGGTCTGCGACGCGGTGCTTGGCGCGGGCTGGTGGCTGCAGTGGTCAAGCTCATAGCTGCTGCCTTGCTCGCCCCAGCCGCCGTCGGGATTGTTGATGAATTCCAGCCATTTCACCGCACGTCGCACTTCTCGTGCCTGCGGGCTCACGCCTGCGGCATTGAACGCACACAACGCGGACCACGTCCCGTAGATGTAGTTCATGCCCCAGCGCCCGTGCCATGAGCCGTCGGTCTCCTGCGTCCGGCGCAGGAAGGCCAAGGCGGCAGACAGCGCATCCTTGTCCGCGTCGGACCCGAGTTGCGCAAGCATGCTGGCGCATCGCGCGGTGACGTCCGCCGTGGGTGGATCCAGAAGCGCGCCATGGTCGGCAAACGGAATGTGGTTCAGATATTCGCTGGTGTTGTCCGCGTCGAACGCGCCCCACCCGCCGTTCCGGCTTTGCAGTCCCAGCACCCACTCGCGGCCGCGCGCAACGGCCTCGCTGAAGTCCGCGCCCCCCGAGATTTCCAGACGATGCGCGCCCCGGTCCATCGCCATCACCACGACGGCCGTGTCGTCGAGGTCGGGATAGTGCGGGTTCGCGTATTGAAATGCCCAGCCGCCGGGACGCACGTTCGGGCGCTGCTCCGCCCAGTCGCCGACCGTATCCAGCACCTGGCGAGGCAACAGCCACACAAGGCCTTTGCCCGCGGCCGTCAGCGCCTCTTCGCTGCCTACTTCTATCAGCGCGTGGGCGGCGAGGACGGTATCCCACACCGGCGACACGCACGGCTGGCAATACGCTTCGTCGCGCTTGTGCACTATCAGATTTTCGATCGCTTTCCTTGCGGTGACCACATCCGGGTGGTCACGCGGGTATCCGAGCGCGTCGTACACCATGACAGCGTTAGCCATTGCCGGAAAGATCGCGCCCAGGCCGTCTTCGCCGTTCAGCCGTTTGGTGACGAACGCGACGGCCTTGTCGATCGCGCGTTCGCGCGGCCCCGCCGGAAAAAACGGCTCGGTAAAGCGGATCAGCGCATCGATGCTCGCGAAAACGGCGAACCAGGGGCGGGACTGGTGAAGTGCGCGCGGCGCGCGGCGAATGCGGGTACGGCCGGGAAAGAGCTCGTCCAGCGTCACGCCATGTGGCGTCCGCGACGAAGGCTTCATCGCCTGGAGCACCAGCAACGGCGCCAGCACCGTACGCCCCCAGTAGGAAATGCGGAACAGGTGGAACGGAAACCATCGCGGCAGATGCATGATTTCGACAGGGACCGTCGGCGCCGCCGTCCACGGGATGACGCCGTGCAGCGCAAGCAGCATGCGCGTGAAGACATTGGTGGAACCGGCGCCGCCGTGCGCGGCGATTGCCTGCTGTGCGCGACGCATGTGCGGCGCGTCGGGGGAGTCGCCGATCACCTTCAGGGCGAAGTACGCTTTGACGCTGGCGCTGATATTGAAAGGGCCATCGTGAAAGAGCGGCCAACCTCCGTGGGCCGCCTGGATCCGCCGCAGATAGTTGGCAATTGCCGCTTCCAGCGCCAGGTCGGGCTCGCCCAGGTAACGCTTGAGCAGGACGTATTCCGACGGAATGGTGGCGTCCGCTTCGAGTTCGAACACCCAGTGGCCGTCGCGTCGCTGCTCGTCCAGCAGCGCGCGGGTCGAGTTATCGATGCAGGCATCGAGCAGCGCTTCGGGAGAGTCTTGCGCGACGAGCGCGCGAACCTGCCCGGCCGACTCGGCAAGCGCCTGGCGAGCGCGGTCTGCGTTACGCAAGACGTGCCGCATCAGGCAGGCGACCGCGGGGAGAAATCAAGCACGCCAATCTCCATGTGCCGACGGTTCCGCCCAATCCTGATTGATGCCAGGCGATCCCACGGCTAAGCCGTCAATTATATTCCCTTCGCGACGGTGGGGCCTTTCGACAACCGCAACCGGCGCTTCAATCGCGGCCCACCCTGCCTGTCACCCGTGGCCCTGCGGCGGCGTATGGACCCGCCCCTTCCACAAGCCACCCTGGCCGCGCCAATGCTGGATTGCCGAATCCAGTGTGAAGGCCAGGTAGAGACCGGCAATAGCCGGCAGCGCCACGCCCCACCACCGCGAAACGCCGTAATAGCGAAGCGTTGGCTGCAACGCCAACGCCATGGCGGCCCAGGCAAGCGCGGCCAGCAACTGCGCCAGGCCCGTGGCGCAGAACGCCAGAAGCGGCGGCAAGAGGCAGGTCGCTGTCATCGCCAATACCGTGCCGAGCAGCAGCCACGGGGAATAGCGCAATTGCGCATACGCGGAGCGACTGATCATTGGGCGGATTTCGCCGAGAGAATGAAACGCGCGCAGGCTGCGAGCGCGGTTGGTCAGCGACAGTCGTATCGGGCCCTGCCGCTTCATGAGGCGGCCCAGCGCGCAGTCGTCGATCAATTCTCCACGCACCGCCGCAAGGCCGCCCGCTGCTGCCAGCGCCTCGCGTCGCACCAGCATGCACCCTCCGGCCGCTGCCGCGGTTTGCCGCGACGCGTCGTTGACCCAGCGAAAGGGGTACAGCAGCCGGAAGAAAAATATGAACGCGGGCATGAGGGCGCGCTCGGCGGCGCTTTCGCAATGCAGCTTGGCCATCAGCGAATTCAACACCAGACCTTCGCGTTGCGCTCGCGAGACGAGCGACGCAAGCGCATCCGGCTCATAGCTTATGTCCGCGTCGGTGAAGAGCACGTAGTCTGGCGGCGCCGGCAGGCTCTCGATCTGGCGGAATCCGTAGTCCATGGCGGCGAGTTTGCCCGTCCAGCCTGAGGCGAGTGCCGGCGCAGTCAGGACCGTCAGCCGCGAGCTCGCGTCAGCCGCTGCGGCGGCGGACCGCGCGACCGAGGCAGTGTCATCGTTCGCTGTGGTCGTCGACGACGACGATCGTGAACGAGCCCGGATAGGCTTGCCGCAACAGCGACTCGACGCTCTTCGCGATACCAGGTGCCTCGTCGCGCGCGGGCATCACCGCGGCCACGGACGGCCACGAATTCGCGGCGATCGTGACGTCCGTCGTATCGTCGCGCTCGGCTGCCAGCCAGAATCCTCCGCGCAAGAACAGGAGGTAACCCCACGCTGCGCACGCCAGCGACGCGACGAGCAGCATGAACAGTTCAGTCAATTCAAGTAGCCCGCTTGGCGAAACCACGCGATGGCGTCCCGCAATCCTTCGGCGTATGGTCGGGCCGCGTAGCCCAGTTCCCGGGTCGCCTTCGCGCTGCTGAAGAACATCCGGTACCGCGACATGCGCAACCCGTCCAGCGTCAGGAACGGTTCGCGTCCCGTGCGGCTCGCAATCATCTCGGCCACGACCGCCGCTGGATACAGCAACCGGCGCGGCATCTTGATGCGCGGGGGCCGGCGGCCGACGAGCAACGCGATGTCGCGCAACATGTCGGCGAGCGACACGTCCTGGCCTCCCAGAATGTAGCGCTCGCCCACTTTACCTCGCGTGAGCGCGGCGAGATGTCCCGCCGCGACATCGTCCACGTGCACGAGGTTGAGCCCGGTGTCGACATAGCCGGGCATGTGTCCGCTCGCGGCCTCGATGATGATGCGGCCGGTGGGTGTGGGGCGGATATCGCGGGGGCCGATGGGCGTCGACGGATTGACGATCACTGCAGGCAGCGCATCGCGCGCGATCATCATCTCGACCAATTCCTGCGCCGCCGCCTTGCTCCGTTTGTAGGCACCCACCGCCGCGGTTTCGTGCAGCGCGACGGATTCGTCCGCGGGCTGTCCGTCGGCACGCAATGACAGCGCCGCGACGCTGCTGGTGTAGACCACGCGTTCCACGCCGATGCGCAGCGCGGCCTCCATGACGCTTTTCGTTCCGGTCACATTGTTGCGGAGGATTTCCCCGGGATCGCGCGACCACAGCCGGTAGTCGGCCGCCACGTGCATCACGTAGCGCGCGCCCGCCATCGCGCGCGCCACCGCTGCCGCGTCGCGCATGTCGCCCTCGGCGACTTCGATATCCAGTGTCGCGAGATTGCCGCGCGGACTCGAGGGGCGAACGAGCGCACGCACGGGGTAGCCGTCGGCGAGCAATGCGCGAGCGACCGCCGAACCCAGGAAGCCGCTGGCACCTGTGACGAGTACGGTGCCGGTTTCCTTGGGCATCAGCGGGCGGCGCTGAGCCGCGCGATGTCGGCAGCAAGCGTGGCGCTGTTCTTTGCCTTGATGCGGCTGCGCAACTCGATGTCTCCCGCGGTCTCGCTTGCCGACTTGTCTCCTGCGGCACCCAGCAGCCGCTTCTGATCGGCGAGCAGCACCGTGGCTTTCGCGGCATCGTTGGAATTCGCGGCAGCGCCCGGCAGGAGGCCTGCACGGCTCCATTCGGATTGCTTGCGCGCCAGCGCGTCAAAATGATCCCGGGTAAAAACATAGGCGAGATCGCCGTGACGCGTGGCGTTGCCGATCATTCTCGGCAGGGACGATGCGATGTCGGGCGGCAGCGATTCGTCGAGTGAGAGTGCAAGCAGCTGCTGCGCAAGTTCGCGATTTTCGACGTGGCCGAGCGCCTCTGCGTACATCCAGCGATCCTCGACGCGATCCGCCGCCTTCAGCCGGCGGACCAGCTCGGCGTAAACTTCGCTATCGGCCTTGCGCGCGACATTCGCCATCACTGCGGGACGGATCGAGGACTCGATGGCCGGGCCGCCCTTGCGCTCGGCGGAGAACAGCGCCATCGACTTGCGCAAAACGGGATCATCGCCGAACTGCCCAAGCGCTTCGATCAGTGAATTGCGCAAGTTGAGCGTAACGGCACTGTCTTTCGCCGCCGCCTTCCAGCCCAGTTGATCAAGCATCGGCGCCAAATTCCTGCGCGCGTATTTGCGCAGGTCGCGCTGTGCCGCTGTGCCCTCGAGCGCAATGTCCAGCCCCTCCAACGCGAACACGACCTGCAGGAACAATACTTGCGTCGCTGAATCGCGGGACGCACGGAGGCGACTTGCGAGTTCGAGATAGTCCGCCAGGGGTACGCGTCCCGCCTGTGCCAGCGCCAGGGTGTCGGTCAACAATCCCATCTGAACCTGCGGCGACAATTCGGGAAATGCGCGCGCAAGCCTGTGCAAGTGCTCGGGTGAATACTGAACGCGGAAAAATCCCGCAGAAGAATCGATCGCTAGCGGCGCCGTACCGCACGGGCCGACAACGAAATTCTGCGACCTGTCCGCGAGCAGGTAGGAAGCCGGGCTCGCCGAGCCGGAGGACGCGGCAAACGGAACTTGCCACAAGGTAGACGCGTCCGCAGCGCCGGTGGTGCTGAATCGATGCTGCTCCAGCGCAAGTGATTGCCGATTTCCGGTACATGCGACCCGTGCTTGCAACAAGGGATAACCTTTTTGATCGGTCCAGGTCCGGGCAATGGCGATCGCATCCTTGCCGGAGGTCTGCGACAGGAAGAACCAGAGATCGCCGGCGGTCGCGTTGGACAGCTTCTGGCTCTCGAAGTAAGCGTTAAGCCCCCGCCGAAACGCTTCCGGTCCGAGGTAAGTCTCCAGCATGTCGAGGACCGCGCCTCCTTTGATGTATGTGACGCCATCGAAGACGTCAAACACGGCGGTTTCGACGACCGGGCCGGAGCGGATAGAGCGCGTCGAGGGCCCCGCATCCACGCGCATCACGCGCTGCCGCCACAACACGTGCGCCAGCGGAGTCTGCCAATCCGGGTTGAAGTGCGCGGTCGCCTTTTGCGACATCCACGTGGCGAACGCTTCGTTAAGCCAAATCTCGTCCCAGGAGGCCGCGGTCACCAGGTCGCCAAACCACTGGTGCGAGACCTCGTGCGCGACGACTTCGAACACGCCCTGCTTCGTATTGATCGAACTTTTGGACGGGTCGTAGAGCAGCGCGTTCTCGATGTAGGAAATGGCACCCCAGTCCTCCATTGCGCCACCTCTTACGCCGGGTGTCGCCAGCTGATCGAGCTTGGGCAGTGCGAAGGGAATGCCGAAGTACTCGCGATAGAACGGGAGTATCTGCTTGGTCACCGCCATTGCGTAACGCGCGTCGTCGCGCTTGCCCTTGGCGGTAAGTATGCGCAATGGAATGCCGTCCACGGAGTCCTCGAGCGCATCGAATTGGCCGACCGTGACCGTGACGAGATAGGACGACATCGGCGGCGTGGGGTCAAACTGCCAGATCGTCGTATCCCCTCGAGGCTCCCGTGATTTGACCGGCATGTTGGATACGACCTCGTAGGCCGACGGGGCAGTGACGCCGATCGCGAATTTCGCCCGGAATGCCGGTTCGTCGAAGCCGGGGAATACGCTGCGCGCGGCGATCGGTTCCATTTGCGTCGCCAGCATCCGCGCCGGCTTGCCCTCGGCGGTGTAGGCGACGGCGAAAAGTCCTTCCCAATAGGCATGGACGACGCCGGTATACGCGATTCGCAATGTGTATTCGCCCGGCTCGATCGTCCGCCCATCGGCAATCCGCCATTGGCGCTTTTCCTTGTCGGGCGTGGCGTTCATCGCGCGCGGGCCGGCAGAGCCTTTGAGGACGATGTCGCCGGCGGTGAGCTCGAACGCATTGAGCACGATGGCATCGACGGCGCGCCGCACGTCGAGCGTGATGTCGACAACACCAGCGAACGAATCCTTGGCCGGGTCGAGTTCGAGTGCCAGGCGGTATTCCGACGGGACGACATCCTTGGGCAGGACGCCGGGCGTCGAATCGAAGGCGAATCGCGATTGCGCCAGCGCGGGCAGCGCGAAAATCGCTACCAGGATGCCAATGCAAATCCGGCACGGGCCATTCACCCCGAAAATCGCCTTCATCGAACTTCTCCTCTGGCGCAGCGGCCGCCGGGCGGCACGATTGGCCCGGCCAATGCGAATCTTAGCGAATGCGGTTTGCTGCTGGTGCACACCGCCCTGTGCGCATGCTGCAGATGCACAAGAACATGGCGAATAGTCCGGATGCCGGGGCAGTGCGAAAGGACTATGATCCCGGCTCCGTAATGAATCTCCATTGACCTTTCTGGAACTGAAATCATGACTCAACGCGGCTATCTGCGTCAGCCCTCCATCGCGGGTGACGCCATCGTGTTCGTTTGCGACGACGACCTCTGGCGGGTGGATGCCGGCGGCGGCACGGCGCGACGCCTGACGGCGGGCTTGGGTGAGCCCGCCACACCGGTGCTTTCGCCCGACGGCAAATGGATTGCCTACGTCGGCCGCGACGAACAGCATCCGGAAATTTACCTGATGCCCGCGGAGGGAGGACCGGCGCGGCGCATGACGTGGCTTGGTCCGGACGTGCTGGTGCGCGGATGGACGCCTGACGGGCGCATCCTGTTCGTCACCACCCACGGCCAGCCGTTTTTCCGGAATTACCGCGCCTTCACGCTCGGCGTCACCGGCGGCTTGCCCGATTTGCTCCCGCTGGGACAGGTCAATCACCTGTCCTTTGGTCCCGGCAAGGCGATGGTCATCGGCCGCAACACCGCCGATCCGGCGCGGTGGAAACGCTATCGTGGCGGTACTGCCGGACATCTCTGGGTCGACGCTTCCGGCAGCGGCAATTTCCGCCGCATGACCCGGCTGGCCGGCAATATCACGAGCCCGATGTGGATAGGCAAGCGCGTGTATTTCCTGTCGGATTCGGAGGGCGTGGGTAACCTCTATTCGTGTCGTCCCGACGGCAGCGACCAGCGTCGCCACACCGATCACGACATCTACTACGCGCGCAATGCGCAAACCGACGGCACCCGCATCGTGTACCAATGTGGCGCCGACCTCTGGCTCTTCGACCCGGCGAGCAATCGCACCGCGCGCATCGAGATCGATGTCCCGTCGCATCGCACGCAGGCTTCGCGCAAGTTCGCCAATGCCGCGGATCACCTTGCCTCGTTCAATGTGCATCCCGAGGGCCACAGCCTCGCGCTCGATGCGCGAGGCAAGCTGTTCACGATGGCCATGTGGGAGGGCGCGGTCACGCAGCACGGCGCAATGGATGGCGTCCGCTATCGGCGCGGGCAATGGCTGGCCGACGGCAAGACGCTCGTCGCCGTCAGCGACGAGTCCGGCGAGGAAAGGATTGTGGTGATGAGCGGCGGCAAAACCGCGACGTTGCCATGGGACATCGGCCGCGTACAGGCGCTCAGCGCCTCGCCGGTCGGGCAGCGCGTTGCCATCACAAACCATCGCAATGAGGTGCTGCTGGGCGACCTGGCGACAAAGAAAATGACCGTGATCGACCGCAGCGAGACCGGGCGCAGCGAAGACCTCGCGTGGTCGCCCGACGGCGCGTGGCTCGCATACTCGTTCTGGACCGACCCGCGGCACTGCGCGATCAAGCTGCACGAGGTGGCGAAGAAGACCAGCACGCTGGTCACCCAGCCGGAGTTTCGCGACTATTCGCCGGCCTTCGATCCGGCGGGCAAATATCTGTATTTCCTTTCGGTCCGCACGTTCGACCCCGTTTACGACAGCGTGCAATTCGAGCTGAGTTTCCCCCGCGCAGCGCGACCCTACCTCATTGCGCTGCAGGCCGACCAGCGGCCGCCGTTCGACACCGAGCCCAAGGGATTGAAGCCTGTCGAGGACCGCCGCGAAAGCGATCAGAAGAAAATGGAGAAGCTCGCATTGCCATTGAAGGTCGATCTTCCCGGCATCGCGCGCCGGGTCGCCGCATTTCCGGTCGCCGAAGGCCGGTTCGGGCAGATTGCCGGTACGACGGGCAAGGTGGTCTGGACGGTGTTCCCGATCCCCGGTGCGCATGGCCGCGGCGGCCACAAGGACTCGCCGGGGAAATTGGAACTGTTCGACTTCGCAACGCTGCGTACTGAAACGCTGGTCGAGGCGGCCGACAGCTTTGTGCTCGCCGCCGACCATGTGACGCTGGTCGTCCGTGAAGGCAAGCGTCTGCGCGCCGTTCGCGCCAACGCGAAAACGGAGGACAAGGAAGCGTCGTCGTCGCAGGAGCCTTCGCGCAAGACCGGGTGGATCGACCTCTCGCGCATCCGCCTTTCCGTCGAGCCGCGTCTCGAATGGCGGCAGATGCTGCGCGAGGTATGGCGTCTGCAACGCGACCAGTTCTGGGTGGCCAACATGTCCGGAACCGACTGGGAAGTGATTTATCGTCGCTACGAACCCTTGCTCGCCCGCGTGGCCACTCGCGGCGAAATGTCCGATCTCATCTGGGAGATGCAGGGCGAACTCGGGACGTCGCACGCTTACGAGATGGGAGGCGATCACCGGCGGCCGCCACAAGTCGCGCTCGGTCATCTGGCGGCAGAACTCAAGACCGTGGATGGCGGCGCGGCATACGAGATTGCGCGCATCGTCGAAGGCGACGCATGGGATGCAACGGCGGACTCGCCGCTCAATGCAATCGGTGTGCAGGCAAAGGTCGGCGAACGCATCACGGCGGTGAACGGACAACCCGTGGCGCGCGATCGCCTGCCGCAGTCGCTGCTTGTCCATCAGGCGGGCACCAAGGTGGAACTCACGCTGGCGGCAGGCAAGGGCAGCGGCGCCGGAACCAGGGCGACGCGAAATGTCCTGGTCACCACGTTGGCCGATGAAGTTCCCGCCCGCTATCGCGAATGGGTAGAACGCAACCGCAGTTGGGTGCATGCGCAGTCCGGCGGACGCGTCGGCTACCTGCATTTACCGGACATGATGTCGGCCGGCTTCGCTGAATTCCATCGCTACTTTGGCGGCGAGTGCGATCGAGATGCGCTGATCGTGGACGTGCGCTACAACCGGGGCGGACACGTGTCGCAACTGCTGCTGGAAAAAGTGGCGCGCAAGCGCATCGGCTACAACATGATGCGCTGGGGCAAGCCGGAACCCTACCCCAACGACGCGCCGGCAGGTGCAGTCGTGGCGCTAACCAACGAGCACGCGGGATCGGACGGCGACATTTTCTCGCACTGCTTCAAGATGATGGGCATCGGCACACTCGTGGGCACGCGCACCTGGGGCGGCGTGGTCGGGATCTGGCCGCGCCACGCGCTGGTCGACGGCACCGAGACCACGCAACCGGAATTCTCGTTCTGGTTCGGTGACGTAGGCTGGGGTGTCGAAAACTATGGCACCGATCCGGAAGTCGAAGTCGACAATGCGCCGCAGGACGCGGGCGCCAAGCGCGACCGTCAGCTCGAGCAGGCGCTGGCCACCGCATTGGCGCATGCGAAGAAATCGCGCGTGCTCAAGCCCAGGTTCGGACCGCGCCCCAACCTCGCGCGCAAGGCGCTGCCGCCGCGAAGGTAGGGTTCCGGACACGAATGGCGAAGAACGCTGAGGTGAAGTTCCGGCTGCGCGTCACGCGCGGCGACGATATTGCCGTCGGACCGGGCAAGATCGACCTGCTGGAGGCAATCGCCCGCACAGGCTCGATCACGTCCGCAGCAAGGGACCTCGGCATGTCGTACCGCCGCGCGTGGCTGCTGGTGGACACGATGAATCGGTGTTTCAAGTCGCCGGTGGTGGACGCCGAAGCCGGCGGCCGCCGCGGGGGCGGCACCGCGCTGACATCGCAGGGCGCCGAGGTCGTCCGGCGCTACCGGCGCATCGAAAGCGCGGCCGTGAAGGCAAACGCCGCCGACATCAAGGCGTTCCTCGCACTCCTCGCACGCTGAATACTCGTGCTGGCTGGACGTCCGCAGTATCCGGCGGTATATTGCGCATCCCGTCATATATCGCCGGATATGGCGACATCGTCACCATGCGGAAATGGCGCAGCCTGGTTCTCGTCGTCCTGGTCTTCGCCACCGCGCCGGCGATCGCACAGGAACTCGTCGTGTCGGCTGCGGCGAGCCTGACCAACGCATTCAGGGAGATCGGCAAGACGTTCGAAGCGGCTCATCCCGGGGCCACGGTGGTGTTCAATTTCGCGGCCTCCGACATCCTGCTCACGCAAATTGCCAAGGGCGCTCCTGCGGATGTGTTTGCGTCCGCGGACCAGGACGCGATGAATCGCGCGGACCGTGAGCAACTGCTGCAAGGCGGCGACGCGCCAGGACTTCGCGGCCAACCAATTGGTGCTCGTCGTGCCGGCCGGCTCGGCGCCGGTCGGCAGATTTGCCCGCGCTCGCGACTCGTCGCGCTTCCGGCGCATCGCGGTCGGGCAGCCCGCAAACGGTGCCCGCGGGACGCTACGCGAAGGAGGCGCTCGGACGCGCGAAACTCTGGGACGTGCTTTCGCCCAAATTCGTGTTCACGCAGAACGTGCGACAGGCGCTCGACTACGTCGCGCGCGGTGAGGCCGACGCCGGCTTCGTCTATGCGACCGACGCCGCCATCATGCCCGACGCAGTGAAGGTGGCGCTCGATGTTGCGACGACGACGCCGGTCAGGTATCCGATCGCCGTCGTCGCCACGACCGCGGCAGCCACAGCTTGCCGCGGCGTTTGTCGCGCTGCGTAGCGGATGCTCCCGGTCAACGCATTCTCGCTGCGCTACGGTTTTCGCGCGCCCTGACCACCATGTTCGATGCGGCGCTGACACCCGCTGCTGCTTACGCTCAAGATCGCCGCCTGGGCGACGCTGCTGGCGGCGCTCGCCGGTGTCGCCGCGGGTGCGCTGCTCGCCAAGTTCGATTTCGCCGGGCGCGATCTGGTCGACGCGATCCTGCTTCTCCCCATGGTGATGCCGCCCACCGTGCTCGGGCTATTACCTGCTGGTGGCGTTCGGCCGCCGCAGCGCGCTGGGCCACTGGCTCGAAGCAACGTTTGGCATCCAGCTCGTCTTCACCTGGCAGGGCGCGGCGATCGCGGCGGCGGTGGTGGCATTTCCGCTGGTGTTCAAGGCGGCGCGCGCGGCATTCGAGTCGGTCGATCCGGATCTGGAGCGAGCCGGCCGCACGCTGGGCTACTCCGAACTCGACGCTGTTCACGCGCGTCACGTTTCCGCTCGCCTGGCGCGGCATCGCGGCCGGCGCCATGCTCGCGTTTGCGCGTGCGATGGGCGAGTTCGGCGCGACGCTGATGGTCGCCGGCAACATTCCCGGCCGCACGCAGACGCTGTCGATCGCCATCTACGACGCGGTATTCGCCGGCGACGACGTCCTGGCCAACCAGCTCGTGGTCATTGCGTCGATGGCGTGCGTGATCCTGCTGGTGGCGGCCAGCGGCGTCATCAAGCGCGGCCACCTGCGGCGTGCAGCGGCTGTGACGATGCGTTTCGACGTCGATATCGGCAAGCGTGTCGTTGCGCAGGGACGCGTCTTCGATCTCGCCGTGCGCTTTGCCGTGACGACCGACCGACTGGCGCTCTTCGGTCCTTCGGGCGCCGGCAAGTCGCTGACGCTGCGCGCGCTGGCCGGATTGGTCCGCCCCGATCGCGGCCGCATCGTGATCAACGATCGCGTGTGGCTCGATTGCGACCGCCGCGTCGATGTGCCCACGCGCACGCGCAACGTCGGCTACGTGTTCCAGGATTACGCGTTGTTTCCGCACCGGACCGTGGAACAGAACGTGGCCGCCGTGCATGCGCGCTGGTGGCCCGCACCGTTCACCGGGCGCCAGCGCGCCGAGATCGACGCGCTGCTCGACGCCTTCGCCATCGCCGATGTCAGGCGCAGCTATCCCGAGCAATTGTCAGGCGGGCAGCGGCAGCGCGTCGCGCTGGCACGTGCGCTCGCGGCCCATCCGCAATTGCTGTTGCTGGACGAACCCTTCGCAGCGCTGGATGTCGCGCTGAGGATGCGCTTGCGCGCGGACTTGATCGACGTGCAGCGGCGTTTCGGCATCCCGATGGTTCTCATCACGCACGATTCGGACGACCTCGCCCAGTGCGCGGACGCAGTCGTGACGTTGAGCGAGGGCCGGGTTGCCAGTGCTGCGGCACCTGTTGCATCATTGCCGGTCGCCGCGGCGCGGTTCGCCTCTGCGGCACCAACCTAGGATCGAACATGAAAATCAGTGCGCGCAACCAGTGGTCCGGCAAAGTGAAGAACCTCGTCAAGGGCCCGGTCAGCACCGAAGTCACGATCGGCGTCGCCAAAGGCGTGGATGTCGTGGCCGTGATCAGCACCCAATCGGCGCTGGCGCTGAAACTCAAAGTGGGCAAGAAGGCCTACGCGCTGGTCAAAGCCAGCAGCGTCCTCGTCGCGACCGAGTGAACCCGCTTTCCCTGCGCGGCGTGGCGGCCGCCGGGCTGGCGGCATTGCTACTGGGGGCGCCGCCGGTCGCCGGACAGTCCGCGCCGGCCGCGAAATTCGTCACCACCGAAATCAAGGTCACCGGCAATGTCGAGCGCAAGCTGGTGCTTGGAGTCGAGGATTTGAAACAGGCTGCCGGTGCAGAACGTGGAGGATCGTCGCAGCGCGGGCGTACCCGGCAAGGCCGCGGAAACCGTACGACGCTTCACGGGTTGCCTTCTGCGGGACGTGCTGGACTCCGCGGGCCTCACCGAGAAGGTCCGCCGCGACCTGCGCAAAAGTTTCATGGTGGCGAGCGCCAGCGACGACTACCAGGTGGTGTTTTCCTGGGGCGAACTCTACAACTCGCCCGTGGGCGATGGCGTGCTGGTGGTCTACGAAATGGATGGAGCGCCGCTTCCGGATGGCGAAGGGCGTATCGCGCTCGTGTCGCTCAAGGACACGAAGCCCGGTCCGCGGCACGTCAAATGGCTGGCGCGCATCGACGTGAGGCTTGCAGCCGACTAGGCATGCCGCCGGGCGACCGGACGCGGCCGCAATGCGTTACGATGCGTGCCCGGTTCCGCTTCAAAGCCCCGCCATGGATTTCGCTTTCATCCTTGACCCGTTGGACGAGCTCAAGGCCTACAAGGACTCGAGCATCGCGATGATGCGCGCGCTTTCCCGGCGCGGTCATCGCATTTTCGCGCTGGAGCAGGCGGACCTCTTCTGGGACGCCGGCGTGACGCGCGGCACCGCCAGGCCGCTGGCGCTCGCGGAAGACAATCACGACTGGTATCGCGCGGGGGAACGCGAAACGCGTCCCCTCAAGGACTTTGCCGCGGTAATCATGCGCAAGGACCCTCCGTTCGACATGGAGTACGTGTACTCGACCTACCTTCTCGAATGCGCCGAACGAGAAGGCGCGCGCGTTTTCAACCGTCCCCGCGCGATACGCGACAACAACGAGAAGATGGCGATCACCAAATTCGCCCCGTTCATCTCGCCCACGCTCGTCACGCGCGACGCGGCGCGCATCGACGCGTTCATCGATCTGCACCGGGACGTCATCATCAAGCCGCTCGACGGTATGGGCGGGACATCGATCTTCCGCATCGGCACCGCCGACCCCAACCGCAATGTGATCGTCGAGACGGTGTCCCACCGCGGCACGCAGACCGTCATGGTCCAGAAATTCATTCCGGAAATCGTCGACGGCGACAAGCGCGTGCTGGTCATCGCCGGCGAAGTCGTCCCCTTCGCGCTTGCACGCATTCCCAAGCCGGGCGAGACGCGGGGGAACCTGGCCGCGGGCGGGCGGGGCGAAGCCCGCCCGATTACCGCCCGCGAGCGGGAGATCGCCGAAGCCCTTGGCCCTTCGCTCTGGGCAGAGGGTTTGCTGATCGTCGGCCTCGACGTCATCGGGCCCTGCCTGACCGAGGTCAACGTCACGTCCCCTACCTGTTTCGTGGAAATTTCCGAACAGTCCGGATTCGACGTGGCGGGCATGTTCGCCGACGCGCTGGAGCGCGCTTGCCGCTAGGGTTTCCGCCGGGTCGTATCCCCGTCCGGCGTCACCCCTCGTGCTACCATTTTGGCGGTCGGTGACGTGGTCATACGCCCGTCACCCTCCGGCCCCATGATCGGTATCCTCATCATCGCGCACGACACGCTGCCAGACAGCCTGGTGAAAGCGGTCACGCACGTGCTGGGATCACGTCCGCCGCAGTTCGAAACGGTGTCGGTTTCGGCAAGCGACGATCCCTTCCATCTGCTGCCGGGCGCAAGGGAGGTCGTGCGCAAGCTCGATACGGGCGATGGGGTGCTGATTTTTTCCGATATCTATGGCGCCACGCCATGCAACCTGGCGAGCAAATTGTTGCTGCCCGGCCGTGTCGAGGTGGTGGCCGGCGTCAACCTGCCGATGCTGGTCCGCGCATTCACCTATCGCGAAAAGGGCATGGACACGATGATCAGGAAGGCGATCTCGGGCGGCTGTGACGGCGTCGTGCGCATCGAGGTCGATCCGGTCTATGCAGCAGCGAGAGGTTGAGATCGTCAACAAGCTGGGCCTGCATGCGCGGGCTTCGGCGAAATTGACGCAACTCGCCGCGAAGTATCAAAGCGACGTGCAAATGTCGCGCAACGGCCGCAAGGTCAACGCCAAGAGCATCATGGGCGTGATGATGCTGGCGGCAGGCAAGGGGGCGAAAGTCATCGTGGAGATCGATGGGCCGGACGAATCCGCGGCAATGGACGCGATCGTCGCATTGATCGGCGATTATTTCGGCGAGGGACAGTAAGCGGTTACACCCGTTATGCAACAACGGCCTGCGCGATCGCAAGCCGTCCCGGACACACCTGGAAACACGATCGGATAAAACGTTTGCGGAACCAACGGACGAATCCGCCGACCAACGGTTGTATCCAGTCGCATTGCGGCGGGGTTTCCCATTTTCACCAAACGCCGGAGGTTTTCCATGCAGACTCGCGACCTTGCGATCATCAATCGACTCGGTTTGCATGCCCGGGCGTGCGCCAAGATAGTCCAGATTGCCGCACGCTTTCCCTGCAAGGTGTCGCTCGTGGTGCGGGGGCGGCGCGCCAGTGCGCGCAATATCGTCGCCGTGATGTTGCTGACGGCCTCCGTCGGCACCACGGTGCGCCTCGAGACGGACGGGCCCGAAGAGGTTGCCGCGATGCGCGAGATCGCTGCGCTTTTCCACGACGGCTTCGGCGAGCGTTCCTGACGTCCCACGCTCCCGGCCAAGGGCCGCGGTAGTGGTCAGCTTTGCACTCCAGGGAGTCGGCGTTTCGTCCGGGATAGCGATCGGACGTGCGCAGCTCATCTCGCACGCGACGCTCGAAGTCGCGCACTACCAGATCCCTGCGGCAAAGATCGAGACCGAGATCGCGCGCTTCAATCTGGCGATCAAGGAAGTGCAGAAGGAACTGGAGGCACTGCATACCGCGATGACCAGTGGCGATGTGCCGGGCGAGTTCGGCGCATTTCTGGATGTGCACTGGATGATCCTGAACGACCCGACGCTTTCCGACGCGCCGAAGAAGATCATCCTGGAGCAACGTTGTAACGCAGAGTGGGCGCTCACTCAACAAATGGGCGTACTAGTCGAGCAGTTCGAGCAGATCGAGGATCCGTACCTGCGCGAACGCAAAGCGGACATCGTGCAGGTCGGCGAGCGCGTGTTGAAGCGCCTGCTGGGAAAGCCCGGTGCGTTGCCTGCGCCGGTCGCGGAAGAGCAGACGATCCTCGTCGCGCACGACCTCTCGCCGGCAGACGTGATCCAGTTCAAGCAGCATCGTTACGGCGCGTTCCTGACCGACTTGGGCGGTGTCACGTCGCATACGGCGATTGTCGCGCGCAGCCTGAATGTGCCGGCGGTGGTGGCTACCCACAACGCGCGGCAGCTGATCCGCGACAGCGAGATGCTGATCGTCGACGGCCAGAACGGCGTGGTCGTCGTCAATCCCGACCGCGCGGTGCTGGCCGAATATCGGCTGAAGCAAAGCGAGATCGAACTCGAACGCCAGAAGCTTAAGCGCCTGCGCACCAAGCCGGCGGAGACCATCGACGGCGTGCACATCGAGCTGTACGCGAACATCGAGTTGCCCGACGACGTGGCGCAGGTCCTCGAAAACGGCGCGACGGGCATCGGACTCTTCCGCTCCGAATTCCTCTTCCTCAATCGCGAAGGATTGCCCACCGAAGACGAGCAGTTCGAGGCCTACCGGTCCGTGGCCGCGGGCATGAACGGGATGCCGGTCACGATCCGCACGTTCGACTTGGGTGCGGACAAGCACAAGGAAGGACTGGACGGGTTGTCGCGCGTCGCGCCCAATCCCGCACTGGGACTGCGCGCCATCCGGTTCTGCCTGGCCGAGCCGCGTCTGTTCCTCACCCAATTGCGCGCGATCCTGCGCGCATCGCACTACGGTCACGTGCGTATCCTGGTCCCGATGCTGGCGTCGTCGGGCGAGATCGACCAGACGTTGCAGTTGATCGAGCAGGCGAAGGAATCGCTGCGCGAGCAAAACCTGCCTTTCGACACGGGCGTCGAAGTGGGCGGCATGATCGAGATTCCCGCGGCCGTGCTGGCGATGGGCGCGTTCTGCTCCAAGCTCGATTTCCTTTCGATCGGCACCAACGATCTCATTCAGTACACGCTCGCGGTCGATCGCGCGGACGAGGCCGTGTCCCATCTCTACGATGCGCTGCATCCGGCCGTGTTGCGGCTGCTCGCGCTCGCGATCAGCACGGCAAACAAGGCCAACGTGCCGATCGCGGTGTGCGGAGAAATGGCCGGCGAAGTGCAGATGACCCGACTGCTGCTGGGGCTCGGACTGCGCAATTTTTCGATGCATCCCGCGCATCTGCTGACCGTCAAGCAGAGGGTGCTGACCTCCGGCTTTGCCAACGCCAAGCCGCACGTCGATCGCATCCGCCGCGCCGACGACGCGGCCAGGGTCGCCGAGTTGCTGGACCGGCTGAACGTCTAAGCGGGAATAAAACGGGGCGGCACGTGTTTTGCTGCAGTGCAAAGGGGTAGCATTCGCCACGCCCCTTGTGCATAATGCCAATGTCATGAATTGCCTCCGGAAACTGCTGTTTCTGCTTTTTGCCATTCCATTGGGCTTTGGGGCAGGTTCGGCCATCGCCATGGATATAGGCGCGCCAGCCCCCGGACTTTCCCTTCCCACGGCCACCGGCGAAACCGTCGCGCTCGACAAGCTGCGCGGCAAGGTCGTTTATGTCGATTTCTGGGCATCGTGGTGCGGCCCCTGCCGCAAGTCCTTCCCCTGGATGGCCGACATGCAGAGGAAATACGGTCCGGCCGGATTGGCGGTGGTGGCGGTGAACGTCGACAAGAAGCGCCCGGACGCGGAAAAATTCCTCCAGACCACACCCGCCCAATTCACCGTCATCTACGACCCGACCGGCGCCGCGCCGGCCGCGTGGAACGTGAAGTCGATGCCCAGTTCATTCCTCATCGACAGCAAGGGCAACGTCGCGTTGATCGAAAATGGGTTCCGGGAAAGCGGCGTGGAAGAAGTCGAGAACCGAATCAAATTGCTGGTCGGCACAAAATGACCTCTGTCGCAAGAATCTCCGGCCTCATGCTGGCGCTGACGCTGATCGCGCTGTGCGCCGGCTGCGCGTCATTCAATCCGCCGCAACCATGGGAAAAGGGAGAGCTCGCCAATCCGGCCATGCAATTCGACCCCGACGTGCTTCAGGCCCGGCTGCGCGAACACGTCTACGCGAGCAAGGAAGGCGCAACGGGCGGATATAGCGTGGGCGGCGGTGGCTGTGGCTGCAACTAGAAGGCGGCGCGGCCGGGGCCGCGTCATGCAAGGTCGCGCAACGCCTGCGCAGGCGTTGTTTGCAGCCGCGATCGCGTTGCCTGGCGTCATGCCTTCTGTGGCACTTGCCGAGTCTGCGCCGACCGAAGGCGTGGTCTCGTTCTCCTATGCCAATTACCGCGATTGGCAGCCGGCGGCCAACCGGATGTCCGTGCAGTCGCCGACGATCTTCATGCTGATTCCCGTCAACGATTCGGTGGCGGTGCAAGGCTCCCTGGTATATGACGCGGTGACGGGGGCCTCCCCTTATTTCTTCAATGCGCTTTCCCGAGCGTCGATCGGCGATTACCGGACGGCAGGCGATCTCAAGGTCACGAAGTGGTTCGGGCGCTGGGCGGTGGGCGTCGGCGGCGTGGTCTCGTCCGAGCAGGACTACCTGTCGCGCGCATTCGTCGTCGATGGCCGTTACTCGACGCCGGACAACAACACCACGATCGCCTTCGGCGTCGGCGGTGCCTACGACACCATCAATTCGGTCAACGGCGTGGCGGTGAACGAGCATCGCCATTCGCTGGAATTTCTGGTCGGCGTCACGCAGGTGCTCAACGCCCAGGCGATCATCCAGTCCAACCTGACTTATTACACCGGGCACGGCTACTACTCCGACCCCTATAAATCCCTCGATCAGCGTCCCGACAATCGGCGCACGTTCTCGTGGCTCACCCGATACAACCAGTCCTTCTCTGCACAGGATGGCGTGCTGCAACTGAGCTACCGCCTGCTCACCGACTCGTTCGGCGACTATTCCAACATGCTCGAGGTGGCGTGGGTGCAGGGCCTGCCGCAGGGCTGGAGCCTCACGCCCAACGTGCGCTACATCGCGCAGCATGGCGCGTCTTTCTACTTCAATCCACCGTTCCCGCAAGGCTACGTCGATGGCCAGAATTACACCGCCGACACGCGGCTCGCCACGTGGGGCGCCTTCACGGTGGGGCTCACGGCGACCAAGGTGTTCGACAAAGGCTGGAGCGCGTATGGCAAGTTCCAGTTCTATCGCCAGAATCCGGACTGGTATATCTTTGGCAACGGCAGCCCGGACATTCTCAATTTTTCCGCGCGCTGGTTCGAATTGGGTTTCAGCAAGACGTTCTAGCCGGCGTCCGCTTTCGCCGGTGCAATGCCGGACTCTCCGCGATGCCCCTTTTTCGATTCACTTTCCGCGCGATGGCGGCGGAGAACGAACTGCAGCTCGCTGCGGCCGACGAGGCTGCCGCGCGCCGTGTCGCCGAACTTGCGATCGCCGACGTGCGGCGCATCGAGGCCAAGTACTCCCGCTATCTCGACGACAGCGTCACCACACGAATCAATCGCGCTGCCGGTGGCGATCCCGTTGCGCTCGACGAAGAAACTGCCGCGTTGTTGCGTTATGCCGCCATCTGCCACGACTTGAGTGGCGGACTCTTCGACATCACGTCCGGGGTTCTTCGCCGCGTGTGGGATTTCAAACGCAAGCCGCCTCGACTGCCCGATCCGGCGGCGCTCGCGGAGACACGGGCACTCGTCGACTGGTCTTCGGTGGAATGGACGACGCGATCGGTGCGGCTTCCGCGTGCCGGGATGGAAATCGATTTCGGCGGCATCGGCAAGGAATACGCTGCGGACCGTGCAGCGACGATCTGCCTGGAAGCAGGCATCCGGCACGGCCTCGTCGATCTCGCCGGCGACGTGCGCGCATTGGGGCCGCAGGAAAGCGGCGCGCCGTGGCGCGTTGGCATCAGCCATCCGAGGGAGCCGGGAAATGTCATCGCCTATGTGGAACTGGCCGGTGGCGCAGTGGCCACGAGCGGCGATTACGAACGGTTCTTCGAACTTGACGGCAAGCGCTACTGCCACATTCTCGATCCCCGCTCCGGCATGCCGGTGACGGCGTGGCAATCGGTCAGCGTGATCGCGCCGTTGTGTGTCTTTGCAGGGAGTTGCTCGACCGTGGCCATGCTCCTGGGGAACAAGGCGTTGCCGTTCCTGCGCCGCCAGCGCGTCGAATTCGTGGCCATCGCCTCGGATGGATCCGTTCACCGTTCTTCCGACGCGACACGCTGACAAGGCGACCCAAGCCAATCGCCGACGCAAAGAAACCGGGCCACATGTCGTGGCCCGGTGGGTGCTGCGGCTACGGCAAGTTTCCGATTACGGCGGCACGCACATGCCCACGCCGGTGCCCGCGGGTTCCGCCACATATCCTTTGGCCAGCATCGATTGCTGCACCGTCTTGCTAGTGACAAAGCGATGATTCGGCGCGCCGCCCTGACCGTTGTTGTAGAGGCGATAGAGGGGAATGGTTCCAGTCGCGCAGTTGCCATTGGCGTCCGGCAGCATCGCGTTGAACAGTTTGTCGTTCTCCAGTTTCCAGTCGGGGAATGACGCGATCGTGTCCTCGCAACCCAGGCCCTTCGGCGCATAGAAGTGCGAACTCTTCGGCGCGAATGCCGCGCTGTCGTTGAAGAAGCGACAGATGGCGACCGATCCCGTGGGCGCGGTTGCATTCACATACGCGGTGAATTGGAGTCCGGTCCGCGACCAATCCTGGAAGGGCGCGACCTTCGAGTCGAGAATGGCAATCTCGTCGGCCTTCGACGTGATGAAATAATGATCGAAGGGCGCATGGTGATACTCGACCACCGTAACGGTGTTGGGCGGCGGCTGTACGGACGTGCCCGTTCCGCCGACGCTGGCTGCCTGCGGGCTGCCCGTGCCGTTGCTCACCAGCGTGATCGACGCACTGCGCGCCCCGGTGACGCCGGGTTTGAATGTAACGCCTACGGCACAGCTGCCGCCAACGGCTACGGTAACGCACGTATTGCTGGTGATGGTGAATTCGGAAGGATTGCTGCTGCTCGCGCTCGACACGGAGACCGCGGACCCGCCGACGTTGCTGACGGCAATGTTACTGACGGCGCTCGTCGTGTTGACGGCCTGGTTGCCGAATGCAATTGAGTTGGTGAGCGACAGTTGACCCGATGTCGCCGTCGCGGTTCCGGTACCTGTCACGCCCACGGTCATGACGCCGCCAGTGCGATTGATAACGATGTTGCTGTTGAGGACGCCGGTTGCAGTGGGATGGAACGCCACCTTGAAGCTGCAGTTGCCGCCGGCGCCGACCGTTATTCCCGCGCACGTATTGGCCGAAAGCGGAAAGTGCGTCGGGTCGCTGCTGCTGGCCGTGACGGCCAGCGCGGATGCGGTCCCCACGTTCGAGATCACTACGGTCGTCGTGGCGCTCGTTGCGCCGACCGTTGCCGTGAAGTTCACGGGCGAGGGCGCCGCCTGCAGGTTGGGTGTCCCGCCGCCGGCGGGGCATGCAGCCAGGCTGCCGTAGAAAAGAAAGGTCGCGATGTCGTCGACATCCTGACCGTCTGCGCTCAGCGGGATAGAGCCGCGCAGGCCCGCCATCGCCGGAAGCGTATCGAGGAACTGGTTGATCTGCCCGGGGTTGCCTGCGCCAGTGTTGACGTTCTGCGTCATGCCTTTGTGGCAGCCGGCCTGCGAACAACTCACGTCGGTGGTGCCGACTTTCTTGTTGAACACCGCATAGCCGTTTGTACAGTTGCCGGGATAGACCGCCAGCGCCGGGAGCGACCACGCGAGCATGAGCGACGCGAGAAGCGGAACTCGGATGGAATCCAGGAGCTTCAATCGAATTTGACGCGGTCGCAGCCGGTTTCCGATTACGGCGGCACGCACATGCCCACGCCGATGCCCGCGGGTTCCGCGACGTATCCCTTGGCCAGCATCGATTGCTGCACCGTCTTGCTCGTGACAAAGCGATGATTCGGCGCGCCGCCCTGGCCGTTGTTGTACAGGCGATAGACCGGGATGGTTCCTGCCGCGCAGTTGCCGTTGGCGTCCGGCACCATCGCGTTGAACAGTTTGTCGTTCTCCAGTTTCCAGTCGGGGAATGACGCGATCGTGTCCTCGCATCCCAACCCGTGCGGCGCGTAGAAGTGCGAACTCTTCGGTGCGAATGCCGCGCTGTCGTTGAAGAAGCGGCAGATGCCCACCGAACCCGCGGGCGCCCCAATATTCGCGTAACCCTTGAAGGTGAGGCCGGTCCGCGACCAATCCTGGAATGGCGCGACTTTGGAGTCAAGAATCGAAATCTCATCGGCCTTCGACGTGATGAAGTAATGGTCGAACGGCGCGTGGTAATACTCGACCACCGTGACAGTGGCCGGCGTCACCTGCCCCGACGTACCGGTACCGTTTACGCTGACGGACTGCGGGCTGCCGAGCCCGCTGCTCACCACGGTGACATTGCCGCTGCGCGCGCCGGCGACGCCCGGCGTGAACGTGACGCCGACAGCACAACTGCCGCCCGCGGCCACCGTGACGCACGTGTTGCTGGTGACGGTGAATTCGGAGGGATTGCTGCTGCTCACGCTCGACACCGAGACACTGGCGCCACCGACATTGCTGACGTTCAGGGTGGTGGCCGCGCTGGTGGTGCCGATGGCCTGGTTGCCGAAGCCGAGCGACGCTGACATCGACAATTGGCCCGGTGTTACTCCCGACGTCCCGGTGCCGCTTACGCCGACAGTCAAGACGCCGCCAGTGCGATTGACGACAATATTGCTGCTCAAGGCGCCGCCAGCGGTGGGATGGAAAGCCACCTGGAAGCTGCAGGTGCCACCGGCGCCCACGCTCACGCCCGCGCACGTATTGGCCGACAAGGGGAAGTGCGTCGGGTCGCTGCTGCTGGCGGTGACCGCCAACGCCGATGCCGTCCCTGCGTTGGTAATGGTGACCGTCGTACTGGCGCTGGTCGCGCCGACCGCGGTTGCGGCGAAACTCACCGGCGAGGGCGCGGCCTGCAGGTTGGGCGTGCCGCCGCCTGAAGGGCAGGTGGGGGCGTAGAAAATCCAGGTCGAGAGGTCGTCCAGGTCCGAAGATGTCAGGCCCAACGCCGCGCGAATCCCCAACATTCCCGGGTCGCCTGGGGGACCATCGAGCGCCTGGTCGATGAGGCCGGGATTGTTCGCGGCGTTCTGAATGTTGTTGGCGTCGACCGACGACTTGTGGCAACTGGAATTTGAGCAGGCAACCGGATTCGACGCGTTTGTCTTGTTGAAAAGTACTTTGCCGTTCGCGCAGTTTCCCGTGGCAAGCGCGGGTACGGACCACGCCAGCGCAAGGGTGGCGAACAGCGCAAGAGGTGCGGAACCGAAGCGTTTCATCACAAAACTCCAATTGCCGTCTCAGGGCGGCGCATGCCGCGCGCAGGAACTGGGTACCACGGATCGGGAGGCGATTATGGCATCGTCATAGGCCGTTGTCATAGTACATTGTCATGGCAGCCGACGAACGGCGGCCAGCAAAAGAGAGACAAAAGGAAGGAGGAACGCCCGATCGGACCAAAACTGGGTCCGCGGGGCGATTTGTATGCACCTTCCGGCTGCAGACCGGGACAATTGAGGGTGGCGATAGTGGCCGGATACCATCCGCCGTGCGCCTTGGCGGGCACTTCGTTACACTCGCGCCATCCTTTGCTCCGGCCAACAGCCTTTGCCCGCGAAAACTCCCCTTCTGCGATCGTCAGCTTCAAGCCTTCCGCGCTCGGTCGGCCCGGTGGAGTCCCGTCTGGCGTATTTCGACCGGCCGATGCCGCTGGCGTGCGGCCGGACGCTCGACGCGTTCGAGCTTGCCTACGAAACCTATGGCGAGCTGAACGAGGACAAGTCGAACGCAGTCCTGATATGCCACGCGCTGAACGCGTCCCATCATGTGGCGGGCTACTACGCCGACGACCCTGAGAACGTGGGCTGGTGGGACAACATGGTCGGTCCCGGCAAGCCGATCGACACCAGCGTTTTTTTCGTGGTCGGCGTCAATAATCTCGGCAGCTGCTTCGGATCCACGGGCCCGCAGTCGAAGAATTTCGCCACGGGCAGTCCATGGGGCTCGGACTTTCCGATGGTCACTGTCGAGGACTGGGTGGACGCGCAGGCACGCCTGGCCGACCATCTCGGCATTGCGCAATTCGCCGCCGTGATGGGAGGGAGCCTGGGCGGCATGCAGGCGATGGCGTGGGCCATTCGCTATCCCTCTCGAATCCGCAACGCGATAGTGATCGCCGCTGCGCCCAACCTGTCGGCACAAAACATCGCATTCAACGAAGTCGCGCGCCAGTCGATCCTCACCGACCCGGATTTCCACGATGGGCAATTCGAGTCGCACCAGACGAAGCCGAGGCGTGGCCTGCGGCTGGCGCGGATGATCGGGCACATCACCTATCTTTCCGATGAGCAGATGGAGGAGAAATTCGGCCGTTCCCTGCGCGACGGGCTGAACTTTTCCTTTGCGCCGGAGTTCGAGATCGAGTCGTACCTGCGGCATCAGGGCGAAAAATTCGCCGAGTATTACGATGCGAACACGTACCTCCGGATCACCAAGGCGCTCGACTACTTCGACCCCGCGCGTGCCACGGGAGGGAAGCTCGCGCGCGCACTGGAACCCGCCCGATGCGCTTTCCTGGTCGTGTCGTTCACCACCGACTGGCGATTTTCGCCGGCGCGGTCGCGCGAAATCGTGAAGGCGCTGGTCGATCATCAGCGCGAAGTTTCCTACGCGGAGATCGAGGCGCCGCACGGTCACGACGCGTTCCTGCTCGACAATCCGCAATACCACGCGCTGGTCGGCGCGTATTTCGACCGGATCGCTCCCGATGCCAAGGGCTATTCGACATTTCGCTTCGGCAAGGAAGTAAAGCGGCAGATCGACGCGCGCGAGAGTGATGCGCAGCGCGCGGACTACGCGACGATGGCGAGCTGGATGGAAAAGGGGTCGCGCGTGCTGGACCTGGGTTGCGGCGACGGCAGCCTGCTTGCCTACCTGAAGCGCGAGCGCGACGTCAGCGGCTACGGAATCGAAATCGACGACATGGGGGTGTTCCAGAGCGTGCGCAACGGCATCAATGTGCTGCAGAGCAACCTGGAGCAGGGCCTCGCGGGCTTTGACGATGCGTCGTTCGACTGCGTGATCCTGTCGCAGACGCTGCAGGCGATGCGCCACACCGAGGAAATCGTGCTGGAAATGCTGCGGGTCGGACGTGAGGCGATCGTCACCTTTCCCAACTTCGGCCACTGGTCGCATCGCTGGCAGATCCTGCGCGGACGCATGCCGGTTTCGGACAAGCTGCCGTACCAGTGGTACGACACGCCGAACATCCATCTGTGCACTGTCGCGGATTTCGATGCGTTTCTGGCGGAGCGCCGCTATGCGGTAGAGAATCGCGTCGTGCTGGCCGGCGGCCACAAGGTGTCGGCACTCCCGAACCTGCGTGGGGAACTCGCGATCTACCGCTTTCGGCGCGCATGAGCGAGCGGGGCGAAGCCAAGGCCCGAAGGGCGCGTCCGCGAGCGATTAAGGGAGGCCGACAGCGCGACGCGTTGCGACATGTGATCGGTGCGGAGGCCGACGCATGAGCGAGCGGGGCGAGGTTGCAAGCGCGCGCAAGGAAACCTGGCGCGAGGCCCTGTTCAACCGGCGGATGCTGGTCTGCGTATTCATAGGTTTCTCCTCCGGACTGCCGCTTTACCTTCTCATCAACCTGTTGCCGGCGTGGCTGCGCTCCGAGGGCGTCGACCTGAAGGCGATCGGGCTGTTCGCGCTGATCCAGCTTCCCTACACGTGGAAGTTCCTGTGGTCACCGCTGATGGACCGCTTCGGCCTGCCGATGCTCGGGCGCCGCCGCGGCTGGATGCTGGCCACGCAGGTGCTGCTGCTCGTCGCCATCCCGGCGTTCGGACGGTTGCATCCCACGCTCGATATCTGGGCCATTGCCTACCTGGCGACCGCAGTGGCGTTCTTTTCCGCCAGCCAGGACATCGTGCTCGATGCCTATCGGCGCGAAATCCTGCCGGAATCGGAATTGGGGCTGGGCAATGCGGTCTACGTGAACGCGTACCGGATCTCGAGCCTCATCCCCGGATCGCTGGCGCTGATCCTTTCCGATCTCGTCCCGTGGTCGTCGGTGTTCCTGGTCACCGCTCTGTTCATGTTGCCCGGGATTGCGATGACGCTGTTCGTATCGGAGCCCGCACTGGTGCATGGCACGCCGAAGACGCTGCGTGAAGCGGTCGTCGAGCCGTTCCGCGAATTCGTCGCCCGCTCGGGCTGGCGGGACGCGACGCTGGTGCTGCTGTTCATTTTTCTCTACAAGCTCGGCGACAGCATGGCCACGGCGCTGGCTACGCCGTTCTACCTCGATATGGGCTTTTCCCGGACCGACATCGGCATCATCGCCAAGAATGCGGGCCTGTGGGCCAGCGTGATCGGCGGCATGCTGGGTGGACTGTGGATGGTGAGGATCGGCATCAATCGCGGGCTGTGGCTGTTCGGCGTGGTGCAACTGGTATCGATCCTGGGGTTCGCGCTTCTGGCTTGGGTCCACCAGCCAGACCGCGTGATGCTGGCCTTAGTGATCGCCTTCGAGGCACTGGGCGTGGGTCTCGGGACGGTCGCCTTCGTGGCCTTCATCGCCCGCGCCACCGATCCGCGCTACACCGCCACCCAGTTCGCGTTGTTCACCAGTCTGTCCGCAGTACCTCGCACTGTGGTCAACGCGTCGACAGGCTGGATCGTGGCCGAAACAGGCTGGTTCAATTTCTACCTGATCTGCGCCTTGCTGGCGCTGCCCGGAATGGCATTACTTTTGCGTGTAGCGCCTTGGCACGATCGTGCCAAGGAGAGCCCTCGTCCATGAATCCGCAAAAATTCAGCGCCATCGCGCATCGCGACCACGATTACTGCAACCCGATCTCGGCGGGCAAGATCGAGCGCCTGCTCGACCTGCTGCCTCTCGACGATACGTCGCGCGTTCTCGACCTGGGCTGCGGACGCGCGGAGCTGGCATTGCGGATCATCGAGCGTTTCGGGTCGACCGTGGTCGCCATCGACCGCTCATCGATGATGCTGGACGCGGCGCGCGAACGCGCGGAATGGACGGGCGCGCTGGGCAAGCTTCACCTGGACGACGTGGACATCGCGGATTACCGGGCCGATCCGGAGAATTTCCATCTCACTGTCATGCTTGGCGCCGGCGGCATCAAGGGCGGCATGGCGGGCATATGCACGCAACTGAAACATTGGACGCGTTCCGGCGGGTACATTCTTGTCGGAGAAGGCTACTGGCGGCACAAGCCGCACTCGGAATATCTTTCCATGCTGGGCAAGCAGGACGCTCAGTTCCTCGACCATCGCGGCAATGTCCAGGCCGGAATCGACGCGGGTCTGATTCCGATGCACGCAATGACCGCGTCGATGGACGAATGGGACGAATACGAATGGAAGTACTGCCGCGCGATCGAGCGCTATGTGCGCGAGCAGCCGGAAGACCCCGACGTGCCCGCGATGCTCGAACGCAGCCGGCGCTGGCGCGACGGTTACCTGCGCTGGGGACGCGACTCGCTCGGATTCGCGATATACCTCTTCTACCGACCCGGATCGCGGATGGGCTGATCCGTGGGTAGGACCGCGGGTTATTCCGGCAAGCCCCTGTGGCAGAAGCTGGGATTGAAGGGCGGCCAGCGACTGTGGGTCGTCGACGCGCCGCGGGAGCTGCCGCAGCTTCTGGCAGGCGCGCCGGAGCGCCTCGTGCGCTTGACGCGGCTGGCGGAATTCGATGTCGCGCTGCTGTTCGTCATGTCGCGCACTGCCCTTGCCGCGACGCTTTCGCGCGCGCTGCACAAGCTCGCACCGGGTGCGATGATCTGGGTCGCGTGGCCCAAGAAATCCTCCGGCGTGGCGACCGACGTTACCGAAGACACGGTGCGTGATGTCGCGCTGCCGCTAGGCATCGTCGACGTCAAGGTTTGCGCGATCGACGCGACATGGTCCGGCCTGAAGTTCCTGCGCCGGCGTTCGGGCGCAAAACCCTGAATCGTCATTCCCGCGTGCGCGGGAATGACGCCTTCAGAAGCGCCGCGCGGGGCTGTCTCTCAGGTCTTTGATAGACGCCTTCAGAAGCGTCGCGCTGAGTTGGCTCTTGCTTCAGGTCTTGAGCGAGAACGGCGTGAAGTCAGTGTCGCGATCGTAGTAGTCCTCGTGTTCTTTCTTCTTCAGGAACGCGACCACCTTGTACGTGACGGGCGTCATCAGGACTTCCCATCCCGTCTTCAGCAGGTAGTTCGTGACCATCACCGTCAGCAGCAATTCGTTGCTGAAGATGCCGTAGAACGCCAGCGGATAGAACAGCACGGAATCCACGGCCTCGCCGATGATCGTCGAGCCGATCGTGCGCGTCCACAGCCATCTGCCGTTGGTCAGGACCTTCATTTTCGCCAGCGTGTACGAGTTGGCGAACTCGCCGCAGAAATAGGCGATGAGCGATGCCATCACGATGCGCGGCGTCTGGCCGAACACCGTCTCGTAGACCGCCTGATTCGGCCAGTCTTTCGCCGGTGGCAGGCTCACCACCACCCATGCCATGAACGACGCAAAAGCCATCGCGCCAAAGCCCGCCCACACGACCTTGCGTGCTCGCGCATAGCCATAAACTTCCGTGAGGATGTCGCCGAAGATGTAGGAAATCGGAAAGAACAGCACGCCGGCGCCAAACGTGAAACCGAACAGCGTCGCTGCCTTCGCGGGGCCGATCAGGTTCGAGCAGATGTAGACGGTGACGAACGCCGCCATCACGAGGTCGTAGTACTTGAACTGCCTGGGGCCGGGGGACATGGCGATCAACGTGGGAACGGGAGTCCTGTTTTTACCGCACTCCGCGCAAATTGTCTGCACGGAATGCAGAGAACGCGATGCGCAACCGATGCTACTACTGGAACCCCACGCCTTGCGCGCGCAGCTGTTCGATTTCGGTGCGCGTGAATCCCCAATCGAGCAATGCCTCGGCGCCAAATGCACCACGTTCGGGCGGCGGACTGGCGGCCGCGCCAGGCGTGCGCGAAAAACGCGGCGCGGGCGACGGCTGGTCGACGCCGCCGAGCGTCACGTGCCCCTGGCGCGCGCGATTGTGCGGATGCTCCCGAGCCTCCGCAAACGTGAGCACGGGAGACAGGCACGCGTCAGACCCTTCGCATCTCGCGCACCATTGATCCCGGGTCCTGGACGCAAACACTTCGGCAAAACGCCTTCGAAGTTCGGGCCAGCGCGCACGATCGTGTTGCGCCGGCAACGACTCGTGTGCGATCTCCATGCGCTGGAGCAACTCCGCGTAGAACTTTCCTTCGATGGCGCCGACAGCGACGAACTTGTGGTCGAGCGTCTCGTACACGTCGTACCAGGGCGCACCGGTATCGAGGATGTTGTCGCCGCGCCTGTCGCTCCACCTGTCGCCGGCCTTCAGTCCCCAGAACATCGTCGACAATAGTGATGCGCCCTCCACCATCGCGGCGTCCACCACTTGCCCGCGACCCGATTTGCGCGCCTCGGTCAATGCGCAGGCGATGCCGAACGCCAGCAGCATGCCGCCACCGCCGAAGTCGCCGACCAGGTTCAACGGCGGTACCGGCGAGCTCCCGGCACGACCAATCGCGTGCAATGCGCCCGACATCGCGATGTAGTTGATGTCGTGTCCAGCGCGTGCTGCCAGCGGACCATCCTGTCCCCAACCGGTCATGCGGCCGTAGACGAGTTTTTCGTTGGCTGCGAGCATGACGTCGGGACCGAGGCCCAGCCGCTCCATCACGCCGGGGCGGAATCCTTCCAGTACCACGTCGGCCTTCGCCGCCAGCGCCAGCGCCGCACTCGTGCCCGCGGCAGACTTCAATTCGAGCGTGACCGACCGGCGCCCGCGCAACATCACGTCGGACCACCGCGCGAGCTCGAGTCCGAGCGGCGGGTTCGCCGTGCGCTCCAGCAGGAGCACGTCGGCGCCCATGTCGGCCAGCATCATTCCACAGAAAGGCACCGGGCCGATGGCCTCGAACTCGAGCACCTTGACGCCGGTAAGCGGTCCCATGTCGTGCTCCTGTCGAAACGCGAGCGTCTACGCGACGATCCGTTCCAGCGCTTCCGCGATTTCGAGCCACTCGGTCTCAAGCCGCGCGAGTTGCCAGACCACTTCGCCTTGGCGCGCGATGTTGGCGCGCAACTCGTCCTTCGCGGCCTCAGCGTATGCGTCCGGCGATGCGAGCCACGCATCGAGTTGGTCCTTTTCCCGATTGTATCCGGCCATTTCCTTCTCGATCGTGGCCTGTCGCGCGGTCAACGGACGGCGCGCGTCGGCCAGACGCTGCCGCGCCGCGGCCTCTTCGCGCTTTTGCGCCTTGCGATCGGCGGGCGGGGCTGCCGTTCCACGCGAGGAGGAGGACGTGGCGTCAGCCGGGAGCGCGTCGGCGAGTACAGCGGGCGACGCGGCGACCGGCTCGCTGCGCTCGCGCCGCCGCTGCCCGAGCACCCAGTCGCGATAATCGTCGAGATCGCCATCGAAGGGCGTGATCTGGCCGTCTGCCACGAGCCACAGTACATCGGTGGTCGCGCGCAGCAGGTGTCGGTCGTGCGCGACCACCACCAGCGCGCCGCCATAGTCCTGCAACGCTTCCGTTAGCGCCTCGCGCATTTCGATGTCGAGGTGGTTGGTGGGTTCATCCAGCAACAGCAGGTTGGGTTTCTGACGCACGATGAGCGCCAGCGTGAGACGCGCCTTTTCACCGCCGGAGAAACGGCCCACGGCCGAACTGGCCATTTCACCGCGGAAATCGAAGCCACCGAGAAAATCGCGCAGATCCTGTTCGCGTGCGGAGGGATCGATCTGGCGCAAGTGCCATAGGGGCGAATATTCTTCGCGCAGTTGTTCGACCTGGTGCTGCGCGAAGTAGCCGAGTTTGAGGTGCTGCGACGTCGAGCGAGTGCCGGCGAGCGGCACCAGCGTGCCCGCGATCGCCTTGAGCAGCGTCGACTTGCCCGCGCCGTTGGGTCCAAGCAGGCCGATGCGGTCGCCGGCGAGAATGCCCCAGTCGACGTGGGCGAGCACCGGCGGGCGGTCTGCGTAACCCAATGTCGCCCGTTCGAGCAGCACGAGCTGCCTCGATGCGGCATCGACCGGCGGAAACTCGAACTCGAAGGGACTGTCGACGTGCGCGGCCGCGATCAGTTCCATTCGCTCCAGCGCCTTGATCCGGCTCTGCGCCTGCTTGGCCTTGGTCGCCTTTGCCTTGAAGCGGTCGATGAATGAGTGCAGGTGCGCGACCTGCCGCTGCTGCTTGACATACGACGCCTGCTGCAGCGCAAGCTGCTGCGCGCGCTCGCGTTCGAATTGGGCGTAGTTGCCGGTATAGGACGTGAGCTTGCGCGCGTTGACGTGGACGATCTGGTCGACCACGCCGTCAAGGAAATCGCGGTCGTGCGTGATCAGCAGCAGCGTGCCGGGATATTTCGAGAGCCAGTCCTCGAGCCACAGCACCGCATCGAGGTCCAGGTGATTGGTGGGCTCATCGAGCAGCAGCAGGTCGGAGCGGCACATCAGCGCCTGCGCGAGGTTCAGGCGCATTCGCCAGCCGCCGGAAAAGCTGGGCACGGGATCCGCGTGCCGCGACTCCGGAAAGCCCAGGCCCGCAAGCAGCGTGGCGGCGCGCGCGCGGGCGCTGTAGCCGCCGACGTCGTCGAAGCGGTGATGCAGGTTTGCCAGCGCTTCGCCGTCGAGCGCATGGTCGCGCTCCGCCGCTGCGAGCGCGCCTTCGATTTCGCGCAATTCGCGATCGCCGTCGAGCACATACTCGATGGCCGGCACGGCGATGGCCGGTGTTTCCTGCGCGACGTGCGCGATCGTCCACGACGCCGGCAAGGCCAGGGAGCCCGCATCGGGCAGCAATTCCTTGCGGATGGCGGCGAAGAGACTCGACTTGCCGCAGCCATTGGACCCGACCAGGCCCACCTTGTGGCCGGTGTGGATCGTCAGGTTCGCGCCTTCGAGCAGGCGCTTGGCGCCGCGGGCGAGCGTGAGCTGCGTGATGCGCAACAAGGCACTACCTCAACGTGTAGTCGTAGTCGATGATCAGCGGCGCATGATCGGAGAAGCGGCGATTCTTGTAGATGGCCGCCTTGTGCGCCGTCGCGGCGATGCCGGGCGTGGCGATCTGGTAGTCGATTCGCCACCCGACATTGTTCGTCCACGCCGCACCGCGGTTCGACCACCACGTGTACTGGTCGGGGCGCGGATCCAATTTGCGAAACACGTCGACGAATCCCAACCCGTCGAAAAGATGCGAGAGCCACGCACGCTCTTCAGGGAGGAACCCGGAATTTTTCTGGTTGCTGCGCCAGTTCTTGAGGTCGATCGGCTGGTGCGCGATGTTCCAGTCGCCGCAGAGGATGATCTCGCGTTTCGATTTGCGCAACTTGACCAGGTGGGGCAGGAAGGCCTCCAGAAAGCGAAACTTGGACGCCTGGCGGTGCGGCCCGCTGGATCCCGAAGGCAGATAGAGGCTGATCACAGAAAGGTCTGCGAAGTCCGCCTGCAGGTAGCGGCCTTCTTCGTCGAATTCCTTGACGCCAAAGCCTTTGACGATCGTTGGCGCAACCTTGGCGTAAAGGCCCACGCCCGCATAGCCTTTGCGCAACGCGGGGTGGAACGCCGCAGTGCATTTGCGCGGCGCCTTCAGTGCACGCGGAACGTCAACCTCGTTGGCGCGCATTTCCTGCAGGCACACGACGTCCCAGGGCTCGATCCGCGTAAGCCAGCCGGCCAGACCGCAGCGGTCGGCAGAGCGGATGCCATTGACGTTAAGGGTAATGACACGCATTGAAAACACTGAAAACGGAGAAGCCGGCGAGTTTACAGGACGCGTGCGCGTAGCACGGGCCGGTTGGATATGGATCAACCTGGCTGGAATATTCCCGTTCGGCAGCCGCGGCGCGCACGCTATACTCGACTGCAACTGCCTGAATCCACGGACCATGACCGACTTTCGCCAGGACTTTCTCGCCTTTGCGTTGGCACGCGACGTGCTACGTTTTGGTGAGTTCACCACCAAGGCAGGACGCAACAGCCCCTACTTTTTCAACGCTGGACTATTCAACGATGGCGAAAGCCTGCGGCGGCTGGGGCACTATTATGCGGAAGCCCTGCTCGCGTCGGGCATAGCGTTCGATCAGCTCTTCGGGCCGGCCTACAAGGGAATTACCCTCGTGGCCGCTACCGGCATTGCCTTGGCCGAAAAAGGGCACAATTTGCCGTTCAGTTTCAATCGCAAGGAAGCCAAGGACCATGGAGAAGGCGGCGTCATCGTCGGCGCGCCCTTGAAGGGGCGGGTGGTGATCGTCGACGATGTCATCACCGACGGCGGCGCCAAGCGGGAGGCCATCGAACTGCTTCGTGCGCATGACGCCGACCCCGTGGGCATCCTGATCGCGTTTGACCGGATGGAACGGGGCCGCGGCGAAAAATCCGCGATTGCGGAACTGGAGCAGGAGTTCGGAATTCCGGTCATTGCCATTGCAACGCTCGACGACCTGATGCAGTTCATCGAGTCCCGGCCCGAGCTGGGTGACAGGGCGCACGCAGTGAGCAGTTACCGGCAGCAATACGGTGCCCAGTGACGGGCACGAACGACGGATCCGGACATCGCGCTCCAATGAATACCATGCGAAAAAACCTTTCATCCATTTGCAACAGGTTCCATCGTCGGCCCGCCGGTGGTCGTCGTGCGGAATCGGCTCGCGCCACCGCGCGGAGATTCTCGCCCGCCATTCCATTGGCGATGCTGCTTTGGGCGGTACTGGCGTTCCAGGTTTCGGGCGCGCGCGCGGCGACTTACAAATGGATCGACGACCAGGGCGTCGTGCATTACAGCGACAAGATGCCCCCGGAGGCCATCAACAAGGGCAACGTCGAACTCAACAAGCAGGGCGTGGCAATCAAGAAGACGGACCCGGCGCTCACGCCAGAACAGCGACGCGTGAAGGACGCCGAGGAAGAACGAATTCGCCAGACGTCCAAGGCGCGCGAGGATATCGCGCGCAAGGATCGCGCGCTCCTGCAGACGTATACGACCGAGAGCGAAATCGATCTCGCGCGCACGCGGGCGCTGGGAACGATCGATGGACAGATTAATTCGGCCCAGGCCTATACGAACACGCTGAACAAACGCAAGCAGGACATACAGGTCCGTATTGGCCAGTTCGGTGACAAAGCCCTGCCGGCAGCGCTGGAACGCGAACTCAACAACGTGAATGATGAACTCGACAAGCAGGCGGAGCTAATCGCCACCAAGCGCAAGGAAGCCACCGTGGTGAACGCGCGCTACGACGCGGACAAGCGACGCTGGCAGGAACTCGCCGCGATGGCGCCGGCGGATGGCAGTGTCGCGCCATCCACCAGCAGCGCGCAGGCGCCTGGGTATCCGGACGGCAAGAAGCGGTAGTCCCCATCGTTGCAAGCGAATCACCGAGGGGCGGCCTCCGGGCCGCCCCTCAGCTTTTGGCATCGCGCGGCCTGCGGGCCGCCCTCGGCAATTCGCACACTGTGGACCTATGGCCGCCGCGTTTCGTTTCCGGAGCGTGCGCGTCGGCGACCCGGCCTGCGATAATTGCGATCCCGCACTCTCTACCTCCGACGGACAGGCAATGGCGCAATACGTTTACACAATGAATCGCGTAGGGAAGACCGTTCCCCCAAAACGCGTGATCCTGAAGGACATTTCACTGTCCTTCTTTCCCGGCGCCAAGATCGGCGTGCTGGGCTTGAACGGCTCCGGCAAGTCGAGCTTGCTGCGGATCATGGCGGGCGAGGATCACGAGTTCGAAGGCGAAGCAGTGCCGATGCCGAACATGCGCATCGGCTTCCTGCCGCAGGAGCCGCTGCTTGATTCCGGCAAGACGGTGCGTGAAACCGTGGAGCAGGGATTGGGCGACATCCTGGAGGCAAAGAAACGGCTCGAGGAAATCTACGCGGCTTACGCCGAGGCAGACGCGGACTTCGATGCGCTGGCCGCGGAGCAGGCCAAGTACGAGGCCGTCATCGACGCGGCAGGCGCGGACTCCGATCTGCAGATGGAAATTGCCGCCGATGCGCTGCGCCTTCCGGGCTGGGACGCGAAGATCGAGAACCTCTCAGGCGGCGAAAAGCGTCGCGTTGCGCTGTGCCGCCTGCTGCTCTCCAAGCCCGACATGCTGCTGCTCGATGAGCCCACCAATCACCTGGACGCCGAAAGTGTGGATTGGCTCGAGCAGTTCCTGCAGAAATTTCCGGGTACGGTGATCGCGGTCACCCACGACCGCTATTTTCTCGACAACGCTGCCGAGTGGATACTGGAACTGGACCGCGGTTACGGCATCCCCTGGAAGGGCAATTACAGTTCGTGGCTGGAGCAGAAAGAGGCGCGCCTCAAGACCGAAGCCAAGCAGGAGGGCGCGCGGATCAAGGCGATGCAGACGGAACTCGAGTGGGTGCGGTCCAACCCCAAGGCACGCCAGGCGAAGAGCAAGGCGCGCATCCAGCGCTTCGAGGAGCTGTCGTCGCACGAGCACCAGAAGCGCAACGAGACGCAGGAAATCTTCATCCCGGTGGCGGAGCGCCTGGGCAACAGCGTGATCGAATTCAAGAATGTGCGCAAAGGCTACGGCGATCGTCTCCTGCTCGACGACCTGAGCTTTCAGATTCCGCCAGGCGCCATCGTCGGCGTCATCGGCCCCAACGGCGCGGGCAAGTCGACTTTGTTCCGGATGATCGCCGGCAAGGAGAAACCCGATGCCGGCGAAATCGTCATCGGCTCTACCGTTCAGCTGGCAATCGTGGACCAGACGCGCGAATCCCTGCCCAACGACAAGAGCGTGTTCGAGGCAATTTCCGGCGGACAGGACATCCTTACGGTCGGAAGATTCGAAATGCCTTCGCGCGCCTATCTCGGCCGCTTCAATTTCAAAGGCGCCGACCAGGGCAAGATCGTCGGGCAGCTCTCAGGCGGCGAACGCGGACGGCTGCACCTCGCGGCCACGCTGTTGCGTGGCGGCAACGTGCTTCTCCTCGACGAACCATCCAATGACCTCGACGTCGAGACGCTGCGCGCGCTCGAAGATGCGCTGCTGGAGTTCGCCGGCAGCGCGCTGGTGATTTCTCACGACCGCTGGTTTCTCGATCGCATCGCCACGCACATCCTGGCGTTCGAGGGAGACTCGAAGGCCGTGTTCTTCGAAGGCAATTATCAGGAATTCGAGGCGGACAAGAAGAAGCGGCTGGGCGAGGACGCCGCGCGACCGCGGCGAATCCGCTACAAGGCGCTGATGGCCTAGTGAATGGTTCCTGGAGCGACGCATCTCCGATTCAGGATGGCGTGATGACAATCCTGCTGTGGGTGCTCGCCGTCGTGCTGATACTCGTCGGCATCGCCGGCACGGTGCTTCCGGCATTGCCTGGCGCGATACTTGTATTCGGCGGCATCGCGCTGGCGGCGTGGATCGATGACTTCACGCGCATCCCCGTGTGGCTGCTGGTGCTCCTGGGCGTACTTACCGCGATTGCCTGGGCGGTGGACTATCTCGCGGCGGCGGCGGGTGCCAAGCGCGCCGGAGCGAGCAAGTACGCACTGATCGGCGCGATGATCGGCACGTTTGTCGGCATCGTCACCGGCCTGTGGGGACTGCTCTTCATGCCGCTATTGGGTGCAGCCCTTGGCGAATACATCGCGCGGCGGAACCTGCTCGACGCGGGCAAGGTGGGTCTCGCCACGTGGATCGGATTGCTGATCGGAACGGCCGCCAAGGTGGCGATCGTGTTTGCGATGGTCGGGATCTTCGTGGCGGCGCTTCTGCTCTAGGCGCGTGCTGGAAGGGCGCTCAGCCCAGTTTTTTCTTCAGCAGAGCATTCACCTGCGCCGGATTGGCTTTGCCCTTGGACAGCGCCATGACCTTGCCGACCAGCGAATTGAACGCCTTGTCCTTGCCGGCCTTCAGCTCCGCGACGATTCCCGGATTGGCGGCGATCGCGTCATCCACGAATCGTTCGATGGCATCGGCGTCGGAGATCTGAGCCAGGCCCCTCGCAACTATGATGGCTTGCGGGTCACCGCCCTGTTCGCCGGACCACATTGCCGTCAGCACTTCCTTGGCGGCTTTGTGGCTGATGGTGCCCTTGAAGCGATCCGTCTGCGCAATCAGTTCCGCGAGCCGGGTCGGCGAAACCGGCGCGCTGCCGATTTCAGTCTGGTGATTGTTGAGCAACGCGCCCAATTCGTTGATGACCCAGTTGGCCACGGATTTGCCGTTCGTCGCCGCGAAACCCTGTGACGCGTAGGGGATGCCGGGAACCTTGGCCAGCGCATCCATTGTCTGCGTGAAGTAGTCTGCCGTCGCGCGGGTCGCGGTCAGCGCCGAGGAGTCTTCCGCGTACAACAGAAACTCCTCTTCGAACCGCGCCTTCATGTTTTCCGGCAACTCCGGCATGTCGGCGCGGATTCGCGCGATCCAATCGTCGCCGATCACGAGTGGTGGCAAATCGGGGTCGGGAAAGTAGCGGTAATCCTGCGCGTCTTCCTTGCTGCGCATCGACCGCGTCTCGTGCTTGTCGGGGTCATACAGGCGTGTCTCCTGCACGACCTTGCCACCGTCCTCGATCAAGTGGATCTGCCGCCGGATCTCGAACTCGATCGCCTCCTGCATGAAGCGGAAGCTGTTCAGGTTCTTGATCTCGCATCGCGTGCCGAGCGCTTCACCCAGCTGCCGCACGGAGACGTTGGCATCACAGCGGAAGCTGCCTTCCTGCATGTTGCCGTCGCACACGCCGATCCATTGCACGAGGTCGTGCAGTTTCTTGGCATAGGCCACGGCTTCGTCGGAACTGCGCAGCTCGGGCTCGGACACGATTTCCAGCAGCGGCGTGCCCGCGCGGTTCAGATCGATTCCCGACATCCCGTGGCTCGTTGGGCTAAACCCTTCGTGCAGCGACTTGCCGGCGTCTTCCTCGAGATGCGCGCGGGTGAGCGCGATGCGGATCGGACCGCGAGTCGGCGACACGATGTCGACGCCGCCGCCGGCCACGACCGGTATCTCGTACTGAGAAATCTGGTAACCCTTGGGCAGGTCCGGATAGAAGTAGTTTTTGCGCGCAAACACGCTGCGCCGGTTGATCGTCGCGCCGACGGCCACGCCGAAACGGATTGCGCGCTCGACCGCGCCTTTGTTGAGCACAGGCAACACGCCGGGAAGCGCGATGTCCACCGCCGATGCCTGCGTGTTGGGCTCCGCGCCGAACGCGGTCGACGCGCCCGAGAAGATCTTCGAGTGGGTCGAGAGCTGCGCATGCGTTTCGAGCCCGATGACGACTTCCCAACTCATTGCGCAAACTCCTTCGGGGCCTTTCGATGCCAGTCCGTGATCTGCTGGAACTGGTGCGCGACGTTGAGCAACCGGGCTTCGGCAAAGTAGTTGCCCTGGATCTGCAACCCGATCGGCAGCCCCCGCCGGTCAAAACCACAGGGAATCGAGATCGCCGGCGCGCCGGTGAGGTTGCCCGCGATTGTGAAGATGTCGTTCAGGTACATCTGCACCGGATCGTCGGTCTTGGCGCCGATCTTGAATGCGGGAGAAGGCGCGGTCGGACCCATGATGACGTCACACTTTTCGTAAGCGCGCGTGAAGTCGTCGGCAATGAGACGCCGCACCTGCTGAGCCTTTAGGTAGTAGGCGTCGTAGTAACCATGGGACAGCACATACGTGCCGACCAGGATGCGCCGCTTCACTTCGGCGCCGAATCCTTCGGCCCGGGACTTCTTGTACATGTCCATGAGGTCGGTGTATTTCTCTGCGCGGTGCCCATAGCGCACGCCGTCGAAGCGCGAAAGGTTCGACGACGCTTCGGCCGGCGCGATCACGTAGTAGACCGGCACCGAGAGTTTGACATTTGGCAATGCGATGTCGATGGTCGTGGCGCCGAGTTTGCGGAACTCCGCAAGCGTGGCATCGACTGCCGCCGCAACGTCGACATCGATGCCGCTGCCGAAGTATTCCACGGGCAGGCCGATGCGCAGGCCCTTGAGCGGCAACGACAGGTCGCGCAGGTAGTCCTCGCGGGGGCGCTCGAGCGACGTGGAATCGCGCGCATCATGGCCTGCCATCGCGTTGAGCATGAGTCCGCAGTCCTCCGCGGTTCGCGCGAACATTCCGGGCGTATCGAGGCTCGACGCAAACGCTATGAGGCCGTAGCGCGAGCACACGCCGTAGGTCGGCTTCATGCCGCAGATGCCGGACAACGAGGCGGGCTGGCGGATCGAGCCGCCGGTATCGGTGCCGGTGGCGCCGGGGACGAGACGAGCTGAAACCGCCGCCGCCGAACCTCCCGAACTTCCGCCGGGAACGTACTCGGCGTTCCAGGGATTCTTCACCACGCCAAAATGCGACGTTTCGTTGGACGAACCCATCGCGAACTCGTCCATGTTGGTCTTGCCGATGAGCACGGTGCCGGCGTTCTTCAGTCCTTCGACGACGAAGGCGTCGAACGGCGCGGTGAAGTCTTCCAGCATCCGGGAGCCGCAAGTCGTCTTGAGGCCCGCGGTCATGATCACGTCCTTGTGCGCGATGGGCACGCCCGCAAGCGGCGGCGCATCGCCTGATGCGATCGCCGCGTCGGCCGCGCGCGCCTGCGTCAGCGCGCCCTCGACATCGACGGTGACAAAGGCGTTGAGGGCGCTCTGCGCGCTTTCGACGCGTGCAAGCACGGCGCGTGTCAATTCGACGCTCGACATTTGCCCGGCGCGCAGCGCCGCGGCAGTCTCCGCCATCGTTCCGTTGGCGAGATCGCTCATTCGGCAGGCTCATGGGAGACTTGCACGAATTCGATATGTTGCTTCGCCGCGGCGCTCATTCGACTACCCTCGGCACGAGATAGAGGCCTTGCTCGACTGCCGGCGCCACGCCCTGAAAGAGCGCGCGCTGGTCCGTCGCGGTGACGACGTCCTCGCGCAGCGGCAGCATCACGTCCTGTGCGTGCGACATGGGTTGAATGCCGGTGGTATCCACCGCCTGCAATTCGTTGATCATCGCGAAGATCGCTTCGAGCTTGGCGTGCACTTCCTGCGCGGCGGCCTCGTCGATTTCGATGCGGGCGAGATGCGCGATGCGGTGGACGTCGGCTAGGGTCAGGGCCATGGCGGTAGGCGTCGCGGCTTTACGGAGGCGAGGTGAACGTTATGGATGTGGCGCGGTCAGAAGGGGCCGGGGTTGCGGCCGCTGCACCCCCGGCGCCGATATCGGCGAAAGCCAAAAAACCTCGCCAAATCAGTGCAGAAGACAAGCTTGGGATGCTATCATAATCGACATTCTTTGGTGCAGTTCCGGGCCACTCCGATCCGCGGAGATGTTTGCCGGACTGCCGGATTCACAGGCTTCGTGTAAATGTTCGATTTCTTCAAGGGTTATTTCGGCAGCGACTTAGCGATCGACTTAGGCACCGCCAACACTCTCATCTATGTGCGTGGCAAAGGCATCGTCCTGAACGAGCCTTCGGTTGTGGCCATCCGCCAGGAAGGCGGTCCCAACGGCAAGAAGGTGATCCAGGAAGTGGGCCTCGCGGCCAAGCAGATGCTGGGCCGCACGCCGGGCAACATCACCGCGATCCGTCCGATGAAGGACGGCGTCATCGCCGACTTCACGGTGACGGAGCAGATGTTGAAGCAGTTCATCAAGAAGGTGCTCGATTCGCGCCTCTTTTCGCCTTCTCCGCGAATCATCATTTGCGTTCCCTGCGGTTCGACCCAGGTCGAACGTCGCGCGATTCGCGAATCGGCGCTCGGCGCCGGCGCCTCCAAGGTCTATCTCATCGAGGAACCCATGGCCGCGGCGATCGGTGCGGACTTGCCGATTTCGGATGCCACCGGCTCGATGGTCGTTGACATCGGTGGCGGCACCACGGAAGTGGGTGTCATCTCGCTGGGCGGCATGGTCTATGCGGGCAGCGTGCGCGTCGGCGGCGACAAGTTCGACGAGGCGATCGTCAACTACATTCGCCGCAACTACGGCATGCTCATCGGCGAGACCACCGCCGAGACGATCAAGAAGACGATCGGCTCCGCGTTCCCCGGTTCGGAAGTCAAGGAGATGGAAGTCAAGGGTCGCAATCTCGCGGAAGGCATCCCGCGCAGCTTCACCGTGTCGTCCAATGAAATCCTCGAAGCACTCACCGATCCGCTCAACAGCATCGTCTCGGCGGTGAAAAGCGCGCTCGAACGCACGCCGCCGGAACTCGGCGCCGATATCGCGGAACGCGGCATGGTGCTCACCGGTGGCGGCGCATTGCTGCGCGACGTGGACCGCCTGCTGATGGAAGAGACGGGCCTGCCGGTGATCGTCGCCGATGATCCGCTGACGTGCGTGGTGCGCGGCTGCGGCAAGGCGCTCGAGAACATGGACAAGCTCTCCACGATCTTCACCTCGGACTAGCGAGGCAAAAGGGGTCAGGCTCGATGTTCGCTTGCGTCAGCGGTAGCGAATCGGGTTGCGGCGTCCTGCACAGTCGAGGCTGACCCCGTGATGCGCCACGTCTCCGTCGAACCGCCGCCGTTCTTCCATCGCGGTCCGTCGCCACTCGCGCGACTTGCGTTCTTCGGCATGCTCTCGCTCGTATTGCTGTTCGCGGACACGCGATACCGCTATCTGGAAGGCATCCGCTCCGTAGCCGCAGTGGCGCTGTATCCGCTGCAACGCGCGGTGCAGCTGCCCGGCGAAGCGCTTGCCTGGATCGGCGGCTACTTCGCTTCGAAGCACGCGTTGAGCGAAGAGAACGCCGCGTTGAAGCAGGACCTGCTGGTGCACGCGCCGGCCGCGCAGGGGTTTTCGCGTTTGCAGGATGAAAATGCCAAGCTCAAGGGCCTCATTGGCGTGGAATCTCATTACGGGGGCGCGGCCACGGCGGTCGAGGTGCTGTACACCGGACGCGACCCGTTCACGCAGAAGTTGTTCGTCAACCGGGGTTCCGATGCCGGCATCAAGCCAGGAGAGGCTGTCATCGACGAGATCGGTGTCGTGGGCCAGGTGACACGCGTGTTTCCCAGCATGGCGGAAGTGACGCTCATCACCGACAAGGACCAGGCGGTGCCCGTGCAGGTCGAGCGCAGCGGCGTGCGCAGCGTATTCTTCGGCGCCGGTGCGGGCCGCGCGCCGGAATTGCGCTTCATGGCGCCTTCCGCCGATATTCGCGTCGGCGACAAGGTCTATACGTCGGGCATGGACGGTACGTATCCGGCGGGACTCGCGGTGGCGCAGGTGGAGACGGTTGACCGTGACACGGGCCAGATGTTCGCGCGCATCACCGGACGACCCCTCGCAGGCGTGGATCGCAGCCGGTTCCTTCTCGTGCTGGGTCAAGGTGCCGTACAACAGCCACGGCCGGAAGAGCCGGCTGCCACCGATGGCGCGCGCAAGAGCGGACGAGGCAAGGGGAGACGTGGCGGATGAGGGTGCTGGGGAAACCTGCGGCGTTTACGCCGGCTTCGCCGGAAGAGATCCTGCGCCCCGTGAATCCGTGGGTGATCGCGCTCACGTTCCTGCTGGGATTTCTTGCCAACATCGCGCCCGCATACGGCGTCGTGCTCGCGCTCAAGCCGGATTTCCTGGCGCTCGTCATTCTCTATTGGTGCATCCAGGAGCCGCGCTTTGTCGGTGTCGGCGTGGCATGGATGTTGGGCCTGGTTATGGATGTCGGGGATGCGACTTTGTTCGGACAGCATGCGCTCGCCTATGCAGTGCTCGCGTACGCTGCCGAATATTTCCGCCGCCGCGTGCTGCGGTTTCCCTTGTGGCAGCAGGCGCCGCAAGTTGCCGTGCTGCTCATGATTTGCGCGATGCTCGTGCTGCTGGTTCGCGTCGTCGGTGGCGCGCCACTGCCGCGTTGGACCTACGCGGTACCCCCGATCGTCGGCGCGTTGTTGTGGCCGCTGATGTCGGTGTTGCTGCAGTGGTCGCAGCGGCCCGCGCGGTCTCCGGCGGACCTGTGATGCGCAAACCGCCATGATGCGCAGGCGACTCTTTTCCTCGCGAAGCAACGCGTACGGCGGTGGCCGCGGATTCGGCGCGTCCGAGATGCGCAACCCCGAGCGCGAATTGTTCCTGTTCCAGCGTCGGCTGGCGGTGGCCGGCGTGCTCGTGTTGCTGGCGTTTTGCGGCTTGTTCGCGCGCTTTGTCTACCTGCAGGTCTTCCAGCACGAGCACTACAGCACGCTGGCGGAATCGAACCGCATCGCGATCGTCCCCATTGTGCCCAACCGCGGCGTGATCACCGATCGCAATGGCGTTGTGCTGGCGGAAAGCTATTCGGCGTACACGCTGGAGTTGACGCCGGCGAAGATCTCCAATCTGGAGGCGACCATCGACGAGCTGGCGGACATCGTCGACGTGCAGCCGCGCGATCGCCGAAGGTTCAAGAAGCTGCTGGAAGAGTCGAAGAACTTCGAGACGCTGCCGCTGCGCACCCGCCTGTCCGACGAGGAGGTCGCGCGCTTCGCCGTGAATCGCTATCGCTTCCCGGGTGTGGAAATCAAGGCGCGGCTCTTCCGCCAATACCCGTACGGCGAAATCGCGTCCCACGTTGTCGGCTATATCGGGCGCATCAACGACCACGATGTCGAGCGCATCGCCAAGTGGGACGACGTGGCCAACTACAAGGGCTCCGACTACATGGGCAAGGTCGGCGTCGAACTGTCGTACGAGCGCGAACTGCATGGCACGACCGGCTGGGAAGAAGTCGAGGTCGACGCGGCGGGTCGCGCGGTGCGCACGCTGTCGCGCACGCCGCCGGCATCGGGCAACAATCTGCGCCTGTCCCTCGACATCAAGCTGCAGGAAGCCGCGGAAGCGGCGTTCGGCGACCGGCGCGGAGCGATGGTTGCCATCGATCCCGCTACCGGCGACGTCCTCGCCTTTGTTTCAAAGCCAGGGTTCGATCCGAATCTGTTTGTCGAGGGCATCGATTCCACCAGCTGGGCGGCCCTCAACGAGTCGCCCGACAAGCCGATGCTGAATCGCCCGCTGCGCGGTTCCTATCCTCCCGGATCCACGATCAAGCCCTATCTCGCATTGGCGGCGCTGACATCGGGCAAGCGCAATCCGCAGCAGACGACCTACGACCCCGGCTTTTATCAGCTGCCCGGCAGTTCGTACCGCTTCCGCGACGACAAGCCGGGTGGCCACGGCTCGGTCGACATGTACAAATCGATCGTCGTCTCGTGCGACACGTATTACTACACGCTCGCCGGCGAGACCGACATCGACGACACGGCGCGCTTCCTGTCGCAGCTCGGATTCGGCCACGAAACTGGCGTGGACATCGAAGGCGAATTGCCCGGCACGCTGCCTTCACGCGAGTGGAAGCGCAAGAGATTCGCCGACAAGCAATATCGCGAGGAACACCGGAAGTGGTATCTCGGCGATTCCATTTCCGCGGGGATCGGGCAGGGCTACAACGCGTTCACGCCGATGCAACAGGCGCTGGCGATCGCGACGATCGCCAACAATGGCGTCGCGTTCGTGCCTCACCTCGTGAAGAGCGTCGTCAACCCGAAGACCGGCGAGGAACGGCTGATTGCGCCGCAGCCTTCGCACACGGTCGCGGCCAAGCCGGAGCACATCGCCATCATCCGCAACGCCCTGGTCGGCGTCGACAAAGAGGGAACCGCTGCCAAGGCATTCGTCGGCGCGAAATATGTTTCCGGCGGCAAGACCGGCACCGCGCAGGTGTATTCGCTCAAGGGCGAGAAGTACAGCGCGTCTAAAGTCGACGAGAGACTGCGCGACCACGCGTGGTTCGTCGCGTATGCCCCTGCGGATCAGCCAAGAATCGCGGTCGCGGTGCTGGTGGAAAACGGCGGCTTTGGCGCCGACGCGGCGGCGCCCGTCGCGCGCAAGGTTTTCGATTACTACCTGCTTGGCGTCACCGAGCCGGGGCCGGCGAAAGCGGCGGGTAGCAAGGATACCGAGGACGAGAGCGATTGATGGGCGAGATCCTTTCCCGCGTGTGGGAAGCGCTCACGCGGCGCATCGACAATTTCCTGTTTGTTTGCGCGCTCGCGCTGGTCGGCGTGGGATTGGTGACGCTTTTTTCCGCCACGGACCAGAGCGCCGCACGCGTGACCACGCAGGTATTCTCGTTCGGCTTCGCGCTGGTGCTGATGTGGCTCGTCGCCAACATTCCGCCGCAGACGATCGCCCGGGCCGCAGTGCCGCTCTATGTGCTGGGTATCCTGCTGCTGCTTGGCGTCGCGTTCGCCGGGATCAGAGTCAACGGCTCGCAGCGCTGGCTGAACCTTGGCTTTGCACGCATCCAGCCGTCGGAACTCATGAAGATCGCGTTGCCGCTCATGCTGGCGTGGTATTTCCAGAAATTCGAGGGCCGCATCAACTGGAAGGACTTTGCCGTCGCGGCTGTGCTGATCGTGATTCCCGTGTACCTCATCAAGCGGCAGCCCGACCTGGGGACGGCGCTCCTCATTGGCGCGTCAGGCTTCTACGTGCTGTTCCTCGCGGGCCTTTCCTGGAAGATCATCGTCGGACTCGCCGCACTCGCTGGCGCAGCCGGTCCCTATGCGTGGGCACATCTCCACGATTACCAGCGCGAACGCATTCTCACGTTCATCGATCCGGCGCGTGATCCGCTCGGCACCGGCTATCACTCGACGCAGGCGTCGATCGCCATCGGTTCTGGCGGAGTCATCGGCAAGGGCTGGCTCAATGGAACGCAGACTCACCTCGATTTCCTGCCGGAGCGCCATACGGATTTCATCTTTGCGGTGTTCGGCGAGGAATTCGGCCTGATCGGCAACGGACTGCTGCTCGTGCTCTACCTTTTGCTCATCGGTCGCGCGCTGATGATCACCGCCAACGCGTCCACACTGTTCGCGCGCCTGATGTCAGGCGCGGTCACACTGATGTTCTTCACCTATGCCTTCGTGAACATGGGAATGGTGAGCGGACTCCTGCCGGTCGTGGGCGTGCCGCTACCGCTCGTGTCCTATGGCGGTACTGCGCTGGTTTCGCTGTTCATCGGCTTGGGCATCCTGATGAGCGTGCAGGCGCATCGCAAGCTCGTGACGACGTAGAATTTTTCGGCAGAAATCCTGTGCAGGGTTGTGCCTGCAACGCCTTCGCCGTTCAGGCCGCCACGGCTTCGCCTAGCCCTTTTGCCGACCGGCCGTAGGGATCGCGATGGCTCATGTGCTCGCGCGCCATCTCGAGCGCCGAGCGAGTGCAGGGGGGCAACTCCGCGTCCGATTGCGAAAGCGGCGTCACCCGGTCGCCCCAGCGGATCACGTGCGAGCAGTAGGTGAGTCCGCCGCCGAACGCAGGGGTGAGCAACAGGCTGCCGGGCGCCACGCGGCCTTCCTCCAGCGCATCGACCAGCGCGACCGGCACGGTTGCGGCCGACATGTTGCCGTATTTCTGCACCGTGACGAACACGCGCTCCATCGGCACGCCGGTGCGCTTGGCGACGGATTCGATGATGCGCAGGTTGGCCTGATGCGGAATCACGATGTCGATATCGGCAGCCGTCTTGCCGCATTTCGCCAGCGCTTCGGCTGAGGCCTCGCACATGCCCCCGACCGCACGCTTGAAGATTTCCTGCCCGTCGAAATCCCAGATGGTGTCGCCGAACGTCACTTCGCCTTTCAGCGCATATTTGAACCCGGCACCGCGCACGCGCAGGATGTCCCGCGCATCGGCGTAGCAGCCGAGTTTTTCGGAGAGCACGCCGACCGGCTCTTCGCTGGCTTGCAACACGACCGCCGCGGCGCCGTCACCGAACAGCACCGCGACATTGCGGTTGCGCCAGTCGAGGAATGGGCTGATCACTTCGACGCCGACGACTACCGCCGTCTTCACGACGCCCGTGCGGATCATCGCGCTTGCGGTGGACAGGCCATAAAGGAAACTCGTGCACGCGGTGTTGATATCCATCGCCGCCGCGTTGCCCGCATGAAGTTTCAGCGACAGGCCGGAAGCCGTATTCGGGATCTGTTCATCGTTGGAACAGCTGCCGTAAACGATCAGGTCGATGTCGCTGCTGGCAAGGCCGGCGCAAGCCAGCGCGCGTGACGCGGCGACGAAGGAAAGCTCGAGCCCATTGACATGCGACACGCGACGCTCATGAATGCCGGTGCGCTGCATGATCCATTCATCGGTCGTGTCGACGAACGTGGCTATGTCGGCGTTGGATAGCACGGCCGGCGGCATGCACTTGCCCCAGCCCGTGATGGCGGCGTACGTCATGGCAAACCCCCTATGGCAGTCCTTAGCGTCGTGCCGGTGCGGGGATAGCAACCGCCGGTCGATCGTTTGGGCGGGAGTTTAGCAGTCTCGAAAATCGGCGCCGTGGCGACGCCGGCCCACTTCTATTTCTTCGCCCGCCTGGTGGTTTTCGTCTTCTTCGGCGATGATTTTTTGGCGCGCGGCGTCGCCGGCCTGGCGTCCTTTTCAGGGGGCTTGTAGTCGCCGATCACGGACTTGACGGGGCACACGCTGAAAATGGGACATTTCCTGCAGCCGACGGCCAGGGCGACGGGACAGAGGACCATGGGACACGCTCCGGTAACACGTTGTGGGATTCTCTCTGGGCAAATTTCGTCCAGGGAATCCGCCATCATGGACGCAGTCGCCCGCAAACGCCAGAACGACCGAGGCTAGGTAGTGTCTCGAGACACTACCCGAGGCTAAAGCGTCTTGACCATGCGCACCGCCGGCAGCGCCAAGCCGCCCGGCAGCGGAATGTCGTAGCGTTCGACAGCCGCGTAGTCGAATGCCGCGTAGAGGGGCTCGCCGGCAAGGGTTGCAACCAGTTCGATCGACCGGAAGCCTGCTAGGGCGATCGCTTCCTCGCATGCATTCATGATCCGGGTGCCGATGCCGCGCCGCGCCCACGCCGGGTGCACGAAGAACGCCCGGATCCGCGCGGGATCACGCAAGGGGTCGAGTAACGCGCTTTCCGCGGCCGCGCGTCCGGCGTCGCCGCCATAGAGCGACCGCCGCTTGCTCCAGCCTCCGCTTCCAACCAAGGTGTCGCGCTGTTCGACCACGAAATAGGTGCTGTCACGGACCAGTTCCCGGTCCACGCCGAATACCGGCCCAATGGCGGCCTCCATCTGCGCGGGGCTGTAATAAGGCGCCTGCAATGACCGCACCGACAGCGGGATGAGCGCGGCGAGCGCAGGAATGTCGCGCTCCTGCGCGACGCGCAACGCCGGCTCCATGGGGCCCTATTCGGCGGACTTTTCCTCAGCCGGCGCCGGAGGTGCTTCGTCGGTGGCCGGAACTTCGTTCGCGTGAGCCTTGCGCAGTTTCTTCTCTTCCTTCTTCTGCTTCTTGGCAAGGTCTCTCTGGCGCTTCGCGAACTCGTAGTTGGGTTTGGCCAATTGGCGATCCTTAAGGTTAAGTGTCGGGTGGACGACGGGGAGAGTATGCCATTTCGGGGCGTTCATCCCCAAGGCCTCCGGGGGTGCCCCGGGCCGGGCGTCGGAGCGTCGTCAGGGCACCCTCAGGGCGCTTTCTCGCGGCCCTGGGCGGCGCGTGCGACCTTGACTTCGCCGAGAGGCTTGGCGGTCAGGCGCTCGATCAATATGCGCTCGCAGACCTTGAAGCAAACATAGAACACGATGCTGAGATAGGAGCTGCCCACGATTTCGACCAGTTGCTGCAGTGCGCCATCCTCGATCACCATCGCGCCGTATTCGAGGAACAGGTCGATATTGGCCTTGAGCACGACAAAGAGGTTGACCGACGTGAATCCGAACAGCAGGAAGAAGAACCCCATCAGCAGGAACGTCACCTTCGGATTCCGGAACAGAAACCCGACGCAGCGCAGCGGTATCGGCGGCACTTCCAGTGCCTTGTGCAGTCGTCCCAGATGCGACGACAGGGACCTGCGCGGCGCGCCGGCCTCTTTCATTGCGCCAGTTTCAACGTGATGACGCCGCCGACGATCAGGAGAACGCCCGCATAGCGCGGGAGACTGGATGCGTCGCCGAAGAACCAGATGCCGACCAGGAACGTGCCCGCGGCGCCAATCCCGGTCCAGACCGCGTAGGCGGTGCCAATCGCGATGTCCCGTTGCGCCAGCCAAAGCAGCACGCCGCTGGCGCCCATGCAGAGAATCGCCGTCGCGATGCCGAACCAGCGCTGATCCGTGCCCTGCGCAAGCTTGAGCCCGATTGGCCAGCCAATTTCGAACATTCCGGCCAGGACCAGATAGATCCAGCTCATCGTCAATCTCCCGTCGGCGCGGGCGCGCGAAGCAGGCCCGCATAGATTCCGGGGTTCGATCCAGCAATGGATATTGCGCCTACGTTGCGCGCATAAAACCCGGCCGGTCCGACGCCGCCGATGATGGCGTAGGCGTACCCTTCGTCGCGTTGCGCATGCAGCGCGGCGAGCAGAAGGGCCCTCCCCACGCCGCGTCCTCGCTCCGACTCGATGACGGCCTCCGGACCGAAGAAGTTGCGGGCCGCGGTGTCATAGCAGGCAAAACCCAGAACTGTTTGCTCGCGGACCGCCACGAAGCAGGCTATCGGTTGCCGGCAGCACGCGATCTCGACTTCGGCCGCGAATATCGGGAAGTGCGAGTGGCTCCAGTCGCGGAGAAGGTTTTTCTCCGGACCGAGCGCGCGCCGAATGGTTACGCCATGACTCCGTACGGCGTTCTGCGCGTCCTGCAGGCTCGGAAGCTCATAGAGCCTGACGAGCATGTCGTGCATGGGGCGTCCGGAAAGCGATCAGGTTGGGGGTGGCAGCGGAAACATCTCGGCGCAGGTGTCGGCGATGGTCAGCGCGGTGACCTTGGGGATCATTGGATCCTTGGTCATGACCTCGATTTGCAGAGGATTGAGATAGACGATGCGCTTGGCTTCGGCTTCGCGCCAGAACTCGGCCGCCTTCGACTTCTCGGCTCCGGCAATCGCGACGCAGATGAGGTCAATCTGGTCGTGACCGGGCGTGTCGATCCACGCGATGAATTTCTCGATCCCGAGGTCGGAATTCGGGAATTCCCTGATCTGGTACTGCCCGCCGAAGGGCAGCGCGGCTTGGTAAGTCGTGGCGGAGGCGATCCAGATCGCAAGAACCAGGGTGGAGCTCATTGGGCGTCCCGTTGCAACGATGCAAGTGGCGAATTATGCACCGCAATTCGGGCGGCGCCAGAATTCGCCGCGTTCGGCCGGCGGCCCGGTCCCGGTGCCCGGGGTGCTGCCGGAACGAACCCTATTCCATCGCCGCGCCGGTCGCTTGTCGGACAGGAATTCCCGTGGGGTCGAAATCGTGAAGGCAGTGGACGTTGATGCCGAAGTTGTCGGGCGTGACGCGTTTGCGATGAAATGGATAGATGCCGCAAATCCGGCAAAAGTAGTGCCGCGCCGTCAGCGTATGGAACCGGTACTCGGTCAGGTCCGCTTCGCCGGAAAGCAGACGGAACCGGGTTTCCGGCACCTTGACCATCAATGCATTCTTGCGTCTGCAGATCGAGCAATCGCACATCGTCAGTTCCGGAAAATCGGTCTCGATTTCGAAGGCGACGGCACCGCAATGACAACTGCCGCGGTATTTTTGCATCGTGCGTTCGCAACTGGACATGGAGAGTCCCGGTGATGACGGGGGAGCGTCACCGGGGTCCGCGAATCGGAGGCGGCGTACGTTCTTGCAGCCACTGCACCGCCTCTTCCTCGCTTGTGTACACGTCACAGATCAATCCCAGGTGCGACGCGACCTTCACGCCGAATTTGCGCGGATGGATATATTGAGCATCGACAATCAGGACGGCAACCACCACGCCTTGCGCGGCCTGCGCCCAATCCTCCACCATCAGGAATCGATCGATCAGCGTCGGAACGTTCACCCCCTCGATTCCGGTCACGTCGATCAGCAGCTTGCCGATGCGCCGATGGCGGCAGGCGGCGATGGCGGCGGATATGAGATCCACGGTCTCGACCAGGGAGTACGTGCCGCGCGGTCGGTAGGTGGCGACGCCGTTCTCGGCCTGGGGTTCATAGTTGGGCATGGTAGGTTGCTGCAATGATGGCTTGTGAGAACGGGGCACCGTACTTCCGACGCGCCATTCCTTTCAAGCGTCCGACGGCAATGGCGCCATCATAGACGCAGTGGCGCCTGCCGCGGCGAGCGTCGCGAACGGCCACGGTATCGGGTCACAGCCCCGGGCCACGCTCGCGAAATTGCACGACATTGCCTTCCGGGTCGTATCCGTCGCAAATGTTGAATCCCTGATAAACCCACACGCGATCGGCGGGATTGAGTCCCCCACCCAGGCGCGCCGCCGCCCTGCGCGCCTCGTCAATGCTTACAACGGGGAAAAACAGTTTGATCGGCGTTTCCGTGCGCGGGATCGGCGGCGTGGCCACTTCGAATGTCGCGGCAATGGCTGCCGGCACAGCGAGAATCACGAGCTGGAATACCGGAGACTCGAGCACGACGTGATCGTCTTCGGCACGAATCATCTCGAGGCCGGCGACTTCCTGATAGAACGTGCAGACGCGCGCAACATTTTTTGCGTAGAGAACGGCGCCGGACTTTGAAGGGTGGGACATGGGCGTTCCGCGATGCCTCCCTCGATGGGGACAGCCGCTATTCTGCCTGCACCGCCAAACGGCGGGTCAGCGGTTGACCCGCATTTCCAAAGGCTGCGGGCGTTCGCCCGCTACCATGCGGTCGAATGCGCTGGGACACTCGCGCGCGCGCCATGCCCTAAGCACGGCATCGACATTGCTTGCCAGCGGCTGCATGGCGTCGATCTCGACATCGTACGCGCCGATCTTCCCGACCAGAGCGTGCACGATCGCGTGATCGCGGCGAGCGTCGCCGATCCGCCGATCGCCGCGCTCCTGTTCGCGTCGTTCCAGTTCCGGCAACGTGCAGTGCACGCCCACGAAGAACACGTCGAAGGGCGCCAGCAATCGCAACAGTCGGCTCATCCACGCTTCAGTCTCCACGATGTGCTCGACGACGAGATTGTTTCCCGCCAGGGCCAGCGCCGGAAGGCAGCGATGGAATCCCTCGAAAAATGCCTCGCGCATTTCCGGCCAGGAGAAGTCCCCGCGCTCTATCCGCTGCATCGGCAATACGTTGCCTTGCCGCAGGTGATCGATGGAGTAATGCCAGAACGGTTCGTCCAGTTGTGCCTGGAGTGCGGCGCACAGCGTGGATTTGCCGGAACTCGAGGGGCCATTGACGAGGATGATCTTGCCCGCCATCAAGCGCTGTCCCGCGCGACCTCGCTCATGAGCGCCAGATGATTGCCGTCAGGATCGCTGAACTCCGCCAGCCAGTGCTCCATCGTTGCCGTGCGGTGGACCACGTGAGGCTCCGCGCTGAATTGCACGCCGGCCTGGCCGAGCGCCGCAAACACGCTCTGGATGTCCGGAACCTGAAAATAGATCGATCCGCCCCGTTGCGCTTCCTGACCCGGCTGGAGGACGCCGACCAGCACCCGAATGCTGCCGACCTGGAAGAAGGCCATCTGGGGCGGTGCGGCAAACAGGAAGGGCAGTCCGAGCACGTCTCGGTAGAAGGCGACTCCGTGTTCGAAGTCGGCCACCGGAATCATGACTTGTACGATGCTGGCGTTGCCGAGATTCATCACTTCACCCGCCGCGCAAAGCCAATATCCTACGCCCGCTGACCGAGGAGGCGTGCCGGCAGGAACAGCAGCGCCTTGAGCAGCGCAAACAGTGCTGCCACGATCAGACCTAGCAGCAAGAAGGGCAGAGCGATGAGCCACAGCAGCGGCCACAGCACCATCGCGAGCAAAGCCAGCGGCCAGCACAGCGCGAGAAGCACCAGCCAGACCGTAACCAGGATCAGCAGCTTCACGGGGAATTCCTTTCATCGGTGCGGCAACGTTGCACCGGGAGCCAAGGGATATCACGGCCACTGCGCGCGCATGGCGGGCGTGCGACGAATCGCGCAATTGCCGGGATGCGCTGCGCCGCGGCGTGACGGCCGGCCGGTCCCTTTCCGCCGGCGGCAACCGCCTTGATTGCTACCGCGTGCCCGTTCCCGTTATCGGCACGAATTGCCGCGGATCGTAGAAAAACTGCTCCTCGACGATCCGCTCGCCCGACCAGCGCTGATACGCGAGCTCCTCGATCCGGATGGAACTTCCGTCCTTGTACGTGAACCCAAAGATCCAGCGGATGACGACATGGTCGCCGCTTACGAATACAGGCCGAACGCAAGTGGAATGCACGGACTCGGCCCGCGCGAGCGCCCGCTGTTCGTTGGCGACAAGCACGTCGCGTCCGACGCGCGGGGCCGACTGGTTTTCCTGCATCGACGCGTCTTCGGTATAGAACTCGAGAATCGCCTCGACGTGCGCATTCTGTTCGACGCGCGCGATGAAACGCTCTAGTGTCGCCGCGGAAGGCATGAGACGCACCTGCATGGGAGGAAAGCGCGTTCGGGATTCGGCGTCGTCACGAATTGCGCCACCAGAGGAAACCGGCGACAGCCGCCGGAACGAGGAAGATGACCAGGAACACCGGCAATTCTTCCGCCACGGAGTAACCTGCCTTGCTGACGCCTATCCACATGTTGACGGCGGCCGCGACGAGCCAGATTGGAATGAAAATCCGGGCAGCGTTCACGACGGAGGGTCCGCCCCCCGACTTCCAGCCGACCAGCGCGAAAACGCCAAGGCTCGCGAGGCCAGCAACGATGATGATCAGGGTTCGCATGAATGATCCGAATCCGGTTGGTCGAGGGAGCGAGGCAGGATTTGCAAGAGTTCGAATATATTACAGACCACAGGCATGTCCTGCGTGGGCTCGCGACCGACGCGCCGGCACTCTCGCGAGAAGAAATTCCAGTGCGCGCGACGCCAGTATTCGAGGCTTCCGTCGCCCTCACCTTCGATAGCCGCGTACGCCGCGGTGACTTCGTTGAACGGTACGACCGAGACGTCGGTGATTCGCGTGACGAGCGCCGGCTCGCCGCGATGGTCGAGCACGATCTCGATGTCTCCGGCGCGGGCAATCGACTCTCCATCCGCTTCACAAGCCCAGAGGAGGCTCGTTCCGGCGCGCTTCGGGCCGGACCGGATGAGGGCGAGCAATTCCTCCGAGAGCGCCGGCGAATCCCCGAAGCCGTCGAGCCGGACCCGACCCGCCGGCAGCGCAATCCCAAGTGCGGTCAGCCTGGCCAGGACGGACGCGACGTCGGGTAGCGTTTCCATGGTCAGTCGATTTCGCGAGTTCCGGAGCCGGGCATTTGCTCGTGCGTGGCGCTGCGCGACCCGCTACGGTTGCGCGCCCTCGTATCCTTCGATGATGACGAGGTCGGCCGTAGATACGGGCGTACGCAAAGCAATGGCCTGCTGGTACTCGGGCGAATGCCAGCAATCCACGGCGGCCTTGTAACTCGGGAATTCGATGACGGCGTTGCGCGAGCGGCTGCCCCCTTCCGGATTCTCGAAGCTGCCTCCGCGAACCAGGAAACGCGCCCCATGCTTCTTTAGCGGCGCGGCATTGGCGGCAACGTATTTCTTGTAGGTCTCCATGTCGGTGATGTCGACGCGAACGATCCAGTATCCCTTAGCCATGATGTTCCCCTGGGTGTGTCTTGCGACCGTTGATTTTCACTTCGACCTGGCTTTCCGGCTTGCGTCGACCCGAAACTTGACGATACGCGAAATCAGCGAAAGCGGAAGCGGCTCACCGAACTGGAATTGCACGGTCCCCTTGGCGGTGCGAAAGCCCGCCAGATCGTCCGCGAACGCCTTGATAGCCGCAGTTCCAGGATAAAGGCCGATGTGATTCTTGAATGCGGCGAAGTAGATGAGGTTGCCATGCAGCGTGAACGCAGGAATCCTGTAGCTGATCTTTTCCTGCGCATCGGGCGCGGCCCTGGCAACCGTGCGCCGCACGGCCTGAAGGCGCTCCTGGACCTCGCCGGGGAATCCGGCAATGTATTCGTCGATCGTCCCGGGAATCGAAGGCGGGGATTTCACGAGTTCGCGGGTCCTCGATTGCGCGGATGGTTGGCGGCGAGGCGCTCGTTGCCTCGCTTGTAGTTGCCTGTAAGCCGCGCCATCAGTTGTTGCTGTTCTGCATGCGACGTCACCTCGACCTCGGCAAGAAAATCGCGCGCCGCTGCCGCGCGTAGCGTGGTCACCAGCCGCGCATGGCGAAGAATGCTGACGTCGCCGTTACGGGACACTTGGAACGAAAATGCAAGTTCACCGTCTTGCGAATTCATGTGCGGACGCTCACGGCGCCCCAGTGGCAGGTGGCGGTGTACACGGCGGCAGCCGATCAGAGCGACGAATTCTCGCGCAGGATTTCAAGGCGCAGCGAGATGCCCTGATCCAGCGCGTTGAGCTTGACCTGGAGTGCCTGCCGCAACGCCGGATCGGCCGCCTCCGCGACCAGTTTTCGCAGGCGCGCGCGTTCGTTAAACATTGCCACTTCCGGGGGAACGGCACCGGCATCCTTCAGGATCTTCATGGGAATGCGAAGCGATGCGGGCGTGGCGTCCCATCCGGTGTCCGCCTGGGGCGGCTTTCCATAACCCTTCGCCTTGCCGAGTTCCCCGGATTCGGCGGCCTCTTTCAGCTTGCGCGCAATTTCCTGGTCGAACGTATGCATGCGATGAACTCCAACAGAAGCGAGTGATTGAATCTAGCGCATGGACGCGCGATTGGGCAATGGGTCAAGCCCTCACGCGCCATGGGGGGTTCATCCGGTTGTCTCCCGCCCAATATAGGCAGATCACATTGCCTGCCGGATCCACGATGCGCGCTTCGCGCCACAGCCAGGGCTCGTCGCGGGGTTCCTGAATGAATGACAGACCTTTGGCCCGCAGCGCCTCGACAGTCAGGTCGAGCGAGGGCGTTTCGAAGTAGACGACCGTTGGCGATGGCTGAGGAAGCGCGCCGACCTTGTGAACCGAAAAGGTCGAATCGCCTTCCGTCGCCTTGAACCGGGCGTAATGCGGCGCATCGACGATGAGTTCGAAACCCATCGCGCGGTAGAACGCTACGGATGCGGCGACATCGATGGCCGGGAGCGTGACTTGGTTGAGCTTCATTGCGGATATTCCAGTACTGGACGTTGCTCAGCGCGCATCGGGGAGGGTCCGCTTGAGGATGCGATTTTCATACACATTTCCCTGGAATGCGTACTGCGTGGCGCCTGAATCGCGGTAACCCCGCGCCGCGTAAAAGTGCTGGGCTGAAGCATTGCCCGACCAGACCGTAAGCCACACGCACCCGGCCGAATGCTCGCTGGCGATGTCTTCTGCAAGCCCGAGCAGCGCACTGCCCAAACCCTGGCGCATGTTGCGACGCTGTACATACAGCCTGACCAACTCCGCCGCGTCCGGAGTAGCTGCGGCCGGCGGCGCGCGGCCCAGCGCAACTTCCGCGAATCCGACCAAGTGAATCCCGCGTTCTGCCAGCAGGAATATCGTGGAAGCGTCTCGAAGACGTTCCGCGAACGCCTCTGGCGCATAGGTAGCGAGCACCTCGCGGGCCAGGTCAGGGCGGATTCCTTCGATTGCATACGTGTCCAGGAAGACCTGCATCGCAAGTACGCCGACACAAAGCGCATCGTCGGGAGTCCCGCGGCGCAACGTCACGGCCGGCATGTCACCGGACTGCACGTGGAGGTCTCCTTCCGAAGAAGTGAATGGTCGCGCTTGATGGAACGCGAAATGAGGAATCAGATGCGCACCAACGCGTCATTTGGTTCGACGACGCCATTCTCGACCACCTCGGCGTATATGCCCATGTAGCGGTGCGCGTAGTTCTCGATCAGGATGCCGGGAACGTCCAGGTCGCGTTCAGCCGTCGCAGGATTCACCGCAGTGGCGGGACAGCGGGTGATCGGCGCGACTACGCGCAGGCGCGCGGTGCCCAGCCGAAGGTCGCTGTCCACCCAATCGAGTTCACTCCATGCAGCTGCACCTTCGAAGTAGACATTGGCGCGAAAGCGGATGGGATCGACCGGCGCCGCCGCCACGCGCTCGAGGTCGTGGATGCTGGCAAGGTTGATGAGCGACACGTATTTGTAGGTTGTCGCATTGGGTTTCTGCCTGGCATCCGAAAATGTGTGTCCTGCCGCTTCGACCAGCTTGGGTGGCCCGCCTGGAGTGTCGGCAAGGAACTCCGCGAAAAACGATTCGAACGCTGTCCTTCCTTCGGGTTCGGTGATGCGCGCATTGAGCACCGTCCGGCCGGCGCGCTCGATGGTGCAAACGCCGGTATGCGCATCGAATTGCGTATGCAATAGCGCCAGCTGCTCATCACGCATCAGCATGAAGAAATGAGTCTTCGACATCCATTCCGGCCGGGCAGGGTCGACATACGTCGCCGCGTGGGCGATGGCAAAGCGACGATCGTGCCGAATGCACTCGCCCTCCGCCAATAGGGCCTGTCGCATGGGCTCCGCACTGAGGCCCTTGATCGGATAGCGATAGATCGAGGTTACAGTCATGGTCATGGCGGGCCAGCCTTGTCGGACACGCCAAGCCTCCTGCGCGCCACGTCATGGATCATTCGGGCATGCTGGCGCCGGACCCGCCCATCTCCTTGGGCACATCCTTGAGCTTGGTCACGCCGTCCCTGATCGGCAATACCGATTCCTGATAGTGAACGTGGACACCCGCGCTGAACGGCAAATCCGGGATGACGGCGGCGTAGACGTCGGTCAGTCCCATTCCCGGGTGCTCGGTAAAGATGTGCCCGCCGCAGGTCTTGCACCACTTGCGAAAGCTGTTCTGGGTCTTGTTGTAGGTTCCGATATTGTCGGCGCCCTGCGTTACCCGCACGGCGTCCGGCTTCCATAGCGTGAATCCGTTTACCGGGCCCGCGGACCAGTGGCGACAGGATTCGCAGTGGCAATAACCCATTGCCGCGGGCTCACCGGTGACGGTGAACCGCACCGCGCCGCAAAAACACGATCCGTTGTAGCTGTTTTCCTTGCTCATTTCTGCCTCTCCTTCTCAGTGGGATATCCGGTCTCTGCAAATACCTTGAGCCGCTGCACCTGTCCCGTCAGCATGCCTTCTACCATCGGGGCGATCTTGTCGAAGCCACCGTCCATGTAGCCGCCGACGTTGTAGAACAACTCGAGTTTCGTTCCCGTGGCGACGGGCGATAGTTTCCAGCTCATCGAACCCGCCAGGCCCGACCCTTGCAACGGGCCCAGCGCTCCCGCCATTCGCACGAGCTCGAATGGCTTCAGGAAGATTATCCGCATGTGCTCCACGCCGCCGCCATCGGCCAGGCGTTCGCAGAAGCACCCGCCCGGGCGTGCATCGATGGTCAGGTTCCTGCTGTCTTGCGAATAGGTATGCGCGGAATCCCACCATTCGCCCACCCGGCCAAGCAGAGCCTGGTAAACCTTTGCGGGAGGAGCCTGAATGGTGAGATCGAGGCGGACGGCGAATCCCATGGGCGTGGCCTGGTTTGCACCCAGGGAGGACGCGGAAATGGCGCAGGCCGCAATGAACAGGAACAAGCGAACGTGCATGGGTGGGCTCCGTTTCAATTCGGCGACATCGGCGAATCAGTTCAAGCGCGTGGCGCTATCGCGCTACCGTGATGACGTGCGCCTGAATCTTGCCATCCACGGCACCCGCGCCGAAACGGCGGGCGATCGCCGCCTCTGCAATGTCGGTCGCTTCGGAAAGGCTTGACGGGCCGCGCGCCTCGATTTCGCTGCGCATCGGCGTCCCCTGGCAGTACGCCATCGCGGGAACGCGCGGCGAATCGGCGCGGCTGCGCTCGGCAAGCAGCGTGAATTCTGGCGGCTGCGTGAATCCGCCGGCAATCAAGTCCCGTGCGATCACGGATCGGTCGTGATAGCCGTGAGGAATGCGAGCCATGAACCGGGGCGGATTGTCCGGAAAATGAGCGGCAAGCGACGACGTCACCGTATCGGCGAATTCATTCTGGTCGATCCGGTCCCACACATTGAAGATGAACGCGCCTCCTGGCCGGAGTACGCGCTTTGCCTCGGAGAAGGCTCGCGCCTTGTCCGGAAAAAACATGGCGCCAAACTGGCAGACGACGAGGTCAAAGGATTCATCCGGAAACGGCAACTGCATCGCGTCGGCCTGGCGCCACTCGACGGGAAACGCGGTGCCCACTGCGGCCGCGTGATCGAGCATCGGCGTGTTCAGGTCCGTGGCGATGATCGAGGTGTCTGACGGAAGGACTCGGGCAAGCTGACGGGTGACTACACCCGTGCCGGCTGCGACCTCGAGCACGCGGGACGGCTGGCGCAACGCTGCGCGGGCCGCCAGATCGGCGGCATACGGCAGGAATATGAGCGGAACCAGATAACGCTCATAGAGCTCAGGGATGGAACCGGCGAAGGCTCGGTCAGTATCGGAAGCGTTCATCGTCCTGGCCGGTTGGCGACGGTGATGGCAAATGAATGTTCAGGAAGCGTAACTGGAAGGTTCCGAATCGGCAACTCGCAAGAGCCGCATCGGCAAGAGCGCCGTGCGGTTGGGCGCTCACAGGCTCATCGACGCGTACATCGTGGTGCAGGAATCATTGCCGCCGCTCCAGCGCGAGCCGGATGCTCAAGCCCACCAGGATGGCGCCACTCGAGCGAAACAGCCACCGCAGCACTGCGGGACGCGCGCGCAACCAGGTCGACAGCGCGCCGGCGAAGAGTCCGATGGGCGCCTTCACCAGGAACGTCAGGCCAGCGAAAGCAAGGCCGAGAACCAGAATCGACAGCGTCGGATGGGTTGCAGACGGCGACACGAACTGGGGCAGGAAAGCGAAGTAGAAGATTGCGACTTTCGGATTGGTGACGTTCGAGAATGCGCCGTCGGCAAACAATCGGAACGCCGAGCGCCTGCCCGACGCGGCGATGCCGAGGTCGTCGTGCTTTGCGATCAGCAATCCGATTCCCAGATAGAGGAGATAGCCGGCGCCGACGAACTTGAGGGCCGCAAACAGCCACTCCGACGTGCGCAGGATGGCGCCCAATCCGAGCGTGGCCAGCACTGTGTGACCGATGAGGCCCACGCTCACGCCGGCAGCGGTAGCGACGCCAGCCGCAGGGCCCTGGACGATGGATCGGGACATGACGAGGATCATGTCCTGGCCCGGCGTTGCAATGAGCACCAGCGAAGCAATGACGAAAATGGGCCACGACACGTCGATCATTGCGGTCTCCGCTAACGCTTTGGTTCAGGCGCCTCGAATGCGCCGATCAGCCCGAACAGGTTGCCAAAGGGGTCGGCAAATTGACAGATGCCCTGAGCGGAATCGATTTGCAGCGGTCCGCGATACAACGCTGCGCCGGCCTTGCTGAACGCTGCGCTCGCCTCCACCAGCGAGTCCACCCGCCAATACGCGACTTGCCCTGCGCGCCCCGCGGGGACTTTAGCGTCGGCGGCATGGAAGCAGAGTTGCGCGATGCCAATGGGAATCATCGCGAAATTCTCGTCGACAAACGAAGCGGGCAACTTCAGCACGGAGGAATACCATTCGGCGGCCGACCGAACGGAGGGCACGAACATCAGCACGTGATCCAGCGCGCGAAGCATGCGGGCGTGCCTAGTGCAGCGACACGGGCCAATGTCCATTTCGCAGCAGTAACTGCGCACGGAGGTCGGTCCACGTTGTGCCCCGCCTCAGGACTCAAAGCGAATGTCGGATGCGCGGACTGCGCGAGCCCTTGTTCCGAAGCTCTCGATATCGCCAGTGTCTCGGTGTGATGCGCGGAGTGCGG
>CAVWKH010000002.1:0-216933 GCA_963755545.1 uncultured beta proteobacterium | reverse complement strand
CTTGTGGCCGATTGTCGACGCTCGGCCCGTTGTCGCAAGGCTCACGTCGACAATCCTGAATCCGGCAGCACGGGTCTGCAAACGCCGGCCCGGCCGAACGCGCATTCGAGCGCGGCGCGATCCCAGTGCGCGGCGTTGGCCGCCGCCTCGTATGTGCTTTGGAGGAACGCCAGGAGGACGGCGTCCGGATCGGAGGCGGTACGCACAGCCTCGTAGGGCAGCAAGAACTCGCGCATCGTTTCGCTATAGCGGGCACTTTCCGGCGCGACCGATGCGTCCTTGAATCCCGCGGGCTCGGGATACGCATACGAATAGAATGAGGCGTCCACGCCGGCACCGCCCGGCCAGAAGCCCGCGCTGCTGACCTCGTGCGAGTACGCTTCCTGCATGACGATGGGCGCAAGGCCAGGCGCCGTGCCCTCGAAGAGCGGCGCACGTCGTCCGGAAAAACGTGTCACCGCGAGATCGAAGCTTCCCCAGAAGAAATGCACCGGGCTTGCCTTGCCGAGGAAGCCGGTGCGGAATTGCTTGAAGACGCGATCGACCTCGGACAACACGCGGTGAAATCGGCGCGCGGCATCGCCATCGTAGACGCGTGGCGCATGATCACGCGAGAAGGGCGTTGCGCCGGCGATCTCGCAGGGCAAGTCGCGGATGGCTACGTTGATGCCGAGATCGGCGAGCATATGTATTGTCGCGGCCTTGAATTGCGCCACGGTCTGCGGCGCAAGCGGGACACTTCCGCGCCGCCCGTCGTCCGTGTTGCATTTGAGCATCTGATCGACGAAATCGAAACGCAGCTCGAAACTTGCACCGTCGCAAGGCATCGGCGACGTGGTAAGTCCGGTCGCGTCGACATAGAGCGCGACTTGCCAGCCATGGTTGAGCCACGGTGTCGTCGCAAGCCGTATTTTGCCGACGACTTGCGACCACAAGTGCAGCGTAGTGCACGTGTCGCGCCACTCATCGTAGGGCAACTCGGGCCAGTGGTTGTCGTGAGCCATAACAGTTGGTTTTCACGGAAATTGATATTATCGCCGCTTGCCAAGGCATCGGGGAAGTGGAATGACTGCACGAATGAATCGCCGCGTCCAAGGGACCATGGTCGCGGTGTTGCTCACCCTCCACGCCGCGCAGGCCGCGGCCGCGTACAACCCCGCCTATTGCCAGGCGGTTGCCGGCACACTCAACATTCACTGGCAGGCGATAGCCGGCCCATTTACGCCGTGCGTTGGCATTGAAATCACCAACGGTACGCTCGCGGATGCAGCGGACGGCTCCATCACGATGAGCGGCACCAGCGTGTCAAACCCGGCGTGTATCGGGACCGCCGCGTATGCACTGACGCTGACGCCCAACACCTTGCAGTTGGTCGGCTTCGATACGGCGAACAATGTCCCGATGACGCTTACGCGTACGCCCGGAAATGGGTGCTTCGTCGGGACCTGGTCCTCGGGCGCGGACGTCTATGAGGCGTACATCTGGGCGGCTGCCTTTCCGCTCGCGTCGAACACCGTCCCCGCGGTGGGCGGCCCCATGCTGGCGGTGCTGGCGGCGCTCCTCGGCACGGCAGGTGCGCTCTTGCTGCGCCGACGCAAGGAGAGTTAGATCCTGCAATTATTTCGGCCGCAAAAGGTGTAATCAAGGAGCCGCCCTATGATCTTCGATGCCATCCGCGAGAGCCACGACCTTCAGCGAGACCTGTGCCGCAAGCTCACGGCGTCGCGGGGCGACATGCCTGCCCGTCTGGTGCTCTTCCTGCAGTTGAAGGTCGAGTTGATGGCGCATGCGGCGGCCGAGGAACGCCACCTTTATGTGCCGCTATTGATGCATGACGGCGGCCTCGACGCGTCGCGTCATGCGCTGCACGAGCATCACGAGGTCGACGAGTTGCTGGACGACTTGTCGGTGCGCAACAAGAAGCAGGCCGGCTGGATTGCCACCGCGAAGAAGCTGAGCTTCAAGGTGCGCCACCACCTGAAGGAGGAGGAGTCGAAGTTCTTCCAGCTCGCCGGGCGCCTGCTTTCGACGACAAAGAAGAAGCAGCTTGCCCGCGGCTACACGCGCGAGATTGTGCGCATGCGCAAGCACTACGCTGACGAGTACCAAACGGTGGTCATTGCGGCGGCCAGCGGCCTCGTAAAGCCTGCGAAACGCGCGGCCGACAAGCCCGCTACGCGGGGCAGCGCGCGAACGGGCGCCCAAATGCGGGGCAAGAGCAAGCCGCGCCGTACGCGCTGATCGGGCGCCAACGATGGCTCGTTTCGCGACAGCTATCCGCAAATGCTGAGCGATGGCTTATGGCCGACAGCGGCCCTCCACGAATGACTGCCATCGACCCGAAGCAGGCTGTGGAATTTATGTGAATCTGGCTTAGCGAAGACGTTCGAGATAGTCCGTGATGTCGGACGCGTCGATGGCTGAGCACGCGGCGTAGCCGTCGGGGCGCACCAGTGTCATTCCGCCGCTCCCCGAAGGCCGGCCGAAGTGCGGATCAAGCAGCGCGGGAAAGCGCTTCAACAGGCCATCCACTGCTTCGCTTGGCTCGGCAAACAGCGCAAAACGCGGAGTGTTGCCAGCGCCAACGGGCGACTGGCCACTCAGAGGCACGACGCGCTTCCCTGGGCTCGGACACTTCGCACCCCCGCGCGCTGGCCCGTTCAACGGACTGTCCGGGTAACCAATCGACACCTCCGTCATCACATCCGCGAACTTTTCCTGGAACGCCGGAAGGCCCAGCATGAAGTGCGCGACGGACATTGCGAACGCCCTGCGCCACAGGATTGCGCAAGGTACCGACCGTCGTGATCCTTCCTGCGTCCTTCAGAACCTCATCGCCGACCTTGCTGCGCTCCGGGCTGTAGCTATCGAGCAGCGCATCGCCGCAGATACCCTTCATCACCAGCGCGAGCTTCCACGACAGATTGAAAGCGTCCTGCATGCCCGTGTTCATGCCCTTGGCCGCCTGCGGGGCTGTGGATATGCGCGGCATCGCCCAGCAGGAACATGCGCCCGGCGCGGTAGTTCGACACCTTGCGGCCGTTGATGCGGAAGCCGGCGAGCCAGACCGGATCGAACGCCACCATGCCGGCAGGTCCGCGCTCATCGATGATCGCCTGCACCTGTTCGAGCGTGGGGTCCGGCGAACGCTCGACCTGAGGTCATCGGCAGATTGGCGATGACCCGATAGCGACCGGGCGCCAGCGGAAAGATCACGAAAACGCCATTGTGGTGCCAGTACACTGAAGCCTCGGTGTCCGGGAACGGATAGCCGCGCATGTGAATGTCCGCCAGCATCCAGTCACTCATCATCGTTTCGCCGGCGAACTCGACGCCAAGCGTGCTGCGCACGATGCTGTGTGCGCCGTCGCAGCCCAGCAGCCAGTCTGCCTTGAGCGACTCTTCGGCTTCCGTCAGCGTGGCGAAGTACAGCCAGCACACCATCATCCGCGGCGGTCAGTCGCAAGACCTCGACACTGCGTTCAACCTCGACGCCAAAGCTGCGCAGGCGATCTTCGAGCAGTCGCTCGGTGTCGGACTGCGGCAGCATCAGTGCGTACGGATACGGACTGTCCACGGTATCCATCGTGACGTGGCCCATGGTCGACCCATCGTCCGCGACGACGTTCACGGCGTGCACGTTGAATCCGGCTTCGCGAAACGGTGCCGAACCGCCGCCGCGGTCCAACAATTCGAGCGTGCGGCTCCACAGCACGACCGCCTTTGACTTGTCGGTACGCTGCGCAGATTTGTCGACAATGCGCACGGCGATGCCGTAGCGCGCGAGTTCGGTCGCAGCGGTCAGGCCCACGGGGCCGGCGCCTACGATCAGTACAGTCTTGGTCATTTCCCTTCTCCATGAGTGATGTCAGATATGCGCCGCGGTTGTGCCTAAGGCTTGGCGTGCGGCGGGATTGGCAAGAGCAACCGCGAAGAGGACATGATCGTGTTGAGGCTGCTTGTCCCGACGCTCGCATGGCGGTACGTCATCAGTGCAGGCGTGTCAGGGTTTTGGTCGTCGCTGGTGATGTACAACCGTATCTGATGGCCTGCCTTGAAGCGCCGGGCATTGGCGACGAGCGGGATGCGATAGCTGACGGTGTCGCCGATCGGCACCAGTTGCGGCGTGCTGCAGTCAAGCACCGGGGCGCCTATGCGACTGGCGGTCTCGTTGACCGCGCGCAGGCTGGCCCGCAAGTAGCCGGCGGTGACATTCGTGACCGAGCCGCTGGGATCGACATCCTGCAGGAATACGAACCATGCCGTGTCAGATGCGGTGCTCGACGCGTCGAGCTGCAGTTCAATGTCACCGACGATCTCGAAATCGCGCTCCAGTGGAGCGGTGGTCCACGACAGGCTGTCGGGTGGATCGATTTCGCTCGCGCGAGGACGATTCAACCCCGCCCCAAGCACCATCAACGTGCGGGATCCTGGCGTACCTTCAGCGTCTGCCAGCACGCCATCCGCGCGCAGCGCCATTTCCCGATACATCGTTCCCTCGATCGGCCACGTTTCGGCGGTACGCCATCCCTCGGCCTCCGGGACAACGTAGCGAATCGGTGGTCCTTCGAGAATGCCGGTGTCCTGGCCTTTGAGCCAGTGGTCGAACCACGCGAGCGCTTCGACATGCAGGCTCTCCCAAGGCCACGCCAAACCGTACTCGCCGAGCATCCCCACCTGGACGTGCGGACTGTTGGTCAGCGCGGCATAAGCCTTGAAGGTGTGGGGCAGATGCAGCGGCACGTTCTGCCAGTCGCATCCCAGGTAAACCGGCACCTTGACCTTGTGCAGCAACGAAGTGAGGTCGCGCTCGTTCCACCAGGCATCACGGACAGGATGCTGCACGGCGATCGCCTGCCACAGGTCGTCCCACGGATGGGGATCGTGGTGCAGGTTCAGCAACACCTTGATCCCCGCCATGGCCGCCTCGCCGTTGAAGTGCTCGAACTTCTTGTGTATTCCGGGCGTGAGCAGGACGTGGCGAACAGCGTCCAGGAGCTTGCTGCGCCACAGGGCGTTGGTGCGCTTCGATGTCATGCCGATCATTGCCAGGAACGGGGTAATGAAGGACATGCTCGCCAAGCCATGATGCGTGGCCGAACTCGTAGAGATCGATCGTCGAGGCCACCGGGAAAATGGCCTTCAAGTGCGGCGGCTGCTCGACCGCTGCTTCAAGCTGGGTCATCCCGAAGTAGCTGATCCCCACCATGCCGACATTGCCATCGGACCATGGCTGTTGCGCCGCCCACTCGACCAGGTCGTGCATGTCACGGCGCTCCTGGCCATCGAAAAAGCCGAACACGCCGCCCGATCCGCTGGTGCCGCGCAGATTGGCGATTACATGGACGTACCCTCGCGGCACGAAGAAGTCGCTTGCGCCGGCTTCGATGAAACCCGCGGGTGCGCCGAGATCCTGGATCTGCCGCGGGTACGGCGAAGCGGCGATCAGCACCGGATAGCGGCCCGCTTCTGCCGGCCGATGGATGTCGGCCATCAGGTTGATGCCGTCGCGCATCGGCACGGGGACGTCGTCGTCCCGTCGTCATGGCATGCGTGACCTGCGAAAGATTGCGGTAATTTCGGCCGGTGGTTTGTGGACCGTTCAGTTGCCGTTGTCCGGCGTCGATGCCGGACGCGCGTATGCTCAGTCATGGTTGTTCTCCAGCGATCGCATCGAATGCGAGCTTGAAAGCCGCCCTGGAACGTTCCTTTCCGTTCGGTCGGCTGGTGGCGAGCTCGATGATGGAAAGTCCGACGAATACCGCGTGCAGGAGGTCAACGCCTGCAGGGTTCGTTGGAAGTCCCAGCTTGCCCAGGAGGGTTCCGAGCTCGGTGACGAACCCCTCCGTCAATTCATTGAACATGGCCTGGACCGCAGGCTCCTGGTCAGCGGCCTGATTGAGTGCTGCCAATACCCGCGTGTTCTCGTGCCGCATCACGACGTTGGCCATCTTGGTGGCGCACTGGTCGACCGACGCAACGCCCTCGCCGAGCGACTTGGCTGCGGCCTGTTGAGCGCTGATGGCCGCGCGCGCGACGGCGGCCAGCAGGTCGGCGCGCGTCGGGTAGTAATAGGTCAGGTGGCTTTGCCGCAGCCCGACACGGGCAGCCACGCGGGGCTGGGTGAGCCCAGCCAACCCCTGCTCGCGCAGGATGGCGAGCCCGGCATCCAGAATTTCTTTCCTTCGATCCTGCATCATGATAGCGACTCATTATTTGGTAGGTATACCAAACAATACGCCGCCCGAAATTGGCTGTCAAGCACGGACTATCAGTGTCTAGGCTTTGGCTGATACCCCTCCTCTCGTGACTTCCGCATCCGACCCTAACCGGGCATAGCGCGTTCCAGCAAGCGGCCGTTCAAACACATCACTTGATCACCTCAATTGCGCGCACCAGAGAACGACCTAGCCGTCGACGGCCGCTCGCAACTCGTCGATCTCGCGCACGAGCTCCGAGCCGGATGTCGCGGCGATCCTGCGGGCGATGTCCTCGGCTTCGCGGAGCGCCGCACGAGCGAGAGCGCCGTCGCCGGCGTCGAAGGCGGTCCACGCCTTGACGCACAGCAGATGGGCAAGCTCGACCGGGTTGTCGACGTCTCGCAGCAGGGCCTCGCCCTCCCGCAGCATCTCCAGGGCCTCGGCAATGCGCTGCTGCCTTCGGCACAGGTCACCCAGCGCAGCGAGCGCGACGCCCTGGTAGAGACGATTGCCGGTTGCACGATTGATCTGCAGCGCCTCGATCAGGAGGACCTGGGCGCGATCGAACCGGCTCTCCGCGAGCTCCAGCGTCCCGAGACTCGACGAGCACCACCCCTTCGTGAATCCGGTTCGACACCTCGCGATCTATCGTCAAGGCCTGTTCGAGATGCGCGCGCGCTTCGTCGCGGCGTCCCTGCGCGCTGTCCAGCAAGCCGATGTTGGCGAGCGCGTAAGCCTCGACCACGCGGCTGCCGACTTCGCGATGGATGGCGAGCGCCGCTTCGTGATGGGCTCGCGCCTGGTCGAGGGACCCCTGATCGTTCAGCAAGTTGGCCAGATTGCCGAGCACGATGCCTTCGGAGCGGCGATCACCCACCTCGCGGTAAATCACCAGCGCCGCTTCGTAGTGCTCTCTGGCCTCGTCCATCCGACCCTGATGCCGGTTCAGGATGCCGAGGCTGGCCCGCACGTGGCCGACGCCGTGGCGATGGCCCATGCGGGTGTAGATCGCGAGCGCGGCTTCGTGACTCTCGCGCGATGAGGTGGCCGATCCCTGCTGGTCGAGCAGGTTGCCCAGGGTGTGCAGCGCGTTGCCCTGTCCGAGCAGATTGTCCACCTCGCGATGGATCGCGATCGCCGCCTCCAGGGTGGCCTTGGCGCGGTCCAGGTGCCCCTGCTCTCGGTCGAAGTTGGCCAGTTGCCCCATCAGCAAGCCCTCACGGCGCCGGTCGGCGATCGCGCGTGCCTGTGCCAACTGCCCCTGCAGCAGCTCGCGGGCGCTGTCGATGCGCCCGGACCGCAGCCAGGCATCGGCCAGGCTGAGCGCAGCGTCGATGAGCTGCGGCGCTTCGATGCCGTGCAGCGCCAGCACCTTCGGCCCCAGCGCGAGGCCGGGGCCGAACGGACCCTTCAGCGAAAGCACCTCCCACAGCGCACGGTAGGACAAGGCCGCCACGTCGGGATCGCTTCGCTCCACTGCCCTGCGACAGGCCAGGGCCAGATTGTCGACCTCGAGCGTCAGCGCCTGCCGCCGCCTGACCCCGCCGTGCGTGGACAGCGCGGCGATCGCCTCGTCCGTTCCGAAGTGGGCGCACCAGCGGCCGTGTCGTTGCTGGGCGTGCATCACCGCGTCGGCGCCATAGGCCTGCAAGCTTCTCCGAGGCGTATTCGTGGATGCTGAGGTACATGGCGAAGTACGGTTCGTCGATATCGAACCGCGGCTGTGCCTTCGGCAACCAGGCACGCAGCAGGCTCTTGTCCACCAGCGCCTGGACGGCGTCGATCGCCGGCGGCGCCTCGGTCCACGCGCCGAGGTCCAGGACCGCTTCCGCAGCCTCCAGCGTGAAGCCCCCTTCGAAAACCGAACACTGCGCCAGCGCTGCCTGCTCCCAAGGCGTCAACAGATCCCAGGACCAGTCGATCGCCGCACGCAAAGTGGCCTGTCTTGCCGCCACCCCCTTGGCCCCGGCCAGCAGCACGAAGCGGTTCTGCAGACGCTCGCACGATCTGCGCCGGCGAGAGCACCCGCACCCGCGCTGCCGCCAGTTCGATGGCCAGCGGCAAGCCGTCCAGCAGCTTGACCACCTCCGCCACCGTCGCGCGGTTGTGCGTCGTCGAGCTCGAATTGGGGGCGCTGCGCTTTGGCCCGGGCGACGAACAGCTCGATCGCCTCGCTGTCCAGGGCCAGCGGCTCGATGGCCAATGCCTCTTCTCCCGGAAGATGCAGACGCTCGCGGCTGGTCACCACGAACGTCGCCTCGGCGGCCCGATCCAGCCAGCGCCCGAGTGTGGCGGTTGCGTGTTGCTGCACCTGCTCGAAGTTGTCGAGGATCACGAGGCAGCGCCCGCGCCCGGCGATGGCATGGCCCAGTTGCACCGCGGGATCGTCCTTGCCCAGCGGCACGCCCAAGCGCCACGGCCACGGCAAAGTAGATGCCGTCCAGGGTGCTGGCCCCGCTCAGGTCGCAGAAGGTCACGCCGCCGGGCCACTCGCCCAGCCAGGCCATCGCGTAGCGGCGGGCGATCCGCGTCTTGCCCGTGCCACCGGGGCCCAGGAGGGTGAGCAGCCGGCAGCCCGACTCGAGCCTGCGCGCCAGGCCTTGCAGTTCGGCGCTGCGGCCAATGAAGGCGTCGCGTTCGGGCGACAGGTTGTGGCGCACTTGGCGCACCGGTTGCCACATCTCGTCGACGCGCACAACGCGGTACGCCTTGTCTTCATCGGGCGGCGGCGCTAAACGGCGCCTGCGCGTCGCCGACCTCGAACAGCTCCACCGGGTCGTGCACTCCCTTCAGGCGCCAGTAGCCATGCGATTGAACGCGCAACGGCGACTCGCCGAGCGCGCTGCGCGCGGCGGCGGTAAGCAACGTTTGTCCGCCCGCCGCCGCGGACATGACGCGAGCGGCAATGGACACACCCAAACCGTCCACCTCGAATCGCTTGGCGCCGACCGCAACGTCCGCGGGACTGTTTTCGCGTAACGTTATCGGTCCGACATGCACACCGGCGCGCGCCTTGAATGGCATGCCCAGTGCGGCCAGCGCGCGGTGGTAGTCCACGGCGAAGGCGGCAGCATCCGCGGCGGAGTCGAAAACGGCCACGATGCCGTCGGTTTTCTCGATCTCGCGGCCGCGCCAGGTGCGCAAGAGTTCGCGCGCGGCGCGGTCATGCGCGATCCAGTGTCCGGTCATGGCGGCGTCACCGATCGCCTCGGCGATGCGGGTGCTGTCCACCACGTCGGTCAAGAGCAGGGCACGGGATTCAGTCATTTCGTGCGTGAACCCGGCGCCAGGAGAGGGGCCATCGGGACACAGTAGTGCAAAGTACAGGAAGTTTAGCGGAACCTATTGGAGTATTTCGGATCGGTTGGTCGGGTTCAACGGGCAGATACCTGCTGCAACCGATTATCGGAACGCTTGCCTCGGCCAGTACCTCGCGTTATGGCAACAGCAGTTTCGGGCCGATTGCACGATCGAAGGTCTGCTATCGAGCAAGGTGGCTTAGGTCCGCTCCTGACTCCTTTCAGCGATTTGCGCGACTGACTCCTTCTGGCCGAAAAGCTCACGTTGCCGCAGCACCCTTCGCTCTGAGCACCTGAGTTGCGGCGAATTGTGTCTGAAACACCTCACCTTCGCAGTCGTTTAGCTTCGAGGGTTCACGTCCGCGCGCTATATTGACCATATGGAGCGCCCACCCGACCTGCCCGACAAGCCCTCGTCATACTGGATTCGCGGTCCGCGTACTCGTCGCCATGTCTATTTCTATCCTTCCGACAATCGAGCAGGCTTCATTCTGATGTTGTTGATCGGTATGCTGGGGCTCATCGCACTTGGTATCGGGATAGTGCACATCCTCAGTTCTTTAGCGATTCGAAGCGATGACGTGATACTGGCTGGTATCGGTATTGTCGCGACATCAGTGGGTCTCTACCAGGCGAATCGGTTGCGTCGACGCGGTCAGGGACCGACATAAGGCCGCGAATTGGCCGAACGCTGACATGGCCACCATGCTGAAGCTTCAGCCTGATTTAATGTCTTGCATCAGACGAGAAGGCCAACCGACGCGGACCAACATGCCGTCAGGCCCCGCTATCCCGACTTCATAGAGGCCCCATTCGCGATGCCGCAAGACGCCGCCAGGACGGATGATCAAGTCGTCCACGCGAGCGGCAATTTCGTCGACCCTAGGGGTGCGAATAAAAACACCAAATGGGTTGTGTTCTTCCGGCACACGCCACGGGCCGTCGCCCGCTTGAGTCAGATGCACCTCGCAGTCCCAGCCCGTCAGGATGATGTACTGCGCATCTCCTCCGGTTGGAACAAAGCCGAGTCGTTTCCAGAATGAGACGGCAGTAGGAAGATCATTGGACGGTGCGATGGCAAACGCGCCGACGGTGACGGGGATTGGCATAAAACTCGCACTCCCAAATCAAGGCCTACCCCAATGCTAACGTCGCAGCGAGGAGCGCGGCAGCCTATGGCCTTGAATCAACGAATGGCCGCTTTCGTCATGAAAACACAGCATTCCACTTCAGGCCGATTGCAGTCGACCGAATCGAGACGTATCGGCGCTCGACACCTCGGAGGCGCCCAGGTACGAACGGAGCGGTGCTGCTGCGACCGGTGGAGCAGATGAAGGAATTACGTGCGAATCGAGGGTTTAGGCGTCAGTGGCTTCACTCGCCGTCCCAGTAGCCAAACTGCTCGTGGCCGCGTGCAGCCGTTCGTTGGGTTCAGCTTTTGAGCGACTAGTTGCCGCCTTTGGTGCTGCCGAGCGCAGCGACGTAGCCGTTCAGCGTGAGGCTGACGTGCTTGCCCGCCGCGGCATTGGCGTCGGTCCACGCCTTGACGCTGCTGCCCGGCGCGACAACGAAGCCAGTGAGGAAATGTCCCTGCGTGGTCTCATTCGCCTTCACGAACAACTGCAGCATGATGCGATCACCCCCCGCTGTTGATTCGGCGATGTTGATCGTATACGTTGCCGCGATATCGCCCTGCGGATGATAGAGAAAGTCGGTAATCACAAGCTTCTTCTTGGTGGGGACTTGCTGGAACGTAGTGATGGAACGCTCCTGCAGCCATGACAGTGTTGCCTGGTTCGCGGCTCCCCCGGTCACTGCAACAGCGGTGCCGGTAACCTGAACGTGCTTGGATTCGTCGTACATGTTTCCCTCCTGTAGGCCCTAATTGCGATCTGCCGATGCACGTCCCATCGCCTGACGGGACATCGCATGCCCAACCGCTTGTTCAGGATCGATTTGCAAGCGTGACAGCGAAAGCTCGCGACTCTTTACCGCCCAGAAAACGCCAAAGGTCCAGATTCCGGCTGCCTCGATGAAGAAAATCCTGCTGGAGCCGAAACCGAAGATGTAGGCAACGACAAGTCCCAGGACGGGAAAACCCACCATCGCCATCGCGATCGCTTTGTAGGTTCGGCGGTACTTTGCGGCGTCCTGATCGGGAGGCAGATATTCGAGGCTGTTGCCCGCGCAAAACCACGCTGCGGCCGCCAGGAGAACAAACAAGAGGACAGCAGCTATGTAGTGGATAGGAATGGGGAATGCAGGCATATCGGCCAAGGCCCCGACTGCCGGGCAGCTTTGGAAGATCTGGGCCAAGCCTTGATCCGTGGCCGCTCCCTCGCGGGAGATGCGTTCGGGATAGATCGCGACCACTGCGGCACAAACGGCGGCGAAGTTAAGCAGGGTGTTTTCGAGTGGAGTAAGACCCTTGTACAGGTACAGCCCGACGCCAATCGCAAAAAGAAATCCCACAAAGATTGTGCGCATCGGAAATGAGGCGCACTGGTCCGCAGCCACCGCCCAAAAGTACCGGCTCATCGAGGGCTGCAAATCGAGTCCATAGCGAATTTTGCCGTAGCCATACAGCGCCAGCGGCATAGCGAACGCCAGGAGAACCAACCCCATCCGCAAGGAAAAATAGGTGTCTGAGAAGTTCTTCCAAAGGACCTTTGGGTCCTTCGGCGGTGGCACGTTGGATAGCGCTTTCATTTACGTATCCTCCGGCTAAATGAAGCGGCTGTGCTGCGCGCAACGCCTGAAAGGAACGCCGGGACGTCGGAGCGCCCGAACCGCTTATTTGAACCGCTACTGCGCGCTCAATCTAATCAAAGGTCCGGGAGATTGGCAACGTGAATATTCCGACTGCCAACTGCACGACCTACTTGCCAGCGCCCAGTGCGCCGATCACGCGCCCGACAAACTCGTTTAGCGCCGCCTCGTCCTTGATCCAGCGCACGACGATGACGAGATCGTTGTCCCAGTCGATGTAGATGATGTTGACGCCGTTGCCGACGAAACGCACCGCTGACGCGGGCGCTTTGGGAAGCGACTTGCGGTCGGTGTTGAGATACCAGTTGGCGAAGCCGTAACCGGGATTCGCCGGCCCCGGGGTTCGCGCGAGCGCAATCCATTTCTCGGACACGATCTCGCGCCCTGCCCACTTGCCGCCACGCAGGAAGAGATAACCGAAGCGCGCCATGTCCCACGCGTTGATGAACATGCCGCCGCCGAAATGTCCGCCGCCGCTCACGGACTGGATGCGCTGGCCGTCGAGGTCGACCCACGACGTGTCGTAGCCGTACCAGCGCCACGTGTTCGACGCACCGATCGGGTCCATCACGTCCTCGCGCAACACCTGCGGCAGTGGCGTGCGCCAGACGTTGAGCGCGCACAGCGCGAGCAGGTTGACGCGCACGTCGTTGTACTTGAAATAGGAGCCAGGCGCGCGCATCGGACGATTGGGCCAGTCGGCCGGCGTGGCGCCTTCGGGGCGATCCGCCCAATCGGGAATGCCCCACAGCGTGCCCGACCAGTCGCTCGTCTGCCGCAACAGGTTGTCCCAGGTGATCGGCGCATTGTGTTCGCTGCCGAAGAGTAGAGCGCGTTCCGCGCTGGGCAGGTACCCGGATACGCGGTCGTCGAGGTTGCGGATCAGGCCGCGCTGCCATGCGAGGCCGACGACTGTCGTCAGGAACGTCTTGGAGACGCTGTGCGCCATGTCCGTGCGTTGCGTATCGCCCCAGTCCGCGACGACGTAACCGCGATGAATGATGATGCCGTTGAGTGCGGCGCGCGGCTGCGTCGGGCCCAGGATCTTGAAATCGGGCTCGCGCTTGCCGAATGAGTTCCGCAAATCCTCGGCGACATCCTTCGACGAAGGATTCTCGTTGGCCACTGCGTAGTCGATGGCGTCCTTCAGCTTGGCGGCATCGACGCCGACCTCGGCGGGCGTCTTCCGGTCCCAGTTGCCGCGCGGCGGAAAGTAGTCGGCTGCCGCGACACTGGTCGCGAGAAGAACGGCGAGAACAGGGCAAACGACAGGCGGGCGAGCTTCATGCGGAATTCCAAGCTTATCGGTCAAACGGACCGTTGATTCTGCGCGTCGGCATCCAGCGCCAGCGCGATGGCGTAGTCGAAGCCGGTCCGGCGGCCTTCGTTCCATGCGGCGGACGCAGCGGGCTCGCCCAGTTGGGCACGCGCCCGCGAGTAATAGCGTTCGTGCAGCGCCGTCCAGAAGACGACCCCCGTCAAGTCGATGGCCAGCGCGTCGAGCTCCGCGGCGGCCGCACCGCCTAGCCGCAGCGCATGCTCTGCTTCCTCCAAGCCGGCGAGTGACATCGCTACGCCCTGGATCTCGAAAGCGATCTCCACGCGGTCGCCCAGTGCCACGGCGAGCTCGAGTGAGCGGCGGTAGCGGGGCAACGCGGTAGTGCAGTCGCCTCGGATCAGCAGGCAGTCGGCAAGGAAATGATGCGCAAAATGCTCCGAATGCAGGTCGCGGGTTGCCTGGGCCGTGGCCATCGCTTCGTGCGTCATCGGCTCTACGATCTGTGTCTCGCCCAGGCTCACCAGTACCTGCAGCAATCCGATCCGCGCTCGATTGACGAGGCGTGGATTGCCGATCGTTTGCTGCAGCGCCAACCCCTCCTCCATCAACCGCCGACCGTCCGGGTCATTGGTAAAGAAGCAACCCCACCCGAGGTCGACCAGCGAATTGGCGATATCCTGCGTGCGTCCCAGCGTGCGCCAGATCGCATTGGCCTGCTCGACGAGCGGTCGCGCGGCCTTCATGTCGCCGCTGAAGGCGGCAAGTTCACCGGCGGCTGCGAGTGCCCTCGCGCGTGCGACGCCGGCCTCCCCGTCCGCGGCCAGTGCCTGCGCCAGCGCGGCGCGTCCTTCGCCGAAGTGCGAATGCAGCCGCCAGAACCATCCCAGCGCGCCGGTCAATTGCAGCGCCCGGGCTGGGTCCGCAGCTTGCAGATGCGCGACGGCCGCACGCAGGTTGTCGTGCTCGCGCTCCAGTTCGTCCAGCGCCGCCTTGTCGTTCGTCCACCGCTGCTCGTACGCGCGCTCGGCGAGCGCCTCGAAAAATGCGGCGTGACGGTCGACGACGGCCGCCCGGTCAGCGCTCGCGGCCAGTTGCTCGAGCGCGAAATCACGGATGGTTTCGAGCATGTCGAAGCGCCCGTCGCTCCGGCGGACCATGCTCCTGTCGACGAGCGCGGCGAGCGTGTCGAGCTCGGCATCGCAGACAACTTCCGCGGCCTCGAGCGTAAAGCCGCCGGCAAAGACCGCCAGCCGCGCAAACAACGTCTTTTCGGCGGGCTCGAGCAGATCGTGGCTCCACTGCAGCGTGTTGCGCAGCGTCTGCTGGCGCTGCGGCACGTCGCGCGCACCTCCGGTCAGCAACTTGAGGCGATCGCCGAACCGCTTCAGCAGCGCGATCGGCGACATCAGCGATACGCGTGCCGCGGCCAGCTCGATCGCCAGTGGCAGGCCGTCCAGGCGCACGCAGAGTTCGGCGATCGCGGCCGCATTTTCCATCGTCACGTGGAAATCCGGTTGCGCCGACTGCGCGCGCTCCACGAAGAGGCGCGCGGACGCGTAGGGCGCCAGATCTTCCGGGTTCGACACGCGCTTCGCATCGGGCAGCGCGAGCGGCGGCACCGGGAAAACCTGCTCGCCGGTGACGTGCAGCGGTTCGCGGCTGGTCACTAACACCCTCACGCGCGGCGACTGCGCGAGCATCTCCGACAACGCGCCGGCACCGCTGATGACCTGCTCGAAGTTGTCGAGCAGCAGCAGCAGTTCCTTCGGCTCGAGATATGCGGAAAGGGATTGCCCGGCCGCCTGACTGACACCCAGCGCCTGTGCGATGGCCGGAAGCAGCAAGTCGGCATCGCGAATCGCCTGCAGCGCGACGAGATGCGCACCGCCCTCGAAATCTTGCGCGAGATCCATGGCAACCTTAAGCGCAAGGCGGGTCTTGCCCGTGCCGCCGGGTCCGGTCAGCGTCACCAGGCGCGCGCCGGGACGGCGCAGCAGTGCATGCAGCGCTGCAAGCTCGCCCTCGCGCCCGACCAGCGGCGTCGGCGGCGCCACGATGTTGGTCGGCTGCCTGCGCGGCGTGCGCAGCGGCGGGAAGTCGCGCGGCAGGCGCGGGTCGACGAGCTGGAAGAGCCGCTGCGGCTGTTCGAAGTCCTTCAGTGGATGCAGGCCCAGATCGATACAGACGATGCCGGCATTGTCCTGCAGCAACGCGCGCGTGGCCTGCGACAGCACGACCTGACCTCCGTGACCGGTGGCGCTGATGCGGGCGGTACGGTGCACGCCGATGCCGACGTAGTTGTCGCCCGAGACCGCGGCCTCGCAGGTGTGGACGCCGATGCGCACCCTGATGGGCTTGGCGTCCTGCCACGCGTGACACGCCAGAGCGTATTGCGCGTCGGCTGCTGCGTCGACCGCGTCCTGCGCGCGGCCGAACGCGACGAAGAGCGAATCGCCCTCCGCGCCGATTTCAAAGGCGCCGTACCGGCTGAAGGTGTCACGCAACAGCGAGCGATGCGCCTGCAACGCGGCTTCGTAGCGTTCGACGCCCAGCGTGCGCAGCAAGCGCGTCGAACCCTCGATGTCGCTCATCAAAAACGTGACGGTGCCGGTCGGGCGCATTGCGGTCGCAGGCGGTGGCGGGGTTTTGCTTGTGCGGACCGGAGTATTGCGGCTCCACGGCGGCGGGTCAAATCGGGACGGGAAAGCCGCGCCAAATGCCGAAGCTGCACCGTTATTGCATCAGCTTTTCCAACGTCGTTAGCAACCGCTCCAACTCTTCGTTCGGCAAGCATTCCAGCGCGTCCGGCGGCATGTCGGTGAGCTTCTCGACCTTGTCCACCATGCGCCGGCCGGCAGCCGTGAGAGAGACCTGCTTGGCGCGCCGGTCGGTGGGGTGCGGAGCGCGCTTGACCAGGCCGCGTTCTTCCAACTGGTTGATGAGAACGGTGGCGGCGGGCGCGTCGGTACCCATGTCATCCGCCAGTTCGCCCATGGTCTTGGGTCCCCGCTCGAGGCGCCAAAGCGCGCGCACGCGGCTGAATGGCAGGCCCGTCGCTTCGGCGACCTTGCGACGCCACTCGCCGCGGGTCTCCATGACCAGTTCGACCATGAGCCGCCATGTCCGCTCCGCGTCGGATCGTGGCGTCGCCCCGTAACGCGCGGTCCGTTTCATGCGGTCCCCGTGTCCGGCTCCTGCAAGAGATGCGCGATGCGCGCCGTACTCGCACGCGCCCGTGAACCGGTCGACACGAACGCCAGCACCATGATCAGCACGCCCAGCGCCGAGAGAATCCACCAGAAGGTATGCGTCGCCTGCGCAAAGCCGTCCCTGCCGTTGCCCACGGGACTGCCCGCCAGTGCGCCGGCTAACGCGACGCCGACCGCAACACCGATCTGGCGGCTGGTGGAAGCGATTGCCGAGGCGATCCCCGCCTGCGCCCGGGGCATGCCCGACACAGCCGCAAACGTCACGGGCGCGTTGACCATGCCGAATCCAACGCCGAAGAGCGCATACACCGCCAGCACTTCGACGAGGGGCGTGTCCGTCTGCACATGCGCCAGTAGCACCGCGCTCAGCGTGAGCATCGCCCCGCTCACGAGCAGCGACGGTCGTGCGCCATGCGTGGCGACGAGACGGCCCGAGAATGGAGACACCACAGTGACAGCCAGCGCCATGGGCAGCAGGCTCAGGCCCGTGTTGAGGGCTGAGAGGCCGCGCACGTCCTGCAGGTACATCGAATTGAGGAACAGGAAGCCGCCGAGCGCCGCGAACATGCAGACGGCGATGACTGTTGCCGAGCTGAACGGCAGGCTGTGAAAGAAACGCACGTCCAGCAACGGCTCGTGGCGGCGCCGTTCGTAGGCAATCAGCGCGACGAATGCGAGTACGGCTACGATGGCCGCCGCGTTTGCCGTCCAACCGCGGCCGCTTTCGATGACGGCAAAGACCAGTGTCGACAGCCCGATCAACAGCAGCGCTTGTCCGATGGGGTCCGGACGCCGCGCCTTCGGGGCGCGCGACTCAGGTACGTAACGGGCTGTCAGCCAAAGCGCCAGCACGCCGACCGGCACGTTGATCCAGAAGATCGAGTGCCAGCCTAGCGTTTGCGTCAGCACCCCGCCCGCCAGCGGACCCAGCGCCATCGCGAGGCCGGCCACCGCCGCCCAGATGCCGATGGCGCGTGCGCGCGCCTTGGGTTCGACGAACGTGTGCACGATGATCGACATCGCAACCGGATTCATCATCGAGCCGCCGAGCGCCTGGATCACTCGCGCGCCCACCAGCGAACTCGCGCCAACCGCGAGGCTGCACAACAGCGATCCCAGCGTGAACAGGGAAATCCCGAACTGGAACACGCGCCGCCGGCCGAAACGGTCTGCCGTGGAGCCGCCCAATATCAGGAAGCTCGCGACAACGATCGTGTAGGCATCCACCACCCATTGCAGCTCGCTGATGGACGCTCCCAGGTCGCGGCGCATGTCCGGCAGCGCGACGTTGACGATGGTGGCGTCCATCGACACCAGCAGGAGGCTCATGCAGCAGATGGCCAGGACGACGTTTTGATGGGTCGGCGGCGACGAGGCTGTGGCACGACCAATGGTTTTACTTATAGTCATACAATCATTGTATATCTACAAATATTGTCGAGTCAAGCCCAAGGTTCGGTTATATTCAAGGTATCGGGTCAATGCCTTGGAGAACTGCGTGCTCAGCCTTGAAGATCGCCGGCAACTGGATGAACTCGGCTACCTCGTGCTGCCGGACTTCGTGCCCGCTCCGGTGCTCGATGAAATGCGCGATCGCGTCGAAGCGCTTTGGGCCTCGGAAGGCGACGATGCCGGCAACGAGTTCCTTCCGGAGCCGGGCACGCGGCGGTTGGCCAATCTTGTCGACAAAGGCGACGTGTTCGCGCAGATGATTGTGAAGCCGCAAATCCTGGAATGCATCGAGGCCGTCATCGGCCCCGACTACAAGCTCTCCAGCCTCAACGCTCGCTCGACCAATCCGCAGAATCCGCAAGCGCAGCCCTGGCACGTGGATTCCGGCGCCATTGCCGACGAGCGCGGTTACTGGGTGTGCAACACGATCTGGATGTTGGACGACTTCACACCTGACAACGGCGCGACCCGGATGATTCCCCGTTCTCACACGTGGCGGAAGTTACCCCCGCCCGGGAACCGCGACACGCGGCCGGACCAGCAGCTTGTCACCGGACGCGCGGGCAGCGTCGTCGTGATGAACACGCACATGTGGCACGCGGGCACCGGCAATCGAACCGACCGCTGCCGACGTGCGCTGCACGGCTTCTACACGCGTGGCGACAAGCCCCAGCAGCAGTACCAGAAAGCGCTGCTGCGGCCGCAAACGACGGAGGCGCTTTCGCCCTTGCAGCGCAAGGTCCTGGCGCTCGACGATCCGGAGAACGATCGCCTCAGCTCGGAGACGACGCGGATGAGCGGATTCCTGAAGGATTAGCACGGCAGCGAAAATTTGTTACGCTTGCCAACGTCGCTTCCTTGCGGCGTGATCCCACCGCGCATGCCGACAATCGACCCTTTCACGCACGCTGACGGTCTCGCCACCTTCCGCCCCGTCGGCAGACAGACGCTGGTGTCCGTCGTGGACGGCGTCAACCATGCCATTGCACAATGCCGTAAATTGCGGATAGGCCGTCTGCTGGTGGTGACGCACAAGGTGACGGGCGTGTCGCCGCCGACGCTGATCGACCGCTTCCTTGCCGTCGAGGACTGGGCGCAGGCGTCCGGTGGCGAAGTGGTTGTCGCACTGGCCATTAGCGCCGCGAACGTTCATCCGGAAAAATTCGGCGTCAAAGTCGCGGCCAGCTTCGGCCTCACGGTTGAAACGTTTGCGACCGAGGCTGAAGCGCTCGGATGGCTGACCCGTCGTCCCCTATAATTCCTCGCGACGCAGCAGTTCGAAGGGAATACCGATTTGGGCAAGGTGCAGACCATCGTCGTCGTCGCCGTGGTGTACATGGCGCTCGGCGCGTTCTCCGCGTTCTTTGCCTATTCGGACCAGGATGCGTGGGGCGTCTGGATGACCAGCGGATTGGGCCTGGGCCTGCTGCTGGGTCGCGAGCGTTCCGATTGGTGGCCCGTGCTCGCGGGCGCCTTCCTGGGCGCTCTTGCTCTTCGAGCCGCTCGTGGGATCGTCGTGGAGCGATGCCGTGGGGTACGCGCTCATCGAGGTGCTCGTCACCGCCATCGGTGCGGTCGTCGCTGCCCGGATTTCGACGTTGCCGTTGCGTTTCGAATCGCCGCGCGATGTTGGCGCGATCATCGCCGGCGCGCTCGCCCTGGCATTCGCGGGCGCCGTGCTGATCGGCGCGTGGGACTACGTGACAGGGCAACCCAGTGTTGGGCGCACGTTTCGCGTCTGGTTCCTGGGCAATTTCGTCGCGACGCTGCTGGTCGCGCCGCTGATCGCGGCGTGGGCACGATTCGAACTCAAGCGCCCGGATGGCCGAAAGCTTGTCTCCATCGCCGGCGGTGTCGTGGCCTGCGTCCTATTCGTCGTCTGCGTGCATGCGCTCTTCGGCGCCCGTCCGGCGAGCCGAACTCCGCAGCCATTTTCCGTGGTACTGGCCTATCTTCCGTTCGTGCTCTTCGTGCTCGTCGCCGTGATGTGGGGCGCCCGCGGCGCGACGCTGGCGGCAGTGGCTGCCGCACTGATCGGGATCACGCAGACGGTACGAGGGCTCGGCCCCTTCATGAATAGCGCTGGGATCTTCGACGACCCGGTCCTGACCGCGCAGGTCTACGCGGTCGCGCTGCTGATTGCAGGACTGCTGTTGGCGACCTACGTGGAACGACGGCGTCTCGCGACTGCGGGAATCAACTCCCCAGGTCCGCAGCCAGCCGCTTGAAGTCGGGAGAGTTGAGCAGAAGCTTGCGGGCGACGGCGCGCAGACGATCGACCGTCGCCGCATCGAGCGACAGCGCCGTCGGAATTTTCTGGAAGCCGTTGCGCTCGCCTTCATCGGGAATCGCCTGCAGCGAAACATCGATGAAGTAGAACTGCGGGCCGGATGCCGGCGCGGTCGCACCGTTCGGCTGGGTCCGTGCCTTCTTCACTTCGTCGCGCCAGCCTTCGAAACTCGAGCGCAACTGCTCGGCGACTTCCGACGAATGCGCCCTTCCCGGCAACTTGAGCGCGTTCAGCGTCTGGAAGAAATTCGGCGTGTCGGGATTCTGATCGATCGCATAGTTCGGATCGGTTTCGGCGTTGACCGAGATGAAAACCACATGCGTGACGTTGTGATAGCCGAGCGCATCGACCAGCTCGAAAAAGCCGCCTTGCTCGACGGCGAAGTCACCCGCGACGCGCAGTCCAAGATTGTCGATCAGGCCGCCGTCGACCAGATGGACATGCGGGCGGCGCGACCGGTCCATGTAGGTGCGCGCTTCGTCGACGCGGACGATTCGCGTGGGAGCGTTGGCATCGAGTTTCGAGGCGATCCCCGGCAGCGATACCGGACCGCAGGAGCCGGCGAAACTCTCGAGCGTGATCGCGCCGAAGAATGGCGGCAGCGCGGCGGATGCCGCTACGGCGCGGCCGACCGACAGGCTGCCCAGGTCCGAGCACAACAGGTCGAATTGCGCCTGCGTGAACGGGAAGCGCGCGCCGGTCGACAACGCGGAGGCGTTGATGACCACGAACGGCCGCATGTTGCCGCGCGCCAGGTCGGCGTACGTAGCGCCGTCGAACAGTTCACGATCGAAATACTCGGCGAGGACTTCACCGCGCGAGAACTGCGGCTGTACGAGGCGCGGCAGATTGGCGAACACTTCGGCGCGGATCTGCCGTTCCACATCGCGCTTCAGGAACTTCGCTTCGAAATCCTTGAACAGCCCGTCCCGATGCACGGCGTAATAGGCGGCGACGATACTGCCGCCGGAAACAGCGTTGATGACGTCGACTTCGTCCAGGAGCCGCCGGCTGCGTCCGCCCATCTTGAGCTTGACGTCGCGCAGCGCTTCCATCGTTCCGTAGGCCAGCGCCGCGGCGCGGGTGCCGCCGCCCGACAACGTCAGGATCACCAGCACGTCGCCCGGGTTGTCGGGATCGGCCTTGACGCGCTGAAGGCGGTAGCCTTTGGCCATGTCCTGCGATGCGATCGGCGCATTGGCCGGGTGCTGGGCGTCGCATCCGGCAAGCGCGATCGCGACGGTGAGGAACGCCGCGCAGGAATACGCGCAGAGCGCCGCGATTCGCGTCACTGCAAATTTCTCCTGGGAACCGAGTCCGCCACGACCCACGCGACTTCGGCTCCAAGCGGCACGCTCTGCATTGCACTCCTTCGGCGGAATCGTCCACGGCCGCATCTCGATGCGCATCGTACCGCGTCCGCTTCCGCGCCGACACGGCAAGCGTGTGCTACCGTCCCGGTTCACAACGCAACGCGTGGCAACGATGCCACCTCATCCCATGCCCAAGTTACCCGCAGGCTCGTGCGACACGCACATGCACATCTACGACGACCGCTACGCACTCGATCCCGGCTGGACCGTCCCCCCTCCTCCCGCTACTGCCGCCGACTACAAGGTTGTCCAGCGCCAGCTCGGCCTCGAACGCGTCGTTGTCGTACAGCCCAATGCATACGGCTACGACAACAGCTGCACGACGGATGCTGTCCGCGATCTGGGTCCGCAGGCGCGCGGCATTGCGATCATCAGGTCCAACATTCCCGACTCCGACTTGCTGCGACTTCATGCCGCGGGCTTCCGCGGCGCGCGCTGCTACGTGTTGCCCAATCCCTTCGTGCAATGGGACGACGTTCCCAAGATCGCCAACCGCGTGGCGGAACTGGGCTGGCACGTGCAGATCCAGCTGGACGGCCGCACGCTACCGCAATACGACGCATTGATCCGGGCGCTGCCCACGGATTTTGTGATCGACCACAACGGCAAGTTCCTGGAGCCTGTCCCGCCAGGCGACCCGGCATTCCAGATGCTCCTGCGGCTGCTCGACACGGGTCGCTGTTGGGTGAAGCTTTCGGCGCCCTACGAGACGTCGAAGACCGGCGCACCGCGTTACGACGATGTAAGCGCGCTGGCGCGCGCACTGGCCAGGCACAATCCGGATCGCTGCCTGTGGGCAACCAACTGGCCGCATCCGGGACAGAAGACGCCGCCCGAAAGCTCCGCCATGCTCGACCTTCTGCTCGACTGGGCGCCGGATGAGGCGATGCGCCAGCGCATCCTGGTCGACAATCCGGCGCGCCTGTACGGCTTCTAGTCGTCCGCTTGAGGCGGGCAGCCCGTCCGCCACGCCCGTCCCGGCAGCTACTTTGTAAGCAAACGCTACGGTACCGTTGCGTTTTTGACTTCGCGCTGTTACTTTGACTGTGCGGGCATCTTTGCTCGCCATTTGGAAGGAAGCGCCATGACCTCATTTCGAGTCGTATCGGCCAGCCTTGTCGCAAGCGCGCTGCTTGTCGCGCCTGTATCGTCCGCGCTCGCCGACGGGCCCCGCTGGTCGCATGGTCATGTCTCGACGTACCACGCGCCCGCCTATCACGGCGGCGGCTCCCACGGCGCGTATTGGCGTGGCGGCGGCTACTGGCGTGGTGGTGTGTGGTGGCCGTTCGCCGCAGCCGCGGCGGTCGTCGGCACCGCAGCCGCTGTGGTCGCCGCGCCGTTCGTTGCGTTCGGGAACGCCGTGGCGAGCGCGCCTTACTACGCGCCGCAACAGTACTACGCACCGCAGCAGTACTACGCACCGCAGCAGTACTACGCGCCGCAGCAGAATTACGCGCCACAGCCGTACTACGCCCCGCAGCCTAGCTACGCGCCGCCGCCGAATTACGCACCCCAGCAGAATTACGCGCCGCAGGGCTACTATCCGCCGCAACAGAACTACGCGCCCCAAGGCTACAACACGTCGCAATCGCAAACCGTTTCGCCGCAGCAGGGCTATACCGCGCCACCGTCGAACTATGCGCCGCCGCAAAATTACACGACGCAGGTTTACGCCAATGCGCGGCCGGCGCCCGCACCCGTGTACTACTCCTACAATTACCCTCGCTAAGCGGCTTGCGAGTCTGACGAACTGATCGCAAGATGCAAGAGGTGCGCCGGGGAGGGCGCCCGTCACGCGCGGCGTCCGAGCAATTGGGCGAGCTGATTCTCGACGCGGCGACGCAGATGTTTCTCGAACACGGCTTCGGTGCCACCAGCATCGAGGCCGTAGCGCAGCACCTGCGCATATCCAAGCGAACGTTTTATCATCGCTTCCCGAACAAGGAGGCGCTGTTTGCCGCCGTCGTCCATCGCATCATCCAGCGGCTGCGACCCGCCGCGGACATTGCGTTGATCGAAGGCGCCGATGTCGGCGCGGTGCTCGAGCGGCTAGCCTCGCTTATCCTGCACGCAGCGCTTTCACCGCAGGCGATCGCACTGCATCGGCTGATCGTCGCCGAGTCGGCGCGCTTTCCCGAACTCGCCCGCGTGCTCGCTCACGAAGGCGCCGCAGAGGAAGCGACTGCGCTCGTCGCGGGCATACTCGATCGCGAAGTGGCTGCGCAGCGAATCCGGGTCAACGACACCCGGTTCGCGGCGCAGCAGTTCCTGCAAATGGTGGTGGCGCTGCCGCAGCGCCGTGCGATGGGACTCGGCGCGCCGATGAGCGCGCGCGAGTTGCGCGAGTGGCCGCACAAGGTGGCGGACCTGTTCCTGCACGGCTGCAGCTAGTGCCGTCGCGCAGTTCTGTCGCTCCGTTGCGTAGCTCAGGTCCGTCGCTCAGTTGCGTAGCTCAGTCCGTTGCTCAGTTGCGTAGCTCAGGTCCGTTGCTCAGGTCCGCAAATTTGCGTTCAGGAACTCGATCGTCCGCGACCACGCGAGCTTGGCGGCCGCCTCGTCGTAGCGCGGCGTGGTGTCATTGTGAAAGCCGTGGTTCGTGTTCGCGTACATGAACATCTGGTATTTGACGCCGTTCGCCTTGAGCGCCCCCTCGTACGCGGGCCATCCGGCGTTGACGCGTTCATCCAGCCCAGCGTAATGGATCAATAGCGGCGCCTTGATCTTTGCGACATCCGCGGCGGCCGGCTGCCCGCCGTAGAACGGCACGGCGGCGCCGAGATCCGGCAGTCGCACCGCAAACATGTTGACGGTCGTTCCGCCGAAGCAGAAGCCCACGGCGCCGACCTTGCCCGTGCAGTCGGGCCGAGCTTTCAGCGTCGCATAAGCCGCGAGCAAGTCTGCGCTGCGTTTGGCCGGGTCGAGCTGGCCAAATAATTGCGCTGCCTTTTCTTCGTCGTTCGGATATCCCCCGAGCGGCGTAAGCGCGTCCGGCGCGAACGCGATGAAATTGGCCACGGCCAGGCGTCGCGCAACATCTTCGACATACGGATTGAGGCCGCGATTCTCGTGGATGACCACCACGCCGGGGAGCTTTCCCGGCGCGTTTGCGGGACGCGCAAGATAGCCGCGCATCGTTCCCGAACCTTCCGGCGACGGATACGTCAGATATTCGGTCTTGATGCGCGCGTCGTCCTTGGGGACCTGTTGCGCCAGCGCATAGTTGGGCTTCAGGCTTTCCAGCATCGCGGCCGCGGTAAAACCGCCTATCGCGTATTTTCCTGCGCGTTCCAGGAAGTCGCGGCGGCTCATCCAGCCGTGAACATAACCGTCGAACAACTTCAAAACCTCGGGCGGAAAATCACTGGCGCGTTTGCGATCCATCCAGACTCTCCTATCGGGCAAGGGCTCCCTGCGGACATTTTACCGAAGGAGGCGCGAGCCGACGCGGCCAAGGACGCCGCCAACAGGACAGAAGGCGAGTGCCGGTGATTGTCCGCACGATTTATGCTTACTGCTTCACGTACACCGATGTCGTCTTCTGTGATGGCGTTCCAGCGTTCCAGTCCACCTCGGTGAACGTCTTTCCGTCGGCGGCCAGCGTCTGCATGCTGTACGAATCGATCTTGCCGTTCAATTTATTTACGGTCGACAACTTGCCGGGGGCCAGCAATTTCCAGGAAGTCGTGTAGCCCGCCGCGACCATCGGCCCGGTGCTGGTAATTTCCGTGCCGTCGGTCTTGCCTTCCTGGATGGCTTTGTAATTCGGGTTCTCCATGCGCAGCACCCCGGGCGCCGGGGAGGAAATAATCACCACGTCGGGAATGGACATTTCCGTCTTCGTCGAGCGCCATTTCCCGATCAGCCCCTTTGATCCTGTCAGCCGGGCCGATGTATATGCGTTATTCATCGCCGAACCGTCCGGGGCCTTGCCCGTAGCGGTAACGGTCATCGTCTTTCCGTCCGGTGAGATCTCGCGATGGGTCTCGTAAATGACTTTTCCGTCCTGCTTCGCCACCGTATTCCACGCGTTGTCGCCGGCAGCAGTCCACGTGACGGTTCGATTCTCGAAAGTCTTGTACTCCTTGCCGTCGACCGCAAATTCGTACGAATACGCGCTGCCATCCGAGTAGTGAATCAGTCCGTTTGGAGCCTTGGAATAGCTGAACGTGTCGCCGGTGAGATGGCTTCTCGCCAAGTCCTGTTTCCAGGTGCCCGTCCACGGGCTATCGGCTGCAACCGCGGTCACCGAAGGCAGCGCAACGAATGCACATACGAATAGAAATAGTTTCACGACACGTCCTCCTCGCCGTTAGTTAAAGTGCCGAACATCCCCCGTAAAGACTGCGTGAAAATCGAAGCAAAAAAGCAACATACTAGGTCTCAGGCTCGAACGCCATTCCGCCCAGTTCGCTCTTCAAGCGATTGACGTCGCGCAGCGGCGGCGCGCCAAACTGGCGCGAATACTCGCGGATGAACTGCGATGAACTCTCGTAGCCAACGCTCTGCCCGGTGCGCGTGACGTCCGTGGTTTCGCTCATCAGGCGGCGTCGCGCCTCCTCCAGCCGCAGCGCCTTTTGAAATTGCAGGGGACTCATGCCCGTCACCGCCTTGAACTGGTGATGCAGGCTGGACTGGCTCAAGTTGACCTCTCGCGCCAGATCCTCGATGCGCAGCGGCTCCGCATAGTTCGTCTTGAGCCACTTGATGGCGCCCGCGACTTTGCGCATGCGCCCGTCACCCAGCGCGATATGCGCGAGCTGTCCACCGTGATCGCCTTGCAACAGCCGATAGAAAATTTCGCGCGTGATCAGCGGCGCCATCACCGGGATGTCGGCCGGCGTGTCAAGCAACGCGACCAGCCGCACCAGCGCATCCAGTACCGGGGCTGACACCTTTCCCACGTGCAGCGCCGGACCTTCGGCGGGCGTGCGCGGCGGGCTCAAGTGGGCGTCCAGCATCAGCGCCGCGAGTTCGCGCGGCTGCATCGCCAGCATGATGCCCATGCAGGGCTGATCCGGACTCGCCTCGACGACGCAGGACGACACCGGCATGTCGAGCGACGCGACCAGATAATTGGAGCGCGCGTAGATCAGCGTCTGTCCGCCCGTAGTGAGCTGCTTCCTTCCTCCCACCATGAAATAGACGGCGGGCTTGGCGAAGTGGAACTGGGGCGCGGTCGGGGCGTGGGAACAGGACAGCTTGACCGATGGAATGGGCGTTTCGTGCGCGCCCGTGCCCGGAACGTGCCGGAGGATCAGCGACGCGAGGTGGTCATATTGGCGGTCTTCGTGGGTTGAGGCGGTCACGGCCATTGCTCCTGTAACGTGTATGAAACTGATTTGAGCATAAAAATGGCACTTTAGCCACCCGATTCAATTGACAATTGCAGGATTGTGCATAACATTTGCGGGATCGAAATATTCCGCGCCGCAGCAAGACCGTAAAGTTCGACTGCCATCCAGGCACAAAGGATTCAAGGAAATGTCGAACGCCGTAACTGCAATCGAAACGCTTGCCACTGAAACGTTTAACGTAGACGCCGCCCCCGCAGCTGCCGCGGGGACTCGCGCCCCCTCCGCCCCTTCCTCCCCATCTTCCCTCTCCACCTTCGCCACACGCGTGATGACCTTCCTGCGCAGCATCGGCCCCTATGCGGCCATCGAGCTCGTGCTACCGGGCGGCACGGTGATCGCGCTGCTCATCTGGCTTTACCGGAACCGCCAGTGTTCCGGAAATCACGCCTGATCCGCACCCACATTCCAGGAGCACACGATGCAAATGACAGGCAACACTCTTCTCATCACGGGCGGCGGCTCCGGCATCGGTCGGGCACTCGCAGAGGCGTTCCACAAGCTCGGCAACCAGGTGATCATCGCCGGCCGTCGACAGTCGCTGCTCGACGAAACCACCGCAGCCAATCCGGGCATGAAGTCCGCGGTCCTCGATATCGAGAATGCGCGGGCCATTGTGAACTTCGCCGCGCAACTGACCAGGGACTTTCCTAAGTTGAACGCCGTCATTCAAAACGCCGGCATCATGCGCGGCGAGGATTTGAAGGGCGGCGATCTCGACGTTGCGGAGGCAACGGTCACGACGAATCTGCTCGGCCCGATCCGCCTGACCGCGGCGCTACTGCCGCACCTGCTCGCGCAGCCCAGCGCGGTGTTGATGACCGTCTCCTCCGGATTGGCGTTCGTGCCGCTCGCGTTGAACCCCACCTACTCGGCGACGAAGGCAGCCATCCACTCGTACACCCAATCGCTGCGCTATCAACTGCAGGGCACGTCGGTGCAGGTGATGGAACTCGCGCCTCCGTACGTGCAAACCGAGTTGCAGGGCACGTGGAATGCGACGGATCCGACCGCCATGCCGCTGGACGCGTTCATTGCCGAAGCGATGGCGATCATGACGAACTCGCCGGACGCGACCGAGATTTGCGTTGAGCGCGTCAAAGCGCAGCGCACGGCGGAACGCAGCGGCGGCTATGACGCATTCTTCAAGGCCATGAACGACCGCGTCAAAGCCGCCCGCGCCGCGAACGCCACAGCGTGAGTACATGGCGCCGAGTCGGGGAAGCCCAAAGATCACGCCGAAAATGAAGGCTGCACAGCCGCCAGCGCTGTCATTGCCACGCCTCATTGGTACCGGTACGCCAAAGGCCCCTCGTGGTCGTGGTCGGCCCCCCTCTCCGCGACCCGCACGGGAACCGGCTGCTGGCGTCTATTCCCTGTGGTGGCGCGGATTACCCGCAAATCCTTAGGGGCCCGGCCCACGAGCGCTTGTCCCACAAAGAAATTCCTGGATTTCCGACATCCACGCCGATGGTTTGAGCGTATGTTCTGCTGTGCCCCGCCGGGTCACGCACCGCCCGTCCGCGCCGCATAACCACCTACACGGAGACAGGAATGAACCTTACCAAGCGCAATACCCTAGGCACGCTCGTCGCCGCGGGCGCCCTCGCCCTTGTCGGCGCCTGCACCAACATGAGCTCGATGCAGGGCACGATGCCCGTAGCAATGCAAAACGTCGCCATGACGGGCGCCAACGAAGTGCCACCGGTCATGAGCGCCGCCACGGGCGCCGGCACGGTCACGGTGAATTCCGACCACAGCGTGTATGCCAAGATCACGCTGTCCGGCATGACCGCCACGGCCGCCCACATCCACATGGGCGCGGCCGGCACCAACGGACCGGTGATTGTTCCCTTCACGAAGACGGCCGAAAACGTGTTCGAGTCCGCGGCGGGCGCCAAGCTCACCGACGCGCAATACGATGCGTACAAGGCCGGCAACCTGTACGTGAACGCACATAGCGCCGCGCATCCGGGCGGCGAGGTGCGCGCGCAGCTGAAGCCATAATTCGGAAGGCATACTGTGGAAGCCGAATTCCGGCCTCCACGTTCGACCCGCGGCGCGGTAGTTTGCGCCGCGGCCGCGTCATGGCTCGGAGTCATGTAAACCGGCTGGAGACGATCGGCTGGGCGATGATCCACAAGCTCAGCATCGTGTAGCCGACCATCAGGCCGACGATCGGAAACTGGCTGCGCAATGCCGCGCGGCGGTCGGCGTACTCGCGCAACGCCTGCACGTGCGCGAGATACACCGCGGCCACGTGGCCCGCCACGATGGCGACCACGGAAACGTTCCAGACGACGCGCGCATCCACCCAGCCCGGCCGCACGAAGTGATTGACGGTACCGAACAGGTCCCACCCCAAGCCCATTGGGTCGGATGAAAGCGGTATCAGGTACTGCCCGGCCATCGCCAGGAACGAAACGTAATGCGCGAGGTGGTAGGCAATGGCGATCGGCACCAGCGTCGTCGCCGACAATCCCGCAATTTTCCATGCGGACCGTTGCTCGCCACACCCACCCTCGCCGTTCCCGCCGGTCGAGGATTGCGCGGCCCACGCGCTCACGCGGCACACCCACAGGAAGACGGCCAGGAACAGGCACGGCGCAACGATCAGTCCGAGCGTCTTGGTGAATTCGTCGTTGCCCGTCAGTTCGGCAATCGCCGCCCACGCCGGCGTCTCGTTGAATCCGTCGAAGCTGACGGCGGCCAGCATCATCATCACCAGCGCAACGTGCGAACGGTCGAGCGGCTCATGAACAAGCAGCCCGACCGCGTAGGGGCGCACCGCCACCGCGATGCGATCGCCGTCGATGCGCAGGTCGAGCGGTGCAAAGCGCGCGAGAAGACCGAAGATCAGCGTGAACACTTCGCCTCGCCGCAACCACTCCTCTCGACCGAAGATGGCCATCGCGGTCCACGTCAGCATCGCGTAGGCGAGCAGAACGCACGCGAGATTGGCTGGATGGTCGCTGCCTTCCCACACGATCTCCAGCCAGAGAAAGACCAGGAACAACACGACCGCGGGCCACACGCCCAGCCAGGCTGGATAGCGCAGTCGCGGTCCGCTTTGCTTGCCTGCTACTGTGCGCGCGACCCTCGCCTCGGCCCACGCGAACAGCGTGTCGAGCGGATTGACGAGTGGCCACACGTTCCCCAGGAATGCCGACACGTAGCACATGCCCACCCACCACAGCGCCCAGACGAATATCGGCGCGATGTTCTTGAGCGGGCTCTGCGTGCCGAACCATCCGGCGACGACCACCAGTACGAACACCAGCACGCCGATCACGCGTGCGACCGGAAGCAGCAGCGGCCAGCGCCCCGCGTCGACGCGCAAGTCGCCTGCCCGCGGGGCAAGGCGAAGCACCGCACCCAGCATCACAAACGACAACAGCACCGTCAGCCCCGCGCCGGTGAGGTACAGGGACAGCGGGATCGGCAAGTCGTAGCGGGCGCCGAAGCCATGCGCGGGCGCCGGCCCCGCCAGCGCGAAAACGCAACACGCAAACGCGAGGCGGCCGGCGTTCAATCCGGCAGAACTTCGAGATACAGGAGAACGACCTCGCGATGCGCCGTCTTGTCGCCACCCGCGCCAAAGCCGTGCGCGCTTATCGGAAATCGCCCGGTGGCGTTGGCGAGGAAGCGCATGCGGCCCTCCGTCGTCGGATCGAGCGCCAGCGCAAGATCGTAGCCGTGAATATGGATGGTCGTGGCTTCGTCCGTCGTCCAGCGCAAATCCACCTGATCGCCAACTTTGACGCGCACTGTGGCGGGCCCGTCGATCTTGCGCCGCACAATGCGCAGCGGTAGCATCCGTTCAGCCGCTACTGCCCTGCCGACTGGCAACGCCAGACAGCCGAGCACAAGGATCGTGCTGCCACGCAATAGCGCGCGCCTGATGGAGTCCGGGCAATCGGGCGTCAACGTCATCTCCGGCAGTTTCCGCGCGTATAGGGTCCGACATTCGCCCGGCCACGAACGATTACTTGAAGGAGCACACGATGCAATCTCAAATCGCTCGGCCGTTGTTTGTACTGGCATTGCTCACGCTGCTGCCCGCTACCGCGTACGCGCAGATTCATGCGATGGCCAATTATGAGACCAAGTCCGCCGATTCGCTCAAGGTGCTGAAATCGCCGATTGCCGCGCCCGCGCGCAAGGAAGGCATCGCGGTCATCGACGTCGATCCCAACTCCAAAGACTTCGGCAAGATCGTGCAAGACCTGCCGCTACCGGGCGACCTGGTGGCGCACCACATCTTCTATAACCGCGACCAGAGCAAGGCCTACATCACCGCGCTCGGCAAGGGCGAGTTGCGCGTGATCGACATGAAGCAGATGCCGTTGCAGATGAAGGTCGTCGCCGTACCGGACTGCATGGTGGGCGAGGACATCGTCTTTTCCAACGACAACAAGAACTGGTACCTCAGCTGCATGGGCACGCAGTCGATGATCGTCGGCGACGCGGTGGCCGACAAGCCGATCAAGACGGTGAAAGTCGGCCTGCCCTACCCGCACGGCATCGCCATTCACAACGGCATCGACCGCATCCTGACAACGAGCACAGTGCGTGCGACGGACCTGGGCGACGCGGGCGAAGGCATCAGCGCCATCGAAGCCAGCACCGGCAAAGTGCTCGGATCCTACAAGCTTTCGGCCAAGCCCTCGCCGGCCGGCAATGCGCCGGTCGAAGTCCTGTTTGTGCCGGGAGCAAATCCGCCCGTCGCCTACATCACCAACATGTATGACGGCACGCTGTGGACCGCCACGTGGGACCCGGCGAAGAAGGATTTCGCCGTCGCGCAGGCGTTCGATTTCGGCACGGTGAAGGCTGGCGTGCCGCTGGAAATCTACTTCAACACGAAGGGCGACCGGATGTATGTGACCACCGCCAAGCCGGGGCACATGCACATTTTCGACACGTCCAGCGCGGGCACGCCCAAGCTCCTGAAGTCCATTCCGGCCGCCGAAGGCGCGCACCACATCGCTTTCACCAAGGACGGGCGCTACGCGTTCGTGCAGAACACGCTGCTCAACCTGCCCGGCATGAGCGATGGTTCGATCACCGTCATCGACCTGAAAAACGAGACGGTGGTGAAGAGCATCGACACGCTGAAGAACACGGGCTACAACCCGAACAGCCTGGTGCTGCTGCCGCAGTGGAACGACCCCGCCGGGCACTGACCTGACGAGTGCGACCGACGCCCTTTCTAGCCGCACCCCGCAGCGCACTTCCCGCTGCCGTCGAACTCCATCGTCTTGCCGGACAGCGCCGGGTACACGGGCCGGCCCTTGACCAAGGCGATGAAGTCCGCCGTGTGCGACGACGGGCGCACCTTGCCGCCGCTGGTCGCCGCTTCGTTCACGTGCGTGACGATCACCGACGCCGGCCGCACCAGATCATTGGCTGCATAGGCGCCTGACTGCGCGGTGACCGCCGTATACCCCAGGTTGAGCACCATCAGGTTGGCCTTGTAGAAGTCGCTGTTCACCATCTTCATGTCGGCGTGCAATCCGGTGTCGCCGGTCAGGTACGCGGTGAGGCCGTTGCTGAACTTGACGATATAGCCCGTGGCGGGGCCGAGGAACAGGCTCACGTTGTCCGCGTCGAAGCCTTTGCGCTGAGCTTCGCTCAGCAGCGAGCGCGGTACCGTATTGTCGTGCGCCGCCATCACCGGCGTGATCTCAACGCCGCGCGTCGCGTTGGCCATCTTCACCGTCTTCGTGCCGCCGATCTGCACGAAGACGTTGCAGGACGCAGCAAAAGGCGCGATCAGGTCTTCGCCGGTTTGCGGGCACGACGGCGTGGGCTTGCCCGTAATGGTCTCGACCTTCTTGGCGACGAAATTGGCCATCGCAGCCATCATGACGATCGCTGAGTTCTTGGCAGCGGCGATTTCCGCCGTGTTCGAATTGGGCGCCGCGGAAATGAGTTCCGGCGAAGCACAGGTGCCCGCCTCCAGCGCCTTCAGCTTCAGGTCGCCGATGTGATCTCCGTGCGCATGGCTCAACAGCACGGCGTGCAGCGTGCCCAGCCTCGCGTCGTCCGCGCCGGTAACCGTCTGGCCGGCGTCATAGAGAATGCGCACGCCCGTCGGGTCCTCAAAGATCATCGCGCGATCGCGTCCGCACAACTCGCCGGTGTGCGAGCCCAGCGACGTGATCTTCACGTTCTGCGCCGTTGCCGACACCGCCAGCACTGCCAACGCCGTCCCCACGAGCAATCGAAATATCGTCATGTTCACAGCCCCCCGGTGGTCGTGTAACTGCGTATCGGCCCTACATTAGCAGTGCAGCCGGACAGACGGCAAGCTGCGCGAATTCCTACAGGAAAACGGTATGCCGTCCGATGTGGGCGCATCGTCCCCGAAGTTAATGTACGCCATGGGAATCGTTCCCTGCTACGGAGGACTACGTTATGAAGAGCCAACAATCGAAGTATGCAGTTCTGGCGGCGGCAGTTGCCATGGCATTGGGCGCATCCAGCGCGTACGCAACTGATGACAAACCGATGACGTCGAATGACACGACCACGACCACCACGGCCCCGACGGGCAAACAAAAGGCCACCGCGATCGGTGCGGGGACCGGCGCCGTTGCGGGCGCCGTGGTGGGTGGACCCGTAGGCGCGCTGGTGGGTGCGGGTGTGGGCGCGTACGTGGGTCACGAAGGCACGGACGCCAGCGGCCACGTGTCGGGGACGACACACAACGCCGACGGCACCGTCAAGAAGGCACAGGCTGCGCTGAACGACAAGGGCTACAACGTGGCAGTCGATGGCCGCTTTGGACCCAACACGCAAACCGCCGTGCGTAACTTCCAGGCGCAGAACGGCTTGACGGCGAGCGGCATGCTCGACAACGCGACGCTGAACGCGCTGGGCGTGCGGAGCTGAATCTAGCTGCGTCGAACTTGTTGCAATTAACCTTCGCAATTCGTTCCGGCGCGTGCGCAGTTTGCGCGCGGCGCAACGCAAGGTCGAAAGGTTCACGGGCCGCCTGCGGGCGGCCTGTGCGTTTGTAACATCCCGTGCTTTTCGTGACGGTTGGATCTCGGAGTAAACTCGCTCTGTCGTCATCCAACCCCGCCGGTGAGGATGGTTGTCTCCCGCGATGCGGGCCACACCACTTCACCAGCGAGATGAAACTCCGTTTACTCGTACTATCGGTCGGGACGCGGGTCGGGCAGAATGTCCTGGCATCACTCAAGGATCGCCGCGACGACGTGCATTTCGCCGCAACGTCAAGCGTGTGCAACGAGCCGACGCTTTTCGACTGCGACGTCATCTACCGCGTGCCGCCCACGGTCGCAGAGGCTGCTGCGTTCGAGCGTACGCTGCTTGAAATCATGGATGCGGAGCGCATCGACCTCGTCATCCCCTGTCGCGATGACGACGTGTCGTTCCTTGCTTCATTGCGCGGGCGACGCCCCGACCTGGCCGGCCGCCTGCTCTGCGGCGATGCCGAGCCCGTGCGGGTGATCAGCGACAAATGGCTGAGCTCGGCATTCAGTGTCCGGCATGGCTTGCCATTCGCGGCGTCGTTGATCAAATGCGGGGCCGAGGAAATGAAAGCCTTCGTCGCTGCACATGGCTATCCGCTGGTGGCGAAGCCGTGCCGCGGCTACGCGTCGTTGGGCATCTACCTGCTGTGGAACGAAACGCAACTCCTGAACGCGCTGGATCAGGATTCGTACATGGTTCAGCAATTCCTCGGCGATCCCAACACCGTCATCGACTATCTGGCGGAGATGAAGGACAAGGGAGTTCCGCTGTTTCACACGTTCCAGGGACAGCGGCATTCGATCCAGGCGCTGATTGCACCCGATGGAACGATAAGCCATGTGATGTCCATTCGTATCGTCAGCGATCGGCGGCGCTCGAAATGGGTTGGACTCGATACCGATCCCGCCTCGATCGAAATCGGAAACAGATGCGCCGCCGCCTTCGCCGCCGCGGGATGGCGAGGCCCGCTCAATATTCAATGCCAGCGCGCGCCCGACGGCCAGCTCATGATTCACGAATTCAACGGGCGGTTCACGGGCGCCACCTTCGAACGCTGGCTGCTGGGCCATGACGAAGTGGGCGCGGCCATCGCCGAGTTCACCGGCCGCACGCTGCCCGCAAAGGCGCTGCGCCAGACGCCGTCGCTCGAGGCGTTTGAAGCGGTGTCTGGCCGGGCCGCCGACCCCGCGCACGTTGCCGCGCTCGAACGCGAGGGGGTGTGGAGGCGCCCGCAGTGAGCGACGGCCTCGGTCCGTGGATCTTTGTCGGCATCGGCCATTTCGACACAGCCATTCGCCGGTTGGCTGGCCATGCACGAACGCGACGACGCCGATGTCCCCTTCCTGATCGGCGACGAATTTCCCTTTGAGGACCGCGGCGTCGACGCCATTGCCTGCACGAATTTGTTTGCCGACCTGGCGCGGGCCGACTTGCTCTGGTTCATGCTGGAGTGCCGGCGGGTGTTGAAGCCGCGCGGCCTCCTGAGCCTGCCGGTGCGCGACATGCCGGGGAATCCTGGCATCAGCAACCTTCGCTGGGCGGCAGCGCTGGCAGGTCTAGATACGGCAACCGCAGCAACGGTTGCGCCGAACTGCCGCCGCGGAATGGCCGCATTTCAGGACGCCAATCGATTGGGCGCGGTTGAGGAATTCACCAAGCGGGATCGCAGCGTGTCCGGCGAGCCCATGGTGTCCATCGTCATTCCCGCGTATTCGCCGCGCTATTTCGCCGCCTGTCTGGACAGCGCCCTCGATCAGACCTATCGCAACATCGAGATTGTCATCTGCGACGATTCGGGCGGTACCGAGATCGAGGCGCTGACCCGCGCACGCGCGGACGGCAAGGAGGTTCGCTACCTGCGCAATCCGGAACGATTGCGCGGGCGCGGCAACTTCATCAAGTGCTTTGAAAGCGCCCGCGGGGAATTCGTGAAGTTCCTGTGCGACGACGACCTGCTCGCGCCACCTTGCGTGGCGACGTTGCTGGATGTGTTCCGACACACACCGGACATGACACTCGCCACATCCTATCGCCGTCGCATCGACCAACACGGGCGGCGCCTTCCCGACCAGCCGGCAACCGTACCTATCGTGAACGCGGACGCGGTGATCGCCGGTTTCACGCTGGCCAATGCGATGGTGATGGCCGGGCTCAATTGGGTGGGCGAGCCCAGCACCGTCCTGTTCCGCAAAGCCGAACTCATGGACTGCGCGCCGCAGTATTTTCAATTCAACGGCGTGCTTGGATTGGGAATCATCGATCTGGTGACGTGGTCCGCGCTCCTGCTGAAGGGCAACGGTGCCTACCTCACGCAAGCGCTGTCATCGTTTCGCATCCATGAGGCACAACGGCAACACGCGCCGGAGGCGCAGCAACGTAACGTTGAAAGCCTGCGCAGCCTCCAGGCGGCATGGCTGGAATTGAAGCTGGCCGACAGGTTGTCGCCGCATTTGCTGTTCGCCAAGAGCTTGCCCCGGGACGACAGTGCGGACTGGAATATGCAGCCGGTGTTGTCACAATATGCGGTTCGGCGCATCGAGCCCGCCGGGCAACCAACACGACAATGAACGACTTCCCAATGAATCTCCATCGAATGTACTCATGCATGCGCCGCTGGGCGGCCGGTGTGATGGTACTGGCCGGGCTGACCGCGAGCATGCCTGCGTCCGCGCAGAACGAACCGGTGGACGCCTACCCCTCCAAGTCGATTCGCCTGCTCGTTCCCTTCGTCGCCGGTGGCGGAACCGACCTGGTATCACGCGCAATTGCGCAAAAGCTGAGCGAAGCATGGAACCAGCCGGTGGTTGTGGAGAATCACGGCGGCGCCAACGGCACGATCGCTTTGGATATGGCGGCCAAGGCACCGTCCGATGGCTACACGTTGATTCTCATTTCGGCAAGCCAAACGGTCAATGTCAGCCTGTACAGGAACCTGACCTACGATCTCACGCGCGATTTCGCCGCCATTACGCAGGTGACGACACAGCCGTATGTGCTGGTCGTCAATCCCTCGCTTCCGGTGGAATCCGTGCGCGACCTCATTGCCTTCGCCAAGCAAAAGCCGAACGACCTCGACTATGGATCGTCCGGCATCGGCGGCTTGAGTCACTTGTCGGGTGCGTGGTTCGCCACTCTCGCCAATATCCGGATGACACACATCCCTTACCGCGGCGGTGCGCCCGCGATGGAGAGCGTCATCGGCGGACACATCGACCTCCTCTTTTCCACATTGCTGCAGTCACGCGCGCAAATCGCCGCCGGCAAACTGCGCGCGCTCGCCGTCACCACCAGCACGCGTTCCCCGGCGATGCCCACAGTGCCGACGATGGTCGAAGCCGGCGTGTCCGGATTTGTCGTCGCGGGATGGTATGGAATCGTGGCGCCGGCCGGTACGCCCGCGCCGATCGTCGCGAAGCTGAATCGGGAGATCGTGCGCATCCTGCGCCTGCCCGAGGTGCGGGAGCGATTGGCCGCCGATGGATCGGATCCCGTCGGCAGCTCGTCGGAGGAATTCTCGGCTCACATAAGGTCGGAGATCGCCAAGTGGCGCAAGGTGATCGCCGAGGCCGATATAAGGCCGGAATAACGGCCCCTTCAACTCCGAAGTCCCGCACCGAAAATATATTCAACCAAGGGGTTGACAATCGATTTGGGTCGACTTATATTCAACTCCATGGTTGAACATTCCAGCACCGCCCAGCTCGATCGCGTCTTCCACGCCCTGGGAGATCCCACCCGTCGCGCGATGCTACGCCACCTGGCGCAGCAGGAGCGCACGGTGAGCGAACTCGCCGAACCCTTCAGCATGTCGCTCGCGGCGGCTTCCAAGCACGTGAAGACGCTGGAGCATGCCGGATTGGTGCGCCGGACCATTCGCGGCCGCACGCATTTCTGTTGCCTCAATCCCCAGCCTTTAAGCGACGCCGACGAATGGCTGCGTTCGTACGAGAGGCTGTGGACTCAACGTTTGAAGGCGCTCGAAGAGCTCCTTCGCCATCCCGAAAAGGAGTGACCCATGGAAGCAACGATGATCAGCACCGACCGCATCGAGCAGGAAATCCGCCTCACCGCCACGCGTACCCGCGTCTGGCGTGCGCTGACGATCCCCACGCAATTCGGCAAGTGGTTTGGCGTGGCGCTGTCCGGCGACAGCGTGAAGCCGGGAATGGTGCTGCGCGGAACCAAGTTGTCGCAGGGTTGCGGCGACAACACGTTTGAGGCCACGGTCGAGGAAGTCCAGCCGGAGTCGCGCTTTTCGCTGCGCTGGCATCCCTATTCCACCGAGCCGGTAATCGACTTCGACAAGGATCCGACGACGTTGATCACGTTCACGCTCACCGACGTTCCCGGCGGCACATTGCTGAGCGTCGTCGAGACGGGCTTCGACAAGCTTCCGGCGACGCGGCGCGCCTTGGCCTTCGACAAGCACACGCAAGGCTGGGACGCGCAGCTCAAGAACGTCGCGAAGCATCTCGCCGCGACCTGACAGCAATTTGAACCAACATTGGAGTGATCATGGAAGCCACGATGACCAGCACTGACAGCATCGAACAAGAGGTGCGCCTCACGGCCACGCGCACGCGTGTCTGGCGCGCGCTGACCCTTCCCGCCGAATTCGGCAAGTGGTTCGGCGTGGACCTGAAGGACGGCGCCGTGAAGCCGGGCACCCGGCTCCTGGGACCCATCACCATCGAAGGCTTCCGGCACGTGCTCTTCGATGCCACTGTCGAGACCGTCGACCCGGAGAATCGCTACTCGATGCGCTGGCATCCCTACGCTGTCGAGCCGGGCGTCGACTACTCCGGCGAGCCCACGACGCTGATCACATTCACGCTGGAGGACGTGCCCGGGGGCACGCTGTTGAAAGTGGTCGAGACAGGCTTCGACCGGATTCCTGCCGCACGTCGCGCCAAGGCGTTCCAGATGAACAGCTCAGGCTGGGCCGGACAGATGAAGCGCATCGAGCGCTATCTCGCGGAGAGCTAAATCTACTTGCGCTTGCCCAGGTCGATGTCGAGGTACTTCCAGTAGCTGGAGAACACGAACGGCCGGTAGCCCAGCAACCACGGCTGAACGTAGGAACTCTCCAGCCGGAAATAGACGGGCAACTGCGGCATGTAGGTGCGCCTGATTTCATTCATCGTGCGCGCCAGCTTGATTTGCTCCTCGTCGGAGGCGGCGCGTATGAACAGGTCGGCGGCGCGATCGTAGTCGGCATTGTGGAAGAGCGCGGTATTGACGCGCTGCGGCTGCCTGCCGTGCAACTGCGCGTGCACGTTGTAGCCGGATGGCGAGCCACCGAATCCGCCCATGTACATCTGGTATTTGCCGTGCTCCAGGTTCTTGATCATTTCCTGGAACGGCATCAGGTCGTATTCGGTGCGCAGGCCGAGCGCGTCCATGTTCTTCTTCCACAGCGTTTGCGTTTCGCGTGAGATGCCGCCGGTGCGCAGCGACAACGTGAGCGTGAGCTTGCCATCAGGTCCACGGCGATAGCCATCCGGATCGCGCTTGTCGTAACCGGCGCGGTCGAGCAGCGCATTCGCGGTGACCGGGTTGTACAACGACTTGACCGGCAATGCCGCGTCATGGCCGCTGACTCCCGGCGGAATCATCTGGTTGGCGGGAATCGCCTGTCCGGCGAGCACTGTCTTGATCAGCGAGTCGGCGTCCCAGCCCAGTGCAATGGCGCGGCGCAGCGCGACCTTGTCCGTGGTCATGCCACCGATGACCGGATCCTGGGTGTTGAAATACAGCGAGAACAGGAAAGGCTCGGTGTGAACAAGCCGGGTGATGCCACGCGCCGAGTATTCGGATTTCAGCTTGTCGCCGACGAGCAGGCGCGTGGCGATCTCTCCGCGCAGCTGCACGTAGTCGAGGCCCCCTTGCTCGAACAGGAGCAGGCGCGTGATGTCCTCGTCGATAAGGTTGACCTCGACGGCGCCTGCCTGCGGAACACGTTTGCCTTTCATGCTGGCGACTAGCGCCGCATCCGCGGGATCGCTGCTCTGCGGGAAATACGCCTCGCGGTACTTGGGATTCGCTTCCAGCAGGAGCCGCGACCCCCGCTTCCATTCTTTCAATTGGTACGGTCCCGTACCGACGGGCCGAGCGCGGATGTCGCCGCCTGCGGCTTCCACGACCTCGCGGGCCGCTGCGGGAACGAAGCTCAGCAGGTCGCGCATATCCGGATAGTTGGTCTCGCCCAGCCGAATCTGCACGGTGTAGCGGTCCAGTGCACGCAAGCCCTCCATCGGCGTGTCGTAGTCGAACTTTCCGGCCTTCTTGGCCGCCTCCACCACCGGCCTTGCGCCCAGGATCAGGTCGGTGAGCACCGGATTGCCACCCCGTCGTCCGTTGGGGTCAATCCACCGCTTGTAGGAGTAGACGTAATCGTCGGCGGTCAATTCGCGCGGCTTGCCCTTGAAGGCCGGATCGTCGACAAAGAGGATTCCCTGCTTCAGCCGGAACGTCCAGAGCTTGCCGTTTTCAGTCACCTGTACGGGCTCCGCCGCGGTCAGCGGCGAAAGCTTCGGCGTCCGCGACAGGTAATCCCACTCGTACGCGGGCTCGAACAGCGCCATCACGAGCTGGAACGAGGGATCGTCGCTGTACTGCTGCGGGTCGAGCGTGTCGATCTCGAACGTCGCGACGCGGAGGACCTTGGCAGGATCGGCGGCGCCCGCCGTTGCCGTCACCGTGGCCAGCAGCACGGCGGCCACTACGTGTCTCAACGAGCGGAATCTCAATGCGTGGCGTAGAGATTTCATCATTTCGCTTTCGCGCAATCGCATGTTTCGTTGCCCCTGTCGAAGACGATGCGCCACACGCCGGGTGCTTCCCGCCGCCAGATCGATTGGAATGTCGCAAACTGCTTGCCTGCAGCGTCGAACACGGGACCGGTGCTCAATGCCAGCGTGCCCGAATCCAGCACTTCGACGGTTTCCGGTTTCCAGGAGAATGGCGCTTCCGGCTTGTCGTAGAACCGTTTCCAGGCATCGGTCACCTGTGCCTTGCCCCGCAATGCCTTGTCGCCATTGAAGAAGATCGCTTCGGGCGAAATGAAGCTCGCGAACGCCGCGAAGTCGCGGTCGGCCATGGACTTGGCAAACGCACGCTCCGTGTCGGCAACCTGCTTCTGCAGGTCGCTGCCGCTGTCGGGCGTCTGCGCTGAGGCGCCCGTAGCCGCCACACAAGCGGCCAATGCCAGCAGGAGCAAACGTAACGCAACGACGACATTCATGGGTCCTCCCCGGGGTGACGGACGGTTGCCACCGATCCGCGGATTTTACGCAGAACCCGTGGCGATGGAGGCTAGCGCCTAGTCGGGTACCATGCGCGTCATGCAACACGCGCTGCCCTTGCGATGAACCCTTCCCAGAAAGCCGGCATCCTGGCCGAAGCGCTGCCGTACCTGCGCGCGTTCAACGGCAAGACACTGGTGATCCGCTTCGGCGGACATGCGATGGCGGACCCGGCACTCAAGGCCGGCTTCGCCCGCGACGTGGCTCTTCTCCGTCTCGTCGGGATGAAACCCATCGTCGTGCACGGCGGCGGCTGGGGCATCGACGAGCTGATGCGCCAGATGGGCATCGAATCCAGGCGCTACCGCGGACACCGCATCACCGACGAACGCACGCTCAACGTCGTCGAGATGGCGCTCTCCGAACTCAACCAGGAGCTTACGTCCCTCATCAACCAGCACGGTGGCCGCGCCGTCGGCCTTGACGGGCAGGACGGCCGTTTCATCCGCGCGCGTCCCATGGCCCCGCCCGACGACGACCCCAACGCGCCGGACCTGGGTCACCTGGGCGACGTCGAAAGCATCGACACCGCGCTCATCGAACTGCTGCTGTCGCGCAATTTCGTGCCGGTGATCATGCCCATTGGCGTCGCTGCCGACGGCACCACCTATCACATCAACTCCGACATCCTGGCCGGGCGTCTAGCGCGCGCGCTGGAAGCGGAGAAGCTGGTGCTGATGACCAACATCGCCGGCGTGCTGGGCCGCGACGGCCAGCTCGCGCACATCCTGACGGCGTCCGCGGCCGAAGCGCTATTGAGCGATCACGTCGTCCACGGCGGGATGGAGCCGCGCGTGATCGCGGCGCTGCGCGCCGTGCGCGAAGGCGTACGCTCGGTGCACATCATCGACGGCGGCGTGCCGAGCGCCCTGCTGCTCGAGGTCTTGACCGCGGATGGCGTGGGCACTGCAGTGCGGGCAGACACCGGATCGCATTTTTTCGCGGACAGTCGGGCGTACTTGTTGGAGAAATGAATGCTGCCGAAGCGAAGGCCGGAAAAATAGGTGCGCAAGTCGTGCGCCCTGCCCTTCGCCACGACTTTTCGGCGGACCGGAAAGCGGATACCCTTGCCCCACTGCCATCCCGATTCAGCATTCGAAGGAGAGCCTCGATGACGTACCGTCGCACTTGTGTGTTCGCGCTTGTCCTGGCGGCCTTGAGCATGTCCGCAGTATCTGCCCCTGCCTTTGCCGCGGGCGAAACCAAGTGGTCCTACGCCGCAGGCCAGGGTCCCGCCAAATGGGGCACCCTCAATCCCGACTTCTACCTGTGCAAGGACGGACAGCGGCAATCCCCGATCGAGATTCACGACGCAAAGGCCGATCTGGGCGCGCTGCCTTCCCTGCTGTTCGACTACAAGGCCGTGCCGCTGAAAGTCATCGATACGGGCCACACGGTTCAGGTCAACTACGCCCCTGGCAGCTACATGATGGTCGCTGGGACGAAATATGAACTGACCGCCATCCAGTTCCACAAGCCCTCCGAGACCAGGATCGACGGCAAGGGCCAGGAAATGGAAGCGCACCTCTTCCACAAGACGGCTGATGGAAGGCAGGCCATTGTGGCGGTGCTGCTCGCCGCCGGCGCCGGCAACAATTTCACAAAGGCCGCGTTCCGCAACGTTCCCAAGGACAAGGGCAAGGAAGGTACAGCCGACGGCGTGACGGTCAATGCGCTGGACCTGTTGCCCAAGGACAAGAAGGCTTACTACACGTTCAACGGTTCGATAACCACGCCGCCGTGCACGGAGGAAATCACCTGGTTTGTCCTTCGTGCGCCGGGCTCGGTTGCGGCCGACGACGCGGGCCGGTTCGGGTCACTCTATCCGGCAAATGCCCGTCCCGTGCAACCCCTCAACGCACGTCCCGTCCAGGCCACGCACTAATCGAAGCGAAGCCTATTTTTTCATTGGCGTCCACAGGCCGAGATGGGCGCCGGTCGGATCAACGATGATCGCGAGCCAGCCCATCCCCGGGACTTCGGTCTTGTCCTTCATCACGGTGCCGCCCAATGCCTTGACCTTTTTGGTCGCGGCGGCGATGTCATCGACAAGAACGTAGGACAGCCAGAAAGACGGCGCGCCCGGCATCGGATGCTGCATCATGCCGCCGCCGGTGCCATCGCCTACACCGACCATCGTGTAGGTCATGCCCTCGATGGGAACGTCTTCCAGCTTCCAGTCGAATAGCTGCGAATAGAATTGCTTCGCCTTGGGGACATCGTTGGTGTTGAGTTCCACATGCACGAACGGGTTGGCCATGCTTTACTCCTTGAAGTCGAGGTTGTTGTCAGCGTGAGAGAAAGCGGCCAAAGCGATCCAGGCAGCCATCCCACCCCTTGTGGTGCCGGTCGCGTGCATCGGCGTCGGCAAATCTCTGGTGCGTCAATATCAACTCGGTGCCCGTTCCGGCAGATGCGAACTCAACGGTCACCTGAGATTCGCGGTCGGGCGTGGTATGCCATGCCCAGGTGTAGACGATCTTGCGGTTGGGCACGATTTCGCGGAACGCGCCTTCGACGCGATGGGTCTCCCCATCGGTCGTATGCATGATGAAGCGGTAGCGACCGCCGACCCGCAGGTCCATCGTCACTTCGGCCGCACCGGACGAATCGCTTGGACCCATCCAGTGTTTTATTTGTTCCGGGTCCGTCCACGCGGCGTAGACCGCGGCAATCGGCTGGGGGAACGTGCGTCGGATTTGGAGACTGGTTTCCTGCTCGGCGAAGGTTGCGGTTTCCATGGATCGTTCTCCTGTTGGTCGAGATAGACACCCAGGCGGTCGAGCCCGGCGTTCCAGAATTCTTCCTGGCGGTCCAGCCACTCCAGCGCGCCCTTGAGCGCGCCGCCCTGCAGCCGGCAGCTGACGACGCGGCCGACCTTGTTGCGATCGATTAGTCCTGCATCCTCCAGGATGCCCAAGTGCTTCATGAATCCAGTCAGCGACATCCCGAACGGCTCGGCCAATTCCCCCACCGAACGCTCGCCCTGGCGCAGGCGCGCCAACACGGCACGACGCGTGGGGTCGGCCAGCGCGCCGAATACGGCATTGAGGCGGGACGGGGAATACTGAACCATATGGTTCACTGTACGCGCGCCACCGTCCCTCGTCAAGAGTCTTTTCTGTAGGACACTTCGCGGGAGACGAATACGAGGCGCAAGGATTCGTGAGTGCGGATGGAAAGACGATCCAGGGATACGGCGGCGCCGCCCAGACGCCGCCCTCGACCTTCAGCTGGACGTTCACCCGCCAGGATTGATGCCGCGGGTCGTACTTCGGACCCGACCAGACGCCGGGTCCGAGTCCTTCGGGATAGTTAAACGCGCGGTTCGCCGCGACCGTTCACCGCGATGGTCGGACCGGGTGCGAATCCAAGTTGCGCACGGTGCTGCACGCCGCGGAACTCGTAGGTCACGTCCCAGTAGGCCGGCTGCGCAGCACTTGGAACGCTTGCGCAACGCTGCACGTTCTGCGTGTACGACGAGCCGCCGGAATTGACATTGGCACCTATCGCCGCGCCACCCACAGCGCCCACCGCGGTGGCCACGTCGTTGCCGCGGCCGCTACCGACCTGGTGACCGAGCACGCCCCCGAGGACGCCGCCGATGATGGCACCTCCTATATTGGGACTGCCGCCCGATTGCACCTGCTGTTGCTCGACCCAGCAGCGCTGTTCCGGCGCGCCGACCACCTCGCGCACCGCAAGGACATTGGCCTGATAAATCTTCTCGCCGTGCTTCGGATAGTACGAATACGGAGGCGGCGCCGGGGGCGGCGGCGTGTATACATGGGTCGGACCGGCGCTGGCCCTGCGCAGCGACGACACCATGTTGTCCAGTCCCATGGCGCCGAACGATGGGTATTGGCCCGGGCCAAGGACCGTGCAATGTCCCTGGAAATTCTGGTGCTCGCAAAACTGCCAGCTGCCGCCTTGCACTACCACGGACGACGCACGGTCATTGAAGCCATAGCGCGTCAGGTCATTGATCGTGCCGTCCGCAGTGAACACCTGGCCACGCAGGCCTTCGCGCTCATAGAGCGTGACTTGCGCCAGTGCGGAGGACAGCGGCAACAGGGCCGCCATGAAGGTAACTAGTTTAAGGGTTGTTTTCATACACACTCCAATCATGCCCGGACGGGCTCGTGTGTACTCTAACGGCCACGGACGGCCCCACGCCTACGGCGGCGCCTGAGAATCGTGTAAGTCTTTTCCTGACACTGGGGGGGCGCTACTTGGGCGCGTCGCGCAATTCTCGCCGGAGCACCTTGCCGATGGGCGTCTTGGGCAGCGCGTCGCGGAACTCGACGTGACGGGGCATCTTGTAGCCGGTCAACTGCGTCCGGCAATGCTCGATCACGACTTCCTTGGTCAGTTGCGGGTCCTTGCGAACGATCACGACCTTGACGGCCTCACCCGTCTTGGCGTCCGGCACGCCGACCACACCGCACTCCAGCACGCCGGGATGCATCGCCAGCACGCTCTCTATCTCGTTCGGATAGACGTTGAAGCCCGACACCAGGATCATGTCCTTCTGGCGATCGGTGATCGTGATGAATCCATTCGCGTCCATGTGACCGATATCGCCGGTCTTCAGCCACCCGTCCTGCATGACCTTCGACGTTTCGGCCGGATTGTTCCAGTAGCCCTTCATCACCTGGGGGCCGCGCACGCAGATCTCGCCGGTGAATTTCTCCCTCTCGCCGTCGCCGGTCCACGGTGGCAACTCCTCGAAGTTCGCGTCGCGGATAGCGACTTCGGTGGAAGGAAACGGCAGGCCGATCGTCCCCTGCCACGGCATGGCCAACGGATTGGCGCAAACGCCGGGCGACGCTTCGGTGAGGCCATAGGCTTCGGTGATGAAATGCCCGGTCACCTTCTGCCAGCGCTCGGCCACGGCCTTTTGCACGGCCGCGCCGCCGCCGATGACGACCTTGAGCGTGGAAAAGTCGAGGCGGTCGAATCCCGGCGTGTTGAGCAGGCCGTTGAACAGCGTATTGACGCCGGTGAGAACGCTGAACTTCCAGGCGCCGAGTTCCTTCACGAACGCCGGCAGGTCTCGCGGGTTGGTGATAAGCACGTTCAGCGTGCCCCACTTCATGAACGACAGCGTCGATGTGAGGCAGAAGATGTGATACATCGGCAACGGCGCGATCGCGATCTCGTGCCCTTCCTCGAAGCTGCGCGATACCCACGCGCCGGTCTGTTCGAGATTGGCCAGGATGTTGCGATGGGTCAGCATCGCGCCTTTGGAGACGCCGGTGGTGCCTCCCGTGTATTGCAGGAACGCGATATCGTCACACGTGACGTCGACGGGCTTCAGCGATGCGCGCGCGCCACGTGCCATTGCCTCGCGAAAGGCGATGCTGCCGTCGATGCGCCATGGCGGAACCATTTTCTTGACGTGCTTGATCACCGTGTTGACCAGAAGCCGCTTCGGCAGCGGCAGCATGTCGCCGATCTGGGTCGTGATCACGTGCTGCACGGGCGTGTTCTTCAATACCTGCTCCAGCACGCAGGCGAAGTTCTCCAGCACGACAATGGCCTTGGTGCCCGAATCCTTGAGCTGATGTTCGAGCTCACGCGGCGTATACAGCGGGTTGACGTTCACGACCGTCATGCCGGCGCGCAGGATTCCAAACAGCGCGATCGGATATTGCAGCAGGTTCGGCGCCATGAGGGCGACGCGGTCACCTTTGGCCATGCCGGGAAGCGCCTGCAGGAAACCCGCAAACTCGCGCGTCAGCCGCTCGATGTCGGCATAGGTCAGCGTGGTGCCGAAATTGTGAAAGGCTGGTGAGTCGCCGTACTTGAGGGTTATTTTCTCGATCAGGTCCTTGATCGACACGAAAAGGTCGGGGTCGATTTCTGCGGGCATGCCCGCGGGATAGCTCTTGAGCCAGACCTTGTTCGCAGCGACTTTCGCCATCTTTCCACCCTCCCGGTGTCTTTGCACCTGTGCCAGTTTATTCCGGTATGGAGGGCCGGGTCCAACTTTCGCGGGCGGTGCCGCGGCAACAGAGGATGAATCCGCGTGTGCGGTAGAGGGCTGCAGAAACTAGAGCGTCTCGCCGCGCTTGGCTTTCATCATCGTCTTCGCCGCGCGCCCGCGCGCCTTCCACTGCGCGACCTGGCGTTGCCGGTCGAGCGCCGAAAGCGTGTCTCGCCGCGCTTCACGCAGGAGCTTGTGGTAATTGCGCAGCCGGTCCGTATCCACGCCTTCGCGCACCGCGCAACCTGGCTCCTGCCCGTGGCGGCAATCGCGAAAGCGGCATTGCGTCGCCAGCGTCGCGACGTCGGCGAAGGTGTCCGCGAGCGTGGCTTCGTCGATGTCCGGCCGCAACGTGCGCAGACCCGGCGTGTCGATCACGCAGGCGCCGCCTGGCAACCGATGCAGCGAGCGCGATGTCGTCGTGTGCTTGCCGCGGCCGTCGTTCTCGCGCACCGCGCCGGTGTCCTGCACGTGCACGCCGAGCAGCGTGTTGGTCAACGTCGACTTGCCCGCGCCGGACGAGCCCAGCAGCACCAGCGTCTGGCCGCGAACAACGTAGCTGCGCAATGCATCGGCCGCCGAAGCGTCCAGCGCATTCACGGCGACCACGTCGACGTGCGCCGGAATCCTTCCGCGCAGCGCGTCGAGTCGCGCGTCCAGCGCCTCCGGCGTGGGCGTGGCGACGTCGGCCTTGGTCAGCACCACGACCGGCACGATCGCGTCGCCGTGAATCAGCGCCAGGTAGCGCTCGAGACGGCGCGGGTTGAAGTCGTCGTCCAGCCCCATCACCAGCAGCGCCGTGTCGACGTTGCTGACGACCGGATGCCGGCGTCCGTCGCCATCGCGCCGCGCGATGTGAGAAAGCGGCGGCACGCGTTCGTGAATCCAGGACTGGCGCTGCGCGTCCTCGACCACCAGCACCCAGTCGCCCACGGCCAGCGCCGTGCCTTCGGCCTGCAGTGCGCGCGTGAGCCGCGGCAACGCGCGCGCGCTGTGTTCCGCGATTCCGTCGTGCAGGCGCACGGATTCGCGGTGAACTTCGGTAATGCGCATCAGTTCCCGATGCTCACGTTCGGCATTGGGGAGCCTGGCCACTCGTTCGGCCACGGCGGATGTAAACCCGAGCGTCGACAACAATTCGAAATCGCAATCCAGTTCGATCATGACGGAGTCCGATCCTTCGCTTCTCACGGCGCTGCCCGCAAGAGGGCAAGCACCAACGAGCTCCTGAGCGCATGTGCGCGGAGCAACCTTGGGAAACGTCGGCGGCGCGCGCTGGTGGCGCGCGGGATCAGGCTGTTTGGATCAGAACCGGAAACGCGATGCCGAAAATCAAGCGGCGGCCGACAGGGGAGCAAGGGCAGATTTATTCATGAGACTCCTCCTGTGGTTGGTTGAAAGGAAGCGGAAACCCAAAGCGGGCGCGAGTCTGGCACAGGTTCACGCCCGCCGTCAAATATCGGCGCCATTCATCGCCACCATTGGGTAGTGGGTCAGCGGCCCAACAGCCCAACAGCCGCGTCATGCACTCGCTTGATCCAGCGCGGCCACGGCTGCCGGGTCCAGCCTCAGGCGCGCGGCGCCGGTCAGCTCGTCGAGCTGTGCCAACGTGGTCGCGCTGGCAATGGGCGCCGTCACACTGCGGCGTTGCATGAGCCACGCCAGTGCGACCTGCGCCATCGTGGCGTTGTAACCCTGGGCCACTGCTTCCAGCGCGGCAAGGATGGTGAAGCCGCGCGGGTTCAGGAACTTGTGCATTCCCGCGCCGCGCGCGCTCTTGGCGAAATCCCCTTCGTGCCGGTATTTGCCCGTCAGGAAGCCTGCCGCCAGCGAGAAGTACGTGATGACGCCAATGTTCTCGCGCACGCACAAGTCCTCGAGCGGACCTTCGAAGCTCGACCGCTCGTACAGGTTGTAATGCGGCTGAAGCGTCTGATAGGACGGATAGTCGTGCTGCCGGCTCACCGCAAGCGCCTCGCCCAGTCGCTGCGCCGTCAGGTTGGATGCGCCTATCGCCTTGACCTTGCCTTGGGCAATCAGCCGCGAATACGCCTCGAGCGTTTCATCAAGAGGGGTCTTGTCGTCGTCCCAATGGGACTGGTAAAGGTCGATCGCGTCCACCTGCAGCCGGCGCAGCGACTGTTCGGCTGCCTGAATGATGTAGTCCGCCCGCAGGCAGCGATAGCCAAGTCCCATGTCGGACCCGACCTTCGTGGCGATGACGACGTCGTCGTGCCGGCCGCGATGGGCGATCCAGCGGCCGATGATGGCTTCCGATTCGCCGCCCTGGTGCCCGGGGACCCAGCGGGAGTACGAATCGGCTGTGTCGATCAGATTGCAGCCGGCGGCGACAAACGCGTCGAGAAGGCGGAAGGACGTCGCTTCATCGACGGTCCAGCCGAAGACGTTGCCGCCGAAAGCGAGCGGCGCCACGTCTAATTCGGTGTTGCCAAGCTTGCGTCGTTCCATGTTCTGCGTCCCGCGCTGCGTCTGATCGTCGCTATGGTACCGCGCCAGCGGCATCGGCCGCCCCGGTGCCTGGCGGAGGTTCATGAGGAACAGCATGAGACAATATCGCGGTGAAGATTCCCAAACGACTGGAAGCGCTTGTCCACGAAGGCATGATCGACAGCGTGGTCCGGCAATTGATGAGCGGCAAGGAGGCCACCGTCTACATCGTCCGCTGCGGCGAGGAACTGCGCTGCGCCAAGGTCTACAAGGAAGCCAACAAGCGCGGGTTCCGGCAGGCCGCCCTCTATCAGGAGGGACGCAAGACCAAGAACAGCCGCGAAGCGCGTGCGATCGCCAAAGGATCGCGCTTCGGGCGCGAGGCGCAGGAAGAGGCATGGCAGAGCGTGGAAGTCGACACGCTGTACCTGCTGGCAGCGGCGGGCGTGCGCGTTCCCAGGCCGTACGGCTTCATGCACGGCGTGGTGCTGATGGAACTCGTGACCGATGGCGCCAGCGATGTCGCGCCGCGCCTGAACGACGTCGAGCTTACGCAGGAAGTCGCACTGGAATACCACGCGCTCATGATGCGTGAGATCGTGCGCATGCTGTGCGCGGGCATCATCCACGGCGACCTGTCCGAATACAACGTGCTTGTCGACCGCGACGGGCCCGTGATCATCGACCTGCCGCAAGCGGTCAACGCCGCCGGCAACAACAATGCCGCCGCGATGCTGAAGCGCGACGCGGACAACATCACTGCCTATTTCAGCCGCTTCGCGCCGGCACTGGCTGCCAGCACCTACGGCAAGGAAATATGGGCGCTGTATGAACGTGGCGCGCTGCACGTGGACTCGGAACTCACCGGTCGCGTCGCCGCGGACACCCGGCCGGTCGACTTGCGCGGCGTGATGCGCGAGATCGACGACGTGCGCAAGGAGCACGAGGCGCGCGAGCGGTACAAGGCGGCGCTGCTGGAGCCGTGATTTGCACGGCGCTGTGGGAACCGCGAGTTGCTCGGCGCTGCGGGAACCGCGAGTTGCTCGGCGGGCGGGAGCCGTGATGCCAGCGGCGTGGGCGGCTACTCAGCCGGATTGAAGGGCGGCAGGGGCGGCTCCGGCACCGACGTCGTATCTCCGGTATCAGGCGCCTCGCTCGGCGGCCGGATTTCGGCCGTTCCCGCCGCGAGATGCAGGAGGTCGAGCGCAGCGCGCACCGTTTCATTGCGAATGCGCGTCTGCATCCTTGGTGACGACTTTCCGCACAATGCGCGGCAAAAATTGTTGGTGGGGTCCTCGAAGTCGCAATGCGATGCGTCTTTCAGCGACGTCGTGCGGACGACGCGCGGCAGCGCATCAGCGATGCCGCGGCCGCTGGCAAACAGGTTGCAGGTCGACGCGCCTCCCAGCAGGACGACGGCGGGAACCTCGAGCCTCGCTGCAGCCGCGGAACCGCTGCCCGTCCGGTCGACCGGGTCGAGCCCGATCCACCCGGCCAGGCCCGGCAACTTGACCGCCGCCAGGAGCGTCGCCAACCCGCCCGCGGACGTGCCGATCAGCACCAGGCGCGCGGGTTCCGTCGGCGGTATCCCGAATCGGCCCGGCTTCCAGTTTCTGCGCCAGTTCCGCAATGGCGTCGCCATTGCCCCAGAGGTCCACGACGTTGGGCAAATCCGGAATGACCGCGACGATGCCGGCCTGCGCCAGCGCTTGCCCCAGGTCCTTGTGCCGCACGCGGGACCGCGTAAAGCCGTGCGCGATGATCGCGACGCCAACAACCGGCCGCTCCCCCGGCCGGTAGATGTCCACCTCTTCCTGCACACCTGCGATCTCCACGGACGTCGTGGAGCGGGTAAACATCGCGGGTTGCGCCGCGACGCCCGCCGCAGCGAGGCACAACATGAAGGCAAGGGAAATACGCGGAAGCAGCATCGGCGGCGGTGGCATTGCGTCGGCGCAAGAGTAGCATTGCGCCTCATGAACCGACCCCGTCGCAGCCACCTCCCTACCCTTTCCCTTCCCTTTTCGCTCACCCTCGGCGCTTGCGCGCTCTGGGCCGGCGTTACCACGACATTCGCCGCCGAGGCGCCTGCGGCCACCGATCCGGAGATCGCGCGACTGGTGCGCGACGTTTCGCCTGCACGAATGGAATCCTATGTGCGAACCCTGGCGGGATTCGGCACCCGCCATTCGTTGTCGCTCGCGGATGATCCGAAGCGCGGCGTGGGTGCCGCGCGCCGCTGGATCAAGGCAACGCTCGATGCGTGCGCGGCGGAATCAGGCGCACGGCTCAACGTCGCTTTCGACGAGTTCGTGCAGGAGCCGAGCGCGCGCGTGCCCAAGCCCGCGACGCTGGTGAACGTCGTGGCCACACTCGAGGGCACTGACCCGCAGGCCAAGGCACGCACGCTGGTGGTATCGGGGCACTACGACTCGATGTGCGGCAACGTGATGAATTCGGAATGCGACGCACCCGGCGCCAACGACGATGCCTCCGGAACGGCCGTGTCGATGGAGGTCGCGTGCACGTTGGCCAAGTCGCGCTTTCCGGCCACGATCGTGTTCATGGCCGTGGCCGGCGAGGAACAGGGCCTGCTCGGCGCAGCGCATTGGGCGAAGACCGCGCACGACCGCGGCACCAACGTCGAGGCGATGATCACCAACGACATCGTCGGCAATGCGCACGACGAGACGGGCCGCCGCGACGCGACCACGCTGCGGCTGTTCGCGGAAGGCGTGCCGGCAGCCAAGCAGGTCACCGACGCGTGGCAGCAACAGCTTGCGACCGGCGGTGAGAACGATTCGCCCGCGCGTGAACTGGCGCGCACCATTCGCGACGCCGCGCTCCGCTATGTGCCCGAGTTGAATGTCCGGATCGTTTATCGCCGCGACCGCTATTTGCGCGGCGGCGACCACATCCCCTTCCTGGAGCAGGGCTTCACCGCGGTGCGCTTCACCGAGGCGCACGAGGACTTCCGTCACCAGCATCAGGACGTGCGCGTCGTCGACGGGGTGCAATTCGGCGACTTGCCGCAGTTCGTGGACTTCCCCTACCTGGCCAACGTCGCGCGCGTGAACCTGGCCGCGTTGGCGACGCTGGCGCGCGCACCTTCGCCGCCCATTGGCGTGCGCATCGAGACGATGCAGCTCGAAAACCGGACGACGCTCTCATGGCGCGCCAATCCGGAGGCCGATATCGCCGGATACGAGATCGTCTGGCGCGAAACCACGCAGCCTTACTGGCAGGGAGCGGAATTCGTCGGCAACGTCACCCGAGCCACGGTGCCGATCTCCAAGGACGACTACCTCTTCTCCGTACGCGCGGTGGGTAGCGGCGGCCAGCGCAGCCTGGCCACCTACCCGCTGACGCTCCGGTCGCCGGTTCCCTCCCCCGCGCCTGCTACGACCCCTGCCGTAACCCCGCCAGCCACCCCGGCCAAGTAGTCACCCCGCGCAGTTCGTCCGCCGTGGCGCGTTTTCGTCGCCCGCCGGCGCGATTTCGTCGCGACGCCCTTACGCGCCCTGGTGTGCTTGCCTAGGATGCAACCCATTAGCACGGGCCGCAAAAGCGGTTTGAATCTGCGATGAATCCAAAACGGCTACACGCGACATCCAATCCATGACAGCCACTTGGACCCACAGGAGAACGACCATGAACAAGTACCAGCCCGACACTTCGCGTACGACGTTCGGCGTTATCGCCTTCGCGCTGACCATCGCCACTTTCAGCCTGCTCGTCGCCGCCCCGGCCGCGCTGGCCACCCGGATCGATAACGGCGTCATCGCGACGCACGCGGTCCCGGCGACGGTAGCGTCGGACGACCTGCAGGGATAGCAGCAATCCTTTGGTTTTCGCAGTCGTCGGCCCCCTCCCAGACGAGCGACTGCCGAAGGGCCGGGTCACTACGGCCCGGCCCTTCGCCTTTATCCAGGGTCAGGAAATAAGGATCGCCGGGAACACGAGGACGACCAGCGCGCACGCAAGGAACGTCGTGTAGGCCACGACGACGAACAGCGTACGCAGCAGTCCGCCCGCGACCGATCCGCCATAGATGTTGTGCTTGCTGCGCAGCACGAACGCGACCACCCAGACCAGGATCACCCAGCGCGCCCAGTTCCATGGGCTCAAGACGGCGAGAGCCGCGGCCAGGAACATCACGCAATGCAGGTGGGTGGCGTACACAAGATGCTCGACATAGCGGCTGGGCCGCCCGGGGTACCTATCCGCGCGCCAGAAATAGGAAACCTGCTGCAGCCACGCGAACAACGGCAACAGCACGAACATCGCATACGGACCATATTGCAGCAGCCCCGACATCAGCTGCTTGCCCCGATCGTGCGCCGGCAGCCGGTTGAAATGGTCGAAGCGCGCGCGCAACTGCTCGGTCAATACGTTGTTCGATCCCCGGACGAAAAAATGCAGGTCACGGTCGATGCCGATGGCCAGGCTTTCGCCCAACGTCAGAAACTCGGCGCCCTGCGTCGCGCTGCCTGCGACGGGACCCCGGTTCGCCGGCACGTCGAACCTGAGCACGCTCTCATCCCATGTAAAGGGTTCTGTCGTGAGGCGCAGCACGGCGAACAGGATGACCGAGGTCAGCAGGTAGAGGCGCGCGGGCCGCACGTAGTATTTGCGCTTGCCGCGAAGGTATTCGCGGGTGAGGAACCCGGGCTGCGTCAGCAGCGCGCGCAGCGTCCGCCAGAGGCGCCCGTCGAGCGCGAATACGTTGCCCGTCGTCTCCCGCATGAATTTGCGGAGCGTGGGCAGGCGGACATCGGTTTCCTGTCCGCAGTTGGCACAAAACGCGCCCGCGATCGCCGCACCGCAATTGACGCAGGCCGGCGGCGACGCGGCCTGCGTGGCGGTGTCAGCGGCGGAAATGCCGGTCAAGTCTTCGCGATCGGCGCCGTTACGAACGCCTTGAGTTCCGCCGCCATCCGCGCAAGCGACGGCTGGTGTATGTACATCATGTGGCCCGACTCGAAATAGCTGACCTTGATGTTTTTCTCCAGGTGCGGGCGCAAGCCAAGGTGGCTCAGCGTGTAGTCGCCGGCAAAGTGCGGCGTGCCGAGGTCGTACAAGCCGCTCGCCACGTACACGCGCATGTGCGGATTCGCATGCATCGCGCGGCGCAGGCTTTCGCCGACGTTGACGTACTTGTTGGCGAAGTCCTTCCAGGTCCACTTGTCCCAGATGGGCGCGTGCACCACGTACGGCGCATCGGCTTCGTACTTGAGCGTGTCCTTCAGCAGGCGGTTGATGCCCGTGGCGTACGCGCCGATGAGATTGGCGAGCATCGGATCCGATTCCGGGTGTTCGCCTGCGTCGTCGCGGTCGTGGCCAATGAAGCGCGTGTCGAGCCGGCCGACCGTCTGGCCGCGTTCCCGCAGCAGCTCCTTGAAATAACGGAACGGATCAGGCCGCAAATCGCAGCGAAGCACATAGGCCTTGGACAAGCCCGTCAGCCGGGCGACCTGCTCCGCCACTCGCGCGCGCTCGGCCGCGGGGAGCCGCGAACCCTGCAGCAACGCTACGCTGTACACGGAGGTCGCGTATTCCTCGGCCTCCTTGATGACGGCAGCCAGGGATTTCTTCTGCAGCGCCGGCGAAAGGGCCTTGTGATACCAGGCGGTGGCCGCATACGTGGGCAGGAACAACGTATAGGGCAATTCGTTGCCGCGGTCGAACGACAATGTTTGCAGGTCCACCGCCAGCGACACCAGCATGACGCCGTTAAGGAACACGTCGTGCTTGTCCTGCAGGTGTAGCGACAGGCCGCTGGCGCGCGTGGTGCCATAGCTTTCGCCGATCAGGTACTTGGGGCTGCTCCAGCGTCCGTACCTCGTAAGGTAGACGCGGATGAATTCGCCGACGGCGTCGAGGTCGCGCTGGTACTCGTGGAATTCCGCCACTTTCTCGCCTTCGGCCACGCGCGAGTAGCCCGTGCCGACCGGATCGATGAACACGAGGTCACTCGAGGGAAGCAGCGAGTAGTCGTTGTCGACCAGCGAATACGGCGGCGGCGGCGAATTGCCTTTGGCATCGGTGGCCACGCGCTGCGGTCCGAGGATGCCCAGGTGCAGCCACACGCTGCTCGACCCCGGCCCTCCATTGAAGCTGAATGTCACCGGTCGCTTCTCGGGATTCTTCACGCCCTTCAGCGTGTAAGCGGTAAAGAAAATCGTGCAGCGTGACTTGTCGCCGCGGCTCTTGCCTTCCTTGTCGTCGGTCGAGTCGTAGTCGCGCAGAACCACCGTGCCGCAGGTCGCGGTGTACTCGATCTTTTTCCCGCCGATGACCCGGCTGTGCTGGGTGACGACGACGCGCTCCTGCGGTTCCTTGGGTTCCTTGGGCGCGGTCGTTGCAATCTTCAAGTCCACGGCATCGGTCATGGCGGTTCGTTCCTTGGGTTCGTGATTGGTGGTTTGCGACGCGCATTATCATGGCGTCAAGGCTTTCGGTGCAAACCGACGGGGTATCAGGCCGCTGACGCGCGCGTCCCGGTTGCGGCAGCGAAAATGGTAGTCTCCGGCAGCGGCGAGTGGCGACGCGATATGGATTCCAACGCCTGCCGGCCCCTTCCAACGACTCTCCATGGCAATGAACCTCCATCCTTTGCGCACCGCCGTCATCCTCGGATTTGCCCTGCTTTCCTCCATAGCCTGGGCCGCTGCGCCCGCCAACGGGGCGCGCCCACCGTCGCACCTGTCCCGAACCCCGCCGCCCTCTCGTGGCCACGTGAAGTGAAATTGCCCGGCGCCGTCGTTCTGGTCTACCAGCCTCAGATCAACAGCTGGACGGACAACAAGCTGGACTTCCGCAGCGCGCTGGCGATCAAGCCTGACGGCGCCGAGCAGGAAGCCTTCGGGGTCGTCTTCGCCACCGCGCGCACGAAGGTGGACAAGGCGACGCGGATCGTAGTGCTCGACAACCTGCAAATCACCAAAAGCGACTTTCCAACGCTTCCCGATCACGGCGCTGCCTATTCGGCCGCGCTGCAGAAACAATTTGCATTGGGCGTGCGCCGCATCTCGCTCGATCGCCTCAAGCAATCGCCAGCTCTTGCAGGTACCGCAACGCCCGCCGCGGCCGTTCTCAACAACGTGCCCCGCGTGATCGTCAGCCAATCGCCCGCAATCCTGGTTCCGATCGACGGCACGCCCGTGTTGAAGCCCATTCCAAACAACAAGATCTTCCAGCGCGTGATCAATACGCAGGCGCTGATCCTGCAGCGCATCGTCGAGAAAGACTATTTCATTCACGTATTCGATGGCTGGCTCTTCGCCACGTCCATCCAGGGGCCGTGGTCGGTACCGTTCATTCCGCCCAAGGGACTCGCCGCCGTCGCCACCGCGGTAAACGCGACGCACATGGTCGACATGCTCGACGGTGGCGCTGGCGCCACTCCCAAGCCATCGCTCGCGGCCGGCGTGCCGACGATCTACACGAGTCAAGTCCCGGCGGAACTCATCGTGTTCCAGGGCGTGCCCGATTTGGTACCTGTCATCGGCACGAGCCTGCTCTGGGCGACCAACACCACCAGCGACGTTCTGATGGACACTGTGAGCAAGGATTACTTCATCCTGCTCGCGGGTCGCTGGTTCCGCTCCGCGGACCTGAACGGGCAATGGACGTTCGTCGCCAGCAATGCGCTGCCGCCTGACTTCGCGAAGATTCCGCCGACCTCGCTCGCCGGGGCGGTGCTGCAGACGGTCGCGGGCACACCGCAGGCGCAGCAGGCGCTCAACGAAAACTCGATCGCGCAGACAGCGAGCGTGCCGCGCAGGAACGGCCCGACGTTCACGCCGAAGTTCGACGGCACCCCACGGTTCGCGCCGATATCCGGCACGTCGATGACGTTCGCCACCAACGCGTCGGTGCCGATCATCAATGTCGCCGATGCGTACTATGCGGTACGCGCGGGCGTCTGGTTCACGGCCGCTCAGGCCACAGGACCCTGGACGGTAGCGACGTCCGTCCCGGACGTCATCTATACGATCCCGCCTTCATCCCCGGTCTACTACGTCACGTACGTCCGGATCTATGACTTCAACGACGACATCGTGCACGAGGGCTACACGCCGGGCTATCTCGGCACCGCGGTGTCCCCCTCCGGCACCGTCGTCTACGGCACGGGCTACTCCTATACCTCGTGGATCGGCGACGTCTGGTACCAGGCACCCGTCACCTACGGGGTCGCCGCCTCGCCGGTCTTCAACCAGCAGGTGGGGTATACCTACGCGTTTGCCGTCGGATTGGGCACGCCTTCCTGGACGCAGCCCTACTGGAAAGGCGCCTATTTCAATCCGGGGTATTGGGGCGGCTATCCGTGTTGCGGCACCGTCGCCGCCAACGTCTACCTGCGCTGGAATTCCGTCGACGGCGCGAAAGTGCGCAGCAAGAACGTGAACAGCAAGGGGCCTATCCAAATGACGCCGGCGCCCTCGGGTGGCGGTTCGCGTGCCTACGACCAGACGCCCGGCCCGATGGCGTACACGGGACGTACCGCGGGCAATGGCATGAACGCGGGCGCCCCACCGCCGCCTGCGCGTACGCCGCAATGGCAGCCGTATTCGCTGCCCAACGTGTATTACGCCGACCCGAGCGGACAGGTATATCGCCAGGACGGCAGCAGCTGGCAGCAGAACTCCGGCAACAGCTGGAGCAACGCGCCTGGCGACACGTCGTCCCTCGACCAGGAAGCGCAGGCGCGCAATCATTCGGCCGAAGCCGAGGCCAGCTTCAGCATGAGCAACACGGATCGTTTCAGCGGCGCGCCCAACACCGGCTGGAGCGCGCAGGATTCGGGCGACGGTGGTTACAGCCGCACCCTCGGCGGCTCGGGCGGCATCAGCGCCGAATACGACAACTACTGGAACGACGTGACCGACAACGCGATCACGATGTGGTGGAACGGGTACAACGCGTACCCCAATTACTACGGATGGGGTCCCGTCTACTACGGCTGGGGCTGGAGCGGCCGCTTCCCTTGAGTTCGTGACGGCCGGCGCATTCGGGTCACCTTGTCAGGTCACCTTCCCGCGCTGGCCGAATTGAGAGTCCCGCCATTCGCCGGACTGCATCACGGCGCGCAAGTGCTCGACGGCGTCCCAGATGTCGGTGAATCGCGTATAGAGCGGAGTCGCGCCAAAGCGCAGCACATCCGGCGCGCGAAAGTCGCCGATCACGCCGCGGGCGATCAGCGCCTGCATGATCGGGTAACCGCCGTCCGCGCGCGCAAGACTGACCTGGCTGCCGCGCAATTCCGGATCGCGCGGTGTGAGCAATCGGAACCCTGAATCGCCACAGCGGGCATCGACCAGCGCGATGAACAGCTCGGTCAGTGCGAGCGACTTGCGGCGCAGTGCCGCCAAGCCGCCCAACGCCTCCGCCGCAAGCAACGTATCGACGCCGCATTCCAGCGCCGCCAGCGAAAGTACGGGCGGCGTCCCGCAGACGAAGCGGCCGATACCCGCGGCCGGCCGGTAATCCGACGCAAAGTCGAATGGCGCAGCATGGCCGAGCCAGCCCGACAGCGGCTGCCAGATGCTCTCCGCGTTCCATCCGTGCAGTGTGCTCGGGATGCACCCAGAGGTACGCCGGCGCGCCGGGACCGCCGTTCAGGTACTTGTAGCCACAGCCGACAGCAAAGTCGGCGGCGTCGCCCGCCCGACTGCCCTTGAGATTCACGGGAACCGCGCCGGCGGAATGCGACAGGTCCCAAACGGTCAGCACACCCGCCGCGTGCGCGGCTGCATTGATCTGCGGCATCGGATGCATGCGGCCGTCGCGGTAGTTCACGTGCGTGAGCATCATCACCGCCACGTCTTCACGAAGATGCGCGACGATTTCATCGGCGTCCACGAGTCGCAATTCGAGTCCGCGTTCCCGCGCCACACCCTGCGCGATATAGAGGTCGGTCGGAAAATTGCCGCGCTCTGACAAGATGACGCGACGACCGGGCGCCATCGCATCGGACAGCGCAAGCGCCGCGCACAGCGACTTGTACATATTCACCGAAGTCGAATCGGCGACGATCAGTTCACCATCGCCGGCGCCGATCAGCCGTGCGATCTTGTTGCCGATGCGCTGCGGAAGGTCGATCCAGCCACGGCTATTCCATGCGCGTATCAGCTCGACGCCCCATTCCGCGGTGACCACCTCCGAAATACGCGCCGCCGTTGTGCGCGGCAGCGCGCCGAGCGAATTGCCATCCAGGTAAAGCAGACTGGCGGGAACGTCGAACAGATCGCGCAATGGCGCGAGCGGGTCTTCGATATCGCGGCGCTCGCATTCTGATCGGCTGAGGAAGGACGGCATCGGCGCCTTTGCGGAGCGGGTCAGGTTGGGCGAGTCCACAGGCAGCGGGTAGAATGAGAGGGTTCGGACAGTGCGCGCGAGCCAGTGACTCCGGGCCACCGCGCTAAATCCATGGGAAAACGCATTCTCGTCATTCTCGGCCATCCGGACCCGCAACCCGAGCGGCTTTGCCGCGGATTGGCCGAAGCCTATCACCGCAGCGCTACCGATGCAGGGCACGAAGTGAAGGTCATCGACGTCACGCGCCTCGACTTCGCCGACCTGCGCAGCCAGGAGGAATGGAACGGGCCGGTTCCCAACGGCCTGCGCGAAGCGCAGGCGGGGATCAAGTGGGCCGAGCACCTGGTGATCGTCTTTCCGATCTGGCTGGGCACGATGCCGGCGTTGCTCAAGGCTTTTTTCGAACAGGTGCTGCGCCCGGGGTTTGCGATGGAAGTGGGCGGACCCGGCCGGTGGAACAAGTTGCTGACGGGACGCTCCGCGCGCCTGATTGTCACCATGGGCATGCCCGCGTTCCTCTACAAATGGTATTTCCGTGCGCATGGCATTCGCAGCTTCGAGCGCAACGTGCTGGATTTCGTCGGCATCGGGCCGACGCAGGAAACGCTGATCGGCATGGTGGAAGGGCGCGACCTCGAGACACGCCAGCGCTGGATCGCAAAGGTGTCCGAATTGGGACGCAGTGGAACCTGAATAATTCGTGCAGAGATATTCGTAAAACATTGTAACCACCCGGGCCATCGCAGACGGCGGTATCGAACCCAGAATACGGGCGCTGTCGCAGGCGCCGGCGGACGCTGGTGCAGAGGGCGCGAACTTCAGGCGCGAACTTCAGCTGCGCCCGTCCGTCCAAGAGCCGTCGCGGTGCCGTTGCCCAGCGCCAGACATGGAACCCGATTCACCTGTGAGAAACCTCATGCCCATTCTCGTCATCGTTTCGCCGGGCCGCCGACGACCACCGCCACGGGGACACGCCTCCCCTACGGGCGCATGAACCCTCCCTGATCCCGCAATGAAAGATTGGCGCGAGCGCGCATCGAAGCGCTACGACGACATCACGATTCCGGCGATTCGCGTCGCATTCGTGCTGTCGCTGCTCGTGCACGCCGCGGCGCTCTGGACCTATCTGCCGCGGATGAGATTGCTCACCCCCTCCGACGGCGACGTGGGTGAATCGGGCGCCCCGTTGGCCGTCAAGCTTGCCAACCCCCAACCTCCGCAGGGCACGATGCCCACGGTGCCCACCACGCCGCCTCCGCCGGAAGCGGTCGCGCAGCTTCGTACGCCCCAACGCAAACCTTCGCCACCGCCGTCCCCACGCCCTCCCCCGTCGGCGCCGCAAGTGATGAGCGTGCCCCGGCGATCCACGGATACCCCGATTGCTCCGGCGCCGGTGACGCCTCCCGCGCCCACGCCGCCGGCACCCGCCACCGATCTCGCGTCGCTGATCGAGGCGCGGCGCCGCGAACGCGGTGAACAACCCGCTTCGTCGAGCGACAGTCCGTCCGACGCCAAGGCCGCAGAGGACGAACGCCAGAACAAGATCATCGCCGCCAACCTGGGGACGAATTCCCGGCCTTCATTCGGCCGCGAAGCACGCAATGGCGGCGGAGTGTTCCAGGTCAAGTCGCTCGAGTACAGCTTCGCGGAGTTCTACTTCTTCGGCTGGAACAAGGACATCAATCGCAACAGCAAGCAGGTCATCGAGGTCCGCAAGGGCGACAACAGCAACATACGCATCGCGGTGGTGCGCAAGATGATCGAGATCATCCGCGAGCATGAATCCGGCGACTTTCTGTGGGAATCGCATCGCCTCGGCCGTCAATTGACGCTGTCCGCGCGGGCGCGCGACAACGGCGAGCTCGAATCCTTCATGATGCAGGAATTCTTTTTCGACGTGGGCACCCAGCAATGAAGCACGCCGGGACGCCGCGCATCGCGTGGCGCGTTGCTCCGTCACGTGCGCCGACCGGGCGCCACTAGCCGGCAGGTAGCGTCAGTCCGAGCCGGTTCGCCACGAACGCCAGAACGTCGGCGCGCTCCGCGATCAGATGGTCGGTGGGCCGGTAAGCATGGCTGCCCTGGCGCTCGATACGGATCAATGCCGGCGCCTCGCCGCCTTGCGCCGCCTGCAGCGTTGCCGCGAACTTGTACGAGTGACTGGGCACCACGCGGTCGTCATGGTCCGCCGTCAGGACCAGCGTCGCGGGATAGGCCGTTCCCGCCCGCACATTGTGCAAGGGGGAATACTTGATCAAATAGGCAAACTGCTCCGCGGATTGCGCGGAGCCGAACTCGACCGTCCAGGCGGCACCGCCGGTAAAGCGATCGTAGCGAAGCATGTCGAGCACGCCGACCCCTGGAAGCACGACAGCGAACAAGTCCGGTCGCTGCGTCATCGCAGCGCCGACGAGCAGACCCCCATTCGATCGGCCCTCGGCCACCAGTCGCGACGGCGTCGTGTAGTTTTCGGCGATCAGGTATTCAGCCGCGCTGATGTAATCATCGAACACGTTCTGTTTGCGCTCGAACATGCCGGCGCGATGCCAGGTTTCGCCATATTCCGCGCCGCCACGCAACGAGGGCTGCGCAAAAACACCGCCCATCTCGAGCCACGCAGGCACGTCGAGGCGATAGTCGGGCGGCATGCATACGGCGAATCCTCCATAGCCGTACAGCCAGACGGGATGCGAGCCATCCAGCACCAGCCCCTTTCGGGCGGTGATGAACATGGGTACGCGGGTCCCGTCGCGCGAAAGGTAGAACACCTGCCGGGTTTCATAGTCGGAAGCGTCGAAAGTGACCGGTCCCGCGTCGATCACTGCGGAGGATCGCCGGGCAACGTCATAGCGCAACAGTGTCGGAGGGGTCAACGGCGATGACATCACGTAGAACAATTCTGGACCGTGCTCGGCGCCGCTCATGCCGGCGACACTCGCGATGGCCGGCAGGTCGAGCTTCCCCTCGGCGCTGCCATCGAGTGAAAATATCCTGACCTCGCTCTTCACGTCGACCAGGTACTGGCAGAACAGCTTGCCGCCGGCGATGTGCGCGTTCTCGAGCGCGCTGGCATCCTCGGGGACGACCGATTGCCATGCATCCGGATCCGAACCTGAACCCTGCCGCAAGTCGATGGTCACGATGCGACGGTTCGGCGCCGCGAGGTCGGTGAAAACCGTCAGCAGCGGGCCCACATTTCCGATGGCCCAGAGCTGCGCAATCTCGGCGTCGACGATCGGGACGATGGGGGCGTCGATGCGTGGCGCCATGGGATCGCCCAGGTCCGCGTACAACAGCCGGTTGCTGGGATCGGTGCCGTTGTTGACCGTGATCAGCAAATAGCGCCCATCCTCAGTCACGGTCGCGCCAACGAAATGGCGGGGCAGTTCCCGTCGCCAATAGATGAGGCGGTCCTGGTCCTGGGACGTGCCGATGCGGTGGTAGTGGACCTGGTGGTCTGCCAGTGCCGCTTCGAGCGCCTTGCCCGCAGGCGGTTCGGGAAAGCGCGCGTAGTAGAAGCCCTTGCTGTCCTTCGTCCACGAAATCTCCGAAAAGCGGAACCAGCGCAGAACTTCCGGAAGGTCGCGGCCCGTCGCGATCTCGCGAACGCGCACATCCGCCCAATCGGCACCGCCTTCCGATAGCGCATAGGCAAGATAGCGCCCGTCCGGCGACGGCCGCCATTCGGCGAGCGCGACGCCGCCGTCGGCGGACATCGCGTTGGGGTCGAGCAGAAGTTCGGGTTTCGCCGACACCGACGCCCTGCGGTACAGCGGCGCCTGCTTTTGAAGACCGGTGTTGTGGCGATACCAAAGCTGTCCCGCCTCACGCAATGGGAGGCCAGTGCGCGGAAAATCCCAGAGCGCCGTCAAGCGCCGCGCGATAGCGGCGCGGTCCGGCAGGTCGTCCAAGATTGCGGACGTCGCCGCGTTCTGGGCATCGATCCACGCGTTCGTCTCCACAGCCGCGAGATCCTCGAGCCAGCGGTAAGGATCCGCGACGCGCGTCCCGTGATAGTCGTCGACCACGTCAACTCTTGCCGTTTGCGGATAGTGCAAGGTGTCTCCCGATTGCGCAGTTCGTTCAGTTCAAGCCAACCATCGATGCGGCCGACTCCGAATGGTACGCATTCAAGGGTCAGGCGTCATGCCGCAACGCGAGGAGGACCTCGATCAGTTCGGGCTCGTCCCATGGCACGTCCACCGGGTAGTCGCTCAAATACCGGCTCGAAGGATCACGCAACCACTCGCCGGGAAAGTACACGGTGATTCCTTCTTCACCGTCCGCCAGATCGGCGCGCGAAGCCGAATCCGTGCCCACGAGTGCTGCGTAATGGGCAGCACAAAAATCGACGTTGCGCGCGGCGCCAAGATGCGTGGCCGGGGAAATGCGGCGATTGATCTCGATGAGGTGAATTTCCTGCGATCGCTCGTCCAGCCTGAACTCGACGACGAAATGTCCCGACATGCCGAAGCCTGCGACCAATTGGCCGGCGAGCGCGCGCAGGGGCGGCGACCTGAAATAGCGCGTGACCGTCGGAGGGCCGGTCGGCTCCGGATTCGCCACGACTTTCTCGCCCGAATAGCCGGCGAGTAAACGACCTTGCCATGCCACACCATGAAAATATTGCGTTCTGCCCGGCAGGAACGCCTGCGCGAGGTATTTTGGCGGCCCCAGCGCCGCATCAATGCGATCCTGTGCGTCCGCGGCTGCAAACGCCGCCAACGCGCGTTCAACGTCGCCGACACCGGCGCAGATGGCGACACCCTGCCCGGCAAAGCCGTGGCGGCGCTTGACCACGATCGGCCAGCCCTGTTGGGCGACGAACGCAGCGATGTCGTCGCCGTCCGCGCAGATCGCATATGGCGGAACGCGCACGCCCAGCGCAACGGCCGCTCCCGGCAGCAGCGTCTTGTCCATGCTCGCCAAATAATGCGCGGGGTCGCCGAGCGATTCGCGGATCAGTGCCGATAGTCGCAGGTGGAGTGTCGCTGCCAATTGCGGCGGCGGCGAAAGGATCAGCATCTGCAGCAGCCGGAATGCCATGTCGTCGCAGGGAATCAAGATCCGCGGCGACGTCGCAACGACGGTGGCCGCAAACGCGTGCGCCCATTGGATCGGGGTCGCGCTGTCCGGCAGGAACGCGATTTTCGCCAGGAAGCCGCTATTCTCCGCCAGGGAATGGCGCGGCGTCAGCAGCGCCACGGAGAAACCTGCCTGGGCCAGTGCGCGCGGAATGCGCGCCGTACCCAGCCACTGTGTCGCGGTCGCCACCAGCAACGCGGTCGGGGCGGATGTCGCGAACGTCGCCGTGTCAGTTTGTTTGGATGGCGTCATTGCGGGAAGTCGCGGCGGCATGTTAGCAGCCGGCGCAGGCGCAAAGCGACTGCCCCAGGGTCTGCCGGCCAAACGCGCATCGCGTCACGACGATTGAATTCGCGCGGCCGTGTTGATACGCTGCGCGCGGCTCGTCGGTTTCCTGAACTTTCCCGGAAGAGGCATCTCTTGGCGCATTTGTCATTTTGCCGTCGCTCGCTCGCTGCCCTGCTCTTCACCTGCGCGGCGCTTCCGTCGCTCGCCGCAGGCCCGGAAAAGGTGCTGCGGCTTGCGCTGCCGGATATCACCGCGCTCGATCCGCACCAGATCAGCGATCTCTACTCGGCACGCATCGTCAACGTGATCTTCGAAGGTCTCTACCAGTACGACTACCTCGCATCCCCCGCGAAGGTCATCCCCAACACCGCCGCGGCGTTGCCGGAAATCACCGACGGTGGCAGGACCTGGACGATCCGCATGCAGAAGGGCATCCGGTTCGCCGATGATCCGGCATTCAAGGGTGCCCCGCGCGAACTGCGGGCGGCAGACTACGTCTATTCGATCAAGCGCTCGCTGGATCCCAATCTCCGCATTGGTGGCGATCCCGCGTTCACCAACCTTGTCGTCGGTGCGCGCGCAGTGGTCGACGCCGCTAAAAAGTCGGGCAAATTCGACTACGACGCCCCCATCGAGGGCCTGCGGGCGCTCGATCCTTATACCCTGCAGATTCGCCTGACCGACGTCGATTACACCGTGCTGGATCATCTGGCCCAGCGCAGCACCTTTGCGGTGGCGCGCGAGGTCGTGGAAGCGGCGGGCAGCGACATCATGATGCACCCTGTCGGCACAGGCCCGTTTCGCCTCGCCGACTGGCGACGCGGCTCGCGCGTGGTGCTGGAGGCCAATCCGCTCTACCGCACGATCAACTTTCCGGACAGCAACGACCCCAAGGTCAAGTCGATCGTGCAGTCCATGAAAGGGCGCAAGTTGCCCGCGCTGACACGCATCGAGGTTTCGATCATCGCGGAGCAGCTTCCCGAGGTGCTGTCGTTCGACCAGGGTGACATGGAGTACCTGCCCCTCACCGGTGCCATCCTCACCCGGCTGGTGGACAACGGAAAGCTCAAACCCGAGTACGCGCAGCGGGGCATCGGCCATTTCCGCTACTCGCTGCCGGCGCTGGTCTACACGTACTTCAACCAGGAGGATCCCGTGCTCGGCGGCAACGCGCCGGAGAGGATCGCGTTGCGGCGCGCCATTGCCATGGGCTTCAACACGCCGGAGTTCATCAAGGTCTTCTACGGTGGCGAGGCGACGCCCGCCAATCAGATCCTGCCGCCGGGTGTCAACGGGCACGACACGTCGCTGCCGCAAAAATCGATCTACGACCCCGCCGCGGCCCGGGCGCTGCTCGACCGGTTCGGTTACAAGGACCGCGACGGCGACGGTTTCCGCGAGACGCCCGACGGCAAGCCGCTGGTCCTGGTGCAAAGCTCCACGCCGGAGAGCGACAGCCGGGAGGCCGACGAGTTGTGGATCAAAAGCATGGCGGCCATCGGACTCAAGATGACGGTCAACACGAAGCCGTTCAACGAACTCCTGAAGCAAAGCCAGGCCGGCCAGCTGATGATGTTCAACCTGGGATTTCGCGCCGGCGACCCCGCGGGCTTCGATACGCTGGCCACGCTGTGGGGTAAATCACCCGACAGCACCAATCGCGCACGCTTTCACAACGCCGACTACGACGCCGCCTACGAACGCTTCCTGCGCACGCCCGACGGCAAAGAGCGTCTGGTGCTCGCGCGGCGCATGTCCGACCTCGTCAACACTTACGTGCCGCTGACGCTGCAGGTGTATCCGATCGGCAATGCGTTCACGCAACCGTGGCTGCTCGGATACTACCCGTCACAGTTTGGATTTACATGGAAGTACATGGACATCGACCTGGCCAAGCTGCCGAAAAAATGATCGCTTGGCCAAGCGGCCCTTGACGCAGCATCGATCTTCGCGCCTTCAGTCGAGCGGCCAAGGCATCGCCTTGGGCAGCTTCATTGGCGCAGGCATCGTCGCAGGAGCCGGTCGTGCCACGCCGTCAACCGCACGCCACCAGGGCGTGACCCGTTCCGCGTGCGCGGGCTCCACGGCTTCACCCAGGCGAGGCATCACCAGTCGCGCACCCTGTGCGGGCGCGCGATCCAGCAACGTTTCGGCGGGATCGTCCCACGGATGGAGCGCCAGGCTGAACGTGCCCCAATGCACGGGCAGGAACGCGCCTCCGCCCAACAATCGCAACGCGTCCAGCGCGTGCTCGGGTCCCAGGTGGATGTCGCCCCACGAGGGATGGAATGCGCCGACCTCCAGCATGACCAGGTCGAACGGTCCCAGGCGCTCAGCGATCGTCGCGTATTCGTGCGTCAACCCGGTGTCGCCACTGAAGAAGACCGCATGACGGCGCGACCGGATCGCCAATGACGACCACAGTGTCGCATTGCGGTCCTTGAGGCCGCGACCTGAAAAGTGCTGTGAGGGCGCCGCGGTTATCGTCAAGTCGGCATTGGGCAATGTGTGCGATTCCCACCAGTCGAGCTCGGTGATGCGGGCGGCCGGCACGCCCCACGCTTCGAGATGCGCCCCCACGCCCAGCGATGTCACGAACGGCACGTCGCGCCGGGCAAGCTCGCGAATCGTCGGATAGTCGAGGTGGTCATAGTGATCGTGGGAAATGACCACGACATCGATGTGCGGCAGCTTGCGCAGCGGCACCGGCACCGGCTGGAAACGTTTTGGACCAATGAGCCGGGACGGTGACGCACGCTGCCCCCAGACGGGATCGGTGAGCACGCGCAGCCCGTCGATTTCGATCAGCACCGTGGAATGTCCGAGCCACGTCGCGCGCAAGCCCGTCGCGGGCGCGCGAGACCACGACTCCGTCGGATCCAGTGACGGCAGCGGGCCTAGCGGCGATCGGCGCTCACCGCCACAAAGAAATTCCGTCAGCGTGGGATGGGGGGTCGTTGCATCGCGCAAGTTCGGTGGGATCGGGTAAATGTTGCGAAAGCTTTCGCCCGACCACATGGGCGAGTTGCGCATGCGTTCGAGACGCAAGCCATCGGGTTTACTGCCGAATGATTTCATCTTTGTTGTCGGCCTTGCCTTGGCGGATCGCAGGTCATAGGTAGGTGCGGCCACTCTAGCCGGATGCAACCCCGCGCTTGCGCTTGACCGGCGCCGGTCGCGACAGGGACGCGGTACTGGTTAGCCGCTCCGCGGCGATTTCGTCTTGCAGCCATTCCCGGAACAGCGAGAGCTTGGACGAATTCGCGCTGCGCGGCGGATAGACGAGCCAGAACTTGCGCGGCGCCGGCGCCTCGATGGCGAACGGCCGCACCAGCACGCCGTTGCGCACGTCGTTGGCCAGCAATGTGCTGCGCGCGAGCGCTATGCCGTCGCCATCGATGGCTGCCTGCATGCAGTACGACGCGTCGTTGAATATGGGCCCGCGCGCCGGCTCCGGCCAGTCGAGACCCGCGGCGTTGAACCACGGACCCCAAGGCTCATCTTCCGAGCGGAGCAGCGTGAAGTGCGCAAGATCTTCCGGCCGTTGCGGCAGGCGCCCGTCGTTGAGATGGGGACTGCACACCGGGAAAAACCAGTCGTCGAGCAAGTGTTCCGCCGTAACGCCGGGCCAGTCGCCGTAGCCATAGCGAATGGCGACGTCGGCATCGTCGCGCTGGAAATCTATGTTGGCCATGTTGGAGCGGATGTCGAGATCGACATCGGGATGCGCTCCCGCAAAGCGCCGGATGCGCGGCAGCAGCCATCGTGCGGCAAAGGATGGGACAACGCTGACCCGCAACAGGCGCGGATTGGCACGTGCGCCGATTTCCTGCACGGCCGCGGTGAGTTCGACGAATGCCGCGCGCACGCGACCCGCAAAGCGCTCGCCATCGTCGGTAAGCCGAATCCCCCGCCCGGCACGTTCCACGAGCTTCACGCCCAGGTCCGCTTCCAATGCCTTGATCTGATGGCTGATCGCGCCGTGCGTCACATGAAGCGCCTCCGCTGCGCGCGTGAGACTGCGTTCCCGAGCCGCGGCTTCAAATGCGCGCAATGCCTGCATCGGGGGCAAACGTACAGCCATGCCAGCCTCCTATATTGTCAATATTATTGACATTTCATCGGAAAACTAATCGATTGTCCAGACCGCATTGCACCATTACATTTGACTCCGCAGCCCCACCCAATGGAGAAAATGTCATGTCAGCACAACTATCAGTTGGATATCCTACGACCCTCTCGAGCAACGCCTTGTCCGCCAGCGCCGTTGCAGCCGCCCTGGCCGTCGCGCTGTTGGCGATACTGACGTTTGCAGATGCGCGGGTCGACGTGGTTCCCGTGTCGCAGCCGGCGGCATCCCAGCCTGTCACCGGAACGTTTACAGGCACCTATCAGGACGGCCTTCCGGTGTACCGATTGCCGGCTCTCGAGGTCACCGCCCAAACGCCAGCAGTCCAGCCGCGCCCGTGACGGCCAGCACCGCACCCGTACGCAGGACGACGTTGATCGCCGCCGCATCCGATGCGGCGCCGCTGACCGATCCGCTCAGCAGTTCGAGCATCGCTGCCGCGATGGCGACGCTGACCGCGCCCAGCATGACGAGGCAGGTCAGCGTCACGCCCGACGCTGCGCCCGCCTCCGCCGGCGACACCACGGCTTGCGTGGCAACGTTGGCAAGTGCCCAGCCTAGACCGCACCCCACACCGGTCACGAGAAACAACGGCGTGTAGAGCCACAAGGAGGTCACGCTGGTCAGCGCGAAGATGCCAATGGCGCTGATGATCATGCCGATGGCCATCAGCCGGTCGGCGGGGAATTTTTCCGCGAGGCGGCCCGAAAAATAGCTCGCCGAACCGGAGCCCGCGGAAAGCGCCAGGAACACGAGACCCGAGTCGAAAGGCGACAGGCCGCGCGCTTGCTGCAGGTAAAGCGCCGAGAACACCGCAACCAGGCAGAACACGACATTCGACAGAGATCCCGCCACGACCACCGCGTCGAACGCGCGGTTGCGGAACAGGTTGAGATCGATCAGCGGCGATTGCACGTGCGACTCGATGGCGACGAAAATCGCAAGCAGGAGGATGCCGGCGCCCAGCGTGCCGAGCGTCGCGGCCGACATCCAGCCCCACGCCTCGCCTCGGTCGAAGGCCAGGCTGATGCATACCAGGCCAGCGGTGACCGCGATCATGCCTGGCACGTCGATGTGGCGGTCGGCGGCGGCGTCGAGCGATTCGCGGACGTAGCGCAGCATCAGGACGATGGCAGCGACGCAGAACGGAATGTTGATGAAGAAAACGCCGCGCCATGTCCAGTACTGCGAGAACGCACCGCCGACGAACGGGCCGAGCGCCGTCCCTATTGCGGCAAATCCGAGCACGATGCCGATGGCGCGGCTCTGCCGCACGCCGGTGAACGTGCTCGACACCACGGCGATGGACACGGGGAAAATGAGTGCGGCGCCGACGCCGTGCACGACCCGCGCCGCAATCAGCCAGTTCGCATCGGGCGCGGAGCCGCAGACGGCGGACAGCACGCCGAACGTCGCGAGTCCGCAGACGATGATCCGGCGCCGGCCGAAGATATCCGCGAGCCTCCCGGCAGTGACCATCAGCGCGCCGATGGCGATCATGTAACCGCTGACCACCCATTGCAGGTCGGTGGCGGCCATGTGGAATTCGCGTGCGATCGCGGGAATGGCGAGGTTCAGCGCAAACCAGTCCATCTGCACGATGAGCATCGAGATCGCGCACGCGCCGATCACGAGCTTGTCCGCGCGGGAGAACTGGCCGGCGTCGTCGACGAACGCGCCCGGGAAAGTGCTACTCTGTGCGCCTTCGGATTCCAGCCCGCCTTTCGCCATGAAAATCTCCGCGCAGTTTTCGTTCTGGATGGGAATCCTGTTCTCGCTGTTCACGCTGGCAATGGCGCTGTCCAACCTGTCTGGCGGCGACGCCAACGCGACCGAGGCCGACCTCGCCGCCGCGCGCGGCTACGGGATCTTCTGGCTGTGCCTCACGCTTTTCGGCATTGTGATGATCGTCGTATCCTGGCTGATGTCGAAGGGCAAGCTGGGCGGAGATATGGACTAGCCTCGCGCACAATTCAACCGGCGGGGTTGGGGAACCTGAGCTGTACGTTGGCTATCTCCGCCAATGTCTCCGCGTCGAGTTCCACCTGCGCGCCGGCAATGTCCTCGGTCAACTGCTCGACCGACGTGGCGCCGACGATCGTCGCACCGACGAACCACCGGCTCTTCACATAGCCGAGCGCCAGCTGCACGAGCGACAAGCCGCGCCGCTGTGCCACGGCGAGATAGGCTTCGACGGCCTCATGCACCATCGGCTTGCGAAAACGCAGGCCGATGCCGTCGAACAATGCGAAGCGCGAATTGGCGGGACTGGCGCCTCCCCGGTATTTGCCTGACAGGACGCCGGCTGCCAGCGGACTGTAGGCGAGCAGCGACATGTGTTCGCGGTACAGCACCTCGGCCAGGTCGTTGTCCACGCCGCGCGAGACCAGGCTGTAGCTGTTCTGCGTGGTGACGGGTCCGGCGACACCCAGTTCCTTCGCGATCCGCTGGAATTCGCATACGCCCCACGCGGTCTCGTTCGACAGCCCGTAATGACGGATCTTGCCGGCCTTGATCATTGCCGCCATGCCCTCGACTTGTTCACGAATCGACGGGCCGTCCTTTTCCTTGGCCGGGTCGAATTCCGTCGCGCCGAACATCGGCACATTGCGTTGCGGCCAATGGATCTGGTAAAGGTCGAGATAGTCGATCTTGAGCCGCGCGAGGCTCGTATCCACCGCTTCGGCGATCACGTCGCGCGTGAGGTCGGTGCGGCCGTTGCGGATCCAGTCGCGGCGTCCCGGTCCGGCCACCTTCGAGGCGATGACCAGGTTGCCGCGCGGTCGTCGAGCCAGCCAGTTGCCGAGAATCGTTTCGGTGCGGCCCTGCGTCGTGCCATTGGGCGGGACCGGATACATCTCCGCTGTGTCGATGAAGTTGATGCCCTGCGCCATCGCGTAGTCGAGTTGCGCGTGGCCCTCAGCCTCGCTGTTCTGCTCTCCCCACGTCATGGTGCCAAGACATACTTCGGAAACGTCGAGCGACGTGCCGGGCAGCGTGCGATATTTCATGATCTGTTATTTCCCCCACCGCAGCGCCAGCGGCGAAAGCTCGCCGGCAAGTTCCAGCAACCCCGCGCGCGTCGCCGCATGCAGCGCCTCCAGCGGATGGCGGACCACGTCGCTCTTGATGACGCCGCCGGCCGCCATCACCGTCTTGGTGGCACGAAGTCCGCATTGCCGGTTTTCATAGTTGATCAGCGGCAGGATGCGCGCATAGGTGGCGGCGGCTTCGCTGCGCCGCCCCGCGAGGTAATGCACGACCACGGGCTTGATGAGGTCGGGCAACAGCGCGCTGCACATCGTTCCCGTAGCGCCGGCATCCAGGTCCGCCATCAGCGTGATCGACTCCTCCCCGTCGAACGGGCCGGCGATGGCGTCGCCGCCCGCCTCGATCAGTCCACGCAACTTGGCAGCCGCTCCGGCGACTTCCACCTTGAAGTAGCGAACCGAGGGAACCTCCCGCGCGAGCCGGACCAGGAATGGCACCGACAGGCTGACGCCGGAAAGCGGAGCATCCTGCACCATGATCGGGATGGGCGCCGCCTCGGCAACGCGCGCGAAGTGCTGCAGGATTCCGGCTTCATCAGCGCGCAGGCCGGTGCCATGGTACGGCGGCATCAGCATCAGCATGGCAGCACCGGCGTTGGCCGCCGTGCGCGCGCGTTCGGCGGCGATGCGCGTGCTGAAGTGGCTGCAGGTGACGATTACGGGAACCCGGCCCGCCACATGCGCGAGGCACAGATCGACCAGCGTCGCGCGCTCGTCGTCGGTGAGCAGGAACTGCTCGGAGTAATTGGCCAGCACGCAGATGCCGTCCACGCCCTGGTCGATCATGCAATCGAGCACGCGTCGCTGGCCGTCGAGGTCGAGATCTCCCGCCGCCGTGAACGGCGTGGGCGCAATCGGATAGATGCCGGTGTAAGGCGTTGTACGAACTGCAGTCACGTTCATTCCCCCGGATGGCGTGGCTGCATTGCAGCCTGTTAGTTGGTGGGCATCGGTCCCACCACGACCGCATTGTCCACCAGTTTCTTCCGCCACAGCACGTATTCGTCGTCTTCGCTGACTGCAGTCACGGGCTCGGGGAGCGACACGTTGGCCATGCAGCCTCCAGCGACGCAATCCGGCAGGTAGAAGTCATGGCGAACCGCAGGTGCCATGCGATTGCCGGAGCCATCAGTGAGTTCAACCACCCACGCCGCCACGTTGTCGTGCGCGGAATTGTTGCCAAACGCACTCCCCGATTGGCGATAGCCGTTCCAGACGATGAAGCCATTGCCATACGGGGCCGCCATCCATTCTCCCGCGCCGAACTGGCCGGTGGAGACCGCGCGATTGTTGTATATCTCGACATCGTGACCGGCCGCGACGCCCGCCCCGAAGTTGGCGCCACTGACGAACTGATTGTCGTGGATCTTCACGAACGCGGTGGCCGATTGCGCACTGTCACCCTTGCTGCCGTCGGTGATGACCCCGCTGCCGCTGTATTCCGGAAGCGTCGGGATCACGCCATAGCCGCCGCGGATGAAATTGTCGTGAACGTGTATCGGCGTCGCCGCCGTGCCACTCGTCTGGTAAAGGTTGATCTTGTCACCCACGGAACTCAAATACGGGTCGCTGACGATCTCGTTCCAGCCGATGTCGGCGCCTGGAATCTGCTGCAGCTTGTTGATGATGAACGCGTGATTGCCGTTGCCCTCGTTGCCCAAGTCACCGTGCAGCTGCACGCCGCCCTGCCCGTCGCTGTAGAGGCCCATGAGGTTACGGATGCGGTTGTATCGGATGACGACCGGTGGCGTGCCTGTCGCGGAGTTGCCATGGTCACCGCCATATTCGATAAGCACGATGACTTCGAAGAGACCTTCCACATAGTTGTGCTCGAACGTCAGGCGCCCGACTTTGTACGCTTCGAAGAATGCGCCGCGTTCCTGTCCCTCAACGCCGGAATCCAGGCCATAGCCGCGGCAGTTGCGAATCGTGACATCGACGCCCGAACGGCCCGCGGTGACCAGGTTGGCGCGTCCGCGCAGTACGCAATCTTCGATGATCACCGGATCGGTCGTATCGACGGTGATCGCCGGCACCGTCGGATCCTGGCTTTCCCAGTTTCCCGTGTAGGTGCCTCCCGCGACAATGCGCAGCGGGCCCATGAACGCGATCCCGCCGGCCTGCGGCGACGCCGGCGAACTGGTCGGGCTGCACATCGTGACGATGTCCGGGCCAGCGCCTTCGGCAACATAGCCCATGTGCACCATCTCGTCACGAATTGCCGGGTCCACCGTGTAGCGATGATTGGTATCGGCGCGCTTGTTCCACAGCCGGTAGACCGGGATGGTTCCGGCTGCACACGTGCCGGTCGCGCCATCGGGCAGCGGCAGGTAGAAGGCCGCCGTCGACTCCAGCACCAACTGCGGGAACTTCACCTGCACCTCCGCACATTCGGCGGGCGACGCCGAGAAAAAATGCGAGTCGCCGAGGCCAGGCGGAATGTAGAACCGACATACAGGCGTTCCGCCCGCCGCAGCTGTGCCATACGCGCTGAAGCCCGTGCCGGTGCGCGCCCAGCCAATTTTGTTGCCGGCGTCGAGATCGGCGATCTCCGCCGGGTTGGCCGTGATGAAGTAGTGATCGAGCGAACGGTTGTAATACTCGACCACGGACATGAGCTGTGCACTCGCCGCCGAGGCAGCAGCGCTCAGCGCCAGCGCGAGAAGGACACGCGCGCACATAGAGTTGGACCTAAAGGGACGCGACACGGTGGGAAAATCCTGGTCGGAGACAAGAAACGGGATGCGGAGCGGCTTGCGTCCGCGCGAACGGTGTGCGACCGCGTCGCGACTGCATGGTTCCCGCGAGGAACGCTCAATCTCCGCGAACGGATGTTGCGGTCGGATAGGCGGCCAGGTATTGATGAACGAACGCGATCGCCATGCTGCCCTCGCCAACGCCCGAAGCCACGCGCTTGATCGACCCATGCCGGACATCGCCTGCCGCGAACACGCCCGGCTCGCTCGTCTCGAGCAGGAACGGATCGCGATCGAGCGGCCACGCGTCCTTGCGTCCGGCCGCCAGGTCCATGACGTCGCGACCCGTGCAAACGTAGCCGTTCTCGTCGCGAATCATCGCCGCAGGCAGCCAGTCAGTCTGCGCGTCGGCGCCGATGAATACAAATACGGCCGACGCCGGTTCGGTCGTAAGCGTCCCCGTGTCCCGGTTCTCGATCACGATGGATTCCAGCCGCCGCTCGCCTTCGACCCGGACGATGCGGCACCGCGTGCACACTTCCACGTTGCTCTTCGAGGCCAGTTGCTGGATCAGGTAGTGCGACATGCTGTCCACCAGCGACGCTCCCCGCACCAGCAACGAAACCTTGTGTGCATAGTTCGAGAAAAACATCGCGGCCTGCCCCGCCGAATTGCCGCCGCCGACCAGGAACACATGCTGCCCCTGGCAGTTCAGCGCCTCGGTGCGCGCGGCACCGTAATAGATGCCCTGCCCTACCAGCGCGTCGGCACCCGGGACGTCGAGTTCGCGCCACGACACGCCCGTGGCGACAATCACGCTGCGGGCGTTGACACGGTCGCCTCCATCGAGCAGCACCGCGTGCCCGCCGGTGCCTTCATCGGCCTCAAGTCCGACCACGTCGCGGGCGACCAGCAATTCAGCGCCAAAGCGCCGCGCCTGCTGCAATGCGCGCGAACTCAGTTCGTCACCGGGCAATCCGGTCGGGAACCCGAGGTAATTCTCGATGCGCGACGACGTGCCCGCCTGGCCACCCGGCGCCTCGCGTTCGATCATGATCGTGTTGAGTCCTTCCGACGCGCCGTACACGGCAGCGGCGAGCCCTGCAGGACCCGCGCCGATGATCGCCAGATCGTAGGACGTGCGGCTGGGCGTCGTCAGCAGCCCTAGTTTCTGCGCCAGTTCGCGCAGTGTCGGCGTCACCAGGCGCCCGCCGTCGGCGAGAATGATCATGGGATAGCGATCGCCGGCCCGCGGCGGGTCGACCTCTCCGGTCGCGGACGGTCGCGTGGGGTCGATCCAGCGGAACGTGATCATGTTGCGCGCCAGGAAATCGCGCAGCTGGTGGCACGCGATGTCGTAGCGGTGACCCACGATCGCGACGCGAGGCGGCGACGCTTCGCCGGCAAGACCCTGCAGGCGGACCACGCGCTCCGTCATCGTGCGCGTCAATTGCGATGCCAGCGTCTTGCACGACGTGAAAAGCTGCATGAAGTCGTCGTGATCGAGCTGCGCGACGCGGCAGGGTTCGAGCGCGCGCAAGCTGACGATCGCCGGGGAACCCAGCAGCAGCGGCACTTCGCCGAACGAATCGCCCTGCTTGTATTCGAAGATGCGGCGCTCGACGCCATGGACCATCTTGCGCACTTCGAGCGAACCTTCGATGAGCAGGTAGAACGACGACTGCTCCCCCTCGTGGATCAGCCAGTCGCCCTGGCGCAGGTGCACGTCCGCGACCCGCGCCGCAAGTGTCGCGGCCTCGCCATCGGGCAGCGCCGCGAACAGCGCGACGCTGCGCAACTCCGCGGCCGAGATCACGTAGCTAGCGCCCGCCCGCGGGACGCGGCGGGACCGTCTTCAGGAACGTATACACAGCCGCGACATCCGTTTCGTTGAGCTTGCTCAACGTCGGAAAAGGCATGACCTCGCTGACGGCGCTGCCATCCGGCCGCTTGCCAGTTTGCAGCATTGCCGCGAATTTCTGCGCGGTATCGTATTGCGGCATGACGCTGCCCTGTCCTGGCGTCAGGTTGGCCGCGGGAGGCCATTCGGGTGGCGTGCCGGGAATCTTGCCTCCGGAAAAACCGTCGCCGTGACAACCTTTGCACAACTGCGCCACGTACGCGCCATGTTCCACCGTGTTGCCTTCAGGTACCGGTGTCGCGGGCGGCAGCGAATGGTTGATTTCCTCCGCCGAATCCTTGACCGCGCCCGCCGCATACAACGCCTTGAGCATCAGAGGAAAGCGAACCTCCGCGCCCGTGCCAGCCACCGGCGGCAAGCTTCGCACATAGGCTACGAGCGCCGCGACGTCGGCATCGGTCATGCGGTTGTAGTCGCCGCTCGGCATCAGGAACAGCGGATGCTTCTGGGGCGAGATGCCGTGGCGCACCGTGCGCACCCAATCGACCTCCCGGTAGTCCTTCACCACGCTTCCCGGTCCCGGACTGATGTTGGGCGACTTGACGTAGAAGCCGCCTGGATCGTTGATCACAGCCCGCCCGGCACCATTTGCGCCATGGCACTCGGCGCATCCGCGCGAGTCGAACAGGTACTTTCCGCGCGTAAGCGCGGCTTCCCCCTCGACATAGGCGACCGGCGCCACCGCGATTTCCACGACCCGATTGCGCTTTCGCTCGCTCAGCGGACCCACAGCAAGTCCGAGTGCGCCGGCGATGATGACAAGCGCGGCAACCAGGAACGCAATGCCTTTCAGAAATGTACGCATTCAGGGCCCCTCCGCTGAACGTGCGATGATACAAACATTGGACCGGCAGTCAACGTGGAACGCAAAGCCGGCGCGTTTCCCGAAATCGCAATTCCGGGATATTCACGCGCAGCGCCGAGCGTGCTACCGTTGGGCGGTCATCGTGGACTGGATGCAGCAACCGCATGCGACGCGGGAATGAAGAGAACCCCCCTTTATAGCCGTTCCGACCAGACGCGCAAGGCGCAGGGCGCCGGCGCGGCCGCACCCGAAGGCGCGCCAGCAGGGGAGGGACCTGAGGGGACGCCGGCAGCGCGCGCGTCCAGGTGGCGCGCTTACTTCGCAAAGCACGATCGCGCGGTATTGCTCGCTGCGGCGGCAATCGTTGCGCTGGCCATCGTGCTGGGGCACGCGGCGCTGACGCGTGGCCCTCGCCCATTCACGCAGGAGGACATCGACGCCGCGGTGCTGCATACGCTGGAAACGACGCAGATGCCTTCCCATGCGGCCACCGCCTACGAGAAGGTGCGCCGTTCCGTCGTCCGCGTGCACGGCACCGCCTATGCCAAGGAACAGGAAGGCCATGCGATGGAGGGCATTGGCAGCGGCGTGGTCATCGTCGACACCGGGATCATTCTCACCAACCTGCACGTGGTGGCGGGCGCGGACCGCATCCAGGTGGAGTTCGAAGACGGCTTCGAATCGGAAGCGACCATCATCGGTGCGCGCCCGGAACACGATCTCGCAGTGCTGAAGTCGGCGAAAATCCCGGACGATCTGCCCGCCGCCACGCTTCGGTCCACGGCCGACCTGGCGGTCGGCGAGGAAGTCATCGCCGTCGGCTTCCCTTTCGGCATCGGACCCTCCGTTTCGTCGGGCGTCGTGTCGGGCCTGGGCCGACACTACCGGTCGCGCAGCGGGGAAGCGCTGACCAACCTCATCCAGTTCGACGCAGCGGTCAATCCCGGCAATTCCGGCGGTCCGCTAGTGACCGCCGAGGGCGAAGTCGTGGGCATCGTCACTGCGATCCTCAACCCCACCGAACAGCACGTGTTCATCGGCATCGGCTTCGCGGTGCCGATAGAGAACGCGGCGGCCGCGTACGGCCTGTCGCCGTTTTGAATCAGCCTTGCCGGTGCAGCCCTCCTGAACCGGCACCTCATCTGGAACTCCACGCATGAACGACGCATCCGCCGCCCGCAGTGACGTCACCCCGCTGATGGAGCGGATACTCTACGAAGTCAAACGCGTTGTCGTCGGCCAGGACCACTTCCTCGAGCGCGTGCTGGTGGCGATGCTGGCGCAGGGCCACCTTCTGGTCGAAGGCGTGCCAGGCCTGGCCAAGACGCTGACGGTGAAGACGCTCGCGAAAACCATTCGCGGCACGTTCAAGCGTATCCAGTTCACGCCGGACCTGGTTCCCGCGGACCTGATCGGCACCCGCATCTACAACCAGAAGACCGGCGAGTTCAACACGTCTCTCGGGCCGGTGTTCTGCCACCTGCTGCTCGCCGACGAAATCAATCGCGCGCCGGCCAAAGTGCAAAGCGCGCTGCTCGAAGTGATGCAGGAAAACCAGGTCACGATCGCCGGCCAGACGCATCGCGTGCCCGAGCCATTCCTCGTGATGGCCACGCAAAACCCGATCGAGACTGAAGGCACCTATCCGCTGCCCGAGGCGCAGGTCGACCGCTTCATGATGAAAATCCTCGTCGGCTACCCCAGCGAGGAAGAGGAATTCGTCATCGTGCAGCGGGTCACCGGTGCGGCGCTGGATGTCGCCGCCGTGGCGACCACCGACGAACTGGGCGCGCTGCAGCGCGAGTGCCGCACGGGATATGTGGACCCTTCGCTGATGCGTTACGCGGTGCGCCTGACCGCCGCCACGCGCGATCCCGAACGCTTCGGCATCGCCGACATGGCGCGCTACCTGACCTACGGCGCCAGTCCCCGCGCGAGCATTCACCTGGTCGAGGCCGCGCGCGCGCTGGCGTTCCTGCGCGGCCGTGCGTATGTGATGCCGGAGGATATTTCCGACCTCGCGCCGGATGTCCTGCGCCATCGCCTGTCGCTTTCCTACGAGGCGCTGGCGGACGCCGTCACGGCCGACGCGCTGATCCTGCGCATCCTGCGACAGGTCCCCCGCCCCGAGAAGCCACTTGAAAGCCATGTCCGCGTCGACCCCGCCGTCCGCAACGACGCCTGAAGCGGTATTGCGCCGGCTGGAGTGGACGGTGATGCGCCGTCTCGACGGCGCGTTGCAGGGCGACTATCGGACCCTCTTCCGTGGCCAGGGACTGGATCTGGCGGATTTGCGCGAGTATGTCTATCACGACGACGTTCGACACATCGACTGGAACGTCACCGCGCGGCTGCAGACCCCTTATGTGCGCGAATACCATGAAGAGCGCGAAGTCGCCGCGTGGTTCCTGCTGGACTTGAGCGCGTCGGTGGACTTCGGCTCGCAAAAGCTTCGGAAGAGCGCGGTGTCGACCGAATTCGTCACGGTCCTCGCCCGGATTCTCACCCGCCACGGCAACCGGGTCGGTGCGCTGCTTTATGGCACCGACGTCGATACGGTCATTCCTGCGCGAACGGGACGCCGGCACGTGCTGCACCTCCTGCATCGGATGCTGACACGCGCGGCGCCCGGTCCTGCCGGGGAGACGAACCTGCGCGATCTGTTGCTGATGGCGGGTCGCATGGCGCCGAAGCGTTCGCTGGTTTTTGTCGTATCCGATTTCATCAGCACGCCCGGTTGGGAGTCTGCGCTGGCCCGGCTCGCGCAGCGTCATGATGTGGTCGCCGTGCGTCTCTACGATCCGCTCGAGATGACGCTCCCCGACTTGGGCTTGCTGGTCGTCCAGGATGCCGAAACCGGCGAGCAGGTTTATGTCGACACGCATGATCGCGGATTCCGCAAGCGCTTCGCCGCCGCTGCGAGCAAGCGCGAGGCCACGTTGCGCGCCGCGTTTCGCACCGCGGGCGTCGATGCGCTCGAACTCGCGACCGACGACAACCTGGTCGACGCGATCATGCGGTTCGCCGACCTGCGCAAGCGGCGGGGCCAGCTGGCGGCGGGTGGCGTGCTGCCCGGCCACCTCGGCGCGGCATGATGACATTTCTCTGGCCCCACCTGCTGTGGTTGTTGCTGCTGGTTCCCGCCGCGGTGGGCGCGTACCTGTGGCTGCTCCGGCGCAAGAAGAAGACCGCGCTTCGCTACGCCAGCTTGAGCCTGATACGCGACGCAATGGGCCCGGGACAACGCTTCCGGCGGCATGTGCCTCCACTCCTGTTCCTCATCGCATTCACGCTGCTGCTGGTGGCGATCGCGCGCCCGGCCGCGGTGGTGACGCTGCCGTCGCAGCACGAAACGGTGATACTGGCGATGGACGTGTCGGGGAGCATGCGCGCGACGGACGTCAAGCCCAGCCGCATCGTCGCAGCGCAGGAAGCGGCGAAGGCATTCATTGCCGAACAGCCGAACACCACGCAAATCGGCATCGTCTCGTTCGCTGCCACCGCGTCGGTCGTGCAATCGCCCACCCACAGTCGCGAGGATCTGGTCGGCGCCATCGACCGCTTCAACCTGCAGCGCGGCACCGCGGTCGGCAGCGGCATTCTCGTGTCGCTCAAGATGATCTTTCCGGACGTCGAGTTCGACCTGCGCTCGTACAATCCGCGCGGTACCGGTCCGCGCAGCGCTCCGCTCGACCCGTCGAAGGCGCCTGAAAAGGCCCCGGCCAAACCGGTGGCGCCGGGTTCCTATACCGGCGCGGCGATCATCCTCCTGACCGACGGCCAGACCACGACCGGACCCGATCCCATCGAGTCGGCGCGCATGGCAGCCGACCGGGGCGTGCGTGTCTACACCGTTGGCATCGGTACAGCAGGCGGCGAAATCATCGGCGCGGAAGGCTGGTCCATGCGGGTGCGACTGGATGAAGATTCGCTGAAGTCGATCGCCAATCTGACCCGGGCGGAATATTTCTACGCCGGAACAGCCGCCGATCTGCAGAAGATCTACCAGAACCTCAACACGCGGATTTTCTTCGAGCAGAAAGAAACCGAGATCACTGCGCTGTTCGCCGCCGCAGCCGCGCTACTGGCGTTCGCGTCCGCCTGGCTGTCGATGCTCTGGTTCAACCGGATCATGTAGCGCCAGGTCGCGCGCGCGGCATTCCCGTCAATGACGGTCGGGCGTCATTCCACCATGTCCTCGCGCTGGTCGAGATTGGTGCGCAGCTCGTAGAGATCATCGTCCAGCGCGTCGCGCGACGACACCATTCCCAAGGGCCGGCCATCCTCCACCACGGGCAGGTGGCGGAAACGCCCCACGTGCATTACGCGCAGCGCCTGCAGGAATGGCTTGTCGGGATGAATCGTCTGGGGTTGCAGCGTCATGACCTGGTCCATCCTGGTCGTCGCCGGGTCCCGGCCTTCGGCCAGCACGCGAAATAGCGCGTCGCGCTCGGTGAAGATACCGCAAAGGCGCGCGCCATCGACGACCAGCACCGCGCCGATGTTGTGCTGCTTCATCGTCCTCGCCGCCTCGACGACCGTGACGGTACGGGAAACCGTGATCGGGGTCTGCGTAGCGACGATGGAGCGCAGGGAACGAATGGGCATGGCCGCCTCCACAGGATCACGTGCAATCCGCATATTGGGCGCCCGCGCGCCCGCCAAAGTCAAGCGCGCAGGCGACTTCCACGGCCCTTCGATTGACGTCCGCGGCGTCACTCGCGTACCGTGCACGGCTGATCCTGAACCCATTTCACGGCGCGTCTCATTGCGGGAAGGAGCGGAACCATGTTGAGCAGCTTGCGCATCGCCCCTGGCGTCTCGGCAATCGCCGCAGCGGTGGTCGCCGCCGCGTGGCCGCTGTCCGCGATCGCGGCGAAGGCCACCGAATGCACGAAAGCCGGCATCTGCTATTGCGTGAACGAAGACCTGAAACCAACCATTCAGGGCAAGATCGAGCGCTTCCGGCAAGTGATCGGGGACCAGCGCAAGGCTGGAAAGGCCGTCGGTTACCTGAGCGTGCCATTGACGTCAGCCGGCGGCGGCAACTTCAACGTGAACATGGATGTCGCGGCGGCGGCCAAGGTCGCCATCGAAAAGCGGCTCGGCGCCGAATACGTCTACGTGCTCAATCCCACCACGCTGGATGCGGACTTGCCAAAGGGCACGGGCGCGGATTACATGCTGATGTGGGCCAGTCTCCTGGAAGGCGCCGACGGTATGGGCGATTTCGACTTCGTCTACTTCGCCGGCCCGCAGGACTTCGCGCGCTATTTTGGATTCGACGGCAACAACGACATGGCGAAGCTCGACGCGTACTACGACAAGCGTATCAAGTCGGACCCGGACTTCGACAAGGCCGTTCAGGGCGGTCTGACCAAGGCGGCGTTTCGCAAGTATTACGGCTTGCGCGCATCCTCGACGGTGAGTCGGGGCGCCCACGACGAGTGGAACATCTTTCGCGTGATCAACGAAAAACGCCGCGCCGATGCCAAGTTCGGCACCGGCAATCAGATTTCCGTCTATTTCGACGGACAGGGTGTGGCGCCCCACGCGGAGTCTGGCGTGTCGGAAGGGTATGTCGGCAAATGCGCGCTTTAGCATCAACAATGACAATGTGGCGGAATCGCCCAAAGGAGGAACGATGACTTTGATCCCTGGCCTGCTGCAGACCGGGCGGCGCACCGTCGCGCCATGGCTCATGTGCGCGCTGGCACTGCTCGTCGCGATGCCTGCGGTGGCCGCGGACACGCTCAACGTGTATTCGATCTGGCCGGAGAACTGGGCGCGCCCGATGTTCGAGGAGTTCGAGAAGGCCACCGGCATCAAGGTCAACTTCGTCCGCTTTTCCTCGGGCGAAGCGTTGGCGCGGATCATTGCGGAGAAAAACAATCCGCGCGTCGATGTGCTGTTCGGCGGTCCGGTGGAGACGTTCGCGGCGGGCATCAACGAGGGCCTGTTCGAGCCGTACAAGCCGCCGTCATTTGCCGCGCTCCCGGCGCGCTTCAAGCAGGCCGATGGACAGTGGATCGCCATTGCCGACGACCCGCTCGTGTTCATGACCAACGACAAGTTCCTGAAGGAGAACGGCCTCAAGGCGCCGGCATCCTGGAATGACCTGCTGGCCGCGCCCTACAAGAACATGCTGCAGATGGCCGATGCGCGCACGTCCGGAACCGCGGTGACGCGCATCTTTTCGATTCTGGAAGTCAACGGCCGCGACGAGAACAAGGCATTCGACTACATGAAAAAACTGCGGCCGAACGTGCAGCTCTATACGAAGAGCGGCGGCGGCGGCACGTTGCCCGTGGGCCTGGGTCAGGCCGGCGGCGGCATCTTCTTCATCGTCGATGCGCTCGATACCAAGGCCAAGGGCTACGACGTCTCGATCAGCTTCCCGAAGGAAGGCATCGGCACGGCGGCCGAAGGTATCGCGCTCATCAAGGGCGCCAAGAATCCGGAGCTGGGCAAGAAGCTCATCGACTGGGCCACCTCCCCGGCAATGCAGAACCAATTCGCGAAGCACAAGATCAATTTCGTTCCCGCGCATCCGGACGTGAAAATCGAACCGAGCCTCGCCGAAGTGCTGAAAGGCGCGAAGATTTTTCCCATCGACGCGGAGTATGCGGGCGCCAATCGCAAGCGGATCGTCGACCGCTGGGTGGCCGAAGTGCTGAACCCCTAGGATTCCGGACGGTGTCGCGACGGTCCGGCCGCGCCGTGGCAATGGCGATGCCCGGCGGCAGGGATCCGGCCGTTGCGCTGACAGTCGTCGCGCTTTGGGCGTTCCTGGCGCTGTTCGTCGTCTATCCGCTGGCGATGCTGTTCGCCAGGATTCTCAGCGACCACGGCAGTTTCACGACCGCCGGCATCCTGGCGATCCTGACCGACAGGCATCAGGTTCGCGCGTTCTGGAACAGTCTGCTGCTGGGCGTGCTGGTGGGAACGCTGGGTACGGTGCTCGGATTCCTGTTCGCGTTCACCGCTGCACGCGCCCGGCTGCCGCGCGGCGTGCTGTGGGCCATCGATGCCGCGGTGTTGCTGCCACTGGTCTCTCCCCCGTTCACAACGGCCATCGCGATGATCTTTTCCTTCGGTCCGCGCGGCCTCATCACCTACCATGTGCTCGGCCTCAAAGGCGTCACCGTCTACGGGCTGACCAGCACGATGCTCTCCGAAGTCCTGACCTATTTTCCCATCGCCTACCTGACGCTGCGGCCGATGCTCGCCGCGATCGACTCCAACATCGAGGGCATGGCGCTGAGTCTTGGGGCATCGCGGCGGCGGGTGTTCCGCACGGTGACGCTGCCGCTATGCATTCCCGGACTTGCAAATGCGTTCCTGTTGCTGTTCGCCGCATCGCTGGCCGATTTCGCGACACCGCTGATCCTCGCCGGAAACCAGTTTCCCGTGCTGCCCACGCAGGCGTTCCTGCAAATTACCGGCCTCTTCGATTTGCGCGGCGGTGCGGTACTGTCGTTCGCGCTCCTCGTCCCGGCGCTGGCCATCTTCCTGTTGCAGCGTTACTGGGTGAGTCGCCGCTTTTACGTCACGATCACCGGCAAGGGCGCGGGGCAGACTCCGTTCGACAGCATTTCCCCAGGCGTGCGGGCGTTACTGCTGTCGACCTGCGCGGCGATTGCGCTGGTCATCCTGTACTTCTACGCGCTGCTCCTGTACGCATCGCTGGTGGTTGCGCTCGGCGCCAACCATGCGTTCACGCTGCAGCACTACCGGGTAATATTTACCGATGGCCTGAAGGCGATACGCGACACCTTGATCATCGCAGCCTTCGCGATGCCGCTGGGCGGTCTGTACGGCGTGCTTCTCGGCTATCTCGTGACAAAAAAGAAATTCGTCGGGCGGCGCACGATGGAACTGGTGTCCATGATCAACTATGCGCTGCCAGGAACCATCGTCGGCATCGCCTATCTCATCGCGTTCAACGATCCTCCGATAGAACTGAGCGGCACGGCGCTGATCATCATCGCGTGCTACGTGTTCCGGTACGGCCCGACGGGCATTCGCGCCACCGTCGCGCAGCTGCAGCAGATCGACCAGAGCCTGGAGGAAGCGTCGCAGGGACTCGGCGCAGGCAGTGGCACGACATTTCGCCGGATCACGCTGCCGCTCATCCTTCCCGCGTTCTTCGCCGGGCTGGGTGTCGTGTTCATCCGTTCGATGACAGCGATCAGCGCGACAATCTTCCTCGTGTCGATCGGCTGGACGCTCATCACCGTGAAGATCCTCGAGAACATCACCGAGCTTTCGCTCGGACCAGCCGCCGCGTTCTCGGTGCTGGTGGTCGTGATCGTCTTCGTCGTCATCGCCATCATCGGTCGCGTGCTGCGCCGGTTCAGGGCGCCCGGCTCCGTCCCCATGACGAGTCTCCTGGGCGGGTGAGGCGATGACAGCGGAAACAATCAGCGTCAGCGTGGACAACGTGTCAAAGCGGTTCGCCCACCGCGTCAAGGGCGAGGTTTACGCCGCGCGCGACGTGAAGCTGGACGTGAGCCCGGGCGAATTCCTGACGCTGCTCGGCCCTTCGGGCTGCGGCAAGACAACCACGCTGCGGATGATTGCGGGATTCGAGCGTCCGGACGCCGGACGCATTCTCTTCGGCGCCCAGGACGTTACCGGCCTCTCCGCAAACCAACGCAACATCGGATTCGTGTTCCAGAATTACGCGCTGTTTCCACACCTGTCCATCTTCGAAAACGTCGCATATGGATTGCGTGTGCGTGGATTGTCGGGCGACGAGATCGGCCGCCGCGTCGGAGAAGTCCTCGAACTCGTCGGCCTGGCAGGCTACGAACAGCAGTTTTCCGGCCAGCTTTCCGGCGGCGAACAGCAGCGGGTCGCGCTGGCCCGCGCGATCGTCATCCGACCCCGCGTGCTGCTTTTCGACGAGCCCTTGTCGAACCTCGACGCAAAGTTGCGCGTGCAGATGCGGCAGGAGATCCGGGACCTGCAGCGCCGGCTCGCGATCACGACGATCTACGTCACGCATGACCAGGAAGAAGCGATGGCAGTCTCCGACCGCATCGCCGTGATGAATCAGGGCACCGTTGTGCAGGAAGGATCGGCCGAAGACCTTTATCATCGTCCCGCATCGGAATTCGTCGCTCGATTCGTCGGGCGCGTCAATCTCGTCGCCGGGCGGATCGAGTCGGTGGCCGGTGATTCGCTGCGCATCGCCACGCTGGGAACGGTGCTCTCCGTGCGTTGGCCGGGCAAAGGGATTGCCTCCGGGGATGCGGTTCGCCTGGTACTGCGTCCGGAATCCATCGAGATCGTCGATGCGGGCGCCGGGCCCACCAATGCGACCATCCTCGCGCGGATGTTTCTTGGGGAAAAAATGGAATACTCGCTGCGATGCGGAAATGAAACGTTGCACGCGGTCCGGTATGACGCCGGGGCGGGGCGAAGTTTTGCCGTCGATGAACCCGTCTCGCTGCGCATTTCCGAAGCTGCGCTGGGCGTTCTCCCCGAAGGCAGCAAATGAGGACGCTGGTGATCAACGTTGTCCTGTTGAGTGCGTTCGCGCTGCTGTTCCCGCCGCAAGGTCACGCCGCCGGGGCGTCGCGCGACGTTCATGGCAGCGCCGACGCCTTTGCCGAGCCGGGCATCGCCCTCGCGTGGGGTGTGCTGCGGGGCAAGAATGAGGACACCACAGTAGTTGTGCTGCGCGTCGTTGCCGATTCAAATGTGTACGCTGATGTCAGCGTCACCGGGGTCGACCCGTTCTCCGGACAACGGCGCGTGATCCTTGCGCCGACACCGGTCGCCGGCATGGCCGACCTGCACATCCTGCGCGCGCATTTTGCCGCCTATCCTCGCACCGAGGTGCTGCTGCAACCGTCTGCGCCGCCGAACCAAAGTGCGACGCTGCGCGTCTACTACCTCGGCGTGCCCGACACCACACCTGAATTCGCGGACGAGGTAAAACTCGACGCTTACCTGCGCGCCCGGCTCGCGCAGGCGCAACGGAGTCCGCCGCCATGACGCGCGCAGAGTTGGCGTTGCTGCTCGATCACTCCGTCCTCAAGCCCGAGGCGACGGAGAACGACATTCTCGCGGGTGCGGCCGTCGTCACCGACTTGCGCATCGGTTTCTACTGCATTCAGCCGTGCTGGGTCAGGCTTGCGCGAGCTGCCATCGCCCCCGCCGATGCGTGCATCGTCACGGTTGTCGGCTTTCCGCACGGATGCGACGCGACAGACGTGAAGATTCGCTCGGCCGCGATCGCCGTCGCCGAAGGCGCAGGCGAAATCGACGTCGTGCAGAACTTCGGTTGGCTCAAGAGCGGTCACGCGACGCAGGTTGCCGCGGAGATCGAGTCGGTGGTTCGCGCGCTTGACGGTATTCCAGTCAAGGTCATCCTCGAATCGTCGGCGCTCACCGACAACGAAAAGCGCCTTGCCTCCCGCATCGCGTGCGACGCCGGCGCTGCGTTTCTCAAGACTTCCACGGGCTTCCACCCGAGCGGAGGCGCGACGGCCGCCGATGTCGCGCTGTTACGCGCGTTGGCCGGCGAAAACGTCGGCGTCAAGGCGTCCGGAGGGATCCGCACGCTCGCCGACGCCCAAACGATGCTTGAGGCCGGCGCAAACCGCATCGGTACATCGGCCAGCGCCGCGATCCTCGCGGCGCTGCGGGCCACGAGTGGCTCGCCGTGACGTTGGTCGAGGACTCAGGAAAGCGAACCCGGGGGACACCAGTTTGGCAACAACCGACGATGCAGGAGAGTCGTTGTTGCGCCAACCAGTTGAATTTGCACGATTCGGAGGCTAGGATGGGGGCAATACATCGGGAGACACCCATGCGGCCATCACTATCCGTATTGTTGCTGGCAAGCGCGGCCAGCCTTTTTGGCGCCAGTTCCGCGCAAGCGTTGATTTGCTACGTCATTTACGACCGTGGCGAAAACGTCATCTACCAGAATACCTATCCGCCGGTCGACATGAGCAGCGCCGGCACGCCGGAACGCGACGCGATGCGCGCTCGTGGCGAGCACCTCACATTTGGCGACGTCAATGCGTGCCCGACCATCGTGTTCCTGACCGGCACGGCCGGCAGCAGCGAACTGCTGGTCGACGACGTCGTCGCGGGCATGCCGGCGAGTGTATCCACGCTGCCGTTGAGCAGTCGCACTTCCGCGCGCGCGCCCGCGCCCGTCAAGTCGGGATCCAAGTAGTAGGCTGAGCGCTAGCCCGCCTGCGCCCGAAGCGCCCGTAGTTCGCCCTCGAGTGCGTCAATTCGCTGCACGTATTGCAGCACCACCGACAAGCTGTACGCATCGAGTTCGAAATCCCGGCGCAGCCGGCTTGCCTTGCGCGCGACGCCTACCCACTGGGCGGTAAACGTCCAATGCACGGCGCCCGGATCGATGGGCGCCATCGCGCCGTAGTCCACGAGCGCGCGCAACTCACCTTCCGGCAGTTCCGAAAGCTCGACCAGCTGTTCGAGCGTCAGCACGCCGCGCTCGTCCAGCGATACCGCTTCGGCGATTTCAATCTGCATGGCCCGCCTCCTGCGCGAAATGCGCCCGCGGATCGAACGTCGTCGTCTCCGCCAGCTGCTTGAACAAACCCCGTTGTGCGTCGTCCAGCACGGTCGGGACGACGATCTGCACGATCGCATAGAGGTTCCCCGCGATACCATCCGGACGCCCGATTCCGCGACCCGTGAGGCGCAGCTGCTGCGCCGATCGCGTGCCGGCCGGAACCTTGAGATTTACGGGTCCCGCGGGTGTTGGCAGCTGCACATTGGTGCCCAGCACCGCTTCCCAAGGGGCGAGCGGCAAGTCGACGTACAGGTCCTTTCCATCCGCGCGGAACAGCTTGTGCGGCGTGACCGCGATGTCGAGATAAAGGTCTCCCGCACGACCGCCGCGCAGGCCTTTGCCGCCCTTCCCCGGCACCCGCAGCTTCTGTCCATCCACGACGCCACGCGGAATGCGAACGGTCACGGGCCGCGGCACGCGATGCGCAACGCCGTTCTCGTCGTACTCCGGCATGCTCAAGTCCATCTCGATCTCGGTACCGTGGAACGCCTGGTCGAACGAGACCTGCACCGCCGCCTCATAGTTCTGCCCCGGGATCGGTGCGGAGGGATCCGCGCGCCGGCCGAAGCCGCCTCGCCCGCCCAGGCCGGCAAAGAGGTCGGCGAGGTCGACGTCGTCGAACGTCGACTGTCCACGCGCAAAATGCTGCTCCCAGTCGGGCGGCGGCCGGAAATCCTGACCGGGCGCGTGGCTGCCCAACTGGTCGTAGGCCGCCCGCTTCTCCGGATCCTTCAGCGTCTCGTACGCTTCCGCCATCGCCTTGAACTTCTCCTCGGCGTCCTTCTCCTTGGAGACGTCGGGATGATACTTGCGCGCGAGCTTGCGGTACGCCTTCTTGATGTCGTCGGGCGTCGCCTTGCGGTCGACACCCAGGCTTGCGTAGTAGTCCTTGTATTTCATCTTCTCTTCACTTCCTCTAGTACACGACCACGGAGCGGATCGATTTTCCCATGCGCAGGTTCCTCGGAATTGGACGGTGAATGCGCATTCTGCCCAACTTTGCGCCGCAGAACGACCCTGCCGTCTTCGTGGACGAATCGGCGATACTGCGGATCAGCCATCCGTCCCCGGAGGATCCCATGACGTTGCTGGTCGTCGGCTTGATCGCCTTCCTCGGCGTTCACCTTGTTCCCACGTTTCCGCCATTGCGACGCGAACTCGCGGCGCGCGTGGGCGAAGGAGGCTACAAAGGCGCGTTCTCCGTGATATCTGTGGTCGGGCTGGTGCTCATCGGCGTCGGGTTTGCGCAAGCGCCCTCATCCGGTCGCGTTTTCGCGCCTGTCCCTGGCGCCATCGCCCTTGCGCCGCTGGCCGTTACACTGGCGTTCATCCTTTTCGCCGCCGCCAACATGAAGGGCTACATTCGGCGCCGGCTGAGGCATCCAATGTTGCTGGGCCTGATGACTTGGGCAACCGTGCATTTGCTCGCGAACGGGGACGTCCGGGGAACGATAATGTTCGGCTCGTTCCTGGCTTACGCGATCGTCGCCCTTGTTTCCGCAATCGGCCGGGGCACCGCGAAGTCGTTCGTGCCCTCGGCCAAGTTCGACTTGATGGCCGTTGTCGGTGGCATCGGTGTCGCCATCGCCGTGATGGCGCTGCATCGCGTGCTGTTCGGAGTCGCCGTGGTCAGCTTCGGCGCATGATGCGCAGCATGCTCATGCCGTCCCGTTAACGAATCACGACATAAGCCGCGTCGCGCGTCCCGCCGCTGGTGTGGCGATCGCGCCGGTCAATGTTCCACGGACGACTGCGCGTCGAGCCAGGAGCACAACGCTTCCTTCAATGCCACGCCGGCGCCGGCGAAACCGGGATCTGCCGGGTCGAGCGTCGCCGCATGCATCACGATGACATCCAGCGCGTGCTTCCGCTGTGATGGTGTCAATGCTTTGTTGCCCACGCGCTCACGAAAATCGCTGACTTCCGCCAGGAAGCCTGCAGGCGTAAGTGGGGACAGTTCGCCGGAATGATGAATGCACATGAGGCGCTCCCTTTCTGCCCTTGCCGGAATGGCAATCCGGGAGGGCTGAGCATCCCTATGCATAGGCCGTGCCACGAGGACAGCCGGCGCAGCGACGGCGACCAACGGAGTTTTGACGCCCGCCTTGTCCGTCTAGGTCACGACATTCACCGGCGCGCCCGCGGCGAACGCCTCGATGTTGTCGACCAGCTGATCCGCGAGCGCCTGCATCGCCTGCGCGCTCGCCCAGGCGACGTGGGGGGTCAGGATGAAGTTGGGCAGGCGCAATTGCAGCAGCGGATTGTCGTCGCCGGGAGGTTCGCGGCTGAGCACATCGAATCCCGCCCCGCCGATGCGGCCCTCCCGCAATGCAGCTGCCAGCGCGTGCTCGTCGACCAGGCCGCCACGCGCCGTATTGATGAGCAGCGCACCCGGCTTCATTCGGGCCAGTTGCTCACGTCCGATCATATGCCGCGTGTCGTCGCTCAACGGCAGGTGCAGCGACACGACGTCGCTTTGCGCCAGAATGTCGTCAACGCCTGTCATCTGCACAAAGGGCAGTCCGTCGGCGACCGGATCATAGGCAAGCACTCGCATGCCGAACGCCGCGCCGAGCCTGGCGACCGATTTGCCGAGGGCGCCGAAGCCGATGAGGCCAAGCGTGCTTCCCGCCAGGTCGCCGATCGGATGGGTCAGCAGGCAGAACGTGTCGGCCCGCTGCCACAGGCCATTCTCGACGTCGGCGCGATACGCAATCAGGTTTCTCCGCAACGCCAGCGCGAGCGCAAACACGTGCTCCGGCAGCGACGATGTCGCGTAATTGCGGATGTTGGAAACGACGATGCCGCGGTTGCGACAGGCAGCGACATCGACGATGTCGGTTCCCGTCGCGGCCACCGCGACCATGCGCAACAGCGGGAGCTGGGCCAGCGCCTCTTCTCGCACCGGCACCTTGTTGGTGACGGCGATCGTGGCGCCGGCCAGATGCGCAACCACCTGGTCGGACGCCGTTCTGTCGTGGTCCTGCCACTTGTGCGCAAACGCGGGAGCGCGCACCTGCGCACCGAGACTCGAGCGATCGAGAAAGACGACAGTGTGCATGGTGGTTGGCGATTGAGTGGGTACCAGCGGCAAGTATGCCCGAATGTCGCGCACGACCGGAACGAGGTAATCTATCCGCATGTCGCGCACTCTCGTCATTGCCTTCCTGGCAACGCTGCTGGCAGCGTGTTCGCCGGCCCCCGTCGACAAGGCGCCCGTACCCCTGACACCGCCCGGCGAAGCGAAAGGAGCACCCGTGGTGCGCCGCACGGTCCCCGAGCCCGCGATCCCGGTGCCACCGGTTCCTCCGGAGCCCCCGCCGACGGCCGCCGCCGCCGCAGGGATCGCGATACCGGCCGACGCCATCTATGTTTGCGTGTCCGAGAAGGAGGGCGCGCGCCAGGTCACGGCGATCGAATTCTCCCCCAAGGTGGGCGCGCTGTGCGCGAAGAATCCCGAGATGGGACCGTGCCAGTACGAGCGCAACATCTGCCGCGGCAGCGGCGGCCGCGTCTACGCGGCCAGTGGCGCCGAGATCACGATGCAGACCGAAGCGGAATACGACAAGAAGGTCATGCGCGTGCGCTTCAAGTCAAATTAGTCAGGCCCGTCCCGGGCGATTCAACCGGCGTCCGCCACCGGAATCGCACGCACCGACAGCACGCCCCCGATGGCAGAGATCGCGGCAATCGCTGCCGGCAGGATCGGGCTGTCGACGTCAACCAGCGTATACGCCATCTCGCCCCGCGACTTGTTCACCATGTTGTGGATGTTCAAGCCTGCGTGGGCCATCGCCGTGGAAATCTGGCCCAGCATGTTGGGGACATTGGCGTTGGCGATGCCCATGCGGTAGGGTGATTCGCGAGCCATCTCGACATTGGGAAAGTTGACCGCGTTGGCGATGGCGCCCTGCTCCAGGTACTCGCGCACCTGATCGACCACCATCACCGCGCAATTCTCCTCGGCCTCCTCTGTCGATGCGCCGAGATGCGGCAGCGCGACGACGCCGGGCTCGTGCATCAATCCCGCGCCCGGAAAATCGCACAGGTAATACTTGAGCCGCCGCGACCGCAGCGCGGCCACGACCGCGGCCTCGTCCACCAGCGCGTCGCGGGCGAAGTTGAGCAATACCGCACCCGTCTTCATCGTCGCGAGCCGTTTTTCGTCGACGAGATTGCGCGTCACCGGCAGCAGCGGCACATGCAACGTGACGAAGTCCGCCTGCTTCAGGACCTCCTCGATACTGTGCGCGCGGCGCACGCTCGACGGCAGGCGCCAGGCCGCGTCGACGGTGATTTCCGGATCGAAGCCGGTCACCTTCATCCCGAGCTTGATCGCCGTATCCGCAACGAGGCTGCCGATCGCGCCCAGGCCGATGATGCCCAGCGTGCGGTGTGGAAGTTCCACCCCCGCAAATTGCTTCTTGCCCTCCTCGACCTGCTTCTCCAGATCCTTGGCCGACGCGTCGAGTCCCGCCACATAGTTCAGTGCCGGAATGACGTTGCGCGCTGCGAGCAGCAGCGCCGCGAGCACGAGTTCCCGGACCGCGTTGGCATTGGCACCCGGCGCATTGAACACCGGCACTCCCCGCTGCGACATTGCCGTCACGGGAATATTGTTGGTGCCGGCGCCGGCCCGGCCGATCGCGCGCACGCTCGCCGGAATGTCCATCGCGTGCATGTCATGCGAACGCACGAGGATGGCGTCGGGATCGGCGACTGCCTTGCCCACGGTGTACCGGGCGCCGGGGAACCGGTGCAGGCCGTGACTCGAAATCTGGTTGAGCGTGAGAATGCGATAGCCGTCAGCCATGGCTTTGCTCGAATTCGCGCATGTAGGCGACCAGCGCCTGCACGCCGGCCAACGGCATCGCGTTATAGATGGACGCCCGCATGCCGCCCACTGCGCGGTGACCCTTCAGTTGCACCATGCCGCGCTGTGCTGCGCCTTTGAGGAACGCTTCGTCCTGCGTCTCGTCCGCAAGCCGGAACGTGACATTCATCCGCGAGCGGTCTTCGCGTCGCACTGCATTGTTGTAAAACGACGTCTGATCGAGGTAGTCGTAGAGCAGCGCGGCTTTGGCGATGTTCTTGCGCTCGATCGCCGCCAGCCCACCCTGCGCCAGCAGCCATTCGAACACCAGGCCGGCGACGTAGATCGAGTAGGTGGCCGGCGTATTGAACATCGAATCCGCCGCGGCCTGCTCCTTCCAGTGAAACGCGGACGGCGTGATCGGAAGCGCCCGATCGAGCAGGTCGTCGCGCACGATGACCAGCGTGAGGCCCGCAGGTCCCATGTTCTTTTGCGCACCGCCGTAAATCACGCCGAATTTCGCCACGTCGACGGGTCGCGAAAGGATATGCGATGACATGTCGGCCACCAGCGGCACGCTGCCGGTGTCGGGGGTCCACGGGTATTCGACGCCTGCGATGGTCTCGTTGGTGCAGATATGCACATAGGCGGGATCCGCACTCATCTTCCATGTGCTCTGTGCGGGCACATAGCTGAAATCCTTGTCTTCCGACGACGCTGCAACATGAACCGTGCAGTACTTCTTCGCTTCCTTGATGGATTTCTTCGACCATTCACCGGTGTTGACGTAATCCGCCGTGGTGTGGCCCTGCAGCAGGTTCATCGGCACGATGGCGTTCTCGGCGATCGCCCCACCCTGCAGGAACAGCACCTTGTAGCTGGGAGGAATGGCGAGCAGCTTGCGCAGGTCTGCCTCAGCCTTGTCGGCGATGCTGATGAATTCCTTCCCGCGATGGCTCATTTCCATGACGGACATTCCGCTGCCGTGCCAGTCGAGCATCTCGGCCGCCGCCTGTTGCAATACGGGTTCGGGCAATACCGCCGGACCCGCGCTGAAATTGAAGACACGCATCGTTGGCTTTCGAAGAGCACTGTGGAGAAAGGTCGATTTTAGCGGATTTGCTTCGCGCGCCCGCTTGAGGCGCCGCGCTCGCGCCGCATCCGTCCCTCCTGGAGGATAATTCAGACAGCTTTCGAACCCGTCGAGACCCCTGTCCCATGATCGTCATCAACGCCGCCGAAATCGAATGGACAGCCATCCGCGCGCAGGGCGCCGGTGGTCAGAATGTCAACAAGGTCTCGTCGGCGGTGCACCTGCGCTTCGATATTCCGGCATCGTCGTTGCCGCACGACGTCAAGCAGCGGTTGCTGGCCCGCAACGATTCCCGCATCACGACGGAAGGCGTAGCCATTCTCAAGGCACAGCGTTATCGCAGTCAGGAACAAAATCGCGACGATGCGATGGCGCGGCTGCAGGCAATGGTCGATGCGGCGGCCACCGTGGCGCCACCGCGCAAGGCCACGAAGCCGACGCGAGGATCGCAACGCCGGCGCGTGGACAGCAAGGTCAAGCGCGGCCAGGTCAAGGCAACGCGCGGGCGGGTGACGGAATGAATTCCGACAACCTCGACGACATCGCCCGCGGTACGCTGGATCATTACATCGCCCGCGCGGAAGCCTTCCGCGACGGCACGCGCGATCACGACGTGCGCCAGAACATCGAGGCGCTGCTGCAAGCCATCGACGCCAGGCCACCTTTTGCAATCCTCGACTTCGGGTGCGGTCCCGGCCGTGATCTCAAGACGTTTGCGGATCTTGGTCACGCGCCGGTCGGCCTGGAAGGCGCCGCACCCTTTGCCGCAATGGCGCGTGCACATGGCGGCTGCGAAGTCTGGCAGCAGGATTTCATGCGCCTCGATCTTCCTGCCGACCGCTTTGATGGCATATTCGCCAATGCGTCGTTGTTCCACGTGCCGATACGGGAATTGCCTCGGGTACTGCAGGAACTGAGGTCAGCGCTCAAGCCGCGAGGCGTATTGTTCAGTTCCAATCCGCGAGGCAACGACGACGAAGGCTGGCGCAACGGCCGGTATGGCGCATATCACAGTCTCGAAGGCTGGCGCGGCTACCTGACGGCAGCCGGATTTACAGAGGTCACGCACTACTATCGACCGGAAGGCCTACCGCGCGATCAGCAGCCCTGGCTGGCAAGCGTGTGGCGGAAATGAACCCGCGTGCGATCCAGCATCGATGGTGCGGCATGTCACCCGGGGTGGCCTCGTCATTTCAGACACTCAGTCAGTTCAGACATTCCTTCGGCAGGAACTTCACCGGAATGTCGATCGGAATGCATGTCCACTGCACGCGCTGCATGGGGTCCACCGACGGGGCCAGCAGGATGGAGCGGCCGGCGAGCGCCGGGATCGAAACGCCGAGCCCCAGGCGCAACCGTCCGTTGGCGGGACGGAAGCTCACTTCGGCAAGCAACGCGGCGGCGGCCTGCACCCGCAGCGCATCCACATCCAGTTTGCCCGGCACGGCGCGGAATCGATCCCATCCGTCCTCGATTTGCTGCTGCAGAGGACGAACGCTCTTCAGCGCCGCGGCCACCTGCGTTCGCACTTCATGCTCGATCCACGCGCCGCGCATGCCTGGCAGGATCAGGCCACCGGTCATCAGGAGCGCACCCCCGCCCATCAACAGGGCGGCGACCAGCGATGTCGGGCGATGTTTTGCCAGCAGACTCGCCACTTGGGACGGACTCGCGGTGCAGGCCTCCGCATGGCGCACGATGCGCCGCACACGGCGATAGAGCAGTGAATTGGCGAACAACGCCGGCAGAACACCCGGCAGCAGCCAGATCGCCACGGCCGCAGCCAGCAGCCACGGCACGGAAGCGTTGTCGATGCGCTGCGCCAGCATGACAAAGGCGAACGCGCCTGCCAACGGCAGCAGCGCGAACGCAAAACCAGCGACCCACAGCTTGCGGTAAAACGCCCACGCGCTCGGAAACAGGAACGAAGGCCAGTGCCATCCCGGTCGGCCGCGGCCCGTCTGCTCGTATCGCAGGAAGCGCGGCGCATAGTAATCGGCCGCCGGACCCACCGCCACGCGATAGAGCACGGCGAGAACGGGCCGGACACGTGTTTGCCGCGCCTCTTCGGGCGACATGCCGGGCAGATGTATGGTGTCCAGGAAGATCGACGCGGGTACTTCGCCCTTGACCGCAGTGACGCGGGTCCCGCATCGCCCGCAGATGGGTTCCCTCATCCGCGGCAATGCGCCGCATTTCGGGCAAGGTCGTCTTGCGTCGCTCAATATGTGTTCTCCACATCGACATTCTACCAAGTGGAAGTGGTTTGCGGCGCTGCATGTTGACGGAACGCGGCCGGGTTGCCGCGCAGGTTGACGCATTCGTCGCGCGCGATTAGCCTCTGCTGGCTTGTCACAGCATGTCAGCGTGCCGGCGCCCACATTGCGTGATGCCCACACGTTCCCGCGAGGACATGCGCACGGGAATTCATCGGAGAGAGGTCAGCGATGTCGGATCAACACCGTGTGCTGCCGCTGCTCCTGACTCAATGCGAGGCAATTGACGCCCTGTTCATCGAGGAAGTCGGCCCCTTCGGAAAGGTTGTCGTCGGCGAGGCGCGCGCGAAGTGGCTCGCGTCCGGAAAGAGGATCAAGGCCAGCGACATCATCGACTACATCGTATTGCTCGCGAGCGAAGTGCCGGAAGCCCGGCAGCGTTCGGAATTCATTGCCGGCGCTCGTCAAGTCGTCGGTCCAATCTAGCAGATAGCGAGGAGCGGCCATGCTGTCGAGACTGTCCATCACGACCCAATTCGCGCTGGTCTTCCTGGTGGCGCTCGGCCTGATCGGCGGCGCATCCTGGCTGATCCTCGATCGCGTGTACCTGCATCAGCTGAAAAGCCAGGCGGAGACCGTCGCCGACAATGTCGACGCTTTCGGCAACTGGGTCGCTCAATACGGCCGCGTCTGGGTGCGCGACGACGACCGCAGCTACTTGGGACACCTCGGTCTGTTGCAAGCGGACGACCTTGCCGCGACGCCGCCCAAAGCGACGCAGGTCAATTTCTATTCCAAAAATCCGGCGCTCGCACAGCGCGAGTTTTCAGAGGTTGTCGAAAAATCAGCGTCGCCGTCAAAGTTCCGCCTCACCTCACACAACGTGATGAACCCCGGCAACAAGCCCGACGCATTCGAAGTCGGTGCGCTCAAGCGCATTCGCGAAGGTGGCCTCAAGGAATACTACGAACTCATGCCCGGCGGTTTCCGCTACGCGCGCACCGTGTATCACAAGGCTTCGTGCATCGTCTGCCACGGCGAACCCAATGCCGCGCCCAACGACGTGAAGGTCCGCTATGGCACGGAAAATGGCTTCGGATTCAAGGAAGGAGACGTCGCGGGAATCATCAGCGTTCGCCTGCCCGCGCGCTCATTCTGGGATGTGGCGCTAGAGGTGGTGGGGATCTGGGAACTGCTGATGATCATTGCCGCATTTGCGATTGCGCTCGTGTTCATTCGCTACGCCGTGGTGCGGCCCATACGCAAGCTCACCATCGCGACGCAGCAGATCTCACTCGGCAAGGCAGCCGACCTTGGCGCCGCGCGCATTCACGCGAAGAGCGGCAATGAACTCGACAAGCTGGCGCTGGCGACCGAACGGCTGCGCCTGTCGATCAACATGGCGATCGCGCGCCTGACAAAGAAGAGCGGCGGCGCGGACTGAGCGCCGCGCGCCGCCGCGTCAGCGATATAGCGCGGGGAACTGCGTCTTCAGGTTGGCGACCTTGGGAAGGTCGTTGAACACGATGTAAGGCTGTGTCGGATGCAGCGCCAGGTAATTCTGGTGGTAGTCCTCGGCCCGATAGAACGCCGGCAACGCTGCGATCTCCGTCACGATCGGCTGCGGGAATACCTTGGCCTTGTCGAGTTGCGCGACATAGGCAAGCGCCACGCGCTTTTGCTCGTCGTTGGTGGTGTAGATCGCCGAACGGTACTGGGTTCCGTGGTCGGGACCCTGGCGATTCAATTGCGTCGGGTCATGCGCGACGGAGAAGAACACCGTGAGCAACTGCCCGTACGAAACCAGATTCGGATCGTAGACGACTTCCACCGCTTCGGCATGACCGGTGGTACCGCTGCCGACCATCGAGTAATCGGGATTCTTGGTCGTGCCGCCCGCATATCCCGAAATGGCGGTCGACACGCCCTTCACATGCCGGAAAACCGCCTCGACCCCCCAGAAGCAGCCGCCTGCGAAAACAGCGGTCTGCATGCCCTTGACGGACGCTGCCGGGACATCCATGGCCGGTGCGGGAAGCTTGACTGCATTCTCGGCGGAGCCGGTCGCCTGGACGAGGACCAGCAGGACGAATCCGGCGATAAGGGAGGGACGTAAACGTGATTTGGGCATGGCGCCTTTTCCTTGGGAACCCGGCAGCAGCGGCCGGTACATGTCTTAGTCGTCAATCGACGCGAATAATTTCATCCTGGAGCCAACAATTTGCTGCCTCCCGTGTCGGTCCGCGCCTCAGGGCAGAGGAAGGCGTCATTCCCGCGCAAGGCGGGTCCGCGCCGCCGAGCAGAGGAGCGCGTCATTCCCGCGCACGCGGGAATCCAGCTACTTCGCCCGAACGACACTGGATCCCCACTTTCGTGGGGATGACGCAATTCTGCGCCGGTGGCCCCTCAATTCTGCGCCGGTGGCCCCTCAATTCTGCGCCAGTGGCCCCTCAATTCTGCGCCGGCTGGGTCCGCGCCGCCGGGCAGAGGAATGCGTCATTCCCGCGCACGCGGGAATCCAGCTACGTCGCCCGAACGACACTGGATCCCCACTTTCGTGGGGATGACGTGATTCTGGGGTGCGGCTACGGACTCTTCGGTGGCCCGAGTGGCCGGTCGTTCGAGGAATTCGGCTCGACGCCGGCCAGCGCCATCACGGGCGCCGCCATCCGACGGTCCGCCACCAATTTCTGCTCCGGCGTGAACGATCCGTACAGCGCCTTCCCAGCGTCGACGATGTCCTCGATCGCGGTCAAGCGGTCTCGCGCCGCGTCGGCGAGCCGGTCCAGGCGCTTCGGCGCCGTGAGGTCGCCGCCGAGCGTCGATCGAGACGCACGCTGCAGGTCCTCGGCCAGCTTGAGCACGCGACTGCGATAGGCGACCCACGCCGCGTTCTGTTCCGGTCGCAATCGCAAATCTTCTTCGAGCAGGTCCAGTCGATACTGCACGGTCCCGAGCATCGACACGGATGCGGGAGCGTCCGGCGCAGGCGGCCTCACCGCAATTCCCCCATGCGACGAGCCTCCTGCTGGCGGACGGCCGCCTTGTTGCTGACTCCACGAAAGCCCGGGCGCCATCAGTACAAAGCCCACTGCAACGCCCGCGGCAAGTGCTCGAATTGCGGTCAAATTCTCTCCTTTGTCGCGCGTGTGCAGTCGCGCTCCCCGAAAGTCGCGCTATTGAACCACGGGTTGCGCCGGCACTCCACGCCGATTACTGCGCAGGAACCATCACCAACCGGTCGGTGCCCGACTCGGCGCCCCAAGCTTCGCCGGCGCGACCCAGCATCTGCCGGACGTTGGCATTGGCTCGGTTGGATTCGTGGGTCTCGAATTTCCCTGTCTGCGGATCGAATCGCACGATCGCATTGACGCTCCAGTCGGTCAGCCAGACGTGGTCCTTGGGGTCGACCCATACCGAGTACGCGTGCGCCGTCCCCGGCAGTTTCCATTCGCGCCACGTACGTGTTCCGGGATCGTACACACCGACCTGCCCCGTGTTCCAGTAGCTGACCCAGATTCGTCCCTGCGAATCGGACCACACGCGGCGCGCGCCCTGCTTCGGCGTCGGCGGCTCGATCACCGTCGCATCGCCGGTCGTCGTGTCGATGCGCGCGATGTGGTTGCCCGCCAGCGATGCGTAATAGATTTCGCCCTTCGGCGTCGTCGTGATGCCGTAGGGTCCGCTGCCGCGCGGCGCCTGCCACACTTTGATTTCGCTGGTCGCCGGATCGAGGCTCCCGTAGATTCCGCTCTGCCCCGTAAACCAGACGCGGCCCCGCGGGTCGAACGTAAGCGTATTCAGGTTTGCGTATCCCGCATTGGCGGGCAACGGAAAGACGCGCACCTGACGCGTCGCGGGATCCACCCTGACGATCGCGTTTTGCCCTCCGTCGGTGATCCACGGCGCGCCATCGGGTCCGACGATCACGCCGTGCGGCGCGGAGCGGTTGCCCAGCGCGACTTCCTCGAATTTTCCCGTTGCGGGGTCGAGGATGCCGAGCTTGCCCGTCGCCTGCGCGGTGTAATAGACGGGCCCCCCGGGCGTCGGCGCGGCGGCGACGTCGTGGGGCTGGCAACCGGGCGCGACGTTGAAATACACCGGATTGGCCGCGTGCACGGACATCGCGGCGGTCGCGCATAACGCAGCCGTCAATTTGACCATCGTCAGAGTGCGCACTGGATACATTCCACCCCCCTTCCGATTCGCACGCCCGGACCGCAGCCCTGCAGCGTCGAAAGAAAACATGATTGTAGTAGCGTGGCGTGGATAGCGGCGCGCGGCGGGCGGTGTTGCGCTCCTTGACGGTAATCCTGTCGATACAACAGAATAAGCCGTTGAATTTTCTACGCTTCGATTCCAACACCGGGTACTCGGTCGCCGCCTCCTTCGCACTCGTCGTCACGTCGGAAGGATCACCAATGAGACGCCAGCTCCTCGCCCGCTCCGCCGGACTGGCCTTGTTCTGCATTTGGGCGCGGGTACCTGCATCGCGCAGCCGACCAAATTCGAGCTTGCCATCAACATGAAGACAGCGAAGGCGCTGGGAATCGCGATCCCGCAGTCCCTGCTCCTGCGCGCGGACGAGGTCATACGATGACATCCGCGCCGGCCCGGCCGCGCGACGCGCGTGGCGGATACGGGTCGGGCACAATGCGGCAGCATGGCACACGCTGAAGCTGATCCGTCGCCTCTGGCCGCCGTGAAGGCCCCGGCCGGAAGTCCCCATTTATTGCGTGGCCGGCTGTTTCGCAAGTACCTGCTGTTGATCCTGGTGCTGGTCGGCGGCGCAGTGCTCGCATCGGGCGCGATAAGCGTCTATTTCAGCTACCAGGAAAACAAGTCGGCGATCGGCGCGCTCCAGCACGAAAAGGCAATAGCCGCAGCGTCCCGAATCGAGCAATACATGGAACGGGTGCAGCAGCAGCTCGCGTATGCGTCGCTGCCGCAGATCGACGCGTCGGACGTCGAGTTGCGCCGCATCGAGTTCAACAAGTTGTTGCGCCAGGTCCCCGATGTGACCGATATCGCGCAGCTCGACGCGGCCGGACACGAGCAGATCGCGGTTTCGCGCCTCGCGATGGACCGCGTGGCAAGCCTGGATGACCGCTCCAAGGAACCTGCATTCCTGAACGCCAAACGCGGGCAGCCATGGTTCGGGCCGGTGTACTTCCGCAAGGAAACCGAACCCTACATCACGATCGCCCTTCGCTCCGGCAGCGACAAGGGGCCGGTGACCATCGCCGACGTGAACCTCAAGTTCATCTGGGACGTCGTCTCCAGAATCAAGATCGGCGAACAAGGCAAGGCGTACGTCGTCGACAAGCAGGGGTATCTGGTCGCCGACCCGGACATCGGCCTGGTGTTGCGCAAGACGAACCTGGGAAACCTGCCCCATGTGAAGGCCGCTGCGGAAGGCGGCGGACTTGCCGCGTCGGCCATGAATTCCACCGACCTCGACGGCGTCAAGGTGCTGACGTCTGTTGCCGCAGTCGAGCCCCTGGGTTGGAAGGTGTTCGTCGAGCAACCGGTCGCGGAAGTCTACGAAAAGCTCAACGCATCCATTTTTCGCACCGGCATGCTTTTGCTCGGCGCGCTCGTCATCTCGGCATTGGGCGCTGCGGCCCTCGCGCGCGGGATGGTGCGTCCCATCCGGACCCTCGACGACGGTGCGCGCAGGATCGGCACGGGCGATCTCGACCAGCAGATCGTCGTGCGCACCGGCGACGAGCTCGAAGGACTGGCCGACCAGTTCAACCGGATGACGGCGCAGTTGCGCGAGTCCTACGCCGGGCTCGAACACAAAGTAGATGAGCGGACGCAGGAACTGACCAACTCGCTGGAACAGCAGACGGCCATCAGCGAAATCCTGCGGGTGATCTCGTCGTCGCCGACCGATGTGCAGCCGGTGCTCGATGCAGTAGCTGAACGTGCGCTCAAGCTTTGCGACTCCGCACAAACGGTCATCGCGCTGGTCGAAGGTCAAAGTCTGAGATTTGTCGCTGGTGCCGGGTCAACGGCCACCGCGATCGGGGAAGTGGTTCCTCTGAGTCGCGGGCTGGTTGCGGGCCGTGCGATTCTCGACCGCGAAGCGGTGCACGTGGAGGATCTCTCCCAAGTGTCGGATGAGGAGTATCCGGAAGCGCGAGCGATGCAAAGAAGGATAGGCCACCACACCACGCTCGCCTTGCCGCTAATGCGTGAAGATCGGGCGATAGGTGCGATCGCGCTATGGCGCATGGATACAAGGAAATTTACCGCCGGCGAGATCTCGCTTTTGCAGACCTTCGCCGATCAATCCGCGATCGCCATCGACAATGTGCGCCTCTTCAACGAAACGAAGGAAGCGCTGGAACAGCAGACGGCGATTGCCGAAATCCTGCGCGTCATTTCGGCGTCGCCGACCGACGTGCAACCGGTTCTGGAAGCGATCGCTGAACGCGCGGCTCGCCTCTGCGACGCCTCCGCCGCCTCCATGTACCTGATCGACGGCACGATGCTGCGCCGGCTCGCGTCGCGCGGCCCATCCCCCGATCCGGTCAGCACGGTCGATGAGCTGCCGATCAACCGCGACTCCATTTCCGGTCGCGCACTGCTCGACCGCACGACGTTGCAGGTTCGGGACATGCAGGCTGACCCTGATTACCCTATCAGCCACGACCTGGCGCGCCGGTTCGGCCACCGTACCGTTGCCGTAATACCGCTGTTCAGAGAGGGCAAGCCTTTCGGGACCATCCTTCTGCTGCGCCGCGAAGTGCGGTTGTTCTCCGAGCGCGAGATCGGGTTGCTGGCGACCTTTGGCGATCAAGCCGCAATTGCGCTGGAGAACGTCCGCCTTTTCAACGAAACAAAGGAAGCGCTCGACCAGCAGCGCGCATCGGGAGAGGTCTTATCGGCCATCAGCAGCTCCATCGCCGATACGAAGCCGGTCTTCGACAAGATACTCGAGAGCTGCGAGCGCCTGTTCGCCGGCAAGGTGTCGGGCGTGAGCCTCGTCGGCGACGATGGCAAGGTACACCTGCGCGCCTATCACGGACCCGGCCGGGAGGAACTCGAGAAGGCGTTTCCGCTGCCGCTCGGCGACAAGAGCGGGTCCGGCCTGGCGATTTCGAGCCGCTCGGTGGTCCACTATCCCGATGTCGAACACGGCGCCGGCGTGCCGGAGGCAACCCGGCGCGCATGCTCGGCAGTGGGTTACAAGGCGGTGATCTTCGCGCCGATGGTCTGGGAGGGGAAAGGCATCGGCGTGATTTTTGTCGGCCGCGAATACGTGGGCCCATTCTCGGAGAAGGAGATCGCCCTGCTCAAGACCTTCGCCGACCAGGCCGTCATCGCCATCCAGAACTCGCGGCTTTTCCGGGAGATACAGGACAAGAGCCGTCAGCTCGAAATCGCCAACAAGCACAAGTCGGAATTCCTCGCCAACATGTCCCATGAGCTGCGTACGCCGCTCAACGCGATCATCGGCTTTTCGGAAGTGCTGCAGGAAAAGCTCTTCGGCGACGTCAACGAAAAGCAGGCTGACTATCTCAATGACATCCACACGTCTGGCAAGCACCTGCTTGGGCTCATCAACGACATCCTCGACCTGTCGAAAGTCGAGGCGGGACGGATGGAACTCGATCTCGCGACGTTCGACGTGGCAACGGCGCTCTCCAACGCGATGACGCTGGTGCGCGAGCGCGCGCAACGCCACAATGTGGCGCTGCGGCTGGACGTTGCCGAAGGCCTGGGGGAGATCTCGGCGGACGAGCGCAAAGTAAAGCAGATTGTCGTCAACCTGCTCACCAACGCGGTGAAGTTCACGCCCGATGGCGGAAGCGTGGCGGTGACGGCGCGGCGCGATTCGCAAGGACTGGTGGTCGCCGTGCGTGATACGGGTATCGGGATCGCGCCGGGGGACCACGAGGCGGTGTTCGAGGAGTTCCGGCAAGTGGGGCGCAGCTATCTCAACAAGCAGGAAGGCACGGGCCTGGGTCTCTCGCTCACGCGGCGCTTCGTCGAGCTGCACGGCGGCCGGATCTGGGTTGAAAGCGAGCCGGGCAAGGGCTCGACGTTCACGTTCACGTTACCGGTCAAGTCATGAGCCTCATACTCATCGTCGAAGACAACGAAAAGAACATGAAGCTCGTCCGCGACATCCTTCAGGTCAAAGGCTACGAGACGATGGAGGCAGGCACGGCGGAAGATGGCCTGCTGATGGCGGCGGCGAGAAAGCCGGATCTCGTTCTGATGGACATCCAGCTCCCGGGCATGAACGGTATCGAGGCGCTGGGTGAACTCCGCGCCAATCCCGCGACGGCGGACATCCCCGTCATCGCCGTGACGGCGTCCGTCATGCAGCAGGACCGCAAGCACATTACCGAGGCGGGATTCGACGGCTACCTGGGGAAGCCGATCGATCTCAAGGAATTCCTGGACGCGGTGAAGAAGATGCTGGAGCGTCCGCGGCCATGAGCGTTCCGCCCAAGGTACTGGTCGTCGACGACACGCCGGCCAATGTGAAACTCCTGGCCGACCTGCTGGCCATCAACGGCTTCGGCGTCGTCACCGCGACGAATGGCGAAGATGCACTTGCCAGCGTTAGCGCCGATAAACCGGACCTCGTGTTGCTCGACGTGATGATGCCCGGCCTGTCGGGCTACGACGTGTGCCGGCGCATTCGCGCCGAACCCGCGACGGCGCTATTGCCCGTCGTCCTCGTCACTTCGCTCGATCCGGCAGGCGAGCGGCTGAAGGGCATCGAGGCAGGTGCGGACGATTTCCTGTCGAAGCCGATCAATCGTGCCGAGCTGTTCGCGCGCGTGCGCTCGCTGCTTCGGGTCAAGGCGCTGCAGGACGAGGTGCAGCGGCAGGCCGACGAACTGAAGGAATGGAACACGAAGCTCGAGGAGCGCGTGGCAGATCAGGTTGCGCAGATGCAGCGTCTTTCGCAACTCAAGCGATTTTTTTCCCCCAAGGTCGTCGACGCCATCATCTCCGCCGGCGAAGGTTCCATCCTGGCGCTGCATCGCCGCGAGATCTGCTACGTGTTCGCTGACCTGCGCGGATTCACGTCGTTCACGGACCGCGCGGAACCCGAGGAAGTGCAGGCTGTGTTGCGGGAATATCATGCGACACTGGGAACGATCGCGATTGCGCACGACGGCACGATCGATCGCTTCGCAGGCGACGGCATCCTGATTTTTTTCAATGATCCGTTTCCCGTTCCCGAGCCGGGAAAACGCGCGGCGGCCATGGCGCTGGCGATGCAAGCGCAATTCCAGCCGCTGAAGACGCGGTGGCAGGCTCTGGGTCACGACCTTGACCTTGGCATTGGCATCGCGCTTGGATTCGCGACGCTCGGCGCCTTCGGTTTCGAAGGGCGAAGCGATTACACGGCGATCGGGAGCGTCGTCAATCTGGCCGCTCGCCTTTGCGGCGAGGCGCCCGGCGGGCAAATTGTGATCGATCGCCGCACGCGTGCCGGACTGGGCGACGGCGCGGCGGTGGAACCGGTGGGTCCGTTCATGTTAAAGGGCTATGCGCAGGCGGTGCCTGCGTTCGTTCTGAAGGATTTGCACGGCGGCTAGGCGCCGGTCTTCACGGTTGCGCAACAGGCCGCACCATGCCACCCGGCATACTCCCGTTGAGGCGCTCAGTCCTTCCACACGGGCTTGGGAATCGTCCGCGCGATCAATGATCCAGTGAGCGTAAAAGCGGCGATGACGAGGAACAGCACGCGATACGCATGATCGATGTGTGCGCCCAGTGCTTCCCGGTCGGCGGGAGCCATCGCGTCGATGAACGCCGGACCGCCTTCAACCGCGCGATGCAACTGGAGGGAGAATGCATCGCCGGCCTGTCCGACCTGTGCGAACAGCACGGCACCGGCGACGGCCACGCCGATCGCACCTCCGAATGCCCGACACAAGGAGATCGAACCGATCGCGGCGCCGAGCGCCTTGCGCCCAGCCGCCAGCTGCACGTTGACCTGGGTTGGCGGCATCACCATGCCCAGCCCGGCACCTACCAGGCCGGTCAAACCCAGCACGATCCACGTGGGAGCGCCATTCACCGTCGCCGCCAACGCCAATAGACTCGCAGTGGCCAGCGCGAGGCCGATTTGCGGAAAAATCGTGGTGAGGCCCGTTCGCGTGACACGGCGACCGGTGAGCGCCGACGAGGTCACCATCGACAGTGTGACCGGCAACAGCAGCAGGCCCGACGTGCCTACGCCCAGTCCTCGTCCCAGCTGCAAATACAGCGGCAGGTACAGGATCGTCGAGAACAGAGCAGCGCCAAAGCAGATGACCACGGCATCGGAGCGCACGATGGCGGGCATGCGCAGGAATCGCACGGGAATGACCGGATCTGCCACGCCCGATTCCCACCGCAACAACAGATAACCGCCACCGATTGCCACCGCCAGCAGGAGGAACATCGGCCATGACACCCACGCGTAGCGGTGGCCACCCGACGACAATGCCAACAGCAACGCAACTGCGGATACGCTGAAGAGCAATGCGCCAACGGTATCCATGCGGAAAGCGCTGGTACGGGCGACCGCCGGCGCGCGCGGGATTCGTGCCGCAAGGACCGCCGCAAGCAGCCCGAGCGGCAGGTTGACGGCGAACACGGCGCGCCACGTCAGATGCTCGGTCAAGTACGCGCCGAGTACCGGGCCCGATGTGCTGGCCAACGCAAAAACCGTCGCGAAATACCCGGAAAAGCGCCCTCGCTCGCGCGGCGACACGTGTTCACCGATCAGCGCCTGCGCCATCGTCATCAGCCCGCCGCCGCCCAGTCCCTGGATGGCTCGCGCGACAATGAGCCACAGCAGTGTCGGCGCCAGCGCGCACGCCAGAGAGGCCGCGGTAAACACGGCCAGAGCGAGCAACAGCATCCGCTGCCGGCCGAAGTGGTCGCCCAGGTGACCATACAGCGGCGCCGCCACCGTTGCCGCCAACAGATAGGCCACCACGACCCAGGACAAGTCCGCGAGGCCGCCCAGCGTGCTCGCAATGGTCGGCAACGCGCTCGCCAGGATGGTCTGGTCGGCTGCCGCGAGGAACATCGCGACCATCACGCCCGGAAAGACCCGCCGAAACGCCTCTTTGGTCGTCAGCGGTTTCGCGCTCGTTGCCGGGGTGTCGATGATGGCCGCTTCGGTTGTGGGTCAGGCGACGCGACGCGATTTTCAGTCGGCGTCCGGCAAAATCGGGCGGCGTACTTCATGCACGCGCGACACCCCTTCGCGCCAACACGAATCGCTGCCTCGTCCTGCATTTTATACGCAATCGAAATCTTGACTCGGCGAGGCTTCGGATATGCTGCAGAATCGGCACCAGCGTCGATCCGAAACAATTCGCGTCGGCGAATCCACGTTCAATTCAAATCACGGAGATCGACGATGACTCGCGTTGCCATTGCGTATGCCGCCACAGCGATCGTCTTCTGCGGCCTTGATTTCATCTGGCTGGGCTTCGTGGCGAAGGGGTATTACCAGGCACAGGTGGGCGCACTGCTTCTCGACAAGCCCAATCTGCCGGTGGCAGCAATGTTCTACGCGCTATACGTCGTCGGCGTGCTGGTGTTTGCGGTCATGCCGGCGCTCGACGCCGGAAGCTGGAGCAAGGCGCTGTTTCAAGGCGCGCTGTTCGGACTGTTTGCGTACGCGACGTACGACCTCACCAATCTCGCCACGCTGAAAGGCTGGTCGACGGGACTGGCGTTGCTCGACATGGCCTGGGGCGCGGTCGTGAGCGGCGTGTCCGCCACCGCCGGTTTCCTTGTCACGCGGACACTGACCTAGCGCAACGGACGCATTGCCCGGTCGAGCCCGCCGGAATGTTCACCGGTCGGGGTTGACGGTGGGCCCCGGGCACTGCGGGACCTTGCCCCAATAACCCGCGCAGTACTGGATTCGTGCTTTTTGGCCGCAGATGATGCCGTCGAACAGTCCCTCGCGGTCGCATTGCGCAATGGCGTCGCGCAGGCTTTGCCAACGATCCGGTGCAGGCGGTGGCGGCGGCGCGACCACCGGTTGCGGCTTTTCGGGTTCGGGCATGGGCACCGCGTCGGGCGGGTCGCCGTTGGTCGTCGCAAACGACGTGCTGTTCTTGGCCATCGCGCGGCGTCCGGCATTGGAAGCGGTCAGTTTGGATGCGGGCAGGTTCGGCGCCGCGGAGACCGTGTGCGCGGATGCGTCGCTTGCCGGCGGCGTGACCGCGGCATCTGCCGATGGGACTGCGGACGCAACCGAAGGAGCCGAGGGCGGTGCGACCGCGGGCGGCGCAGCTTGAACAGATTGCGACACGGAGGTTGCGTCCGCGACGGGAGCAGCGCTGGCCGACGCCTGGCTCGATGACGCGTCGTCGTGCGATCGGGCGCCTAAATCCCTCAGGCCGAAATAGCTTGCGCCGCCCAGGACAGCGGCGAGGAGGAACACGCCACCAAATATCCTTCGTGCCAGCCGGGCGTTTGCGGCGGCGTCCGTGACGATCGGAACCGGAATTTCTGCATCCGCTGGAGCGACCGGCGCGATTTCAGCCGCAGCGGCTGCTGGGCGGGCACGGCGCGCCTGCCGCCTGACGTCGATGACCGACGGCCGCCGGATGTCCTCCTGAACCGTGATGTAGCGGGCACGCTTGAGCGCAGCCTTGCAGGGCGCGCACAGCATCGCGCCCGGCAATGTCGACTTTCCGCAAATCGTGCAGTTCATGGGGCAACTCCGCGCATGACGGTGCTGCCGGTCTCCAAACCCCGGCTTTCTGCCGATTACGCAACACTCATGCCAATGTCATAGTACCACTGGAATGCCTTTGCACCAAAATCGTCCGACGGGCGGCCGGTGCGATCAGGCGTAATGCTGGCCAAAGCGGTTGGCGAGGAATTTGGCCAGGTCCGCCTCCTCCTGGCGCACGAACCCGCGCTTCGGGAGGCTGCCTTCACGCATCATGTCCACCATCGCGCAAATGCCGGCGGCAGTGGTCACCTGAATCGCGGAATAGAGCTTGCCGCCAATGGTCTTGCTGTAGATCTTCTTGGCAAACGATTCCTGCGTCAACCGGCCTTCGCGCATGCCGCTCACCGTCACGAACACAAGCACGACGTCCTGATGCGTCATCGGCACGGACTCCTCCAGCACATCCTTCAGGATCTCGCGCCGCTGCCCAAGCCGCAGGTCGCGGATCAGCATCTTGACGATGTCGCGATGCCCCGGATAGCGAACTGTCTTGTAGTTCAGGTTCTCGACCTTGCCTTCAAGCGTTTCACACAAGGTTCCGAGTCCGCCGGACGTATTGAATGCCTCATACGCGACACCGTCGAGCGAAAAGGCCTCGACCTCTTCCAGCGCCAGAGTCTCATGCAGGCGGCTGTCGATGATGGCCTCGCACGGATTGCAATATTCGTTGATCAGCCCGTCGGTGCTCCAGGTCAGGTTGTACTTGAGCGCGTTGGTGGGATAGACCGGCAGCGCGCCGACGCGCATCTGCACGTCGCGCAGCGAATCGAATTTTGCCGACATCGCATGAGCGAGAATCGAAATGAATCCGGGAGCCAACCCGCACTGCGGTACCAGCGCTGACTTCGCGTTTGCCGCCAGCGCCTTCACACGGCGCGTGGACTCCACGTCCTCCGTGAGGTCGAAATAATGCGCGCCAACGTCCACCGCCGCCGACGCAATCGCGGGGGTCAAGTGAAAAGGGCAGGCGCTGATGACGAATTCGTGGCCGCGAATGAGTTCGCGAAGCGCGGCGGGGTCGCCGAATTCGCATTGCACGGTGACCGCGCCCAGCGCCGCCATCGGCGCCAGCCGCGCCGCGTCCTGATCTGCAACGGTCAACGTGTAGTCGCCCGACGCCTGCAGGAAATGGGTGATCGTCTCGCCGATCTTGCCGGCGCCCAGGAGAATGAGCTTGGTCATCGCGTGCTTTCGAGTAGGGATTTATTCGGTGCGTGCGCGCATTCTAGATCGAGCGACCGACGAATCACAGGCTGCGAAACGTCATAATGTAGGTATAATTACGTCACTATGACAACTATTTCGTCGAATCGACGGACCACTACGGAGCAGCAGCGACTGCTGGCGCTCCTGCGCCGGAACGCGCGGGAGTCCACCGCGTCGCTGGCGCGCAAGCTGGGCGTCGCGCGCACCACCGTGCAGGAGCGCATTCACCGGCTGGAGCGGGATGGTGTCATCGCCGGCTACACCGTGCGCGTCACCGATGCGTTCGCTCGCCAGCGCATCACCGCGCACGTGCTGGTCAACGTGAACGCCAAGTTGTCGGAACGCGTGGTGCGCGAACTCGAAGCGTCGCCGCATGTGCGCGCCGTCTACGCGTTGTCGGGTGTATTCGATTACGAGGTCACGGTCGACGCCGGCAGCACCGAGGAAATCGACGTGATCCTCGACGCCATCGGCCGCATCGAAGGGATCGAGCGAACGCAGACGTCCATCGTTCTCTCCGTCAAATTCGAACGCTAGCTGACGTTGCTGAAGCACGCGAGCCACGAATCGCGGTTGCCGCTGACATGAGCCTCGCTTAGACTGCGAACTCGACGCAATGATCGACACGAGGACGTACATGAGCGAATCTTCAAAGGTTGCAATCGTTACAGGCGCAGGCAGCGGCATCGGCAAGGCAGTCGCGCTGGCATTTCTCAAGTCGGGTTATCGCGTCGTGCTCGCCGGCCGCCGACAGGAGCCTCTGGATCAGGCGGTAAAGGATGCGGGCGCCACGGCGTCTAACGCGCTCGCGGTATCGACCGACGTCTCCAATCCGGATTCCGTGGCTGCGCTGTTTGCCCGGACGAAAGCTGCATTCGGCAGGCTCGACGTGCTGTTCAACAACGCAGGCGTTGGCGCGCCGCCGGTCAACCTCGAAGACCTGACGTTCGCGCAATGGAAGAACGTCGTCGACATCAACCTCACCGGCGTCTTCCTCTGCACGCAGCAGGCGATCAAGATGATGAAGGATCAGACGCCGCGGGGTGGACGCATTATCAACAACGGTTCGATCTCAGCGCACGCGCCGCGTCCCAATTCCGCGCCGTATACGTCGACCAAGCACGCAGTGACGGGCCTCACCAAGTCGACGTCGCTCGACGGGCGCAAGTACGACATCGCTTGCGGCCAGATCGACATCGGCAATGCCCTTACCGAACTGGCAGCGCGCATGGCGACCGGCGTGCCGCAGGCCAACGGCGAGATCGCCGTCGAACCCCTGATGGACGTCGCGCATGTCGCCAATTCGGTCGTCTACATGGCCAGCCTGCCGTTGGACGCCAACGTACAGTTCATGACGGTGATGGCGACCAAGATGCCGTTCGTGGGCCGCGGCTAGGCGCGGCAACCGGCTCTACGAGCCGCGAAAGAAAAATCGCGCGGTCCGGCGCCGCTGCAAACGATAGGCTGCACCAAAGCGGCGGCGCAGCCAGTGACGGCGACGCGCCCGGCGCAGCCAGCGCTGCGTCGCGCGAAACGCCGGGAAAGTTCGAAGCCACAGGTGAATCGCATGGCGCAGGCGCAGGAACGACCTTTGCGCTCGCATCACCCAGCGAATCCGGGTAACTGCCGGTGCGGTCAACTGATACAGCGCCGCGAAGACCGCGGAGAAGATCAGCTTCTCCAGGATCAGCACCGTGACGCCGAGCATCATGCGGCCATGCACGAACGCCAGCACGATGACGCCTTTCAGCGGCAACAGTGACAGCAACGGAAGGATGAAAAGTGCGAGCGCCTGCTTGGGCGGCCTGCGGCGAATCCAGTCCGCGCACGCCGCCACCGGTTTCAGCCGCATCAGATCGCGCAGGAACCGCGCCGTTCCTTGCCACAACCATTCCTCGATCAACAGGATTACAGCCGCGAAAATCAGTAGCGGGCGCGTAAACCAATGCCTCAAGTGGGAGCGTTTTTCGCGCAAGGCGGGCGGCGTTGGGGTCGGAGGATTCGTTGGGGCCATTTAGGCTCCCAGCGCCGAGTGGATGCCAGCACCATGCGACGAACGACGGTAACGGGGGATCGAACAGCGACGGGGCGCACCAACTTCCCGGCGGCGCGAATCCGGCACAAGGGGGACACGGAGCGATTCCCCGCGATGCCTTAGCACGGTGCGCCAATACCTCCTCACTGCTTATCGTCCTTGCCGGATTCTTCGTCAGGCGGCGGCGCCAACTGGCGCTCCATGAGGCGCCGCGCTTCGTCGTCGGTCATCGTGGCGCCGGGTACCCCGGCCGAACCTGGCACCGGCAGCGTAGCGGGATTGCGCTGCCAGATCATTGTCGGCAACGCGAGCACGAGTGCAATCACCAGCCACTGCGCGGCGAGATAGGGCAGCAATGCGCGCGCGAGGCCGGCAAGGTTCCGCCCACGTCGCACGCTGTGCCGCACCATCAGCACCGCATATCCGAAAGGGGGTGTCAGGAAACTGGCCTGCAGGATGAGCAGCGTCAGTACGGCAACCCAGGTGGCGTCGTGCACGACGGTCAGCAAAGGCGGCATCGCGATGGGAATCACCACGAAGATCATTTCGAACGCGTCGAGGACCAGCGCGCACGCGGCGATGATGCCAAGGACCACGGCGAGCGACCCCCACTCCCCCGCCCCGAGGTGTACCAGCGCCGACGTCACCCAGCGGTCGGTACCGAACGCGCGCACGAGCAGCGTGAACATCGTCGCGGCCACCAGCAGCGCGAACAGCGCGCCGGTGACGGCCATCGTGTCGCGCAGCACCTGCCCCAGCATCACCCTCGTCAACGTGCGCGTCGCAATCCCATAGCAAAACAACGCGACGGCGCCGGACGCCGCGGCCTCCACGGCGTAGAGGTAGCCCAGTGTCACGCCGACCAGCAAGCTGCCGATGAAGAGCAACGTCACGCCGGCGGTCAGCCACTCTCGCGCGGATGGCGCCGACAAGGTCGGCCGGGTCCGGCGCGACCGCGCTCGATACATCGGCGGGCCGGCGATTCGTCCACCAGGTCACCACCGCACACAGCGCGAGCAGCAGTGCCGCGGGCACCAGTGCACCGATAAAGACGTCCTGCGTATTGATGATGCGCACCGCTTCATGGGTCGAGATTGGTCGCTTCGGTGTGCGCGCGCAGCATGGCATCGCCCAGGAGGATCAACACCAGCGATGGCGGGATCACCACGCCGAGGGTGCTGGCCACGCACACCAGCGCCGCGCCGCGCTCCGGCGGCATGCCGGACGCATCCAGGCGGGGACTGACCGTGCGCGCAAGCATCGCCACGCTGGCGCCCACCGAGCCATTCATCGGCGCTAGCAGTACGCCAAGCCCCAGTCCGGCCAGCGACGGTCCCGCGCCGGTCGCCGCCAATGCGCGACTCCCTGTGCGAAACAACGTTCGGGCCAACGGCAGATGATTGAGCAGTGCGCCCATCAGGACGTAGAGCGGCAGCGCCTGCAGGATGTCCTGCTCGAGCAATCCCAGAATGCGCGCAGGCATCGCCGCCAACAGCGGAAAAGCGAAAATGCCGGTAGCCACGCCGCCGGTTGCGAACGCGATCGTCACGCCGATGAGCACCATCCAGGCCGGTAGTCCCGTCACGATGAGGAGCACCCCCACCACAGCCAGCATGAAGATGCCCGTGGTCTCGGTCACGGTTCGCGGGTCGGGTCGGGGCGAAATACGTCGAGCAGCGACTGGATAAGGACCAGCAGCGCCGCCAGCACCAGCGCGATCTTGAGAATGAAATAGCCGGGATTGTAGGTTTCCGGGAAGCCTTCCCATTGCCGTACCGACTGCTCTGCCATCGGCCATGCGGCATACAGGATGAAGAGCGACCAGGGGACGAGCACAACGAATGCCCCCATCCGCGCGAGCCGCCCGCGCGTCGCAGGCGAATATCGCTGCGCTATCGCATCGGTCGCCAGGTGGGAATGGCGACGCGTCGCGCAGGTGATGGCGACGCTCACATAGAGCGCAAACAGGCACTGCGCGAGATCGTTGGCTTCCCGCGAGTAGGCCTGGACCAGGTCGCGCAGCGGCCACTGCAGGAACAAGAGGAGACCTACCGGCAGTACCAGCCAGGCGGCGGCCCGGATGACGCCTTCCACGAAACGGTCCAGAAGACGTCCCAACGCGGCCATCGCGAACCCGCTAGCCGATGTGCTGGCGCAGGAAAGCGAGCGTGCGTTCGCGGGCGAGCCTTGCGGCCGCTGCATCGAACGCGCCGCGCTGGTCGCAGTTGAAACCGTGATCGGCGGGATAGGTGAATACCTGGACTTTCGGGTGCGCCGCTGCAAATTTCTGCACGCCCGGCATCGGAATTCCGGAATCGCGTTCGCCGAAATGGGCAATGACCGGACACTTGGGCGATTCGGCGATGGCATCGGTCATGCCGCCGCCGTAGTACGAGACGGCGCAGGCCAATCCGGAGAGTCTGGCGGCGGCAATCCACGCGAGGTAGCCGCCCCAGCAATAGCCGATCACGCCGACGTTGCCTGCGCTCGCCACGGCCGCGCGTGCCGCTGCCAGGTCGAGCATCGCCGCATCGGTGTTGGCCTTTCCCTTGAGTTCGCGTCCCTTCGCGATGTCGGGCGGCGTATAGCCGATGTCGACGCCGCGCTCGTAGCGATCGAACAAAGCGGGTGCGATGGTCAGGTAGCCATCGGCGGCATACCCGTCACATACGCTGCGAATGTGGCTGTTGACCCCGAAGATCTCCTGCGCCACCACCAGCGCGCCCCGCGGCGTTCCTGCCGGGTCCGCGCGATAGGCGGCAAGCGCCTGCCCGTCGTCTGCCTTCAGCTCGATGAATTTTCCCATTCGGAGTTCTCGCTAGCCCGTGGTACGCATGAAGAATATCCAATAGACGAGGCCGATCAGGATCAGCCACTTCAACGTGTAATAAACGGGCCGGTAGTGATGCTTGAGGGCCTTGCCCGGCTCGCGCAGGTAGTAGACAACACTGAACACGCGATTCATCCAGCCGATGTGGTCGCCCTCGATGTTCTCGGTCTGGCTGGCGCGGATGAGCGTGCTCTTGTACCACTTGTTGAGCGTGGTCATCACCCGGTTGGTGAGCGGCCGCTCGATGTCGCAGAAGAGAATCACGCGCATCACGTCGCTCTTGTTTTCCGCCCAGTGGATGAACGTCTCGTCGAACATCACGGCTTCGCCGTCCTTCCAGTAATACTGCTGGCCGTCGACGAAAATGTGGCACTTGTCGGAATTGGGCGTCTGCAGACCGAGGTGGTAGCGCAGCGACCCCGCGAAAGGATCGCGATGCTTGCCCAGCTTCCCGCCGGGCGGCAGGAGCGCGAACATTGCCCCGTTGATCGAGGGGATCGACTGCACCAGCGCGACGGTCTTGGGACACAGCGCCTGCGCCGAGGGCAGCGGCTTGTCATACCACTTGACGTAGAAGCGCTTCCAGCCGCGACGGAAGAACGAATTGAAGCCGAGGTCGGTATAGCCTGCCGCCGCGCGGATATAGCCGTCGTCGAAGAGCTTCAGCGCTTCATCGCGCAGCATCTGCCAGTTGTCCGTGAGCGGCTTCAACTCCGGAAAGGCCTTGATGTCGATGAAGGGCCGGTTCGGTACGGCCGAGAATGCGTACATGAGCGCATTGATCGGCACCATGAACGTCGAGTGGTCCGTCACCTGCCGGTAGAACTTGATCCGGACCTTGCCGCGGAAGTGCACGAACAGCGCGGAGGCCAGGAACGCGTAGAGAATCGCCGCTTTCCAGGTGAACAGGGATTGCAATACGGTGGATTCGAGCATGGCGGTCATGTTACGGCATCAGTGCCCGAGCGGCGCTTCCGCTGCGCGACTTCCTTCCAGCGCCGGTGCACCCAGTACCACTGTTCCGGACGCCGCAGGATGGCCCGCTCGAGTGCCGCATTATAGGCCCGTGTATTGAGACGGATCGCTTCGTTCGTGTTCTCACTTTCGATCGGTGCCATCGCATCCTCGAACCGGAGCACGTGCCGGCCATCGGGCTCGCGCCAGCTCGTCGCGGGCAACACCGGCGCGCCGGTGGCCAGCGCGATGATTGCCAGGCTCTTGAACGTCCACGCCGGGTAGCCGAAAAAATCGACGGCAATGCCATCCGGCGGTCGCGCATGCTGGTCGAACGGGAAAACAATGGCATCGCCTTCCGCCAGGCGATCCAGCATGGCGTCAAGCGAGCCGCGCTTGGGGAAGACGCCGAATCCCGCGGCATTGAAGCGCTTCGTCACCAGGGCGTCGAGCCACTGTGGCTTGATCGCGCGCCGCACAAAGTGGAAACGACCCCGCATCTGAGGGTAATGGTTGAGACCGGCGATGGTCGAGACCTCCCAGTTGCCGAAATGACCCGTGAGGATGAGCACTCCCTTGTTCTGCGCGAGCGCGTCCGCGAAGGCCTCGACGTTCTCGATCCGCACCAGCGCCATCTTGCGTTCGTGCGACAACCAGCGAAACTTCAGGAATTCGCCGAAGAGCCGCCACAGGTGTCCATAGTGCGCTTGCGCGAGCCGAACGATCTCTGCCGCGGAAACGCGATCGCCGTAGACGCGTCGCAGGTTGTCCATGATCACGTCGCGCCGAAACGGCAGCAGGCGGTAGAGGAGTTTCCCGGACATCGGCACGGCAATCACATCATCCTCGGCGACCGCGACCGCTGATGCACTGGTGCGATCGTGAGTAAGCGAGAGGGAGATCGACTTGATCCGGTATCGTCCGAGCAGACCTTGGGCCACGGCATCGCAAACGACCTGCGGTGCGCCGTAATTGTCGCGTGCCACTGAAAAATGGCGCGCTTCGATCTGTCCCAACGCGGTTTCGCGCGGAAACAGCTTGAGGCACGCCTCCTTGGCCGCGAAGCGTGCCGCCAGGCTGGCCGTGCGTCCAGGACCATCGCCGCTGTCGGCCAGTTCCTGCGCGGAGAAAAGGCGCGCCACGTCGGTGGGGGGTGTCTCGCGCAACAGGCGCTCGACGCGTGCGATCTCGACGGTATCGATGCCGCAGCGGCGATTGCCTGCCGCCGCATCCGTTGTCACGTCCGGCGCCTCAAGCCGAGCGCACCAGCAGCGCCGCGTCGGTCCCGCCGAATCCGCGGCAAAGGATGAGCGCGACCTTGCTGCGTGGCGTTTGAGGACTGGCGCTTATGGGCAGGCCGGCGCAGGCGGGGTCGAGCTCGCGCAACGTAGGTATGCCGGGCACCACGCCCTGGGCAAGGGCCGCGAGCGCAAGCGTGGTTTCGAGAATGCCTGCAGCGGCAATCAAGTGGCCGAACGACCATTTGAATCCCGTCACCGGAGGCGCGTCCGTGCCGAACACCGCGCGGATCGCCGCCGCTTCGGACGCGTCGGAGGCAGGCGTCCCGTTGCCGTGGGCGACGATCATCCCGACATCGGATGTGCTGAGTCTGGCGTCCGCCAGCGCGATGCCGATTGCGCGCGCCAGGCCGTCGCCATCATCGCGGACGGCCAGAAGGCCGGTTGCCTCGGAGACGTAGCCGCCGCCGAGCACCTCGCCCAGAATCTTTGCGTTGCGTGCCGCAGCCGACGACTCGAGCTCGAGTACCAATGCACCTGCCCCTTCTCCGAACACGCTGCCGTCGCGCGAGGCATCGAAAGGTCGCAGCGCCTCGCTCGCGATCAGGCCCAGGCGGTAGTAGTACAAGCACCATCTGCGGCTCGATCGGCGCATCGTGCCCGACCGCGACGACGCGGTCAGCCTCGCCGTTGCGCAGCACCTCCATGCCTTCGATCACCGCCAGCGACCCGCTGCAACTGTGGCTGGTGATGCACGCGTTGCTGCCTTTCAGCCCGTACTTGATGCCGATGTGGCCAAGCACGTTGTTGGGCAGCGAACGCAGCAGCCACATCGGATTCACCGTGTTGGCCAACTCGCGCCCGAACTCCGGCAAACTGCCGTCCGCCGTCGCCAGCAGCGGAAAATAATCGTACTGGTTCTCGAAGTTTCCGCTGCCCGAACCGACGTAGACGCCAGTGCGGTCGTTGAATGTCGCGGCCGCCTCGGGCGACAACGTTTCCCGCCAGGCAGCCAATCCCGCCGCGTCGATCGCGCGTCCTGCCGCATAGAGCCCGAAAAGATCGGTGCGCCTGATGAGCTTGTGCAGCTTGCGATCCTCGACCATCTCCCGGGCATTGAAGTTCGCCACTTCGCCGGCCGTCTTCGTCGGCCACTGCGACACATCCCATTGCTGGATCGGCCCGATGGTTGTCGCCCCCGCAAGCACGCCGGCCAGGATGGCGTCCGGCGTCTTGCCTCCCGAACAGACTGCGCCCGTCGCAGTGATCACGATGCGGGGGAACTCATGCCGACTCCCGCGCCAGCGCGGCTTCGGTTTCCAAGGGATTGCGCAGCACGATGCAGCTATTCGATCCGCCGAATCCGAACGAATTGGACATTGCCATCCGCACCCTCTGCCTGCGCGGCGCGTCACGGACGAAGTTGAGCTCGCAGTCGGGATCAACTTCCCGCAGGTTGGCGTTGATTGGCAGGTTCCCATCGCGGATCGCAAGCGCGCATACGGCGACTTCCACTGCACCAGCAGCGGCGATCAGGTGTCCCATCGTGCTCTTGGTGGAACTCACCGAAAGGCGCGCGACATCGGCGCCGAAGACCGCCTTCACCGCCGCGCTTTCGCTGCGGTCGTTCATGCCGGTGGACGTGCCATGCGCGTTCAGGTAATCGATGTCGGCCGGCGTGGCGCCCGCGCTCCACAGTGCCTGACGCATGGCCTGGATCGGACCATCGCCATCGGGAGGCGAATCCGTGATGCGATAGCTCGACAGTGAATTGCCGTCGCCGGCAAGCTCGGCGTAAATGTGTGCGCCGCGTTTACGCGCCGCGTGCCACTCCTCCAGCACCAGGAAGCCGGCGCCCTCGCCCAGCAAGAAACCATTGCGGGAGACGTCGAACGGACGGCTCGCGCGCTGCGGCGTGTCGTTGTCCGGGGACAGCGCCGACAGCAGACAAAATCCAGCGATGCCCACGGGGCTGATCATCGAATCGAACCCTCCGGCGAGCACATAATCCGCCGCGCCGCGACGGATCAACTTCATCGCCGTGCCCAATGCCTGACCGCCCGATGCGCAAGCCGTGTGCACAGCCGATACATAGCCGCGAATGCCGTGCCGGCGCGAAAGCAGCGACAGGCCTGCCGCGCAATTGCTGCGGCAGAATGCGACCGGGTCATTGGCGGGGCCGTCGGTCAGCAGCAGGTCAGCATGGAGCTCGCCATCGGCAGCCGAGTGCGCTTGCGTTCCCGACAGATCCGCGAAGTCGACACCCATCATGCCGGCGCCGACGGCCAGTCCCCAGCGAGTGGCATTGGATTCGGTCGGCCGTATGCCGGCATCGGCAAGAGCCTGTTCCGCGGCGGCCAGGGCGAATCGATGCGAACGATTGGTCAGCTTGAGCAACCGGCGGTCGCCGATTTGCTCACCGATTTGTGCAAGTACGTCGAAATTCTTTACTTCGGCGGCAATGTGCACGGGAAACCCGCTGGCGTCGAAAACGGTGATCGACGCCCCGCCACTCCTGCCGTGCAGGACCGCATCCCACGTGGTCGCTACGTCGTTGCCGACAGGCGTGACCATCCCCAGGCCCGTGATGGCGACTCGCTTGCGTGCATGCATGGTCAATCCTGTCCTGGCGAGAATTCGACGCGCGCAGTTGCAAAGGGCTTCCCCTCGCCGCTCCCCGCGCGAAGTGTGATGCGAGTGTTGCCGTCCTGCGCTTCGGCGACCTCAGCCTCGGCGTCAACCAGCTGACCGGGAACGATGAATGCGCGCATCTTGACGTGGGTCATGCGTGTCGGTACCGGCACATGTCCGACGCGCGCCCCAGGGGTCTCACGCGCAAGCGTCACGGCGAGTCCGATCTGCGCGTCGAGCAGAAGGGTCGCCGGAAACACCGGACGGCGCGGAAAATGATCGGCGAAGAACGGGGCCGACTCGGGAATCTTCATCTTCGCGCGAATCGACTCACCGGGAACATGCGCGACAATCTCCGTGGCCAGCGGCGCCACGCCCTGGAAGCGATCCGGTGGCGCACCCGCCCCGCGCAGGAGGCTGAACCGCGAGCGCAGCGCTTCGGGCGCGTCGAAGTCCACCGTCGGCAGCATGGGGCCAAGACAGTCGTTGAGTTCGATCACGCGTTTTCCATTCACATCGGCCCATCCGCGATACGACACCGCATCGTCGTCGACATCCTCGATTTCGACGGTAAGTCGCAGCAGGTCTCCCGGCCACCACACCGCCGAGGAAGCGCGTCTCACCGGCCAGGGCGGCCACGGGCCGGCCCCGATAATCGATATGATCGAGGGACACCCAGGCTGCCAGCTGGCCTACGGCTTCGGCAACCAGGCACGATGGAAACGCGCTGATCGCCGCCGGCACGTGGAACAGCCCCTGCGCCCGTTTTGCCGGAACGAAATCCGTGATGCGATCGACGAAGGAGAAGGCAGCGAAGTGTGCGGACTGCTGCGCCGTACTTTCGGTCATGGGCCCGGGCGACGGTTCAGGCGGCTGTCTTCGCGTCGTGCTGTGCCTGGACCACGAGCTTGCAGAAAGTTTCCGGCGTGAAGAGACGCGGAATGTCCTTGACCTTCATCGGGTCCGCGAAGCGATCCGACGGAATTTCCGACAGATAGGAGCGCAATTGCGCCAGGCCGGTTGGCGTCAGCACGCCTTTCTGCTCGAATTCGGCTTCGCTCAGCGCGCCACGCGCGTTATCGATGATCTTGCCGCGCGGGATCTTGATCTTGAATGCGCGCTCCAGCCGGAACACCATGTCGAGGAAGTCAATGGACTCCGCATCGAGACCCTCGATCAGCGACACGTCGAGCTTGATGTCATCGACATCGCATCCGAGCGCGTCGGCCATCGTTTCCGCCACAGTCGGAAACACCGCGTTGATTTCATCCTTGGTGATTTCGGTTGCCATCGTTGCCTCACTCCATTTTGAAGCCGCCATCGATATTGATGATCTGGCCGGTGACGTAATCGGCGAAGCGCGAGGCCAGGAACCATACTGCGTAGGCCACTTCCTCGGGTTTGCCATACCGCTTGAGCAGGATGCGCGACTTGATTGCGTCGCCCGCCAACTCTCGTACTTCTTGCGACATTTCGGTCTCGATGACGCCAGGCGCCACCGCGTTCACCGTGATCTTGCGCGACGCAAGCTCGACGGCCAGTGCGCGGGTGAAAGCGTTGACCGCGCCTTTGCTTGCCGCATAGTTTGTCTGGCCGCGGCCGCCCTTTTCGCCGGCCACCGAGCTCAGGTTGATGATCTTGCCGCTGCGCTGCACGATCATGTGCGGTGCCACCGCGCGCACGACGTTGAACACGCCGCCGACGTTGGTGTCCAGCACCACCTGCACGTCGAGGTCGTTCATCGCCGCCAGTTGATTGTCCCGAATCATGCCGGCGTTGTTCACCAGGATATCGACACGTCCGCACCTTTCGGCGATCTTGTCCACGGCGACAGCGCAGGCGGCGGAATCGCGGATGTCGACCCTGTCCGCGGCAATCTTCTGACCGTTGGCAACGCCGGCAGCGACAACGGCATCCGCGGCTTCGGCATTTTCACGAAAGAAAAACGTGACGTCGGCACCCTCAGCGGCCAGCAGCTCGACGATCGCGCGGCCGATGCCGCGGCTGCCGCCCGTCACAATGGCTACCTTGCCGGCGAGTCCCCCGTCCATGCTCATATGTGGCCGCTCAATTCGCGCATCGCTTGTTTGGTGCTCAACCCGAAATGGCGAAACCGCCGTCGACGACGAGGGTGTGGCCGTTGATCATGCCTGCCTCGGGCAGGCATAGCAGGAACACGGCACCGGCCACGTCCTGCGGCGTCAATTCCGGCCCTGACGGCGTCCGCTGCGCAAAATTGGCGAGGAGCTCCTCGCGATTGGGGAAATACTTCAGCGCATCGGTGTCGACGACGCCTGCGCTCACCGTGTTCACGCAAATGCCGCGCGGGCCCAGCTCCTGCGCCAGCGCGCGCGCCAGCGCTTCCAGCGCCGCCTTGGAGGCGCCGATGAAGCCATAACCGGGCATCGCCCGCTGCGCACCCAGGCTCGACATCGCGATGATGCGCGCGCCAGGCTGCATCAACGGCAGGCCACGCTGAGTGAGCAGGTTAAGCGCCAGCGCATTGGTCTCCATGCACCAGCGCCAGTGCTTCAATGTCATGTCCACCGTCGGCTTCAGTACGCCGCTGGCCGCGTTGCTGACCAGGATATCCAGTCGGTCGAAGTGCTTGACGAATTCCGCAAATATTTCGTCGACGCTGTCGGGAATGCCCACGCTTCCGGGAATGGCGCACGCGCGGCGGCCCAGTGCCCGGATTTCCATGCACAGCGCTTCCGCCTCGTCCGCGCTGTTGTAGTAGTTGGCCGCAACGTCGCAGCCCTCGCGGGCCAGCTTCAGCGCGATCGCCCGCCCGATGCCGCGAGCTGCGCCGCTGACGAGCGCCACTTTGCCGGTCAATGCGCCTGCCATGTCGTAGGTCTCGAAGTTCCTGCCCGCCGCCGGCAGGAGCCGGCAGGGAAAGGCAAAACCGCTATTCTACCGTGGCCGGTGCCTCAGGCAGAGTCCAACCCTCGCAATGCTTCCCGAACCTTTGCGGCGATCGCGACGACCGTCGCATCCTCGAATGCCCCGGTGCGGTAGGAAATGCCGGCCTCGAACGTGCCTCCGGAGGTCGACACCGCGACGACCATGGGCGCCAGCGGACCCGTCGACACCGCCCGCTTGTAGACGGGAGGCGTCTCGTCGGCAGCGCCTTCGCGCCATAGCGCATCGACATTGAGCATGGTGACGCCAACCCAGACGGGCCAGTTCTTGACGTGGAAGCGCTGCCGCTGCCGGACGCCCAGGAAGCGCCAGACGATGCTGCTGTAGAACATCACGACCAGCGTCTGCAGGTACAACTTGCGCTCTTTCCATTCGCGGGTCTGCGCGCGGACGTCCTGCGCCAGTTCGCGCAGGCCGATGCCCTCCGGCACCCGATGCGAGACCCGGAACGAACTCAGGAACTGGCCAAACCAGTCGTGCGGGTCGGCGCCGACGTCCGCGCGGATGTTCATGATCGATGCGGCAGCCAGGTATACCCGGCGACGCGCAGTCAGGCGCTTTTCCGCAAGTGGCGAGAGCGTCCGCAACATGACGGCGATGCAGAGGTCGTTCAGCGTAACGTCCCAGGCCTTGGCGGTGCGCAGCACTGTCGCGAATTCGTCGGGCTCCAGGCGGAACGACACAAATCCATTCGTGGGGTCGGGCCAACGCAGATAGCGTGGCCGATGGGAGTGGCGGCAGTTCATCGCCAGCCGCGGCAGGCTGACGATACCGCGCAGTACGGCGCCACCGTGACCGCGCAGCAGGTGCAGGAACGTACGCGGATAAAGATTGGGAACCGCGGGCTGCGGTACAGGATCACCGTGCAGATAGCGGGCGATGATGGACTGCAGCAACAGCACGATCGAATCCCCACCGGCGATGAAGTGGTCGTAGGCCACGCCGAGCTCGAACCACGACGCGCCGTCGACCGCGAAGAACCGGAACGGATCGATGGCACCATCGGCGGCAAAAGGCGCGTTGAGCTGGCGTGCGATTTCGGCATCCAGTGTCGCCCGCGGATCGGCTCCTGCGGGCAGCATTGCCGGCATCACGACGGTCGCGCCGCCAGCATAGTCGTAGCGTCCTCCCGCGAAATCCAGCGTGAGGTGGGTCAGGCCGCGCACCTCGAGTTCACGTGCGATCGCCGGTCCAAGGCGTGCGGGATCGAGAGGCGCGTCGACGCGCGCGACGTGCACGGCGCTGTAGGGGTGCATTTCCTTCCAGCGCAGCATCGTCGCCTGGAACAGATTGAGCTTGCCGCGCATCAGTTGGTGCCCCGTGCGCGCGTCAACCGTTGCGACGATTCACACCAGTTCCTCTTCACGCTGTACCAGATGTCGGCGGCGTGCAACAGGTTGCCCGTGTCCACGTCGGCGACTTGCGGCAGCGCCTGGGCGCCTTCGGGTGGTGTGTAGGTGTCGATCCAGGCGCGCGTGACCGGATTGACGGCGAGTTCCCGTGTTTCGGGCAGGCTCACGTGGCTGGTGCCCGCGGCCAGCAGCACGTTGCGCACGCGTGCAGTGCCAATCGCCACGTAGGGCTCGGGATCCCCCAGCGTACCGGCAATCGGATCCCACGGAATCGCAAACCCGGTGAAATCGACCACGGTGTCGGGAATGCGGCGCAACTTCGCGATCATGTCCCACTGACCCAGGAAGACGCGCATCAGCTTGCCCGTCGCCATGGCGGTCGCGTATCCCACCGTGAGTCCCTTGACGGGTCGCGCGGCGCCCGTATACGGATCACGAACGGTCGTGCGCGACAGCGCGACACCGGTGAGCGGATCCCACACAGGAATGTCGTCGTGGAACGCGCCGTCCAGTTCATAGAGGACCCGGATCGCCATCATGCCGCCCTGGCTGTGGCCGATCAGCATCGGCATCATGCCTTCGGACTCATAGAACCACGCCAATTTGCCCGCAAGCGGAAGGCTGTCTCCGAAACTGGATTGAGACATCCTGCCGTCTCGCGGATCGCGAATCTGCTGTTCGGGATAACCCATTGCCACCAGAAATTCGCCGAAAGGCTCCATCGTTATCGCAGTCAGACTGCCCTGCAGCAGGATGATGCGAGGCGCGGGGCCGCGCGCCAGCCACTGCGCCACGTCGACGGCGGTTACATGCGCGCAGTCGAGAGAGAGGATGCCGCGCGCGATGGCCGGCGGGATCGGAGGCACCGCGGTCTGACCGTCGGGAGTCGCCGCGGCGGCCGCGCCAATGAATGAACCGCCCGCCATCGCCATCGCCATCGCCATCGCGCAACTCGCCGAACAAAGTGCGGCATATGTCGATACGAAGGAATTTCGAATGTAATTGGGGCATGCGCTGGGGTGGGCATCGGCGAGGATTATCGCAGGCGCCGCGATGCCGAATACTGACTCCGGTCAAGATCGGCGCGGAATGAACCTTCCGGTGCTCTGCATATACCGTGCGTAGGATTCACCCTGCGTCGCCAGCAAGTGGCGCTCCTCGTTGCGCGCCTTGGCATTCATCCACAGGACATGCGCCACCGCCACCGCCAGCATCGGCAGCGTGGGCACGACGACCGCGGTGCAGATCATCAACAGGATCGAAAACGCGTAGATCGGGTGGCGAATGCGGCGAAACGGACCATCGGTGATGAGATTGGTCTTTTCGCCCACGGCCACCGCCATTCGCCAGTCTCGCCCCATGCGCGCCCAGCATCGCGCTGTCGCCAGCAGGCAATACACCGCCAGCAATGCAGCCAGCCAACGGCACGCTACGTAGCCCGCGGACTGCGTGGCGAATCCAGGCATTGCCCAGGGATCGTGCGTCGCCCGCTGTGCGACGTAGGGAAGCACGGCCCACAGCGCGACCATCGGCAGGAAGATCAATCCCATGAACTGCTCGAGCGGCTGCTTGGGCGAAAGTATGGGCGTCGCCCGGGAATGCCGCTTCACGCGGACGATCATGACGCCGACACCGATCCAGTAGGCCCAGATCGTCGCGGTCGTAATGGCGGCGGGGAGATCGTTCATTGGGAGTGCGCTATCGGACGGTAATCGCGGACGGGAACAATGCGTTGGGAAGCGGCTTGGGTGGCTTGGGTCGTTGCAAGGGTTCAAACGAGGCCGGGACCACGCCCCCTTGCGGTGAAGGGTACGTCAGTCCGCCGTCATCGGGCAACATTGCGCAGCGCGCGCATCTGTGTCAGGGCAGGCGTTAGACTTTGCCATGCGATGCCTGATTTGCGCCTGCACGTCGCTGGTCCTGCTCTTCCTTGCGGGCTGCGACGCGGTCAAGTCCGCGACCGACCAATACAACCCGCTGGTCTCGTTCGAGTCCCGCTGCGAAAACTTGCCCCCTGCGCACGTCGACATCCGGCCTTCGGCGACAACCGTCGAGACGAATGAGCTGCTTACGTTGCAGGAATTGACGACCCTCGGGGAGGACAATCCGGCAACGCATCGCACGCTGGGCCTGACAAGGACCGAAATCCGCCGAGAGGTGTCGATCGAACTCAAGGGACTCAAGGACGCGCAAGGCGGTCGGTCGTGCTTGCGGCCGCAGTTGTCGATCGAGATCTCCATGCGACCCATGACCGTTTATGTGGCCAGCGAATTGCGCGACAACCCCTGTGGCCGCGCCGTCGTGCTCGAGCATGAAATGAAGCATGTGGCTGCCTTTCGCGAGCATATGCTTGAAATGGCGCAGGAGCTTGGCGAACAGCTGCCGACGCTTTTCGGTCAGCGCGTGGTCTTCGCCGCGGATCCGGCTGCGGGCGAGGCGCTCGTGCGAACGGAATTGCAGGGCTTTCTGCGCGACTTCGACGTCGCCAACGCCCAGGCACTGAAAACGCGCCAGGCCGCGATCGATTCGCCAGAGGAATACGCGCGCGTCGGCGCCGCCTGTGGAGGGATTCGGGTCGAGTGACGGCATGCGCCAGCCGACAGACCGTCCTGGCCCGGATCGCCGCACGCAGTAGAATTGCCGCGCCATGCCCGCTCCAGCCATCTCCTCGGTGCCGACCATTCCGTCCTTTGACGGCGATTCGGCCAACGGGACCCGGCTGAACCCGGCTGAAGCGCAAGCACTGCTGCGAACAGGCTTCGAAAGATTCGAGAAGAAGCTGATGGAGCTGGCGGGCGCAGCGCTGGAGTTGACCGACGACCTGTTCGAATCGACAAGCCACATACCCGATGGCGAAGTCGAAGCGTTCCGAAAACAGCGCGGTGCATGGCTTGACCGGTTCAGGACGACGCTTTCCGGACTGTTCGAAAGGCGTCTGGCCGGACAGCGCCGCAAAGGATTGCGGCCGGACGCGGACGCTACCGCCGCGGCGTTGCGCGTGCTCACGCCGTTCGACCACGAAAAGCAGGCAGCGCTCACGCACGCCGCGCGTTTCCTCAACCGCTTCACGCAGCGCGAACTCGCGGCACTGGACTTGCGGATCGGCGTGCTGCTGGAGGACGTCGGGACGCGCGAGCTCGACAATCCGTTCGCGATACCTTATGTGCTCGACGCGCTCGGCTCGACGTCGCGCGCCGTTTACCCCAACCCGCGCGTCTGGCGACCGCTGATGGAGCGCCTGCTCACCGATCTCACCCCTAATTTCAACGGCCTCTACATCGCGCTCAATCGGATGCTCGCCGACCATGGCGTGTTGCCGGAAATCAAGGCAACGTTGCGCGCGCGAAGCGAACACCGTCCAGCGGACGATCGCGACCTTCTCGCGACCTTCACGCAGATGCTGCGCGACGATCCGCAGCGGATTCCGGACAACATCGTGGTTCCGGACATCGCCGCCAACGGCGTCGCTGCCCCTGTCCTGAATTTCGATCAGCGTCCACGAACCGCGCCGGTGGTGCCGCTCGCCGTCGCGCCGCAGATGGTATCGGCCGACATCCTCGCGGGCCTGGCTGCACTGGCCGCCATCGGCGCGGGCAGCACGGGGGCCGCCGGCGCAGGCTAGCGCTGCAAACACTGGCACAGGATTTCCCCAGCCTCGACCCGCTGATGGCCCTGGGCACATCCACACCACTGTTTGCCACGCTGGCGCAGTGGCAAAAGCTCGACCTTCGCGCGGCCATCGCCCGCCTTGCGCCGCCTCCCGCCGAGGGCGCCGCGGGCGTCGTTCCGCTCAACCTCATTCCGCATCTGCGCGCCGCCATGGCGGAACAGATCACGAATCCGGCCGACGCGATTTCGGTGGACGTGATCGGTCTCCTCTTCGACTACATCTTCCGCGATCCTTCAATCCCGGAGTCGACGCGCAAGCTGTTCGGCCAGCTGCAGGTGCCCATCGTCAAGGCGGCGCTCCTTGACCGCATGTTCTTCTCCGACAAGAAACATCCGGCGCGCCAGCTGCTCGATCACCTGGCGGAGGCGGCGGTAGGCGCCGCGCACGACGACGCCTATCGCGCCCAGTTCGAATCCACTGCACAGCAAGTTATCGATCATGTCTGCACGGATTTCGAAATCGACACGATCGTGTTCCGCGAGGCGGACGCGCAACTGCAGGCGTTCATCGATCGCGAGCGGCAACAATCGACCGAGGCGCTGGCCGGCGATGTGGCCACCGCGCTGGTCGCCGAAGAGAGTGACGCTGACCGCGCCGCCGTACGCCAACTGTTGCGCGACCGCCTCGCCGGACTCGACGTGCCGTTCGAAGTACGCGGCTTTGTGGAAACCGTCTGGGCGGACTACCTGTCGGCGATTCGTCAGGAACACGGGCCGGACAGCCCGCCCTGGAATGCGGCGCTGACCACGCTCGACGACATGCTGTGGAGCATCGTCGCCAAGGAACGCACCGCGCAAAAGGCTCGCCTCACCAAGATGATTCCCACGTTGATTGGCGGACTCCGCGCCGGCTGCGTTGCGACACGCATCGCCGTCGAGCGTTCGAAATCGTTCTTCGAGGCGCTGTATCAGCTGCACATGGCCGCCATCAAGCCGAAGGCCGCCGCGCCGGAAGCCGCCGCGGAGGACGCGGCGCCCGAACCCGAGCCCTCCGCCCCACCCGTGAATGTGCACGATTATGTTGGCGAAATGGCGGTGGGGACGTGGCTGCAGTTCGATCGCGCAGAGGGCGCAATCGATGCGCGGCTCAATTGGGTCAGCCCGTTGCGCGCGAAATATATTTTCACCAGCCGTTCGCGCTTGCGCGCATTCATCCTCACGCCGGAAGAACTGGCGTACCAGCTCGGCAGCGGCGTCGCCCGCCTGGTCGTCGAGCCCGTTCCGCTGTGGGACCGCGCAGTGAGCGCGGCGCTCGACACGATCGCCGCACGCAAGCCCGCGAAAGGCGCCGCGTTGCCGGCGCTGGCCTGAGGTGCCCCTCCTCACGCTGTCGCGCGCCCGCCTGGCGTTCGGCCACCATCCGCTGCTGGAAGACACCGAATTCCAGCTCGATGTCCGCGAACGCGTTGGTTTGATCGGACGCAATGGCACCGGCAAGTCGTCGCTGCTCAAAGTGCTCGCCGGTCAGGCCGAACTCGACAGCGGGGACGCCTGGACGGCGGCGCATACACGAATTGCTTGGGTAAAGCAGGAGCCGGCGCTGGACGCCGGACTGTCCGTCTACGATGCCGTCGCGCTGGGTCTGGGCGCCGAGGGCCGATTGCTCGCCGACTACCATCACGCAATCCACGAACTCGCGGAGGACGGCAGCAATGCGACGCTGCTGAAGCGAGTCGAAGTGTTGCAAGGTCGACTTGACCACAGCGATGGCTGGTCGCTGTCTCACCGCGTCGATACCGTGCTGTCCCGGCTGAAGTTGCCCGCCGACCGCAAGGTCGACGACCTTTCGGGAGGCTGGCGGAAGCGCGTCGCGCTGGCACAGGCACTGGCGGGCGCGCCGGACATCCTGCTGCTGGATGAGCCGACCAACCACCTCGACATGGCGGCGATCGAGTGGCTGGAACAACTGCTGATCAATTTCGCGGGCGCAGTGGTATTCGTCACGCACGACCGGCGTTTCCTCGACACGGTTGCCACGCGCATCGTCGAACTCGATCGCGGCCGGCTGTTGTCGTTTCCGGGGAATTTCGCGGCCTACCAGGATCGCAAGGCACGGCTGCTAGACGACGAAGCGGTCGTGAATGCCAAGGCCGACAAGTTTCTGGCGCAGGAGGAGGCCTGGATCCGCCAGGGTGTAGAGGCACGGCGCACGCGCAACGAAGGACGCGTGTTGCGCCTGGAAGCATTGCGCCGCGAGCGCGCCGCACGTCGCGACCGTCTGGGTCGCGTGAACCTGCAGGTGGCGGCCGGGGAAAGGTCGGGGCAGCTCGTCGCAGAATTGATCGATGCCAGCAAGGATTACGGTGATGGTCCGCTTATCCGCGACTTCTCGACGCGGGTGATCCGCGGCGACCGCATCGGCCTCATCGGGCCCAACGGCGCCGGCAAGAGCACGCTGCTCAAGTTGATCCTTGGGGAAATCGAGCCCGACAGCGGCAGCGTACGCCGCGGCACCAACCTTCAGGTCGCCTACTTCGACCAGCTGCGCGACCAGCTCGACCCCGCGGCGACACTGATCGACTTCATCAATCCCGGTGCCGAATACGTCGAAATCGGCACCCGGCGCGTCCACGTGATCACCTATCTCGGCGATTTCCTCTTCCCTCCGGAGCGCGCGCGGTCGCCGATCGCATCACTTTCAGGGGGCGAACGCAATCGCCTTCTTCTGGCCCGGCTGTTTGCGCAGCCCGCCAACGTGCTAGTGCTGGACGAGCCGACGAACGACCTCGACATCGACACGCTCGAACTGCTCGAGGCGTTGCTGCAGGACTATAACGGCACGCTGTTCCTCGTGAGTCACGACCGGACGTTTCTCGACAACGTCGTCACGCAAACGATCGTCTTCGAGGGCGAGGGGCAGCTTCGAGAATACGCCGGTGGCTACAGCGATTGGGCCGAGTATCGTGCGCGCAGGGAAGCGCAGCAGGCCGCCGATGCGCGCGTGTCGTTGCCTGCCGCCGCGCAATCGAGAGCAGAGGTTCCGGCGCCTGCGGCCAGCCGCAAGCTCAGCTTCAACGAACAGCGCGAACTCGCAGGTCTGCCCGGACAAATCGAGTTGCTCGAGACGCAAGCGGCAGGATTGCGGGAACGCTTTGCCAATCCGGACGTCTATCGCGAAGGCGCTGATGCGGTGAAGGCGCTGCAGGATCAACTCGCCACCTGCGAAGCGACGCTCACCGCCGCGTATGCCCGCTGGGAAGCGCTCGAATCCCGCCAGAGCGCTCTGTCGGCAGCCGCTGAAAGATGACGCCATGCAGGAAATAGAGTTCACGCCTACCGGCGAATTCATTGAATTGCACCAGTTGCTCAAGCTCACCGGGCTGTGCGACAGCGGTGGCGCCGGCAAGGCGCTCGTCGCGACCGGTGCCGTCAAGGTCGACGGCAAGCAGGAGCTGCGGAAGACCGCCAAGATCCGCGCGGGACAGCGCGTCACGCTGGGCGACGTGCGGATACGCGTGCTACGCTCCGGCCCTCCTTCCGCAATCATTCCTGATTGAATCCGCCCGCTGCACCCGCTTTCGAGTCCCTGCTCGGACATCGCCCGTTCGTCCTGTTCTGGTTTACCCGTGTCAGCACGATCATCGGGTACCAGATGCTCACCGTGGCCGTCGGCTGGCAGGTGTATGCGCTGACCGGCAGCGCGCTCGACTTGGGCCTCATCGGCCTCGCGCAATTCCTGCCCGCCGTCCTGCTGCTGCTGCTGGCGGGACATGTTGCCGACCGTTACGACCGCCGCCGCATCGCTGGAATCTGCCAGGCCGTCGAGGCGATGCTGGCCCTGGCGCTCGCCGTGGGCAGCGCCAAGGGCTGGATCACCGAGCATGCGATCTTCGCGTTGGTGTTCACGCTTGGCGCGGTGCGCGCATTCGAGACGCCTTCGCTGCAGGCGCTGCTTCCCGCGCTGGTTCCCGCGAGCCTGCTGCCGAAGGCGATAGCGGCGAGTTCCACCGCCGTGCAAACCGCGATCATCGTCGGCCCCGCCATCGGCGGTCTCCTGTACATCGCCGGCCCGGCCTGGGCCTACGCCACCTGTGCGGCGATGTTCGCCACGGCGTCGACGCTGACCCGATTCATTCACCACGAGCGTGTTCCGCCGCCGCGCGAGCCGGCCACGCTCAAGTCGGTCTTTGCGGGCCTTTCCTTCATCCGCAGCCGCCAGGCGATCATGGGCGCCATCACGCTCGACATGGTCGCGGTATTGCTGGGGGGCGTCACGGCCCTTCTGCCCATCTACGCCAAGGACATACTGCACACCGGTCCGTGGGGATTGGGGTTGTTGCGATCGGCACCGGCCATTGGCGCGCTGTCGGTGGCCCTCTACCTCGCCCGGCGGCCGCTGCAGCGCCATGCGGGACGCACGATGTTCACTGCGGTCGGGGTCTTTGGCCTGGCAACGATCGCATTCGGCCTTTCGCGCTGGTTCCCGCTGTCGCTGGCGGCGCTGGTGCTGCTCGGCGCGTCTGACATGATCAGCGTGGTCGTGCGCTCCTCGCTGATCCAGCTGGGCACGCCCGATGCCATGCGCGGACGGGTTTCCGCGGTTAATGCCATGTTCATCGGGACGTCCAACCAGCTGGGCGAATTCGAGTCGGGCGTGACCGCGGCCTGGCTGGGGACGGTGCCGGCTGTCGTGCTGGGCGGTGTCGGAACGCTTGTGGCCGTGCTGCTGGGCATCCGCCTGTTTCCGCAGCTGGCGCGCATCGACCGTCTGGAGTCCGTACGCCACGTATAGGACAATGGCGGTTTGGGTGGTCCGCAAGGAACTTGTATCGTCTCGCCTTGCCGAACCCCGCACCGAAACTCCTCACCGAAAGTCCCATGAGCCTCCTTCGCTTGCATACTCCTTTCCGGGTGGCGCTCGCCGCAGCCGTCGCCTTTTGCGCTTCGCTAGCCGTGGCGCAGAACGCCGCTACACCTCGCCCCGATCCGCTGAAAATCCTGGCCGCAGCCAAGGCCGCCAGTGGCGGCTCGGCGTGGGACGCGTTGCGCACGCAGCACAGCAAGACGAGCATCAGCGCCGCCGGGATCACCGGCACCGCGGAACGCTGGTCCGACATCTATTCCGGCCGCTCCCTCATCAAGTACAACATCGGCCCGGTGAGCGGCGCCGCTGGGTACGACGGCAAGGTCGCGTGGTCCCTGGACGGCTCGGGCCAGTCGCGCGCCGAAACCTCGGACGCCGCGCGCGAGTTGGCCGTCAACGCTGCGTACCGCGACAAGCTTGCGTTCTGGTTCCCCGATCGGGGCGCCGCGCAGATTTCCTTTCTCGATCGCGTCGTCGACGACGGCGCGAACTTCGATGTGATCCGCATCGTCCCGGAAGGCGGTCGCGCATTCCAGTTCTGGATCAACTCCGACACTCACTTGATCGAGCGGCTGGTTGAACGCGAGGCGGAGGAAACGCGCACCGAGTATCTGATGGACCTGCGCACGGTGGAAGGCGTCAAGATTCCCTATCGCGTCCGTGCGACGCGCAACGACACGCGCCGGGACGAAGTCATCACCGTCGACAAGCTCGACTACAACTGGCCGTTGGCCGGCGTGGTCTTTGCGCAACCCGCCGGCGCGGGACCGGATTTTTCGTTTGCCGGCGGCAACGCGTCGGTCGACGTTCCGTTCGAAGTCCGCGAGGGCCACATTTTCCTGCCGGTGATGTTGAACGGCAAGGGCCCGTTCCGGATGCTGCTTGACTCCGACCGCGGCAATATCCTGTCGCCGCGCGCGATGTCGGAACTTGGCGTGAAACCGCAAGGCAATTTCGGCACGGCCGGCGTGGGTGAAAATCAGCAGGAAATCGGCATCGCGCGCATCGATCGCGTCGAGGTGGGCGGCGTGGCCATCGACGGCATGTTGTTTGCCGCGATCGACGTCGACGAGTACCTGGCGCGCGTCGTCGGCGTGGATGGTGTCGCCGGCGTAGTCGGCTTCGAGTTCCTCAAGCGCTTTCCGATGAAGATCGACTACCAGCGCGGACGCGTCACCTTCTACGAACCCTCGCGCTTCACGTATTCGGGCGGTGGCGTGGGCGTGCCGTTCAAGCTCCGGGGCCGAGTCGCACTCGTCGAGGGCAACGTGGATGGCGTCGCGGGGACCTTTGCCATCGACACCAGCAGCGGCGATTCAGTCGCATTGACGGCACCGTTCGTCGAAAAGAACGGGCTCATCAAGCGCTACGGAGCCACGCAAGCCATCGTGTCGGGTGCCACCTCCAGCGACTACCTGCATTCGCTGCTGGCGCGCGCAAGTTCGCTGAAGCTTGGCGCAGTCGTGGTGGACAAGCCGACGTTGGCGCTGGCTACGCCCACTGAAAGCGCCAATGGAACCGGCGACGTCGCGGGAAGCGTGGGTTACAGTGTGTTGAGGCAATTCAACATCACGTTCGACTATGCAAGCGGAATGCTTTATTTCGAACGCAACGCCAATTACGGCCAACGCGACATATACGATCGCGCCGGCATGTGGATCGAGCGCACGGCGGAGGGTTTCGAGATCGTCGACGTGGTCAAGGATGGCCCGGCGGCCAAAGCAGGCCTTGCTGCGGGCAATGTCATCGTCGCGGTCGAGGGCAAGCCCTGGACGGCACTGGCACTGACGTCCGTGCGTCAGGACTTCAAAGGTGCGCCGGGCACAAAGTTGAAGGTCAAGCTCGCCACCGGTTCGGAAAAGCTCATCACGTTGCGTGACCTCATCTAGCAGTTCCCCCAGGAGCCAAGAAGCATGACCAACGAAACAACCAAACCAAAAGGCGGCGGCATTCATTTTCCAGTGCCGAAGGGCAAGCACGGCGCCCCGCTGGTGCCCGGACAGGATGCGCGCAAGAAGCCAGTCAATCCAACGCCGCGCGTGGTGGCGCGGACCAAGGCCAGCACCAAGGGGCGATAGCGATTGTCGCGCGTTGTCCTTGTCGTGGGCGCGACCGGTCTGGTCGGCTCGAAACTCGTGGACGAATTGCTCGCCGATCCCGAATGTGAAGCCGTTCACGTGCTGGCGCGACGGCCCGCCGCGCGCTCGCACGGCAAGCTGCGCGAGCACGTCGTCGATTTCAACCGGCTGGACGACCTGACCTGGCCCGCGATCGATGATGTGTACTGCTGCCTGGGTACGACGATCAAGGTCGCGGGATCGCAGGAGGCCTTTCGGACCGTCGACTATGCCTATCCGCTTGCCGTAGCGCGCGGCGCGCTCGCCCATGGCGCACGGCAGTTCCTGTTCGTCACGGCGATGGGCGCCGACGCCCATTCAAAGGTCTTCTACAGCCGGGTGAAAGGCGAACTCGAGTCCGCTGTCGCGGGGCTTGGGTTTCACGCAGCCATTGCGTTCCGGCCTTCGCTGCTTGCCGGCGCGCGCGTCGAAAGTCGATTCGGAGAGCGCCTTGCGCTCGCGGTGCTCGGTCCGCTGCCATGGCTGGTGCCCAGCGCATACCGCCCCGTGGCCGACATTGCCGTCGCCAGGGCGATGGTGAGCTATGGCAAGCGCGAGCTGGCCGGCTTCCACGTGGTTCCGTCGGCGCAGATCCAGGCGTTCGCGCCGAACTGACCGGGACAAACGTTGCAATCTTTCTGGCATGTCCTGGCGCTGACGGCGCCGCTTTTCCTGCTGGTTCTGCTGGGCTACATCCTGTCGCGCTGGGGCCGCTGGCCGCGAACGGCATCCGACGCGCTGACGGAGTTTGTCTTCTCGGTCGCGATTCCGGCGTTCCTGTTCCGGCTTATGGCCGACTTCTCGCATCTCCCCCACGTCGACGCACGCCTGTTGCTTGCCTATTTCGGCGGCTGCCTGATCGTGTTCGCATTGGGACGCGTGATCGCGGCCTATGTATTTCGGCTGGACGGCGCCGGGCAATCGGTGTTCGCGATGGGGGGCATCTTCGCGAACAACGTGTTGCTCGGCCTGCCGCTGATCAAGGTGACGCTGGGCGACGCGGCGATGCCGTCGGTATCGCTGGTACTCGTGTTCAACTCGCTGCTGCTGTGGACCATGGTGACGGTCTCGGTGGAGTGGGCGCGCAATCGCGAACTATCCTTGCGCGGCTTTGCCAATACGGCGTTTTCCGTCGTGACCAACCCGGTGGTCGCCGGCATCCTCCTTGGAATCGCATTCGGCTTCTCCGGCCTCGCGCTGCCCGGGATGATCGACGAGACGCTGCATCTCGTCAGCCAGGCGGCGATTCCGATGTCGTTGGTGGTGCTCGGCATGGGACTCGCCGAGTACGGCATTCGCGCCGGCTGGCGAATAAGTGTGGCGATCGTCGCGCTGAAACTCGCGGTCATGCCGCTCGCCGTCTATCTCCTCGCCCGGGCACTGTCATTGCCGACGCTGGAGATGCAGGCGGTGGTCGTGCTCTCGTCGCTGCCTGTCGGCGCCAATGTGTACCTGATGGCCAAGGAGTTCGGGACAATGGAAGGTCCGGTGGCGTCCAGTCTCGTGCTGACGACGGCACTCGCCGCCGCCACCACCCCGTTGCTGCTGGCATTGCTCGGCGCGGTCGTACGCTAGTCATGGCGCAAGGAGCCACGATCTTCAAGGCGAACCTCGATGTCGCCGACATGGAGCGCCAGCATTTCGGTACGCATGCATTGACGCTGGCGCGGCATCCTTCCGAAACCGACGAGCGCATGATGGTGCGCATGCTCGCTTTCGCGTTGCATGCCGATGAGGCGCTGGCATTCGGTCGCGGTCTCGCGAGCGAAGACGAAGCCGACCTCACGCAGCGCGACTTGACGGGCGCCATCCAGCTCTGGATCGACGTGGGCCTTCCCGACGAGAAGTCACTGCGCAAGGCATCCGGCCGCGCGGAGCGCGTTGTCCTCTATGCCTACGGCGGCCGCGCGGTCGACCTGTGGTGGGCCAAGAATCGCAGTGTCCTGGAACGCTTGCCGAATTTTTCGGCATGGGTGGTGTCAGTCGAGGCAAGTCAGGCACTGGCCAGGCTGGCGCAGCGAACGATGCAGCTTCAGTGCACGGTGCAGGATGGCCACCTTTGGTTTTCCAGCGGCAGCGAGACGGTGCAGATGACGCTCACCGCGCTCCATCGGGCACGGGAATAGCCCACAACCGGTATAATCTTGTCCACGCGGCAACTGACCAGTCCCCTGCCGCTGTCGCTTCCGACGTTTTGCCGTTCCTGAATCTGCCTGCGACTGGTGTCCACTTCGCGGGCAACAGGCCGGTCCCTCCCGAAAGCTGTCATGTCCTTTTCCGAACTCGGCCTGTCCGAGGCGCTTGTGCGTGCCGTCACCGAGCACGGCTACACCCAACCCACGCCCGTGCAGATGCAAGCGATTCCTGCCGTGCTCGCCGGTGGCGACCTGTTGGCCGGCGCGCAGACCGGCACCGGCAAGACCGCAGGCTTCGTGCTGCCGATGCTGCAGCGGCTCGCAACCCCGACCGGTACAACCCCGCGTCAGGGCCCCAAGGTCATCCGCGCGCTGATCCTGACGCCCACCCGCGAACTCGCAGCGCAGGTCGAGGAATCGGTGCGCACCTACGGCAAGTACGCGAAGCTCAATTCGATGGTCATTTTCGGCGGCGTCGGCATTCATCCGCAAATCGCGCAGTTGAAGCGCGGCGTCGACATCCTCGTCGCGACGCCGGGACGCTTGCTGGACCACATGGGCCAGGGCACCGTCAACCTGCGGCAGGTCGAGATCCTGGTGCTGGACGAGGCCGACCGGATGCTCGACATGGGCTTCATCCGCGACATTCGCCGCATTCTCGCGGTCCTGCCCAAGCGGCGTCAGAACCTGCTGTTTTCCGCGACATTCTCCGAAGAGATCAAGACGCTTGCGGACGGACTGCTGAACGCCCCGGCCATGATCGAAGTCGCGCGGCGCAATTCCACCGTCGAGATCATCACGCAAAAAGTGCATCCTGTGGATCGCGACCGCAAGCGCGAACTGCTGTCGCACTTGATCACCACCCAGAACTGGCACCAGGTGCTGGTGTTCACGCGCACCAAGCACGGCGCGAACAAACTCGCTGAGCAATTGAACGACGACGGCATCACCGCGTTGGCGATCCACGGCAACAAGAGTCAGTCGGCGCGCACGCGCGCGCTGGCGGAGTTCAAGGACGGCGACCTCCAGGTGCTCGTTGCCACCGACATTGCCGCCCGCGGCATCGATATCGACCAGCTGCCTCACGTCGTGAACTACGACCTCCCCAACGTGCCGGAAGACTACGTGCACCGGATCGGACGGACGGGCCGCGCGGGTGCAACGGGCGAGGCCATTTCGCTGGTGTGCGTCGACGAGAAGGCTTTCCTCCACGACATCGAGCGCCTGATCAAGCGCGAAATTCCATCCGTGGTCGTGCCGGGATTCACGCCCGACCCCCACGCGCGGCCGCAACCGATATTGCAGCGCCAGCAACGCGGTGGCGGCGCTCCGGGGCGCGGGGGACATGGCCGTGCTGGCGCCGGGGCCAGCCATTCGCGCGGCAAGCAATCACAGCCCGCTGGCAGCCCCAAGGGACGCGGGACTGCGCATGCCACGGCGGGCCGCGATGCCAAGTCGACGCCGCGCGCGACCACGACGGGCAGTGGCCAAGCCGCAAAGCCAGGTACCGGCGCACGCCCTCCCGCTTCCGGAACGCCCGGCGCCAAGCCTGTCGGGGTACGCCGCTTCGGGGGTCGCAACCGCTAACGCGCGACTAGGCCTCGAGATGGGAGAAGAGGACCGTCGAAAGGTAACGTTCTCCAAACGACGGAATGATCACTACGATCAGCTTGCCGGCATTTTCCGGACGCTTCGCGACTTCAAGCGCTGCCCAGATGGCCGCGCCGGACGAAATGCCGACAAGCAACCCTTCTTCCGCGGCCATGCGACGCGCATACGTCAGCGCGTCGTCGTTTTTGACCCGGATCACTTCGTCATAGATCCTGGTATTCAGGATGGCGGGCACGAAGCCCGCGCCGATCCCCTGGATCGGATGCGGTCCTTTGACGCCGCCCGACAGCACCGGTGAGGCATCGGGCTCGATTGCGATGACCTGCAAACCCGGGCGGCGCGGCTTCAGTACTTCGCCTACGCCGGTGATCGTCCCGCCAGTGCCGATGCCCGCGACGAAAATGTCGATCTTGCCGTCGGTGTCGCGCCAGATTTCCTCCGCCGTCGTCTTGCGGTGGATCTCCGGGTTGGCCGGATTCTCGAACTGCTGCAGGATTAGATAGCGCGGATCGGCAGCCGCCAGTTCCTGCGCCTTCCTGATCGATCCGTTCATGCCATCCGGACCGGGCGTCAGGAAAAGCTCCGCCCCATAGGCCTTGAGGAGCAGGCGCCGTTCCCGGCTCATCGTCTCGGGCATCACGAACGCGCAGCGAATGCCCCGTGCCGCGCAGACCATTGCCACGCCGATGCCGGTATTGCCTGACGTCGGTTCGAGCACGATCGTGTCCGGCTTGATCCTGCCGGCCTTTTGCGCGGCATCGATCATCGACAGGCCGATGCGATCCTTCACGCTGTGCGCCGGATTCTGGAATTCGAGTTTCGCGACCACCTGGGCAGTCATGCCCGCGGTCAGCCGGTTGATGCGGACCAGTGGTGTGTTGCCGACGAGTTCCGTGACGTCCTGGGCTATGCGCATGGGCAGTTCCCGCATTGTGGAGACGAATGCGCAAGTATAGCGACAGCGGCAGTGACAGCCCTGTCGTCGCAGTCGTCCGGCATCGATGCGCGTTCCACGACAGGCGCGGGCGTGCGAAAATCGACTCCATCCCAACCCCCACGAATGCCATGACCGCAAGCCTCCCCAAAAGCCCTTTCAAGGTCCGCACGTCGGACATCCACGGCCGCGGTGTTTTTGCCACGGAAAAAATTACCCGAGGCACGATCATCGTCGAGTACAAGGGCAAGCGTGCGACATGGGACGAGGCGATGGAACGCCCCGACAGCGATCCGGACGATTCCGCGCACACATTCCTGTTCCAGCTGGACGACGGTAACGTCATCGACGCACGCGTGCGCGGCAACGCGGCGCGCTGGATCAACCACTCCTGCGACCCGAACTGCAAGACTTTCGAGGACGACGCCGGCCGGGTGTTCATCGAGGCGCGGCGAAAGATCCTTCCAGGTGAAGAGTTGTCCTACGACTACCGGCTCCAGATCGACGGCAAGCTCAGCAAGCGCGAACGCGCGCAGTACACGTGCCGATGCGGCACGGAAAAGTGCCGGGGCTCCCTGCTCTATCCCACCGCCTGACCGGCGCCCGGCAGACAGCGATAATGGACTCCTGCGAAGGAGCCAAAGTCCAATTGAAGCGTTCCCGCTCACCCGTAGCTGCCGCATCGGCGGCGCTGGACCTTGCCACCGTATCGGCACTGCGCGCGTGCGCCAATCGGTTCGGTATAGACGCGGCGGCGCAGAAGCTGGTGTGTCTGCATGCGTGCTCGGTGCGCGGTCTGGGCGAACCCGATGTGCTGCTCGCGTACCACGACTGCCTGCTGTTCCTTCTCGCCTATCCCGAGTCAGCGCAATTGCTTGAATTGACGCGGCGCGAACTCGGTCGCGTGGCCGCCTCGGCCCGGGTCATCGTCGAACGCGGCACCGTGCGCTCCCGAACGCGCCTTCGCAATTCCGGCGTGGCGTGGGCGCCCATGACGATTGCCTTTGGCCACTCGATCGCGCGCTGGCTGGCGCAGGAGCACCCGGCGCACGCCGAGATCGATTCCTTCGACGCGGCGGGAACGCCGCTGGCGGATGTGTTGCGGCATGCATTGCCACCACTGGAATTCGAGTTGCTGGCCACCGATGAAGCCGACTCCGATGCGCTGCTGGCGCAGGCGAGTGAAGGTCATCGCGGTTCGCGGTTGACCTGGCTTGTCGCGCAACTCGCCCGGCTCCCCTGCAGTGACGAGCTGCGCGAACATCTTTTTGATTCGCTGCACGCCTACATTACGATCAACCCTGGTGCAGGCACGCTGTCGCGTACGTTCGTGCGGGGCCCGGCGACGAAAACGTACTTTCATCGCGATGGCCTGCGGCGCGTCGACGACGCCCTTGCGCTGCTCGCGCAACCACTGGCGCCCACACGCAAGCTTTCGCACGCGGAGGGTGTGTGCGTACTCGATGCGGGCCGTGGGATGCTGGCAAGCCTCGGCCGCGAGACGGACGCGATCGCCGCCGCCACGCCACAAGGCATCGAGTATCACGTGCTGGAACGCGGGATTGCGATAGCGCTGTACACAATGGCGCCAGGTCGCCGCCTGCCGCTCGATTCGCACGTGGGCTTCATGCTGTTCAAGAACGCGATTCCCGTGGGCTATGGCGGTGCATGGCCATTCCTGGGCAGCGCTAAAGTTGGCGTCAATATCTTCGCGCCCTATCGCGGCGGCGAATCCGCGTATCTTTTTTGCCAGGTGCTGCGTGTCTACGCGCAGCGATTCGGCGTCAGCCATTTCATTGCCGAACCGTCGCAGTTCGGCGGCGGCAACCGCGAGGGCCTCGAATCCGGCGCATTCTGGTTCTACTATCGCTTGGGCTTCCGCCCGGTCGCGCCCAGCCTCGCGACGCTCGCCGCCGGCGAATTCGAGCGCATGCGCCGCGAGCCCGGTTACCGGGCGCCGCTCACTGTATTGCGCCGGTTCACGCGCTCGGACATCGCATTGCAGACGCACCCGCGCTCCGGGCCGGTCAATTCCGATGGCGGTACCTCCATGCGGCCGGTCTGCGACCCCGCCGATCTGTCGCTCGCGGTTTCGGCGTGGATCGCCACGCGCTTCCATGGCGACCGCGACGCTGCAACGCGCAGTGCCGTGCGCACGGTGACTCAAGCGCTGGGCGAAGTGAACGCCGTCAGTTGGCCTGCTGCAGAAAGGGCCGCGTACGAGTCCTTCTGCCTGTTGCTGGCGCGGGTGCCCGACCTGTCGCGGTGGCCGGCGCGTGACAAGTCGCGTGCCATCGCGGTGGCACGCGCCAAAGGCGGCGACGAATTCCGCTATTTCGACCTGTTGCGCAATCATCCTCGGCTGCAGGCGGCATTGCGGACGATTTCCGAAAAAGCCACCTAGACTCGTCATCGCGTCGACGCATGGCGTTGCCGGCGCCAGTTACAATTGGCGCATCGTGAGACCTCGTCCCTTGGCCTGATCCGTCGTCTTTGCCTGGTTGACTTTCCCGCCTGCCTTTTCAATAAACACCACCTCGGACGGAACAATGGCCCGCAAACGAACCCTGAAGATCGGCGGCAAGCTGGTGGTCGTCGACCACGATTCGACGATTCTTGCGGGCAATCCACTGGGCGACCCGTCGCTGCGCAAGCTGGCCGTCTGGCTGCCGCCGGGCTATGACGACGGCACCGTGCGTGGGAAAGGGGCAGGCAAGGGAAAGCGATACCCGGTGCTGTGGGATTTGGTGGGCTTCACCGGATCGGGCATGGCCCACGTCGGGTGGCGTCCCTTCGACGAAAACGTACCCGAGCGGGCGGCACGCCTCATTCATGAGCGCAAGATGGGGCCGTGCATCATCGTGTTCCCCGATTGCTTCACATGCCTCGGTGGCAACCAGTACATCAACTCGTCGGCGATGGGCAATTACGCGGATTACCTCACGCGCGAGTTGATTCCTTTCGTGGACCGCGAATTCCGCACCCTCGCGTCACGCGATCATCGCGGCTGCTTCGGCAAGTCGTCGGGAGGCTATGGCGCGATCATCCACGGGATGAAATATTCGAAATACTGGGGCGCGATTGCCGACCATTCGGGCGACGCCTATTTCGACTTCTGTTACCTCACGGATTGGCCGCGCACGCTGAACGAGCTCGAGCGCTATCGGCGCCCTCGCCGGCGTGCCGGCAAGATCGACGTGCCCAAGGATGCCGCTGTCACCGGCAAAGGCCTGGACGATGGCCGCATCAAGCGGTTCCTGGACGCGATGTGGTCCAAGGACAAGCTGAACGAGGCGGAAGGACATGCGCTGATGGAAATCGCCATGGCCGCATCCTACGATCCTGATCCCGCCGCCCCGTTGGGTTTCCGGGTTCCCGTGGACCTCGAGACCGGGGAATTGCTCCCCGCGCGCTGGAAACAGTGGCTGAAGCACGATCCCATTCATCTGGTCACGCAATATCGCGCCAACCTCAACTCCCTGCATGGGATCTACATCGACTGCGGGTGGCGGGACCAGTACCACCTGCATTTCGGCGGGCGCATACTCTCCCGTGAGCTGACCCGGCACGGCATCCGGCATACGTACGAGGAATTCGACGATTCGCACTCCTCGGTCGATTACCGGATGGACGAGAGCCTGCCCTTCCTCTATCGCGCGCTGAAACCCTGACGCCCTGAAAACTAAAAATCCTGTCGCAGTGGACATTAGCTGATGCCCAAACCTACATGTCGACCTACCTGATCCGCTCCTCCGCTTTCCTCCCGATGGTTGGTGCAATGCTGTGCGTCATGCTCATGCCCATGCCGCGAGCCCTTGCTCACGGCACGCCCGATTCCCCACAGACGCAGAACATCGACTACCAGGCCGGGTTGGATGCGATCCAGGTCAGCGACTGGGAGAAGGCGATCGCGAATCTCAACATAGCGGCAGTCGCGGAGCCCGCCAACGCGGACCTGCAGAACTGGCTGGGCTATGCGTATCGGCATGTCGGCAAATACGACGAGGCATTCGATCACTACCGTGCGGCGCTCCAGCTCGACCCTTCGCATCGCGGCGCGCACGAATATGTCGGCGAGACGTATCTGCTCACGGGCAACAAGGCGAAGGCGCGCGAGCACCTCGCGGCACTGGAGCGCATTTGCGGCAAGCAGTGCGCGGAGTACATTGAATTGCAGACAGCCATCGCAACGGCCAAATGACGCGGCATCAACCTGACGAGAGGAACTGACATGCGGTGGGGTGACATGCGGCAAAGCGAAAACGTCGAGGACGTGACCGGAGGTCAGCCCGGCGGAGGCGGATTCGGTGGCGGGGGACTGAAACTCGGCGGCGGCGCCATGATCCTGGTGGTGATCGTGAGCCTCCTGTTCGGTGTGAATCCACTGCAGTTCCTGGGCATGATGGAGGGTGGTGGCGGTCCCCCTGCGCCGATGCCCGCGCCCTCCCCGCAGGCCACGCAACCGGGTACGGTCCCCAGATCGCATCACCCGCCAAAGTGGCGCAAGACCCGCAGAAGGATCTTTCAGTGCGCGTGCTGGGCGACACGGAGGACGTCTGGACCGCGCTGTTCCAGGCGATGGGATCGCGCTACGAACCTCCGAAGCTCGTGCTTTTTCGCAGGTCGGTCACATCGGCATGCGGGCGCGCCAGCGCGGCCTCGGGTCCGTTCTACTGTGCGGCCGATCGGAAGCTCTACCTCGACACCGACTTCTTCCAGGAATTGCAGAGCCGGTTCGCGCGCGCCCGGGCGATTTCGCCCAGGCCTACGTGATCGCCCACGAGGTCGGTCACCACGTGCAGAACCTCATGGGAACGATGAGGCAATACGACCAGGCGGCGGACAAGCTGGACGAGCGTCGGCGCAACGCCCTCTCGGTCCGGCTGGAACTGCAGGCGGATTGCTATGCGGGCGTATGGGGATTCTATGCGGCCAAGCGCAACCTGCTCGACGCCGGACGACGCGCAGGAAGGACTGCGCGCCGCATCGGCCGTCGGCGATGACTCGATCCAGAAACGCACTCAAGGCTACATCGTGCCCGAAGGTTTCACGCACGGCACGGCGGAACAACGCAGCAAGTGGTTCCAGACGGGATTGCAGTCGGGCGACCCGCGCGCGTGCAATACCTTCGCGGCAAAAGGCCCGTAGCCGCGTCTGCCCATGCCGGCCGGCCTGACATGTCCGGGGTGTCGCAGCCCCATGGAAGCGCTTGACCTGGAAAGGCGCGCCGTGGGCACGGTGGTGGTCGACTTGTGCGCAAACTGCGCGACGCTGTGGTTCGACCCGATGGAAAGCCCGTTGTTGTCGCCCAGGGCGACGCTCGAGCTCTTCAAGGTAATCAGCGAGTCACAGCCCGAAACACGCGCCCCATTGCCGCAGTCGATGATGTGCCCGCGCTGCGACACGCCGCTGACGCTTACGCACGACCTGCAGCACGCCACCCGCTTCTCCTACTATCGTTGCCGATACGGCCACGGCCGGCTGACACCGTTCTTCCAATTCCTGCGCGAGAAGAATTTCATTCGGCCCGTTCCGCAGGCGGACCTCGAGCGGCTCAAGTCGCTGGTCAGGATCATCCGGTGTTCAAGTTGCGGCGCACCCGTCGATCTCGAGAAGTCGACCGCCTGCGAATTCTGCCGCGCGCCTATCGCCATTCTCGACCCCGACGCCGCCCGGCGCGCCGTTAGCGAACTTACCGCCGCGCAGGCCAACGCGGCGCCGCCGATGGATGACGCGGCCCGCGCCGCGGCGGGAGTCCTTGCGGCTGCGGAATTCGAACGGGCGCTCGCACGCGAAAAGGCAGAACGCCCGGATGGGCTCGCGCTGGACCTGGTCCAGGTGGGATTCTCCGCCCTGGCGGCGATCCTGATGCGGCACTGAATCCGGCACTGCCCGGAGGCGGCGTTGGCCCCGCGCCGACAAGAGTTTAGAATCCACCTTTTCCAGACACCTTCTGACAAACACCATGATGATCCTTCGCCCCCTGGTTGCACTTTCCTTTGTCCTTGGCGCCGCGATTGCGACGGCGCAAACACCGGCGCCGGCCCCTGCCCCGGCCACCGCAGTGACAGTGCCCGCATCCACGTGCGTCAAGCCTGCAAAATATCCGGGCTCGAAAGCCACCGAGGCCAGGAAGACGGCATGGCAAAACGACGTCAAGGCCTGGGGTGATTGCGTCAAGGTCTATGTGGCCGACCTGAGGGCGCAGATCGACGCGAGGATCAAGACGGCCAATACGACGATCGAGGATTACAACACCGCCCTCAAGGAGCTGCAGGCGGAGCAGATGGAACCCGACAGCAGCACACCACCGGCTAACACCAAGCCCAAGTAAGCGGGCGACACGACTGACCTCCTGACGGCCGTGAAGTGGAACAAGACGGCCGCATAACTCTCCCGCGCGCTGCCGCACACCTTGCGGCGGTGCCTTCCGCCGCGGCCGATGATACGGCGCGCGCCATCGCACTGGCGCTGATCGAAGGCTTCGACCGCCACTACGCGCTGTTCCGCGATTGCGCCCGCGCGGCGAAGCACCATTTCGAAACAGCGAACTGGCGCGCCATCCGGCACGTCGCGCGGGACCGCATCGATTTCTACGACAAGCGCGTCCTCGAGACCGTGGCGCGGATTCGCAACGAATTCCGCTCGGCGGGGCTGGACGGAGGTGGGGCGGATGCGCTCTGGGAGCGGACCAAGCTTCACTACATCGGGCTGCTGATCGACCACAAGCAGCCCGAGTGCGCCGAGACGTTTTTCAACTCGGTGTCCTGCAAGATCCTGCACCGCGCCTATTTCCACAACCGGTTCCTGTTCGTCCGGCCGGCGATTTCCACCGAGCACATCGACGCCGACCCGCCAACCTATCGCAGCTACTATCCGCTGGAAAAGGGCTTGCGCCATGCGCTGATCGACATCGTGCTCGACTTCCGGCTGGAACGACGTTTCGCCGATTTCGGCAACGACATGCGCAATGTCCTGGCCGCATTCCGGAAGCGCGCGCCACGGCCGTTCCGGCCCGAGGCGAATCATCAGATCCAGGTGCTGTCGACACTGTTCTTCCGCGACCAGACCGCCTACATGGTGGGTCGCATCGTCAACGGCACCCACTTCTATCCCTTCGCCGTCGCGCTCAAGCATGCGCCCGGCGGCCTCCTCTATGTCGACGCGCTGCTGCTGGACGACGTCGACCTGGCGCTCCTGTTCTCTGCCAACCGATCCTATTTCCTGGTCGACATGGAAGTGCCCTCGGCATACATCGCGTTCCTGCGGGACATCCTGCAGGACAAGACGGCCGCCGAGCTGTACACGATGGTGGGGCTGCAAAAGGCCGGCAAGAATCTTTTCTACCGCGATTTCCTGCACCATCTCGCGCATTCGCGCGACCGGTTCATCATCGCGCCGGGGATCAAGGGCCTGGTGATGAGCGTGTTCACGCTGCCGTCCTACCCCTACGTATTCAAGGTGATCAAGGACCGAATCGCTGTCTCGAAGGACACCGACCGCGCCAAGGTCATGCGCAAGTACGCGCTCGTCAAGCATCACGATCGCGCCGGCCGGATGACCGACATCCTCGAATACTCCGACGTAGCCTTTCCGCGCAACCGATTCTCGGCTGACCTTCTCGCAGAACTGAAGGACGTGGCACCTTCGCAAGTGGAGGAAGAGGACGACCGTATCGTGGTGCGGCATCTCTACATCGAGCGCAGGATGACGCCGCTCAACCTGTTCCTCGAAGGCGCCGACGATGCGCAGCGCATACACGCGGTGCGAGGTTACGGTGACGCGATTCGCGAGCTGGCAACCGTCAACATTTTCGCGGGCGACCTGCTGTTCAAGAATTTCGGCGTCACGCGCTATGGCCGGGTCGTTTTCTACGACTATGACGAGATCGAGTACCTCGCCGACTGCAAGTTTCGCAAGATTCCCACGCCGCCGCCAGGCTACGACGAGATGGCGAACGACGTCTGGTATCCGGTCGGGCCGCTGGACGTCTTCCCCGAGGAATTCGCCACGTTCCTCCTGACCGACGTGCGCGTGCGCGAGGCGTTTATCGCGTTCCATCGCGATCTCCTCGACGCTTCGTGGTGGCAAGGCGTCCAGCGCGACATTTCCCGCGGCGAGCAGGCAGAGGTTCTGTCCTATCCTCCCGCCCAGCGCTTTGCCCCGCCCGCATGACGACCGCTGCCGCGCGGTGCTATTCTCGCGACCATCCATCCGATGGAGTCCGCGCATGACGCTCCCACCCTCCCGCTGCCGCTCGTGGCTCGTCGTATTCACCGCCCTGGCGCTCGTCGCCTGCGAAAATCCGCAGAAAAAGAAGGAAGAGGAAATCGCGAAGAGCACGTTTGCATGTTCCTACAACGGCGAGCGCTTCGTGGTCCGCTTCGGCGACGGCGAAGCCCGCATGCTGCTACCCGAGATGCAGCGCGTCACGCTCTACCAGATCCCGTCCGCCTCCGGCGGCGTGCGCTACAGCAACGGCACAATGGAACTCCGCGGAAAGGGCGCCGAGCTGCAACTGATACGCGACGGCGTCGTAACACCGCTCAAGGACTGCGAGCCCTACGCCATCATGCCGGCGCCAAAATAAGCCGGACTTCCGAATACCCGGCTCAAGGCGCCGCCGTTGCCTGATACCTCTGCCGTCGTCGGCGTGATCGGAGCGGGCGCCATGGGTATTGGCGTGGTCGGAAGTCTGCTGCGCCACGGCTTTTCGACGCACGCTCGCGATATCCGGCGTGAGGCCGAGGACGAAGCCACGCGCCTCGGCGCCACCTGCCATCCGAGCGCCGCTGCGCTGGCCGGCGCATGCGACATCGTCATCGTGTTGGTCGTCGATGCCGGCCAGGTGGACGAGGTTCTCTTCGGCGCCGATGGTGCAGCTGGTGCGGCGAGGCGCGATGCCGTGATCGTGTTGTCATCGACCGTCGCGCCCGACTATACGACGGCGCTGGCGGCCCGCCTGTCCGCGCTTGGAATCGCGTTGGTCGATGCCCCTGTATCCGGCGGCCCGAAGCGCGCTGCCGACGGCAGCATGACGATGATGGTTGCCGGCAGCGCGAAGGCGGTCGCGCGATGTGGGCCGGTTTTCGCCGCCGTGGCCGAGCGCGTATTCAAGCTCGGCGATGTACCGGGCGACGCCGCCAAGTTCAAGATCGTCAACAACCTTCTGGCAGCGGTGAATCTCGCAGCAGGCGCGGAAGCGCTGACGCTTGCGCACAAGGCGGGTCTCGACCTGCGACGCGTGGTGGACGTCGTGAACGCCAGTTCCGGCGGCAGCTGGATGTTTGCGGATCGCATGCCGCGAGCGCTGGCCGGGGATTTCGCGCCGCGGGCCGCCGGCCGCATCCTTGCCAAGGACGTGGGCATCGCGGCGGAATTTGCCGCCAGGCTCGGCGTGGATGCGACGTTTGCGAACGCCGCGCAGAGCGCTTTCCAGGGCCTGGTGGACGCAGGCTATGGCGACGAGGACGACGCCGCGATGGTCAAATATCTCGAAGGAAAATGCCGCGGTAGATGAATACGTGGGACGCTATTTCGCCCGCGCGCGCATTCCCTCGTCGACATCGATGTACATCCACCCTTCGTTGCGCATCGGGTGCGGCACGTAGTTGCGCACCCAGGGATGGGCCAGCGTGTCCTCGGTCTCGTTGATCCGGAGGCGCCACGGTGCATAGGCGACGACCAGTTCCGTCATTCGGTCGAACAGGCGGGTTCGCTCGGGAGAATCTGGCAGCTTCCGAGCCTCGTCGAACAGCTTGTTGAATTCGGGCAGGTTGAAGCGCGAATAGTTGGCCTGTCCGACGCTGGGGCCATACAGCAGCTGCATGAAGTTCTCGGCATCGGGGTAGTCGGCGTTCCACCCGTCGTCGCGCACCGGCAGTCGGCCAATGCGGCCCATCTTGCGCAGTTCCGGCAACTTGTCGTACTTGAGCGTGACGCGTATGCCAATCGCGTCCAGGTTCTTCTTCCACAGTTCGTCGCGCTCCCGCGCGACGGATGTGGGCGGCGACCAGCGTTCGATTACCAGCGGCTTGCCCTCGGGATTTTCCCGATAGCCGTCACCATCGCGATCCTTGTAGCCGAATTTGTCCAGCAACGCGCGCGCTGCCGCAGGATCGAAGAGTTGAGCGCCAGTCTTGAGCTTGGGGTTGTAGCCAGCGACGTCGGGCGGGATGGGTCCACTGGCGGGCAGTGCGCGGCCCGCGTAAAGCACGCGGATGGCCTCCTCGTTGTTGTAGGCCATGCCGATGGCGCGGCGCAACGCGATGCGCGCCGGCTCGTAGCCTCCGACCACCGGGTCTTCCATGTTGAAATAGGTGAACGCGACCATCGGCCGCACAAGCACCTGATGCAGGATGCCTTTGGCGGCAAGGTCCGCCTTCAATTTGCCGTTGGCAAGCGCCTGGTCGATGAGGTTGACCGGGAGCAGCGGGAGATAGTCGATTTCCCGGTTCAGAAATGCGAGCCACCTTCCCTGCCCCTCCTCGATCACGTTGATCTCGATGCGGGACACCAGCGGCAGGCGTTTGCCTTTGAGAGCTGCCGCCACCGCCTGCGATGCGGCAGGAAGCGTTCCGGACGGCGCATAAGTGACTTCACGGTAACCCGGGTTCACCAGCAGTTCGATGCGCGAACTGCGCTTGTATTGCCCCAGCATGAACGGCCCGGTCCCCACAGGATGCGCGCCGATGTCGTTGCCGTACGCCTCCACTATTTCCCGCGCGACGGCTGCCGTGTTCGGTACCGCAAGCACATACTGGAACCGCAGGTCGGCAGCATTGAGGCGGATCTTCAGCGTATGGCGGTCGACCACGGAGATCCCGGAAATCGGCGCGTCGTAGTCGAACTTGCCGGACTTGAGCGCTTTGGCGCGCACCTCGTCGGCGCCTTCGATCTTGCCTTCGAGCATCCACAGCCACGGCGATTGCACCGCCGGGTCCAGGATGCGCTTCAGCGCATACGCGTGATCCGCCGCCGTGAGCTCACGCTGCTTGCCCTTGAACACGGGATCGGGCGTGAAGAAGATGCCTTTCTTCACTTTCATCGTGTAGACCCTGCCGCCCTCCTCCACCAGCGGCATCGCCTCGAGCGTGCGCGGCACGAGTTTTACCGGCCGTGCCAGGTAGTCATAGTCGAGCATCGCCTCGTTGATCAGCGCAATGACGTCGTCCGAGGTGGCATCTGACGCGAACGCGGGGTCGAAGCTGGTTTCCGCGATCTGCAACACCACGTGCAGCGTCTTCCCCGGATCCGCTGCGCGTGCCGGCGAGATGGGCGGATTGGCCGCCAGCGCGGCCAATGCGATCGCGACAGCGGGCGCACGCAAGGCGCGAATCGACAACAACGTCGGCACGGGTAGCTCCGGGAGTGAGGGCTGAGGTGGCTATAATCGTAGCACCCGCCGTTGCCACGCGCTGTGGCGGCGGGGAGCCAGCCACTACGCGCAATTCACGGAACCCAACCACGATGGAAATGAAGCAACTTACCGGCGGCAGTCTGCGCGCCGCAGGTTACGACGCGCGGGCACAAACGCTCGTGGTCGAACTGACCGGCGGAACGTTTGAGTATCGCGGCGTGACGCCGGAGATTTGGCGCCGCTTTTCTGGCGCTTCGTCGCCATGGAGCTACTTCCGCGACAACATCGAGGAAGAATTTCCGGCGAAGCGGGTGCGGTAGGCGAACGCAGACGCGCGCGGCGGGAACATCCCGCCACGCGCGCCCTGATTGTTGCTTGAGTTTGTCGCTCTGGCTCGTTGCTACCGCCGCGCAGAGCCTGCCGGGATTACTGGACCGTGAGCTTGCGTCCCGTCAGCGCCGGCTTTTTCGCGAGCTTCAGTTCCAGCACGCCATTTTCATACTTCGCTTCGCTGGTGGACTCGTCGAGTTCCACCGGCAGCACGAAGCTGCGATAACGGGCGCCTTGGTGGCGTTCGCTGCGCAGCAGACGGTCGCCGTTCTTGGCATCCTCGTCCTTCACTTCGGACGGCTTCTTCGCTTCGGCGGAGATCGTGACCTTGTCGCCTTCAATGGTCACCTGGATGTCGTCCCGGTTCACGCCCGGAACGTCCGCAAGGACTACGTAACCGCCGTTGCTTTCGGTAACGTCGACCTTGATCGTGGCAGCGGATTCCCGCGCCGTACGGACGGGCGTCACGTAACCGCGGAAAAGGTCATTGAAGGTGGTACCCGCGAACGGGTCGTACAGATGGACAGTTTGCATTGATTGACTCCTCATGTCTGGATTGCGGATCGGTGCGCGGCAAGCTCACCCATCTCACACAAGGCGTTCTGCCGCTCGCAATGCCAATCTGAGGCCGGTTGGGACCGTTTCAAGTGCTGCACTTGCGCCGCAGGCGCGGCGGCGCGAGGATAGCGCCGAGGGCGTTCACGTCGATCCTTGCCGGAGCCGCCTCCGTTGGATGCCGGATCATCCGGTGGAACCTGATTGGAATCTGAGACCCCCTGAAGGGACCCATGCCCATGTCGCCGACCGCCCTTCCCCACAATCTGACGGACGCCGAGCGCGGCGCCCTGCGGGTCGCGCTCACCGCCCGCCGCACCACATTGCGCGCGGAAATCAGGACCAAGCTCAATACGCAGGACGACCCGGAACTGCTGGGCCTGCGCAATCGCATGGAGGACAGTGACGACTGGGCGCTCGCCGATGTCGAGACGGCGCTCGATGTCGCGGAAGTGTCGCGCGATGCAGCGGAGCTGCAGGAGGTTGATGCGGCGCTCGCACGGATCGACGCCGGCGCCTATGGGCTCTGCCTCGAATGCGGGGAAGCGATCCCGTTTGCGCGCCTCGAAGCCAACCCGATGGCCGCGCGCTGCATCGTGTGCCAGGAGACGCTTGAGGCAGCGATGCGCCGCGGCGGCGCCGGTACAATGTAGGACGCTATTTCCTCGCAGCGCGCGCGGCGCCGGGCCGGGCGTATTTCTCGACCCATCCGAAAAACTCGCCGTACCACAGGCGCGAATTCTGCGGCTTCAGAATCCAGTGGTTCTCGTCCGGAAACCAGACCAGTCGCGTCGGAACCTTCTTCGCCTTCAGCGAGTTGTAATACTGGAGTCCCTGCGTGGCCGGCACCCGGTAATCCTGCTCGCCATGGATTACCAGCGTCGGCGTCTTGGCGGCCTTCACGTAATGGTGTGGCGACTGGCGCATCACCAGCGCGGGATTGTCCCAATGGAACGCGCCAAGTTCCTTGGCGAAGAACTGGAAGGCATCGGTCGCCATCATGCTGACCCAGTCGTAGCACCCCGCATGACACACGTAGGCCTTGTAGCGGTCGGTATGACCGTTCATGAATGCGACCATGTAACCGCCGTAGCTGCCGCCCGTAGCCACCATGCGCGCGCGATCGATGTACCCCTGTTTGAGCATGAAGTCCGTGGCGGCTTCGGTGTCGGCGTATTCCTTTTCGCCGTAGCGCGATGTGATGGTCTCCAGGAATTTCTGTCCGAAGCTCGACGACCCGTGGTAGTTGACGCCGACGACGACATACCCGCGCCCGGCGAAAACTTGCGTGTTCCACCGGAAATGCCAGCCGTCCTGATGCGCGGTGTGCGGGCCGCCGTGGATCGTGTGCAGCAGCGGCCACTTCTTCTTGGGATCAAAGCCCGGCGGATAGACGACCCAGATCTGGATGGGCTCACCGTGCCAGCCCTTGATTGTGAATTCGCGCACCTCGCCCGTCGCGTGCCGCGAAAGCAATGCACGATTCAGTGTCTCGATCGCCCGCTCCGCCGTGCCGTCACCGCGCGCGGCGAACAACTGGGGCGGGTGGATGGTCGCGGCGCGGGCGAAGCTCAATACGCCGCCGGCGCGCGATTGCGCAAAGCCCGAGATGGACCCGCCCGGCACGACGAGTTCCGGCTGCGGGGCAGCAAGCGGCAACCGAAACAGTCCCACGCGGCCCCGATCCTCGGCCAGGAACAGGAGCGACGTGGAATCGGCCGTCCATTGCACGTGCATCGGCGCGCGATCGAATTTCTGGGCGAGTGCGCGCGCAGCCCCACCACGCCGCGCGTGGAGCGTAAGGTGGCCCTGGTCGTTGTAGGCGCGGTCGACGTCAGCCGATAGATACACGATCCACTTGCCGTCGGGTGAATAGACGGGCAGGGAATCGTCCGTGCCGGTGGTCGCGGTCACCACCTGCTTGCGCCGCGTCGCGATGTCGATCGTGACGATGTCGCGCTTGGTCATGAAGTCCGGCTCTTCCCCCAGGTCCGCGGTGACCGCGATCTGCTTGCCGTCCGGGGAAATGTCGAAGAACTCGACGCTGGGGTCCCACGGTGATAGCGCCACGTCGAGGCCGGCCAGGAGATCCTCGCTCCGGCCCGTGCCCACGTCGCAGGCGAACACATGCGGCTCCCGGCCATCGGTGACCCAATGGTCCCAATAGCGTGTGGCGGCTCGCTCCGTCACGTGCGCCTTGACCTTGGAATCGCGGCGTTCCTTGAGACGCTTTGCCTGTGCCGCGTCCGACTTGAGGTCAGGCCACACTGACGATATGAACGCGATACGGCGTCCGTCCGGAAACCACTTTGGTGACGCGGCCCCCGTCGCGATCCGCGTCACGCGTTCGGCCTCGCCCCCGTCCGGCGCAATCCGGTATACCTGTGCCTCGCTGTCGTCCTTGCGCTTTGCGGTAAAGGCGATCCACCTGCCGTCCGGCGACCACCGTGGCTCGCTGTCCTTGTCGCCGGCGGTCAGGCGCCGCGCACGCCCCGCCTTGAGTGCTGCGGACGCAGCCTCCTGGGGGTCCTTGCGCCCATCGACCAGGCCCGTTGGGAACAGCCAAAGTTCCGTCGTGCTTTCGTTGGTCTCCATCGAGAACGATGTCACCGACGCGCACGCAACGCGCCCGTCGGGAGAAAGGGTCGGCGTGCCGACGCGCTTGATCTGCCAGATTGCCTCGACATCGAGTGGTGGCAGCGTGCGGGAATGGCCGGTGCGGCGGGCAGGCATGGGGAAGACCTTAAGTTAGAATGGCAATGCGCGGATTCTAGCGCGCGAGCCGGTTTTCGGCCCGCCTCGCATTTTCGGACACTCTCCAATGACGACAATGAATTACCGCAGGCTCGGGCGCTCCGGGCTCAAGGTCAGCGAACTCTCCTTTGGTTCCTGGGTCACCTACGGCAATCAGATGGGCAGCGACCTGGCTCGCGAATGCATGACCGCCGCCTACGACGCGGGCGTCAATTTCTTCGACAACGCCGAGGTCTACGCCAAGGGCAAGTCGGAAACGATCATGGGCGAGGTGTTCAAGCAGACTGGCTGGCGCCGCTCTTCCTACATCGTCTCGACCAAGTTCTTCTGGGGGCTGCACGACGGCCCCAACGAGCGCAACACGCTAAATCGCAAATACCTGATGCAGGCAATCGATGGTTCTCTCGAGCGCCTGCAACTCGACTACGTCGACCTTGTCTATTGCCATCGCCCGGATCCGGAGACGCCGCTCGAGGAAACGGTGCGCGCCATGTCCGACATCGTGACCTCGGGCAAGGCCAACTACTGGGGCGCGTCCGAGTGGAGCGCCGCTGAAATCGCCGCCGCCTGGCACCTCGCGGATCGTCATGGCTGGCACAAGCCGGCGATGGAACAGCCGCAGTACAACATGTTTCATCGCGAGCGCGTCGAGCATGAATACGCGCGGCTGTATGACGACTTGGGGATCGGAACCACGATATGGAGCCCGCTGGCGTCGGGCCTTCTGACCGGCAAGTACAACGAGGGGATACCCAAGGACTCGCGGGCCAGCCTGAAGGGTTACGAATGGCTTGCGGAAAGCATTGTCGACCCGAAGAAGATCGCGGTCGTGAAGCGTCTCGGCGCAATCGCAACCGAACTGGGCTGCACGATGGCGCAGATGGCGTTGGCGTGGTGCCTCAAGAATCCCCGCGTCTCGACGGTGATCACCGGCGCCAGCCGGCCCGCCCAGGTCGCGGAAAACATGAAGGCGCTGGATGTCGTGCCCAAACTGACCCCGGACGTCATGGCGCGCATCGACGCCGTCCTCGCGGCGGGCAAACCCGCCCCATGACCACGGGCTGCCGCGGTTGCGCGCCGACTGCGGCCATCGCCGCCATGTGCTTGGCGGGGACCGCATTCGCTCAGTCATCCTCGGAGAGTCCCGCCGTGGTGCCGTATCGGCCATCGGTCGCGACACCGGCCGACCTGCCTGCACCCGGATGGCCGGAACTAGAAGCCGGGTACGCGTGGGCCAAGGGCGGCGGCACCGAACGTAGCCAGTCGTCCCCCGTGACATTCAAGCTCGCGTGGAACGAAAGCTGGGCCATCCTGATCGGCACCGATGTGTACGACTGGCAACGCGCCGACGATGGCAGCAGCGCCCATAGTGGCGGAGACACGTCCCTGTTCCTCAAGTACAAACTGCCCATCGACGAGCACCTCGCACTCGGTGCGGAGCTGGGCGCGTTTCTGCCAACAGCCCGACCACCCATCGGTACGGGGTGCACCAACTGGGCATTCAACACGATTGCCAGCTTCGACTATCCCGGCGTACACGTCGACGTGAACATCGCGGGCGAACACCAGGGTGCCGTGGATTCCGGCCAGGGACCGTGGCAAGGCGGATGGGCGGTCGCGGCATCGCATCCTTTCAGCGATCTTGTCGGCATCACCGGTGAGCTTTCCGGCCTCGTGCAACGGGGCACCACCGCGCAGGCGCAAGTGCTCGGCGCATTGAACTACAACGTGAGTCGCGCACTCGTGCTCGACGTCGCGGCCACAGCGGGTCTTTCGCGCGCGGCGCCCAACTGGCAGTTGATGGCGGGCATGACCGTGCAACTCGGACATTGGTTCTGACGACCGGCGCGCGATGAATCCTTTCGAAAGCTGGAGCGAGGAGCAACGCTCTGCCTATCTCTATCGTGCATGTGCGCAGGCCGAATTCGGCACGCCACGCGCCGCGCTGTTCGCGCGCTTGGCCGTCGAGGCGGAAGCGCAGGCAGCGATCTGGCGTGCGCAACTCACCGCGCGCGGCCGCCCTGCGCCCGGTCCCTATGTTCCCGATGGTCGCGCCCGCCTTGTCGCGAAACTGGTGGGCTGGTTGGGTCCGCGCCGACTGCGCGCCGTCCTCGCCGCGATGAAGGTGCGCGGGATGGCGATCTATGGCACCCCGATCGGCGACGACGGCGGCCATGCGACGCCGACGGCCGGCAGTGGTATCGAGCACCGCCATCGCAACCTGGGTGGCGGCGGCAACCTTCGCGCGGCCGTGTTCGGCGTCAGCGATGGCCTGGTGTCGAACGCCAGCCTGATCCTCGGCGTTTCCGGAGCCAACACCGATTCCCATCTCGTGCTTCTGTCCGGCGTCGCCGGCCTCGCCGCGGGCGCCTTTGCGATGGCCGCCGGCGAGTACGTTTCCGTCCGTTCGCAGCGCGAATTGTACGAATACCAGATCGCGCTGGAGCGCGACGAGCTTGAGGAGTATCCCGAAGCGGAGGCACAGGAGCTGGCGCTGATTTATGTCGCCAAAGGCCTGCCGCAGCGCGATGCGGACAAGCTGGCGAAAAAGCTCGTCAGCGATCCCGAACACGCGCTCGATACACTGGCGCGCGAAGAGTTGGGACTCAATCCCGGAGAACTCGGTTCGCCCCTTGGGGCGGCGGCCAGCTCGTTTGCCGCGTTTGCGACTGGCGCAGCGGTGCCTCTTGTTCCCTTCTTCTTTGCGTCGGGCAAGTCGGCGTTGGGTATTGCGATAGGCGCCACGGCGGTCGCGCTGTTCGCGGTCGGCGCAATCCTTTCTCTATTCACCGGCCGCAGCGCATGGCGGTCCGGATTGCGAACGCTTGCTTTGGGCGCGCTGGCCGGCGCCATCACCTTCGCGATCGGCCGCATGTTCGGCGTCAATCTCGGCTGATGGCGCGCGCGACCGCGCCGGTCGATCGCCGCAGGCATCACCGCAACCCGCGTGAGAATCGCGTCGTGGAACGCGATCGCGCCGCCGGAACGAATATCGGCCCCGCCCTCGTTTTGGCACCCGGGCGGGAGAAGTCATTGCGTCTGCGCCATCCATGGATCTTTTCCGGCGCCGTCGAGCGTGTCGAAGGCGAACCCGCGCCGGGCGAAACCGTGACGATCGTCGCTGCCGACGGCACGTTCCTGGCGCGCGCCGCCTTTTCGCCGTCGTCGCAAATTCGCGCGCGCGTCTGGTCGTTTGACCCGCTGGAAGCCGTGGATGCCGCCTTTTTCAACCGGCGCGTGTCGCAGGCCGTGGCTGTACGGTCGCCGATGTTTGACGCGACCCATTCGGCCGCCCGGATGGTGCACGGCGAGTCCGATGGTTTGCCGGGCGTCATTGCCGACCGCTACGGCGACGTCGTCGTGTTGCAGTGCTCATCCGCGGGCGCCGACCGTTGGCGCGACGTGCTCGCGGACGCGATGCTAACGGCGACGGGCGCAACCTGCGTGTTCGAACGCTCGGATGCCGAGGTGCGCGCGCTTGAGGGGCTGCCGACACGCGTCGAAGCGATCCGAGGCAACCTGCCCGATGACCTTGCGATCGTTGAAGACGGCATCGTCTACGGCGTCGACGTCGTGCAAGGTCAGAAGACGGGTTTTTATCTCGATCAACGCGACAACCGTAAACTCGTCGGCCGCTTCGCGAGCGGACGGCGCGTGCTCAATGCGTTCTGCTATACCGGCGGCTTTTCCCTGGCGGCGCTCGGTGGTGGCGCGATTTCGGTGCTTTCCATCGACAGCTCCGGCAACGCATTGCAGTGGGCGCGCGACAACCTGGCGCGCAATCAGGGTCTCGACGCCGCGCGCGCAACGTGGGTGGAAGCCGATGTGTTCGTGGAATTGCGCCGTATGCGCGACGCCGGGGCCAGCTTCGACATGATCGTTCTCGACCCGCCCAAATTCGCACCCACCGCCGCCCATGCCGAGCGCGCAGCGCGAGCCTACAAGGACATCAACCTGCTGGCCTTCAAGTTGCTCGTACCGGGAGGCCTTCTCGCCACGTTTTCCTGTTCCGGCGGCATTTCGACCGACCTCTTTCAGAAAATCGTCGCGGGCGCTGCGCTGGATGCCCACGGCGACGCCCAGATCATTGCCCACCTGAACGCCAGTGGCGACCATCCCGTTGCGCTCAGCTTCCCCGAAGGCGATTACCTCAAGGGCCTGCTGCTGCGCAAGGCCTGACGCCCTATACTGCGCCGATGGCAGGCAAATCCACAAAGCCGAAGGTGGCCGCTCGCGCCACGCTCCCGGCAAAAAAGCCCGCGGATGCAAAAAAGCGGAAGGCGGCTCCCGAGCACGGGGCCGTACGCGCGACACCGCGCGGAAAGCCGAAGGTCGCCGCCCCGTCCACCCTCGCCGCGCAGCTACGGGAGCGCGTCAACGAACTGCAAGTCGTGCAAGCGATTCAGCAAGGCCTGGCGGCCAAGCTCGACTTCCAGGCCATCGTCGATCTCGTCGGCGACCGGATGTGTTCAGCGTTCGCGATGTCGGACCTGAATATCTGCTGGCACGACAGGAAGACCAACCTGCTGCACTATCTCTTCGTCATCGACGACGGCAAGCGGCTGTACATCGAGCCGCAGCCACCCGTCGCTGGCGGGATCTTCGAAACCATGTGCAAGACGCGGTTGCCGGTCGTTCTCAACAGTCCGGCCGATCGCAAGAAGGTACCGGCGCCGACGCTCAAAGGTGCAAAGCTGAGCAAAGCTTCCGCCCACATTCCGATCGTCGGCAGCGACGGCATTGTCGGTGTCATGAGCACCGCCAACTATGAACAGGAAAACGCGTTCGGCGAATCGGAATTGCGCCTGCTCACCACGATCGCCGGCTCACTGGGCATTGCGCTCGAGAACGCCCGCCTGTTCGACGAGACGCAGCACTTGTTCGCCGAAAGCGAGAAACGCGCAGCTGAGCTCGCCATCGTCAACAGCGTGCAGCGCGCGTTGGCGGGCGAGCTCAGCATGCAGGGCGTGTACGAGGCCGTGGGCGACAAGCTCCGGGAAGTATTTCGCAAGTCCTACTTGAGCATCCGCATATACGACGCGCGCACAGACCTCATGCACTACCCCTACCTGTGCCATGAAGGAAAAACTCTCCAGCTGGCGGAGGAACCGCTCGGCGACGTCGGGTTCGCCGCCCACGTGATGCGCACGCGCGACACGCTGGTGATCAACGAAAACCTCGAAAAGGAAGCGCTGAAATACGGCTCGTACTCGCTGGTCGAGGGATACGCCCTTCCCAAGGCGCAGGTCATGGTGCCGCTGGTGACCGGCAACCGGGCGCGGGGCATCCTGCAGCTCGCCGACTTCGAGAGCGAGCATGCGTTTTCCGATGGCGACGTTCGCCTGCTGCAGACACTCGCGGGCAGCATGAGCGTCGCCTTGGAAAACGCTCGGCTGTTCGACGAAGTGCAACGGAGCAACGTCCGGATTTCCGACGCGCTGGAGCAACAGACCGCGACCGCCGACATCCTGAAGGTGATCAGCAAATCGCCCACGGACGTACAGCCGGTATTCGACACCATTGCCGAGGCGGCGCTCAATCTGTGTGCGGCGAGCACGGTGTTCGTCGCATCGTTCGACGGCGACCTGCTCCGCATAGAGGCCATGGTCAACATCGATCCCGAGCGCGCAGAAGTCCTGAATCAGGTCTTTCCGCGCCCCGCCAATCGCGAGAACGCTTCCGGCCGGGCGATCCTTGCCGGAGCGACCGTCGCGGTCCCCGACGTGCTGGCCGATCCCGACTACCTGGTGGCCGCGCAGGCGACAACGATCGGATTCCGAAGCGTCGTGTCGGTGCCGTTGATGCGCGCCGGCAAGCCCATCGGAACCATTACGGTCGGCCGGCCCGAACCAGGCGCGTTCCCGGAAGCGCAAGTCGCGTTGTTGCAGACCTTCGCAGATCAGGCAGTCATCGCCATCGAGAATGCGCGGCTCTTCAATGAAACGCAAGAGGCGCTTGCCCGCCAGACTGCAAGTGCCGACATTCTTTCCGTGGTCAGCAAATCGCCCACCGATGTGCGGCCCGTGTTCGACGCGATCGTGCGCACGGCGGTGCGGCTGCTTTCCTGCGATACGGCGGGCTTTCTGCGTTGCGACGGAAAGACCTATGCGGCGATCGTTGGCGTACATCGCGACGGCAGGCCGATGAAAATGGTGGAGACCGACACGCCCGTCGATCCCGACGCCGATTTCCCGTCGCAGGCGATCGTATCCAAGCAAATCCTTCATATCCCGGACTGGTCCGCCGTCGACCTTCCCAGCAACCAGCGGCGCGTCTACAAGGTTCTTGGCGTCAAGTCATCGCTGCATTTGCCTCTGGTGCGCGATGATGAATGCATCGGCGTGCTTGCGCTGGGGCGCCTCAAGGCCGGCGCCTTTGCGGAAGGAGAAATCGCGCTCGCGCAATCATTTGTCGACCAGGCCGTCATCGCCATCGCCAACGTGCGGCTGTTCAATGAAACGAAGCAAGCGCTGGAGCGGCAGACGGCCACCGCGGAGATCCTGCGAGTGATTGCCGAATCGCCGGGCGACGTGCAACCGGTGCTGGATGCCATCGTGGACAGCGCCAAGCGATTGGTGGCGGGATTCTCTGCCACGGTCTGGCGCAGGGACGGCGATCTGGTTCGACTTGCCGCGTTCACCCGGACCGACGAGGACGGCGATCGAGCGCTGCTCGGCAATTCCACGCTGACGATCGCGGAGCACCCATACACTCTGGGCCAAATGTTCGCGAATGGCTCGACCATACCGGTGGAAGACGCCCAGGCAGATCCTCGGCTCACCGAAGGACATCGCGAAATGTCGCGGAAACGGGGCTTCCGCGCGCTGCTCAACGTTCCGCTGATGCGCGAGGGCGTTGCCCAGGGGATGATCAGCGTCACCCGCGTCGACGCGGGCCGCTTCCCGCCGCATCAGGTAGAACTGCTGAAGACCTTTGCCAACCAGGCCGTGATCGCCATCGAGAACGTGCGCCTGTTCAACGAAACGAAGGAGGCGCTCGATCGCCAGACCGCAACCACCGAGGTGCTGAAGGTGATCAGCGAGTCGCCGACCGACGTGCAGCCGGTGTTCGACATCATCGCCAAACGGGCGGCGATGCTGACAGGTGCGGAGTCCGGCATCGTCTTCCGCTATGACGGTGAATGGATCCACTTCGCCAGTGCCTATGGCATGGCGACCGAATTCATGGACAGCTTCCGGACGATCTTGCCGGTGCGTTCCGACGCCTCGTTCATTTCAGCCGAGGCGATCCGCACAGGAGTGGTAGTCAATGCGCCGGACCTTCAGTTACGCGCCCCCGTACCCGGCACCATGCCCGTGGGCTTCAAGGAAGTGGCCGCCCGGGCCGGGCTGCGCGGTGGACTCGCGGTCCCGATGTTCCGCGACGGGAAGGTTGTCGGCGCCATCGCGATGTATCGCAGCAAGGTCGGGAAATTTGCCGACAAGGAAGTGGATCTGCTGGAGGCTTTCGCGAGGCAGGCCGTGATCGCCATCGAGAACGTGCGCCTGTTCAACGAGACACGGGAAGCGCTGGAGCGGCAGACTGCCACGTCCGAAGTGCTGCAGGTCATCAGCAACTCGGTGGCCGATACGGCGCCGGTTTTCGGCAAGATCCTGGACAGCTGCCAGCGACTGTTCGCAAGCGAACAGCTGGGCATCTTCCTGGTCGATGACGGCGAATTCGTGAAGGTGGAGGAATGGCGCGGATCTGCCCACAGCGCATTGCGAGCGCAGCATGGCAAGACCACGCTCAAGGAATCCTTCACGGGTCAGTCGATCCGCGAGCGTCGAACGATCCAGGTGGCGGATGCCGAATCGACGGCGAAATCGGACGATGCCGCAAGCAAAAGCGCGCGCCGGGCCCTCGCGGCCGTCGGCAACTATTCCGCCATCTACAGCCCGATGCTGTGGGAAGGTCGCGGCATCGGCGCGATCTGCATCTTCCGCCAGCCGCCCCGCCCTTTCAGCGACAAGGAAGCGGCACTCCTCGGCACTTTCGCCGACCAGGCGGTCATCGCGATCCAGAATTCCCGACTGTTCAAGGAAGTGCAGGAGGCGCGCGCCGCGGCCGAAGGCGCCAACGAAGCCAAGAGTTCGTTCCTGGCGACGATGAGCCACGAGATCCGCACGCCGATGAACGCGGTGATCGGCATGAGCGGCTTGCTGCTGGACACGCCGCTCGATGACGAGCAGCGCGATTATGCAGCCACCATTCGCGATTCGGGCGACGCGCTGCTGACGATCATCAACGACATCCTCGATTTTTCCAAGATCGAGGCCGGGCGGATGGACATCGAGGCGCATCCATTCGACCTGCGCGAATGCGTGGAGTCGGCGCTGGACCTCATGAGCACGCGCGCCGCCGAAAAGCAGTCTGGACCTCGCTTACCTGTTCGAGGGCGAGGTACCCGAAGCATTGAACGGCGACGTGACGCGGCTGCGCCAGGTTCTGCTCAACCTGATGGCCAACGCGGTCAAGTTCACCGAATGCCGGCGAGGTGGTGCTGAGTGTCGTGGCAGCGCCCGCGACGCCCAGGCACCGCGCAGTTGACGTTCCGCGTGCGCGACACCGGCATCGGCCTGACCGAAGAAGGCATGAGCCGCTTGTTCCAGTCGTTTTCGCAGGCGGACAGTTCCACCACCCGCAAGTATGGCGGCACCGGACTTGGGTCTGGCCATCAGCAAGCGGTTGGCGGAACTCATGGGCGGCACGATGTGGGTGGAAAGCGACGGACCCGGGAAGGGCTCGACGTTCGCATTTACGATCCGCGCGCCGATTTCCGCCTCGCCACAGCCGCAGCGCCGCGAACTGATTGGCATGCAACCGGCGCTCGCCGGGAAACGCATGCTGGTGGTGGACGATAACGCCACCAATCGCAAGGTACTGGCGCTGCAGGCCGCCAAGTGGGGCATGGTGCCGCGCGATACGCCGTCACCGGCTGAGGCGCTGCGCTTCCTCAGCGACGGCGAGTACTTCGACCTCGCCGTGCTGGACATGCACATGCCGGAAATGGACGGACTGGCGCTTGCGCGGAGCGTGCGTGCCGTGCGTCCGGCACTGCCGCTGGTGCTGTTCAGCTCGCTCGGCCGACGTGAGGCCGGCGATACCGAGGGATTGTTCAGCGCCTACCTTTCCAAGCCCCTGCGGCAATCGCAATTGTTCGATACGCTGGTCACCTTGCTTGGACACGATGAAGCGGCAAAGCCGCGCGCAGCGGCGACCAAACCGACAATGGACCCCAACATGGCTGAGCGCCATCCGCTGCGCATCCTGCTCGCCGAGGACAACGTCGTGAACCAGAAGCTCGCGATGCGCCTCCTGCAACAGATGGGCTATCGCGCCGACCTCGCCAACAACGGCATCGAGGCCATCGAATGCCTTCAGCGCGTGACCTACGACGTCGTGCTGATGGACGTGCAGATGCCGGAAATGGACGGCCTCGAGGCATCGCGCCAGATCAATGCGCGGTGGCAGGACGGGGAACGGCCGCGTCTGATCGCGATGACGGCCAACGCGATGCAGGGCGACCGGGAGGAATGCCTGGCCGCAGGCATGGACGATTACCTCACCAAGCCGATTCGCGTCGACAGGCTCATCGAAGCGCTCGAAAACGTCCCCATGCGCAAGGGACGCTGACAGCGGCGCCGCCAGCTCGCGGGCAATTTCAGTGGTGTGGCGCGGGCACCGAGAGGTTCCATTTCCGGCGGCGGCCCAACGCTCGGATCCGCCTTGCGAGCGATGACGCGGCCCGTGCCAGTTTGCCGCGTGCGCCGGAAAGCAATTCACGCAATGCCTCGGCCCGCATCCGCTCGGCCTCGCGCACATAGTGGGCGATGATTTCGGGACTGACGTTGAATTCGCTCATGGCAACCTCCGTCTTGGAAGGGGTGATGTGCGACGCAGCGGCAACTCAAACATCGATGCTGCAACGCACAATGCCAAGATAGGTTTGAAGGTTGGCCGATGCCAATCGTACTTTCAGATGCCTTCCATCGAATTCTGCAATCCCGTGTTCAAGCAATTGGTTCCATGGAGTTTTTGAGCAGACACATCTGCGCAGTGGTGTCCGCTCGATGCGCCGGATGCGCAACAACTTCAGCGGGACAGCGTCCGGGCAAGACTTTCGGCGAAGGTCTCGCTGCCTTTTTCGATCAGATCAAGAACGCGCTCGAATTCTTCCGGCCCCTCGTCATAGGGATCAGGCACATCGCGCACTTTAAGTTCGGGAGCGAGCTCTAGAAAAAGCTTGAGTTGCCCGCTGAAATGCGCGGGACGCATTGCGTCGACACTGCTGAGAACACTTTGGTCAACCGGCAGGATCCAATGAAACCGGTCGAAGTCCGTCACGCTGATCTGCCGCGCGCGCAACATCGACAAGTCGTATCCACGGCGCGCTGCGTGCTCGATCGCGCGATAGTCGGGCGGATTGCCTACGTGCCAGTCGCCTACGCCGGCGGACTCGACGGTAACGAGCCCCGCCAACCCTGCACGCCGCGCCGCTTGGCGGAACACGACCTCCGCCGTCGGCGAACGACAGATGTTCCCAAGGCAGACGAAGAGGATGCGGGTACGCTCGGGGACTGCGGTCATTTGGCCGCCATTCTAGGCGAGGCCTGCGCCGCGCGCGACAGGACAAGCAGGCTACAGGGATTGGAATACTGCGCGACGAAATCGCGCTACAACCCGAGCCACTCGATGGTTGCGTTCTCGACCTGCGGGTTGGAAGCGACGAAGCCTTTATAGCCCACGATTTCCAGCGCTTCGCGACCGCCCTTTGCATCCTTCAGGCCAACCAGCGCATCGCGAATCCGCTGCTGCTCGTCGGGCGCCATCTTGCTCGACACGATGAATTGCTTGATCGGCACCGGCCGTGAGCGCACGAGAACTTTCCCGCCCTTGTCGGTCCAGCCTTTGACCACGCCGCTTGACGCCGTGGCCGCGACCTGCGCAAACCCGTTCTCGAGGTAGAACGGAACCGAGTCCTGGTAACGGGTGGTGATTACGCGCACGGATTCGGGCTGGGTGTCGCGTTCGGCCGACCACTTGATCTTGTCCGCGCGAAACATCGCGCGCACCATCACCGCGGTGATCGAATCGGGATCCGGCGTGACGAGAGTCTTTCCCTTGAGCTCATCCAGCGATTTCAGCGGCGTCGTCGGAAGCATCAGCATCGCGACGGTGTATTCGGTGAATCCCGTGGTCCACGCGACGGACTTGTAGCGGCCCGCCTTGATCTCGGCCATCGCAACGTGGGCCGGGTGGATGTAGGCGACGTCGTATTCCTGCTTCACGAGCCCGGCCCGCACCTCGTTGTAAGACGGGACCAGAACGAGGCGCACGCGCTTGCCGGTGGCCTTGGCAAGAACGTCCGCGATCGGCACGAACTTGTCCCGGATTTCCTTCGGCGTCGCCTGGTAGGTGACGCCCTCCGTCACGGAGAAAACAAGCTCACCTCCCTGCCCTTGCGCCGCGCCCGCAATGGCCGCGGACAGCAACATCGCCGCAATGAATTGTCGAACCATTTCCCCATTCCTCCATTCGCGTCTCGGCACACAACGCGAATCGCCTGTGCACCACAGTCTATCAGGCGGAAATGTCGGACGATCGGGAACAGCCCCGGCTCGTACACCGCATCCAGATTCAGTGGCGGGGCACCGACAAATTCCACTTTATGCGGTGCATTGCAAAACGCATGCAAGTTGCTATCCCAACGCGCAGGCTTGCCACCTTGGCCGCCAACGCGACAAGCAGTTCCCGCAATGCCTCCGCGCGCATCCGCTCCGCGTCGTGGACCAACCGCGCGAATATGTCCGGATCGATATCGTGATCGTTCACTTGAACCTCCGACCTGTAGTGGAAATGGCACACCGCAGCAAATGTTGCTGCGGTGCACCAATCCACCATAGGTGCGAAGGTCGGACTGCGCCAATCGTACTTTCAGATGCCTTTGATCCGTTGCTGCGATTGCGGCACCAAGTTATTGTTTTAATGGCAATTTAACCCTCGGCTCGCTGCCATTCAAAGCAGCGGGTCGCGATTATGGCCTCATGGGGCCGGCAACTTCTTCAACAGATTGGCGTTGACCAGCCCTTTGTCCGCCACGGTCAACTTGCCATCCGTGTTCACGTCAAACTGGAAGTTGAAGGGCGTGACCGCTTGCAGCAGCACCGAATTGGCTTGCCCGACGTCCGCCACGGTGACCTGCCGACTCTTGTTCACGTCGCCGAACAGGAAGCCGACGCGCATCGAGCCGCTGCCACCCGTTCCGCCGTCCGCCGACGTCACGCCGCTAACGCCGACCGTCACATACTGCACATTGGTGACGCCGCTCAGCGGCACCGTCATCTGGTAACCGTTGAATGTCGGGACGCCGGCCACTGCGGTGCCTTCGGATACTGTCGCATTGCCGCCGGTCACCGGCTTGTCGAACGTGAACACGAGGTCGTGCGCCGGGCCGATGCGCGACTCGGTGGTGGGGTTGGTCGATACGCCACCGAGAACGAGGTCGAGCGTGCCGGCAGTCCCATGAACCCTGCGTGTTTCGGACACGACGACGCTCGGCGCCAACGGTGCCGCCGCGACACGCGCGAACGCAAACGCGCCGTCCCCGGGTATCGTCAGCGTGAGAGCGTTGCCGGTGATGCTCACGGTCGCGCTCGGCCCGATGTTGGAAAGGCCCCAGTCGCCGTTCGTATCCGCCAGCGCGTTAGTCGTGAACGCGCCCGTACCCTGATTCCAGCTGTACGTCCCGCGCTCCATGCCGCGGTGGCCAATCGCATCGCCCGGGCCGGTGTCGTCAGCCATCAGGTAGGTGCCGTTCTCGAAGAAGACGATAAGCGCCGAACTGTCTGCGACAGTCGAATCGCCGAGCACCCACCCTCCCACGATCGGGCTGTTGCCAGCCACCAGGGGTGCGCTGTAGGCGCCGCCGCCCGCACCGGTCAAATTGAGCGAGAGGATATTGTTCAGTGGCATCGCCGTGATACCGGGCACGCCACTGATGCCGTTGGGCCCGATATCTCCGTTATAGTCAACCAGCGTGGTCAGCGCAAAGGCTTTGGTCACCGGATCCCAGGTGTACGTGCCGCGCTCGTAACCGTCGAAGCCGTTCGGCCCTTCCGATGCGCGCGCATCCTGGATATGGAAGTACGTGCCGTTGTTCAGAAATGTCAACGCGGACGCCCCTTCGGTCGTCGTGTCGGTACCCGTCCAGGTCCCGACAATCGATTGCGCCGGAAGCGATGCACCGTACGCAGCGAGGTACCCGACCGGGAACTCGGCGATCCAGCCTTCGGGATTGCCGTTATGGGAGCCACTTCCCCAGATTCGCGTGCCGTCACTGGAAATTCCGACGACCGAATACAGATTCCAACCCGTTAGATCGACGCCGGCGCCGGCCACGATCGTCTGCACAACGTGCCACCCGGCGCTATTGCGAAGAAATGCTGCGCCCACGGGATCGGATGGGTCGCCGAAGCCCATGACGACGACGGACCCATCGGGCGTCAAGCCAGCCAAGTTGCCAAGTGTCCAGCCTGCGGCGGGCGTGCCAAGCCGTGTGACGGCGGCCGTCGTGGCGTTGTAGAGGTAGGCTTCGCCGTTTGGGGCAGTGGTGCTGTCACCGCCAACGAGGACCAGATTGCCATCGGGCGAGAGGGCTGCTGCGCTGTTCCATGTGCCACCGGCAAGCATCGGGATGGCGGCGACGCCCGCGCCTTGGACGTATCGGAACGCGCTGTATCCCAGGCCGTAGTTGTTGACAAGGATCGCGTCGTTGACGCTGGTGCCCACCATTACCGAACCGTCGGACGACGTGCCCCGGCCAGCTGAGAAGCTACTCGTGTCGGTGCCGTTGAGGAATGGGATCGCCGTGACGGTCGGGCCGGCAGTCGTGTAACGGACGGCCCGCGTCTTGCCGCCTGGCTCATAGCGGGCGAAGCCGTAGAGCACCGCGCCGTCGCTCGAGATGGCGTTGGCGACGCTTTGCTGGGGAAATCCCGGCAGTGCGCCCAAATCGAGGTTCGTCAATCCACTGGTCGTCACGCGAACGCCGTGGCGCTGCGCCGTATTGCCCGCGTTGAAGCGCGCCCGGGATGCGATAAAGGCGGCGTCGGGCGTGATCGCCGACGCGAGCACTGAATTTGTGTCTGTGAGGCCCGCAACCAGTTGCGGCAGCGCGACGATGCCACCGGTCGAGGTCCAGAGAAAGGCAGTGTCGTTCCCGGCGCCAACGGCCGACGAGCCGCCAACAGCGGAGAGAGCGCTGCCGACTCGCACGGTGTCGCGCACTTCGCTCTGAACGATGCCACCCGGAAGGTCTCCGATGGCGAAGAATTTCACCTGGGCGTTGGCGACGAAAGGTGCAACGGACAGCACGCAGGCAATGCCCGCGTGGGCGAACACGCGCATGAATTTCATTGTGGATCCCCTGATTGGAATAATTATTCTTTGTTCGGACAAGCAACGCGTGCAGCGATTGCACAGTCAACACGTTGCCGTATCCGCCAGACGGAACATACCTGAAAACATCGGCAGCGACGCATGCGTTCGGCGGACCGCGTTGTACAGTACGGCGTTCGTGGATTGGAATGATGCGCGCGAAGCGCGCATGTGTTGGAACGCGCGATTCCGCATTGCCAAAAACAAGGCCGCATTCGGTTGCCCGATGCGGCCTTGCCAGCCTCGGCCGGGTGGACAGGAGGTCACCCGACCGTGTTCGATAACTCTGTCATGCACTACCCTTCAACTGCTCCACACCCGAAAATCGATTACTTGGCGGGACCCTTCATGCATTCCGACTGCGCCTTGGAGCGCGCATCGCCGGACATGCCTGCTGTCTGCTTGTTGCACATCGCCATCTTGCTCTCGGCCTTGGCCGGCTTGGCGGACATGCAGTTGCTCATGAATTTCTTGCGATCGTCGCCGGTCTTGCCTTCGGCCTTGGTGTTGCAGGCGCTCATCTTTTCATCCTGCGCCATTTGCTTTTCAGACCTGGGCTTGGCGGCAGGAGCGGCAGCTGCAGGGGCGGCCGCCGCCGGCTTGGCGGGCGCAGCCATCGGTGCGGCAGCGGGCGCCGGTGCCTTCGCCGGAGCGGCGGGTGCCGCCGTCTGGGCGAAAACGGGAGCGGCGGCGAACGTACAGGCCGCCGCCAGCAGGATCAATCTATTCATGGAAAACCTCCGAAAGGTCCAACGTTGGGATACGTGAGTGATCTGCCCGTCGATCCGTGGCTTGCGAGCCATGTCCCACGGTTTTGAGGCAGTCTACGGCATCCCTAACGCGCGAAGCAACGAATTCGCCGACCGGCCGGCACCGGTTGTTGCTGGCACGTCATCATGCGCTGCAACACGGCTCGTGTCACAATGTAGCCACCGCCACCAAATTGACGGTAATATATTGTTTTAGCTGAAAAAACCTCCAGGAATCCGAACCGTGCCCACTTCCATCTCACGTCGCCCGCAAGAGAATATCCAGGGGCCGCCGAGTGCGTCCCGGCCCATCGACGACACCCGGATACGGGAGATCACGGAGCTCGCGCCGCCATCGCATCTGCTGCGCGAATTCCCGGTCTCGGAACGTCCCGCGGCGACCACATTTGAAGCACGCCACGCCATCCATCGGGTGCTGCATGGCGCCGACGATCGACTGCTGGTCGTGGTGGGGCCCTGCTCGATTCACGACTACGACGCCGCGATCGACTACGCGACACGTCTCGCGTCGCTTAAGACCGAGCTCAGCGATTCGCTGATCGTCGTGATGCGCGTCTATTTCGAAAAGCCCCGCACGACGGTCGGTTGGAAGGGACTCATCAACGACCCGAGGCTCGACGACAGCTTTCGCATCAACGAAGGCCTTCGCCTTGCGCGGCGGATCCTGCTCGAGATCAATGAACTTGACCTGCCCGCAGGGACCGAATATCTCGACATGATCACGCCGCAGTACATTGCCGACCTGATCGCCTGGGGCGCCATCGGTGCGCGCACAACGGAAAGCCAGGTGCATCGCCAGCTCGCATCGGGTCTGTCATGCCCCGTCGGCTTCAAGAACGGGACCAATGGCGACGTTCGAATCGCCGTCGATGCCATCAAGGCCGCGTCCGCGCCGCACCACTTCCTGTCGGTCACCAAGGGCGGCCACTCCGCCATCGTGCATACCGCGGGCAACGAGGACTGCCACATCATCCTGCGAGGCGGCAAGACGACGAACTATGATGCGGCCAGTGTGGACGCTACCTGCAATGAACTCGCGCACGCGGGCCTTGCCGCGCGGGTCATGGTCGATTGTTCCCACGCCAACAGCCAGAAGCGTCATGAGCGACAGGTCGACGTCGCCCGCGACGTTGCCGCACAAGTGGCCGGCGGCGACGCGCGCATCTTCGGCGTGATGATCGAAAGCCATCTCAACGCCGGCCGCCAGGACCTCGTGCCTGGGCAGCCCCTGCAATACGGCGTGTCGGTGACCGACGCATGTATCGGCTGGGACGCCACGGACGGCGTGCTGCGCGAACTCGCGGAAGCGGTGCGTGCGCGGCGGGTCGTGCTCACTGAAAACACGTGAGCGAGGCGACATGAATGGGGTTCGCTGAGCGACGTTGCAGGAGGGCCGCGGCGTGAAGGCAAAGGCGCACGTATCCAACCAGGCTGCCGTCGTCCCGGTGGAAACCGAGCTGAAATTGGCGATCGCCCCGGAAGGCGCCGCCAGGCTTTCCCGCCATCCGCTGTTGCGCGCGTTACGGCGAGGGCCTTCGCGAAAGGCACGGCTGACGTCGACCTATTTCGACACCGACGACCTTGACCTCCTGCGTTCCGGCGTGGTGTTGCGACTGCGTCGCGACGGGCGCCGATGGCTGCAGACTGTCAAGGGCGCCCCGAAAGATGTGAGCGCTGGCGGAATGACGGCGCGCGCCGAGTTCGAATGGCCGGTTGCAGGATTCGCGCTCGACCCGCTGCGTTTCGCCACCACACCGTTCAGGCGCGCACTTGGCAAGGCTGAAAAGCGCGGACTCGTGCCGCAATTCACGACGGACGTGACCCGCACCATCATTCCACTCAGTTTCGCGGACAGCACGATGGCGCACCTGTGCATCGATGCCGGCGAGGTTTACGCGGATGTGGATGGCCGCCGGCAGCGCGCACCCATCCTGGAAATCGAACTCGAACTCGAAGCCGGCAATCCGGCCCGACTCTACGAACTTGCGTACGCGCTTGCCGGCGACGTCCCCTTGTCGTTGCAGGGAGAGAGCAAGGCGCAACGCGGGTATGCATTGCGGCGCCCCGCCACGCCGGCCCCTTTGCGGGCCGAAGATGCGGCGTTGTCTGCCGATGCCTCGACCGCGGTGGCATTCAGCGCGATCCTTCGCGCGTGCCTTGCCCAGGTCGAGGGCAATGCGCAAGGCGTACTGACGTTGGATGATCCGGAGTGGCTGCATCAGATGCGCATCGGCGTGCGACGATTGCGTGCATGCCTGGCGCTCGCTGCCCGCATGCTGGCACCGACGCGCGTACACCCGCTACGGGCGGAGCTGCGCTGGCTCGCACAGGTGCTGGGACAGGCGCGGGACTGGGACGTGTTCGCGCTTGAAACATTGCCGGCGTTTTCCGCCGCCGTTGCGCGGGGCAGCAACGCCGCGGCGTTGAAGCCGGCACTGCGCACGCTTGCCACGCAAGCGGATGTCCGGCGTGCAGAAGCGAGACTGGCCGCACACACGGCACTGGGTTCCGGCAGATTCCTCCGCCTGGTATTGACCGCTGCCGCACTGGCCGACGCACCCACGACGGGTAGCCCGGATCCATCGTCGCTTGCGGCGAGCGCACGTACCAGCGCGCGCCCTCAACTCAAACGCCGCCATCGCGGCTTGCTCGCTTTGGGGGCGAATCTTGCAAATGCTGCGCCGGAGATCCGCCATGCGGCGCGGCTGGCGGCGAAAAAATTGCGCTACGCCGCGGAGTTCTACGCGCCGCTGTTCGAACAAAAGCGCGCACGCGCCTATCGTCGCGCGCTTTCCATCCTGCAGGAGGAACTGGGGGCATGGAACGACGCCGCCGTGGCCGTGCAGCTGGCCGGCGAACTGAGCGGAGCGGCATCCCCGGCAGCGGCGGCATTCAGCGGATGGGCAGCGGCGCAGGGCAACGCGCGAAGTGCGGCGCTCGCCTCCGCATGGGACGCGTTCGCCAGCGCCCGTCCGTTCTGGTCGAAGGACTAGCGTTACGCAATCGGGGGAGAAGCGATGCTGGAATCGGCGGAAGTCGGCCACAAAGTCGGCAAGGCAACATTTGCCCGCGAGGAAACGCGGTTGCGCGAGGCGCTGCTGGTCGAGCAGTATGAATTGGGCGCGCACACGCGGGGCCCGGTGCTGGTACTGATCAGCGGGCTGGAAGGCGGCGGACGCGGCGAGACCGCGAACAAACTGAATGAGTGGATGGATCCCCGTTTCATCCGCACCACCGCGTACGGCACGGGTGCGCCCGAAGAGGAGGCACGGCCGCTCGCCTGGCGCTATTGGCGCGCGCTGCCACCCCGCGGTTTGATCGGAATCTTCATGAACGCGTGGTATCGGCGGCTCGCCAATTCGTTCGTGCAGCGCGAACTTGACCAATCGGAATTCAGCGCCAAGCTGCAGAATATCCGGCAGTTCGAACAGATGCTCACGGATGAGGGCATCGTGCTGCTCAAGTTCTGGATTCACCTGTCCAAGGAAGGCCAGAAGCAGCGGTTGCTCGATCTCAAGTCCGATCCGAAGACCGCATGGCGGGTCACGTCCGTCGACAAACGGGGGCTGCGTCACTACAACCGGTACCACAACGTATGGGAGCAAATCCTGCGAGAGACATCCATCGGCGCGGCGCCCTGGTACGTTGTGGAGGGCACGGACTCCAACTACCGCAACCTGACGGTGGGGAAGATCCTGCTGGGTGCATTGACCCGGGTGAACGCGGGCGCGAAGCCCGCGCCACGTGCCCTCGTGGCACCCGCGCCGTCGGTCATCGGCAACGTCGCGCTGATTCGCGGTCTCGACCTCACGCAGAAACTCGACGAGAAGTCTTATGACCGGGACCTCGCCAAGTGGCAGGCCAGGCTGGCGTCGCTCACGCAGCGCAAGGAATTCCGCCACCGGTCTTTGATTCTCGCGTTCGAGGGGTCGGATGCCGCTGGCAAGGGCGGCGCCATCCGTCGGGTGACGCTGTCCTTCGATGCGCACCAGTTCGTCGTCGTCCCCATTGCCGCGCCGACCGAAGAGGAACGGGCGCAGCCTTTCCTGTGGCGGTTCTGGCGCCACGTGCCGGCGCAAGGCGGCATCACGATCTTCGATCGCACCTGGTACGGTCGCGTGCTGGTCGAGCGGGTGGAGAAATATTGCAGCGACTCGGACTGGATGCGTGCCTACGACGAAATCAATCAGTTCGAGGAGCAGTTGGTCCAGGCGGGCGTGGTGATCTGCAAATTCTGGCTGCAAATCAGCAAGGAGGAGCAGCTGAAGCGGTTCAATGCGCGCAAGAGGACCGCGTTCAAGCGCTTCAAGATCACGCAGGATGACTGGCGCAACCGGAAGAAATGGCACGCATACGAGCAGGCGGTCGCCGACATGGTCGATCGCACGTCGAGCGAACTCGCGCCGTGGACGCTGGTGGAAGCCGAGGACAAGCACTTCGCAAGGGTGAAAATTCTCAGGACGATCGCCAGGCAACTCGAGCGCGCGCTTGACGACTGATGCCCTCGTCCTCATCCACACCTGCGGCCAACGGCGTCGCTTATGCGGCGCCGGCGTGGCTCCCCGGCGGACATGCGCAGACGATTTATCCTGTACTCCTGCCCAATCCGACGATCACCTACCGGCGCGAACGCGTCGACACGCCGGACGGAGATTTCTGGCTGTTTGACTGGCTGGACACCGGAGAATCGTCCGCGATCGACACTCCGCTTGTCGTGCTGTTCCATGGCCTCGAAGGCAGCTCCCGCTCGCATTACGCGCTGGCGCTGATGGCACGTCTCACGGCGATGGGCTGGCGTGGCGTGGTCGCCCATTTCCGCGGCTGTGGCGGCGAAGTCAACCGCATGCCGCGCGCCTACCACTCCGGCGATCACGCGGAAGTCGGCGCCATGCTGGCGGCGGTCCGCGCCCGGCTCGATGCTGCCACTCCAATGTTCGCGTTCGGCGTATCCCTGGGGGGGAGCGCGCTGCTCAACTGGGTGGGGCGTGCCGGCGCCGACGCCGCCAAGACGATCTCGGCGGCAGCGGCCGCGTCCGTGCCCCTCGACCTGATGGCGTCTGGCCTGTCCATCGACAAGGGGTTGAATCGCCTGATCTACGTGAACATGTTCCTGCGCACGCTTAAGCCCAAGGCCCTCGCGATGGCGCAGCGCTTTCCCGGTCGTTTTGATGCGCAGCGGGTCGCTGACGCGAAAACGCTGTGGGCTTTCGACGATGCGTTCACCGCGCCTGTCCACGGTTTCGCGGGCACCGCCGACTATTGGACGCGCGCTTCATCCAAGCCCTGGCTGCGAGATGTCGTGCTGCCGACGCTCGTTCTCAACGCGCGCAACGACCCGTTCGTTCCCGCGGCGTCGCTGCCTGATGCGCAGGCGGTGGGTGCGCCCGTCGTGCTCGAGCAGCCGGAAGACGGGGGTCATGCCGGCTTCGCCACCTCTCCTGTCCCTGGCCACATCCAATGGCTGGCGACGCGCGTCACGGGTTTCTTTGCAGAAGGAAGATGAGGAGAAAATGACGAGAAAATGAGAAGCCGACGCCGGGAAAATGACGGCACGATGCGGGACCGCCGTGGCCGCACCGCCCCGGCATGCGAAACTATGCGTCGCGTGCGCCCGTCCCATCCGCAAGGCTTGATGCCATGACTGCACTTCCTCCCGAAATCTTCAAGGCCTACGATATCCGCGGGATCGTCGGCCGGACACTCACGCCGGCAGTCGTACGCGCCGTCGGCCAGGCGCTTGGTTCGCTGGCGCTCGAACGCGGCAGCGACACGTTCGCGATAGGCCGTGACGGCAGGCTGTCCGGACCGGAGCTCCTGGCCGCGTTGGCCGACGGCATTCGCGCCGCAGGCGCCAACGTCATCGACCTCGGGATGGTGGCTACGCCGATGACCTACTTTGCCGCGCATCACCTTGGTACCGGTTGCAGTGTCATGGTGACCGGAAGCCACAACCCGCCCGACTACAACGGATTAAAGATGGTCGTGGCCGGCAATACGTTGTCAGGCGACGACATCCAGGCATTGCGCGCACGCATAGAGGCCGGATCCCTGCGCGCGGGTGATGGCGGATACCGCGAAGTCGACATCGTGCCTGCCTATCTGGACCGCATCGTTGGCGATCTCAAGTTGGCGCGGCCGATGCGGATCGCGGTCGATTGCGGCAACGGCGTCGCAGGAGCGTTTGCGCCGGCGCTCTACTCGCGCCTGGGATGCACGGTGGTGCCGTTGTTTTGCGAGGTGGATGGAAATTTTCCCAACCACCATCCCGACCCTTCGCAACCTGCCAATCTGCGCGACCTGATCGCGCGTCTCACACAGGGCGACTGCGAATTGGGTCTGGCATTCGATGGCGATGGCGACCGCCTGGGCGTTGTCACGCGTGACGGCCACGTCATCTATCCCGACCGCCAGTTGATGCTGTTTGCCGCCGATCTCCTCGAACGCCAGCCGGGCGCCACGATCATCTACGACGTCAAGTCCACCCGGAACCTGAAGCCGTGGATCACGCGCCACGGCGGCGTGCCGATGTTGTGGAAGACAGGACACTCGCTGATCAAAGGCAAGATGAAGGAAGTGCACGCGGCGCTCGCTGGCGAAATGAGCGGGCACACCTTTTTCGGGGAGCGCTGGTTCGGCTTCGACGATGGGCTCTATGCAGGCGCACGCCTCCTCGAGATCCTGTCCCGTCATGCCAATCCGTCGGCCGTGCTGGATGCGCTTCCCGACGCGCTGTCGACGCCGGAGTTGAACGTGCCATGCGCCGAAGGCGAGCCGCATGCGTTGATTGCGCAAATGGCCGCCACCGCCACCTTTCCCGGTGCATCCGAAGTGATACGCATCGACGGCCTGCGCGTGGAATATCCGGACGGTTTCGGACTGGCGCGCGCATCGAACACGACGCCCGTCATCGTGTTGCGCTTCGAAGCCGACAATCCCGCTGCCCTCGCGCGAATTCAGGAGGCGTTTCGCGGTGTAGTGCTCGCTGCCAAGCCTGGCGTGACGCTCCCGTTCTGACTCGACTTCTTTGACGATGAGCACTTCTCTTACTCTCGCCGACATCGTAGCTGCTCGCACGCGCATCGCCGGCGGCATCTACGAGTCGCCCTGCGTCGAGTCGATACCGCTATCGCAGCTCACGGGCGCGCATATCTTCTGCAAGCTCGACTACCTGCAGCGCACCGGCAGCTTCAAGGAGCGCGGCGCCCGCAATGCACTGCTGCAACTCAATGACGAGCAGCGCAAGCGAGGCGTCATCGCCGCTTCGGCGGGCAATCACGCGCAGGGCGTGGCCTACCACGGCAGCCTGCTCGGCATTCCTGTGACGGTGGTGATGCCCAAGTTCGCGGCGCTGATCAAGGTTACCAATTGCCGTCATCTGGGCGCGAATGTAATCCTTCATGGCGCAGACCTGGGCGAGTCGCGCGCCCTTGCGGAGGAAATCGCGCAAAGCAAGGGTCTTACCTTCATCCATCCGTTTGACAACGCGAACGTGATGGCGGGCCAGGGAACGATGGCGCTGGAAATCCTCGAGCAGACGCCCGGTGTCGAAGCCATCGTCGTGCCGGTGGGCGGCGGCGGTCTGCTCGCGGGCATCGGCACGGTGATGCGGGCGTTGCGGCCACAGGTACGCGTCGTGGGTGTGGAACCCGACCATGCCGCGTGCCTGACAGCAGCACGCTCGGCCGGCCATCCGGTTCCCGTCGTGCTTTCGCCCACGCTGGCGGACGGATTGGCCGTTCCGCTGCTGGGCAAGCTCCCGTTTGCAGTCCTGCAGCAGGTGGTGGACGAAGTCGTCACCGTCGACGAGGCCAACATCGCGCTCGCGATCCTGCGCCTTATCGAACTGGAAAAAAGCGTCGTCGAGGGTGGCGGCGCCGCACCGCTTGCAGCGTTCCTCGCCGGCAAGCTCGATCACCTCAAGGGCAAGCAGGTCGTATTGACGCTGTGCGGCGGCAACATCGATCTGACGATGCTCGGCCGCGTCATCGAAATCGGCCTGGTCGCGGACGGCCGGGTGTCCCGTTTCACCGTGTCGATCAGCGACCGCCCCGGCGGACTCGCGCGCCTCGCCGAATTGATCGCGTCCACCGGCGCTTCAATCCAGGAAATCGTGCACGACCGCGCATTCTCAGGCCCCGACCTGACCGCCGTACGCGTCGTCTGCGTGGTCGAGACCACCGGCCATGCGCACGTGCGGGAGCTGCATGCGGCACTGTCGGCCGCCGGAATGCCGGTACACGTCGAATGAGAGATGCTTAGTAGGCGATGCCGAAGCGCCGATAGACGAATCCCAGCAACCACGCGGGTCCCACCAGCAGGAAGAAGACATCCTCGAAAAACGACGGCTTCCGGCCTTCTATCAGGTGACCGATGAATTGGCCGACCCACGCCAGCACGAACACGACGGCGGCGACGAGGAGCACGCGGCTTCCCAGCAGCGTCAAGGGGTAGACCATCAGCGCAATCACCGCGAGCATGCCTACCGCAATGGCGGGCGAGAGCCACGCGTAATAGGCCAGCGCGACGCCAATGCCGACGTACGCGGCGGCCGGAGACCATGCCCACAGCGCGGCCAGCACGCTCCAGACGATGAGCGGCACACAGACCCAGTGGATCGCCTTGTTCCGCGGATTGCGGTGCGACTCGCCATAGCGCTCGAATAGCTGATCGATCTTGCGCATTCGCGTCCTCAGCGATGGGTTGTCTCGGACATCGTCGCACGCGTGACCGGCAACGTAAAGTCGGGCGCCTCTGCGCGCTATAATCGTCGCAGAGACCGTCCGCCGCTTGCAACCTGGGAGCGCGCCACGCGGCACTTTTCACCCGTTCGGCGGCGACGACCGCCACATTTGGAGGACGCATGAATCGATTGCTGCGCAGCATCGCCCAGCTGGCCATTGCCTTTGCGCTTGTCACCCCGGTGCAGGCTGCGGACCAGTTCATCAACGTGCTGACTGGCGGCACCAGCGGCGTCTACTATCCGCTCGGCGTTGCGTTGGCCAATGGCATCGGCAAGGCCATGCCCGGGGTCAAGACCTCGGTGCAAGCGACCAAAGCCTCGGTGGAAAACCTGAACCTGCTGCAGGCTGGCCGAGGCGAAATCGCGTTCACGCTCGGCGACTCGCTTTCAGACGCATGGACCGGCAACGAGGACGCCGGTTTCAAGACGCCGCTCAAGAAGTTGCGCGGGATTGCCGCCATTTACCCCAACTATATTCAGATCGTCGCGCGCGCGGACGCAGGCATCAAAACGCTGGCCGATCTCAAGGGCAAGAAGATTTCCGTGGGCGCGCCGAAATCCGGCACGGAACTCAACGCGCGGGCCATCTTTGCCGCGGCGGGAATGTCTTATAAGGACTTCGCCAAAGTCGAGTACCTGCCCTTTGGCGAAAGCGTCGAGCTTATGAAGAATCGCCAGCTCGACGTCACGCTGCAATCGGCGGGACTGGGCGTGTCCGCACTGCGCGATCTGGCGACCTCGGTGGACATCATGGTCGTGCCCATTCCTGCCGACGTGATCAAGAAGACCAACGACCCGGCCTATCTAGCCGCGACTATTCCCGCCAACACCTACCGCGGCCAGACCACGGATGTGCCTACGGCGGCAGTGCAGAATTACCTCGTGACGTATGACGGCGTCAGCAACGACGTCGTCTACGGCATGACCAAGGCGTTGTGGACGGGCCTCGATCAGCTCGTGGCCGCCCATTCGGCGGCGAAAGCGATCGATCCCAAGCACGCGCTCGATGGCATGCCGATTCCGCTCCATCCAGGGGCCGAAAAGTATTACAAGGAAGTCGGACTGGTCAAATGACCACGCCGCCGGTCTCTGACGTCGCCGCCGCAGGGGCGGAGGCCGAGTTCGACGAGACCGGCGTCAAGCGCGAACTCACGGGCGGTGCCTGGAAGCTGGTTGCCGGCGTCGCGCTGGCCTTCTCGACCTACCAGCTGATCATCGCTGCATTCAGCCCGCTTTCGAGCCTGCCCACGCGCTCGCTCCACGTCGGTTTTCTGCTGGTCCTGTCGTTCCTGATCTATCCCATCGGCAAGAATGCCGATCGGCACAAGATCGCGTGGTTCGATCTGGCGCTTGCCGCCGTTGGTGCGGCGCTGTCGCTTTACCATCTGGTATTCGAGGCCGAGCTGGTGCAGCGTTCCGGTGACCCGACCACTATCGACCTCGCGGTGGGAACCATTGTGATCGTGCTGTTGTTCGAGGCGGCGCGCCGCGTGCTTGGCGTCGCGTTGCCAATTGTCTGCGGCACCTTCCTGGCCTACGGCCTGTTCGGCCAGTTCCTGCCCTCGGCCATCGCCCATCGCGGTTACGGCTTCGACCAGATCGTCGGTCAGCTCTTCCTGGGCACCGAAGGGATCTACGGCATACCGACACTGGTGTCGGCCACGTATATCTTCCTGTTCATCCTCTTCGGCTCATTTCTCGAGCACGCGGGGATGATCGGTCTTTTCAACAACATTGCGCTTGGTTTCGTCGGCCACGCGCGGGGTGGTCCGGCCAAGGTCGCCGTGATTTCGTCCGGCATGATGGGAATGATCTCCGGGTCGGGCGTGGCCAACGTGCTCACCGTTGGCCAGTTCACGATACCGCTGATGAAACGCTTCGGGTATACGCCAGTCTTCGCGGGCGCGGTCGAGGCCACAGCCAGCATGGGTGGCCAGATCATGCCGCCGGTGATGGGTGCCGTAGCGTTCATCATGGCCGAGACGCTCAACGTGCCGTACGTGACTATCGTGAAAGCCGCCATCATTCCGGCCGTGCTTTATTACCTCACCGCGTTCGCGATGGTGCACCTGGAGGCGGGCCGCAAGGGCCTGCACGGCATCCCCAAGGCCGACTGCCCCAACCCCTGGGAGGCGATCAGGCAGAAGTGGTACCTGCTGCTGCCTCTCGCTGTCCTGGTTTTCATGCTGTTCGACGGTTTCACGCCGATGTTCTCGGGCATCGTCGGACTGGCGCTAACCGCGGTGCTGATACTCGGCGCCGGCATTGCCAGCGGCTTTCGTTCAACGTCATTTCGCGTCGTGTTCTGGGTCTCGCTCGGAATCGCGTCCGCGAGTTTCTTCAAGTTCGGCGTCTGGCCGATCATCGCCATGATCGGGCTGCTGGTTGCCGCCAATTTCGTTGCCACGGGCGGGCGCGCGACACTCGCCGTCATGCGTGGCAGCCTGATCGGCGGCGCGCGTCAAGCCGTCGCTGTGGGCATCGCCTGCGCGATCGTCGGCGTGATCATCGGCGTGCTGACATTGACCGGGGCCGCGTCCAACTTCGCGGGCTTCGTGCTCGAGGTCGGTGCAAGAAGCCTGCTCCTGTCGCTGCTGCTGACGATGATCGTGTGCCTGATTCTCGGCATGGGGATTCCGACCATACCGAACTACATCATCACGAGCGCCATCGCCGCGCCGGCGCTGCTCAAGCTGGGCGTCCCCCTGATCGTTTCGCACATGTTCGTGTTCTATTTCGGCATCATGGCCGATCTGACGCCGCCGGTCGCGCTCGCCGCTTTCGCAGCAGCATCGATCGCCAAGGCGTCGCCCATGAAGATCGGCTGGAAGGCCACGCACATCGCGATTGCGGGATTCGTGATCCCGTTCATGGCGGTCTATGACCCGTCGCTGATGTTGCAAGGCGGCACGCTGCTCGATACTGCTTACGTCGTTTTCAAGGCCATCGTCGCGATCATCCTCTGGGGCGCGGCGTCGATCGGCTACCTTCGCGGGACGCTCAACTGGCCGGAGCGTATCGTCGCGACAGTCGCGGCCTTCCTGCTCGTCGTGGCGCTGCCATGGACCGACGAGGCGGGTTTCGCGCTCGGCGCCGCCGTCGTGGCGTGGCACGCGTATCGCTACCGCGTGTCGATTCCCGTCGCACACTGAAAATGGCGGCGGCATCCTCATCGATCCGGTGAACGCAGTCTGCCTGATCGTCGCGGGTATCGTGCGCGCAACGTTGCCGGGTCCCGAGTTCACGCTCGAGTGGGACCATTCGGTGGAAAAGATTCGCTGGGAGGAGCGTTACCGGATCGTGGGCAAGCAGTTGCTCCTCGTCGAAGCCCGCGTGCGGGGCAGTGGTGCCGGCATGGAGCCGCCCCCGACGGCGATGCTGCGTGATGGCAGCTGGGTCTGGCAACCGAATTCGACCCTTGCGGAGATTCGCCTGACCCATTCGACGTTCACGAGCGACTACCTCCTGTGCACGCCCGACCGTTGCGCGGAACTGGGCGAACGAGTGGGCGCGACCGGACAAGGCGAGGTCGTCAGCCTCCGTCCCTGCGCCGGCGAACGTGTGCCCTCAGCCGGCGGCAAGCAGGTCGCGCGTTAGCGATGGACGCCGCTCGAGCGAACTCACGCGCACCGGGAAGGCACCCTGCTTGCGATCAAGGAAATAGTTGCGCAATGTCCGCGCGATCGTGCGGAACGCAAGCTGCTCCCACGGAATCTCGGCCTCGTCGAACAGGCTGACTTCAAGGCTCTCGCTTCCGGGGCCGAAATCGAGGTCCAGCAGCCGCGCGCGGAACATCATGTAGACCTGATTGATTTGCGGCAGGCTGATCACCGTGTAGAGATCGCCCGGCTCGACGCGCGCGTGGGCTTCCTCGAGCGTCTCCCGCAGCGCGCCCGCGACGAGGGTTTCGCCGTTTTCCAGGAATCCGGCCGGCAGCGTCCAAAGGCCATAGCGCGGCTCGATCGCGCGCTTGCACAGTAGAACACGGCCCTCCCATTCCGGCAGGCACCCGACCACGACTTTCGGGTTCTGGTAGTGAATCGTCCCGCAGTCCGGGCAAATGAAGCGCGGCAGCGTATCGCCTTCGGGAATGGCCCAGGCCAGGCGGGCCGAACCGCAGTGGTCGCAAAATTTCATGATGGAGCTATGCGTGTGTCAAGATTCGGCTTCGATTATCGCACTCCGGGAATCCGCCAATCATGAGCCTTCGTTCCTTGTTGCCCGAGGCCGTCGACAATTACATTCACCACGTCGCCACATCCGAGACGCCACTGCAACGGCGGCTTCGCGACGAAACCGCCAAGCTGCCTGCGGCGGGCATGCAGATCGGCGCCGACCAGGGCGCATTCCTGGCATTGCTGGTGCGTTTGATCGGTGCCCGACGCGCACTTGAAATCGGGACATTCACGGGTTACAGCGCGCTCGCGGTCGCGAATGCCCTGCCCCCGGATGGCCGCCTGGTCTGCTGCGACGTCAGCGACGAATGGACGAGCGTCGCGCGCCGGTACTGGCGCGAGGCAGGCGTTGCCGATCGCATCGACTTGCGTCTTGCGCCAGCCGCACAAACCCTGGCCGCGCTGCTGCAGGAATCAGGGCCGGGAAGTTTCGATTTTGCGTTCATCGACGCCGACAAGTCCGGCTACGACGTCTACTACGAGTCGTGCCTGAAGCTGGTGCGAACCGGTGGCTTGCTTGCATTCGACAATACGCTGTGGGCGGGCGCCGTCGCGGACCCCGAAAAGACCGACCCGGACACGGTCGCACTGAGGGCGCTCAATCTCAAGGTTCGCGACGACACGCGCGTGACGAGTTGCCTGGTGTCGATTGGCGACGGCGTGCTGCTCGCGCTGAAGAACTAGCTGCGAATGAAGTTGGCGCGGTAGTACTTCAGTTCCTCGATCGATTCATACACATCGGCAAGCGCCTCGTGCTTGCCTTCCTTCGGGATGCCCTTCATGAGCTCCGGCTTCCAGCGCCGGCACAACTCCTTCAGCGTGGAGACGTCCAGGTTCCGATAGTGGAACCAGTCCTCGAATCCCGGCATCCACCGGGCCAGAAAGCGGCGGTCCTGGCAGATGGAGTTGCCACACATCGGCGACGCCTTCGCCGGGACATGTTCACGCAGAAAAGCCAAGGCGTGAGCCTCGACGGCGGCGTCGGACAGCGTCGATGCCTTCACTTTTTCGATCAGACCCGATCGGCCATGGGTGCCCTTGTTCCAGGAATCCATGCCGTCCAGCACGGCGTCGTCCTGGTGCACGACCCAGACCGGCGCTTCGGCGACGGTGGCGAGATTCACGTCGGTCACCACCAGCGCGACTTCGATGATGCGGTCGGTGTCGGGATTGAGGCCCGTCATCTCCATGTCGATCCAGATCAGATAGTTGGCGTCCTGGGGCATGGTTATCGGGCCTGGCGGTGGAGTGGAACGAGCGATTGAATCGAGGGACGACGATGCGACAGCCGTCAGGCGCAAATTTCGACGAAATTCAATTGGCGTAAGATGTCTGCTTCATTTTCGCACAAAGCGTCGGGTAGCAAATTCCCGCGTCGCCACCTGTGAGCAATTTCCTGAACACGTCCCCCTTTGCCACCGTTTTTCTCGCCGCGCTGACAGTCTCGCTGGTCGTTCGCGTCTGGTTGTCGCGCCGGCAGGTTTCGCACGTACGGGCGCATCGCGACACCGTGCCAGCGCCTTTTGCTTCTCGCGTAGGGCTTTCGGCGCATCAGAAGGCCGCCGATTACACCGTCGCAAAGCAGCAGCTCGGCGTACTCAACACGCTAATGGAGGCCGGCCTGCTCCTGCTGATGACGGTCGGCGGAGGACTGGCTGCCATCGTTGGCTGGACCGAGACTTTCGACATCTCACCGCTGTGGCGGGACGTGCTCCTGTTCGCGGTGACTGGGATCATCTACGGTGTCGTCAGCCTTCCGTTTTCGTGGTGGCTGACATTTCGCATCGAGGAGCGCTTCGGCTTCAATCGGATGTCACTCCTGCTCTGGCTCACGGACATGGCGAAGGGCCTGGCCGTCGCGACGGCGCTTGGTCTCCCGCTTCTGGTGCTCGTGCTCTGGCTGATGCGGACCGCGGGCGCCTTTTGGTGGCTCTGGGCATGGGCGGCCTGGATGGCATTCCAGCTCCTGATACTGGTGCTATATCCACTGATCATCGCGCCGCTGTTCAACAAATTCACGCCGCTGTCGGAAGGTCCCGCACGCGAACGCATCGAAGGGCTGCTTGCGCGCTGCGGATTCGCGCGCGCCGGATTGTATGTGATGGACGGCTCCAAGCGCTCCGGGCACGGCAATGCCTATTTCACGGGCTTCGGCCGCGCCAAGCGGATCGTATTCTTCGATACGCTGCTCACGCGCCTCGTTCCGGATGAGATCGAGGCCGTGCTCGCACATGAATTGGGACATTACAAGCTCAAGCACGTGTTCAAGCGAGTCATCTGGTCGGCAACAATGTCGCTCGTCGTGCTGGCGTTGCTCGCGTGGCTCGCGCGTATGTCGTGGTTCTACACGGGCCTGGGCATCCCCGACTCGCTACTGGCGGTGAGCATGTCGCGGCCTGGCGTGGCCCTCGACCTCTTTCTCCTCGCGCTGCCTGTATTCACGTTCGTGCTGGAACCGTTGGGTTCGCTCTATTCGCGCAAGCACGAATTCGAGGCCGACGCCTACGCCACGCGCAACGCCAACGCATCCGCGCTCACGCAGGCGCTCGTCAAGCTGTTCGAGGACAACGCGACGACGTTGACGCCAGATCCCCTGCATTCCGCGTTTTACGATTCGCACCCGCCCGCGGCGGTACGGATTGCACACATCGAAGCGCTGAGCCGCGGCGTGGTTTCGCTGCAGACTGCATGAGCACGGCGGCGTCTCCACTCGATTCGCGACTGCTTGCGCTGGCATCCATGCGCTGCCGCGAGGGCGCGCCCGCGCTCGGCTCCGCTGAGCTCAGCGCGCACATCGCCACGCTCCCGGGATGGGCCGGCAAGGACGGCCGAATCGAAAAGACTTTCCTGTTCGCCAACTATCACGAGACGATCGCTTTCGTGAATGCGCTCGCCTGGATCGCGCACCTCGAGGATCATCACCCCGATCTTTCGGTCCATTACAACCGCTGCGTGGTCGCATTCTCGACGCACAGCGCGGGCGGCGTGACGCTGAACGACGCCATTTGCGCTGCCAAGACGGAGCGCTTGTTCAGTTGATTTCCGGCTCGCCGGCCTCGCGCGACGGCACCGCTTCCGGCGGCACGCTCCAGGGTTTGGTGGTCGCCACCTATCGTCGGCACTATGCAGTCGCGTTGCCCGACGGCGAGACGCTCGAGTGCGTGCTGAAGGGACGGTCGCTGGCGATCGCCTGCGGCGATCGCGTCAATGTGCTGCGCATGGCCGGCGGCGGCAGCATCGAATCCGTCGCGCCGCGCACGAGCCTGCTCTTTCGCTCCGACGCGTTCCGCGAAAAGCTGATCGCAGCCAACGTCACGCAAATCGTCGGCGTCGTGGCGCCCGGCATCGGGCTGGACGAAGAACTCATCAACCGCTGGATGATCGCAGCCGAGTCGCAGGACTGCCGCTTCGTGCTCGCTGCCAACAAGTCGGATCTTCCGCAGTTTCCCCATTTGCTGGAGCGGCTGGCACCCTTTTCCGCGCTCGGGTATTCGGTCGTGGAACTCGCGGCGACGCAGGACGCAACGCCGCTTCGTTCCTGGCTGGCCGATCAGCACACCGTGCTGGTGGGGCAATCGGGCATGGGCAAATCAACGATCGTCAATGCCCTCATTCCTGCTGCCGCGATTCGCGTGAACGAGGTGTCGAGCGCGCTCGCCACGGGTCGCCACACGACGACGGCCACGACGCTCTATCCGCTGCCCGCGCTGGGCGCGGACACGTGGATCGTCGATTCGCCGGGCATGAAGGCCTTCGGACTCGCCCATCTCGACCCATCGGCGATCGCCGAGGCATTCGTGGAACTACGCCCACTGCTCGGCCATTGTCGCTTTCGCGATTGCCGGCACGACGCCGAGCCCGGATGCGCCGTCCAGGACGCCGTCGAGCGCGGACAGGTGGCGCCCCATCGCGTGGCGCTGCTGCACGACATGATCCACGAGGCCCGCGCCGTCCGCGATCCCGCGCGCTGACTGAAAGCGCATCGCAGACCGGCGTCAGGGAACGATATAGGCGACGGTGATCAAAAGGATTACGAGCAGCCAGAGCACGAGCGCTCGCCAGACCAGTCCGACCGCCGACGGCAACACCTCAGGTCCGGGAGCGTCGCCCGCGCCCATATCCGGACGCACGTCCGGATCGCCGACGAGCACCGGCAGCGGCCCGCCCAGTTGCACGCCCAGCGCCCCGCCGCCGCTGGCCAGCAGGATGCCGACGGCAACTCCACCCTCGTGCTTGGCCCAGCGCAGCGCCTGCGTGCGCCAGCAAGCCACCGCGTCCTCGAAATCACCCACGATCGCGAACGACAGCGCCGTCAGGCGAACAGGAATCCAGTCGAGCGCCGCCAGCACCTGGCGCGCGGGGCGTCCAAACGCCTCGCGCGCTTGAATGAGTGGCGTCGGTTCAATGCCGGGCAGGGCCTCGCTCCATTCCTGCGCCAGCAGCGCCACCGCCCGATAGAGCAGCGCGCCTGCAGGACCCGGCAGTATCACGAACCAGAAAATCACCGCAAACACCTGTCGGTAGGCATCCACCAATCCCTGCTCGATGGCGAGGCGAGCGACGTCGTCGCTGCTCAACTCGCTGGTGCCGCCTCCGCGCCAGAGCGCCAATGCGCGGCGCGCCTCGCCGAGATCGCTGGCCTTCAACGCGTTGATGATGGCGGAAACCGCGTGGCTGAAGCGGCGGAACCCCATCATGAAATAAAGCACGACGATGTTGCAGGCGAGCCCCAGCAGCGGATGCACCAGCCATGCCGCGAGGAACAACATCTGCACCGCAATGACGGGCGCGACGACCGCGGCCACCAGCGCAAACCATCCGTGTTGCGAGGTCCCGCCGTTCCAGCGGCGCTCGATCCAGCGCGCATAACGGACGAACACCCGCTCGACGCCGGCGCGCCACGAGAACGCGCGCCATTGTTCGAGCCCGAGCGCGGCCACCAGCGCCAGAAAACTCACTTGAAACTCATTTGAAATATTCCTCGTTTATCTCCCGGAACAAAGGCGTCGCCGCTACCGCCAACCATTCGAAGGCGACCATTTCCCGCGTGACGACGCGGATGCCTTCGTCACGCATGCGGGTGAGCGCGATCTCGCGGTCAAACGGGTGGCGCGACGCAACAGCGTCCGCGACCACATAGACTTCACGCCCCTCCTCGAGCAATTCGAGCGACGTTTGCATCACGCACACGTGCGCCTCGGCGCCAACCACCACAACCTGTGCCGAATCGTGACCGGGAAGTGTCCCCAGGCACTGTGCGGCAACCGCCGAAAAGTGGTTCTTGGAGGCGATGGCGCCGGGAGGCAGCAACTTCCGCACTTTCGGCACCAACGGCCCCAGGCCTTTGGGATATTGCTCCGTGCCGGCGACAGGTATGCCCAATTTTTGCGCGATTCGAATCAGCCAGACCACGTTGGCGACGACGCGCTCCGCCTCGTTGAGCACCGGTACAAGCTTCGTCTGAAGGTCGATCACCAGCAATGAAGAGCGTTCGGCGTCGATCAGCATGGGCAAGCCTTCAGGGGCCGCGGGAAGATTAGGGAATTTCGCACCGGGCTAGCTCTTCAACTCGGCCAAGTCGCGATAGAGTTCGAGCGCCTCGGGATTGGCGAGCGCCTCGACGTTGCGCGCCTCGCGCCCATGCACCACATCGTTGACGGCGAGTTCGACGAGCTTGCCGCTGCGCGTGCGCGGAATGTCGGTGACCTGCACGATCTTCGCCGGCACGTGGCGCGGGGTGGTGTTGGCCAGTATGGTCTGACGGATGCGTTCGGCAAGCGCACCATCGAGCACAAGGCCGTCCTGCAGCCTGACGAACAGCACGATGCGGGCATCGCTGCCTTCGCCGGGTGGCCAAGCCTGTGCGATCACCAGGCTTTCCGCCACTTCGGGCAGCGCTTCGATCTGCTGGTAGATTTCGGAGGTTCCGATGCGCACGCCCCCGGGATTGAGCGTCGCATCGGATCGACCGTAGAGCACAACGCCACCGTGTTCGGTCAACGCGGCCCAGTCGCCTTGTCGCCAGACACCCGGAAAGCGTTCGAAGTAGGTCGCGTGGTACTGCTTCCCTCCGGGGTCGTTCCAGAATCCGGCAGGCATCGCGGGAAAGGGCGACTTGCACACCAGCTCACCCCTGCCGCGGGTGACCGGCTTGCCGTCGTCGTCGTAGATGTCGACATCCATGCCCAGACCCCGGCATTGCAACTCGCCGCGCCACACCGGCAACGTCGTCGCGCCGAGCGCAAAGCAGGACGCGATATCGGTGCCTCCGGATATCGACGACAGGCAAAGGTCGCCTTTCACGCACTGGTAGACGTAGTCAAAGCTGTCGCCGCCAAGCGGGCTGCCTGTCGAGAACATCACACGCAGCGGCGACAGGTCGAAATCCTTGCGCGGCACCTGGGCAATCTTCTTTTGTGCGGCGATGAACCTGGCCGAGGTTCCGAAGTGTGTCATCCGCTCCAGAGCGGCCAGCTTCCAGAGGACGCGTCCCTGCTGGATGAAAGGAGAGCCGTCGTACAGCAGCAATGTCGCACCACTGGCCAACCCGGTAACCAGCCAGTTCCACATCATCCAGCCGCAGGTTGTGAAGTAGAACATCCGATCGCCGCGCTTCACGTCGCCGTGCAAGCGATGTTCCTTGAGGTGCTGCAGCAGTACGCCGCCCGCCGTATGCACGATGCACTTCGGCGCGCCCGTGGTTCCCGACGAATAGAGGATGTACAACGGATGCGCGAAAGGCAGGGCAACGTAGTCGATCGGGCCGGGGAGAAACGGCGCCAGCCAGACATCCCACGCGACGCCTCCGCGCACCATCGAGAGGTCGTCGGACGCACCCGGCGTCTGCTGGAGGTAAGGGATCACGATCACCTTCTCGATCGACGGCAGGCGAGCGACGATGGCCGCCACCTTGTCGAGGATCGGGATGACTTTACCGTTGTAGTAGTAGCCATCGACCGTGATGAGGACGCGGGGCATGATCTGGCTGAAACGATCCAGCACACCCTGGACGCCGAATTCCGGCGAGCACGACGACCAGATGGCCCCGCGCGCGACGGCTCCCAGCATGGCGATGATCGCTTCCGGCATGTTGGGAACATATGCGACGACGCGATCGCCGGGCACGATGCCCAGCGAGGCAAACGCAGCCGCCGCGCGGGACGCGAGCGCATGCAGTTCGAGATGGGACAGCCGACGCTTCACGCGGTCCTCGCCCCAGAACACCAGCGCATCGCTCGTATCGTCGGCGGGCTTGCGTTCGAGCAGGTTCTGGGAAAAATTCAGTGAAGCATCAGGGAACCACGTGGCGCCCGGCATCTTGTCGGCATCGACGAGGACCCTGTCGCCGCGCGTGCCGATCACAGCGGAATCCTCCCAGACCTCCGCCCAGAAATCCCACTTATGGTCGATGGACCATTGCCACAGCGCATCGTAGGTGCCAACGTCGACACCGTGCCGCGCGCCGACTTTTGCGGAAAATGCCGTGAGATTGGCGCTTGCGACACGCACGGGCGACGGACTCCAAAGACTTCCGGCGACGCCCATCACATCAGTCGTTTTCGCCGCCGCGCCGCGACGCGATGACGTGGGGCAGCGGCGTCGACCGCTGCGTTGCGCGATTGATCCAGACGATGCGGGACGCGCCTTCCGCGAACTTGCGGTCAGCGCTCCAGATTTCGTAATAGGAACCGATGCTGCTGCGGCCGGGGTCGCCCAGGTACATCCTGACCTCCAGGTCGGCGGGGTAGGTCAGCGGCAGGAAAAATTCGCAGCTTGCGTTCACGATGACCGGTCCTTCGGTTGCCTCCTGGCCAACGTACTTGTCCGACAGCGCTTCCAGCCATTCCATCCGGGCCGTTTCCATGTAGCGGAAATAGACCGTATTGTTTACGTGTCCGAACGCATCCATGTCGCCCCAGCGCACGACCTGCCGGGAAGTGTGGACGAGATTGCGGGAATCGGTCACGACAACAATTATAATGGGCCGCAGGTCGAATTCTTCGAAAAGCGGTCCATCGTGGGAATGACAGCGTGACGCGCGAAGCAATGGAATATGACGTGGTGATTGTCGGTGGCGGCCCGTCGGGCCTTTCCGCCGCAATTCGCCTGAAGCAACTCGCCGCGGAGAACAGCCGGGAAGTCTCGGTCTGCATCCTCGAAAAAGGTTCGGAAGTCGGCGCGCACGTCATGTCCGGCGCGGTCATGGACCCGAAGGCGCTGAACGAGCTCATCCCTGATTGGGAAGCGAAAGGCGCACCGCTGTTGACGCCTGTGACCGAGGATCGCTTTCTCATCCTGACGCCGGAAAAGGCATATCGCATTCCCGCCTGGACGATGCCCCCGCTCATGAACAATCATGGGTGCTTCATCGTCAGCCTGGGCAACGTGTGCCGCTGGCTCGCAACGCAGGCCGAAGCACTCGGCGTCGAGATCTATCCGGGTTTTGCGGCGGCGGAAATTCTCTACGACGATCACGGCGCGGTGAGTGGTGTAGCGACCGGTGACATGGGTGTGGCCAAGGACGGCACGCACAAGGGCGATTACCAGCCCGGAATGGAATTGCACGCGAAATACACGCTGTTCGCGGAGGGATGCCGTGGCTCGCTCTCGCAGGAGTTGATGCAGAAGTTCAATCTGCGCGATGGCGTCGATCCGCAGAAATACGGCATCGGCCTCAAGGAACTGTGGCAGGTCGCGCCGGAAAGGCATCAGAAGGGGCTGGTCGTGCACAGCCAGGGTTGGCCGCTCGACCCCGACACTGGAGGCGGGTCCTTCATGTACCACCTCGACGACAACCTGGTGGCCGTTGGATTCGTCGTCCATCTCAACTACGCGAATCCGCACCTTTCGCCCTACGACGAATTCCAGAGGTTCAAGACACATCCGGCGATCCGTGCGACCTTCGAAGGCGGCAAGCGGCTGGCCTATGGTGCGCGCGCCATTAACGAAGGCGGCCTGCAGTCGGTGCCGAAGTTGTCGTTTCCCGGCGGTGCATTGATCGGCTGCGCGGCGGGATTCGTGAACCTGCCGCGGATCAAGGGCAGCCACAACGCGATGAAGACGGGCATGCTCGCCGCGGAGTCGGTATTTGCGGCGCTCGGCGCAAGCCGCGCGCACGACGAAGTGACGGACTATCCCGACGCCTGGCGGAAGTCCTGGGTCTACGAAGACCTGTACAAGGTGCGCAACGTCAAGCCGGGACTCAGCTGGGGAATGTGGGCCGGCACTGTGCATGGCGGCGCGCATATGTGGCTGAACGACCTCGGCTTGGGAGCGCTTGTGCCTTGGACGTTGCGTCACCGCAAGCCGGACAATGAAAGCCTTCTGCCTGCCGCGCAAATGCCGCGTATCGACTATCCCAGGTACGACGGCGTACTCACATTCGACAAGCTTTCCTCGGTGTTCCTTTCGAATACCAATCATGAGGAGAATCAGCCGGTGCACCTCCAGCTGCGCAACGCCGCCATCCCGGTCGACGTCAACTTGAAGCTGTACGATGGTCCGGAGCAGCGCTACTGTCCGGCGGGCGTCTACGAATTCGTGGAGGCGGAAGGTGGCGCGCCTGAAGCAAGGAGACTCCAGATCAATGCGCAGAACTGCGTGCATTGCAAAACTTGCGACATCAAGGACCCACGCCAGAACATCCACTGGGTCACGCCGGAAGGTGGCGGCGGCCCGAACTACATCAACATGTAGCGTCGGCCCGCAGTCGCCGGCCCTCGGCGCTCAGGCGCCCCCTTCACAGTCGTTCCACAACCACGCGGCCCCGCGCACGCCGCTCGAGTCCCCATGGACATGCTTCACCAACCGCGTATCGACGCGGTCCGAGAATACCCAGGCGCCCCAGAGTTTTGGAACATTGCTATACAGGCGGTTCATATTGGAGAGGCCGCCACCCAGGACGATGACATCGGGATCCAGCAGGTTGATGACGTGCGCCAGCGCGCGCGCGAGGCGCTCCTCATACCGTGAGAGCGTGATTTCGCATCCTTGATCGCCTGCCGCCGCGCTGGCGACGAGCGCGGACGCGGTTAACGCTGCTCCATCATGGTGGACGTGGTCCTTGCCGAGCGCCGGGCCGGATAGCCATGTCTCGATGCATCCCGCGCGTCCGCAGTAGCATGCGGTGCCGGGTCGCTCGTCGTCGCGTGGCCACGGCAACGGGTTGTGCCCCCACTCACCTGCAATGGCGTTGGGCCCATCCAGTGTCCGCCCGTCCACGACAATGCCCGCGCCCACTCCGGTGCCAAGGATGACGCCGAACACCACGCCCGCTCCCTGCCCTGCGCCGTCCGTTGCCTCGGACAGCGCAAAGCAATTCGCGTCGTTGGTGATGCGCACCGGACGTCCGAGCAGTCGCTCGAGGTCTTCGCGAATGGGTCGTCCATTCAGGTTCACGGAATTGGACCCGCGCAACAAGCCGGTGGCGCGAGAGATCGAGCCGGGCGTGCCGATTCCCACCGAGGCGGTCTCCGGCGACACCCGCAGTTCAACGTCGGCGTCACGCACCAATCCAGCCACTGCTTGCAAGGTTGCCTCATAGCCGCCCTGAGGCGTGGGGATGCGCTTGCGAAGGCGCTGCTGCCCGGCGTTGTCCAGCGCTACGATCTCCAGCTTGGTGCCGCCCAAGTCGATTCCCAGGCGGATGGCTTTGCGCATTCGGTGCATCTCCTCGTCGAGCGTCGCGGTGTCCGTCGCGGACTTCCGGCGAAAGGGTCCCTTCGGTTGACCCCTTCGCTGCTATGAACGAATATTACCTTTCGTCGCCAACGCGCCCAATTCGAGAGGCCGGGAGGAAATTCATGATTCGCGTATCGAAGTTGCCGGTCCTGCTGGCGGTAGCCATGGCCGCCGGACTTGCATTGCCCGCGACCGCGCAGCAGCTGAATGTCATCTGCCCCGTGCAGGCCGAATGGTGCAACCTCGTGGCAACTGAGTTCGAGCGGGATACCGGCATCAAGGTCGCGATGACGCTCAAGGGTTCCGGCGAATCGTTCGCGCAAATTGCGGCTGAGAAAGCCAACCCGAAACTCGACCTGTGGTTCGGCGGCACCGGAGACCCGCACCTGCAGGCTGCCGAACAAGGGCTGACCGAAGAGTATAAATCCCCCCTGCTCTCGCAATTGCAACCCTGGGCGCAGCGCCAGGCTGAGCAGGCGAAGTACCGGACCGTTGGCCTCTACCTCGGTGTTCTGGGAATCGGCTACAACACCGAGCTCCTCGCGCGAAAAAAGCTGGCCCCACCCGCCTGCTGGCGTGACCTGATCAAGCCCGAGTTCGCCGGTGAAGTTCAAATGGCCAATCCCAACGCCTCGGGTACCGCGTACACGGCCATCGCCACCATCGTCCAGGTGTTCGGCGAAGAGGAAGCATTCAAGTTCCTCAAGGCGCTGCACAAGAACATCAACAACTATCCTCGCTCGGGCGTCGGACCCATCAAGGCGGTCGCGCGCGGCGAAACGCTGGTAAGCATTTCATTCATCCACGACGTTGTGACCGAAGCGCAGGCAGGGTTCCCGGTCCGGAGCGTCGCGCCTTGTGAGGGCACGGGCTACGAGATCGGGTCGATGTCGATCGTCAAGGGTGCACGCAATCTCGACAACGCCAAGAAATTCTACGATTGGGCGCTGACACCCAAGGCGCAGGCGCTTGCCGCACAATCCAAGCAGTTTCAGTTGCCATCCAACGTCGGTACGCCGATATCTCCCTTGTCACCCAAGACCGCGGACATCAAGCTCATCAACTACGACTTTGCGAAATTCGGCGCTTCGGCGGAACGCAAACGGTTGCTGGAACGCTGGGATCGCGACGTCGGCTCCCAGGTCAAATAGCCTGCCTCCCCGGATGCACCACCAAAACCATGCGAAAGCCATGACCCGTCGTCCATTGGCTTCGATCCTGCTTGGAGCGGCGCTTGCCCTCGCGTCCGCGTTGGCCAACGCCCAACTCAACATGTATTGCAGCTCGCCCAATACCGCGTGGTGCCAGGGGATGGCCAATGGGTTCGAAAAGGTCAGCGGCATCCGGGTGTCCGTCGTGCAAAAGGCGACGGGAGAAATGTTCGCGCAGATCAAGGCCGAGCGCGCCAATCCAAAAGGCGACATCTGGTGGGCCGGACCCGCCGACTCGTTCCTGCAGGCAGCCGATGACGGCTTGCTCGAGGAATACCGTTCCGCCAACCTGGTCGAGCTGTACGACTGGGCGCGGCAGATCACCAAAGTATCGGCCGGACGCGTGGCCGGCGTCTATGGCGGCATCATTGCACTCGGCTACAACACCGAGATCGGCGACAAGAAGAAACTGGTGCCGCCGAAATGCTGGCGCGACCTCGCCAATCCTGCCTACAAGGGCGAATTGATGCTGGGCAACCCGTCGACGTCCGGTACCGCGTACCTGATGCTGGCGACGCTGGTTCAGGTGTTTGGCGAAGACGACGCATTCAAGCTCATGGCCGAAATCAACCGGAACGTCACGAGCTATGCCCGCTCAGGCATCGGGCCCATGACTGCCATCACCCGCGGCGAGGTCTATGCCGGCAGCACCGTGCTGCACGGTGTGATCAACGAAATCGTGCGCGGCTTTCCCGTGGCCCCCGTGCTTCCGTGCGAAGGGGTGGGCTACGAAGTCGCCGGCGTGGCCATCATCAAGGGCGCGCGCAACCTGGACGCCGCGAAGAAATTCTATGACTGGTCGCTGACCGCCGACGCACAGAAGATCGGACTGGACGTCAAGGAATTCGCCATTCCCACCAATCGCAACGTCGTGCTGCCGCCGATGGTGCCCAAGCTCACCGACGTCAAGGTCATCGATTACGATTTTTCGAAGTTCGGCGCGAGTGAAACGCGCAAGCGGCTGCTCGAACGGTGGGAGAAGGAAATCAATTCGGCGCCGAAGTAGGTAATCGAGAGATGGCGTCATACCGTCGCGCGCTGTTCGGCTGGCTGTTGGTCGGCACGATCGGATACGCCCTGTTGCCTTGGTACGCGCTGCAGGACACGGTGCTTGGCATCGCCTGGATGCGAGCCTGGGCGGGCAGCGACAATGCGCCCGCATTACTGCAGGTGTGGCAACACGGTCGCGTGTGGCTGCTGCCATTGGGTGTGCTGCTTCTCATCGGTTTTGGCCTTCTCTTTCCCGCGCTCAAACCGCGCACGCGCGCAGGCGGCATGATCTTCGTTGGCGCGGCAGGATTCACGTGGCTGCTGCTCCAGGGGTTCGCCATTGGCCCCACCGGCTGGAGCTTCCCTGTCCTTGGGCAATGGTTCGGGCCGTTGGCGGGCCGGCAATTCGGCATGGGCCTCGGAGCGTCGGTCTACGCGAGCGCGATGGCGATGGTGGCCGCCCTCGGTCTCGCCGGCCGCGGCTACTTCAAGGGCGACGCGTTTGTCGCCGGTGCCGTTGTCGCGATCGGCGTTCTGGTCGCGGTGTTCACCTTCTTCCCGGTGCTGACGATCCTCATCCAGGCCGTGCAGGACAACGACGGGGCCTATTCCGCATCGGCCCTCGTCAGCCGACTGTTCACCGAAAAGATCTGGGGCGTGGGCTGTGTCGTCGGCGCGACGCGTTGCGGTGTTGCGTGGAACACCCTCGTTCTGGCGGTCGCCTGCGCTATCGGATGTACCGCCCTGGGACTCGCTTTTGCGCTGGTCGTCACGCGGACCAATTTTCGGTACAAGCGATTCCTGCGCGTATTGTCCGTCTTGCCCATCATCACACCGCCATTCGTCATCGGTCTCGGACTGATCCTGCTTTTTGGTCGCTCGGGACTGGTCAACTTATTGCTCGAATGGATGTTCGGCATCACGCCAACGCGCTGGCTCTACGGCCTTCAGGGCGTTCTCGTAGCGCAATGGTTTGCGTTCACGCCGATTGCCTTCCTGATCCTGATTGGCGTTGTCGAAGGGGTTTCGCCTTCGCTGGAAGAGGCGGCGCAGACACTGCGTGCAGGACGTTGGCGGACATTTGCAGACATCTCGCTGCCACTGATGCGACCCGGTCTCGCCAATGCCTTCCTGATCACGTTCATCGAATCCATCGCCGACTTTGGCAATCCAATCCTCCTGGGCGGCAATTTCGGCGTGCTGTCGACGGAGATATTTTTCTCGGTTGTCGGCGCCCAGCTGGACCAGGGTCGCGCGGCAACCCTCGGCATCGTGTTGTTGTTGTTCGCCCTCGGCGCGTTTTTCCTGCAACGCCGCCTGCTGGGCAGGAAGGTGTATACGTCCATGACGGGGAAAGGCGATTCGGGGCTTCCCACGCCGCTACCAAACGGCGCGCGCCGCCTGTGCTACGGGCTGGTCCTTCCCTGGGTATTTCTCACCATCGTGATCTACGGCATGGCGTTGGCGGGAGGCTTCGTCGAAACCTGGGGGCGCGACTATACATTTACGCTCAAACACTACATCAAGGCATTCGGCGTCGAATGGGGCGCGCACGGCGTCCTGTGGACTGGCGCCGCATGGAATTCCTTCTGGACCACTGTCGAGCTGTCAGCGATTGCCGCGCCCCTAACCGCGGCCATCGGCATCCTCACCGCGTGGTTGCTCACGCGCCAGAAATTCATGGGACAGGCGTGGTTCGAGTTCGGGACGATGCTGTCCTTCGCGATTCCCGGCACCGTCATCGGGGTGTCGTACATACTGGCTTTCAACGTGCCGCCCATCGAGATCACGGGCACCGCGATCATCCTGGTCGTATGCAACATCTTCCGCAACATGCCGGTCGGCGTGCGCGCGGGCATGGCTTCGATGTCGCAGATCGACCGCAGCCTGGACGAGGCCTCGACCACACTCGGTGCGCGCAGCGCCGCGACGCTGCGGCGCGTGCTGCTCCCTCTGCTCCGCCCCGCAGTCGTGGCCGCGCTCGTCTACAGTTTCGTGCGATCCATGACGACCGTATCGGCGGTGATTTTCCTCGTCTCCGCGCAATACGAATGGGCGACGACTTACATCATCAACCGGGTCGTGAACGGCGACTACGGCGTGGCGATTGCGTACAGTTCGGTTTTGATCGTGCTCATGCTGGTCGTCATCGGCCTCATTCAATGGGCGGTCGGCGTTCGCAGGCTCGGTCGCCGCGGCGCCAGCGCGGCGGATGTCGGATCGCTGGCCGGCTCGGCCGCCTGAACTGGTAAGCCCATGACCGCAGCCTCCATCGAATTTCGCAACGTCACCAAGCGGTATGGCGACGTCGCCGCCGTGCGCGATCTGACGTTCGCCGTCGCGGCCGGCACGCTGGTCACGCTGCTCGGGCCCTCCGGATGCGGAAAGACGACATCGCTGCGCCTCATCGCCGGCCTGGAATTGCCCGACGAAGGCACGATCCTCATCGGCGGACGCGACGTGTCGCGTGTCTCGGCAGCCGAACGCGACGTGTCCATGGTGTTTCAGAGCTATGCGCTGTTCCCGCACATGTCAGTGCTGGAAAACGTCCGCTATGGCCTCGTGGTGTCGGGAATGCCCAAGCGTGTTGCGGATGAGCGGGCACGGACGGCATTGGCCACGGTGGGGCTGACGGGATTCGATCAGAGGCTGCCTTCGGAGCTTTCGGGAGGCCAGCAACAGCGTGTTGCAGTCGCCCGTGCGCTCGTGCTCGAGCCGCAAGTGCTTCTCTTCGACGAGCCCCTATCCAACCTGGATGCGCGGTTACGCCGGCAGATGCGCGAAGAAATCCGTGACCTTCAGCAGCGACTGGGCCTGACCGTCGTGTATGTCACGCACGACCAGGCGGAAGCGATGGCGGTCTCCGACCGCATCATCGTGATGAACAAGGGCGGCATCGCGCAGGAAGGCGCGCCGCGCGAACTCTACGAACAGCCGCGCGACCCGTTCGTCGCGGGCTTCATGGGCGATGCCAATCGGGTGCGCGGAAGGCTGACGCGTCGCGACCCGCTTCTTGGCGACGTGCTCGTCGGCGGACTAACTCTCGCGCTGCCCCATCGTGGTCTTGACGATGGAGACGTCGACCTTTCCATCCGACCGGAGGCGATCACCCTAACGCTGGAGGCCGGTGCGCCCTTGTGTGGCACGATACGTAAGGCGTCCTATCTCGGCGGCTTGATGGAGTACACGCTTGACACGCCAGTCGGCGAGCTGTTCGTCATCTCCACATCGGTAGACAAGCCCTTCGCCCCGGGGACCCGTGTCGGCGTCGCGTTAGCGCCCCACGGCGTCGTGGTGATTCCACCGGGGTCCGGCTGACTGCACGCCCACCTCCCGCTGCCTCCGAGCGTCAGGGATTCGAGCAGAACACGACACCCTCGACCAGCCAGCCACGCTGCACCATTTCCCGCGTTTCACTGTGGCTGGTCAGGAAGCGATGGCTGACCTGAGTTCCCACGCCGTGGTTGTAAAGGCGCGTCACAGGAATTCGATTCGCTCCACAGGCCTCCACATCCGGCGCGTCCGAATTGAACGCGGTGCCTTCATACAGCCACTCCGGGCTCGCCATGAGCAGCCCGCATTCGTAGGGATTGATCGTATAGAAGTGGGCATTGGGGCCGACTCCAGGCTTGCCGAAGAATCGGCATGCGGGAACACCTCGTGTGTCGCCGGCCGCCCACGTCTTGAATGCGAAACCGGTGCGCTTCCAGCCCGGCACGTCCACCCCGATGTCGAGAATCGACAACTCCAGTGGATCTGCGGTCATGAAGTAGTGATTGAGCGAATCGTTGCGATATTCCACGACGATGCTTTCTCCCGTCATCTCCGGCAACGGCGCCATGTAGTCAAGCTTCAGGATGTCCTCTCCACCGCCCGCCACCTCGGTCATGCGAGCGCTGGTCGCGCGCGCTACGTCATCGCTCGACAATTGGCCGTCCAGGAAGCGCAGGGACCAGGTAAAGATCTCGTCGGAGAACGCAGGGTCGAAGCCATGCTCGACCCCCGTCAACGCGACGAGTTGGCGCGTTCCGGTCAGGAAACCGAAACCCTTCTCCGTAGCGCCGATGGGCGCCGTCGTGTCTGCCGTGCCACTGATGGCGAGCAACGGCAATGTCACACCTTGCAGCCCATTCTGGTCGCGGCCAAACGCCGGAAAGAGGTCCTGACCAAAGTAGGGTACATAAGTCGCGGCCGCCTTGAGGCGTGGATCGAATGTGACCTGCTTGTACGCCTGGCCAACGGTGATTGTGAGCTGGGCTCCCGCCATGAGGATCAATGACTCGCCCCCCAGGCTCGCGCCAAAACCGCCTATCTTTGCTGGGTCGATGTGTAGGCCAAACTGGGTCGCGAATGGTCCGGTGCCCGTCAGCGCGTCGATCGCGAGCGACAAGGACAACGGCCGCACCGCCTGCATCGCCACGAAAGTCTTGATATTGGTGAGCGCATAGAAGTAGTCGCTGAAACCGTCCAGCCTGACGTTGGCGAAGCGCTGGTCAGCGTGAAACGGAGCGACGACGACGTAGCCCCAGCTGGCAAACACACGTACTGCATCCAGGTAGTCGCCGGAAATCGGGCTTCCGGTGAGGCCATGCGAAAACAACAGGACCGGATAGCGTGCCGCGGCGTCCGCAAAAATGGGCTCCTCGCCACCGCGTTGCATGTGTGGCACGACATCGCCCGTCGGCAGCGGATAGTCTGGGCGCGGATTCGTGGCGGCCGTCGGATAGCACACTAGCATCGTGTAGGGGAACGTCCGTCCGGCGTAGGGGCCGTACAGTCCGCCATCATTCGGGACGGCCAAATCCACCGTCAGCGTATTGGACGGCTCCGAGAGAAGATCGGTGATGTAGCGCTGCGTTGATCCGGCTGGATTGCCTTCCCAATAGTCCTGTGCTGAGTCGCCCGAGGGAACGCGGGTGAAATCCTGCGCGATATTGCTGCAGCCTACGGCGTTCGGACCGGGCGGCAACGCTGGAACGCTCTCGGCGCCGGCGTAGCCCGCGACTCCGGCCGCCAGCAACAGCAGCCATTTACACGCGAATACGTTTCTCATTGGTTACTTCCTTGTGAGCTCGAAAATGGTGATGACCCCGCTCGGGGTCCGATGGCTCACTTATGACAGGTGCGGGTAAAAATTCCCGTCAGGCCGACGCGCAACGCCACGTAGGAACTCGCCGACAAGCGACTCACCGACGACTGATTAGTGCAATGCGGTCGGGTCGAGGGAAAAGGTGATGGGGAAAAAGACGGGCCATGCGTTCCAGCGCTTCGAGCCGGCCTCGGAAACCGCCCACAGCATGCCATCGGGCGCGAATTCGATGTCCTCGATGCCAGCGGGCATTGCGTATTCGGCAATGATCCGCCCGGAATCACGATCTACTTTCTGCAGGCGTCCGAACGACGAGCTGCTTTGCGTAAGCCAGAGCGAGCCATCCGGTGCAATGGCGGCCCCTTGCGATTGCGCGGCGACAGGCAGCACCTTGTCCGCCGACCGGAGGTCGAGCACACCGCCCGAACCGGAAACGATGGCCAGCACCCGATCCTCGGGTATTCGCCACAGGCGCCCGTTGCCCTTCCCCGCATCCACCCATTCGCCCAGCCACAGCGTATGGTCGGCAAATGCCAGGAAAGAACCCGTCAGTCCGCCGCGCAGTGGAAACGTCGAGCACGCGAGGTCGACACACTTGCCTGCGGCAAGCGCGCCCTGCGTATCGATCCGAAACAGAAAGCGCGCGTCGGCGACGTAAAGAAAGCGATCCCCGGTATGAGCAATACCGCCCGCGTGATTGCATTGTGACGGCAGGTCAAATTGCCCCGCGATCCCGCCGTCGCGGGGATCGAGCTTGAACACGCGACAAGGTCCCGTGGCTTGCTTTGGATTGGTGCTTTGATAGGCGGCGACCCACAGGGCGCCACCACCTACCGCAACGCCTTGCGGCACCCAGCCGTCATCCAGCCGGGGTGCCCAGATGCGGGTGCGCATCGCGGCGCTGTTGGGCGCCGCCGCCAATGCACGATTGGTATAGCTCGGCGCGTTGCCAAGGACGTTCACCGCATCCTGTGCCGGCGACAGCACCGGAATCATCGTCGCCAATATCCATGCAACGATGTGGCGCACGAACCGCATCACGATTCAGTACGCCTCGACAGGCAGCGCCAGCACGCTATCGCCGCCGTGGGTCACGGCGTGGGAATAGCCTGAACTTTGCGGCAACAGGCATTCCGCGTAGAAGCGCGCCGTGGTGATCTTGGCGCGCAGGAAATCGGCGTTGCCGATGCCATTCTCCAGGTGCTCGTGCGCAATGAGAGCGGCCCTCCCCAGTTGCCACCCGCCGGCCACGATGCCCCACAGCTTGAGATAAGGCACGGCGCCTGCGTGCGCTGCCCGGGTGTGGGCGCCATAGGCCGGGACGAGCCAGTCGATCGCGGACTGCAGGTCCGCGGTGCTCGCGGCAAGCTGCATACCGATTGCATTGAGCACCGGGTCAGGGCGTGACGCCAGCTTGGCAGCAATCTTGTCGATCTCCGCCGCAACGGCGCTCGCCACAGCCCCCGCATCGCGCGCCGTCTTGCGGCCGATCAGGTCGTTGGCCTGGATACCGGTCGTGCCTTCGTAAATCGTGATGATTCGGGCGTCGCGATAGTGCTGCGCCGCGCCTGTCTCCTCGATGAAGCCCATGCCACCATGAACCTGCACACCCAACGACGTGACTTCCTGCGCGACTTCCGTCGACCAGCCCTTGACGATGGGAATCATGAACTCGGCAAACGCCTGGTGCCGCTTGCGCGCTTCCGGGTCCGGGTGTGCTCGACCGTTATCGAGCGCAGCGGCCGTCACATACGCCACCGCGCGAATCGATTCGGTATGCGCGCGCATCGTCATCAGCATGCGGCGAATGTCCGGATGCTCGATGATCGGTCCGGCCTTGGCTCCCTTGTCCAGGCCCACGGCCTTGCCCTGCACCCGCTCCCGGGCGAAGGCGACGGCCCGTTGGTATGCGCGATCCGAAAGACCCACGCCTTCCATGCCCACCGAAAACCGCGCCAGGTTCATCATGATGAACATGTACTCGAGTCCGCGATTTTCCTCGCCAACGAGATAGCCCGTCGCACCGCCGTGTTCTCCGTACACCAATACCGCGGTGGGGCTTGCGTGTATGCCGAGCTTGTGTTCCAACGACACGCATTGCACGTCGTTGCGGGCACCCAGCGTGCCATCGTCGTTGACCAGCACCTTGGGCACGACGAACAGCGAAATTCCCTTCACGCCTTCCGGCGCATCCGGCGTCCGGGCCAGCACCAGATGGATGATGTTTTCGGTGTAGTCGTGTTCGCCGAACGTGATGAATATTTTCTGGCCGGAGACCTTGTACGTGCCGTCGCCCTGCGGCACCGCACGCGTGCGCACTGCGGCCAAGTCAGAGCCCGCCTGCGGCTCGGTCAGGTTCATCGTGCCGGTCCACGTGCCGGCCACCATCTTCGGCAGGTACTTGTGCTTGAGTGCGTCCGAGCCCTTCAACTCGATGGCTTCCACAGCGCCCTGCGTCAGCAATGGACACAGATCGAATGCAAGGTTGGCCGCATGCCACATTTCCTCGACCGCGGTCTGCACAAGCTGCGGCAGACCCTGTCCGCCGAATTCAGGATTCTTGGTCAGTCCGTTCCAGCCGTTGTCGCAGAACTGCTTGTACGCGTCCTTGAAGCCCGCCGGCGTTCTCACTGAGCCGTCGTCGAGTCGCTTCGAACCTTCGCGGTCGCCCGGATAGTTAAGCGGGTCCAGCACATTGGTCGCGAACTTGGACGCCTCTTCGAGAATTGCGGTCACGGTGTCTGGTGCCGCGTCCTCGAATCCGGGTAACTTGGCAACCTGGGCAAGTCCGGCGAGTTCGTTCAGCACGAACTCCATTTCGGCGAGAGGTGCGTGATAAGTGCTCATGCTTGGGATTCAACCTGAATTATTGGCGGGGCGAGAAAAAATCGCCATGTCGCAACGGCAGAAAGCTTAAGCCCGACAGACTGGAAGAAATGCTCTAAACGCTTCCACCAGCCCCGTGACATTTTCAAGCAATCAGCCGAGCGCGGCGGTCAGTTGCGGAACGAGCTCGAACAAGTCGCCGACCAGCCCGTAATCGGCGATCTGGAAGATCGGCGCCTCGGCATCCTTGTTGATCGCGACGATGACCTTGCTGTCCTTCATTCCCGCCAAATGCTGGATGGCGCCGGAGATCCCGATGGCAATGTACAGATCGGGCGCCACGATCTTTCCAGTCTGCCCCACCTGATAATCGTTGGGGACGTAGCCCGCATCCACCGCCGCGCGCGACGCGCCGAGGGCCGCATTCAGCTTGTCCGCGAGCGCCTCGAGCATCTTGAAGTTTTCACCGCTGCCAAGTCCACGACCGCCTGAAATCACGATTCGCGCGCTGGTCAATTCGGGGCGCTCCGACTTGGTCAATTCCTGCGCCGTCACCAGCGCGTGGCCCGTATCGGCCGTCGGCGCCACCGTCTCGATCGTGGCACTTCCGCCAGCGGTCGGCGCCGCATCGAACGACGTCGACCGTACCGTGATCACTTTGACGGGGTCCTTTGACTGCACCGTTGCGAACGCGTTACCTGCGTAGATCGGACGCACGAACGTATCGGGCGAAACGATCGCGGTAATTTCAGATACCTGCGCCACGTCGAGCTTGGCGGCCACTCGCGGCAGGAAATTCTTGCCGTACGGCGTCGCCGGCGCCAGAACGTGCGTATAGGGTCCAGGCAGCAGGCTCAACACAATGGCGGCAAAATTCTCGGCCGTGGGCTTCTCGAAATGCGGAGCATCCACGTGAAGCACCTTCTTCACGCCGGCAATGGCAGCAGCCGCTTGCGCCGCCGCGCTGGCGTTATGGCCCGCGACCAGGACATGAACCTCTTCACCCAGCTGTTCCGCGGCAGTGATCGTATGCAACGTCGCCGACTTGAGCGACGCGTTATCGTGTTCGGCAATGACGAGAGTAGGCATGGCGGTCTTCAGGCGATAACTTTGGCTTCATTGCGCAGCTTGGCGACCAGTTCTTGCACATCGGCGACCTTCCCGCCACCCTTCCGCTTGGGTGGCTCAACCACCTTGAGCGTCGTGAGGCGCGGCGTCACATCCACGCCCAGCGTGGCAGGGCTGGTGGTCTCCATGGGCTTCTTCTTGGCCTTCATGATATTCGGAAGCGTTGCGTAGCGCGGCTCGTTCAGGCGCAGGTCGGTGGTCACGATAGCCGGCAGTTTCATTTGCACCGTCTCGAATCCGCCATCCACCTCTCTTTTCACCGTAACGGCTCCCTCGGCAATGTCTACCTTCGACGCATAGGTGGCCTGCGGCCAGTCGAGAAGCGCTGCCAGCATCTGCCCCGTCTGATTGGCGTCGTCGTCGATCGCCTGCTTTCCAAGGATCACGAATTGCGGCTGCTCCTTCAATGCAATCGCGGCCAGAAGCTTTGCCACACCCAGCGGCTGCAGTTCCGTGTCGGTTTCGACAAGTATTGCGCGATCCGCACCAAGTGCCAGGGCTGTCCGCAGAGTTTCCTGGCACGCGGTTACACCGCAGGACACGGCAATAATCTCCGTGGCGATACCCTTTTCCTTCAGGCGCACAGCTTCTTCTATGGCGATCTCGTCAAAGGGATTCATCGACATCTTCACGTTCATCGTGTCAACGCCTGATCCATCCGGCTTTACCCGTACCTTGACGTTGTAATCGACGACGCGTTTGACTGGAACGAGGATTTTCATGGGTGCGGGTAGTGCGTGAAAGGGTTTAGGAACTGGATAAAGGGTGGGCCCACAGTACTGAAGGGCAATTATAGCTGCGCCGACCAGTGCCAACCCCTCCACCCGGGGGGCCAAAGACAATCACGCCCCAGAGTTGCAGAAAAACACCCCCTAGACTTAGGATGGTCGGCAGGCCGACCCAATCCTTTTCCGCGAGAGGTTCCTTTGTCGTCATCCACGCTACTTCCCCCTTCGGACACCACCGAGATTCTGAAACACATTCCGCACCGCTACCCGTTCATGTTGATCGACAGAATGGAAGCGTGTGAGCCGAACCAATGGGTCCGTGTTATCAAAAACGTCACTAACAACGAAGAATTCTTCAGCGCCATTCCGCCGGACCGGCGGACGATGCCGCAGATGCTGCTGTTGGAATCACTTGCACAGGCGGCGGGCGTGCTTTGCCATTACTCGGGAATGATGAGCAAGATAGGCAAGACCATCTTCTTCTTTGCTGGTTTCGACAAGTGCCGGTTCGGCCGAAGTGTAGTCCCCGGCGATCAACTGCTCCTGGAATGTACGATGAAACGCGCCGCGCGTGGCGTGGCCAAAATCCATGGTCGCGGAAGCGTTGATGGTGAATTGGTTGTCGAATCAGACCTCACAGCCGTCATCCGCGATATGGCTGACGAAGCGGCAAAGCGCACCGAAGCTGCTGCGGCAGCCGGATAACGGCGCCCCGGGGGCTAACGCAGCGCCTTGGCCAGGTCTTCCAGGAAGCGCCCAGCGGCCGCACCATTGATCAGCCGATGGTCAAACGTCACCGCCACGCGAACCTTGCCTGACGGTTGCTGCGGCGCCCCCAAAAAGAAAATTGAGCTGGCCGGCGCAACCAGGGTCGGGACGGCGTCGACGATCCCAAACTCGCCCAGGTGCGTAAAGAGAATCTGGGTATCCTCAGCGGCTTCGGCTCCGTCTCGGATCGCCGCACGCATTCCGCCCGCACTCGCACGGATGAATTCCGGCAATGACATGGTTTCGGCCTTGCGTACTACTGCGATGATCAGTTCGTCGTTCGGGCGCGCAAGTGCAATGCCGACGTTGACATGATCGTATTCGCGGATGCGGTCGTCGCCAACCATTACCGAACGAAATTTCGAATGTGACTGTGCAACCTTGGCAACCGTATGCGCGAACACCTGGAATGGAGTGGGACGCGCCCGGCCATCTTGAGCAACGGCAACTTCCAGGGCGGCCCACGGAACGTCAATTGCGAGCGTTCCAGGGATGACCAGCGTGGCGCTACGCCTTAAGCGGAAGATAACGGCACGATGCCCGCCGGTAATTCGGTGCTCCCGCATGCCCTCACTCTGGCGGGACTCGGCCGCGCGTAGCGCCAGGTATTTGTCCACGTCTTCGGGCAGCAACTTGTTGGTTACCGAGGGAATCGCCGCGAGCGCGTGTTCGTCGATGCCTCGTTCCAATGCATGTGCGCGAGTGCGCGGCGGAATGACTCTAGTTGCCGCCGGCGAAGGTGTTACCTTCCGCGTGCCATTCGTGTTAGTGACCAGTGCGACAGTTGCGCCAATATCCACGATGTCGCCAACCGCCACGTGCCATTCAAGCAACGTGCCGTCGAATGGAGCTTCGAGTTCGACCGTCGTCTTGTCGGTTTCTATGACATAGAGCGGGTCGCCACGATGCAGTGGCGCGCCCGGCGTGCATAGCAACTGAACTATCCGGGCCTCCCGAAGTCCCTCGCCCAGTTGAGGAACCTTGATCTCTCGTGCGCCGCGTTCCGTCACTGCATCACTTCCGCTAACGCTGCGTGAACGCGTTCTGCATCCGGCAGCACTGCGTACTCAAGCACGGGATTGAATGGAATGTGACCGTCCTCTCGGGCGACGAGAAGTGGCGGCGAAAGGAAGCGGTTGAATTTTGCCTGTGAGGCCACTGCTTCGGTAATGATCGCCTGTCCAAAGCTTCCCGTGCGCGCATCTTCCGTCACCACCACAAGGCGTCCCGTCTTGGCCACGGACGCGTCAATCGCCGCCCAATCGCAAGGCACCAAGCTGATAAGGTCGATGATTTCGATGGACCAGCGGTCGGCGTGATGCGCGGCGGCCCGTTGCACAACTTCAAGACAGTTTCCCCACGTTACCACCGTGACGTCGGTTCCAGATTGCAGAATGCGAGCACTGCCGAATCCGCGCGCAATAGGGGCGGCCGGATCATGGCGCACACGCATGATGTGCTTTGGGATGAGCAACAGTGTCGGATCGGCCTCCTGCAGCGCACTCCACACGAGCCCCGTTAAGTCTGCTGGAGTACTGGGAACAGCTACGCGCAGGCCAGGTATGTGCGTCCAGAAGCCTTCGTTGGACTGGCTATGCCAGGTGCTACCCGCCGGCAGATACGCCCCGTAGGGTGCGTAGAACAGCGCAGGGCAGGTCCAGTCGCCATTGGAACGCCAGCGGAGTGTGGCCGCCTGGTTCAGGAGTTGGTTGAAGGCCGGCGCAATGAAGTCGATGAACTGCATTTCCAGAATAGGTCTGAAACCAGTGGCGGCCAGCCCCACCCCCATGCCCGCGATAGTTGCCTCCGCCAGCGGCGAATTCACCACCCGTCCCGGGAACCGCGTGGATAGACCCTTGGTAAAACCGAAAACGCCACCCTTCGGGTCCTCGACGTCTTCACCGAAAATGATGGTAGTTGGAATTCGCGTCAATGCTTCGCGCAACGTGGCGTTGAGTGCACCGGCCATGGTATTCGCAGCGTCTTCAACTGCGAAAGGGGGCAGGTATCCCTTCGGTTCGAACGGGCCGAATAGCTTTGTATTGGCCGAACTTGCGGCGGGAGCTGGTTCAATTTCCGCGGCAGCATAGGCAGCATTTGCCTCAGCGGTTGCCTCTTCCCGCAATGCAGCGACCTGTGTGGCGTCAAGCTCGCCGCTTTCCAGTAGCGATTCCGCGTATGCCGTGACAGGGTCGCGCGACTTCATCAATGATATCTCTGCAGCTGACCGATAGATGCGGTGGTCATCGCTGTTGGTATGAGAGGTAAGGCGGTCCACCTCCAGCCATAGAATTGTCGGGCCACCGCCACGTCGCGCCGTCGCGATCGCAACTGCTCCAGCTTCTGCGACATCTTCTATAGAGCGCCCATCCACATGGCGGAATAGCGATGTATCAAATATGCCTAGGCGAAAGGGCAGCTGGTCGTTGGTTGGCGTACTTATGCCATACCCATTGTCCTCGACGACAAAAACAATGGGCAGACGATCCTGTACGGCCTGAACAACCGCCTCAAAAAATTCTCCTTGTCGCGTGGACGCGTCGCCGATTGTACAAAGGACGACACACCTGGTCCCCGCATGTTTGATTCCCCAAGCCGCACCAATGGCAGGCAAACACTGCGAAGCGGTAGGCGTGGCTGGCGGATATATCCCCAGCCGCCTGAATGATCCATGGACAGGCATTTGCCGACCGGCCGACGACGAGTTTGCAGTCGCCAAGTGTTCGCGCGCCATCTCGAGCGAAGTTACTCCCCGCGCCTGCATCAACGCGCGATCCCGGTAGTAAAGAAACAAAAGGTCGTCGGCTTCCAGTGAACCGGCCAATGCCGCTAGGGCCTCGTGGCCCTGCCCAGGAATATGTATCCAACCGCGACCTTGCCGCAGCAATCGCTCTTCAAGCAGGTCGCCCGCACGAATGAGGAAGAGGTTCCGTAAGAGACTTGCCGTCTGGGATGAAATTCCGGGCTTATCGGAGTTAGTCAAGGTAAGCATATTTTTAACAGTTGGAGCGTGGACCGGCCGGGAACAAATACCCGCCGCGGGCGCAGTTTGAACAACACGCGATTTCCGCGATTTCCGTCTTTGGTGACAATTTTAGAATTTCACGTCCTAGTCGGCACATGTCTGACAGTTCAGGAAATGCGAAATCCATAAATTGCAAGTTTTCGTGTGCATCGGCAACTCGATCAAGCACTTTTAGTTGTTATTATTCAATAGTTTATGTTAATGACTACCATGTCACGTATGTAAGGAACGTTAGAGAAATGAGCGGATGTGGACATCTCAATGATCGGGGCCTATTTGTTTACGGTTAAATGGTGCTCGATTGAAGGTTTCAGTTTGTTCACTACAATCACCTTCCTCACGCTTCTTGAGCCCCTAGCAGAAATTCGTAAGGAACGGATCGGCAGACTGCAAACGCATTGTGATTTACAAAGATGCCGATCGTAGTGTCTACTATCAATCGAAACCACTTCAGGGACAAATTGGAAGTCGATGCATGCATGTCCGAACATCGTAGCATCCCGACTTGAACACCTACCCGATTTTGTATGACTAGGCCAGTATGTATACGACAATCCCTATACTAATTCCAACCAAGCAGCCTTTCCCGAACTAACTTCCTCGGAGCGCACAATGAACGCGAATGCACAAATTCACGCCTTTCCGAAACCGATTCCACTCTTTAAGCAAGTGGAAACCCGGTTCGATCCAGAATACGGCGTCTTGTGGGGATTTATGAATCCTGCGCCCCGCCCCTGTTTCAATCCGCAAATCCTAGACGAGCTCGGCAATTTCGTCCGCAGCATCGATGTGCCGCGCGGAAAATATCGCCTCGATGGCGTCGAACATTCGATTAACTACGGCGTGATTGCCTCAAAGGTTCCGGGTGTATTCAATCTGGGCGGCGATCTAGAATTGTTCAAGAAAGCGATTCTGGCGCAAGACCGCGAGCTTCTCGTTCGGTATGGGCGTAAGTGCATCGATAACCAGTTTCCGTGGTCACGCAATTTTGATCTCCCCCTGACCACAATTTCGCTCGTTCAAGGTGACGCGCTCGGAGGTGGCTTTGAATGCGCGCTATCGAGCACGGTCATTGTTGCCGAAGAATCCGCGCGAATGGGCTTTCCGGAAATTCTATTCAATCTGTTTCCGGGAATGGGCGCCTACAGCTTTCTCGTCCGGAAGGTCGGGCGCCGCAAGACCGAAGAAATGATCACGAGTGGCAACATTTACTCGGCACGCGAGTTGTACGAATTTGGTGTCGTGGATGTGGTTACTCCGGACGGCACCGGCGAGGCGGCCGTATATAGCTATGTGCGGAAACACTCGAAAGCCGCGAACGCTCGCCGCGCCATCGAATCGGTTCGCAACGAGTTCGAGCCGGTAACCTATGTGGAACTTGCTCGAGTCGTCGACATCTGGGCGGATACGGCGCTAAAACTCGATGCACGGGATCTCAAAATGATGGATCGCCTTGTGCGTGCGCAGCAACGCGGCAGTGGAAATGCCACTGAAGCGATCCACGCCCCAAATCAGGTGCGAATGGAGGCGGCGGCCGGCGACGATTGATTTACAGATGCTGACCAGGAAGTCATTGAGAGGATTTCAATTTGTTCCTGCGTTCCTCAAGATGAACGTCTAGCGCCTCCAGCGTTCGGGCCGAGGTACGGAGCAGTTCCTCGGTCCACTGGGCGGCCTTCAATCGTAACTGATCGTGCGGCGCCTTTTCGAGGCGACTTGCAATTTGCGTCAATTGGGTCGCGCCCACGCTTGCAGCGCCGCCGCGGAGTGCATGCGCGGCGTCTTTTACCGTCTCGTATTTTCGATGCGCGATCGCATCGACAATTTCTCCGACGATCCGCTCGGTATCTCCCCGGAAGCCACGAAGTAGTCGCTCGACAAACGTCGGATCCTTGGAGAGATTACCCAAATCTTCAAGCACGGAGGCGTCCATCGGAGGCGTGTCAACAACCTGTAGCGGCTGACGATCCTCCATCCGCAACGGCGGAGCAGCCATTGAGTTCAGGATCGGCTCAATCTCAAGGTTGCGCTCGACGGCGTCCAGCAGCACCGACGCGCGAATAGGTTTCGTGACGAATTCGGCAGCCCCGCCACGCATGCATTCATCGATCAATTCGGTCGTGACGTTCGCCGAAAGAATCAGGATCGGAATTGGATTGCGGGTCGAGAACCGGTAAAGCTTCAGCGCTTCCAGTCCACTTACTATCGGCATGGAGAGGTCGATCAAGGCGAGATCGAATCCTCCGCGTTCAAGTGCATCAAGCGCCGCTTCTCCGTTATCGACGATGGTCACTACGTGACCGCCGCTCTCCAGGATCATCTGTGTAACACGCTGGTTGGTTTGATTGTCCTCGGCTACCAGTATTCGTGCACCGCGCAGCTTGTGCACGCTGGCGAGGTTACTCGTCGAGAGTGCCCTCACTGTAGCGGACACCTTGATCGTCGATGACAATTCCTCAGTAAGATCAAGTCCCCTCGGCTCGGCGTGCGGCAATGGGATCTCGAACCAGAATCGGGTGCCCACACCCAAGTTACTGGTCAAATCGATTCGCCCCCCCATCAACGTGACCAAATGCCGAGCAATTGTGGTGCCGAGGCCTGTGCCGCCGTAAACCCGGGTGATGGAATCGTCGGCCTGCGCAAACGGTTCGAAGATCATTACCTGCTTGTCGTGGGCGATGCCGATTCCGGTGTCTTCAATCTCGAAGCGCATCATGCAGACGCCATCGTTGGCACCCAGCACTCGCGCCCGCAAAGTTATGTGCCCCTTCTCGGTGAATTTCACGGCATTCGCCAGTAGGTTCAAAAGAACTTGGCGAAGGTGATAGGAGTCACCGCTGAACCAGGAGGCGGCTTCCGCCGAGACCTCGGTCCGAACTTCCAACCCTTTGTACCGTGCCTGAGGCAAGATAATCTTGACCGAAGACGTAAGTAGCTGTCCCAGGTCGAAGGGCGCGATCTCGATCTGAACGCGGCCGGCTTCTATCTTGGCCATGTCGAGGACGTCTTCAATCTGCGCGAGTAGCAGATTCGCAGAGGTCGTCATGGTCGCGACGATTTCGCTTTGAGACTCGTTCAGGCTTGTTTCGCGAAGAACGTCTGCCATAGCGATAACGCCGTTTAGCGGCGTCCGCATCTCATGACTGACGTTGGCGAGGAAACGGCCCTTGGCCTGGTTTGCCTCGTCGGCACGCCTCTTTGCTTCGGTAATTCGCTGGGTAAGGACTCCGACGTAGAACGGGAGAACGAGCAAGCCGGCTAGGAAGCCAACTCCGATTCCCAAATGCTTAGACCAGAATTCAGAGAACGCTAATACGTACGCAAAGCCTAAAAGGCCTAGCATTTGGGAAATGTGGAGGTATAGCCGTCCGAAGCGGAAACCATTCCCGAAAGATACGAAAAGGTAGACGCCGACAACGATCGCCCCGCTTTCCCCCATCTGGAGCAGAAAATACGTCGTCGCGGCGTTGTCGGCAACGATGCCGACGACGCGGCGCGGAACCGAATCCTTGTCACTGGCCAAGACAAGCACAACCAAAGCGATAGCTAACGCGAGGAAACCCGCTCCGACGAAAACTAATTGCTTTTCGTCTGGGTTGAGAAGCCAGTCTTTAAATGTGTGGAAAAGAAGATAGACATAAGAGGCGCCGACTAAGCCCAGCCGCAGCAATGACTGCTCAAGTTCGGCGCGAGGCGCCGAACCAAGCATTTGCTTCCAGTGCTTGCGTGTAAGCCAGACAAGCATCAAGGTCAGTTTTCTAGCCAAGGGATTGAAATTGCTCTCGATTGTACAGCGGTACCCGGAAGCCAGTTCAACGGAATATTCGCCACCGAACCAGGTTTCGACGCTACGTCTAATCGGGCTCTAGATCGATTTAAGCAAGGACTATGCCGATCGAATATGATGCGGGGAAGCGAAATACGAGTTACGGGGGTGTCAGGCAAACGGCAAACGCGTAACGCCGAGCTTGTGAATCGAGATGAACCACCTCGTCCGCGCCTCGGTTTTCTTCAAATCGGGTCGAAGAAGCGCAATTCCATTTCCGAACGTTGACGACATGTCGGGAAGTGGTTCTAGCTTACTCACCGCGTCGCGAATAACCGAGCCGATTGCAACGAAAAGCAAGGTACATCGGAAGAGATGTTTGATTTCTAACAACTTCCCTCGCGCGCTCCTCGCTAATCAATAAGAACAGCAAGCTGGTTCGAGTACAATATTCTGCGACGGCGCCACCCCAAATCAGGAGCCGCGAATTAACTTTGGTCATCGCCACATGAACCCGAAGTCTATTCAAAGTACCGAAGCGACGCGCCTCCCAGACCGGCGCGAACTGATCGCACAACTGATGCGCTACGCACGACCTGATATGCCCCGCGCCATCATGCACTTTCTAGTCGATTTTGCTGTCTATATCTCTGGTTTTATGGTCGTGCTCTTCGCGATGTCGCTTTGGCTCAAGCTCGTGGGAAGTATCATGATAGCGGGTGGAATGGGCCGACTTTTTTCCTTCGCCCATAACGCGGCTCACGAGAACTTGACTAAAAGCCGCAACCTAAATCGGGTGCTCGCATTTTTGGCCTTCACCCCGATCTTCTACAACTACCGGTTGTGGTGCTACGAGCATCATTTCCTTCATCATCCCTACTGTAACGATACCAAGCCGGATGCGTATAGGCCGTTCAGCAAGACGGAGTTCGACTCACTCCCCGTCTGGCGGCAATTGCTGGAGCGTTTGTACCGCGGCCCCTATATTCTGGGCTGGTCAATTTACTACTTGAAGGAACGCCACTGGCAAACAAAGATCTGGGTCCCTGGTTACGTGCCAAGTAAGTTTCGGGGCGCAGCATGGCTTAATACGCTATGGGTGGTCGCGTACGCCGTCATCTTGGTTACATTCCTCGTGCACGCGCCAGCGATTGCCAATAACCTAACCGTTACCAGCGCGCTAATTTTTGGGTTCGTTTTCCCACTAATATTGTTTGACGGTGCCGACGGGTTCACTCTGTATGTCCAACACACCGACCCGCGAATTCCATGGTTTAAAGAAGATAAGATCGATCGCGACGGGGCCGGACGTACCGAGCTCATCTCGGTTCACTTGGAAGTTCCGCGCTGGTTCGGGTGGTACTCCCACGAGACGTATTCGCACCCAGTTCACCATCTTTTGCCCGGAATTCCCTTCTTCAGAGCCTATGAGGCCCAAAAAGAACTGAACCGGCTTCTGGGGCCCGCGGCGGTAGTTCGGAAGGCCAATCTCGCTTGGCTTCTCGACACAACCCGACGTTGCCAACTCTACGATTGGGACAAGAAACAATGGTTGGGCTTTGACGGGAAACCAACCTATCCGGCATATGAATGGCCGATGACGGTCAAGGAAATGACACCATCAACGAACTAAGCACCCCTCGCATTGGGGAATAGGAGGACCTGAACTGGCACTCAGCGAAATCCGCTGACCAACCCAAGGTGCATACCAATTGCGACGGCTTCCTGACGATTCGCGGCGCCAAGTTTGGTTCGCACTGCGCTAATGTGAAAATGTACCGTGCGCTCGCTAATGCTGAGTTTGTAGGCGATATCCTCACTTGTAAGTCCGCGCGCTACCATTCCTAAAACCCCACGCTCCCGCGAGGTAAGTGGTGCACCCTTAAGCCTCGATGGAAATCCCTTATCTACCACAGACTTCATAAACCACTCGTGAAAGTAGTGTCCGAAGGATAGGAGATCCGGAAGATTCGTTTGAATCATTTCGACCCTGGCAGGGCTTATCTCGGGAAGGTTCGAGTTATAGACAATCATGATTCCGCCATGCCCCACATCGTGAAGTGTGAAGGCGATGCCGCTCCGGGTACCGTAACGCGCAGCATCATCAAGAAATTGGTCCGTGCGCCCGTCTTTTCCACGAAAGTCCGTCTGATCCCAGATCAATGGGAGTGTGCTGTCATACACACGTTGGACTCGTGGATCGACCTCCACGTACGCATTCTTGTCGTAAAGCACCATCCATTCAGGTGGCATTGTTGTGAAAATGAATAGTTGCGCCTCCCTATCCGGACGCGGATTGGTACTCAGTGCATATGCGAAACTATCAAAACCCAGACCTTCGACGATTGTGCGAACGACCGGCACAAGCTCGACGCCTTGAGCAGCGGCTTCGACTAGTGGCAAGAAAATCTTAGGTACAACGCGCGCCGAAGGAAACGAACCTGGCTTCAGCTCCAGTAGTCGCAAAGTCATGACTAACTCC
>CAVWKH010000001.1:0-716013 GCA_963755545.1 uncultured beta proteobacterium | reverse complement strand
CCAGTCGCGACGGCAAGAAGCTCTACGTCGCGAACCGCGGCTCGAACAAGATTCACGGTTCGCCAAAGGGGCCGGGCAGCGTTTCGGTCATCGATTTCGCGACGCGCAAAGTCGACGTCACGTGGCCCATACCGGGTGGCGGCAGCCCGGACATGGGCAATGTCAGCGCCGACGGCAAGTGGCTGTGGCTATCCGGCCGCTACGACAACATGGTCTACGCATTCGACACCACTAGCGGCGACGTGAAGGCCATCGCGGTAGGCAAGGAACCGCACGGACTGACCGTGTGGCCGCAGCCGGGCCGCTACTCTCTCGGTCATACCGGCAACCTTCGCTGACCTCGCGCGACCTTCCTGCGCAGTGCAACCTCGTCGGAACCGGCACTTCGCCGCGGGCTCAGGCTGCCGCCAATCGTGTGCTCGGATGCGTGTTTCGCCGCGCGGCGGGCAGTCAACACACGACTACCCGCCACGCGTCGCACGCATCGCGTCGACGGCGGCAAATTCGCCCTCGAGAAGTACCCGTCCGCGCTGGGAGTGGTCGCGGCGGTTGGGGCTGTGCGCATGCGCGCAAGTCGCGCCGGCCGTCGCGGGTGGCGCGTCAAGCGAAGTCTTGTTTTGACGAGCGTGGACGCGCCGGGTACCCGCAGGCCGGTGTCTGCGACGTGTGCGCATGCGCCAGCCTCAGCCGCCACGACGAAGCGCTGGTCCCGCGCGGGATGTAGCGAAGGTAGGCGCGCCGACGCGCTGGGAGTCCCGCAACTAGTCGCGTCGCCGCGGCGAATCAGGGCAGGCGAAAGATGTGCGTCTTGCCGCCCATGTACGGGCGCAGCGCCTCCGGCACCTCGACGGAGCCGTCCCCACGCTGGTAGTTCTCAAGCATCGCCACCAGCGTGCGTCCGACAGCCAGCCCGGAGCCATTCAGCGTGTGCACGAGCTCGGTCTTGCCCTGCGCGTTGCGAAAGCGCGCCTGCAGCCGCCGTGCCTGGAACGCCTCGGTATTGGAGCACGACGAGATTTCGCGATAGGCGTTCGTGCGCGGGAAGCCAGACCTCGAGGTCGTAGGTCTTGGCCGCCGCGAAGCCGATGTCGCCCGTGCACAGCACCACGACGCGATACGGCAGCCCGAGCCGCTGCAGGATCACCTCGGCATGGCCGGTGATCTCCTCCAGCGCCTCGTACGAACGCTCCGGATGGACGATCTGCACCATCTCGACCTTGTCGAACTGGTGCTGGCGGATCATGCCGCGCGTGTCCTTGCCGTAGCTGCCCGCCTCCGAGCGGAAGCACGGCGTGTGCGCGGTCAGCTTGATCGGCAGCGCCGTCGAGCGGCAGGATTTCATCGCGAACCGTATTGGTCAGCGTGATCTCGGAGGTCGAGATCAGGTACTGCGGCCTCGTCCTGCCGTCGTCGCCCTTGCTGACGGCGAACATGTCAGCCTCGAACTTCGGCAACTGCGTCGTGCCGACCAGCGCGTCGGCGTTGACGATGTAGGGCGTGTAGCACTCCGTGTAGCCATGCTCGCGCGTATGCGTGTCGAGCATGAACTGCGCGAGCGCGCGATGCAGGCGCGCGAGATCGCCGCGCAGAAACGAAAAGCGCGCGCCCGACATCTTGGCGGCGGTGCGCGAAGTCGAGTAGTCCCAGCGCCTCGCCGAGATCCGTGTGGTCCTTCGCCGTGAAGTCGAATTCCGGCGGCGTTCCCCAGCGGCGGACCTCGACGTTGTCGTCGGAGGATTTGCCGACCGGCGTGGACGGATGCGTCAGGTTCGGCAAGTCCAGCAGGAACTCGCGCAATTGCGCCTGCACGCGATTCGAGTTCGACCTTCCAGCCGCTTCAGCTCGTCGCCCAAGCCGGCGACTTCGGCCAGCAGCGGCGCCGCGTCCTCGCCCTTGCCCTTGGCGATGCCGATCTGCTTCGACAAGGCGTTGCGCTTGGCCTGCAGATCCTGCGTGCGCGTCTGGATGTCCTTGCGCCGCGCCTCGAGCGTTTCGAAACGTCGCGCGTATCGAGCACGACGCCGCGCTTGCGCGAGTCCGGCGGTCGACCGCCGCCAAGTCGTTGCGAAAGAGATTGATGTCGAGCATTAGTTAATTATATCAGATACTTGCGACACGCTATTTCGGAGGACTGATCTGCGTCGGCGTCAGTGTCGCTCGCCTGCCGATCCTGTGCGCGCAAGCCGTTCCAGCTTTTCGCGAATCTTTCCTTCGAGCCCGCGATCAGTCGGCGGTAGAACGTGCTGCGGCGTCATGTCATCCGGGCAGGTAATGCTCGCCGGCCGCGTAGGCGCCCTCCTCGTCGTGCGCGTAGCGATAGCCCTTGCCGTAGCCCAGGCCCTTCATCAGCTTGGTCGGCGCATTGCGCAGGCGCAGCGGCACCGGGCGCGAACCGTCGTCGGCGATGAACGCCTTCGCCGCATTGAACGCGACGTACGCGGCATTCGACTTGGGCGCGGCCGCGAGATACAGCACGCATTGCGCCAGCGCGAGTTCGCCTTCGGGCGTGCCGAGTCGCTCGTAGGTTTCGGCCGCGTCGAGTGCGAGCCGCAGCGCGCGCGGATCGGCCAGCCCGATGTCCTCGCTGGCCATGCGGATCAGCCGTCGCGCGACGTAGAGCGGATCGGCGCCGCCGTCGAGCATCCGGCACATCCAGTACAGCGACGCATCGGGGTCGGAGCCGCGCACGGCCTTGTGCAGCGCGGAAATCTGGTCGTAGAACGCCTCACCGCCCTTGTCGAAGCGTCGCAGGCTGCGCGAAATGGTCTCTTCGAGAAATGGCGTGTCGACCGTCGTGCGGCGTGCTTCCGCAGTCGCCACGGCGAGCTGCTCGACCAGGTTGATGAGGCGCCGCCCGTCGCCATCGGCGTACGCGATCAGCGCGTCGCGCGCCGGCGCGTCGAACGCGACTCCGGCATCGACGGCTGTCGCGGCGCGCTCGAACAGGATGGCCAGATCCTGCGCCGACAGCGGTTCGAGCACATACACCGTGGCGCGCGACAGCAGCGCACCATTCACCTCGAACGACGGATTCTCGGTCGTGGCGCCGATGAACGTCAGCGTGCCCTGCTCGACAAACGGCAGGAACGCATCCTGCTGCGCCTTGTTGAAGCGATGCACCTCGTCGACGAAGAGGATCGTCGCGCGACCGGATTGCGCGCGCGTCGCGTCGGCGCGCGCCACCGCATCGCGGATGTCCTTGACGCCGGCCAGCACGGCGGAGATGGCGATGAACTCGGCGTTGAACGCATCGGCCATCAGCCGCGCCAGCGTCGTCTTGCCCACGCCCGGCGGCCCCCACAGGATCATCGAGTGCAGCTTGCCCGAAGCGAACGCCACCGCAAGCGGCTTGCCCGGCGCCAGCAGGTGCCGCTGCCCGGCCACGTCGGCGAACGTCTTCGGGCCGCAGGCGTTCGGCCAGCGGCGCGCGCGGCGCTGCGCGCACGCCTGGCGGAGGCAAAAGAGGTCGTTCATCGGCAAGGACGATTATGGGGGCTGGGCTGCCGGGTTTGCACGCCGGCGCGATACACTTCGCAGCGAGCCACCGATGCAAAATCAAGATCACCGACAATCACCTGCTGCGGCGCGAATTCCTGCGCCGTCTGCTGGCGCTGACCGGCGCGGCCGCCGTCCGCCTACGCGCTGCCCGCGCTGGGCGCGGTGCCCGAACCCTGCGCGGCCGCTGCACGTCGTCATCGTCGGTGCCGGCCTGTCCGGGCTCGTCGCCGCCTACGAATTCGAACAGCGCGGCCATCGCGTGACGATCCTGAGGCCGACCAGCGCCACATCGGCGGCCGCGTGCGCACGCTGCGCTTCGGCGACGGCCTGTACGGCGAAGCCGGCGCGATGCGCATTCCGACGCGGCACCTGCTGACCCGCCACTACGTCACCGTGTTCCAGCTTGCCGCTGCGCAAGTTCGTCTTCGCCAATCCGCGTGCGTACTACTTCATGCGCGGGCAGCGCCAGCGCATCGCGCGACGTGAAGCTGCTCAACCCGCTGTACGCGCTGCGCCGGAAACGAGCGCGCGCAGACCCCGACGACTTCTGGAACGGCAGCGTCGGCCAGGCGCTTGCCGGTCTCGACGACGCGCAAAAGCGCGAGCTGTCGTCGACATCGCTGACCAACGCCACGCGTGCGCGCGCTCGACCAGCAATCGCTGCAGCAGCTGTGCGAAGCCGCGGGATTGTCGCAGGAAGCCATCGAGTTCATGGCGGTCTCCAGCGGCTCCGAATCGCTGATGAATTCCGCCGCGACCGAGACGCTGCGCGAGGAATTCCTGGAAGTCTGGTCGCAGGGTTTCGACGAGATCGTCGGTGGCACCGATCGGCTGGCCTCGGCCTTTGCCGCGCATCTGCGCAGCAAGCCGCAGCTCGGATGCCAGGTCGTGCGCCTGACCCAGATCGCCCGATGGCAAGCGCGCCGGCGCCGTCTATCGTCAGCACGGCGTCGAGAAGGCGGTCGAAGGCGACTTCGTGCTGTGCACGCTGCCGTGCCCCGTGCTGTCGCGCATCGAAGTGCACGCCGGAAATGTCCGGGCCCAAGTGGCGCGCGATCCGCCAAGTCAACTACGATTCGTCGACCAAGGTCCTGGCCGTTGCGCGCCGCCGCTTCTGGGAAAGCGACGACGGCATCTACGGCGGCGGCACGTTTACGGACCTGCCCATCGCGACCGCCTACTACCCGTCCGACAATGCGGAAGCGAAGGACGCCCGGGTGTCCGCCGGCGCGGGCGTCCTGCTCGCTTCCTATTCGTGGGGCCAGACAGCGCGTCGCCTGGCGAGCCTCGATCACCCGGCACGCGCGGCGCTCGCGCTGCAGCACCTTTCGCGCGTGCACCCGCAGCTTGGCCAGCCCGGCATCGTGCGCGAGACCCAGAGCTGGAGCTGGGACAACCATCCGCTGTCGAGCGGCGCGTTTGCGTGGTTCCTGCCCGGACAGCACACCGATCTCTACCCCGCCCTCATCGCGCCGAGGGACGGATTCACTTTGCCGGCGAGCATGCGTCCCTCACCCACACGTGGATGCAAGGGGCGCTGGAATCCGGACTGCGCGCATCGCGCGAAATACTGGAGGCAAGCTGACTGTGCGCGAAAATCCCGTAAAAGCCCGACTCGCTGCCGGCGGCCGCGCGTTCGGCGTGATGGTGTTCGAGTTCTTTTCGCCCGGCCTGCCGCAGATCTGCCGCAACGCCGGCGCCGAATTCGTGCTGTACGACATGGAGCACACCGGTCTCGGGTTCGAGACGCTCAAGACGCAGTTCGCGTTGTGCCGCGGACTGCGACATCGTGCCGATGGTGCGCGTGCCGCGCGGCGAATATCACTTCATTGCGCGCGCGCTCGACGTGGGCGCGATGGGCATCATGGTGCCGATGGTCGGCACGCGCGGACGAGGCGCGGCAACATCGTCGCCTGCACGCGCTATCCGCCCGCCGGACGGCGCGGCGCGGCGTTCGGATTTGCGCATGACGACTACCAGGGCGGCGATGTCGTCGCCAAGATGGCGGCGCTGCACGAGCGCACGATGGTGATACCGCAGATCGAAACGGTCGAAGGTCTGGCCAACGTCGAGGCCATTGCCGCGGTCCCCGGCGTCGACGCGCTGTGGCTCGGTCACTTCGACCTGACCAATTTCATGGGCATCCCCGGCCAGTTCAAGCATCCGGACTACCTCGCCGCCGTCGACGCGCATCGTCGCCGCCTGCGAAGCCCACGGCAAGGCGGCCGCATTCATCGGCATGGACGACGACTGGGCGCGCGACTACGTGGCCAAGGGCTTTCGCCTGATGTCCTACGGCGTCGATCAACTGATGCTGCAAAACGCGCTGCGCAGCGGTCTCGACATCATGCGCAACGCAGCCAAATGACGGAGAACGATGTGGCAGACAAGTTTCGTGTCGGCATCACGCGGGACATCCTCGATTCGCGTGGCGAGCCGGCGTTCGGCCGCAAGGCGCTCGAGATCCTCGCCAACGCGCCGAACGTCGAATGGGAGTACCTGCCGTCGATCGTGCGCGAGCTGACGCCCGACCACGCGGCGCGCTACGACGCCGTCTACGTGAACATGGCGCGCACGCCCGCTGCGGCCGTCGCCGCGCGCCGATTGCCGGCTGCGCGTCGTGGCCCGCCATGGCGTCGGCTACGACTCGGTCGACGTTCCCGCGATGACCCGCGCCGGCATCGTCGTCACCAATACGCCGATGGCGATGCCGCGGCCGGTGGCCACGATCGCGTTGACCTTCATCCTCGCGCTCGCCGGCAAGCTGATGCTGAAGGACCGCCTGACGCGCACCGGCCGCTGGGACGAGCGGATGGACAACATGGGCATGGGGCTGACCGGCCGCACGCTCGGCGTGGTCGGCGCCGGCCGCATCGGCAAGGAACTGCTGCGCATGGCGCGCGTCGTTCGACCTGAAGCTGCTTGCCGCCGATCCGTACGTCAATGCGGTCGAGCTGGGCTACCTCGGCGCGCGCAAGGTCGATCTCGCCACCGTGCTGCGCGAATCCGACTTCGTCGTCACGATTCCGCTGCTCAACGACGAGACGCGGCACCTGATCGGCACGGCGCAGTTCGCGCTGATGAAGCGCACCGCGTACTTCATCAACGTGTCGCGCGGACCGGTCGTCGACGAGCCGGCGCTGATCGCAGCACTGCAGGCCGGGAAAGATCGCCGGCGCGGCGCTCGACGTGTTCGAGCAGGAGCCGGTCGACCCGGCCAATCCGCTGCTGGCGATGGACAACGTGATCGTCACGCCGCACGCGCTGTGCTGGACGGACGAGTGCTTCCACAACATGGCGGCCACCGGCCTCGCGAGCATCGTCGACATGGCGATCGCGGGCCGCCCGGAGTTCGTCGTCAACCCCGACGTGCTCGACGCATCCGCGCGTGCAGGCCTGGCTGGCAGGTTAGGCGCGACTGACATGCCGCGGCTGCGCACGTTGCTCGCGCTGATCGCGGTGATCGCGGCGATCGCGGTAAGTCTTGCGTTGCCGGCGGTCGCCTTCGACCTCGAAGGCCATCGCGGGACGCGCGGCCTGGCACCGGAAAACACGCTCGCCGCGTTCCAGCGTGCGCTGGCCATCGGCGTCACCACGCTCGAAACCGACCTCGGCGTCACCAAGGACGGCGTGCTGGTGATCTCGCACGACCCGTACCTCAATCCCGACCTGGTGCGGGATCCGGACGGTGCGTGGCTCGTCGGCAAGAGGCCCGCCGATCCACTCGCTGACGCTCGCCGAGCTCAAGCGCTACGACCTCGGCCGCATCAATCCCGCCAGCGCCTACGCCCGCCAGTTTCCCGAGCAGCAGTCGGTCGACGGCCAGCGCTTTCCGACGCTGTCCGAAGTGTTCGCGCTGGGTGCGGCCAATGCGGTGCGCTTCAACATCGAGACCAAGATCACGCCGGCCAGCGGAAGCGACACGGTCGATCCCGCCACGTTCGCGCGGCTCGTCGTCGCGGCGATCCGCAATGCGGGCTATGCCGAACGAGTCACGGTGCAGTCGTTCGACTGGCGCACGCTGGTGGAAGTGAGGAAGCTCGCACCAGCGATACCTACCGCGTGCCTGACGATCGAGTCGCCCAACGACAATACGGTTCAGCGCGATGGCGGCGCGCCGTCACCATGGCTGGCCGGACTCGATCTCAGGAAGTACGGCGGATCGCTGCCGCGGATCGTCGCAGGCGGCCGGATGCGGGACGTGGTCGATGTTCTGGCGCAACCTGACGCCGGACGCCGTCGGCGAAGCACACGCGCTGGGTCTTCTCGTTCTGCCGTGGACCGTCAACGATCCGGCCGACATGGCTCGCCTCATCGACTGGAAAGTCGACGGCATCATCACCGACTATCCCGACCGCTTGCGCAAGGTCATGGCGGCCAAAGGGCTTCCGCTGCCCCCAACCGTGAATTGAGGTCGGAGACTTTCCGGAGCACCGGTTCGTCTATCCCGGCTTCCGGCGGGCAACTTTCCAGCGAGCAACTACTTGTGTCGCCGATGACGTCCGCGCCCTTGGGCGGCGTGAAGCGGAACGTGTCCGGCGCGAATTTCGGATTGCGCTCGACGTTGGTGAAGCGCACGAGGCTCTTCTGGCCGAACGCGTCGATGACTTCGAGCGCGGCCAGACCCTTGGCATCGAAGCCCAGGCGGATCTCGGTGAATGCCGCATCCTTCGCCGAGCGGCGTCGCCCCCAGCCAATCGAGGCCGTCCGCCGCCGGCAGGTCCTTCCACGCGAACGCGCGCTCGACGTCCTGGTTGCCGGAAAGCAGCGCCGCCGGCGTGGCGCCGAGCGCGTCGCCGACCTTGCGCACGATCACCTGGTTCAGGTCCTCGTCGATAGACCCAGACCCGCTGGCCGTCGCCGACCAGCAATTGCTTGTACGGCTTTTCGACGTTCCAGCGAAATTTTCCCGGCCGCGACAATTCGAACGTGCCATTGGCGCTCTGCATCCTCGCGGCCATTCTTGTCGACGACGGTCTGCGTGAACTGCGCGCGCGCCGTCTGCGTCTCGCGCACGAACGCGCGCAGGCGATCGAGCGTGGCCGCGTCGGCGGGAAGCGCCGTCGCAGAAGCGCGAGCGCGGCAAACGCAATGCGATGCGCGTGGTCAATGGAGTTTTGGAATTCATCAATGCGGTGCGCCGAAATCGGTCCCGGGAATGTTGGCCAGGCAGTTGCCCACCGGGTCGAGAATGATATACGTGTGCGAGAGCCCGCCGCGATCCGCGTTCCCGCACGGTCGCGTACTGGTGGACATAGATCCGCCACGCGCCGAGTGCGTACTCCGGTTCCGCGTCGCAGCCGGTCACGAAGGTGCCGGGTCCGCAAAACCCCGCGGGCAGCATCGTGCGCGCGCGCACGATCGCCTGCGCCTCGGTGAGCACGGGCGCGGTCTTCGGCACGTCGCGCGGACAGAACTGCGGCCCTTCGCGATAGACCTCGACCGGTCCGGCAAGCGTTCACCCGCCGCCAGCACGCGGCCACGGCCGACATCGCCACCGCCCCGCGCATGCTCAGGCGTCGCCCTTGCCCGCCGGCACCAGCACTTCGCGATTGCCATTGGTCTGCATCGGCGACACCAGTCCGGCGTTTTCCATCTGCTCGATCAGGCGCGCGGCGCGGTTGTAGCCGATGCGCAGGTGGCGCTGCACCAGCGAGATCGACGGCCGCCGCGTCTTGAGCACGACCGCCACCGCCTGGTCGTACATCGGATCGGCCTTCCGCGTCGCCGCCGTCGACGCGAACGCCGTCGTCGCCGTTGCCGCCCACCGCACCGCCTTCGAGCAGCCCTCGATGTATTGCGGCTCGCCCTGCTGCTTCAGGTGCTCGACGACGCGATGCACTTCGCCGTCGGACACGAACGCACCGTGCACGCGCAGCGGATAGCCGGTGCCCGGCGGCATGTACAGCATGTCGCCCTGCCCCAGCAGCGCCTCGGCGCCCATCTGGTCGAGGATCGTGCGCGAGTCGATCTTGCTCGCGACCTGGAACGCGATGCGCGACGGAATGTTGGCCTTGATGAGGCCGGTGATCACGTCGACCGACGGCCGCTGCGTGGCGAGGATCAGGTGGATGCCGGCGGCGCGCGCCTTCTGCGCGATGCGCGCGATCAGTTCCTCGATCTTCTTGCCCGTCACCATCATGAGGTCGGCGAGTTCGTCGACCACCACGACGATCAACGGCATTTCTTCGAGCGGCTCCGGCGTTTCCGGCGTCAGCGACAACGGATTCAGTCAGCGGTCTTGCCCGCCTTCTTCCCCTCGACGACCTTGGCGTTGTAGCCGGCGAGATTGCGCACGCCGAGCAGCGACATCAGCTTGTAGCGCCGCTCCATCTCGCCGACGCACCAGTTGAGCGCGTTGGGCGCGAGCTTCATGTCGGTGACGACCGGGCGCCAGCAGATGCGGGATGCCCTCGTACATCGACAGCTCGAGCATCTTGGGGTCGATCAGGATCAGCCGCACCTGCTTCGGCTCGGCCTTGTACAGCAGCGACAGGATCATCGCGTTGACCGCCACCGACTTGCCGGAACCGGTGGTGCCGGCGACCAGCAGATGCGGCATCCGCGCCAGGTCGGCGACCACCGGCTTGCCGGCGATGTCCTTGCCGAGCGCCAGCGTCAGCGCGCCGGCGTGTCGTTGTAGGTCGCCGACGACAGGATCTCGACGAGCTTCACCACCTGCCGCCGCGGATTGGGCAGCTCGAGGCCCATGCACGACTTGCCGGGAATGGTCTCGACCACGCGGATCGACACGACCGACAGCGCGCGCGCGAGGTCCTTGATCAGATTGACGATCTGCGCGCCCTTCACGCCGACCGCCGGCTCGATTTCGTAGCGCGTGATCACCGGGCCCGGATAGGCGGCGAGCACCTTGGCGCTGACGCCGAAGTCGGCGAGCTTGCGTTCGATGAGCCGCGACGTGTATTCGAGCGTCTCGTTGCTGACCGATCTCCTGCGATCGACGGCGCGTCCTCGAGCAGCGCAAGCGGCGGCAGCGGCGAATCGGGCATGTCGGTGAACAGCGGCCGCTGCTTTTCCTTGACCACGCGCTCGGATTTCGGCACCGGCGCGGCCGCGGCGGCACCACGACGCACCGGCTCGCGCTCCTCGTCCTCTTCGCGCAGCTGCATCACGACCTGCTCGCGCTCGATCGGCGGCCTCCTCGCCGATCCGGCGGTCGATGGCGTCCTCGCGCCGGCGGCGGATCCAGGCGATCGAGCGCCTCGATGCCCGGCGCCGATGCGCTCCATGACCCGCAGCCAGGAAATGCCGAAGAGCAGCGACGAGCCGACGGCGAACAGCGCCAGCAGCAGCAGCGTCGCGCCGTTGAAGCCGAATGCGCGCGGGCCAGTGCCTGGCCGATCGCGTCGCCGAGCGCGCCGCCGGGCGCCAGCGGCAGCGCGACGGGCAGCTTCCACAGACGCGATGGCTTCGAGCGCGGCGCTGGCGAGCAACGACCAGCGCGAAGCCGAGCGCGCCGAGCGCACAGCGGATGGTCGGTCGGCCTCGTCGGGCCGCACGACGCGGCGGTAGCCGGCAACGACCAGCACCGCGCCGCCGACGACCCACCACCACGCCGACAAGCCGAACAGATAGAGCAGCAGATCGGCGAGCCACGCGCCGACCACGCCGCCGCGATTGACGAGCGGCCTGCGCCGGTGCCGGAAAACGACCAGCCGGGATCGGATTTCGCAGTACGTCGCGAGGATCAGCCCGAGGTAGACGATCGCGGCGACGACCAGCAGCCACCACGATTCGCGGACCAGCCGCGCGAAGCGCGGCGACAGCTCGGGCTCGGCGGCGAGGCATGCCGCCGGTTGTACGGTGTCGTTCCTCTTAAAAAACATGGGGTTGCAGCCAATACTTCATAGGCCGCATTATACGCCGACGCGGGCTGAAACGCGCGAGGTTGACGAACGGGATGCGCGCGGTGGCGTCGCGTCGACTTGCGCGTCAGAGGTCGGCACCCCCACATGCGATAAACTGCGTCGCTTTTGCATCGCGAGATCAAGCCATGACCGTCAAGCACGCCCGCCTGCTGATCCTGGGCTCCGGCCCCGCCGGCTACACCGCCGCAGTATACGCCGCGCGCGCCAACCTCTCGCCGGTGCTGATCACCGGCCTCGCGCAGGGCGGCCAGCTGATGACGACGACGGACGTCGACAACTGGCCGGCCGACGCCGACGGCGTGCATGGGCCCGAACTGATGGCGCGCTTCCAGAAGCACGCCGAGCGCTTCGACACCGAAATCATCTTCGACCACATCCACACGGTCAAGCTGGACGCGAACGCCCGATTCGCCTGGTCGGGCGACGCCGGCGACTACACCTGCGACGCGCTGATCATCGCCACCGGCGCCTCGGCGCGCTATCTCGGCCTGCCGTCGGAAGAGGCGTTCATGGGCAAGGGCGTTTCCGCCTGCGCCACCTGCGACGGCTTCTTCTACAAGGGCCAGGACGTCGTCGTCGTCGGCGGCGGCAACACCGCGGTCGAGGAGGCGCTCTACCTGTCCAACATCGCGAAGCACGTCACCGTCGTCCATCGCCGCGACAAGTTCCGCGCCGAAGCCATCCTGATCGACCGCCTGATGGCGAAGACCAAGGACGGCGGCAACATGCGCGTGTCGTGGAATCACACGCTGGACGAAGTGCTGGGCGACGCGTCGGGCGTGACCGGCGTACGCGCTCGCGCGACGTCAAGAGCAGCGCGACGCAGGACGTCGGCGTGCACGGCGTGTTCATCGCCATCGGCCACACGCCGAACACGCAGATCTTCGAGGGCCAGCTGACGATGGCGGGCGGCTACATCAAGGTCAAGGGCGGCAGCGAAGGCAACGCGACGGCGACATCGATCCCGGGCGTATTCGCGGCGGGCGACGTGGCCGACCACGTCTATCGGCAGGCGGTCACGTCCGCCGGCACGGGCTGCATGGCGGCGCTCGACGCCGAGGCGTACCTCGAAGCGGTAATGATTTACGTCGTCCCCACGCAGGCGGGACCCAAGTGTCGTGGCAAGAGAGCCGCTGGGTCCCCGCCTGCGCGGGGACGACGAAACCGAGTGATGGCGAAACTCTCCGATCTCAAGTCGCTGCTGGATGCCGCGGGGCGCACGGCTCGGACCGCGGCGCCAAAGGCGGAAGCCGCACCATCGCGACCCGCCCCCAGCGCCGCGCCGGACCCATCGCCCGAACGCCTGCTGGCCGCTGGCAAGCACGCCGACGGCGACATCGACCTCGCGCGCGCATTTGCGGATGTGCAGAGGCTGCCGCCTGCGAATCGGGCCAGGCTCGATCGCACCCCGCCCGGAGCCGATTGCGCGCAAATACGCTCGCCGACGAGCGCGATGTGCTTGCCGCCGCCAAATACGGCGAGCAGCCCGCGCCGCAATCCTGGGATGCCGGACAGGAGTTCGAGCACGAGCAGACCTTCGTGCGCAACGGCATCGGTCCGGACGTCGTCGGCAAGCTGCGGCGCGGACACTGGTCGGTGCAGGCCGAACTCGACCTGCACGGGCTGACCACGGACGAGGCGCACGACGTGCTCGCGGATTTCGTCGTCGGCGCGCGCGACGCGCGGGCTGCGCTGCGTGCGCGTGATTCACGGCAAGGGCCTGACGTCGCCCGAACAAGGAACCCGTGCTCAAGGGCAAGGTGCGGCGTTGGCTCGCGCACTGGGATGACGTGCTCGCCTACGCGGAGGCGCCGCAGCACGCCGGCGGCGGTGGCGCCGTGCTCGTGCTGCTCAAAGGAAGCTAGCCGCGCCGCAACGTGCCGGACGAAAACGCCCTGCGGCTAAATCACGCGATGGGTCAGCGCCGGCAGTTGCGTGCGCACTTCCGCGATGCGCGACGGATCGACGTCGCCGACAACGACGCCCGTCCCCTCCTCCTTCATGGCCACGATCGATCCCCACGGATCGACGAGCATCGAGTGTCCCCAGGTTCGACGGCCATTGGGATGCAAGCCGCCTTGCGCGGCGGCCAGCACGTAGCATTGGTTCTCGACCGCGCGCGTGCGCAACAGCAGTTCCCAGTGCGCGGCGCCCGTCGTCGCGGTAAAGGCCGCGGGCACCAGGAGCAGCGCGTAGTTGCCCAATGCGCGGTACAACTCGGGAAAGCGCACGTCGTAGCAGATCGACAGCGCGACGCGGCCCCCCGGACTGTCGAACGCCTGCGGCGTGTCGCCCGGTTCGATCGTGCGCGTCTCGTCGTAGTCCTCCTCACCTTTCGTGAACCGGAACAGGTGCATCTTGTCGTAGCGCGCGATGCAGGCGCCGTCGGGTCCGTAGACCAGGCAAGCGCTGCGCACACGCATCGGGTCGTCGGTCGCGATCGGCACGCTGCCACCGACGACGTACGCGCGATGTTCGCGTGCCATGCGGGCAAGGAAGTCCTGCTGCGGACCCATGCCAGGAAGTTCTTTCGCGGCCAGCTTGTCGGTGGCGCGTGCACCCAGGATGCCGAAGTATTCCGGCAGCAGGATCAACTGGGCGCCCTGTGCAGCCGCCTCGGCCACCAGCACTTCGGCGTTCGCCAGATTTTCCGCGACATCGCCACCGGACAGCGTCTGCACCGCTGCCACGGGCATGATTGAATTCATCGTTTAACCTCGCCGCCGAGTTCGCCACCCGCGGGCATGGCCGCGACTTTGCCGTTCACGCGTTCGACCACGGGATCGGCCCAAGGTCCGGTCACGCGGTATTCGTAGCTGAACATCTGGTCCAGTGGATTGTTGAACAGCTTCTGCGCAAGCAGCGCGCCCGCTCCGACCGCCGCCCCAACCAGCGGGTTGGCAATGAACAGCACCGCCGCCCCCGCGGAGATGCTGGAGCTCAGCGCAGGCTGCACTCTGACCACCAGGTGCTGCGTCTCCTTCGCCAATTCGATATCGCCCTTGATGGCGACCAGCGCCGCCGGACCCACGAGCTTCAGGTTATCGGTATGCATCCGCCCATTGTCGATACGCAGGTCGCCATCGATGTCATCGAACGCAAATCCCTCGCTGAAAATGTCCTGGAAGTCGAGCGTGATGCGGCGTGGCAATGCCTGCAACGAAAGCACGCCCAGCAGTTTTCCGATTCCCGGATCGATCTTGGTGAAGCGCCCGGCCCCCGAATGCATCGTGAAGTTGCCGGTGAGCGATGGATAGTCGAAGTCATTTGGGGCGCCTGTCCATTGCAGCGTTCCCTTGATGGTGGTGGGCGCCTCGCGCACCAGGTCGCCGAAGCCGAATCGCGTGAGATAGCCTCCCGAATCCTTGACATCCACCGTCGCGTCGATCAGCGTTTGCTGGCCATCGCCGCGAACGCGCCACCATCCGTTGGCATCCAGGCGCCCGTCCGGATTGCTGACGGACAGTTGCTTGATGTGCCAATCGGTTCCCACCGGTTCCGCGACCAGTTCCAGCTTCCCGAGATCGCGCCCCTTGGTCACGAGCGTATCCGCGACCACGTCGAGTTCGGGCCATGGATTTGCTGCATTCCCGGACGCGTCCTTGACTCCCCGCACCGGGCGCAGTTCCCCCGCAGCCGGCGGCGCAAGGCGCGTAAGGCGCGCCATCACGCGGCCATTGGGAAGGGCTGCCGATGGGCCATGCCACGTTGCGGTCCCCTCGATTTCCCGCCCACGCATCGTCAATTGCCAATCCTCGCCGCCACGGTGCGCGCCAACCTTCAAATCATGCAGCACGCGACCGAAGACCTCGAGCGTACCTACATCAAGATCGACACCATTCAATTCCGGTGCCGGTTTGGCCGCCGCCCCGCCTGACTCACGCGGCTTTTCAGTGGCATAGAGGGCAAGCCATGCGTCGAGGTCCAGCGCCTCCATTTGGCCGTGCACGGCAACGCCCGGAAGCGTCGGCGCTGCCGGCCCCGCAACCGCCGCGCCGAGAAGCAGAAGCACGCGATCGGGCGAGGCGGCCGGATTCGTCGGATCGCTATGAGCAACCACCCGAACCAATCCCCGGTAATCCGCGGTCAACGTATCCAGATCAGGCCGAGTCGCATCGTCATGGCGCTCGATCTTCAAGGGTGCCGCCTCCGCCGCAGACTTCCCAACGGGCGCGGGAAGGTCGATGACCGCGCCCTTTAGCGAGCTCTGGACCGTCCAGGAAACGGCCTCTTCTCGCGCTGTGAGAGTGACTTCCCAATCGGTGGTGCCCGACACTCGACCGATCAGCGGAAATGCAAACTCGTTGCGCAGCAGCGAGAGATCCGCCGAGCCGGAGCCCGCCACGCGAATCGCACCGTCGACATTCCCTATGGTCAATCGGGCCGGCCCGCCCAACGCCTCGAAGGCGACGTCCTGGGTGCGGACTTCCTCTTCGGTGAATGCGATCCTGCCGTTGACCTTGCCCAGTACCGGAACCTTGGGAAAGCGCAGGTCGTTGTTGATGAACTGGTACCCGCCCGCGACCCGGGTCTCAGTGCCCTTGCCGAGCGGAACCGTCAATTTCAGTTGGAGTTTTCCTGCGCCTGTCGCCTGCGCACCTTTCGTCGCATGGCCGATCCAACCCGCAACCGGACTCTGGTCGACATAGCGCAGGAACTCGGAGGTCGGGCCGGACGCATCGCCCGTGACCGTGAGCGTCGGCGTCAGCGCTCCGAGCACCGGAATCTCGGCCCGGGTCGGTCCGAGTTCCGCGCCGAGCGAACTGCCGCGCGTGGCGTCGATGGTCATCCGCGTGCCTTCGAAAAGCAAATCGGCATCGATACCTTCGATCGGGGGCCATTCGGGCAGGAAGCTCAGCGTGACGTCCTTGACTTTCAACGTGACCAGGAATTTCCCTTTGCGATTGTCGGCGAAAGGGAACTCCGACAGATCACCCGCAACCACGACACCCACGTCGCTTGCCGTGCCGCTCCGAAGGCTCCTGCTCAGCCAATCGCGCACCGAGGTTTCGAGGACGAGCGGCATGAAGCGCGTGATGTCCTGCACGTTGCCCCCGGCCAGCGACGCGCGCAGATCCAGCGTTCCGGGACCTTTTTCCGCGGCTACCCATGAGCCATTCGCGCTGCCCGTGAGAGGCGTTCCGCTGAAACGCAGGTCGTCCCATACGACGCGCAGGGGCGCGTTGCGCTTGTCCCAGGTCACGCGACCGCTAACGCTGGCGAATTTCAGGGCGTCCTTCCACAGCTTCGGCGCATCGATTTTCAATGCGCGGCTATCCAGCGTGGCGCTACCGTGCAACTGATCAAGGTCGAATGTCCCCGAGAGGCCGGTCACGCCAGGCGCACCTGCCATTGCATTGAATCCGAATTCCGCGAGTTTTCCGCTCGCTGCATACGTATCCGGCACGTCACCCATGCCGCTCCAGCTGAATTTTCCATCGCTGACGCTGCCTCGCGGCGCATAGCCGGCGAGCAGAGGACGCCAGCCTTCCGGCAGCGGCAAATGGGCGGCCAGCGCGGTCAACGGCGCCGCGTCGAGTCGGGCGATAGCAAAGTTGCCCCCCGTAACCGCGCCATCGGCACCTTCCTGCAGCGTGAGGTGGAAGTCGGCGGGGTCGAGCGAGAGTCCGGTACGGGTGGTAAACGTAAGGCCGGTGGCGGACAGCACGCGCTGCCCCGCCAGTCGCTTCCAGTCGACGTGGCCGGAGACGCTATCCAGATCGAGTTGCGGAAGCTTGCGGCCGAGCCGGGTGTTGACGTCGATCAGCTCAAAGTCGGTGACCATGCCCGTGAGTGCGCCTCCGGAAAAGTCGAACCACGCACGCAACGCGCCCTTGCCGCTATCGACCGCGATCGGAATCGGGATCCACTCGTGCCACAGCGCAATGTCCGCGAAATCCAGGCGCACGTAAAAGCGTCCCCGCGCCTCGCGCCAGTCCTTGAGCGACGCATCGGTGACATCGCCGCGGAAATCGAGCGGCGACGCGAGGTCGGCTGGCGGCGTCCCCACCAGTCCGAACCGGTGATGACCGCCACTGTGCTCAAGGCGAAACTGCACGTGATCGAGCACGAGCTGAGGCGCTTGCCGCAATTCGTCCGACCAGGTCAGCAGTGCATCGTTGATGACAATGCGCGGCTGACGCAACAGCCACGCGGTGACGCGCGTGTCGTCTGACTGGGTCTCGGGGTCGATTTCGATGCCGGCAACATGCAGGCGCCCCTGCGCATCGCGTCGGACTGCCAGTTGCGGATTTTCGATCGTTAGTTGCTTGAAGCGCAGGTCGAGCAAGGGCAATGACGTCCATGACACGACCAGGTCGACACGCGGCAAGTCGACCAGCGGCGCTGCCGTCGGGTGTTCGCCGTCATGCACCTGCACGCCGCGGATGGTGACTCTCGGATTCCACCCATCCCACCCGGTTTCGATCGCGGCCATCGCCACGGGCTGTCCAAGTTCGGCCGCAATTCGTGCGACGATCCGATCGCGGTAGTCTTCGATCCTGGGAAAGACGATGAAGCGGATCACCAGAAGCAGCACGCAAAACAGCGCGAACGCCGCGACGCAGCAGACGCTCAGATAACGATAAATCCTTGCGGCGCGCGTTGGTAACAAGGCGGGAATGAAGGTCCGGGCACGGCGGCAGGCATAATGATCAGCCGGGAAGCTGAATTGTAGCTGAAGGCATCGCAGGCTTCCCCCCGTGCCGCACCTGAAGCGGCACGCCTTTGCCCGCACTCATGGACATTTCCCGAGCCCTGTCGTTCAGTCGGTATGCCGCCCGCGCGCTGCTCGCGGAACCGGGCCTCGCCGATTGGCTCTCGGCGTCCTGCACGACTCCCTTCCCATGGGAAACATCAGAGGCCGCCTTGGCAGTCGCCGATGCGGAGCACGACGCCGCGTCCGACCCCGAATACCTTGGAAATGCGTTACGGCGGCTGCGCCGGCAGGTGTTCCTGCACACGATGGTGCGGGACCTTGCCCATGCCGCACCTTTGACTGAGGTTTGCGGCACCATGACGCGGCTGGCGGAAATCGCGTTGGGCGCCGCGACGGAACTCCACGCTCACTTGCTCGCGCACGCGTTCGGGGAGCCTTTGAGCGCGGAGGACGGCGCGCCACAGCGGCTGATCGTGATCGGCATGGGCAAGCTGGGTGGCGGCGAACTGAATGTCTCAAGCGACATCGATCTCATCTTCGTTTATCCCGATGCGGGTGAAACCGCGGGACCCCGCAAGCTCGCAAATCGGGAATTCTTCGACCGCCTGGGGCAGCGCCTCATTGCCACGCTGCACGATGTCACCTCGTCGGGTTACGTTTTTCGCGTCGACACGCGACTGCGCCCGTATGGCGAAAGCGGACCTCTGACGACGACGTTCGCCGGCCTGGAGGCGTACCTGGTAACACAAGGCCGGGCGTGGGAACGCTATGCGTGGCTGAAGGCGCGCGCGTTGACCGGCGCGAATGACCAGGCGCTCAACGCGCTGGTGAGTCCCTTCGTCTTTCGCAAGTACCTGGATTACGACGCCTATGACGGGCTGCGCGACGTCCATCGCCAGATCAGGGACCAGGCGCTCCACCGCGACCATCTCGAAAACATCAAGCTCGGCGAAGGTGGCATCCGCGAAATCGAGTTCATCGTGCAGGCGCTGCAGATCGTGCGCGGCGGACGCGAACCGGACCTGCGGGTCAGGGGCACACTGCCGGCGCTCTCGGCGCTCGAAGCGCGCGGCCTGCTGCCGGCGACCGCCGCCGCCGCGTTGCGCGATTCGTATGTTTTCCTTCGCCAGACGGAGCACCGCCTGCAATATCGCGACGACCAGCAGACTCACCAGATTCCGGACGAAGCCGACGAGCGCGCATTGCTCGCGGATACGATGGGCTTTGCGGGCTTGCGCGAATTCGACACCGAGTTGCGACGCCACCGCGCGCAGGTGAGCGAACAGTTTGCGCAGGTGTTCGGCGATGACGCGCGCAACGGCGTGCGTGAACGCGATGTCTTCTCCGAAATCTGGGAACGGCCCGAGGCAACGGACGCTACACGCGCGCACCTCGCCGCCAGTGGCTATGCAGACGTCGACCAGCTGATCTCAACGCTGCGCCGGGTTCATGCGGGCAGCCGTTATCTGCAATTGCCAGTGCAGTCGCGGCAACGATTCGACACGCTGGTACCGCAGTTGCTCGCGACTGCCGCCGCCAATCCCGGGGTATCCGGCGCACAGGCGGTCTTCGGTCGCCTGTTGACGCTGCTGGAGGCGGTGAGCCGTCGCAGCGCCTACCTGGCGCTAGTCATCGAGCATCCGCCGCTGCTGCCGAGGATCGCCCAGCTCATGGGGGCGTCGGCCTGGGCGGCAGACTACCTCACGCAACACCCCCTCCTCCTCGACGAACTGCTCGATGCGCGCGTGCTGCTGGCGGAGCCCGACTGGGGCGCGTGGCGCGACGAACTGGCGCGCCAGATGGCTGGACACGCCGGCGACGTCGACCGCCAGATGGACACGCTGCGCCATTTTCACGACGCGCAGACGTTTCGATTGCTGGCGCAGGACTTGGGCGGCCGACTGACTGTGGAGCGGCTGGCGGATCACCTCTCCGCGCTGGCGGACGTGCTGCTCGCCGCCACGCTGGAAGCGTGCTGGGTTCATCTGTCCGGGCAGCCGCAAGGGCCGTCGCACCCGCCACGTTTCGCGATCATCGGGTACGGGAAGTTGGGGGGCAAGGAATTGGGTTACGCATCCGACCTGGATATCGTGTTCCTGTACGACGTCGATCCTGCCGATGCCGACGCGGATTCGCTCCCCGAGCGCTACGCGCGCCTCGCGCAACGGATCATCACCTGGATCACGAGCAATACCGCGGCGGGCCAGCTCTACGACACGGACCTCCGCCTCCGGCCCGATGGCGCGTCGGGCCTCCTGGTATCGAGCCTGGCTGCCTTTCGCAAATACCAGCGCGAAACCGCGTGGACATGGGAGCATCAGGCGCTGACTCGCGCGCGCTTCGCGGCAGGTGACGCAAAGCTAGGCGCTGAATTTGAAGTCGAGCGCGACGCAATACTGTGCTTGCCGCGGGACCCGCGAGTTCTTGCAGCAGACGTTGCCGACATGCGCCGCAGGATGGCCGCCGGACATCCCAACCGTACTGCGCTCTTCGACGTCAAGCACGATCCTGGCGGCATGGTCGACATCGAGTTCACCGTGCAGTACTTGGTTCTCGCGCACGCACACCTCCACCCGATGTTGACGCGCAACGCCGGGAATATCGCACTGCTCGGCATCTGCGCCGACCTGGGCCTCCTGCCGGCGGAATTGGCCCATCGCGCCGCGGATGCCTACCGGGACTATCGCCGGCTCCAGCACCAGATCAGGCTCACCGGCGCACCGCACGCCCGCGTCGAGCCTGCGTCGCAGGCAACGCGGCTGACCACGGTCGCCGAACTGTGGCAATACGTTTTCGGCGCCGCCTGGGCGCCGCCTGCCCAGTCCAACCAAGGGCAAAGTGGGGAAATCGGCTAAAATCGCGCATTATCTTGGACTTGGGCTCGGGAGAATTCGCAATGTCGATGGCCGACCGCGATGGCTGGATCTGGTACGACGGGAAGATGGTGCCGTGGCGCGAAGCGACCACGCATGTCCTCACTCATACGCTGCACTACGGCATGGGTGTTTTCGAAGGCGTCCGCTGCTACAAGACCGAGGACGGACCCGCGATCTTCCGCCTGCGCGACCATACGGATCGCCTTTTCCGCTCTGCGCACATCTTCGGCATGAAGATCCCGTTCACGCGGGAGGTATTGGACGAGGCGCAACTGGCGTGCGTGCGCGACAACAAGCTCGAATCCTGCTATCTGCGCCCGCTGGTGTTCTATGGCTCACAGGCAATGGGCGTGGCCGCGAAATCCAACCCCGTTCGCGTGTGCATCGCGGCGTGGCCCTGGGGCAGCTATCTTGGCGCCGAAGGGATGGAAAAGGGCATCAAGGTCAAGACTTCCTCGTTCACCCGCCATCACGTGAACATCACGATGACCGGCGCCAAGGCGGTCGCCAACTACGCCAATTCGATCCTGGCCAACCAGGAGGCGACGCACGACGGCTATGAAGAGGCGTTGCTGCTCGATCCGCAGGGCTATGTTTCCGAAGGCTCCGGCGAAAACATCTTCCTGGTCATCAATGGCGAGTTGCACACACCCGACCTCTCGTCGGGCGCGCTCAACGGCATCACCCGCAACACGATCTTCACGTTTGCGAAGGAGCTGGGCATTCCTGTGCATGAGCGCCGGATCACGCGTGACGAAGTCTATTGCGCCGACGAGTCGTTCTTCACCGGCACCGCGGCCGAAGTCACGCCCATCCGCGAACTCGACAACCGCACCATCGGTTCCGGCACCCGCGGCCCGATCACCACCAAGCTGCAGGCGATGTATTTCGACGCCGTCCACGGCCGCATGCCGTCGAAGAAATCCTGGCTGACCAAGGCTTAGCGATGGACGAATCCACAGCGATGATTCCGGTCGCGGTCAAACCCGCCGACCTGCCGGTGTTTTGCCCGAACCCATCGATGCCGCTGTGGTCGTCGCATCCGCGCGTGTTTCTCGACATCGCCGAATCAGGCGAGGCGATGTGCCCCTACTGTGGAACGCGCTACCAGCTGGAGGGGGGGCCGCGAAAGGGCGGCCACTGACCCGATGATCCGCGGGCCGCTCAAGCCCGCCTTGCGGGCACGCCAAGGCTCGCCACTTCGCGACACTGCGAGCGCTTGAAATGGCTGCGGAGCGCATCCTGATCATTGCTCCCTCGTGGGTTGGCGACGCGATCCTGTCGGAACCCCTCGTCGGACTGCTGCGCGACCCCTACGAGGACCCGATCGTCGACATTTTTGCGCCGTCGTGGTGCGCGCCGGTCTATGCGCGCATGCGCGGCATCCGGCGGATCGTCGAATCACCGTTCGGGCACGGCAAGTTCGACCTTGCCAGCCGCCGCAGACTGGCACGGGAATTCAAGTCCGAGCAGTACACGCGTGCGTTCGTGCTGCCGATGTCGTGGAAGTCCGCGCTGGTGCCCTATCTCGCGCGCATACCCAGGAGAATCGGCTATCGCGGCGAGGCTCGCTTTGGCCTGTTGACGGACGCGCGCCGGCTCGACAAGAAAGGCATGCCCCGGCTGGTCGACCGATTTGCCGCGCTTGCCGCGTCGCCGGGCGCGCTGGTGCCGCTCTCTCCTGCGCCGGTGCTGGTACCAAACGCCACCAATCGCGCGGGTGCAATGCGCGCCCTCAACCTGAAAACCGACCGGCCCGTTGTCGTTCTCTGTCCGGGTGCTGAATTCGGTGCGGCCAAGCGCTGGCCACCGAACCATTTCGCCGACCTCGCCGGCGCGTTCCTGCGGGACGGGCTGCAGGTATGGATCGTCGGCTCGCCCAACGACAAGATCTCATCCGAAGCGGTGCTGATGGCGATGGGCGACAACGCGTCCAAGGTACGCGACCTCACCGGCCGCACGGACCTGGGCACGACCATCGACATCCTGTCCTCGGCATCGCTCGTCGTCAGCAATGATTCTGGGCTGATGCATGCGGCCGCGGCGGTCGGCGTGCCTTTGGTCGCGCTGTTCGGCTCGTCGTCGCCGGTGTATACGCCTCCCCTCTCGCCCGTCGCGCGCATCGCCAAGATCGACATCGAGTGCAGCCCCTGCTTCAAGCGCGAATGCCCGCTCGGCCACTTCAAATGCATGCGGGAACTCAAACCCGACATGGTCTACAACCTGGCGCGAAGCGCGCTGCCCGCGTACATTCCGCCCAATCCGCGTGCGTATTGACGGCGCTTACTGACGACTGCCTCGCAGGATCCCATTACCCCTACCCAGGCGAACGACCCGAACATGGCCAAGGCGCGCACCACTCCGATCTACACGTCACCGCAGGACGCCGCGCTCGCGTTCTACCAGGCGTTTGAATCGCGCGATCTCGACGCGATGATGGCCGCATGGGCCGACGATGAGGAAATCGTATGCGTCCATCCGGGCGGATCGCGCATGGTGGGCTATGACGCGGTGCGCAGCGCGTGGGAGCAATTGTTCCAGGGCGACACCAAGCTCTCGTTCCGCCTGGAGGAGGTCGTCGTGCTGGAAACGGTCGGCCTCGCGATGCAAAGCGCCGTCGAGCACGTCGCCACCGCGGACGGGACCGCGCGCGGTGCGGCGGCGGCCACCAATGTGTTCCTGCGTACGCCATCAGGCTGGCGGATGGTATGCCACCACGCGTCGCCAATGGCTGCCGTAACGATGCCAGCGCCAAGCGGACCTCTGCACTGAATCGAGTCAGTTCCGCGCTTACGCGCCAACCAAGCAGTTTTCGAGAAGTCGTGGGTTCCCCCACTGTCGAGGGCCTTTACACTCGTCGATAGCGCTCCGCGCGGTACCCCAGCACATTCATGAAGTTGAGTGGATGGCATGGACATTGCCGCGCACCATCTCGGGGGGAGAGAAAATGAAGACGCTCCATGAAGTCTGTCGGTTCGGATTGGTTGTCTTGTGGCTGGCCGCCGCTTCGGCGCAAGCGACTCTCCTCAACACTGGCGGCAGCGTCATTTTCAACTTCAACGTGAGCGCGGGAGCGCCGCCGTTGCCGCCCTATCCGGATGTCCAGACCAATCTGTTTTTCTCGGGCCTCGAGGCCGGAGATCACGTGACCATAGACTTCTTTGGAGACTTCGACGGCCTCGGCGCGCTCGAAGCTACCGTTGCCTTCGATGGTCCCGTGGACTCTTTGGGAATTGGCGTCGGCGGGGGGACTCTTACCGATGGCATCTTCTCCGTCAGGATTTTCGCGGATCAAGGTCCGTTTTCGATCGACAAGGCCGAGGGTTTTGGCCTCGTCCTAATCGATGGCGAATTCCAATTCACATCAACAGTTCAGGGAACCATCAGCGGCGCGCCAGAGCCGACGAGTTTGGCACTGGTGAGCATTGGTGCTATTGCGGCTGCGGCGATCCGCCGTCGTGCGGTAAGTAAAGTACGAGCGCACGACATCAATGTCTTCGCCGTCTCGCGGCGTAGAATTGGCGCCGCCTAACGCGGCATTGCGCGCCAACCAATCGGCTGCGCACGACGGCCCTAAGAGGCTGTTAGTCCCCTGTCCGACGACCGTTCGGACTGGCCTGATCTGGCAACCCCGCGTGATTTGAAGCCACTGGCGAGGACTCGAAGTGAGCGTCTTCGCCTTCGTCCGTGTTGACAAGGCCATCCCGGGAATTCGTGAGGGGATTCGTTCTCTTTATACATTCTATACATCGGCGGACGCTGATCAGCCGGAATATTGATGCGCAAACCCGCAGGCTGACGCTCTTCGTCGACGTTCCGGAGCAGTCAACCATGATGGACTTCATTTTTATCGCGACGATCGTCGCCTTTTTCGCGGCCACCGTCGGACTGGTGCGCTTTTGCGCCGGCCTGATGTCGAAGGGAGGCCGGCCATGAACTGGGTCTATTGGCTGAGCGGCGGCGCCACGCTGCTGATCTTCGTCTACCTGATAGTCGCGCTCTTCAAGCCGGAGCTTTTCGAATGAATGCGTCGGGTTGGCTGCAAATCGCCTTATATGTCCTCGTCCTCCTGCTGCTGGCCAAGCCGCTCGGCGCGTTCATGGCCGCCGTCTATGACGGCCGCGCCGAGCGCGCGCAGCGCATCGGCGGCTGGCTCGAGCGTCTCATCTACCGCGGCGCGGGCGTGGACGCGGTGCGCGAAATGAGCTGGATCGACTACGCGCTGGCGATGCTCTGGTTCAACCTGCTGGGTGGGCTGGCCGTCTACGCACTGCAGCGACTCCAGGTCTTCATGCCGCTCAATCCTCAGGCGATGGCGGCGGTCAGCCCCGATTCCGCGTTCAACACCTCCACGAGCTTCATCACCAATACCAATTGGCAGGGATATGGCGGCGAAAGCACGATGAGCTATCTGACACAGATGCTCGGCCTTGGCGTCCAGAATTTCGTCTCGGCAGCGTCGGGGATGGCGGTGCTGGTCGCGCTCATCCGGGGCTTCGCCCGCAAGCAGGTCGCGGGCATCGGCAACTTCTGGTTCGACCTCGTGCGCTCGACGGTCTACATCCTGCTGCCGCTCTCGTTGGTGTTTGCGCTCGTTCTCGTGAGCCAGGGTGTCGTGCAGACGTTCGACAAATATGCGACGGTCACACTCGTCCAGCCCGTCACCTATGATGCACCGAAGAACGGAGCGGACGGTCAGCCGCTCAAGGACGACAAGGGCAATGCGGTCACTGAGAAAACCACTGCCACCGAGCAGACCATTCCGCTTGGCCCCGCGGCGTCACAGATCGCCATCAAGCAACTCGGCACGAACGGCGGCGGCTTCTTCAACGTCAACTCGGCACATCCGTTCGAGAATCCGAACCCTCTTACGAATTTCCTGGAGATGTTGGCGATCCTCCTGATTCCCGCAGCTCTTTGCTGCACGTTCGGTAGGATGGTCGGTGATTCGCGGCAGGGATGGGCACTCCTGGCGACGATGACGATCGTGTTCGTCGTGCTGCTTGCTGCCACCTACGCGCTGGAAGCGCCCGGCAACCCTGCGCTAACCAAGCTGGGCGCCGACCAAGTCGCGAGCGCCACCAATCCCGGCGGCAACATGGAGGGCAAGGAAGTCCGGTTCGGCGTGGTGAATTCCGTGCTTTGGGCGGTCGCCACCACGGCTGCGTCGAACGGCTCCGTCAACTCGATGCACGATTCGTTCATGCCGCTAGCCGGCATGATCCCGCTGTGGCTCATCCAGCTGGGTGAAGTGATCTTCGGCGGCGTGGGTTCGGGTCTGTACGGGATGGTCATGTTCGCGCTGGTCGCCGTGTTCATCGCGGGGCTGATGATCGGTCGCACGCCCGAATATCTTGGCAAGAAAATTGGCGCCTTCGAGATCAAGATGGCGTCGTTCGCGATCCTGTTGCCGCCTCTCCTGGTCCTTTGCGGAGCAGCGGTCGGTGTCATGGCAGACGCAGGTAAGGCGGGCGTCGCCAATCCGGCCGAGCACGGCTTCTCGGAAATCCTCTACGCATTCTCGTCTGCGTCCAACAACAATGGCAGCGCGTTCGGGGGCCTGTCGGCCAACACGTCTTTCTACAACACGGCGCTTGGTGTCTGCATGCTGTTCGCCCGCTACTGGCTGGCGGTCCCCGTGCTCGCTTTGGCCGGTGCGCTCGCATCCGCCAAACGTGTGCCTGCATCATCGGGCACCCTGCCGACGCACACACCGCTGTTCGTCACAATACTGATCGGCACGGTGATCACCGTCGGTGCGCTGACGTTTGTGCCGGCGCTGGCGCTCGGTCCGGTCATCGAGCACTTGCTCCTGTTCGGCGCGCAATGACGCGCTCATACCAATCCAAGGCATAACGATGGCTACCCTGGCAGCCCCACAAAGCACCCTTTCCTGGTTCTTCAACCGTGACCTTCTGCTGCAGGCGGCGATCGACAGCTTCCGGCGGATGACGCCGCGCTATCAATGGCGCAATCCGGTGATGTTCGTCGTCTATATCGGCAGCATCCTGACAACGATCCTGTGGCTGCAGGCTTTGTTCGGCACGGGCGAAGCGCCAGCGAGCTTCATCCTGTCCGTCACACTGTGGCTGTGGGCCACCTTGTTGTTTGCCAACTTCGCCGAGGCGATCGCCGAAGGCCGCAGCAAGGCTCAGGCCGCATCGCTCAAGAGTGCGCGCAAGGACACGGTGGCCAAGAAACTTCAGCGCGCCGAGTACGGCGCCCCGTCGGTGCCGACACCGTCGATCCAGTTGCGCAAGGGCGACCTGGTGCTGGTCGAACAGGGCGACCTCGTGCCCGGGGACGGCGAAGTCGTCGTCGGCGCCGCGTCGATCAACGAGAGCGCCGTCACTGGGGAAAGCGCGCCGGTGATCCGCGCCGCCGGCAGCGACTTCAACTCCGTGACCGGCGGCACGGTCGTCCTGTCGGATTGGATCGTCGTGCGCATCAACGTCAACCCGGGCGAGGCGTTCCTCGACCGGATGATCGGCATGGTCGAGGGCGCCAAGCGGCAGAAGACGCCGAACGAGATCGCATTGACGATCCTCCTCGTTGCGATGACGCTCGTGTTCCTGTTGGCGACAGTGACGCTGCTGCCCTATTCGATCTACAGCGTCGAAGTAGCCAAGGCCGGAACGCCGGTGTCGATTACCGTGTTGGTCGCGCTACTTGTATGCCTCATCCCGACGACGATCGGCGGGCTGCTGTCCGCCATTGGCGTTGCGGGCATGGGCAGGATGATGCGGGCCAACGTAATCGCGACTTCAGGCCGCGCTGTCGAGGCCGCCGGCGATTGCGACGTGCTGCTGCTCGACAAGACCGGAACGATCACGTTCGGCAACCGGCAGGCGGCGGCGCTGCACGCGGTTTCCGGAGTCACGCAGCAGCAGCTCGCCGAGGCGACGCTGCTGGCCTCGCTCGGCGACGAGACGCCCGAGGGCAAGAGCATCGTGGCGCTTGCCAGGAGAGCCTTCGGCATCAGCCCGCCGGCGCTCGAGCCTGGCCAGTTCACGATCATTCCGTTCTCGGCGCAAACGCGGATGAGCGGCGTGACTCATCGTGGCCGCGAATTGCGCAAAGGCGCGCTCACCGCGATTCAGTCCTGGGTGACGCAGCAGGGCGGCGTGGTCGGTGCGGAAGTCATCGCGCGCGTCGAGGAAGTGGCGCGACGCGGCGCCACGCCGCTGGTCGTCGCAGAAGGCAAGCACGTGCTGGGTGTCGTCGAGTTGAAGGACATCGTCAAGTCGCAGATCAAGGAGCGCTTTGCCGAGCTGCGGAAGATGGGCATCAGGACCATCATGATCACCGGCGACAACAAGCTCACCGCCGCCTCGATCGCCGCCGAAGCGGGTGTCGACGACTTCCTGGCCGAAGTGACCCCGGAAGCCAAACTCAAACTGATTCGCGAAATCCAGGCCGAGGGCAAGCTGGTCGCAATGACCGGCGACGGCACCAACGACGCGCCGGCGCTCGCGCAAGCCGACGTCGCCGTGGTGATGAATAGCGGCACGCAAGCGGCAAAGGAAGCCGGCAACATGGTCGACCTCGACTCGAATCCGACCAAATTGATCGAGATCGTCGAGATCGGCAAGCAGCTCCTCGTCACGCGCGGTTCGCTGACGACGTTTTCCATCGCCAATGACGTGGCGAAGTATTTCGCGATCATTCCCGCGGCGTTTGCCAGCACCTACCCGGCGCTGGATGCGCTCAACGTCATGCATCTCGCGACGCCACAGAGCGCGATCCTGTCCGCCGTCATCTTCAACGCACTGATCATTCCGGCGTTGATTCCCCTCGCGTTGCGAGGCGTGAAGTTCCGCGCGGTCGGCGCGGCCGAGGTTTTGCGGCGGAACATGCTGATCTATGGCGTCGGCGGAATCTTGCTGCCGTTCGTCGGCATAAAGATCATCGACATGCTGCTTGTCGTCCTGCAGCTCGCCTGACTTCCGGAGACACATGATGTTCACCTCGTTCCTCCCCTCCCTCAGGATGCTGGTCGTGCTGTCGGCATTGACCGGTGTCGTCTATCCGCTCGCCACGTGGGGTATCGCCCAGCTGCTATTTCCCCGCGCCGCCAACGGCAGCCTGATCGTGCACAACGGCCAGGCCATCGGATCCTCGCTTATCGGGCAGCCGTTCGACGATCCGAAATACTTCTGGAGCCGCCCGTCTGCCACTTCTCCACAGCCGTACAACGGCGCGGCGTCTTCCGGTTCCAACCTGGGGCCGCGCAATCCTGCGCTGGCGGATGCGGTCAAGGACCGGATCAAGGCGCTGCGCGAGGCAGATCCGGGTAACACCGCCGCCGTGCCCGCCGACCTCGTCACCGCGTCGGCCAGCGGCCTCGACCCCGACATCAGCATCGCCGCGGCGACTTACCAGGTGGCGCGCGTCGCCATGGCGCGGGGCATGCCGGTAGATGCGGTGCGCGGCCTCGTCGACAAGTACACGCAGGGCCGCACGTTCGGAATCCTGGGCGAACCTCGCGTCAATGTGGTCGCACTGAACCTCGCCCTCGACAGCGCGGCCAAGTAGGGCGCGCCGGTGGCGGCCCTCCGCGGCAACGGGTAGGCTGCGGGTCCATGGCTTTGCCGCAGGCCGCCAGGCGATGACCGACGTCCGTCCCGATCCCGACCAGCTCCTCGCGCAAGTGCAGGCGCAGCAGGCTGCCGCGCAGCGCGGCCGTCTGCGGATCTTTTTCGGCGCTTCGGCAGGCGTCGGCAAGACGTACGCGATGCTCACCGCGGCGAGAGCGCTGCGACTGGAAGGCAAGGACGTCGTCGTCGGCCTGCTCGAGACGCACGGGCGCAAGGAGACCGAGGCGCTCCTGCAGGGACTCGAAATCCTGCCCCGCGCTGAAATCACGTATCAGGAGCGCACGCTGCCTGAATTCGACATCGACGCGGCGCTGGCACGTCGTCCCGCGCTGATGCTCGTCGACGAGCTCGCGCACACAAACGTGCCGGGTTCGCGCCACCCCAAGCGCTGGCAGGACATCGACGAGCTGCTCGCCGCCGGCATCGATGTCTTTACGACGCTCAATGTGCAGCACATCGAAAGCCTGAACGACGTCGTCGGTGGAATCACGGGCATTACGGTCTGGGAGACGGTCCCCGATTCCTTTTTCGACCAGGCTGACGAAGTGGTGCTGGTCGATGTATCCGCCGACGATCTCCTCGCACGGCTCGCCGCCGGCAAGGTGTATCTGCCCGAGCATATCGAACGCGCGGCCAAGAACTTCTTCCGCAAAGGCAACTTGATGGCGCTGCGCGAACTTGCGCTGCGCCGCACGGCCGACCGCGTGGAGGACGACGTCCAGGCTTACCGATCCGACCAGTCGATCGACCGTATCTGGAAGACCGAGGATTCACTCCTGTGCTGCATCGGTCCCGGCCCCGGTGGCGAAGATGTGGTGCGCAGCGCCGCGCGTCTCGCCGCGCAGTTGGGTGTCGACTGGACGGCGGTCTATGTCGAAACGCCGGCGCTGCAAAGGCTCGCGGCCGCGGAACGCGAGCGGATACTTCGGACCGTCAAGCTCGCTCAGGAATTCGGGGCGCAGACATCCATACTCTCCGGAAGCGATGCAGCCACGGAGGCCGTCGAATACGCCCGGACGCACAACTGCTCCAAACTTGTCGTCGGCCGCACCCGCGATTCGTCCAAATGGCCATGGGGCCGCGGGACTGCGCGTCGGATCGCGGAGCTTGCGCCGGACATCGACCTGATCGAAGTCGGGCGCAGTACCGTGCAGCCCGCGCCGCGCCGCGATTATGGCGATGAGGGTGAGCCCGATCCACGGCGCGGCATCAAGCGACGCCGATATCTTTGGTCGTTGCTGGCCTGCCTCGCGACCGCGCTTGTCGCAACGCCGCTCCTTCCCTACTTCGATCTGGCGAACATCGTGATGGTGTTCCTGCTGACGGTGGTCCTCGTGGCGCTCAAATGGGGGCGCGGCCCCGCGGTCCTGGCGGCATTCGTCAGCGTGGCGACCTTCGATTTCTTCTTCGTCGCACCCCGCTTCTCGTTCGCGGTGAGCGATATCCAGTACCTGCTGACCTTTGCCATAATGCTCGCGGTCGCGTTGATCATCGGCCAGATGACCGCCGGCTTGCGCTACCAGGCACGGGTTGCTTCCTATCGCGAGGAGCGCGCGCGCGTGCTCTACGAATTTGCACGCGACATGTCGAGCAAGCTGCTGGCTACCGACGTCGTCGAGTCGGCGACCCGGATCATCGCCAACACGATTCGAGCGAAAGTCGCGATCCTCGTGCCCGATGACCGGGACCGGATCCAGCCGGCCGGCAGGGAGCAGGGACTGGCAGCCGACGTCGGCGCTGCCCAATGGGCGTACGACAAGGGGCAGCCGGCGGGTGCAGGTACCGACACGCTCGCCGGCAGCGAATTCCTTTACCTGCCTTTAACGGCGCCGATGCGAACGCGCGGCGTGCTGGTGATCAAGCCGGACAATCCGCGTCTCCTGCTCGTCCCCGAGCAACGCCGGCACCTCGATACGTTCGCGGCGCTGACGGCCATCGCGCTTGAGCGAGTGCATTATGTGGAAGTCGCGCAGCAGGCTCTCATCAGCATGGAGTCCGAGCGGCTGCGCAATTCGCTTCTCTCGGCCCTTTCGCACGACCTGCGGACGCCGCTTGCCGCCCTGGTGGGCCTCGCGGAATCGCTGGCGCTCACCCGTCCGCCGCTATCGGCCCAGCAGCTCGACGCCGCGAACGCAATCGCCGAGGAAGCGCGGCGGATGAGCGCACTGGTCAACAACCTGCTCGAGATGGCGCGCATCGAAAGCGGAGAGGTCAAATTGCGCCTGCAATGGCACCCGTTCGAGGAAGTTGTGGGTAGCGCGCTCAAGGCCGCGAAACCGGCGCTAGCCGGCCATCGCGTCGAAATCGATCTCGAACGCGACTTGCCGCTGATCGAATTCGACGCGACACTGATCGAACGCGTGCTGTACAACCTGATCGAGAACGCCTGCGAAGTACACACCGGCCGGAGCGCTGATCACGATTGCTGCGCGGTCGCGATGGACAACCTGCGGGTCACCGTGAGCGACACGGGGCCGGGCATTGCGAAGGGTCAGGAAGAATCCATTTTCCAGAAATTCACGCGGGGAGACGCGCGAATCGTCCACGTCCGGTGTGGGGCTTGGCCTCGCTATCAGCCGGGCCATTGTCGAAGCCCATCGCGGCAAGATCTCGGCCGAGAACGTCCCCAACGGCGGCTCACGATTCACATTCACGCTGCCGCTGGGGACGCCCCCCGATACGCCTGATGAACCCTCGGTACTCCAATGAGCGAGCCCGCCCCCATCGCGTTGCTGATCGAGGACGAACGCCAGATCCGGCGCTTCGTCCGCACCGCCCTCGAGACGGAAGGCTGGCACATCGTCGAGGCGGAGACGATAAAGCAAGGCCTCATCGAAGCCGGAACGCGCAAGCCCGACGTCGTGATCCTCGACCTGGGTCTGCCCGACGGTGACGGCATCGACTTCATCCGCGACTTTCGTGCCTGGTCGCCCATTCCCATCATCGTGCTTTCAGCACGCGCAGGCGAGACCGACAAGATCGAGGCGCTGGATGCCGGCGCCGATGATTACCTGACGAAGCCGTTCGGTGTCGGCGAACTGCTGGCGCGCGTTCGCGCGACACGGCGGCGAAGCGTGGGAGCCGCCAGCGAGGAGCTCCCTGCCGTTTCGCATTGGCGACGTGGAGGTGGACCTGACTACAGCGCACCGTCCGCAAGGGCGACACGGCGCTGCGTCTCACGCCGATCGAATTCAGATTGCTGGCGCTGATGATAAAGAACGTTGGGCGCGTGCTGACTCATCGCCAGATCCTGCGCGAGGTCTGGGGACCCGCCTACGTGGAGCACGAGCACTACGTGCGCGTGCACATGGGACATTTGCGACGAAAAATCGAGGACGACCCGGCGCAGCCTGCGCATCTGGTTACGGAAACGGCGGTGGGCTACCGGCTCGTGGTTTGACGCCCACCATGGGCCGAACGCACGGGACGATTGACCCAGTCGCCCCGGACACCCAATACTCCATTGCGCACCTTTGCGTGACCTGTCCGTTGGAGAAGTTGGATGACAAGCAAGACGCTCGGTACGACAGGCATCGTGATACCGCGAGCAATCCTCGGCTGCGGCACCTTCGGAGGGATTGGCGGTGCGCGGCATCTGGTCGGTCGTGGACTCGACCGGAACGCAGCCTTCGCGGTGCTTGACGAAGCGCTCGCTCTTGGCATCGATGTGCTGGATACGGCGGAGCGCTATGCCGACGGCGAGAGCGAACGCGCAATTGGCGAGTGGCTCCGGCAGCGTCCCCGAGAACTGACTTCGAAGGTCCGGATCGCGACGAAAGTCGCGCCGCCGAAGGACGATGGTATCGATGGAACGCAGTTCGATCGCGCGTACATCGAACGGAAATTGCAGGTGAGCCTCGAACGGCTGGGATTGGAGCGCGTGACCTTCTACCTTTGCCACGCGCCTGATAAGACGACGTCCATCGAGAAAACCGTGGAAGGCTTCGCCGCGGTGATCGCTGCGGGGCGCGTAGGGCACGTCGGATGCTGCAACGTCACCGCGGAAGAGTTGATCGGCGCGCTCGATGCGGCCGAAAAGCTCGGCGTGCCCGGATTTGAGTGGGTGCAGAACGGTTTCAGCCTGTTGTCGCCCGAGGACGACCGCGAAGTCCGCGCCGTGTGTCGGGATCGCGGCCTTGGCTATACGCCATTCTCTCCGCTGGCGGGCGGCATACTGACAGGCAAGTACGCGCGCGGCCAGCCATTTCCTGAAGGTACCCGCATGGCACTGCGACCCGAAGGCAATGCGGAGATGATGACCGACAAGGTGCACGACGCGATCGATCGCCTTCGCAGCGCGGCCGCACGGCGTTCAGTGACGTGTGGGGGCCTGGCGCTTGCCTGGCTGTTGGCGCATCCGGATTGCACCGCGCCCGTCGTCGGGCCGTCGCGCGCCGCACCGCATCTGCACCATCTGGCTGAAGCGCTCGAATTGGTGCTGACGGCGGAGGAGTACGCGCGGATTACTTCCTGGTTCGAGACGGCAGCCGCTTAGGCGACGTGACTGCGGGGCTCGACGGGATATGCGATTCGGGCCGGATTCAGGCCGTGCCGCCGACCGTCAATCCATCGATCCTGAGCGTCGGCTGACCCACGCCCACCGGAACACTCTGCCCATCCTTGCCGCAGGTGCCGATTCCCGGGTCCAGCGCCAGATCATTGCCGATCATCGAAACCTTGGTAAGCGCATCCGGACCGTTGCCGATGATCGTGGCGCCCTTCACCGGATAGGCGAGCTTGCCGTCCTTGATCATCCAGGCTTCCACCGCGGAAAAGACGAATTTGCCACTGGTGATGTCGACCTGCCCGCCACCGAAATTGGCCGCGTAGAGTCCGTCTTTCACCGACGCAATGATTTCGGCGGGATCGCGGTCGCCCGCCATCATCATCGTGTTGGTCATTCGCGGCATCGGCATGTGCGCGAAGGATTCGCGTCGGCCGTTGCCCGTGGGCGCGACATTCATCAGCCCGGAGTTGAGCCGGTCCTGCATGTAGCCTTGCAGGATGCCGTCCTCGATCAGCACCGTGCGCTGCGTCGCGTTGCCTTCATCGTCGACGTTGAGCGAGCCGCGGGACTGCTGGAGCGTGCCGTCGTCCACGACAGTGACACCCTTTGCCGCAACCCGCTTGCCGACGCGTCCGGAAAAAGTGCTCGTTCCCTTGCGGTTGAAATCTCCTTCGAGGCCGTGACCGATCGCTTCGTGCAGCAGGATGCCCGGCCAGCCGCTGCCCAGCACGACCGTCATGTTTCCCGCCGGTGCCGCCTGCGCGGACAGATTCAGAACCGCCTGGTCGACCGCCTGCTTTGCGTACAGGTCGAGAATGTCGTCGCTGAAATGCGCGTAGTCGAAACGGCCACCGCCGCCCGATGAGCCCTGCTCGCGCCGGCCATTTTCCTCGACGATGACGGTGAGCGACAGGCGAACCAAAGGCCGCACATCGGCGGCGATCATACCGTCGCTGCGCGCAATCAGGATCGTTTCGTGTTCGCCCGCAAGCGACGCCATGACTTGCGTGACGCGACGGTCGAATGCGCGGGCGCGTCGCTCGAGGCGCTCGAGCAGCGCCACTTTTTCGGCCTCCGCAAGGCTGCCCACCGGGTCCGTCAGCGCGTACAGCGTTCGGGCGGAGCCGCGTTGCGCCACCGGCGCGGCCATCGTGCCCCCTTGCCTGCCGATCGCGCGCACCGCCACCGCCGCTTCATTGAGCGCTGCCAGCGAGATGTCGTCGGAGTACGCATACGCCTGCTTGTCGCCGCTGACGGCTCGCACGCCCACGCCACGATCGATGTTGAACGTGCCGGACTTGACGATGCCCTCCTCCAGGCTCCAGCTCTCGAAGCGCGAATGCTGGAAATAGAGATCGGCAAACGCGACGTCGTGAGCGTGGATGTCCGCGAGAACGCGCGAAAGCTGCGCCTGGTCGAGGCCTGAGGGCGCCAGCAGAAGGCGCTCCGCGTCGGCGACGAGGACGGCGGAAACGGGAGGAACAGAGAGGTCGGTCAAGGCAGTCAGTCCGGAAGTTTGCTCGAGGCGGGCGCCGAAATGTCCCATCGGCGCCAGTTCGCAATTCTACTCTGGGGGCGGAGACGGCCGCATTCAAGCTATCCGGCCGGCGACGGTCGTAGTCAGGCCGGCGCTGGGACGCTCTGGCCGAGATAGGTGGCGGCCACCTTGGGATTGGCGGCCAGTTCGCCGCTGGGACCTTCCAGCGCAAGGTCGCCGGTCTCCAGCACGTACCCGTAATCGGCCACCTGGAGCGCCGCGCGCGCATTTTGTTCTACCAGCAGTATCGACACGCCGGTTGCCTTCAGTGCCGACACGATGTTGAAAATCTCGCGCACAACCAGCGGTGCGAGGCCGAGCGAAGGCTCGTCGAGCATCAGCAACTTTGGCTTGCTCATCAGCGCTCGGCCCAGCGCCAGCATCTGGCGCTCGCCACCCGAGAGCGTGCCGGCAAGCTGCGCTCGACGCTCCTGCAACCGGGGAAAACGCGAATAGACATCGTCGAGCGTGCGCGCAACGTCGCGATCGCCGCGCCGCACCCGCGCAAAAGCGCCAAGCTCAAGGTTATCGGCCACCGTCATCGAGGAAAAGAGGTCGCGCTTTTCCGGCACCAGAACAAGACCGACGGCTACTCGCTGCTCGACCGAAAGGCCGCCCACCGCCGTACCGAGATAGGCGATGTCGCCGCGCGCAGGGAGCGTGCCCATGATCGCGGCCAATAGCGTCGTCTTGCCTGCGCCGTTCGGCCCGATCACCGTGACGATGGCGCCTTCGTCGACCTTGAGCGAGACATTGTGAACGGCCTCCACCTTGCCGTAGGACACGGACAGGTCGTTGACGTCGAGCAACGTTCCCATGGCTCAGATCACCCCGCCGAGATAGGCTTCCAGCACCGCCGGATTCTTCTGGATTTCCGCCGGCTGTCCCTCCGCCAGTTTTTCGCCGAAATCCATCACCACCAGGCGATCGGTGAGGCCCATGACGAATTCCATGTCGTGCTCGACGAGCAGCACCGTCATTCCTTCCGCCTTCAGGGAGCGCAGCAGCGCTGCGAGTTCCTGTTTCTCGAGGTAGCGCAGACCCGCCGCGGGCTCATCCAGCAACAGTAGCAAAGGATCGGCCGCAAGCGCCCTCGCAATTTCGACGATGCGCTGCTTGCCCAGCGGCAGGCTGCCCGCAGGATCGAACGTATGCTCGGCCAAGCCTACGCGGGCGATGGAACGCGCGGCTTCGGCCCGGGTGCGCGCCTCCTCTGCGCCATCGAGCGCCAGCGCCGCGCGCAGCACGCCCGTCGCGCCCCGCAGGTACGCGCCCAGCGCGACGTTGTCGAGAACGGTCATTTGCGGAATCAGCTTGACGTGCTGGAATGTACGACCGATGCCACGGCGGGCGATTTCGTAGGGAGCGGCGCCGGCGATCGATTCGCCGCGGAACACAACGTCGCCGGAGGTGAGAGAGAGCGCGCCGGAAATCAGGCTGAACGTCGTGCTCTTGCCAGCGCCATTCGGACCAATCAAACCCAGGATCTCTCCAGGGCGGATTTCAAACGACAAATCGTTGACCGCCACCAGGCCGCCGAACTGTTTGCGCGCCTTCTTCATGTCGAGCAAGGGGCCGGGAGTCGTCGCGCGGTCGCGCGTGCGCAACGCCTCGGCTGGCGCCACCGGCGGGGACCGCCGACGCGGCAACAGGCGCTCGACCCAAGGCCAGACTCCGTCGCGCGCGAACTGCAACAGCAGGACCATGAGGATGCCGAAGACGATCAGTTCGAAGTTGCCCGTACGTCCCAGGAGCGACGGCAGCAGGTCCTGCAAGAGCTGCTTTAGCAGCGTAATCAGCGTCGCGCCGAGTACAGCACCCCAGACGCTGCCGGCGCCGCCGACGACCGCCATGAACAGGTACTCGATGCCCTGCGTCACGCTGAACGGCGTCGGATTGACGAAGCGCTGCAGGTGCGCATAGAGCCAGCCGGAAATGCAGGCGAGCACCGCCGCATAGACGAACGTTACGATCTTGAGGCGCGCGGCGTCCACGCCGAAAGCCTCGGCCATTTCCAGCCGGCCCTTCAACGCGCGAATCGCGCGTCCGGGGCGCGAATCGAGCAGGTTGTTGGTCGCCCATAGCGAAGCCAGCGCAATCGCCCATATCAGGTAGTAATAGCGGTGCTCGCTCTTCAGCTCGAATCCGAAGATCGACAGCGCAGGGATGCCGCTCATCCCGGTATGGCCGCCCAGCATTTCAAGGTTGCCGAAAACGTAGTAAAGGCTCATCCCCCAGGCGATCGTGGCGAGCGGAAAATAATGACCCTTCATGCGCAGCGTGATGAAACCCAGGAACAGCGCGACGCCCGACGTGATGACGATACCGATCGCCAGCGCGAGCCAGGGAGAGGTGCCGTACTTGGTTGTCAGGTAGGCCGTCGTGTATGCGCCCAGGCCCACGAAAGCCGCTTGTCCGAACGATGTCTGACCGGCGACGCCGGTCAGCAGCACGAGGCCCAACGCGACGATGCTGTACAGGCCGATGTAGTTACCGAGCGTCACCCAGAATTCCGGCGCCGTCAGCGGCACGATGGCCAACGCCGCCACGAAAAGCGCAAAGGCCGCGCGCGACCAATGCATCCTCATTCGTCTTCCTCATGATGCGTGGTGGTGAGACTGCGCCACAGCAGCACCGGAATGATGAGCGTGAATACGATCACTTCCTTGAACGCGCTGGCCCAGAAAGATGAGAAGGATTCGATGAGCCCCACCAGCAGCGCGCCTGCGGCGGCAATCGGGTAGCTCGACAGCCCGCCGATGATTCCGCCCACGAACCCTTTAAGTCCGATCAGGAACCCGGAGTCGTAGTAGATCGTCGTGATCGGGCCGATCAGCACGCCCGAGAACGCGCAAAGCAACGCAGCCAGCGCGAAGGTAAGCGCGCCGGCGAAGTCAGGCGAAATGCCGACGAGCCGCGCCCCGGCGCGGCTGACCGCGGTGGCCCGCAGCGCCTTGCCATACAAGGTCCGGCCGAAAAAGAGCGCGAGAGCGCCGATCAGCGCGAGGCTCGATGCCACGACCAGCAGGCTTTGCACGCTGATGTTCACACCGCCCAGCGAAAACGATGCCGACGAAAACGATGGCGTGCGCGATCCCTCCGCGCCGAAAAACCAGAGGCCGAGGCCCACCATCGTGAAGTGCAGCGCGACGGAAACGATGAGCAGCACCAGCACGCTTGCGGTGGCCAGCGGCTGGTACGCGACACGATAGAGAAGCGGGCCGAGCGCAGTTACCATCGCCAGTGTCATCAGGACCTGGATGGGGAACGCGAGTTGCATCGGCGCCAGCCATTCGACCAGCAGCGCAACCACCACCGGCGCGCCGGTCCACGCCGCGAGGCGCCGGGGCAAGAGGCGCGCCTGACCCCGGGCAATGCATTGCCACGCTTCCATGATCCCTGCCAGCAGCGCCACACCGATCAGAAGCTTGACGGTGCCCGGCGCCTTGCCGAGTTGGAGGCTGGCCAGCGTCAATGTTCCCCACGCGACGAATTCGCCGGCCGGAATCCATACGACGCGCGTGACGGTAAACACCAGCACCAGCGCCATCGCAAGCAACGCATAGATCGCGCCGTTGGTGATGCCATCCTGCGCAAGCAGTGCGGCGATCGAAAGATCCATCGGGGATCCGTGCTTGTGCGGTGGCGTGGGCGTCGGCGAACGGCCTGGATTCGGCCCGGACGCGTGTCGCGACCGGTCGCCTTTCAGGCCGCTCGAATTACTTGATCAACACCCACTTCTCGTTCTCGACCTTGACCATCACGCGAGCGCGGTTGTCGAGGCCGTTGTGGTCGTTGGCGTTCATCACGAATACGCCGTGTGTTGCGACCACATTGGAATTCTCGAGCGCGTCGCGCAGCGCCGCCCGGAATTCCTTGGTGCCCGGCTTGGCCTTCTTGAGCGCCTCGGGAATCGCTTTTGCGAGCAACATGTACGCGTCGTACAGGTGACCGCCGAATGTCGAGCGGGTGCCGAATTTCGTCTCGTAACGCGTTACATAATCGGCGGCGGTCTTCTTGACCTCGTTCGAATCCGGCAACTGCTCGAACACAAGCATGGGACCGGTAGGCAGAATTTCGCCGTTGCCGTCCTTGCCGACTACGCGCAGGAAATCGGGATTGGCGACACCATGGGTCTGGTAGACCTTGCCCTTGTAGTTGCGGGCGACCAGTTCCTTCACCGGCGTTGCGCCGGGCGTGCCCGCGGCGCCGATGAGCACGGCGTCCGGGTTGGCGGCGATCAGCTTCAATACCTGGCCCGTGACCGACGGGTCGTTGCGGTTGTACTTTTCTTCCGCGACCACCTTGATGCCTGCCGTCTGCGCGGAACGCTTGATCTCGGCCAGCCAGCCGTCGCCATAGGCGTCGGCGAATCCAATGTAACCCAGCGTCTTGACGCCATTGGCCTTCATGCTGACCGCCACCGCGTCCGCCATCAGCGCGTCATTTTGCGGGGTCTTGAAGATCCAGCGTGTCTTCGGGTCCATCGGGTTGACGATTGCCGACGACGCAGCCATCGAAATCATCGGCGTGCCGGTGTCCGACGCCACTTCGCGCATCGCGAGCGAGTTGGGCGTGGTGGAAGAGCCGACGATCACGTCGACCTTGTCTTCGCTGACGAGCTTCTTCGCATTGGTCACTGCCTTGGTCGTGTCTGAGCCATCATCCAGCACGATCCAGTTCACTTTTTCTCCGCCGATCGTCGTGGGCAACAGCTCGACCGTATTCTTTTGCGGGATGCCGAGTGAAGCCGCCGGACCGGTTGCCGACAGCGTGATCCCGATGTTGATGTCCGCGCTCGCCGGCCCTGCAAGGACCAACGCCAGCGCCGCGCCGAGCACGGGCAGGAGAAAAACACGTTTCATGGATTGCCTCCGATTGATTTTGATTTTGTTCGGCATCGCCGCTCCCTGACCGTAAGGTTCCGCCAAGAGAGAAAGGTGACGCTATTTCTTGAGGGAGTCGCGAATTTCCCGAAGCAGAAGGACCTCTTCAGTCGGCGGCGTCGGCGGCGCAGGCGCGGAATCGAAGCGTGCCTTGGCCGCAGACAGGTACTTCACCATCAGGAAAATCACGAATGCCAGGATCACGAAATTGAGCGCAATCGTGAAGAAATTCCCGTAGGCGAGCAGCGGCACGCCCGCCTTGGTCAACGCCTCGTAGGTCATGGGTCCGCTGTAGCCTGCGGGAGGATTGCCCAGCGCAATATAGTAGTTCTGGAAATCGAGACCGCCGAAAATGCGGCCGATGATCGGCATGATGATGTCCTTGACCAGCGAATCAACGATCTTGCCGAACGCTCCGCCAATGATGACCGCAACGGCCAGGTCGATCACATTGCCCTTGACCGCGAATTCCCTGAATTCCTTGAGCATGGACATGGTTTGGTTCCGCTATGTGAGGTTGCCCGGCGTGCGCCGCGCGCTGTCCTGCGCCGGCGCCGTCAAATCGCCGCTTCGCCCGACTCGCCGGTGCGAATGCGCACGACCTGTTCGACCGACGTCACGAAGATTTTTCCGTCGCCTATCTTGCCGGTATGCGCCGCCTTGATGATCGCCTCCACTGCGCGCTCGATCATGGCATCGGGAAGCACGACCTCGACTTTTACCTTGGGCAGGAAATCAACCACGTATTCCGCTCCCCGGTAAAGCTCGGTATGACCCTTCTGGCGCCCGAAGCCCTTGACCTCCGTCACGGTGAGACCCGTAGCGCCGAGTTCAGACAGCGCCTCGCGAACCTCATCGAGCTTGAAGGGCTTGACGATTGCTTCGATCTTCTTCATGGACACTCCGGCGCGGCCGTGCGACGCCCGCTATCCAGGCGCCATCTCGCGGTAGCTTACACGATCGACTAGGCGCGTTCTACCTGCTGGCCCGCGGCGGGCGGCAATGCATCCCAGTCATTCCATGCCGACGTGATCGGATAGCGCCAGTCCTTGCCGAAGCCGCGCGCGGTGATGCGAATGCCGACCGCGGATTGCCGCCGCTTGTATTCGCTCAGCTTGATGAGGCGAACGACTTGCGCGACAGCGTCGGACGCATAGCCCCGGCTCACGATTTCGGCGGGGCTCATGTCGAACTCGACATAGGCTTCGAGGATGCCGTCGAGCACGTCGTACGGCGGCAGCGAGTCCTGATCGGTCTGGTCGGGTCGCAATTCCGCTGACGGCGGACGAGTGATGATCCGCTGAGGGATCACCCGTCCAAGGCTGTTGCGATAGTTCGACAGCCGGTAGACGAGCGTCTTGGGAATGTCCTTCAGTACGGCAAATCCGCCGGCCATGTCTCCGTAGAGCGTCGCGTAACCGACGGCCATTTCGGACTTGTTGCCGGTGGTCAGGACGATGGAGCCGAATTTGTTCGACAGCGCCATGAGCAGCGTGCCGCGGATGCGCGCCTGGATGTTTTCCTCGGCAGCGTCCGGCGCAAGGCCGCGGAATTCCGCTGCCAGCGTCTCGCGGAAGGCCGCGAACACCGGCTCGATCGGTATTTCGTCATAGCGCACGCCGAGGATGCCGGCCATTTCGCGAGCGTCTTCCAGGCTGATCGACGCGTTATAAGGCGATGGCAGCATCAACGCGCGCACCTTGTCGCGGCCCAGTGCGTCCACGGCGACCGCCAGCGTGAGCGCCGAATCGACGCCGCCGGACAGTCCCAGCAACACGCCGGGAAAGCGGTTCTTCTGCACATAGTCCCGCACGCCCATGACGAGGGCATCGTAAACATGCGGCTCCAGACGCGGATCGAGCGCGCCACGTACAGCTCTCGGCCGCACCCCATCGAAGTCGACAATCGCGACTGCTTCGTGCCAGGCAGGCAATTGCTGCGCGAGCGTCCCGTCGGCATCGAGCACGAACGACGCGCCATCGAAGACCAGTTCGTCCTGGCCCCCCATACGATTGACGTAAACGATGGGCAATCCAGTTTCGCTGGCGCGCGCCGCGGTTTGCTCGCGCCGAAGCGCTTGCTGTCGCGTGTGATAGGGAGAGCCATTCGGGACCAGCAGAACCTGCGCACCCGCACGCTTCGCGCCGGCGGCGGGCTCAGGGAACCAGATGTCTTCGCAGATCACGACACCGAAACGCATGCCATCGACGTCGAACACACAGGGCGTATTGCCTGGCGTGAAATACCGCCGCTCATCGAATACCGTGTAGTTGGGAAGGCACTGCTTGCGGCAGACCTGCATCACGCGGCCATCGCGGATGACTGCCATGGCGTTGTGGCGCTGACCATCGTGCCGCTCGGGAAAGCCTACCAACAGAACGCCGCGGGTGACTTGCGCTGCCAACGCCGCCAGTTCGGACGCGCACGCGTCGAGAAATGCGGGTCGCAACACCAAATCCTCGGGCGGATACCCGCAGAGCGAAAGTTCGGGCGTAACGACGATAGAAGCGCCTGCGGCGAGCGCTTGCGCGGTCGACTCGAGAATGCGCCGGGAATTGGCGCGCAGATCGCCCACCGTCTGATTGAGTTGCGCGATCGCGAGACGCATCCTGCGATTTTACACTGTGCAGGAGCACGCCATGAATCCGCGTCATCAGCGAATCCAACCGTGGCCTTCGCCTCCCCTAAGGTTGTCCGCACAGGTCTTGCACAACCATTCCGCACCGTTCTTCCGCACGTTTCTCCCTCGCCGCTCTTCCCCATCAGCGCCAATACCGGGAGAATCGTGCCACTGCTCATGCAATCCCCCGTCCCTTACATTCCACCACCGCTCCCTGTCGTCGCGTCTCCCGTGATCCGGGACGACGTGGCTCTCGAAGACATTCCCGCCACGACGTGGAACGCGTTGTCGGGCACCCAGCCCTTCCTGTCCCACGCGTTCCTCAACGCGCTGCACGCCACCGGCTGCGCCGCACCGGAAACCGGTTGGACGCCCCGTTATGTGACCGCATGGCGCGAGGGTGCGCTGGCGGGCGCGCTGCCGCTGTATTCCAAATCCCACAGCTACGGCGAATATGTGTTCGACTGGGGCTGGGCCGACGCCTATCGCCGGCACGGACGCCGCTACTATCCGAAATGGGTTGCGGCGGTGCCCTTCACGCCCGTGCCCGGTCCGCGCCTGCTCGCATCCGACGACGCGACGCGGCACGCACTACTTCAATTCACGCTGGAGCGCGTCCGGGACAGCGGGCACTCGTCGCTGCACATCCTGTTTCCGACGGCGCATGAAACCGCGATGGGTGAAGCGCTGGGCATGATCCACCGTACCGGGCTGCAGTTTCACTGGACCAATCCCGGGTACCGCGACTTCGCGGACTTCCTCGCGACATTCACGCACGACAAGCGCAAGAAGGTTAAGCAAGAGCGGCGCCGCGTGCTGGAGGCCGGCGTGACGTTCGAACGCATCCGTGGACCGGACATCACCGAAGCGGATTGGCAGTTCTTCTATCGCCTGTACCAGCGCACCTATCGCGAGCATCATTCCACGCCCTACCTGAACCTCGACTACTTCCGCCGGATCGGCGCCGCACTTCCCGGAAACATTCTCCTCATCGTCGGTACGCGCGAGGGCCGGAGGATCTGCGCAGCGCTCGACCTGTACGATGGCGAGACGCTGTGGGGTCGATACTGGGGGACGCGGGAATTTGTCTCGGGTCTTCACTTCGAGGCGTGCTATTACCAGTCGATCGAATTCTGCATCGAGCAGCGATTGACGCGCTTCGAAGGAGGAGCACAAGGCGTGCACAAGCTCGCCCGCGGATTGCTGCCGGTCGTCACGCATTCGCTGCACGCCATTGCCGATCCGGAATTCGCCGCGGCCATCGCCGACTACTGCGAACGCGAACGGGTCGACATCGCGCACACGGCCGGCGAACTGGAGGCCGCCGCGCCATTCAAGCAATGAGGCCTGATCGCGCCTTCGAATCTGCCCCCGCGGCCAGCGTGCTAGACTCGATTTCACTCTACGTCATCTTCAGCTCTCCTCACTTTTTCTTCGTTCGATCGCCATGGCCACTGCTCTCCTGGTCGAGCGCCGCAATACCGTCGCGACGCTGACACTGAATCGCCCCGACGCGCTCAACACGCTCGACTTTGCGTTGATGGACGCGCTCACGATGGCTGCCGCCGACGTGGCTGCAGACGACACGCTGCGCGTGGTCGTGATCCGCGGCGCGGGCCGCCACTTCATGGCCGGCGGCGACCTGCGCACGTTTGCGGGAGAACTCGCGAAACCGCCCGCGCAACGCAATGTGGAGTTCCAGCGCACGATCGGCAAGCTGCATTCCGCCATCGAGCATTTCCATCGCATGCCGCATCCCGTCGTGGGCCAGGTACATGGCGCCGTCGCGGGCTTCGGGCTGTCGCTCATGAATGCCTGCGACCTCGTCGTGGCTGCCGACGATGCGTATTTCGCTTCTGCCTATCGCAACATTGCACTCACGCCCGACGGCGGCGGATCCTGGTCGCTGCCACGCATCGTCGGCACGCGCCGCGCGATGGAAATCATGCTGCTTGCGGAGCGCTTTGATGCAAAGCGCGCAGTGGAACTGGGCCTGGTAAATCGGGTGGTGCCCGCGGCGGAACTGGAGCAAGCCGTTGCGGCGATCGTCGCGTCGCTTGTCAGCGGCCCGGTGCTGGCCATTCGCAACGCCAAGCGCCTGGTGCGTGAATCGCTCGGACGCACGCTATCGGAGCAGCTGGACGCGGAGGCCGTGAGCTTTGGCGCGTGCTCGGCCACTGCCGATTTCGCCGAAGGAATCACCGCATTCCTCGAAAAACGTCCAGCGCGGTTCGGCGGATAGCCGGCGTTGCGCCCCAGGATGGCTGATCTCGGCGGCAAGACGATGTTCATCAGCGGCGGCTCGCGCGGCATCGGCCTCGCCATCGCGCTGCGCGCGGCGCGTGACGGCGCCAATGTCGCGATTGCCGCCAAGACGGACACGACCCAATCCCAAGCTCGCCGGAACCATCCACACCGCCGCCGCCGAGATCGAGGCGGCGGGCGGTCAGGCGCTGCCGCATGCGTCTGCGACATTCGCGACGAGGCGCAGCGTGCACGCAGCGGTGCGGCAGACCGTCGAGCGATTCGGCGGCATCGACATCCTCATCAACAACGCCAGCGCCATCAGCCTGACCGGCACGCTCGCCACGCCGATGAAGCGCTTCGACCTGATGTTCGGCGTCAACGTGCGCGGCACCTACCTGTGCTCGCAGGCCTGCATCCCGCACCTGAAGGCATCGGCGGTGGCGGGCCGCAACCCGCACATCCTCACGCTCTCGCCGCCGCTGAACATGAACCCGAAATGGTTCGCGACCACGTCGCCTACACGATGGCCAAGTACGGCATGAGCATGTGCGTGCTGGGCATGGCCGAGGAGTTCCGCGACGACGGCATCGCGCGTCAACGCGCTGTGGCCGCGCACCGTGATCGCGACCGCGGCGCTGGCGATGATCCCGGGTGTGAGCGAACAGCTCGACCGCACGCGGAAACCGCAGATCATGGCCGACGCGGCGCACGCGATCCTCACGCGCGACGCGCGCACGACGACCGGCAATTTCTTCCTCGACGACGAAGTACTGCGCGCGGCCGGCGTCACGGATTTCGACGTCTACGCGGTCAAGCCCGGGATGCCGCTGCTTCCCGACCTGTTCCTCTAGCACCCCGACCGGTTAGCGATGCCTGGTGCCCGGCCGGGCCCGCGCGCGATCACGCAACGCCCGGTCCCGCCGCGCTCGCCGAAACCCGCAATCGGGCTATTTCTTCTGCTTCGCCGTCCAATCCCGCAGGGCGGAGAGCGTGTTCTCGACGTGCTTTTCCGGATTGAGCGACGAGTACGCATAGACAATGTGCCCGTCGGGCGAAATCACGTAGGAAATCCGGTCCGCGTATTCCGGCTTGACGGTCAAGACAGCGTCATAGGCCTTCATGATGCGCTGGTCCCCGTCTGCCGCAACGGCGAATTTACTGCGACACTCGCTTACCGAGAACTTGTTCAGCGTCTCGATGTTGTCATGCGAGACGCCGATGACGGTGGCGCCGAGCGCTCGATATTTGTCCGTTGCGTCGGCGAAATCGTGCGCTTCGAGCGTGCATCCGGTCGTGAATGCCGCGGGATAGAAATAGAGAACGACCGGGCCTTTCTTCAATGCCTCTGCCAGCGAGAACGCGAAGACCGAGCCCCCAGCGACGCCTGCGCCTTGAAATCAGGGGCCGCATCGCCCGCTTTCAATGCTGCCATCGCCGGCGCTGCAACGAGCGCTGCGGAAATTGCCCAAACGACGAGTCTTGCTTTCATGACGTTACCTCGTGAAGGTGGAAGTTTCCGACCAATTCCATGTCGTTCGACGCGCCGACCTGATGAAAAGTTCGGATTCGATCAAGCTCGCGTGCGCGCGCTCTCCTGCTGCAGGTGCTGGTGTACGAACGCGATGGCCATGCTGCCTTCGCCGACGGCTGACGCCACACGCTTGATCGGGCTGAGGCGCACGTCGCCGCAAGCGAAGACCCCAGGTACGCTCGCCTCGAGCAGGAACGGATCGCGGTCATGCGACCACTTCCCTGCCTTGACCACGTCATCGCCAGTGAGCACGAATCCGCGCTGGTCCCGCGCGATTGCCTTCGGCAACCATGCGGTGTCCGCATCGGCCCCGATGAACACGAACACGCCGCCGCACGTCTGCCGCTCAACGCTTCGGCTCGACCGGTCGAGAATGTCGACAGCCTCGATGTGCGGGTCGCCATGGGCAGCGTGCACTTCCGAACCCAGGCGAACAGCAATGTTCGACTTGCTCCGGACCTGCTCGACCAGGTAGTGCGACATGCTCTTCTCGAGCGAATCGCCGCGAACCACCAGCGTTACGCTGCGGGCGTGATTGGCGAAATTCAGCGCAGCCTGGCCAGCCGAGTTTCCGGCGCCGATCAGGTGGACGTCGTGGCCATGGATGGAACTGGCTTCGTTCCGCGAGGCGCCGTAGTAGACGCCCTTGCCCACCAGTCGCTCGAAGCCAGCGATGTCGAGCCGTCGCCAGGAAACGCCCGTCGCGAGGATGATGGTGCGTGCGCGCACGACGTCGCCGCCATCCAGCGTGACCTCGCGTGTCACCGGATTCATTCTCGACCACCGCGCGCGTCACCAGCATCTCGGCGCCGAGGCGCCGCGCCTGCTGGAGCGCTCGACTGGCCAGCTCGTCACCCGACACGCCATTCGGAAAGCCGAGGTAATTTTCAATGCGCGACGAAGTTCCGGCCTGCCCGCCGGGCGCCTCGCGCTCGATGACCAGCGTGCGCAGTCCCTCGGACGCGCCGTACACGGCAGCCGCGAGACCTGCCGGGCCGCCGCCGACGATCAGCGTGTCGTATTCGGGAAGCCGCACGGCGGTCTGCAGCCCCAGCAGGCCCGCCAGGCGGCGCAAATTGGGCTGCGTCATCACCGTCCCATCCGCGAGGCGGATGCATGGGACATTCCGCATCGTCCGGACGGCGGTCGGGCCAGTGCTTCGCGAAATCCGGCGAATCGGGGGTCACCCATTCGTGCGAGACCTGGTTGCGCGCGAGGAAGCGGCGCAGCTCGACGCACGCCGGGTCCCACCGGGGACCGTACATCGTGACCTGCGTTTTGGGAGCTTCGGCCGTGATTCCCTGCAGACCGGCGATGCGCTCGCGGGCGAGCGCACCCACTTGAACCGCCACCTCCGGCGCCGACGCCGCCAGCGCGTAGTACGTGCCTGGGCTCGACGCGCATCACGCGCGTCGGTTCCGACGCGCGATAGCCTCCGGGAAACGGTGTGCCGAACGCGATGGGCACTTCGCCGAAAATGGTTCCGGGGACGCGCCAGCCCAGCCGTCGCTCGACGCCGTCGAAACTCTTCACGACTTCGACCTTACCCGACAATACCGCGAAGAGCGCGCGTTCCCCGCCTTCTGGAACCGCGAATTCGCCGGCAGCAAGGTGAATGTCGGCGGACGTGTGCACGAGACGCTCGAGGTCGGCGTCCGGCAGTTTGGAAAACAGCGGAACACTCCGCACGTCTTCAATGTTCAGCATGACTCTCGTCGAGTCCGGTTAATCCACGTCGAGGGCGCTGGCCCGGCCTTCTAGGCTCAATCGTCGTCGTCGCGCGGCACGACCGGATTGCGTACGGCGATGTTGCCATTGGGCTCGTCGCGCGGCTCGTGATTGGGCTCAGGCGACGCGACGTTTCCGTTAGCCTCTCCTCTCGGCTGACCCTGGCGGCGCGGTCCTTTGCCGCCGCCCCCTGCATTGCCGCCATAGGCGTTTCCGCCGCCCCCGCCCTTGCCGCGAAACTGGCCATTGCCTTGGCCATGGCCCTGGCCCACCATTACCCTGGCCGCCTCCCGGGCGTCCACGCGGTCCGCTGCGATTGCCGCGGTTGGCGAAACCGCCCTGCCCGGGCGGTCCGCCGCGCTGTCCGCCACGCGATCCGCCGGGAACACCCATCCGGTGGTTTCCGAACGGCGACGCGTTCGCATTGCTCATCGGCTGCTGTGTATCGAAATCGGCGCGCTGCCGCTGTTGCCGCTGACCCTGTCCTCGCTCCTGTCCTGATCCCTGCCCGCGTGGCTGGCCTTCGTTCTGGTTCCGCGGCTGGCCATGGGGTTGTCCCTGATTGCCGAAACCATCCGGCCGTGGTCCGCCCTTGCCGCGTCGCCCGCCATGCTTGCCATGCGGACGCTGACCGGGTTGACCCGGAGGACGCGCGTTGCTGTTGCCCACCCGGTTGCCGATATCGTCATCCGGCGGCAAGGGATTGCCGTCCTCGCCGAGCGTAACCACACCTTGAACGTGCGGCACATGGGGTCCCTGATTGCCCTGCTGGCCATGCCGGCGTTGCTGACCCTGGTGCCGCGGTCCCTGTCCTTGCGGACGCGGCTGCCCGGGCTGGCGCGGCTGTCCCGGTTGGCCTGGCTGTCGCGGCTGCCCTTGCTGCGCGCCGGGTTGTCCCCCTTGACCTTGCCCGCCTTGCGGCCGGTTGCTCTGATGACGGCCGCGATTGCCCTTGCCGTGCTGCGGGCGCTGCTGTCCCGGCGGGCCGCCCGGCGACTTCAATCCGGCCGCTTCCATCACGGCGGCGACTTCCGCCGGCTCCAGCTCGAGCGTGTCGGCGCGCTTCATCACCGACGGCATCGACAGCGTGCCGTAGCGCGTGCGGATGAGACGGGACACCGTGAGTCCCAGCGCCTCGAACAGCCGCCGCACTTCGCGATTGCGGCCTTCCTTCAGCACCACGTGGTACCAGTGGTTGGCGCCTTCGTCCTCGCCGCCGCCGTCCTCGACCTTCTCGCACTTCGCCGGGCCGTCGTCCAGTTCGACGCCGGTGGTCAACGCCTGCATCTGCTCGTCGGTCAGCCGCCCCATGATGCGCACCGCGTATTCGCGCTCGACTTCGTAGCGCGGATGCATGAGCCGGTTGGCGAGTTCGCCGGAGTTGGTGAACAGCATCAGGCCCTCGGTGTTGTAGTCGAGGCGGCCGACATTGATCCACTTGCCGTTGCCGATGTTCGGCAGCTTCTCGAACACCGTCGGGCGGCCTTCCGGATCGTCGCGCGTGACGATTTCGCCGGTCGGCTTGTGATACATGAGCACGCGCGGGCGCGGCTCGGAGAAGCGCACCTTCACGAGCTCGCCGTTGATGCGCACCTCGTCGCCCGGACCCACCTTCTGGCCGACTTCCGCCGGCAGCCGGTTCACCGTGATGCGTCCCGCGATGATCATGTCCTCCATCGCGCGGCGCGAGCCGAAGCCGCACGAGGCCAGGACCTTGTGCAGGCGCTGCGGCTCGTTGAAGACCTCGTCAGTGGAGCGTTTGTGCTTCGGCGGCGGGAGGCTCTCCTCTATCGCGTGCAGCGCCAGGCTCGGCTGCTGCATCGTTTCCGAGGAGCGGACTCGCGTGTGCGAATGCCGTCTCGGCGGCCTTGGTGGGGGCATCAGGCATCTCCAGGAGGTGGGAGGAATCGAGCTCGGCAAGAGGGGGCAGTTCCGCTAGGGATCTGAGGCCGAGGTCGTCAAGGAAGGCCTTGGTCGTCGCGTAGAGCGCCGGGCGTCCCGGTGTCTCGCGATGGCCGACGGCCTCCACCCATTGCCGGTCCTCGAGCGTCTTGATGACGTTCGTGGACACGGCCACGCCGCGGATGGCTTCGATGTCGCCGCGGGTCACGGGTTGCTGGTAGGCGATGATCGCCAGTGTTTCCATCACCGCGCGCGAATAGCGCGGCGGCTTTTCCGGCGACAGCCGGTCGAGATAGGTCTGCACCGACGGTCGAGCCCTGAAAGCGCCAGCCGCTCGCGACCTGCACGAGTTCGACCTTGCGGCCGGACCAGTCCTGCTTCAATTCGTCGAGCAGCTTGCGCACCGTGTCCGCTTCGAGCGGCGGGTCGAACAGCTTCGAGAGCTGCGCCACAGGCACGGGCTCGCCCGCCACCAGCAGCGCGGCCTCGAGAATGCCCTTGATCTCCGCCAGCTGGTCGGGCTTCAACGCGTCGGGCGCGTCCAGGCTCGGCATCGGTTGTGGTCGTCGTTCATTCGTCCGCGGCCAGCGCAAACGCCGGCTCGCCTTTCAGTTGCACGTAGATCGGGGCGTAGGGCTCGGCCTGCGCGACGTTCACCAGCTGCTCGCGCGCGAGCTCGAGCATCGCGAGGAACGTCACCACCAGATGCGGCACGTCGGCGTGCTCGGAGAACAGCGCGGTGAACTCCGCATAGTGCGACGGCGCGAGCAGCTTCATGATGCGGCTCATCTCGCTGCGCACCGACAGCTGTTCGCGCGACACCAGATGATGGCGGTTGACGCGCGCGCGCTGGATCAGCGCGGCCCACGCGGCCTTGAGGTCGTCCGGCGACACGTCCGGCAGGCGCGCCGCCACGGTGTGGTCGAACCAGATGCGCACGGTCGCGAAGTCGCGGTCGGCCAGCGGCAACGCGTCGATCTCGCGCGCGGCCTGCTTCATCCGCTCGTACTCGAGCAGGCGGCGCACCAGCTCGGCACGCGGATCCTCCGCTTCGGCGCCGGCGATCGCCGGCGGCTTGGGCAGCAACAGCCGCGACTTGATCTCGATCAGCACGGCCGCCATCAGCAGGTATTCGGCCGCGAGTTCGAGGTGCGTGCGGCGCATCATCTCGACGTAGCCCAGGTACTGCCGCGTCAGCTCGGCCATCGGGATGTCGAGGACGTTGATGTTCTGCCGGCGAATGAGATAGAGCAGCAGGTCGAGCGGACCCTCGAACGACTCGAGGAAGACCTCGAGCGCGTCCGGCGGAATGTAGAGGTCGAACGGCAGGTCGTTGAACGCCTCGCCATAGACGCGCGCCAGCGGCTTCGCATCCGGCGACGGATGCTCGAGGTCGAGCGCGATGTCAGTCATAGGAAAGTCCCATCGCCTCGCGCACGTCGCGCATCGTTTCCTCGGCCAGCTTGCGCGCGCGCTCGCAGCCATCGGCCACGATGTTGCGCACCAGCGTCGGGTCGTCCAGGAATTTCTGCGCGCGCTCGTGCAGAGGCGCCTGTTCCTTGATGATCGCGTCGATCACCGGCTGCTTGCATTCGAGGCAGCCGATGCCCGCCGTCGTGCAGCCCTTGACCACCCAATCGCGCGTCGCCTGGTTCGAGTAGATCTGGTGCAGCGGCCACACCGGGCAATGCTCCGGATTGCCGGGATCCGTGCGCCGCACGCGCGCCGGGTCGGTCTGCATCGTGCGGATCTTCTTCGTGACCTCCGCCGGGTCCTCGCGCATCAGGATCGCGTTGCCGTAGGACTTCGACATCTTCTGCGCCGTCGAGACCGGGCACCTTCGGGTTTTCCGTCAGCAGCGCCTGCGGCTCGGGCAGGATCACGCGACGCGAGCCTTCGAGATAGCCGAACAGCCGCTCGCGATCGCCCAGCGCCAGGTTCTGGGTTTCGTTCAGCAGGTCGCGCGCCGCTTCCAGCGCCTCGTCGTCGCCCTTTTCCTGGAATGCCGTGCGCAGCTCGTCGTAGCGGCGCGCCTTCTTGCTGCCGAGCTTCTTCACCGCCGCGCGGGCCTTGTCCTCGAACCCGGGCTCGCGGCCGTAGATGTGATTGAAGCGGCGCGCGATCTCGCGCACCAGTTCCACGTGCGAAACCTGGTCCTCGCCCGACCGGCACCATGTTGGCGCGGTAGATCAGGATGTCGGCGCCCTGCATCACCGGATAGCCCAGGAAGCCGAAGGTCGACAGGTCACGGTCGGACAGCTTCTGCTGCTGGTCCTTGTACGTCGGCACGCGCTCGAGCCAGCCGATCGGCGTCATCATGCCGAGCAGCAGCGCAAGCTCCGCGTGCTCCATCACCCGCGACTGGACGAAGATCGTCGCGCGCGTCGGGTCGAGGCCCGCGGCCAGCCAGTCGACGAACATCTCCCACACCGACGCGGCGATGTCGCCCGGCGCCTCGTAATGCGTCGTCAGCGCATGCCAGTCGGCCGCGAAGAACAGGCACTCGTGCTCCTCCTGCAGGCGCACCCAGTTCTTGAGGGCGCCGTGATAGTGGCCGATGTGCATGCGTCCCGTGGGACGCATGCCCGACAGCACGCGGTCAGCGAACATAGGCAAAGCGTCTTCTTTGTTGTGATCGGCCGCGTCGCGGCGCAGGCTCAAATGCCGGTGAGTACTCGTATCAGCGACCGGCTGGCACCGATTATCGGTGCCAGGATGCTGCCCATCGCACCTGGAATCATCAGCAATGCCAGGATGACGAAGAAACCGTACGGTTCGACCCGCGACAGCGCGTGCGACGCGCGTCCGGGCAACAATCCCACCGCAATTCGGCCGCCGTCGAGCGGCGGAATGGGCAACAGGTTCAGCGCCATCAACACCAGATTCACGATGATCCCATAGTGCGCCATTTGCTGCAGGCCGTCGCTGGCAAGCAAGCCTCCCGGCGTCGGCGACACCAAGCAACAGCACCCAGACCAGCGCCATCACGAAATTCGCCGCCGGACCTGCGGCCGCCACCCAGATCATGTCCCGCTTCGGATGGCGCAGATTGCCGAAATTGACCGGCACCGGTTTCGCCCAGCCGAACAGGAACGGCGCGCCGGTCAGCAACAGCACGCCCGGCACCAGGATCGTCCCGATCGGGTCGATGTGCTTCAACGGGTTGAGCGTGACGCGGCCCAGCATCCAGGCCGTCTGGTCGCCGAACAGGCGGGCGACGTAGCCATGCGCGGCTTCATGCAGGGTAATCGCAAAGACCACCGGCACGGCCACGAGCGCGACGGTCTCGAGCGACAAATCCATATTACGGCCGCATTTTACCCTAAGTCCCGGCGAAACTCCGCGAATCCGCCTGACGGCGATCAAGGCGCATCCAGCAGGGGAGGCCCAGTCGCGCCAGGTCGCCCACGCCCTGCCGAATGACCGTGGCGGGTCGACGGCCAGATCGACGACGGTAGTGGGCTCTGCGACGCACGGGCCGGCGTCGATGACCAGGTCCACCGCATGCTCCAGCCGCTCGCGGATGATCTCCGGATCGTTCAGCGGCGCCGTGTCGCCCGGCAGGATCAGCGTCGACGAGATGATGGGCTCGCCCAGTTCGGCCAGCAGCGCAGTCACGACCGGATGGTCGGGCACGCGCACGCCGATCGTGCTGCGTTTGGGATGCAGCAGTCGGCGCGGCACCTCCCGCGTGCCGGGCAGCAGAAACGTGTACGCCCCGGGAATCCCTTGGCGCAGGATGCGGAACTGCCAGTTGTCCAGGCGCGCGAAGCGGCCGGCATCGGCCAGATCGCGGCAAACCAGCGTCAGGTGATGCGCATCGCCAATGCCGCGGATGTCGCGGATGCGCTTCGCCGAATGAGCAGCGCCGAGCTGGCAACCCAGCGCATAGCTGGAATCCGTCGGATAGGCGATGACGCCCCCTTCGCGCAGGATCACTGCCGCCTGCCGGATGAGGCGTGGCTGCGGGTGGGTGGCGTGGACGCTGAAGAATTGGGCCATGCGAATTGGGACTTCGACGAGTCGCGGAGTTTAGGTCACCGGCGCACGCTCGATTCGCCGCAATAGGTTTCAGCTATATAATACCGTCCCCGCGAAACGTTCTGGTTATAACGGTTGTTATAACGATCAGACTCCCTCGACGACTCGGTGATTTTCGTGAACCTACAGCAAATAAAATACCTTTGCGCCGTGGTCGACCACGGCCTCAATGTATCCGTCGCCGCTGAGGCGCTGTTCACGTCCCAGCCCGGTATCAGCAAGCAGGTGCGGCAACTCGAGGATGAACTCGGGCTGTCGATATTCGTGCGCCAAGGCAAGCGTCTCGCCGCGCTCACGCCCGCCGGCGAAATCGTCGTCGCCACCGCCCGCCGCGCGCTGCGGGAACTCGCCAACCTGAAGCGCGTTGCCGCCGAATATCGCGGCGAGGATACCGGGACACTGTCCATCGCGACGACGCATACGCAGGCACGTTACGTACTGCCGCAGGTGCTGCGCGAATTCGCCACGCGTTATCCCAAGGTCAAGGTTGTGCTGCATCAGGGCAACCCGCGGCAGGTGGCCGAACAAACGGCGAAGGGCGACGTCGACCTGGGCATCGCGACCGAGGCGCTGGCGGATTATCCGGAACTCGTCACGCTGCCTTGCTACCAGTGGAACCGCGTCGTGCTCGTGCCGAAGCGGCACCCGCTTGCAAAGGTCAAGCCGCTCACGATCGAAGCCCTGGCGAAATTCCCCATCGTCACCTACGACTTCAGCTTTACCGGCCGGTCGGCCATCAACGCCGCGTTTGCCGCGCGCGGCCTCGACCCCAACGTCGTGCTGACAGCGCTCGACGCCGACGTCATCAAGACCTACGTCGAACTGGGCATGGGTGTCGGGATCGTCGCGCAGATGGCGTGGGACCCCGCGCGCGACACGGGATTCGAAAAGCTCGACGCCGCGCACCTCTTCTCGCCGTCGACCACTCGGCTGGGACTGCGTCATGGCGTGTTCCTGCGCGGCTTCGTGTACGCGTTCATCGAGATGTTCGCGCCAAAGTACGATCGCACCGCGGTGGACGCCGCACTGGAAAGCCGCGCCGCGAAATGAGCGTGGTGCGCGAATCCGGCCCGCACCCGTGCGGGCCAAGGACCGACGTGGAGACTGGCGGGCCTGATCGCCGTGTTGTCGATGATCGGCCCGTTTTCGATCGACCTGTACCTGCCTGCGTTTCCGGCGATCGCCAAGGAGTTCGGCGCGTCGCCGATCGCGATGCAGCAGACGTTGTCCGTGTACCTGTTCGTCTACGCCTTCATGATGCTCTGGCACGGCGCATTGTCCGACGCGCTGGGTCGCCGGCCGGTCATCATCGCGGGGCTCGCCGTCTATGCGTTCGCGACGCTGGGCTGCGCCATCGCAGGCAACATCGAGACGTTGTGGTTGTTCCGCGCGGCGCAGGGCATTTCCGCCGGCACCGGGATGGTCGTGGGCCGCGCGGTCATCCGCGACCATTTCCAGGGCGCGGAAGCGCAACGGCTGATGGCGCGGATCACGTTGATCTTCGGAATCGCACCGGCCTTGGCGCCGATTGTCGGCGGCGTCCTGCTCAACTTGCTGGGTTGGCGGTCGATTTTCTGGGTGTTGCTGGTATGGGTGCTCGCGGTGATGATCTGGGCGGCGCGCTTCCTGCCGGAATCGCTGCCCAAGTCGCAACGCCATGCGCTGCGCCCGCGCATACTCTGGCGCAACTACAAGAGCGTCGTGTCGCGGCTGGAATTCATCACGCTGTCGCTGATTCCGACGTTGAATTTCGGCGCGTTTTTCCTCTATATCGCCGCCGCGCCCGCATTCCTCGTGGACCTGCTGGGTGTCTCGACGCTGGGGTTCGCGTGGCTTTTCATTCCGATGATCACCGGCGTGGTCATCGGCGCCACGCTCTCCGGACGACTTGCGGGACGCTACTCTCCCCAGCGGACGATCCGCCTCGGGTATTCGTTCATCGCCGTCGGCGCAATCGCCAATCTCCTCATCTGCTGGCTCGCGCCGCCGTTCGTTGCCTGGAACGTGGCGCCCATCTTCATCTATGCGATCGGCAGCAGCGTCGTCGCTCCCAGCGTCATGCTGCTGCTGCTCGATCTCTTTCCGACGATGCGCGGACTGGCCTCGTCGCTGCAAGGCTTTGTACAATTCGCCGTCGCTGCGGTCATCGCCGGTACCATTGCACCGCTGCTGGCCGTTTCGCTGCCGGCGTTGGCGTGGGGCATGGCGGCCTTTTCCGCGGCCGGCTTCGTGTCCTGGCTCATCTATCAGCGCCATGCGCGCGCAACCCTGAAGGATTGGCAACCTTGAAGAACTTCCTGCTGTGCGCATTGACGGCATCGCTGCTCGCTGCGCCGATGACGTCAAATGCAGCCGAGCTGCCCACCACGCCGCTCGCCATCGGCACGCACAAGCTGACCGCGGAACTTGCCACCACACCGGCGCAGCGTGAAACCGGTCTCATGAATCGCTTCAGCCTGAAGCCGGACCACGGCATGCTGTTTGTGTTCGAACGGCCCGAACCGCTGTCGTTCTGGATGCGCAATACCTATGTCGCGCTGTCGATCGCCTTCATTGCCGCTGACGGCACGATCCTCAACATCGAGGACATGCAGCCGCAGACCGACGATCCGCATTGGTCAAAGGGCGCGGCGCTGTATACGCTGGAAATGAAAAAGGGCTGGTTTGCCGAGCGCGGAATCGCTGCCGGCGCATCGGTCAAGGGATTGCCCGCGGTCCCCAAGAGCTAGGCGGCGTTCGCTTGCCGTCGCGTACTTACGCGTGGCGTTCCAGCCACTCGCGCAACTCGCGCACCGAATGCACGGAGGCCAGCGGCGACGCGCGCTCCAGTTCGGCGGGCGGGTGCGCGCCGTACGTCACCGCGATCGCATGCGCACCGGCATTGCGCGCGAGGTCGAGATCGTGCGTCGTGTCGCCAATCATCAATGTGGCCTTCGGCTTCACGCCGAGGCGGTCCATGAGGTAGAGCAGCATTTGCGGATGCGGCTTGGGCAAGCCTTCGTCCGCGCAGCGCGTCGCGTGAAACGCCCGCTCCAGGCCGAAATTCTCCAGCATCCGCATGAGTCCCGAGCGCGACTTGCCCGTGGCGATCGCCAGCAGGTAGCCCGCCGCGTCGAGTTCGGCCAGCAACTCCCTTGCGCCAGCGAAAAGAGGGATGTCCGCCTCGCGCGCCAGATAGTGGTGGCGATAGCGCGAACCCAGTTCCGCAAAGCGCGATTCGGGCAACGCGGGCGCCACGGTCTTCATTGCGTCGGCAAACCCGAGGCCGATGACGTGGCGCGCGGCCACATCGTCCGGAACCGGCAGGCCAAGGTCTCGACACGACTCCTTCATCGCATAGACGATGGGCGCGGTCGAATCGGCCAGCGTGCCGTCCCAGTCGAAGACGATGAGGTCGAAGCGCCGCGTCGCGTCGTCACGCATCGGAAACGGGGGGCGTTTCAACGTCAAGGCGCGCGACAAACCGCGCGAGGTCATCAGGCAACGGCGACTCGAACGCCATGGATTCCCCTGTCACCGGGTGCTTGAAGCCGAGCGAATGCGAGTGCAGGAACATCCGCTTCAGACCTTGCTTTGCCAACACCTTGTTCCAGGCGAAATCGCCGTACTTATCGTCGCCGGCCAGTGGAAATCCCAGGTGGGTGAGGTGCACGCGGATCTGGTGGGTACGCCCTGTCTTCAAGTCCGCTTCCAGCAGCGCGAGCGGCGGATCGTGGTCAAACCACGTCTGGCGTCGCAGGAAGATCGTCTCCGCGGCCTGGCCGTCCTCCTCCACCCGCACGCGGCGCTCGCCGTCCTGCGTGGCGAATTTGTGCAGCGAAAGGCGTACGCGGCGCTTTTCGTCCCGCCAGCGGCCGCGCACCAGCACCAGATAGCGCTTCGCAAAGCCGCCTTCGCGCAACTGCGCGTGCAGCCCCACCAGCGCCAGCCGTTTCTTTGCAACGAGCAGGATGCCGGAAGTCTCGCGGTCGAGCCGATGCACCAGTTCCAGGAATTTGGCGTCGGGACGTGCCGCGCGCAACTGTTCGATCAGACCTTGCGCAATGCCGCTGCCGCCGTGAACGGCCAAACCCGACGGCTTGTCCAGCGCGATCAGCGCGTCGTCCTCGAACAGGATCGGCAGGACAGGGCCTCGAACAAAGGCACCTGCCGCGCCAGCGGGCCGCGCGGGCGCGGCGGTCCGGACCGGGGGCACGCGGACCACGTCGCCCAGCGTCAGCCGGGCGTCGGGCCCGACGCGCCCTTTGTTGACCCTGACTTCGCCGCTGCGCAGGATTCGATAGATGTGGCTCTTCGGAACGCCTTTCAGGACCTTGCCCAGGTAGTTGTCCACCCGCTGTCCCGCCGCATCCTCGCCTACGGTGAGCCAGCTGACCGCGTCCTTGCTCAACTCGTTCATTCGCTTTTGATTCGCATGTGGCAAAGGGCGTCGGCAGGATGGCTTTAGGCGGCGCGCGCAACTGCCTGCGCTTCTCGCCATGAATTCCCGACGACACGGCACAGGGCGATGGCATCATAACCGCATGCTCGCGCCCCACCAACGCTGTACTCATCCTTCACACGCGTTGCACGACCGGGCCTTGCACGCCATGCGAACCGCATGACCGGCGTAGCACGGCACGTTCCTGCGCTCGTGTCCCCGCCCCATGGAAACATGGTGATCCTTGCCATCGCGGTCGCCGCCATCGGATTGCTCCTGCTGCCGGTGTTCCATGGCGCGCAAGGACTCACGCGCGACGTCGTTCTTCTGGCGTACGCGATTTTTCTGGCAGGCGTGTCGGTGCTCCTGTTGGCAGACATTCATCTCCGTCTGCCGCGCGACGTATTGCTTGAGCACGCCACGCTGGCGGCAGTGCTGTGCCTCGCGTTGACGGTGCGTCTGCTCGCAGCCCAATCCCCGGGACACAGCTTCGACATGCACGTGAACATGGGCTGGGCGTACAGCGCTACGCAACTCGGGGTCGCCCGCTCCTATGTCGAGCAGTTGAACGGCGGTCTCCTGCCGAACTATCCACCGCCCATCCTCATGGCGTTCTGGCTCGCCGGAAAGGCCTATGCGCTGGGCGTGTCCAGCAACATCGACCCGATGTCGCCGTCCTTCAGTATCGCCGTGCGCCTCCCGGCGATCGCAGCGGACCTGGCGACCTGCATCGTGCTCACGCGAATCGCCCGGGACACGGGCGCCCCGCGCGTCGCTGCATGGATCGCGCTGATTTATGCGCTGCATCCGGTTTCGATTTACAACTCCAGCGTGTGGGGCCAGACCGACGGCATCTACGCGCTCTGGATGCTCCTGGCGTTGCATGCAGTGGCAAAGGGACGCTGGACAATGGTCGGCGTCTGGACCGCATGCGCGCTGCTGACCAAGCCGCAGGCGGTGACATTGGTGCCTGTCGTCGTAGTGACCCTGCTCAAGAATGCGCGGCATGCTGTCGCCTTTGCCGCCGGCGCGGCGATCGCCTGCGCCGCCATTGTCCTCCCCGTCGTCATCGGCGGCGCGCTGTACGCGGTGTTAACCGTACTCGGCAACATCGCGGGCGGTTACTTCGGTGCAGCCAGCCTGGATCTGAATAACTTCTGGGGCGCGTTCCACCGTACAGCCAACGCCGTCAGCATCGACGCGTACAACTTCTGGGCGATCTTTCATCGCACGGCCCGGCAGAGCGACACCGAGCTTGCGCTCGGCGTCATCCCGTTCCGCACCGCGGGATTACTGCTTGCCGTGCTGGCGACGGCAGCATCACTTTGGCGGTTGCGAACGTCGCTTCTCGCCCCGCGAACACTGACGGAGCGGCAACTGGCTGTCCTTCTCGCGGGGGCGCTGACCGTCAGCGCGTTTTTCATTTTCGCCACGGCAATGCACGAGCGCTATCAATTTGCCTTTGTCGTCCTCGCGCTTCCCGTTGCCATGTACAGCTTGGCGGGCGGATTGCTCTACGCCACCACGTCCGCCCTCATCCTCCTGAACGTTCTGGGTGCCATGCCCTTCGGGTCGCTTGACACGGCCCTGTTCAAGGCGATTCCGGCCTTGCCAAAGGCGATTGGCGTGCTGCAGGTGGTTACGTTTTGCCTGACTGTCGCCCAAGCCCCACTAATCGTCCGGGCCGCGGATCGCTGATCCCGCTGCCGGGAGCGTGGCCAGCGTAGCCGTCAAAGGGTCGAATTCCCCGGCCGTTCAGGGCTTTAGCTTTGCCATCGCAGACGGATTCGCATATACTGGGGCCCGCACCGCTCGTATTACGCGTTCTCAAGTCCCCGCGGCCCCCCTGATGGGCCTGCCGCCAAGGACCTGCCGGCGCAACGTGCGGGCCCGCCTTGATAATTTGGCGGGAACAATCCGGCTTTAGTCGCTCGCCGGCCCGGGTCGCACTTGAATGGGGCCCAGGAAAAGTAGCGATGATCAAGGAAGAGCGCAGTCTCCGCACCCGGCAGTGGCCGGTTCGAAGCGGCGAATTGCGCGGCGCCCTAAGCGAGAATTTGCTGTTTCCGACCGTCCCCTCCCCTCGTGCAGACTTGCACTTGCGGACCGGGCGAGCGAAAACACCGCTTGTTTGCAAACCGAAGATCCGACGGAAACACGAGAGACGTTCCGCCCTGTCAATCGCAGGGCCATCAAGATGCCGACCTTAGTCAATTCATCGCGCACCGCTCTCGTCCGCCGGCAGTTCACACTGCCCGTATCAGTGTCTTCGGCCGCAACCGCCGTTAGCTAAACGCCTACGCCGCGAGCAGTTCGCGGCGTTTTTGCTTCGCACCTACCGCTTTGCCTGCGGCGCCCGAGCGCCTTAGGAAAGCCCATGAAACGCATGCTGTTCAATGCCACCCAAGCGGAGGAACTCCGGGTGGCGATCGTCGACGGCCAGAAGCTGGTCGACCTCGACATCGAATCCGCGGCCAAGGAACAACGCAAGAGCAACATCTACAAGGCCGTTGTCACACGGGTCGAACCCTCTCTCGAAGCCTGCTTCGTCGACTACGGAACCGAGCGGCACGGGTTCCTGCCTTTCAAGGAAATCTCCCGCCAGTATTTCCGCGAGCGCGATGCCGATCCAGGCAAGGCGCGCATCCAGGACCAGATCAAGGAAGGTCAGGAACTGATCGTCCAGGTCGACAAGGACGAACGCGGGAACAAGGGCGCGGCGCTCACCACCTACATTTCGCTGGCCGGACGCTATTTGGTCCTCATGCCGAACAACCCGCGCGGCGGCGGCGTGTCGCGCCGTGTCGAAGGCGAGGAACGCAACGAGTTGCGCGATGCCATCAGTGGCCTCGACGTGCCGCAGGGCATGAGTGTGATTGCGCGCACCGCCGGCATCGGCCGCAACACTGAAGAACTGCAATGGGACCTGAACTACCTGATGCAGCTGTGGCGCGCCGTCGAGGACGCCGCCAAGGGCCAGTCGGGCGCCTATCTCATCTACCAGGAATCCAGTCTCGTCATCCGCGCGATTCGCGACTACTTCCATCCGGATATCGGCGAACTGCTGATCGACACCGAAGCCATCTTCGAGCAGGCTCAGCAGTTCATGGGCCACGTGATGCCGGCCAACGTGAATCGCGTCAAGCTGTACAAGGACGACGTTCCGCTATTCTCGCGCTTCCAGATCGAGCACCAGATCGAAACCGCCTACGCGCGCCAGGTTGCATTGCCCGCCGGCGGCGCGATCGTGATCGACCACACGGAGGCGCTCGTTTCCGTCGACGTCAATTCGGCGCGCGCCACCAAGGGCGGCGACATCGAGACGACGGCGTTCAACACCAACTGCGAAGCTGCGGACGAAATCGCCCGCCAACTGCGCCTGCGTGACCTGGGTGGCCTCATCGTGATCGATTTCATCGACATGGAGAGCACCAAGAACCAGCGCGAAGTCGAGAACCGTTTGCGCGATGCGCTGAAATACGACCGCGCCCGCGTACAGCTGGGCAAGATCTCGCGCTTCGGCCTGATGGAACTCTCGCGCCAGAGGCTGCGCCCGGCGCTGGCGGAATCGGCGCACATACCCTGCCCGCGCTGCCATGGCATCGGCCATATTCGCGGTGCCGAATCCACGGCGCTGCATATCCTCCGGATCATCCAGGAGGAAGCGATGAAGGAAAACACCGCGCAGGTCGTCGCGCAAATGCCGGTGGACGTTGCCACGTTCCTGTTGAATGAAAAGCGGACCGACGTGCTCACGATCGAGACGCGTTTCAAGGTCAACGTGCTGCTCGTTCCCAATCGCCATCTCGAAACACCCAACTACACCATCGAGCGCCTGCGGCACGAGGAACTGAACCAAAGCGAGCCGCTGCCCTTGTCATTCGATATGGTGAAGCAGCCCGAGCAGGTCGACCCGGCCCGGCAGAAGAAGGACGAGGCCGCCGCGCCGCCGCGGCAGGAGGCCGTGGTCAAAGGCATCACGCCAGCGCAGCCCGCGCCCACTCCCGTGGAGCGTCCGGTGGCTGTCGCAGTGCCGGCCACCAACGGCGAGGCTTCGTGGTTCTCGCGCATGATGAGCTGGTTCAGCGCCAAGCCCGAGGCGCCCGTCGTGGCATCGCCGCCAGCGCGCCGCGATTCCCGCGGCGAGGGCCGCAGCGACGACAGGCAACGCGACGGACGCCGCGATTCGCGCAATGGCGAAAGCCGGGACCGCAAGCGTGGCGACCGCAGCGAACAACGTGGCGATAGCCGCAATGAGGGCCGTCGTGGTGGAGAGCAGCGCCGCGACGAGCCGCGCGACGGCACGCAGGGCGATTCTCGCAATCGTCGCGACGGCCGTGACCAGCGTGGCGACAAGCGCAACGACAACAGAAATGAGGCAAAGGCTGAGGGATCGCGTCCAGCGCCGCAGCCACGCGACGGCAAGCCGCAAGGCGATGGCCGGCGCGATGGCAATCGTCCACCCCGCGAGCCGCGCGAATCGGGCAAGCCACCGCGCGAACCTCGCGGCGAACCAGCATTGGTTGCCGACACAGCGAACGCGCCGGATGCGGCTGCCGGAGCGCCGTCGCAAGGCGCGGCAGGCGCCGAGACGCGCGACGGCAATCGTCGTCGTCGTGGCCGCCGCGGCCGTGGCGGTGATCGTCCGGATGCCACGGGCACCGACGGGATCGGCGAGAGCGACATGAGCGCGGAAGGCAACGCGCCGAGCGTCGTCGACACGCTGTCGATGGTTGCCGCCGGAGAAGCGATGCCGATGGACGACGTTCAATCGCCGCCGCCGCAGGAAGCACGGGCGCCACGCGAACCGCGTCCGCCGCGCGAGCCGCGCCAGCCGCGTGAGGCCCGCGAGCAGCGCGAGCCCCGTGAACAGAGACCGGCGCGTGATGCGACCGAGATGCCGGTGCAGCATGCGGCTCCGGACGCACCACAAGTGAGTGCACCTGTCACTGCGCCGTTGTTCGAGGATGCGCCTGTTGCCGTCGCACCGGTCGAGGCCAAGCCGGTCGAGGTTGCTCGCGCCCCATCGCCGCCACCGGCGCCGATCGCGCTGACGTTGCCCGCGGACTCCGGATTGGAATTGGTGGAGACGCGTTTCAGCGCGCCCACACCGGCCGATGACGCGGCCGACGCGCCGCGTCCCAAGCGTGTTCGGCCGCCGCGCGTCGAAGCCGCCAGCGAACCCCTCGAGATCATCGAGACCCGCAAGGATTCACCGCCCCCGGTCCATTGAGGGCGAATGCAGCAGCTTGGCGGGGTGGGCGTTCGCGCCCGCCCCGTTTTTTCATCCGCTGATTGCGTGTAACGTTCCTGCCGATGAAGGAATTGCTCATCGTTTGGCATTCCCAGTTCGGCGGTACCGCGCAGATGGCGGAAGCCGCGCGCGAAGGCGCTGTCTCGATCGGCGACGTGAGGGTTCGGTCCCTGCGCGCTCGCGACGCGGGCGTGGAAGACTTTCTCGAATGCAACGGGATCCTCCTCGCGACGTCCGAGAACTTCGGATCGCTGTCCGGAATGACCAAGGACTTTCTGGAGCGCGTCTACTATCCCTGCGAAGACCGTGTGGCGGGCAAGCCCTACAGCGTCCTGGTCTGCGCGGGGACGGACGGGACCGGCGCCATGTTCCAGACCGACCGAATCGCGACAGGGCTCAGGTTAACGAAGGTGCACCCCGGCATCATCTACAAGAGCGGCGTCACTGCGCAGGCGCAGCTGATACCGGGCGAGGTGCTTGCGCAATGCCGCGAGCTTGGCGGAACGCTCGCGGCCGGCATTTCCGCGGGAATCTTCTAAGGCACGGCCAGACAGTAGCGCGGAGGGCTTTACTTACGTAATGCGAATCGTTATCATTTACGTATGCATGACGAGCACGCACGCGAAACACCACCCACGAAGAGCACCGACACCGTGACCGATGCGGGCGTTTCGCGTCGCATACGCAGTGAGGAATTGTTCCGAGGCGTCCGCGAAATCGTCATCGAGCATGGTGGGCGGCAGTATCAATTGCGCATCACCCAAAGCGGGAAGCTCATCCTCACCGCCTGATCACGCGACGCGTACGTCGCTTATACCCCAGCCAGCCACGCGCTCCCCAGGCGCCAAGCCAGCCAGGACCATCAACCCATGGTTATGGCAATGCTGGCACTGCACACGACAACCCGAGAACCCTCGCGCCCGATCGGATTTGCCGTCACGGTGGTTCTGCACGTGCTCCTGATCGGAGCGCTATTGAGCTACGCACCGGCGCGCAAAGCACTGAGTAGTGCCGCGCCCATTGTCGTCAGCCTGATTGCGGCACCCGTCCTCGAAGAACCCGTCGTGCCGCCGAAACCCCTGCCGCCGCGCGCGATGAACAAACTCGCGCCGCAGCAGCGCATTCCCGTTCCGGAGCCCCTGATGACCGCGCCGATTGCCGCGGCGCTGGAGCCACTCGCCCCCGAACCCGCCCATTCATCACCGGACGTTCCACCCTCACCGGCACCGACAGCACCGGTGCCGATCGATCCGCCCAGTTTCACTGCGTCGTACTTGGACAACCCCGCGCCGGAGTATCCGCCGCTGGCCCGTCGCAGCGGCGAGCAGGGCCGCGTGATCCTGCGTGTACATGTCACCGCGGATGGCAAGGCGGACGCAGTTGAACTGCGCACCAGCAGCGGCTCGCAGCGCCTCGATCAGGCAGCGATCGAAACCGTGAAGCGCTGGCGCTTCGTCCCCGCGCGCCAAGGGAGTAACGCCGTCACCGCGTGGGTGCTGGTTCCCATTGCTTTTTCACTCGCACGCTGACCGCACCGATACGCAATTGCAATATCCGTTTTCGCGCCACCCAGCCCGACGCCAGGTAGCCACGACGATCCACAACGACTACCGAACTGGAGAATTTGATGGGCAACGGGAAATTCCACATGACGCCGCTTGGCGCTGCGATGCTCGCCGGCGTCACGCTGGCACCCACCTATGCAATGGCACAGGCACAGCCGGAGACGACGCTGCCGGAGGTCAAGGTCAAGGAAGGCGTACCGGTGGACGACTACGCCGCCGCCAAGGCGACCATCGGTGCCGGCGTGCCCGTGGCCATCCGTGACGTGCCGCAATCGATCACCGTCATCAACAGCGCGTTGATGCAGGCGCAAGGCGCGACCAGTCTCGCCGACGCGCTGCGCAACGTTCCCGGCATCACCATGGGAGCGGCGGAAGGCGGCAGCATCGGCAACAACTTCAACCTCCGCGGCTTTTCGGCTCGGACCGACATTTATCTCGATGGCATGCGCGACCGCGGACAGTATTACCGCGACGTGTTCTCGCTCGATTCGGTCGAAGTGCTTCAAGGACCCTCGTCGATGCTCTTTGGCCGGGGTTCGACCGGCGGCATCATCAATCAGGTGAGCAAACTGCCTTCGCTCACGCCATTCGGTACCGCCACGTTGAGCGCCGGCACCCAGCCTTCGGTGCGCGGAACCGTGGACGTCAACCAGCCGATCAACGACACGTCAGCGTTCCGCATTGCCGCCATGGCGCAGGACGTGCATTCGACGCGCGACGTGATGAAGAACCAGGACTATGGCGTCGCGCCATCGATCCGCATCGGCATCGGCACGCCGACCGAAGTCACGTTGTCGGCGCTGATCATGCACAACAACGACATGCCTGACTATGGCCTGCCGCCCGTCAACGGCGCGCCCGCCGACGTCAATCGCAAGACCTTCTACGGCGCTACTGACGATCGCACGCTGCAGGATGTGATCAACCTCAACGCGACCATCTCACATCGCTTCACGCCAAACGTGCAGCTGCGCAACCAGACGCAGTACTCAAACTATTCGATCGGCGCGCGGGAATCGGGGCCGAACAACGTCGGGACCGTCACCAACGGCATCTACACGCCCTTCCCTGTCGCAAACCTCGGCAACGTCACGTCACTTCCAGCGTCCACGCTGTTTGTCGGGCTCGGCAGCCACGACCGCGACATCACGGACACGTCGATCTACAACCAGACCGACGTGATCACCGAATTTGTCACGGGCACGGTCAAGCACTTGCTGATCACGGGTCTCGAACTCGGACGCGACACCAACAGCACGCAGAATTTCTCGCGCAATATCACGGGCTCCTCGTGGTTTCGCGTGCTGTCGCTGACTGACCCCACTTACGAACCGGCGGCCAACGTGCCCTCGGTCTCGACCAACCTGGTGCAGGCGAGCGCCACCGACGTCGCACCGTACGTCAACGACACGATGTCGATCGCCGACCAGTGGAAGGTGATCGCAGGCGTACGTTATGACCGCTATAACGCGAGCCTGACCAATTCGATCAACCTGCCCGCCTCGGCCAGCCAGGGGATCGGCTTCACCAGCGTGCGCGCGGGCGCCATCTATCAGCCGACGGACCTGCAGTCCTACTACGTCTCCTATGGAACCTCGTTCAACCCTTCGCTGGAAACGCTGGCGCTAACCAGCGGCCAGCAGAGCCTCGATCCCGAGACCAGCAAGCAATACGAGATCGGTGCGAAATGGGATCTCCTGAACGGCGACCTTTCCGTCACGTCGGCGTTGTTCCAGGTGGAGAAAGACAACACACGCTCGCAGATCTCCACCGGTGTCTATGAGCTGACCGGCAACGTCCGCGTGCGCGGATTCCAGGCAACCGTGGCGGGCCGGGTTGCGCGCAACTGGCAAGTCTTCGGCGGATACACCTATCTCGACGCGGAGATCGTCAAGGCCTCCGTACTCGACGGCACGCAAGGCAAGGTGCCCGCGAATACGCCCAAGAACAGCGCGTCGATGTGGACGACGTGGAACTTTGCGCCGTCGTGGCAGGCTGGGACGGGCGTCCTCTACATGTCGGAGCGCTACGCATCCAACAACAACGCCGTCGAAGTCCCCGACTACTTCCGGTGGGACGCCATGGTGGGCTATCAGCAGCCAGCCTGGGGCATCCAGCTCAACGTCTTCAACCTCACCAATCGCCTCAACTACGACGCGCTCATCCCGTCGGATCGCGGACGGTCGGTGCCGGGCACGGACCTGCAGGCAATGCTGACCGCCACTTATAAATTCAATTGATCCGGCAGGCGTCGCTACACCCATGATGATCCGCATTCCCGACGTGCTCGCCGTCGATCAGATCCGGCAACTGCGCGATCGACTCGAGAACGCTGGCGATGCGTGGGTGGACGGTCGCGCGACGGCTGGACATCAGGGCGCGCAGGTGAAGCGAAATAGGCAGATCGCGGAACACGCGCCCGTCGCGCGCGAATTGGGCGAGATCGTGCTCGCGGCGCTCGAGCGGAACATGATCTTCCTGAGTGCCTCGCTTCCATCGTCGATCTATCCGCCCATGTTCAATCGCTACGACGCTGAGGGCGGCATGCACTTCGGCCGCCACGTGGACGGGGCGGTGCGCCTGCTGCCAGGCACCGGCGTCAAGATTCGCACGGATGTTTCGGCGACTCTGTTCCTGTCGGCGCCCGAGGACTACGACGGGGGCGAACTGATGATCGACGACACCTTCGGCGCCAACCGCGTCAAGCTGTCTGCAGGCGAGCTGGTCCTCTATCCCGCGTCCAGCGTCCATCGCGTCACGCCGGTTACCCGAGGCACGCGGATGGCCTCATTCTTCTGGATCCAGAGCCTCGTACGCGATGACGCGCAGCGCGCGCTTCTGTTCGACCTGGACATGGCCATCCTGCGCCTCACGCAGGATGCACCCGGGCACGATTCCCTCGTCTCCCTCACCGGCTCGTATCACAACCTGCTGCGCATGTGGGCGGCACCATGATCGGTCGTCACAGATGACGAAGAAACAGCGTCCGAACCTGCGTGGGCTATGGGTTCAGATTCACCTTTGGCTGGGCCTCACGCTTGGCGTCGTAGGAGTGCTCGTCGGCTTGTCCGGCAGCATCCTGGTATTCGACCATGAGATCGACGCGAGGCTCAATCCGAAGCGGTACGCCATCTCGGGTTCCCAGCTGAATTTGACCTTTACCGACTACACGAAGCGCGCCGAGCAGGCGCTCGAGGGCCGCGCGCGCGCCACCGGTATCCGGCTGCCCGACATGGAGGATGGGCCGATCATGGTGTTCGCTCGCGCCAGGTCCGATGCCGGTCCGTTCCTGCGCGTGTATCTCGATCCGCCCACGGGGCGCGTGCTGGACACTGCGTCGGGCCGCGACTGGCTGGGCTGGTTGCACAGCTTCCATGAATCGCTGACGTTGCGCGAGTTAAAGGGACGCGAAATCGTGGGAACGGTAGGCATTTCCATGCTCATTTCGTCGCTGACCGGCATCTATCTGTGGTGGCCGCCAGGCGGATTGCGCCTCCGGTCGTTCGGATTCCGCCGCGGCTTCGCCCTTCATCGCAACCTGCACTATACGTTCGGCATCTGGGGCGCACTGGTGCTTGGCGTGCTTTCGTTCACCGGGATTTTCCTCGCCTATCCGGACGCGGGTCGCGCCGTGGTCGGCGTGTTCGCGGGCGTTTCGCCCTCACCGCGCGGCGTACAAAGCGTAACCACCGACGGCAGCGTGATGAGCGTCGACGACGCTGCTGGAATTGCACGAAAGAGGTATCCGGACGCGACCATTACCGGCTTGGGATTGCCGACGGGAGCGCGCGGCACGTTTCGGGTGAACTTGCGCGAAGCGGGGGACACGTCCTCGCGCTCCGGCACGATGATGTTCATCGATCCGCGCTCAGGTGCAATCCTGCAGAGCGCGGACAAGGCGACGCGCCGCAGCGGCGACACCTTCCTCCTCTGGCAGCGAATGCTGCACGAAGGGAGCGCGCTCGGCTTCCCATGGCGCTTCGCGACATTCATGGGCGGCATGCTGCCGCTGCTGCTGATGACCACGGGGCTCATCATGTGGCTGCGCAAGCGCACGCGGCGGATGCCACGTGAGGGGGCCTTGACTAGGGCTCCACGAGCCCAACGCCAAACATCTGCTCCTTGAGGTGGTAGAGCTGGTCGCGCAGTTCGGCCGCCTTTTCGAATTCGAGGTTGCGCGCCGCGTCCAGCATCTGCTTTTCGAGCGCCTTCAATTCCTTTTGCATGTCCTTTTCGGGCATGACCTCGTACTTGGCCTTCGCCTGCGCGGCGCGCTGCTCCTTGCGCGCTTCGTCCGGATCGTACGCGCCTTCGATGATGTCCTTGATGCGCTTTTGCACGCCGATCGGCGTGATGCCCATCTTCTCGTTCCACTCGACCTGCCGGGTACGGCGTCGATCGGTCTCGCCAATCGCCGCCTTCATCGAATCGGTCATCACGTCGGCGTAGAGAATGGCCATGCCGTTGATGTGACGCGCCGCACGACCGATGGTCTGGATCAATGACCGTCCCGACCGCAGGAAACCCTCCTTGTCGGCGTCCAGGATCGCCACCAGCGAGACTTCGGGAATGTCGAGGCCCTCGCGCAACAGGTTGATGCCGACCACGACGTCGAACGCGCCGAGGCGAAGGTCGCGAATGATCTCGACTCGCTCGACCGTTTCGATGTCCGAATGCAGGTAGCGAACCTTGACGCCGTTTTCCGCGAGGTAGTCGGTCAGGTCCTCGGCCATCCGCTTCGTCAGCGTCGTCACCAGCACCCGCTCGTTGCGGTCCACCCGGATGCGGATCTCGGACAACAGGTCATCGACCTGCGTTGCTGCCGGACGCACTTCCAGGATCGGATCCACGAGCCCCGTGGGCCGTACAAGTTGCTCGACGACCTGTCCCGTGTGCCTGGCTTCGTAGTCGGCAGGCGTGGCCGAAACGAAGATCGTCTGGGGCAACAACTTCTCGAATTCGTCGAAGCGCAAGGGCCGGTTGTCCAGCGCCGAAGGCAACCGGAAACCGTAATTCACCAGGTTCTCCTTGCGCGCTCGGTCACCCTTGTACATGCCGCCAACCTGCGAAACGGTCACGTGGCTTTCGTCGACGAACATGATCGCATTGGACGGCAGGTAGTCGATGAGCGTGGGCGGCGGCTCCCCCGCCTTGCGTCCGGACAGGTAGCGGGAATAGTTTTCGATACCCTTGCAGTAGCCAATCTCGGTCATCATTTCCAGGTCGAAGCGCGTGCGCTGTTCGATCCGCTGCGCCTCGATGAGCTTCATCTGGCCGACGAAGAACTCCTTCTGGTCGTGCAGCTCGACCTTGATCTGGTCGATTGCACCCAGCACCTTGGCCCTGCCCGTGACGTAATGCGACGACGGAAACACAGTGAAGCGCGCCAGCTTCTGCTTCAGATGCCCGGTCAGCGGATCGAACAACTGCAGCGTCTCCACCTGGTCGTCGAACAGCGATACCCGTATGGCGTTCTCGGCATTCTCGGCCGGGAAAATGTCGAGCACGTCGCCGCGAACACGGAACACGCCACGCTTGAAGTCGACGTCGTTGCGCGTGTACTGCATTTCCGTCAGCCGCTTGATCGCGTCGCGCTGCGACAAGTTGTCCCCCTGCTTCAGATGCAGGATCATGCTGTGGTATTCGGAAGGGTCGCCGATGCCGTAGATGGCCGAGACGGTCGCCACGATCACGCAATCCGGCCGCTCCAGGATGGCCTTGGTCGCGGACAAGCGCATCTGCTCGATGTGCTCGTTGATCGACGAATCCTTCTCGATGTACAGGTCCCGCGACGGGACATAGGCTTCGGGCTGGTAATAGTCGTAATAGGACACGAAATACTCGACCGCGTTGTGCGGAAAGAATTCGCGGAATTCCGAATAGAGCTGGGCGGCCAGCGTCTTGTTGGGCGCGATCACCATCGCAGGACGGCCCGTGCGTGCGATCACGTTGGCCATCGTGTAGGTCTTGCCCGAGCCCGTGACACCAAGCAGTGTCTGGAACGAGAGGCCGTCGCTGAGGCCTTCGATGAGCTTCTCGATCGCCTCGGGCTGGTCGCCCGCAGGCTCGAAAGGCTTGTGCAGCTGGTAGGGACTGCCGGGATAGGTGACTTCGGGCATGATGGGAGACGGGATCGGCGGCGAACCGATCATTGTAATGCCTTGTGCTAGGCCGACGCGACCTCCTCGTTGATCGCGCTCCCGCCAACAGCTCCAAACTGCAGCGCGGCGAGCCGCGCATACAATGGATTGGAGCGCGTGAGCTCGTCGTGGCTGCCGGAGGCAATGATCCGCCCGTGCTCCATCACGGCGATGCGATCCACGTGACGGACGGTCGCCAGCCGGTGCGCGATGATAAGCACGGTGCGCCCCGCCATGAGCCGCTCCAATGCCATTTGCACCATGCGCTCGCTTTCCGCATCGAGGGCGCTGGTAGCCTCGTCGAGCAGCAACACGGGCCGGTCCGCCAGGATGGCGCGCGCAATGGCGATGCGTTGCCGCTGGCCACCGGACAGACGCACACCCCGCTCGCCCAGGAAGCTCGTGAAGCCGTCGGGAATGCGTTCGATGAACTCGGTCGCAAACGCGGCATCGCACGCCGCGCGAACCTGCGCCTCGGTCGCTTCCGGCCGTCCGTAGCGCACGTTTTCCAATACGCTGGTGGCGAAGATGACGGGGTCTTGCGGCACGACGGCAAGGTGCGCCCTGACCACCGCCGGATCTGCTGCACGCAAGTCGACACCGTCGATCGTCACCACGCCGCGCTCCGGATCGTAGAAGCGCAGCAACAACTGGAACACGGTGGTCTTCCCCGCCCCGGAGGGCCCGACCAGCGCCACCTTCTCTCCCGCGCTCACGGCGAGCGAAAAATCCGCGAGCGCCGCCGTGTCCGGCCGCGATGGGTAGTGGAAAGTGACGTCGCGGAATTCGACTGTACCGCGGGCGGGGACCGGCAGCGGAACAGGGTTGGCCGGCGAACGGATGCCCGAATCGACTTCGAGGAGTTCGAACAGGCGCTCGGTGGCGCCGGCGGCGCGTTGCAGGTCGCCAATCACCTCGCTGATCGCGCCGACCGCGCCGGCGACGATCACTGCGTAGAACACGAACGCCGACAACTGGCCCGGAGAGATCCGGCCGGCCAGAACGTCATGACCCCCGATCCAGAGAATCACGCCAACCGCGCCGAACACCAGAAGAATGACCGACGCAACGAGGAACGCGCGCTGCCGGATGCGTTGCCGGGCCGTCGTGAATGCGCTTTCCACGCGCGCGCCAAACTGGCGCCGATCCTCGGCCTCATGCCCGTACGCCTGCACCGTTCGAATCTCGTGTAGCGCCTCGTCGACATAGGCACCCACGTCGCCGACGCGGTCCTGGCTGGCGCGCGCCAGCTTGCGCACGCGCCGGCCGAACAGGATGATCGGCACCACGGTCAGCGGCACCCCGACCAGCACCATCAGCGTCAACTTGGCACTGGTCAGCGCCAGCATGACCAGGCCGCCGATCATGAGCAGTATGTTGCGCATCGCCATCGACACGCTCGATCCGATCACCGTTTCGAGCATCGTCGTGTCATTGGTCAGGCGCGAGATCACTTCGCCCGTGCGCATCACTTCGAAATAGCCCGGCGGCAGCGCCAGCAGGTGATCGAAAACGGCGCGCCGCAAATCCGCCGTGACCCGTTCGCCGATCCAGGAAACGTAATAGAACCGCGTGAAGGTGGCCAGCGCCAGGACCACGACGACCAGCATCATGAGCGCCAGCGCGCGGTCCAGTTCCACCGCGCTGCCGGCCGCAAAGCCGCGATCGATGACGAACTTCAGCCCCTGCCCTGCCGCCAGCACCGACGCCGCGGCAAAGACGAGCGCGATGAGGGCGAATGTGACCTCGCGCTTGTACGGCCGCACGAATCGGCCGACGCGCGCCAGCACCTTCAGCGCGGTGACGGGTGGAAGCTTGGGAGCGTCGATGGGAATTGCGGCGTTGGCGCGGGCCATGGGGTCTGGTCGAGGAGATGGAACGATTGCGTGCGGGGTCCTCGCACGTTAGCCTTGGGACAAGCGAAAGTCGAGCCTGAATAACCCTGCGAAAGGATCACCATGCCGTTGGCCCTGCCTGCACTGATGACGCTATTGGCGGTACTTTGGTACGTGATCACCATTTACCAAGTGGTGCGCGCGCATGGCAAATACAAGATTTATGCCCCCGCCATGTCGGGGCATCCGGCGCTGGAACGCGCCGTCCGTGTGCAAGACAATACATTGGAGCAACTGGTCGCCTTTCTCCCCGCCATGTGGATCTTTGCGTGGTACGGCAATCCGCGATGGGCGGCCATCGCCTGTGGCGTGTGGATCGCGGGGCGGATCATCTACGCGATAGGATACTGGGCGGATGAAAAGAAGCGCTCGACGGGCTTCATGATCGCGTTCGCCGCATTGGTCATCGTCTGGATCGCGGCGCTGGTGAGCGTGGTGCGGGTGCTCGATTTCGCCTGACCCGCGCTGAGGTAAAATGCGACTTTACCGTTTCGGCCCGCGCCCATGAACGCTCCGCACCCGCCTGTCCTGTTCTCCACCGTCGATCTGGCGCCGCGCGATCCGATCCTCGGCATCACCGAGGCCTTTGTCGCGGACACCAATCCGGAAAAGGTCAATCTCGGCGTCGGCGTGTACTACGACGAGAACGGCAAGCTGCCGCTGCTCGAATGCGTGAAGCGCGCCGAGCGCGAGCTCGCCGACAAGGGCGCGCCGCGCGGCTATCTCCCCATCGACGGCATTCCCGCGTACGACACGGCAGTCAAGGCGCTGCTCTTCGGCGCGGATAGCGAAGATCGTTGCGTCCGGCCGCGCGGTGACCGTGCAGGCGCTGGGCGGTACCGGCGGCCTCAAGATCGGCGCCGACTTCCTCCGCAGGTTTGCACCGGGCGCGCAGGTCTACATCAGCACGCCCAGTTGGGAAAACCATCGCGCGCTGTTCGAAAGCGCGGGGTTCGTCGTCAACGATTACGCCTACTACGACGTCGACGCCCATCGCCTGGACTTCGCGGCGATGCTGGCGTCGTTGCAGCAGATTCCCACGGGCTCGATCGTCGTGCTGCACGCCTGCTGCCACAACCCGACCGGCGCGGATCCGACAGACGCACAATGGTCCGAGGTGATCGAGGCCGTGCGCGGCCGCGGCCTGCTGCCGTTCCTCGACCTGGCGTACCAGGGATTTGCCGAAGGTATCGAGAAGGACGCCAGCGTCGTGCGCCGGTTCGCCGCGACGCCAGGGCCGTTGTTCGTCTCCAGTTCGTTCTCGAAGTCGTTTTCGCTGTACGGCGAGCGCGTCGGCGCGTTGAGCGTCGTCACGACCGGCCGCGACGAAGCCGTGCGCGTGCTGTCGCAGTTGAAGCGCGTCGTCCGCGCCAACTACTCGAATCCGCCGACGCATGGTGGCCAGATGGTCGTCATGGTGCTGACGACCCCCGAATTGCGCGCGTTGTGGGAGACCGAACTGGCCGCGATGCGGGACCGCATCCTGCTGATGCGGCGGGAACTGGTCGCCCGGCTCAAGGCGCTGGCACCGCAGGCGGATTTCCAGTTCATGCTCAGGCAGCGCGGCATGTTTTCGTATTCGGGGCTCACCAAGGCGCAGGCGCAGCGGCTGCGCGAGGAGTTCTCGATTTACGTGCTCGACACCGGCCGCATCTGCGTGGCCGCGCTCAATCTGAAGAATATCGACCGCGTCGCCAAGGCCATTGCCACCGTCATTGCCTGACACGATCCGGGATTTTGACAAAAGGGAATTTTCCGCTATAATTCAAGGCTGTCCGATGCGGGAATAGCTCAGTTGGTAGAGCGCAACCTTGCCAAGGTTGAGGTCGGGAGTTCGAGACTCCTTTCCCGCTCCAGAATTCCCCAGGGAGAGCCCGCAGTTTGCCCCGCATGGGCCGACTACCGGTTCTCCCTTTTGTTTTGCCCAGCTCGCGGACGTGCCGCGCGGGATGGGGCCCCTGGCGGGGTGGCAGAGTGGTCATGCAGCGGCCTGCAAAGCCGTCTACGCCGGTTCGATTCCGACCTCCGCCTCCAACGATCCCTATGAAAAGCCGCTTTGTGCGGCTTTTTGCATTTCGTTTCATTGTGCGTCGTAGTGCGAGTGGATTCATGACCGTTCGCGTACAGCCGCGAAATTCGGGGGTAACGGTAGGAGACCTGTCGCGCGAACAGATGGTCGCCGGCGAACACATCGTCGGCGAGTATTCAAGGGGCATGTGCTAAGCGATGGGGACAAGCTCGACGAGACGGAAAACTCACTGACGGAAACGGCAGTCCGGCCCAATGCATTAATGCGCCGAAGTCGCTTCATCCGGCGCGCTAGAAATATTTTTGCCGCGAGCGCGACGAGCGCCACCCCGAAGCCGATAGTTAGAATGGTTGCCATGTTTTACATTTTTTTCCCCTGCTCACGCGCTACCGGAAGCTTATACTCGTTTGCGCTCAATCCGGCGTGCATGGAGAAAATCATGAATCGCGTTCCTGATTCCGAGTTGGTACACATACCCGGCGGCTCATTGCTAACCGAGACGGCGGAAAAGGGGCGCGCATTGGCGCTCGCGATTGCGCGCCACACGATCCACAACATTCAGCCGGATCTCGATGCTCTAAAGGCAGGTCGGCCAATGTATGCGTCGAGTCCCGATTCCCTGATCGCGGCGAGTCAAGTCGTTGCTATCGAGTTTCAGACCATCGCCGCCGCAAACGACTACTGGCGCCCTAAATAGACACGACATTTAGCGTTTAATATTGCGACATGTGCGGCCGCTACGAACTCAACACCCAACCTGCCGCATTGGCGCTCGCCTTCGGGCTGAAATATCCGCCCGAGATCAAAGGCGCGCTACCACATCGGACCGACGCAACAATTCTCGATCACACGACGCCACCTCGCGCATTTTCGCTACGTTGGCCACGGTGACGAGCCCGGCACGGCGTGGCAAAATATGGAAGCGGGGAATCTCAATACGACGGGAGACATTGCAATGAGAGTCCACAATCTCGCAGTCGCATGCGCCGTATCCGTGGTGCTCGGCTCCTTCGCCTGCTCCGCAGCGGCCCAAACGAACGTCTCTTACGGTCGCATCACCGCGGTCACTGCGGTCAACCAGTCGAGTCAGGGCGCACGCACAGGAGGCGCGCTCGTCGGCGGCACGATCGGAGCCGCTGCGGGGTCGGGCCGCTCCGGCAGCAATCGTGCGCTGGGCGGCATCGGTGGGGCGTTCGCGGGACAGCAAATCGGCCGCTTGGCCACCCAAAGCCAGGCGTTTGAGTACACGATCCTGCTCGGCGGCACGCGCACAGTCCAGATGGTGACGGACCAGTCCGGCCTCCGCATCGGAGACTGCGTGTCGGTCGAGCAAGGCGCATTCAACAACCTTCGGCTAGTGGCGGACGCCAAGTGCGCGGCTCCTACGCCGAAGCCCACGGCCTCCGACATGCGCGAGGCAACGGCGTGTGACCAGGCGAAGGAACAGTTGCTCGCGACCAACGACGCGGAAGCATTCGACCGCGCCGAGAGGCGTGTCCGTCTGCTTTGCGGTCATTGACGCTCCGCGGTGAGTTCTGCGCATTCGATTCCACAACGGGGCATGGCGCACCCCGCCTCCAAGAACCTCATATGAAAGGCCACCTCGGGCGGCTTTTTGCTTTTGTCTCCGGTCTTTCTTTCTCCGATCCGATCCCCACTATCAATCGACAACGGGCAGTGGGAAGAGCAAAGGCTACCAACGCAGGACCGGCCCCGCACGACGGCGCGCAACTGGGTGGAGAGTGGCCGGTCACGCGACGGGGCCGGAGCGCTCGGCCGTCGCCAAGGCGCCAGACGGACGGCGGCTCAGGAGGCGAAGTGCGAGCGCGGCCGCTGAGCCGGCGTTCATGGCCGAACCGTCGCGCTCGAACCGCTCGAAATCGTCGCCAAGCGCGAGGCGAGCGGCGTTGGCCAGCGCGAGCTCCTGCGACGACAGCAATGCTTCCAGCAAGCGCTGTATCCCTGCACCTACCCGATTCACCGCGCCGAGCAGCGTCGCGCCGTGGCTGAAATCTCCCTTCCGAAAACACAGCATGGCCGCACTTCTCAAGCCTAGAGCCAGCTCCAGCAGATCGTCCGAGTGTGCATTGGACAGCAACGAATCCCGCAACAGAACCCGCGCTGCCGCGTGATTCCCTCGACCGGCCTCGATGTCGCCGAGGCATCGCAGGATCGAGCTCTCGATCATCGCTTCGCCGGCTTCTCTGGCCAACCCGAGCGCTCGGCGGAGATGACTTTCAGCGGCGGCGTCGCCCTCAATCATCGCAAGCACGCCTTGGTACAGCGCCGCCAAGGCCTGGTTCGGCCGGTGTCCGACCCGCGCGTAGCCGGCTACCGCCAATTCCAGATGTTCGCGCGCGACCCCGATCTCGCGCCGGGCCAATGCAACCCGGGCGATCCCATAATGCGCGTTCGCCGTGAGCTTGGCGTCGCGGGCGTCCGAGGCGAGGGACATCAGCTGCGAAAACTGGAGTTGAGCGCCGTCGAAATCGCCAAGGGTGTACGACAGGTGGCCGATGTCGGATACCACCATCGCCTCTGCCGCAGGCATCCCCCGTTCCCGGAAGAGCTCCAGAGCATCAACGTAGAACGCAGCCGCCTGGTCGAGGTTGCCGACGTAAGTTGACAACTCGGCCGCGGCCCACAAAGTGCCAGCGATCGCCGCTGGGTCCGAGTCTGGGCGACGTCCGGCTAGCGCAAGCAGACAGGCCCGGAGCCCTTCCTGGCGATGCTTTCGACTTGTCCAATATAACCTGAGCGCCGCGCAGAATTGCAGCGCCGCCGGATGCCCGTCCAACGAATGCGAGGCGTACAGCAGCGCGGCATGGATGTTCTGATGCTCGGTCTCGATCTCCTGAAACGACTGGCCCCAATTCTCCGACGACGCCACCTGGTCGGCGTGCTGCTTCTCCACTAGCGCCAAGAAGTGATCGCGATGCAGGCGCCGAGATTGCGTGGCACGCGCGACATCAGCCTCGAGTTGTTCGAGGCCGAATTCCCGAATCACCTCAAGCATGCCGAAGCGGGTGTCAACCGCCCGGACAAAGCTCTTCCTGACCAGGCTCTCGATGGTATCCAGATTGATGCTGAAGACCGCCTGCGCCGTCCCGTGAGTCCATCCACCAGCAAACACCGCCAGCTGGCAGAATGCCACGCGCTCGTCGGGGTCGAGCAATTCGTAACTCCAGTGCACCGTCGCCCGTAGCGTGCGATGTCGATCCGGCCCGTCGTCGGCGGACGCGCTCAGGAAGTACAGGCTGCCCTCAAGTCGCGAGAGCAGGTCCGAGGGACCGAGCACCACGGTCTTCGCGGCCGCAAGTTCGAGCGCCAGCGGCACATGTTCGACGCGCCTGCAGAGAGCGACGACCGCCTTCGTCTTTTGGATGACAACGCCCGCCGCCCGCGCTCGGGCGCAAAACAGTGCGATCGCTTCGGACTCGGCCAGTGGCTCGACTGGGAAGCGCCACTCCGAGGTCACCCGCAGCGGTGAGCGGCTCGTGACGATGACGATGAGGTTGCTGCATTGACGGATCAAGTCGCCGACGAAACCGGCAGCCCCAGGCGAAATGCTCGAAATTGTCGAGCACAAGCGCACATCGCCGCTGGCCAATGAACTGAGCCAGTTCGCCATGTGCGCCGAGCACTTTGGCGATCGCCTCGGGCACGAGTTGCGACTCGCCAATCGATGCAAGCTCGATCCACCACAGACCTTCCGGATATCGCGACGCCCGGCGCCGCGCCAACTCCGTGGCGAGCCGAGTCTTGCCAATACCGCCGGGGCCGGTAAGAGTCACCAAGCGGGCCCCATCTGTGTCCAGAATTCGACTCAGGGCGGCCAGCTCCCGGACACGGCCGACGAACGTCGCGGATGTCGCCGGAAGGTTGGATCGTCCGAGGCTGGCGACAGGGGCGAAGGGCCGGGATCCGACCTGGTACAGATGGATCGGCTCGATGATGTCCTTGAGCTGGTGCAGGCCGAGGTCTGTGACATCGCGACTCACCAGCTCGCGCGTACTTCTCGATATCAGGATCTGTCCGCCATGGGCCGCGCTTGCAATACGTGCCGCGCGATGCACGTCTATCCCCATGTACTCGTCGTTCCACCTCTCTGCATATCCCGTGTGCATGCCGATCCTGACCTGGATCGGCTTGTCGTCCAGTTCGGCCTGGATCTGGCTGGCCGCGTCTACAGCGTCCAGTGCGCTCAAGAAGACGACGAAGAATCCATCGCCCGCGCAATGCACCTCCTGACCGCCTCCACGAGTGAGAACTTCGCGCACCAGCTCCTGTGTCCGAATCAGCTCGCGCTTGCCGTCACGCCCCGCGTCCTGGATCAGTTTGGTGGACCCCTCGACGTCCGTGAACAGGAACGTAAGGGTTTCAGAGGGAAGTCCTGACACGCATGGGCTCCTGGGAGGTGGTGAGTTGATGCTGCGCGACGCGCCGGACCGCCGGACAAGGTCTACTGCCGCGCCGCAGCGAACTCTCAGGAAAGGCCGATCCAGATCTTCGGCATGTGGCCGCCCTGATTGTCGAAGTTAAAGATCCGTGTTGACCACGCGTCGAGATTACGCAGAATCTCTTCATTCGATGGCAGCTTGATGCCTTCAGGCGGAATAGTTGCCGGATCGACGTAGATCCCGGCGGCGCCGAGCACGCCGACGGGATCTGCGATCAACTGCTCTCGGTATTTTGCGTCGGTGGCGATTCGATACAACAGGTCTCGGATCGTGGTCTGTTCCATGTGAAATATCCTTCGGGATCAAAAGGGGCCGAAGAGACCGGTGCCTGTCAGGGCCGCCGATCGACGATGAAGTCTTCGGTCTTGAACTGAAGCCGGTCGTCGTCCGCGTCCGGTATTCCCAATCCGTTGATGCCCACCGCGGCCTCGCGCAGCGGGTCCAGGCCGAGGTGGTCGGCGATGTCGCCGTCGTTGATTGCCGACGTGAAGAATGCACCCAGGCCAAGGTGCGTGGCCACGGTGTACAGGGTCTGGCTCAGATGGCCCGCATCGAGCAGCACAGCCTTGTAGGCCTTCTTGTGCCCGGGGTACTTCCAGAAATTGCGGTCGAACCGCGCGACCTGGATCAGCAAGGCATGGGCATCCGCGAAATATGCCTGGTTGGCCAAGAACAGCTGCGCCAACTCGCGCGCGCGCACAAAATCCAGCGACTCGAGCAACGCGAGGCAATGCGAGTCGGACTCATAGTGGTACAGCCCCGGACACATCGATTCGACATTGAGCACCAGCACGAAGGCATCGAGCGGATGCATCGCACCCGCGGAAGGGCTCGTGCGTCGAATCGCAGAGATCTCGTCGGTGACACGCCGTATTCCCTGAACCCCAAACACGGCATGGAGCGCGTACTCCAGCGAACTCCGCGGAAGCGCGATGTCGGTGCGGAATGCACGCGTGGTGCAACGCAGGCGAAGCTTTGCCAGCCAATCATCGGTTGGATCCGGCATGTCGAGCACAATACGATCTGGCCTGGACGAGCGATGAGGGAAATGCGTCGGCGGCATCCCCCGCTTCCTGATGATTTCGGTCAGCGACTCGCCGCCCTGCTCGTCGCCGGGCCGCTGTCCCGTCGAATCGATGCCGCGCCAGCTAGTGTGTGCGTGAAAGACCCCTGCCAAGTCGTCCCACCAGGCTGCATCCATCCCTGACTCCTGCTCGGCAAGGCGAGGCCAAGCCTCGCTCGGAGGGTCGGACATCAATACACCGCGTCGCGCGAGCCCCATCAGGCGGGGACTAATCGACGCGTCATCGGCGGCGAGTTCCTCGAGCGTTCTCCAGGCGTGCGCACTGACGCGGGCCAGGAGCGGAACATCGCCGGGATCAAGGGCGATCGCCTCGCCAGTGAGCGGACACAGCAACTCGCAGCGCAACTCGGTGCGCAATGACATCTCGCCGCGGAAGAAGTGCTCGAAGTCCAGAACGTGCTCGTCCCGGATCCGGAATGTGCAGTTTCTTCTTCGTCTCAGCCTCATCGCCGGTCGCCCCCTGCTCGCGCAATATACTCCTAGCTCGGTGACGCCATACCCTCGTAGTCCGCGGCCGACACACCTTTGCGAGTCAACGCGAGTCGCGCAGCAATTTCGCGAGCACCGTCGGGTCAATCGGCTTCACAAGGTGGTGATCGAAACCGGAAGCTAGTGTTTCGCTTCCGTGATCTGCCTGCGTCCACCCGCTTGCTGCAATGAGAAGTATGGCGCCTCCCCAAGCCTCCGCCCGAATGCGACGCGCAAGCTGAAGTCCATCCAAGCGCGGCATCGCGATATCGAGGATCATCACATCGGGTAAAAACCGGGCGGCCATGGCAAGGGCCTCCTCGCCGTCATGAGCGACGCGAGTTTCGTGCCCTTCCAGGTTGAGCAACATGGCGAGGCTGCTCGCAGCGTCGACGTTGTCGTCCGCAACGAGAATTTTGCGCGCGCGCACGGCCGGCGAAATGGGGACGGCTGATTCTGGCCAAGCGTGGCCAGACACGCTCGTACTCGCTCCGACAGGCAGACGCACGAGGAACGTGCTGCCTTTAGCGGGCCCGTCACTGCGGGCTTCCACTGAACCTCCGTGCATTTCCACCAGGCGGCGCACGATGGTGAGACCTATCCCCAGTCCGCCCTCCAGCTGTGCGTGCGAACGCTCAACTTGAGTGAACATCGTAAAGACCTGCGCTAGCATTTCCTCAGGGATCCCAATTCCATTGTCGGTGACGGAAAGGGTCACGAGGCCTTGCACGGTTTCGTCCGCCGCGAACCTGATTTTTCCGCCGCGAGGCGTGAATTTGGCGGCGTTGTTGAGGAGATTCGTGAACACCTGGACGAGGCGTGCGTGATCGGCCTCAAGCAGCGGATCGTTTGCCGGCGCAACAACATCGAGCGTATGCCCGGAACTTTCAATCAGAGGACGGCTCGTCTCGACGGCCTCGCTCATGATCGTCGCAAGACGCACCGGTGAGCGCCGGAGTTCGACCAGTCCGCGGCTTACTCGGGATAGATCAAGGAGGTCGTTGATCAGCCGCACCATTTGAGCTATCTGCCGTCCTAAAACGGCGCGCGCGGTAGAAATCACTTCGGCGTCCTGCGGCGCTAACTCCATCATTTCGACGGCATTTCGCATCGGCGCAAGCGGATTCCTCAATTCATGCGCAAGGGTCGCGAGAAATTCGTCCTTTGCGACACCGGCCGCGTGCAATTCCTTTGCCGTTTCGCGAAGACGGGCTTCGCTGTCACGAAGGGCCGCATCTGACTTGGCACGATCGGTAACGTCGGCGCCCAGAACGAAAACGCCGGTCACTTTTCCGAGCTCGTCCTTGATGGGCTGGTACACGAAGTCGACGAAGCGCTCGATCGCAGGACCGCCCGGAGTGGCCTGGAACGCAAACTTGGCACTTGTGGCCAAATAGGCGTCCCCGCTGCGGTATACAGCGTCCAGAAGCTCGACGTACCCCTGAGCGACCGCGTCCGGCAGCGCTTCGGCGACGGTCCGGCCGAGCACGGTCCTATGGCCGATAAGCTGCATATAGCTGGGATTGGCAAGTTCGAAGCGATGCTCGGGACCGCGCAGCATGGTCATGAACATGGGAGCCTGTTCGAACAGCTGTGCAAGGCGATCGCGTTCCGTCGCGATTTGCCGGGATGCCAACACCTGCTGGGTGGTCTCAGTGCATACGACGAGCACTCCCCCAATGCCGTTCGGTGCTGTGTCGTCGTCGATCGGACTGTAGCTATACGTCCAATAGACATCTTCCCGCCGCCCATGCCGAGTTATAGGGACAAGTGCGTCGACATGCCATGTGGCACCCCGACCTGACATAACCTGCTCGATTTGCGGGCCAATGATGTCCCATATTTCTTCCCATACCTCCCTTGCGGGCCTTCCGAGCGAGGCAGGATGACGTTCGGGACCGATGGAGGCCGCGTACGCGTCGTTGTAGAGACACGCAAGCCCTTCGCCCCACCAGACATACATCGGATGGCCGGTGTTCAGCATGAGTCGCACGACAGTTCTGAGCGACTGTGGCCAGTTCTCGACAGGGCCAAGCGCGGACTGGGACCAGTTGAACGCGCGCATCAACGCGCCCATTTCGCCACCGCCACTTAGAAAATGAGGGGGCGCTGTGTCAGCGTGAGCTCCATCATGCGTGGAAGGGGACTTCCCGGTGGGCGGCACGAGGCATAGTCCTCACAAACGTAGGACTACGAGTGTAGCAAAGCGGGCCAAGATCTCGCGGGCGCAAGCCAAGCCGGCGCTCCAGTAGGATCAATGATGACGCAAGTATCAGCGGCCCGCCCGTGCCATCCCCAGTCCAGCAATATCAGAATGGAAGAGCCATCTTGGACTTCATGGACTCAAAGGAGATAGATCATGCGCAAGCAAACAGGTATCGAGGGGGAAGGCAGCTACACAGCGTCCAAACAATATAACGATGCGACCAAAAAATTCGTCAAGTCGGGACGCGTGGAAGAAGCCGCCCGGCGGGCCGCGCCGCAATCTCCGGAGGAGAGCCAAGCCCTTGTGGATGCAGAGCAAAAGGCGCTGGTCATGGCCCGCGCGCCCAAGTCCGGGGCGCTTGAACTCGAATCCCTGGCGCCGCCCTCCTCATCCACGTCCTATGCCACGAAGCGTCGCCGCGGACGGAACCCGCTCACGGAGTAGCCGACCTCTGTTTTGGGTGCGCGCGACCGGCCGGCCCGGAGGCATGTCCGAAAGCGGTTGCTTGCTTTGTCGTTGTGTTGCTAATGTTTCGCCCTTCGAATGATCTACACTTCGCTTCGCGCGTCGACCATCGTTAGAAGGCGGATCATGAACAAGGCTCACTTGAACACGAATTTCCCGCCCCTTCGACTGGTGCTCGGGAATTCCGCCAGCGCGCAAAGCCAGTTTGACCTCGCCACGATCTATGAGCACGGCGGCGGCGGATTGCGCGACTATGAAAAGGCGGCGGCGCTGTACCGCAGTGCGGCCGATAGCGGCATCGCCCGGGCTCAATTCACCCTCGGCCGTCTGTACCGGGCGGGTCAGGGCGTGCCCATGGACATCGGTCTGGCCATCGATTGGTATCGCAAGGCGGCAGATCAAGGCTACGCTCCGGCGCAGTACGCCCTTGGCCGAGCATACGCAACGGGCGAAGGTGTTCCCAACGACGATGGCGAAGCGGTGAAGTGGTTTCGCGAGGCCGCCTCGCAGGGCCACACGGACGCCCAGAATCACCTTGGCGTCATGTACGAGCGCGGCCGCGGCGTAGCACGAAACGACATCGAAGCCGTGACCTGGTATCGAAAGGCAGCGGATCAGGACAATGCCGCGGCACAAAACAATCTTGGCTACATGTATGAGCGCGGCCGCGGAATCCCGCAGGACGACGCAGAGGCGTTGGCATGGTATCGAAAGGCCGCGGAACGGGGCAACGCTGCAGCCCAGAACAACCTGGGCTTCATGTATCGGCGTGGCCGCGGCGTGGCGCAGGACGATGCCGAGGCATGCAAGTGGATGCGACTGGCGGCCGATCAAGGGTTCGCCATTGCGCAGAACAACCTTGGCTTCGCTCACGAACGCGGCTTTGGTGTCGAACAGGATTTTGGCGAGGCAGCGGCCTGGTATCGCAAGGCCGCCGACCATCGTTACGCGCCCGCGCAGAACAACCTGGGCTTGATGTACGAGACAGGACGGGGCGTGCCGCAGGACTATGCCGAAGCGCGCAAGTGGTTCGGACTTGCTGCTCGACAAGGGATGGCGGTCGCGCAGTACAACCTGGGCGCGAAGTGCGAAGACGGTCAGGGCGGCGCGCAGGATTATGCGGAAGCGCACCAGTGGTATCTCGCCGCCGCCGAGCAGAATGACTCAAATGCCCAGTTTGCGCTGGGGGTCCTGTACGAACGCGGACTCGGCGTGCGGCAGGACTATGCGGCGGCGGTGAAGTGGTATCGCTCGGCAGCCGCGCGGGGCGAGCCGAACGCGCAACTCAATCTGGGTGTCATGTGCTTCTTCGGACGCGGCATGCCGGAGGACTACATCCAGGCACACATGTGGCTGAATCTTGCCGCTTCCCGATTTCCCGCGTCCGAGACTGCGAAGCGCGCGAAGGCCGGCAAGAATCGCGATATCGTCGCGCAGAAAATGAGCGCGGCGCAGATCGAAGAAGCGCAGCGGCTCGCCCGAGAGTGGAAGAACTCCTGAGACGAGCGCTGTAGGACGCAGGCGGAGACCCGCCCTCAAGCGAGTGTGCGCACGCCTGGCTCCCGGTCCCACTGGCGCGTTTTGGCGCGCGCAATGAACGCCTTGGTCTCCGAAGCCGCAACGATCCCGTCGTCGTCAGGAACACTGGCACTCTCAAGCAGTTTCTTACCATCGGCATCCACTGCGATAGCTTTCAAGTGACAGAAGGCATCGCGGACAAACTCCAGCGCGGCCGCGTCCCGTGCCAACTTCCGGACACCGTCCTTCGACAGGACCACAGCAATGGCATCGAACATTACCGATGGCGTGCCGGCCAGCTGACCGTCGACAGGGGACATCGAACCATCCGCGAGTTTGACACCGCCGATTTTTGGCGCGATGACTTTCACCTGCGCGCCTGCTGCCATGCACGCTTTCTTGATGCGCGCAATGGTGCGACCGTCGGAACCTTCTGCGACCAGGATTCCGACCGCGCGACCCTTCAACGTGTCCTTCATCTTTCCGATGATCTGCAATGCAGGTGATGGAGCCATGTCGCGAACCGGCGCCGCAGACGGAGGCATTGGCGGAAGTTTCATCGCAAGTCCTCCGGCGACCCGCACCGCCAGGGTTTCGTCGATACGACGCAGATGGCCGAGCATTGCCTCGCGGATGTGGGGATGCTCGACCTTGGAAAGTTCGAAAACCAGGGCCGACGCGAGATGTGCCTGTTCCGGCTTCGACTGACTCCTGAAAAACATTCTCGCCTGGCTGTAATGATCCGCGAACCGCGCATCGCGTACGCGGTCTTTATCTCCAGACTCCCGGATCGTGGCGCTACGGAAGCCAGACGCTTCGAGTTCCCGGGGAGAGTCCTTCGCCAGCGAGCTTGGATCGTAAGCTACCCGACCTTTCGCAACGCTCATCTGCATATGCCCGTCACGCTGGTGATTGGCAAAGGGACACTTGGGCGCATTGATCGGCAACTGATGAAAATTGGCTGATCCCAGGCGCGACAGCTGCGTGTCAAGGTAAGAAAACAGGCGCCCCTGCAAGAGTGGATCGTTCGAAAAATCCAGACCGGGAACGATGTGGGACGGACAGAACGCCACTTGCTCCGTTTCGGCAAAGAAATTGTCCGGCCAGCGATTCAAGACCATGCGACCCACCGTCTGAAGCGGTACCAGCTCCTCCGGAATCAGCTTGGTGGGATCGAGGTGATCGAAGGGGAATTTATCCGCCTGTTCCTGAGTGAACAACTGCACGGCGAACTCCCATTCGGGAAAGTCGCCTGCCTGGACGGCTTCAAACATGTCGCGCCGATGAAAATCCGGATCCGCGCCGGCGATCTTTACCGTCTCGTCCCAAATGGTCGACTGGAGCCCCAGCTTTGGACGCCAGTGAAACTTGACGAACGTCGTCTTGCCCGCGCTGTCCACCAGTCGAAATGTATGGATGCCGAAACCTTCCATCATCCTGAGCGATCGCGGGAGGGTGCGGTCCGACATGATCCACATGACCATGTGCATCGATTCGGGCGTAAGCGAAATGAAATCCCAGAACGTGTCGTGGGCAGTGGCCGATTGAGGAAATCCGCGGTCCGGCTCCATTTTCACCGCATGAACGAGATCCGGAAACTTGATTGCGTCCTGAATGAAGAAGACGGGAATATTGTTCCCGACCAAATCCCAGTTGCCCTCCTTCGTATAAAGCTTCACGGCGAATCCGCGAACGTCCCGCGGCGTGTCGACCGAACCCGAGCCACCGGCGACCGTGGATATGCGACAGAACACCGGTGTCTTGACTCCCACCTCGGTAAGCACCTTAGCCGTGGTAAACGCGCTCAACGACTGGGTCAGCTCGAAAAATCCATGGACGCCGGTACCACGTGCGTGCACCACACGCTCGGGGATCCGTTCATGATCGAAGTGAGTGATCTTTTCCCGGAGTATGAAGTCTTCAAGGAGCGTGGGCCCCCTGGCGTTTGCACGCAGAGAATTCTGATTGTCCGAAAGGACGACCCCTTGGTTGGTCGTGAGCGGAACGTGGGAGCCCCCCGCTTGCTGATGCGTTTCCCCGCCGTTGCCAACGTCGAGGTTGCTCTCCCTGGAACGCGCTCCAGCGGGACGTACAGCGGGGACTTTGGATGACTTTGGCTTGGGCATCTCGACGCTCCGTAGGAAAATTAATGCGTGGTCACTGCTGCGTTCAACGCCTCGTCGATATCGCCCGAATCCAGCTGATTCACGACTCCCGCGGGGTACCCCAGACGCCCGCGTAGCAATCCGCCTGCAATTGCAGTCGTACTGAGGTGCCGTTAGCGTCGGCCTGCCTCGACGGGGCCGACCTGCCCCACCCGCTTCCTATTGCTTGGCGCGGGCGGCAGCGTCCTTCGCATCCGCAGCAGAGCCCTTGCTCGCATCGGCGGCACGCGCGGCGTCGTTGGCAGCAGCCGCAGCCTGGTTAGCCGCAGCTTTCGCATCGTCCTTGGCCGCCTGCGCATCCGGCGACTGGATGACGACGGCCGGCGGCGTTGGTGCCGGCGCAGGCTGCACGACCACGGGGGCCGGTCGATCGCACCCTGCCAGGACTGCACTAAGGATTCCTACTGCAAGTATGGTTTTCGTCATCTCCATCTCCACTGACCTTCTTGCTATGGGAAGTACCGACCTTCGTGGCCAAAGGGGCCGCCAAAAAGTCAGTGACATCGATGACACTTTAGGGTCGACGGTCGTTCGTCGGCACTACAGGCGCCCGCATCCTTTCGTAGGCAATGTCCTACCTGCCAAAAAAAGTGGCGTGGCGCGGCGCCGCCCTGCCCGCAAGGGACTCGCCTCGGGCCGCGGAGGCCCTGTGGGGTGCCGCGTACGCCTAGCCCGCGACCGCGATCCGGGCGACGTAAAGGGTGACCATAATGCACCCCAGCGTAGCAGCTACGCCGACATTTCGATTGATCCGAACGGCTCGATCCGTATGACCCGCCTCGATCATCCGCTCACACGCGATCGACGTCAGGAGCATCGTCAGCACCATCAGGAATGAAGTGACGACGACGATATTCACCGGCCGCGAACCGAAGCTCGTATCGGTGAGGGAGTTGACGACATATTTGTTGCCGACCGCGGCGAAGACGGCGGTCCCAATCATCGTCGTACGGGTCTGGAGCAATCGCGGGTTGACCAGGTACCCCAGAAGGCAGATCAGCACGCACGCGATAAAGCCGATGAAGTAATCGATGACGAGTCCCCAACCCCGGTGCTCGGCTGATACCTCGATGACCGCGCGCGAATACCGGTCGTTGGTTCGTTCGTGCAGGCCAAAATCGGTGGGATAACGCTTGCTCTCCACGTGCATCGCAAAGTCGGTGATGCGCCAACCCGGGGAATACACCTCGGGGTCCAGCAGGCTGTCCTTGGTGTCGACGACATAGCGCAGATAATCGTCTTCGTAGGGAGATTCGATCTCTACCCGCAGACGATGGCGATCGAACGGAAACGCGCTGGTGTCGAGAAGCTGCTCGATCGTGGCCTCGACGCGGGCAACGACATAGTTGTCGCCATTGGGGAGCTTGCGCCGGTCTTCCTCGACGACGGTCATCGACTGCGCGTTGACGACTTGCAGCGCGGCTATCGGGTCGAACGTGTCGCCGTGGTAGCGCCACCAGATGTTGAAGGCCACGCGAAAAGAGTGCTTTGCAATGTCCAGTTGTTGGACGGAATACATGAAGATCCCGACGTGGACTTCGCCGGGCGGCGCGGCAGTCGGCAACGGCACCCGCCGGCCAGCGCGCGCCGGGGACTCGGCCGTCGTCGATTGCGTCTGCGCGAGCGTTGACGCGCTGGTGAATTCCAGCATCGCCACCGCCAGAAACATGAACACAACGCGGCATATTGCCATTCGCCCTCCAGACGCGGATCCAGTGTACTGAGTCTGCATTCGTCGCACATCTGCATGTCGTCGTTCCCGCGCATTTTGGAGACGAGCGGGAACCCAGTGTGCATGTCGTCGTTCCCGCTCATGTGGTAACTGAGCGGGAACCCAGTCTGCATGTCGTCGTTCCCGCGAAAGCGGGAACCCAGTCTGCATGTCGTCGTTCCCGCGAAAGCGGGAACCCAGTGTCTTTGAACGTCGCTGTCGTTCCCGCGAAAGCGGGAACCCAGTGTCTTTGAAAGTCGCTGGGTTCCGGCTCGCGCCCGCCTCGCGCGCGCGTCCGGAACGACGTGGCGTTGTTCATGCGCGTCAGTTGCGTGCGTCCTTGGGCTTGCCGCCCTTGGGGTAATCGTTCCTGGCTTCGGCGAAAGGTGGACGCGGCTGATGCGTCACGTACTCCGCCACATCCACGGCATCCTGCTCGCTCAGCGTGTTTCCCTGGCCCAGCGGCATATTGCCCTTGATGAACGCCGCTGCGGTATAGGTGCGCGCCATCCCGGCGCCAATGTTGAACGACAGATTGCCCCAGACGGGCGGAAACACATAGCCGCCCGCGGGATTCTTGGTGCCCTGGCCCGTTGCGCCATGGCAGACCGCGCACTTGTCCGCGTAGACCTGCTTGCCGTGAGCGGCGTTGGGGGTGAGCGCCGAATTGACGCTGCCCATGCCACGCCCCACCACCGATGAACCCACCGGCACGCCGGTCGACAGCCAGTTGATGTACATCAGCATCGCGTTCATTTCCGTCGAGTCGTACGCCAGCGGCTTGCCGTTCATCGAACGCAGGAAACAGTCGTTGATCCGCTCGGCCAGATTGTCGATCTGCGCGCCGCGGGTTCGATAATCGGGAAAGACTCCCCAGAGTCCGACAAAGGGACCGGCCAACGGAACGGTGCCTGCACCGAGATGACAGTTGGCGCAGGTAAGGCCGCTTCCGACATTCTTCGGCAGCATTTTCTTCGTATTCGTGATCAGTTTCTTGCCGAGCTCGATTGCGGCGCCCTTTGGTCCGCTGGGAATGGTGATTTCATCCGGGACCGCGAACGCGACAGGTGCGGGTGACGGCGACGTTGCCGGACCAGCTGCCGGAGCGCTCCCTGCCGCAAGGGCGCAGGAAACAGCCCATGCGCGCAACACGATTGACAGTGACGGCACAGTCATTTCGCTCTCCCCGTCAGGCCGCGGCAGGGCCGCGCCGCGCCGCGGCGATCTGCCGCAGCACTACCGGGACCACCATCGCAATGCCGATCGACGTACTGATGAGTCCGGGGGCGATCATCAGCACCGCCGCCAATGCGCACAAAAGGCGTTCCCACATCTGCATCCGGGTCAAGAAGTAATTCGAAAGCGCAGCAGACAGAAATGTGATTCCCAGAAGACATCCGCCCGTCGCAACGATGAATTCATACCAGGAGAAGTTGTTCACCATGATCAGCATCGACGGCGCAAAGACGAAGACGAACGGCACCAATGCCTTGCCCAGTCCCAGCCGGAACGCGGTGTTGCCGGTCTTGAATGGATCCGACCCGGCCATGCCGGCCGCCGCATAGGCGGCTAACGCCACGGGCGGCGTGATGTCCGCCAGCACGCCGTAATAGAACACGAAAAAATGCGCGACCAGCGGCTGCACGCCCAGGAGTACAAGTGTCGGCGCGGCGACCGTGACCATGATGATGTAGTTGGCCGTTGTTGGCACGCCGCAGCCCATGAGGATGCATACCAGACCTGTCATCACCAGCGCCGCGATGAGCGTGAGTGTCGTTATGTCCGCCCAACCGGTCGGAAGGACCGCGAGCGCGCCAGTTGCGATCGAATTGGCCGCCGAGGTCACGATGTACGACAGCTTGAAGCCGACGCCGGTCAGCGTCACAACGCCGATCACGATGCCGACCGTCGCCGCCGCGGCGCCGACCGCGAGCGCGTACTTGGCGCCGACTTCGAACGCGACGAGGATTGCACGGCCACCGATCCGCGACTCGCGACCAAGCGCGCGATGCACGAAAGGCGCGGCAATCACCATGGCGAGGAACACCCAGATCCCATAGCTCTGGAACTGCCGTGTGATCAGCGCAAGCAATAGCGCGTGGAATACCGCCAGCGCGAGGAATTGGAGCCCTGTCGTCTTGTTCCTCGACGTGAACAGACCGACCAGGATGCACGAGGAAATGCCCGTGAACGCGGCGAGATACGGTGTATTGCCCTGCACGATGATGCCGATCAGCAGCACCAGGGGAATCAGCGTCGGCCAGTTGGCCTTGAGCGTCTTGGGCAGATCCGGCAGTTCTTCCTTGGTGAGTCCGCGCAAGTTCTTGTTCTTTGCCTCGAAATGCACCTGCATGAACACGCCGAAGAAATGCATGAACGCAGGAACGATGGCGGCGATGATAATGGTCGAGTACGGAAGGTTCAGGAACTCGATCATCAGGAAAGCAGCGGCCCCCATGATCGGCGGCGTGATCTGCCCGCCAGTCGACGACGCCGCCTCCACGCCGGCCGCGAAATGTCGCGGATAGCCGAGCCGCACCATCGCCGGGATCGTGAGCGAGCCGACGGTGACCGCGTTGGCCACCGACGACCCCGACAACATGCCGAACATCGCGGACGCGAACACGGATACCTTGGCTGGGCCACCCGCGTAACGTCCCGCAATCGACGACGCAATGTCGATGAATAGTTGTCCAAGGCCAATGGCGGTGGCCAGAACACCGAACAGCACGAAATGGAAAACGTAGGTTGCCACCACGCCGACGGCAATCCCGTAGATGCCCTGACTGGTCAGATACAGGTGATTGATGAGACTGGGCCAGGATGAGCCTGAATGCTTGAGCAGCCCGGGAAAGTAAGACCCGGCCAGCGCGTAGGCCATGAAGAGCAGCGCGATGATGGGGAGCGGCCACCCCATGCTGCGGCGCGTGGCTTCGAGCAGCAGCACGACGAGGACCGTGCCCATGACGACGTCGAGCGAATTAGGGTTGCCGACGCGGAACGCCAGGTCTTCGTAGATGTAGGGGATGTAGAGGACGGATATCGCGATCGCAATCGCGAACAGCCAGTCGTACCACGGCACGCCGCCGGGCGCCGCCATTCCCGGTTTGGGCGGATGCTCGAGCAACGCCTTGCGGAGCGGAAAGACCAGGAAGATGAGCCCCAGCACGAACGCGAGATGGACTCCTCGATGCGTCGTTTCGCGCAGCAGTCCGAATCCGGAAGTGTAGAAGTGGAAACACGACAGAATGATCAGCAGGGAAGTGACGAGCAGCGCCGCGGAGCTGCGTATCGGGCGAAAGCGCATCTCCGGGTCGAACTTCTCCTCGAGTTCTCGGGTTTTCTCGATTTCGATCGATTGCATCGGTGGTCCCTGCGGAGACGGACGATCGGCGCCCATGAAAAACGGGGCCGGTGTAGTACGCCGGCCCCGCTCAGTTCAATTACGTTGGGTTGGTTTTGCTCAAGCGCAGAAGGCTCACTTCAGCATTCCAATTTCCTTGTAGAACTTTTCCGCGCCAGGATGGAACGGAATGCCGGCCCCGGCCGTCGCATTGGACTTGGTGATCGCCTTGCCCTTGGCGTGACCCGCGTCCAGCAGCTTGCGCGAGTTTTCGTTCCACGTCGCCTTGGTGATCTCGTAAATGAGGGCGTCGGGCTGCTTCGACGACGTGACCCATTGCGCACCTACCGCGATGGTTTTCACTTCGCCGACACCTTTGTACGTGTTTGCCGGGATGTTATCCACGGCGAAAAAGCCGTACTGCTTGAGCATCTTGTCGACTTCCGGCCCGGTCACAGGAACCAGGTCGATGCCTCCACCGGCAGAGGCGAGTTCGGAGATCGCGCTGGTCGGGTAACCGCCCACGAAAAAGAAGGCGTCGAGGCCGCCATCGCGGATCTTGTCGCCCGCCTGGTTGGGCTTCAGGTATTCGGCCGTGATGTCCTTCTCCGTGAGGCCGTAGGCGGCGAGAATGATGCGCGCGTCGACGAGCGTGCCGGAGCCGGGTTCGTCCAGCGAGACGCGCTTGCCCTTCAGGTCCGCCACGCTTTTGATGTTGGCGCCTTTGCGTGCAACGACGTGAATCGTTTCCGGGTACAGGTTGGCGATGAGGCGCAGGTCGGCGACCTTGGGCTTGCCTTCGTACACGCCGGTGCCCGTGTAGGCCCAGTAGGCGACGTCGGATTGCGTGAAACCCGATTCGAGCTGCCCGGACTGGATGCCGTTGATGTTGGCAACCGAACCGTTGGACGCGACTGCCGTGGCCACCACGCCGGGCGCGCCACAGCTGCCGCCCTTGTCGCATTCGCGCGAGCCCGGTGGATTGGAGATCGCGTTGGCGATGAGGCCGCCGATCGGGTAATAGGTCCCTGCGGTGCCGCCGGTACCGATGCGGAAGAACTTGATCTCCTGGGCGACGACGGCTCCGGCGGCGATGGCGCCCACAAATCCCAACGCAAGCAAGTGACGCAGTTTCATGTAATTCCTCGTTTGACGGGTGGCTACAGGCAGGTAGTGTGGCACGCCGCCATTGGGGCGACAACCGCCTCGGCTACAATCGCGCCGTGACCGATATCGCGCACTCGTCAACCCGGCGATTCGCAGTCGCCATCGCATTGGTCACGCTGGTGCTGATCGCCGTGCTTGTCGCATCGCGTGGCCCGCCCGCACTCCCTGAATCCGCGCCTCTCGAAGACTTTTCAGCGGCCCGCGCACGCGTGGTGCTGGAGCGCCTCGCGGGCGACGGCATTCCGCACCCGATCGGTTCGCCGCAGCATGCGATCGTCAGGGATCGCGTGATTGCAGAGTTTCGCGCGCTCGGCTTGGCGCCCGTGGTCGAGCGCGACCTCTCCTGCGCGCCCAACGGCTCGTGTGCCACCGTCGAGAATATTGCCGTGATGCTGCCCGGACGGGAGCCCGGCCCCATCGTGGTGCTCAACGCGCACTACGATTCAGTGCCTGCGGGTCCAGGCGCCGGCGACGATGCGACGGGTGTCGCGGCGCTCGTCGAAGTGGCGCGCGCGATGCGAACGCTTCCGCCGCCGCGCTTTCCGGTCCTCTTTCTGGCCGACGATGGCGAAGAGGCGGGACTGCTCGGCGCCGAGGCCTTCGTCCGGCGGCACCAGCCTGCCGAGTACGCATCCGTGCTGGTCCTCGAAGCGCGTGGGAGCAGCGGCCGCACGCTGATGTTCGAAACGAGCCCAGGCAATCGCGAGATCGTCGGCGCCTATGCGCGCGCCGTACCGCGCCCCTCGACGAGCTCGGTCTATTTTTCCATCTACGAGCGTCTGCCCAACGGCACCAATTTCACCGTCTTCAAGCGCGTCGGAATCAAGGGTATGGCCGGGGCATTCATCGGCGATCCGGCGCAATACCACACGCCGCGAAACAGCGTGCAGAACGTCCCCAACCGCACGCTGCAGCACATGGGCGATACCGCGCTCGGTGTCACGCGGGAAATTGCAGCCAACGGTCTTCCGGCCGCGCAAGGCAACGCCAGTTACTTCGACGTGTTCACGCTTGCAGTCGTCCGCTGGCCCGAGGCACTCAATGCGCCGGTCGCGATCCTCGTTTGGGTGCTTCTGTGCGCGCTGGCGGTGTTGCAGTGCCGTGCCGGGAAATTCACCCGCCGGGAATTGGCGTGGGCATTGGCCCTCTGCCTGCTGGCGCTGGTCGTTGCAGGCCTCGCCGGGTATGCGATCTCGAGTCTCGTTGCGTCGCGCCTCGAGCATGCGGCGTGGCCCGCAAGCGAAAGCTGGCTCGTGCTCGCGGCGTGGGCGTCCGGTTGCGCCGCGGTTGCGTTTTGCGCCACCGTAGGTCGCGGCCGAATCGGATCCTCGGCGGCCTGGATGGGAGCGTGGATCGTGCTGGCCCTTTTCGGTATCGCCGCGGCGTTTGGGCTTCCTGGTGCGGCGTATCTGTTCGCGGGTCCTGCCGCGGCTGCAGCGCTGATCGGCGGATTTTCGTGGATGCGATGCCGGGTTGCTGATTCGCCGCTCGCCGTCGTGATTCCGCTTGTGGCGATTGCGCTGGTGGTATTTCCGTTCGCGCTCGAACTCGTCGAAGGCATGGGGGCAGGCTCACTTTTCGGCGTGGCGATACTCGTTGCGATGGCCCTGCTCCCGATCCTGCCCATCCTCGTCGAACTGCGCTGGCCCGCGTGGCTCACCGGCGCATCGCTGGCGGTCGTACTGGTGGCCGTCTTCGCGGTCTTCGCCGCGCCGGTCTTCACGACGGAGGTTCCCCGCCCGCTCAACTTTGTGTACCAGATGGATCGCGGCGCAGCGAACGCGCGCTGGCTTGCCGAACTCGATGGGGGCGTGCTGCCGCCTCGACTGGAAAGTGTCGCGGCCTGGCGCAAGGAGGCGATTCCGTCTCTGACCATCGGCAGAGAGGACACGATGTTTCTGCCTACGACCGCTGACGCCCCGCCACAGGAACTGTCATTCCCCGAGGCGCGAATCGTTTCCGTCGAACCGCACGGCGAGCGATCGCGCCTGCACATCGAACTGCATTCGCCACGCGGCGCGGCCGTCATGCGCCTGCGCTTCGGCGTCAAGTTCGATCCCCGGCTGGTGACGATCGGCGAATTGCAACTGGACGGCGAATCGAGAACGACCGGCTTGATCATTGTCCACACCGTTCCAACCGAAGGAATCGTCGTCGACGTCGAAATTGATTCGGCGGCGGCGGGGAGCGAGTTCGTGGTCGACGACGAGACGCCGGGCCTTCCCGCCACCGGCGCACCACTGTTGAAGGCACGTGGCGTGGATTCGGTACCGATACACCGTGGCGATCGCACGCTCCTCAGCACCGTAGCGCTGGTTCCCGCACTGCGCTGACGTCTTTGCCGATCCGATCATGCAGGAGTCCGGTCCCCGCGTAGGTCTCAGCGATTTCCGCCCGCGACGTCGAGCAGGTAATAGGGTAACGGCAGATAGGGATTGGCGGCGAAGCCCTGCACACGAGCCGCAATCAATGTGACCTCGTCCGCGGATGGAAGGATGCGCGCCGGCGCCTGGGCATCGAGAAGCGAAGTGAGTTTGGAAAACACAGGCGCGCGCTCGGGTCCGACCGGCATGATCCGCAGCCGCTCGAAAGTCCGGTCAAAGTCGTCGTCCTTGTAGCAGGAGAAATTGATCGTGCCGATGGCCGGGCTGTGGAAGTTGCCAAATGACGCGACGCCGTCGGGCGCACCGCCACCGAACGCCTGCGTCGTCATCTGGAACTGACAGGTCGACATCCGCTTCAGGCGGTCGCCGCCGGGCATCGAGTCGAACTCGATCTTTATCGCGATGACATCGAGGCTGCGCTTCATGAACTCGGCAAGACGCCGTGACTCGCTGGTCACGCCGTTGATCATCCGCAAGTCCAGCGGGGTACCGTCGGGCTTGCGCCGCCAACCATCCGTGCCGCGCTTGTAGCCCATGCGGTCGAGCAGTGCGTTCGCGGTGACCGGATTGTAGGCATTCGGGTTGCGGTAAGCGGGATCGTAGCCCACGCTTTCGGGGCCGATGACATGCTGGCGCAGAGTGCCCACGCCCTGGTCGAACGTCTTCAGCCACGCCGTGTCGTCGATTGCCATGGAAATCGCACGGCGCAAGGCTACCTGCGCCGGCGCGAATCCACCGATCGTCGGATCCCGCATGTTGAACTGAAGCAGGTAGAACCCCTGGTCCGCGGCGCGCTCGGCGCGAATGCCTGCCTCGCGCAACGCTGGCTTGAGCGTGGTGCCGTCGTACACCAGCGCCGGGCGCGCGTAGGCGACGACGTCGATCTCGCCGCGCGTCAACGCGAGCACGGCCGTCGAGGGTTCCGGGATGCGCAGCATCTCGATGCGCTCGACCATGGGCACCATGCGCCCGCTCATCGCCTTGGCGAGCGGTCCGTCCGCCGGGGCGTTCGGCGCGAAGAACGTCCACGGCAGCGGCTTGAACTCGGGATTGCGGACCACGTCCAGGCGCGTGCCCGGCTGGAAGCGCACCACCTTGTACGGTCCGCTGCCGATCGCCTTGCGCGAGAATTCGGCGCCTTCTGCCTCGACGACTTCGCGGGGCACCGCGGACAGTCCGGCGTAGGCCAGTTGATAAATGAAAATGGGATCGGGCCGCGTCAACCGGATCTCGAGCGTGTAGCGGTCCGGCGCGCGCAGGCCGGCAATCGATGCCGAGTAATCGAAAGGCTTTCCTTCGCGTCGCGCGCGACCCACGGCGTCGTCGATTCCTTCGATCACGCCTTCCAGCGTCGAATAGCTCATCGACGAATACGCTGGGTCCGCAACGCGTTTCCAGCTGTACACAAAGTCCTCGGCGACAAGCTCGCGCGGCTTGCCGCCGAACGCCGGGTGTGGCGTGAACATGAGGCCGGGCCGCAACTTCAGCGTGTAGGTACGCAGATCCGCGGACATCTGCGGCAACGTCAACGCCGCGTAGGGAATGAGCCGCACCGGCCGCGAGCCGTAGTCATACGTCAGCAACTGATGGTAGAGCGGCGCGATCGAATTGACTGTACCGAGTTCCGGTGCGCGTGCGGGATCGAGCGTCTCGACATCGCCCAGCATCTGTACACGCAACGTGCCGGCCGCATCCGAAGGCTGCGCGGCGGCTGTGCCGGCGAGCGCGATCGCAAGCACCGTCACCGCAACGCGCGCGCGCCACATTACCGCCGGCGCGGAAACGCCGATGCATGAGTTGCGCGCGCGTATGGAGGTTTCCCCTGGTGAAGCCTAGACGAACGCGGCGCGCACGCGCTCCGTCGTAAAGGGCACGACGCGCAGGCGAATGCCGGCAGCGTCGTAGACAGCGTTGGCAAGCGCGGCGGGCACCGGCGTGGATGCGGCCTCGCCCGCGCCGAGCGGCGGCTCGTTGGGCCTCACCACCAGATCGATCATGATCTCCGGCACTTCGGAGAAACGCAGGATCGGATAGCTCGCAAAGTCGACGCTCGTAACGTGCGTGCGGTCGAAATGCACTTCCTCGTGCAGCGTTCGGGAAAGGGTCTGCAGGATCTGCCCTTCGATCTGTGATTTCAATGCCTCCGGGTTGATCACCAGCCCGCAATCGTGCGCGCAGGCGACCCGGCGCACACGAATGGCGCCTGACGCTTTCTCGACCTCGACTTCCATCGCAACCGCGACATAGGTCTCGTTGTTCTTGTAATGCAGGTAAGCGATGCCTCGCCCGACGCCACCGGGCCCCGGCGATGGACGCGCCTGCCAGCCGATGAGCGCCGCGGCACGCTTGACGACTTCGACGCCGCGCGGGATCGGCGAGCCCGGCCAGGCGAAACTCGAGCGCGTCACGGCGCGCAACGGCCGCCAGCTCGTCGGTAAAGCTCTCGACGGCAAAGCCATTGGCGATCTTGCCCGGCGCGCGCAGATTCGACGGCCGCAGCGGCGAATCCTTCAGCCAATGCACGACGACTTCCTGGTTCGCGACCGTGTACGGTGGATTGCCGTTCTGGCTGATGAGCCCGGTGGAAATTCCCGGCGTCTGCACGATACCCGCTGCCTGGGGTCCCAGCAGCAACATGTTGGGCAGGTTTGCTGTCGCCTTGGGAAGCCACATGTCCGTGCGCCACGCAGCGATTTTTCCGTCGTCGCCGACGGCACCCTCCATGGCCAGCAGTTGCGGCGGACCCTTGGGATCCCAGCCCAATTCGTCCTGGCGCGTCCATTGCACGCGCACGGGTTTTCCGGTGGCGCGCGAAAGCAGCGCTGCGTCGGCCGCCGCATCGTCGTGGCCGTTCATCCCGTAACACCCCGCGCCATCGAGATAGATGACGCGAACGTCATCGCGCGGGAACCCCAGCATGCGGGAGATCGTGTCGCGGAATTTATGTGTCGCCTGCGACGCGCTCCAGATCGTCGCCTTGCCGTCGCGCACGTCGGCAATGGCGCAGGAAGGACCCATGGAGGCGTGTGATTGCATCGGCCAGTAATACTCGCTCGAAAGGCGCCGGGTTGCGCTCGCAAGCGTCGCCTTCGCATCGCCCTTCTTTACCAGCGTCTCCTCGCTCTCGAACGGACCCGCCTTCATCCAGGTGCGCACCCCGGTGTCGCCCACCAGGGCAACTCCGTCCGCCCAACGCGCCTTCAGCGTCCGGGCGGCCGACATCGCGTCCCATTCCGAGTTGGCGACAATGCCAAGGAAGTCCTGCACCCGGACAACCTTTGCGCCGGGAATCGACTGTATGGAAGTCTCGTCGACATCCACGAGTTTGCCGCCCACCCACGGCGGCCGCACGACCGCGCCGTGCAGCATGCCGGTGACGACAAAATCGTGCATGAACGTATGCCGCCCGGTCACCTTGGCGGGCACGTCGGGCCGTGGAATCGATTTGCCGACGACGACGTACTCCGCTGGCTTCTTCAGCGGCGCTTTCGTGTCGACCTTCAGACGGAATTGCCGATCGCCGACGAGTTCGCCGATCCGAACGCCTGCGCCGCCCGATCGCGGCCGTACTTCGTTGCCGACAATCTCCAGTTCGTCGCGCGGTTTTCCCAGGCGTTCTGCGCCGAGAACGAGCAGCGCCTCACGCGCCGTCGCGGCCGCCTGGCGAATTTCGACCCCGCCGCGCATCACGCCGCTGCTGCCCCCGGTGGGGCCTTGATCCGGCGTGAGGGCGGTGTCGCCCTCGATCATCGCGACGCGGTCGATCGTGCAGCCCAGTTCTTCTGCCGCCATTTGCGGGATGGCGATACGCAGTCCCTGCCCCAGATCGACTTTGCCGCAAAAAATCGTCACGCTGCTGTCAGGATTGATCGCCAGAAAGCCGTCGACTTCATTCGTCGCGACCGTCTTGCCCAGCACCTTGTCCGCGTTGGCCACGCGTTGTGCGGAGGTTCGGCCGGCGAGCGAGAAGCCCACGACGAGGGCGCCTCCAGCCTTGATGAAGTCGCGCCGCGAAAGGAGGATGTTCATGCCTTGGCTCCCGACGCGCGGACGACTGCATTCAGGATGCGCTGATGGGTGCCGCAGCGACAGAGGTTGCCCGATAGCGCCTGCTTGGCATCAGCGCGCGTCGCTCGCGGATTCTGCTCAAGCAGCCCCGCCGCGGTCATCACCATCCCCGATATGCAGTACCCGCATTGTGCGGCCTGCTCCGCAATGAAGGCGGCCTGCACCGGATGCGGCTTTTCGACCGTGCCCAGGCCTTCGATCGTCGTAATTGCCTTGCCCGTTGCCGTGCCGACCGGTATCAGGCACGAGCGGGTCGACTTGCCGTCGATCAGTATCGTGCACGCGCCGCATTGGCCCAAGCCGCAGCCATATTTGGCGCCGGTGAGGGCAAGCTGGTTGCGCAGGACGAACAGCAAAGGTTCGGCGACGTCGCGCACCTCGACGTTTTTCGCGCCGCCGTTGACATTCAGGACCACCTTCGGCATCGCGATCCTCCGAAATAGGGCGATTGATGGACCCCAAGACTCATCACGAGCGCAAGCCGCCGTCGCGGTTTGCCTGCCGGACACCGTTTCAGTTGCGAATCCCGCCCGGCAGCGAGGTTGCGACATTATGCCGCCATCCGGAATCCGGGTCGGCTCCCAGTGGGCTCGCATCGAGTCGTCGGCTCCGTCGCGTGGCTGCGCAGCGTTCGCCTCGTTTCAGCGTATTTCATAAAATGTAGTATCTATTCCATATTCTGTGGTATATAGTTCATTCATGTGGGCGATCCTGATCCTGACGCTGCCGACGCAACCGAACGCCGTGCGCCTGCGCATCTGGCGCGCGCTGAAGAGCCTGGGATGCGTGGCGCTGCGCGATGGCGCGTTCCTGCTTCCGCTCGAGCACGCGGCGGCGCTGGAGGCCCTTGCGGCCGAAGTTCGCGATCATGGAGGCAGTGCATCCGTGCTCACGCTGTCGCCGCGTGATTCGGTCCAGCAGGACGAAGTGCTGGCCCAATTCGACCGAACGGAGGGATACGCACGATGGCGTGAGACGGCAATGGCTTTGCAACAGAAAATGGCCACGCTGGGTGAAACGGAAGCGCGCCGCCGTCTCCGTGGCGTCGCCGACGCGTTGCAGGCGTTACGCCGCATCGACTATTACCCGGGTGCGGCCGCTGGCCAGGCCGATGAAGATCTGATCGCGCTGCGCCGCGCGCTGGACGCGCAGTTTTCCCGTGGCGAGCCGCTGCCCCGAGCGGACACAGACATTCGACGCCTCGAACCCGGAAAATACGTCGGCAAACGCTGGTGCACGCGTGCACGTCCATGGGTCGACCGACTGGCTTGTGCGTGGCTCATCCGGCGGTTCATCGATCCCAAGGCGGTGTTCGTCTGGCTGCCCGAAGTCGAGGGGAGCGTGCGAACTCCACGCGGCGCGCTCGGTTTCGACTACGACGGCGCCCGGTTCACCCACGTTGGAATGCGCGTCACCTTTGAAGTGCTCGCAGCCAGTTTCGGCTTCGATGCCGACCCGAAGATGCAGCGGATCGCCCGCGCAGTGCATTACCTCGACATCGGCGGCATCCCGGTGCCGGAGGCGGCCGGGCTCGAGACCGTATTGGGCGGCCTGCGAGAATTGCATGCCAATGACGACAAGCTGACGTCCGCGGCCGGGGCCGTTTTCGACGCGCTTTACGCGGCGCCAGGACCGTCGCCTTGAACGCAGCGCCGGCGTCGCCAGTGGTTCCCATGACGAAGCCAGCTTCCGTCAGCTTCTGGGATGCCTTTCGCTTCTGGCTAAAGCTCGGCTTCATCAGCTTCGGTGGTCCCGCCGGCCAGATCGCGATCATGCACGCCGAACTTGTCGAGCGGCGCCGCTGGATCAGCGAAAAGCGCTTTCTCCACGCATTGAACTATTGCATGTTGCTGCCCGGACCCGAAGCCCAGCAGCTCGCCATTTACATCGGCTGGCTGATGCATCGAACCTGGGGCGGCATTGTCGCCGGTGGACTTTTCGTGCTGCCGTCGCTATTCATCCTGATTGCGCTGTCGTGGATCTATCTGCGCTTCGGCGACGTACCGGTGGTTGCCGGCATTTTTTTCGGCCTCAAGCCTGCGGTAACCGCCCTTGTGCTGCATGCCGCGTACCGAATCGGCAGTCGCGCGCTGAAAAACTATTGGATGTGGAGCATTGCCGCCGCAGCGTTCATCGCCATCTTCGCGTTCGACGCACCCTTCCCGGTCATCGTCATCGCTGCGGGGTTGGTCGGCCTCCTCGGAGCGCGCTGGGCGCCGCAGGTGTTCGCGTTGGGGGGTGGCCACGGCAGCACCAAGGAAAGCTACGGACCGGCATTGATCGACGACAACACACCGACACCCGCGCACGCGATGTTCTCCCGTGCCCATCTGGCCAAGGTGCTGCTGGCCGGCCTGGGTCTGTGGCTGTTGGCGCTCGGCACGCTCATGACGCTTCTCGGGGCGAAGGCGACGCTGACTCAGATGGGCTGGTTCTTCACCAAGGCCGCGCTGATGACATTCGGCGGCGCCTATGCGGTGCTGCCCTATGTCTATCAGGGCGCGGTCGAACAGTTCGGCTGGCTCTCGGCCGCACAAATGATCGATGGACTGGCGCTGGGCGAGACTACACCGGGCCCGCTGATCATGGTCGTTGCATTCGTCGGGTTCGTTGGCGGCTGGATGAAGCAGGTGCTGGGTCCCGATACGCTGTTCCTTGGTGGCGCGCTGGCGGCGACGATCGTCACGTTCTTCACGTTCCTGCCGTCGTTCGTTTTCATCCTCGCCGGCGGCCCGGTCGTGGAGGCCACGCATGGCAGGCTCGGCTTCACCGCCCCGCTATCCGCGATTACGGCCGCCGTGGTTGGCGTCATCCTGAACCTTGCGATGTTTTTCGCGTACCACGTGCTGTGGCCGCAGGGACTCGGCGGGCCATTCAATGCGATTTCAGCCGTCATCTGCGTCGCTGCTGCCGTGGCGCTATTTCGTTACAGGATTGGCGTGTTGACACTGCTCGGTGCCTGCGCCGCTGCAGGACTTGCCATCACGCTGGCATTTCCTGCACTCCGCTGAAGGATATTTTCATGCAGACCCAAGACAATGCGACAACAAGCGGTCCCTCTGGGGGGCCGCAGACACGCATGGAGCCAGCGATGGCCCTTGCACTCACGGCGAATTTCGGGAGCGTCGACGCGTGGCGCGAGAATTTCGTTGCACTCGCCAGGCATGCCGGCAGCGGGAACGTGACCCTCGCGTTCCTGCGCCGCGACAGCACGCTGCTCAATGTCCCTGCGTCCGCGTCGCTGGATATGGCTGTCGATGCAGTGCCGCTGTTCGTGTTCGAGAGCCGACCTCCCGCGCCTGGCGTGACCGAATTCATCGCCGGCATCGATTGGGCGGTCGCCTACGAACGCTACCGCGACGCGGTGCATTCCTTAAGCGAACCGTTTGCCGCAACGCACGCGGACTTGGACGACGCAGTCGTGCTCGACGTCCGTCGGGCCGGCGTCTTCGAACAGGCAGCGACGATGATCCCCGGCGCGCGTTGGCGCGACCCGGCGGCCGTTAAAACATGGAGCACCGACTTGCCTTCCGATCGCGACATCATCGTTTATTGCGTGTACGGCCATGAAGTCGGCCGCGCCACGGCCATGCGCCTCCGGGCTGCCGGCAAGCGCGCGCGATTCCTGAGTGGCGGTATCGACGGCTGGCAAGGCGCCGGGCGGCCGCTCGAACCCAAAGGAGGATCGTCATGAAATGGATCACTCGCGAACATCCCAAGATCGACCGCGTTGCCTGCCCTTGGCTCATACGCCGCTTTATCGATCCTGAGGCGGAATTCCTCTACGTGCCGTCCGGCGACGTGCTGCGCATCGCCGGCGAAACCGGCGCGACGCCCTACGATGTGCCCGGCGTGGAAATGAGTCATGTCGGCGAGCTGTGCTCGTTCGACGCCTTCCTGGCCAAGCATCGCCTCGACGAGCCGCCGCTGCAGCAGCTCGCACAAATCGTGCGCGGCGCCGACACCTCGCGCCTCGACATGACGCAGCAGTCCGCCGGCCTCTACGCCATTTCACTCGGCCTTTCCCACGTCTTTGCCGACGACCATGAAATGTTGCGCCACGGCATGGTCATGTACGACGCGTTGTACGCGTGGTGTTGTTCATGTCAGCACGAGACTCACAACTGGCCGCCGAAGCAGCCGTCCTGAGCGCACTTCCGATCGCTGTCGCGCCGCTTGTCGCCCAGGTACGACGCTGGGCAACTGAACGCTTGCGCAGAACCCAAGACCGCAGCACACTCGCCCGCCATGAACCTCGCAATTGCAATTCCCGTCCTCCTTGCGCTCGGCTGCATCTGGTATGTGGGCCGCCGGATTTCCCGCAGGCGAGAGAAGGCGCGCAGGCAAGCGCGCCGCGAGCGCAACAAGAGCACGATGCCGCGCAGTTTCGCACCCGCCAAGACCAAGCGCTCGGAGATGCGTACGGATGACGATCCCACCACCGTGATGGGACGAATCACCGAAACCCGGCCGCCGGTCAGCGTCTCGCGTTCGGCCAAGAAGTAGCGCCGACCCGCAATTCGTTCAAGGCAAGTTCATCGTCCGACGCGTGCTCGCCGAAGCGCGCGGTCTAACGCTGGTCCGCCTGTCGGGCAATTCGTCTTTCCGTTGTCACTGGCCGAAAATCACCACCGTCGTGCTCCCCGACAGGGGAATGGAACCTCCGCTGTGACCTGCGGCCACCGCCACGTATTGCTTGCCTTGGTGGAGATAGGTGATGACGCCGCCCGCGATGGGGCCGCCTGTGTTGAAGCTGTAAAGCGTCTTGCCGTTGCGCGCATCGAGGGTCAGAAAATTGCCGTTCAGGTCGCCCGTGAAGAGCACATTGCCTGCGGTGGGCGTCAGCCCCGCGTACATCGGCGCTGGCGTGTGTACGCGCCAGGCCATCTTGCCCGATGCAGGATCGACGGCGTTGATCCACCCCGACCACTTGTCGATGGGATCATTCGTACCCCAGCCATTGGTCAATCCCGTGTAGGGAATCGTGGCCACCCACTTGGGGTCCGGGCCGGACTTGAACAGCGTGCACCAGTCGATCGCGTTGACGTAGAGCAGGCCCGTGGATGGGCTGTGAGCCGCGCCATTCCACTGGACGCCAGCGACGGGACATACGCGAACGCCTTGCGGTGTCAGGGGCACGTCGTGATTGAGCAGCGTCGTCATCGGCAGCTTGAACACGAGCTTGCCATCGTCGCGATTGACCACGTGCAGGATGCCTTCCTTGCCTGAAGTCGCGACAAGCTTTCTGCCGCCCGAGTCGAACAGCGACACCACGGTCGCGTCCCAGTCGTGATCGTCGTTGGGGCGCAACTGATACCACCACTTGAGCTTCCCCGTGCGCGCGTCGAGCGCCACGGTGGAGATGGTGAAGAGATTGGCGCCCGGCCGCATCGACTTGTTGAAGTCAGGCCCGGGATTGCCCACCGGCACGAACAACGTTCCGGATTCTCGATCGAGTGCATAGGCGACCCACGCCGCGCCACCGCCGTGTTCCGCGGAACCCGCCTTCTCCCACGTGTTTGCGCCGGTTTCGTTGCCCGAAGGAATCAGGTCGAACGCCCACGCCAGCGTGCCATCGGCGACATTGAACGCCATCATGCGGCCCTTGATGCCCCAGTCGCCCCCGGCCTTGCCGACATAGACGATATCGTTCCACACCAGCGGTGCCGCGCCGATGCCTTCGCCGACTCTCCAGTCGGCGACCTGGCGCTCCCACAGCGGCGCGCCCGTCTTGGCGTCGAGCGCGTAGAAGAAGCCGTCCTGCGTGCCCCGGAACACGCGGCCGCCGGCGATCGCCACGCCCTTGTTGGTCGCATTCATTTCCGGGCCTTGAGGAACGTGATGGTGCGACCACAATTTGCGGCAGGTCCCCGCGTCGATGGCATAGGTGCCCAGGTGGGTCGTGACGTAGAGGATGCCGTCATACATCACCGGCCCCGTCGAAAACGTGCCAAGTTCACCCAACTGGTACATGCATACCGGACGCAGATTGCCGGCGTTGCCCACGTTGATCTGTTTCAGCGTTGAATACCGCTCGCCGCGATAGCCCTTGTTGTAGAGAAGCCAATCCGTCGTGGACGTGTCGGCGGCGTCAAGTTCGGCCTGCGTGGGCCTGGAGGTCGACGGCTGCGCCAGCGCGCCGTAAAGCTTGCCGATCGTCACCACGCCGGCGGCAGCACTGGGTGGAGGGCTGCCCGCCGTTGCTGACGAGGAAAAATCGAGCGCGCGGTCCATGGGCGACGTCGGCACGAGCTTCTCACTTCCGCCGCGCATGCCGTTCTGGGCCAGCACGTAGGCCACGATGTCCGCATATTCCTGCGCGCGCAGGTCACCGCCCTGCCCCAGCGGCATGTTGGTGTGGATATAGTTGTACAACTCCGTAAGGCTCTTGCCATTCCACTGCGCACTGAATTGCCGGCCCTTGAGCGCGGGCGCACCGCCGCCCTGCAATTCGGTGCCATGACACACCGCGCACTTCTGGGAAAACTCGAAGCGGCCCTGAGCCACCTGATCCGTGCTGAAGAACGCCGTGCCGTCGGCGATCGCCATTTGCGCGGAGGTGAATGTCAACGCCGCGGCAATCACCCTCGGGAAAAGACAAGCAATTGTCCGTGGATCAATCACTGGCATGGTGTGCTCCCTGGCCCCGTTTTGATTGGATATGGAAACACGCGAAACATCCGGGCGCAAGAACCAAGTCGGCGGCAGTCATGATCGCGGACGTAACATGGATGGCGCACGGGTATCGCCCGATCGCGTTGATATACTCGCCCGCGATGCGAATTTCCTGGTTCGACGACCTGTTCAAGATCGGATCACTGCCCGGCGCGCGCACGGTGACGGTGCGGATGGTCGTGGCCGTCGGCATTCCGCTGGTGGGCGGCGTGCTGCTGGGTCACCCCGCAGCCGCTGTCGTCGGCGGTTGCACCGCGCTCTTCGTAACCTTGAGCGATATCGGCAACACCGAGCGTGTGCGACTGGGCACGATGTGCGCCGGGTGGTTTTGCATTGCCGCCGGCGGAACCCTCGGCCACGTGCTCGGGGGGACACCGAATGCCAATGAACTCGTCGTGCTCGTCTCGGCGCTGCTCGCGGGATGGGCCAGCGGTGCGCATCCCGGCATCGCGGCCGTCACGCGCTTCTTTGCCGTCGCCGCCGCTGCGGCTACCAGCATGCGCTATCCCGACCCCGATGTACTGCTGAGCCTCGGGGTGGGCGGCGCTACCGCGATTGCCGCCGCGGTGGCCGCATGGCGATGGTCCGGCATTCCCGCGGACCAAAACGTCATGGACTGGCGCGCTGGCGTGCGCCGCGCCTTTGACGGCGTGGATGCCGGCGCCCGCTACACGCTTTGCTATGCGGGTGCGGCAGCGACAGCGTTGTTCGCCGCATCGTGGCTGGGCGTCAACGACCCCTATTGGGCCACGCTGTGCGTGCTGATGGTGATGCGGCGCGAAGGGACCGCGAGCATTTTGCTTGCGGTTCATTACGCCGTCGGAACGATGGTCGGGGTCATCGTTGCAGCGCTGATCCTGCACGTCGTGAAAATACCACTGGCACTCGCCGCAATCGCCACGCTCGTTGCGGCAATGGCGCGTGTGGGATTCGCCCTCAATCCCGCGTTGGGATTCATGGCGTTCACGATGTTCCTGCTCACTGTCGTGCAGTTGATCGGGATCAGCACCGGCGTCATTCCGCATCTGTTGCATGCGCGGGTGTACGACGTTGCAGTCGGCTGCCTGCTGGCGCTGGCGGGAACGGTTGCCGCGACGTATCCGCGATTGGCGCCCCGTAGCGGCTAGACTCGTGCGCCCGCCGAGTGCGTACAATTACGTGGCAGGCCTGGGTGGTGAAATTGGTAAACACAAGGGACTTAAAATCCCTCGGCCGCAAGGCCTTGCCGGTTCAAGTCCGGCCCCGGGCACCAGCATCGGGCGCGAGGGTCCTGTCCCGTTCGCACCTTAAAGTTTTAGCGCTTGTAAGACGCCAGCGCCAGGTCGTCTAGCCCGACCCGGGTCAGTAGCAGAGAATAGCGCGGGTCCTTGTGCAGCATCTTCATGCGCGGATCGTTGCGCAGGAAGATGAGGCAGTTCGAGCGCTTGGCCACGGCCTCCTCCAGCAACGCGATGGCGCGATCCGCATCGCCCAGCGTTAGCCAGGCGGCCGCTGATTCGTAGGGACAGGCGTAGGTGCCGGCCCGAGCGGCCTTTTCCAGCAATGGCAACACCTTCTCTTTCTGCCCGGCATCGCCGTACACCTGGGCCAGCAAGATCAGCGCGATCGGCGAGCCGTCCAGCTCAGTGCCGCGTTCTGCAAGCTTGATGGCGCGCTCGTAGTCTCCTGCGATGGCTGCTCCGACGCCCGCGCCCGCAAAGAGGAGACCGACGTCCGGGTGCTGGCGCATCTTCTGTTCCACCCAATCGCGTGCTGCTGCCGTCTCTCCAACCATCATCAGCGCCCAGTTTCCCCAGTCGGCCATCTCGGCATTCAGCGGGTCGAGCCGGTTCGCGGCCGCGAGCGCGCTCTTTACTTTCTCGGCCTCGCCCAGTCCGGCGTAATACAGCGCGAAACCTAGTTCCGTCTGCGCCAGCGTTGGGTCGCGGCGCTTGGCGGCATTCAGCGCGCCCCAGGCGTCCTTCCAGCGCCAGGCCATCACGTAGGTCAAGCCGAGAGACGAGAGGGCCTCTGCCGAATCGGGCCGCACCTGCTGCGCCTCGGCGAGCGAGTCGACGACGGCCTGCAACATGTTGATCGGCGGTTCGAAGTAACCGAAAAGTTGGCGGTAGGCGTCGCTGCGGGCGATATAGGCGTCGAAGAACTGGGGGTCGAGCGCGATCGCCTGGTTGAAGAGCGCGATCGCGCGCGGCAGCGATTCGTGGTTGACCAAGTCCAGCTCGTGCCGCCCCGCTACGTACAGCTCGTAGGCCTTGAGGTTCGCGGTCGGCAGCTCGCCGAGCGCGCGCCGCTCATTGGCGAGGATCGCCACCTTCAGCGAATCTGACACCGCGGAAGCGAGCTGCGACTGCATCGCGAACAGTTGGGTATCGTCCGTGCGGCCCTCATAGGCGTGATCCCAGACGACGCGACCCTTGACCAGGTCTTCCAGCTCCGCGGTGATGCGCAGCTGGTGGTCGCCGGAGATGCTGATCGAACCATCCAGCACGTAGCGCACCTCCGGCAACTGGGTCCGGACATGCGCGCGCGCCTTGTTGCCTTTGAACGTGAAAGCCGAGGCCGTTGGCACGACCCGCAACCCGGAGATTTTGCGCAGGTTGCGGATCACCTCGCGCGTGACCTGGTCAGCGAAGGGGCCCCAGGCCTCGGGCGCATTGCCGGAGACTTCGAAGGGTACGACGAGCACGTAGGGTAGCTCGGAACCTGCCACCGAATCAGATGGCGGTGCCGCTCTCCAGACTTGAGGCGCAAAAAACCATGCTGCGACTCCGGCCAGTCCGATAGACGAATGCAGTCCCAGCCCACCAACGCCATTTTGTACGCTCGCCGTCGCGGACTGACCGCGGGCCCACGGGCACTTGTCGAGACTGAGCGACAGCATCATCGCTCAGGTCATCCCGTATTCGGTAGACCTCGACGGGTCGGGCAATATTCTTGACCTCCTGAGCGCCGAGGTCCTCGAAGGCAAAGCTCAGCTTGTCCAGCACCTGATCACGCACGGCCCGACTGACGCAGATCGCGCCCGGTTCAGCCAGTGCTTGCAACCGCGCCGCGACATTGACGCCATCGCCAAAGATATCGTCGCCATCGATGATGATGTCGCCGACATTGATGCCGATGCGGAAAATGATTCGCGTCGCTTCGGGCACCGTGGCGTTGCGCTCGGCCATGCCCCTCTGCACATCGACCGCGCAGCGCACCGCATCGACGACACTGGGAAACTCCAGCAGCAGTCCGTCGCCCATGGACTTGACGGTGCGGCCGCCGTATTCGGCGATCTTGGGATCAACCAGCTCGCGCAGGTGGGCCTTCAGCCCCGCCAGGGTGCCGCCCTCGTCCAAGCCCATCAGGCGCGAGTAGCCTGCCACGTCAGCGGAGACGATCGCTGCCAGACGGCGTTGGTCCCGTGTCATCCGCTTCCCTCGGTCGCGGGTCGATGTGAGCGAACTATAGGTGGAGGGTAGCGAACGTACAATCGTCCTGGGTTTGGAACGTCGTGCGGAAATTCTGCTTTCAGGCGGGCTTGGCTATGGCTTCTTCCCGGATCCAGGTGTTCGCGACCGTCCGCGGTCGACCCCAAGCCGCCCCTAGCTGTCGTCAAAGCAGACATCCGAGAAGTTAAACGGAAAACTCACAATCGCCGCGAGCCGGCCGTCCGGTTGAACGAGGGTTTAGGCGTCAGTGGCTTCACTCGCCGTCCCAGTAGCCAATTCGTTGACTTTCACGACCGAAGAAGGTGACGCTTCTTGGTAGCCCGCCTTCGGCACTCGGAAGCGCCGCACTGACACCAAATTTTCCTGAGTTTGGGTACTGCCAGACTTCCGGAGAGCGCATGGTGCTGACGGCGAGATATTTGAGGTCATCGCTGCCGGTGTTTGCAATCTGGTGCGCCAACTCTGGGCCTCCTGCTGGGCAGGCGAGGAAGTCTCCAGCTTTCAACGGGTAGACCTCAGAACCGATCCGAGCCTCGCCAGTGCCCTGAAGGACAAAGAACATTTCTTCGTTGACCGCGTGACTGTGCGCGGGCAGAGCGCACTTGCCAGGTGGTACCAAGGTGATGTTGTAGCCCAGTTGCTGCGCGCCGATCTTGGGGCTGACGCGCCCAATATTGGCGGCGTATTGCTCCGGTTTGCCGTCGCTTGCTGTAAGCGGAAAGGCAGCCGAGCAAGGTATTAGTTCGACCTCATCGATGTTGATGACATGCTTCGCCATGTGAGCTCCAATTTAAGTGTTCCGGTACCGGCCCGGAGATCCCGGAGGGACTTCTCCATCAACCTCAAGACCGAGAGGAGAATTGGTCTGGCAATACCACAATCCTTGATCTTGCGCGCGAACACGATCCTTGGGTAGCGATGACGCTAACGTTCGCGCTCGGTCGCCACTCGGCCACGGTCAAATGGGACGGGATACCGAGCTCCGGACGTTGGACTGGCACCGCGACCGTGGCGTTGCGAACGACTGCTTCCGAGGACACGACGGAACAACTGCTCGTGGCCGAAAGGACCAGCATAGCCCCATCGACAGTTCAGTGTGCCTGCAGGATGTCCTTGCCATTGCCGGAACCCGCTTGGCCCCAGGTGCGAATTCGCCGCGAGAAGTCGGCCGCCGCATCAGCCGCCTGGGCGCGCGCGTTGACGTGGGACCGTTCCTGCAATTCCGGGAACGAGAAGCCCATCGTCTCCAGCCGCCCCTGTTCATACAGATACTGCGGCACATAGCCGCTCGCCAGAATCTTCCAACTAAGCGGCACGCGCCCCGCGTTGACGCGGTCGTTCGTCCAGATGTTGGTCGTGCAGTTGGTCGTCAGCGTGTTGTAGAACTCGGGGTGCATCCGCAACTCGTTCATGCTATTCATGTACGCCAAGAATAGTCGCCGCTCGACCTCGGTTGAAGTCTTCACGCGGTAGATGTACACGTCCTCGGGCGGATCGCGGCGATAATTGGTGCGCAGCCGGATGATGTCCCGCTCGTCGGCCACGATGTAGACGAGTTCGTACTGCCGGAAGAAGCCCTTGAGCGTCGAGTAACCCTCGCCTTTCGGCTTGCGCACCTCGATGGAAATGGCGAGAAAGTCGTCCCCCGCAAAACCGAAACTCACGAAGACGTGAGCAATCGCCGGACCGGCCCAGTAGGAGGTCACGAGGTCCACCGATCGTAGCTCCCGCATGTCGAAAGTCTTGTCGTAATACGCGGGGGTGAAGTCGGTCTCGCTGCGATAGCCGAAATTGCGGATGTTGTGGACGGTGACGCGATCGCCCTCCACGGTGGCATACGGCAGCACGGCCACCTCCGGCTGCCAGTCGCGTTCATTGGTCGGCTCGATGCTCGACCACAGGATCGCAAGGCCCGCGCACAGAACCCCGTACGTGCCGATCGCACGCCAGCGCCAGCGGCGCACGAATAGCGCTACCAATGTTCCCATGGCGGCCAAGGCGAAGGCGCCCATCAGCACACGACGAGCGAGTGGGTTGCCTGGTCCCGCATACTCTAGCAGCAGCGCGCCCCAGACTCCGACCCCTGCGATCAGCAGAGCCAGAACGGCGAGGCCCGCACTACGGGCAATTCGGACAGGCAGTCGTCGCATGGGAATCCGAACGCTCGCTCGAACAGGCGCAATGCTTGGGCTCAGTCAGCCCCTCCAGTACTACTCTTCGCCTCGGCCCCCGTCGGGATTCGCCAGAACGGCCGCTTGACCTCCTCCAAGGGGCGTCCCGGCTCGTTGGGCTGGAGCCCGTACCTCAACATGGCGATGAGATCAGCACTCGCCCTCGGGTTCGAGACGAAGTAGCCGTGTCCGAACAGGTCGGTCGTTCCGCGAACCTGAATCACATCGAGGAAGCCCAGCCGGCTCGCCAACGCGATCTGCTCCGGCGTGAGCACCGATGTGTCGACGCGGCCGAGCCGGGCCAGGCTGCCGAACAGCCAGCCCGACGTCGCGAGTGCCTTGTCGTCAGGGGAGACGTAAATGGTGAGGTGGAACGGGCGCAAGGCCTGGAAAACCGCATGCGGATCCGGCGTCGCGCCGTAGGGCACGTCGGGATCGGAGATTATCGCCAAGATCTTTTCCGGCGCCACCTCGATGTCCAGGTCCGGCGCCATGAGCACGACGTTGCCGAGCTTGACGCGCCGAGGCAGCGTGGTCTGCTGCATGTACGACTCGAAGGAAAGCTCGGACAGCGCGGTAGCAAGCACGTCGGTCCCGCGACTGTGGGCCAGAATATGAATTCTCTCGAGCCCTGGTGTGTCCGCGATAGTGCGGATCGCCTTCCGCAAGTGCTCGACCGCAAATGTGCTCGATTCGTAGTCTTCCTCGTAGCCGAACAGGATTCCGTGTTTGCCGCCCGCGGGCCAGGTGAAGATCGCGCAAACGAACTCGCGCCCCAGGAAGTGGCACATTTCACCCATCGTGAAGGCCGCGTCGCTGAACGAATTGCTGACGCCGTGGATGTACAGCACCACCTCCTTGCGCGGACTCAAGGCGAGACGACGCGCGACCTCGGCCTGCAGTGCCCGGTTGGCCGCTTCGTGCGCATCGACGACCGCTGGAGCGCGCGTCAGCCCCGCGGGCGTCGCCGCAACGTCGTAAGGAATGCGCGGATAGCGGCCGAGTTCCCTCGTCGGACCGAGCTTGAGGTCCGTCGGAGTCGAGCGCTCGGTGAGCAGGCTCTGCTTGACCAGGGCGTCCCACGTCATGTCTTGGCCGAACAGAATCGTAGTCGATCCAAAGGCCATCGAGCGCGACCTGTCCGCCGTGTACGGTTCGGCCTCATCCGGGCTTGTCGCGGGGGCGCGGTCGGTAATAAAGAGCAGATCCAGAGGCGGTGCCTGGGCATCGGCGCGCGCCTGAGTGAAGAGCGGCTTCGCCTGCGCCCCCGTGTACAACGTGGGCGTCGGCATAAGCGGGTACGTGGTCGCGCATCCCGTCAATCCCATCAGCGTGGCCAGCGCAACCGCCCCCAGGAAACGGACTTTAGTCATGGTGCGACTCCCTGACGGCCATCGGGCCATATGAGTCTATCCACTGTCGGAGGATGCGCCTCGGGCTACCGCTTGCCTTCGGCCAACAGCACCGAGCGAAACGGCCCGCGAATATGCGGAGCCGCATCCGCGCTTATTTGACAGTGTACCCGCGGCCCTCAAGGCACGCTGCTCGCGCCTTGGCGAAGGCAGCCTGTTGCTGCGTAGTGGCCGTCTGTTGTTGTTGTTGCTGCTGGTCCGCCGCCGCCGTGTTTTGCCGGCGGCTCTGCGAACGGGCAACCACCGCGCCTGCCGCTGCGCCGGCACCGGCATCCCCGGCGATCGCGCCCACGACGGCGCCCCCGCAGCACCGCGAACGCCTGCACCTGGAGTCGTGCCCGTCGCCGTTGTTGGCGGCTTGGCCGCCTGCTGTTGCGGTGGCGGCTTGGCCGGATCGAAGCCGGTTTGCTTTACCGCCCAGGTGTAGCACTCAGCCTCATCCTTCTGTTGCTGCTGCGCGCTCTGGCCTTTGGCGGGATAGACATACTGGTTGGCGAATGCCGCAGGTATGGCTATCGCAACCGCCAGGACGAGTTGCGCTCAAACTAAGATAATCACGTTTCATTTGCGTACCTCCTGATCGCGAATCAACGAAGGACTCCCAACCTCTGAAATATCATGCCGGTGCCCCCAAAGGGCGACTGCAGGTCGCCGCGACCGGGCCCTGTCATCGGGTGACCAAGAGGATCCACGGCGTTCCGATCACGAGGAACACGGCGAGGAAGAAGAGCGTTGTGAGCAATCCGATGCGATAGAGCTCTCGCTGCTTTAGATAGCCGCTGCTAACGAAGATGACATTCTGACTGCCGCCCTGCGGAGTGATTACGGAAAAATAGCTGCTTGCGAAGAGCAGCGCGAACCCCATCAACGGCGCAGGAACACCCTCGCGAATGCCGACATCGAGGAAGACGCCGAGGAGGGCGAGAACCTGCGATGTCTGACTTACAAACATGTAGTGGATCGCCACGTAACTCACGATCAGCGTCACATACGCCACTGGCCACGACAGGCCGTCAAGGTGCGACGCCAGCCGTTGCCCGACGTAGCCCATGAACCCGAGTTCGTTCAGCTGCTGACTCAGGGCGAACAGCACTGCGAGCCAAAGAAACGTCGCCAACGTATCGCCCTGCTTCGCGATGTCGTCCAGCGTCAGTACGTTGGTCATCAGGAGCAGGCCGAGCCCACCGAAGGCAATGCCTGTCGAATTGAGCCCCAGCGCATCGGCGAAAATCCAGCCCGAGACCATCAGCGCAAACGCCATGGCGGTGATCCGCTCGTCGCGCGACAACGGGCCCAACTCCGCGAGCGCCTTCCGCGCAGCGGCTGGGGCTTCCGGCGTCTTGCCCACACCGGGCGGGAAGAGGCGCGCGACGACCCACGGCAATGCCAAAATCGCGGTCAATGCCGGGACCGAGGCTACGATGAACCATTTACCGAAGCCGATCTCCAGTCCGAACTGCCGCGCAATCTGGAGGCCGATCGGATTGGTCGACGTCGCCGTCATCCAGAGCGCGGATGAAAGCGCCAGGCTCGCCATGCCACAGAACATCAGATATCCGCCGAGCCGACGACCTTCGGGATCGTCGGGTCGCGAACCCAACCCCTGCGCCAACGACAGCACGACCGGAAAAAGAACACCGCCGCGCGCAGTGTTGCTTGGAAATGCCGGGGCGATCACCGCGTCCGTGATTACGATGGCGTAGGCGAGGCCAAGCGACGACCGGCCGAAAAGACTCACCATGAAGAGGCTGATGCGCTGGCCTAAGCCTGATTTCACCACCGCCTGCGCGACGATGAACGCAACCACCACAAGCAGTACGCTCGCGTTGGCGAAGCCACCGAACGCCTTCGCGGGAGGGATGGTGTCCGTGAGGACGACGGCCGCCACGGCCAGCATGCTGGCCGTGAGGAGCGGGTATGCGCCTACCAATACGGATGCAATCGCCGCCACGAAAACGGCGAAGAGGTGCCAGGCAGGTGCGGTAAGACCCGACGGTATGGGTGTGAACCAGATGCCAATCGCCAGAGCGAACGGGACGGCGCGCCGGATGAGCAGAGGGGAGCTGATCACTGCCGCTGCCCCCCAGCTCCGGGCGCGACCTGCGGTGCGCCGACGCGCACTCGTCCCGCGAGCCCCTCCGATTGTCCTTGCACAGAGCCGTCCTCCGCCTGGAGAACGAATCGCCACGAGAACTGGTAGGTGCCCGTCGCGCCAGAATAGCGACCACTGCCCCCAAGGAAAGTCCCGACGACCTTACTCCCTGTCGCCGTTCCTTCGCCTCGCAACTCGCTATACAGCTGGTCGCCGCGCTCATCGGTCCAGACGGCACGTCCTGTCATACCTGTAGTGCTGTCATTGAACGCGAGGGCCTCCGCCCGGAACGCGACGCCGGGGCGCGAAGAACCCGCAAGGAGCAGTGTGCCGTTAAGATCAGCGATGGAGGCCCGCCGCTCGGCACCGAGGGGAATCCGGTGACGGCTGCCAACCGCGGTCCACGTTCCCTGAAATTCGTGCCACCCCGTGATGGAATTGAGTACAACGGACGGCTCGCTCGATGGCGAACACCCGGCCACTGCCACCACGGCAGCGACGGCAACGAACCGCAAACCGCGATGCAGCGGGCGGGTCTGTACAGTGGTCCCGGAACGTCGCAGGGCTCGCGATCTGGATGGGTAAATCACGAACACCCCGTCAGCTGCTTCCTGCGCGGCTATTGCGAAAGCGTCATCGCGAAATAGCCAAACACGGTGAGCAACACCCCCGAGACCGCGTAGGCCACCGGAAAGCCGATCCATGGGACGGAGCTGTCAATCTCCTTTGCCGCCTCCCGAGCCGGTCCGGAATGCGAGCGCGCCCCTGCCACACCGCCCATCAGGACCGCGGGATTGATCTTCATGATGTGGTGGCCGATGGCCCAAACCAGGATCGGCGGAATCGTCGTGCAGATGAATCCGGCAATGAAGATGTAAAGCGCGACGGTTCCCGTGAGTTGCGACATCAGGCCTGCACCGGCGTTGATGCCGACGATGGCGATGAACACAATCAGCCCGAGGTCCTCGAGGATGTTGCGTGCGGCATTCGGCGTGTTGCCGAAGAATCGCAGACGCGAGACCGCCGACGAGACGATGATGCCGGACACCAGCAGGCCTCCGGCGTTGCCGAGACCGACGTTGGAGCCCGCAATCGGGAACGAAATCGCTCCGATCAGGAAACCAAGGATCATCCCGACCGACAGCGTCAGCAGGTCGGTGGCGGTGCTGGGCCGTGCCACTCGTCCCAGTCAGCGCCGCCAGTTTGTCCACCGCCGATTTGATTCCGCCGACAAACAGGACGTCGAACCGCTCGAGTTTGGTTTTGAGTCCGATCGGAATCGTCACGCCGCCGCGCTCGATGCGCTGCAGGGCGACTTGGCCGGCAAACTCCGCGTTGCGAAACTCGCCGAGCTCCTTGCCTTCCATTTCCTTATTGGTGACGAGGACCTCGGCCTGGTCGATCGGGATATTGAGCACCTTCGCGTGCGGCACCTCGGGCCCGATCAAGCCCATGTTCTCTGTCATGGCCTCCAGCCGTCCGCCGAGAGCGATCACGTCGCCTTTCCGGAGGATGACATCGTCAAGCGGCTCGATGCGCTCGTCCCCACGCGCGAGATTTACCACCTTGTACTGAGGATAGGACTTGAGAAACTGTCCGACGCTCTTGCCGACGACGGCGTCATTCGTGAGCTGGTAGGCCCGCAGCGTCGAGCGGCCGGTAGCCGCTCAGTCCGGCGTCGTCCACGTTCGGCACGCCCTTTTCCTTTTCGTACTCTCTTCGCGGCTGCTCGTGCGTCGATACCCCACCAGCGCGGCAGGTACTTGCAGATCATGATGATGCCGACCGTGCCCCAGATATAGGTCAATCCGTACGAGACCGCGATCATGCCGCTCACTTGCTCGAAGGTTTGGCCATCGGCGAGCTTGAACACGCCCTGCCGCACCGCTTCCTCCGCCGAGCCAATCGACGCAGACATCGTCATTGAACCCGCGAGAATGCCGCCCGCAGCGCCTGCTGGCAGATGGAACAGCTTGGAAAGGCCAACGGCGCCAAGCAGGCCGAGGATTGAACAAAACACGGCGAGCACCGTGAACTTCAGGCCATCTCCTTTCAAGCTGTTGATGAACGACGGCCCGACGCGCAGTCCCACGCCGTACATGAACAAGTAGTAGAAGAGCGACTTCGCGAAGTTGTCGAGCCCCATCTTGATGCCGTAGGTCGACGCCCACGCGGAGAGCGCTGCCCCGACGATAATGGCCGAAGCCACCATGCCGAGGCCGTAACCCTTGACGGTGACCCTGCCGAGCAGCATGGCACCCGCCACTACCGAGAACAGCAGGATGAACGGATTGCTGGCGAGCCACTGGAGCAAAATTTGCATGAGGTACCCCTAGTCCGCGGAGCCGGTCTTGCCAGGAGCGGCGACCTTCTTGCCCTTGGGTGAAGCCGCCGGCGCTGGTGCAGGCCGTCGTCCCGAATGTGCTTTGCCGATGGCCGCCAGCTTGATCAGCTTGAGACCGCGCGTCGCGTTGAAGCCGTGGATTTCCTTGACGTCGAGCTTGCGCATGAAGCCAATCGTGTCGGCGTCGATCACCTGGCCCGGGACCATGATCGGGAAGCCGGGCGGGTACGGGATCACAAAGTTTGCCGACACCATTTCCGGACCGCTCTTCAGCCGCTCGTCGATCTTCGGGCTCATCAGCGGCAGGTACTCGCAGTCGTCCTCCTCGTAGGCGGCAAAGAATGCGCTGCGCATGTCGCCCTCGAGCGTAATGCTGCCCGGGTCATCGCGGTAGCCATCGTGGAAGCGGCTGAAGTTCGGCAAATCGGGCACATCCTCCATCAGGCTCTTCACCCGCGCAGCGAACGCAGCCTTTTCTGCGTCGCCGCCCTCGGCAAGTTGCGCCTCGATCTCCAGCGAGATCTCCAGCAGCACCTTGATCAGCAGCGCAACGTCACTGCGCGTGTTGTTGATGTTGCTCTGCAGCAGCACGCTGTTGCGCGAAGTCTTGTTGAGCTGGATGTTGTATTTGGCTGCCAGCAGGTTCTTGAACGACGTGCCGTCGTAACCCGCGGTGCCGCACACCAGCGTCATGCGCGTGGGGTCGAGGAAGAATTCGTCCTCCTGCACCGACTTGAGCGCCGTCACCCAGGTGCTGCCGGGAGTGAGCAAGTCGCGGAAGCCCGACGCGCGGAACTCGGCCGGCACCATGGCGTCGTTGCCGAGCACGCGGAAGTACTTTGAGATGATCGGATGCTCGGAAATCTCCCGGCGGATCGCAATCGCGATCTCGAACGCGCGCATCACCAGTTCGTAGCCCTCCAGCTCCATCTGACGCCGGGCCAGGTCGAGCGACGCGATGATCTGTGCGTTGGGCGACGTCGACGCGTGAATGAACACCGCTTCGCGGAACGCCGAGACATGATGGTTGTAATCCTCGTCCCGCACCGCCACGATCGAGCCCTGGCGCAGCGCCGACATGGACTTGTGCACCGAGTCGGTCTCGTACACGCGGATGCGCATCTTGCGCGGGTCAGGCACCAGATGTCGCTTGAGCAGGCGCGCATCCTTCGGGTCGAGGTCCTCGCCGAGTTCGGCGGCCTGCGCCTGCCATGCCGCCAAGCGCAGCGGGGCTCGCCCGCCACTCCTCGAGCGCGGCGGCCGCGCCCATCGCGGTGCGCGGGCGCAGGAACGGCGACCAGCGCGCAAAGCCGAACCACGCTTCGTCCCACAGGAAGATGAGATCCGGCTTGATCGCCAGGCACTCTTCCATCACCCGGCGCGTGTTGTAGACGTGTCCGTCGAACGTGCAGTTGGTGAGCGTCACCATCTTCAGGCGATCGAGCCGCCCCTCGGCCTTGAGATTCAGCATCGCCTGCTTGATGGTGCGCAGCGGCACCGCGCCGTACATCGAGTACTCGGTCATCGGGAAGGCTTCGACGTACAGCGGCTGGGCGCCCGACAGCACCATGCCGTAGTGGTGCGACTTGTGGCAGTTGCGGTCGGCGATCACGATGTCGCCCGGCGCGGTCACCGCCTGGTACACCATCTTGTTCGACGTGGACGTGCCGTTGGTGACGAAGAACACATGATCGGCACCCACGGCCCGGGCGAATTTCTCCTGGGCGACCTTGATGTTGCCGGTCGGCTCGAGCATGCTGTCCAGGCCGCCGGTGGTGGCCGAGGTCTCCGCGAGGAACAGGTTCTGTCCGTAGAACTCGCCCATGTCGCGGATCCAGTTCGACTTCATGATCGACTTGCCGCGCGCGATCGGCAGCGCATGGAACGTGGCGATCGGCCGCGCGGCGTAACGCTTGAGGTTGTCGAAAAACGGCGTGGCAAAGCGATCGGCGACGCCTTCGAGGACATTGAGGTGCACCTCCATCAATTCCTCGACCTCGTAGAACACGCGCCGGATCATCGACGCCGCCGGGTCACCGGCCATCTTCTCCACCTGCCGGTCGGTCAGCAGATAGATGTCGAGTTCGGGGCGGATGCGCTTGACCAATCGCGCCAGCGTCAAGCCGACTTCGCGCGGCGCGAGGCTGGTCGTGTCGAAGGCAAGTTGGGTCGCAAGAAGGTCGTGCAGCAGCGGCACATTGTGCTGCGACGGAACCGGGATGCCGTCGAAGATCACGACCGCCTCGATCTTGCCATTCAGGATGGTGGCGAGAAGGGCGTCTTCGAGGCTCCCGACCAGCACCGGCTCGTAGATCATCGCGTCTTCGTTGCGCCGCAATCGGCGGATCTCGCCAGCCACCTTGGCTCGGGCTGCGGCCGGCGACGGAGTGACGAAAAGCGTTTCGAAGTAGGGCCGGTGGCTCTGGCCACCGCCGAACGCGGCCGACAGCCGCTGCGGCGTGTCGTCAATGGCGTCGTCGGCCGTTTCCCATTCGCCGCTGTCGTAGCGATAACTGCCCGACAACACCGCGCCGCTGATGCGCCGGACCAGATGCCCGACGCCGACGGCGTCGTCATTGCTGATTCGTTCGGCAAGCGCCTTCATGAGTCGCGGGCCGGGATAGGCGAAGAAGTCCTCGAGCGCATACAGTTCCACGAGCGACGCTTCCACGGCGGCGCGCCCGGCGCGCGGCTTGCCGCTTTGGGCATCGGCCGCCCAGGTCTGCGCCCGGGCATTCAGCTCGCGCCAGCGGTCGAGCCGTGCCGCTGAAGTCGAAAAAAAGTGATCCAGACGAGTGATGCTTGGGGTTTGGCTTGTCATGGCATAGTTCCTTGCTCGATTGTCGAGTTGCTCCGCCACTAAAGAGAATCTGTGACGAACCCGCATACCAAGCCTAGCGCGGACCGCTTGTGCTAACGTTGAGCAGGGTCAAGAAAACGGTTGTCAGACGACCCCGAGCCAAGGGCGCCGAACGCAGATCGAATGCGGCGGCGATTTCCTGTTGATTTAGAGCAAATGTGCCCAGTCACCCAGCACGTAGACTGTCAACGTTTACAGCTTTGTACATTCGCCCGGTGGACTGATGCTCTGCGCCCCGCGTTTCGCCGTGCGGCGGCGGCCGAGCGTATCGGCGCCAAAGTCACCGTACTCAGGAGCCCTGGTCCGTGAATTCCACGCTCGTCGCCGTCCTCGTATTCGTATTCGTTTTCGGCGCAGCGCTGGTCGGGCTCGCCATTCGCGTCCCCGCGAGTCACCAGGATGGCGAAACGAAGGATCTGCTCAAACTCGTGATGGGGCTGGTTTCGACCATCACCGCCCTGGTCTTGAGCTTGCTGATAGCCTCCGCGCACGGTTCCTACTCCACGCAGGAGAATGAAGTGCAACAACTCGGGGCGCAGATTGTCCAGCTCGACGGGCTGTTCGCCCACTATGGTCCCGAAGCGAGCGGCTGCCGCGCGCAGCTCCGTCGCATGGTCCAGGCCGAACTCGCGCGGCTCTGGCCCGATGCCGCAGCCACGCAGGGCGCCGCGCACGCGTCGCAGATCTACAGCCCGGCAGAAGACCTGTTCGCCACCGTCGCCGACCTGACACCCAAATCCGAGGCGCAGCGATCTGCCCAGGCCCGCGCGCTCCAGCTCATGACGAGCACGGGAACCACAATCCGCCTGCTATACCTGCAAGCCGGAGGCTCCGTGTCATGGCCCTTCTTCGTCATGCTCGTGCTCTGGATTGTCATGCTGTTCGTTGGCTACGGTCTCTTTGCCACGAACAACGCTACCGCCATCTCGGCGCTATTCGCCGGCGCGTTGACCGTCGCGTGCGCGATCTTCCTTATCCTGGAGATGAATCAACCGTTCGGCGGAATGATGAAACTGTCCAGCGTACCGATAGAGTCCGCGCTGGCGCAGATTGGCCACTGATCCCCTCGACCCACGGCGGCGGACCGCCATCAGAATTTTTCAGGGATGACCTTGACCGACTCCGCCGGCGGTTGCGCGCGCACCTTCCGCTTCGGCAACTTCGCCCTCTCGCGCGAGGGAGACTTGTACGGAATCCTCGAGAGCAGATGCGAGATGATGTTGAGCCGCACGCGCTTCTTGTCCTCCGAGCTCGCGACGTACCATGGCGCCCATGCCGTGTCGCTCGCCGCGAACATCTCGTCGCGTGCCTTCGTGTAGTCGTCCCAGCGCGTGTATGACTTGATGTCCATCGGCGAAAGCTTCCAGATCTTGCGGCCGTCGTCGACGCGCGACACGAGCCGGCGCGTCTGCTCATCGGGGCTCACCTCGAGCCAGTACTTGAGCAGGATGATCCCGGAATTGACCATGAGCTTTTCGAACAGCGGCGCAACCTTCAAGAATTGCTTCGCCTGCTCCTCCGTGCAGAAACCCATCACTCGCTCGACACCCGCCCGGTTGTACCAGCTGCGGTCGAAAATCACCACCTCTCCGGCGGCCGGGAAGTGCGGCAAGTAGCGCTGCGCGTACATCTGTGACTTCTCGCGCTCGGTCGGCGTCGGCAGTGCGACGACGCGGAAGACCCGCGGGCTCACCCGCTCGGTGAGCGCCTTGATCGTCCCGCCCTTGCCGGCGCCGTCGCGTCCTTCAAACACGATGCAGACCTTGAGGCCCTTGCGCACAACCCATTCCTGCAGCTTCACCAGCTCGACGTGCAGCTTCTTGAGTTCGCGGTTGAAGTCTTTTGTGGACAGCTCCGCGTCCGGTGCCGAGGCGTCGCGTTTGTCTGCCGCTGCCTTTGCGGCACGAACTTCGCCTTTCTTCGTCTTGCCCTTCGCCGTGTCCTTCTTCTCTGCTTTTTTCCTTGCCATTTGTATCTCCATGGATTCAATGCCTGAACATTTGCATCAGTGGGCAGCAACCTTGGCCGGCGGTTGCATCGTCCATCCTCCGCCAAGCGCCTTGTAGAGCGCGATCACGCTCGACGACTCGTCGCGCTTCGCCTGCACCAGATCGAGTTCCGCCTGGAAGAGTTCACGTTCCGTATCCAGGACCTCGAGATAGCTGGACACCCCACCCTCGTATCGCAGGTTGGCAACCTCGCTCGCGTCCGCGAGGGCCTTGACGAGCAGCTCCTGTTGCTCCCGGAATTCCTGGCGCTTGCGGACGCCGACAAGCGCGTCCGATACCTCGCGCAATGCCTCCTGCAGGGTCTGCTGATAGTGCAGCCCAGCTTGCTGAGCCACGGCCTCGTTGTAACCGACGTTGGCCTGCAGCCGGCCCATGTTGAAGATTGGGCAGGGTGACCGCTGGCAGCGCGCTGAATATCCCAAACGGCCCGAAGTTCGCCCCGTTGAGCGTTGCGCCGCCCGCACCGGCAAATCCGGAAATCGTGACTTGAGGATAGAGCAACGCCGTGGCGACGCCGATCTGCGCGTTCGCCGAAACCAGTTGCTGCTCCGCCTGCCGGATGTCCGGCCGTCGGGTCAAGAGGTCCAGCGGCAGGCCCGGAGGCAATGCTGGAGCAGTGATCTGCTGGTCGAGGGGACGCCCGCGTTTGATCGGGCCCGGATTCCGTCCGAGCAGGATGCTGATGAAGTTCTCCTGCTGTTCGATCTGGCGCTGGATGTCCGGGATCGTCTTGGTCGCGCCATAGAGCAGCGTCTCGGCCTGCCGCAGGTCGAGCACCCCGGCCACGCCGCCGTCCAGGCGCGCCTGCACCAGGTCAACGGACTTCACACGGGAGTCCACCGTGCGCCGGGAAATTTCCAGCGTAAGGTCCAGCGCCCGAAGAGTCAGATAGGCATCGGCGACCTGCGTGACCAGCGTCGCCATGACGACGTAACGGGCGTCGTCGGTCGCGAGCAGATCGGCCTGAGCGGCCTCGGTGCCCCGGCGAAGCTTGCCCCAGAAGTCCAGTTCCCATGCGACATCGAAGCCGCCCTGAGGCAGGAAGGTGTTGTCGAGATACGTAGCCGGGCGGTCGGAGCCCTTGTAACCGAGATAGGGTGCGTTGGCATTGCCATCCACGGTTGGGAATTCTTTCGACCGCGCAATGGTGACTTGGCTCTGCGCCTGGAGGATGCGCGAAACGGCAATGCGAATATCGTAGTTCTGCTCGAGTGCCGTCCTGATGAGCGCCTGCAGGTCGGGATCCGGAAAGACGCCCGTCCAGTCGAGATCGCCGTACGACGCAGCGCCGAGGACCGGCGGTCCGCCTTCCGCACCGCGATACACGTTGGGAACCGCGAGTTCTGGTCGCTTGTAGTCCGGGCCCACCATGCAGCCCGCCACCAGGCAGCCGACTGCGCAGAGCAAGGAAATCGCTCGTGGAGTCATGTCAATCGGCTCCTTCCTCGTGAGGCACGAGCGGCGCGGTTTTACTCTCCTTCCGGCGCCGGCCGAGACTCTCCACGAACGTGAAATTACCCGGAATGATGAAGACGCCCAATCCGGTTGCGATCAGCATGCCCCAGAACACGCTTGTGCCCATCACGTTCTGGGCCCCCGCGCCTGCGCCGCTCGCCAGCATCATCGGCACGACACCGAGGATGAACGCGAACGCGGTCATGAGAATGGGCCGGAAGCGCAGGCGTGCCGACTCGAGGGCGGACTCCTCCAGGGACGCGCCACTTTCATGCTTCGCCTTGGCGAACTCGACAATCAGGATCGCGTTCTTGGCTGCGAGCCCGATCAGCATCACCAAGCCGATCTGCACGTAAACGTTGTTATCGAAGCCCATCAGCCACACGCCGAAAAAGGCGCCCAGCGCCACGAGCGGCGACCCAAGCAGCACCGCCCAGGGCAAGCGCCAACTCTCGTAGAGCGCAGCCAACAACAGAAACACGCAGAGAATGGCCAGGACGAACGTCGGCGTGGCAGGAGGAGCTACTTTCTCCTGGTACGACATCGACGAGTAGGCGAAGCCCATCTCCGGGGGCATCGTGTCTGCGAACACCTGCTCCAGCGCGGCAAGCGCCTGCCCCGACGTGTAGCCCCGTCCGGGCGCCCCCTGGATTTCGACCGAGCGCTGCAGGTTGAATCGGGTCGTCAGCTCGCTGCCCGAGACTTCGGTGATGGTCACCAGCGTGGAAAGCGGCACCATCACGTCGTTTGTCTTCGAGCGCACGTAGATCTTGCCGATGTCCTCCGCTTTCAGCCGCGCGTCCGCGTCAGCCTGCACATAGACGCGATACAGCCGCCCGAAGCGGTTGAAGTCGTTGACATACGAGCCTCCCAGCGTCGCCGACAACGCCTGGAACACGTCGTTCACCGGAACGCCGAGCGTGCGTGCCTTCTCGCGATCCAGTTCGATCTTGACCTGCGGGTAGTTGGGATCGAACGCGGTGAACAGCGTGCCGAGCTCCGGCCGCTTCCTTGCCTCCGCGATGAACTTCCGCGCTTCTGCGCCGAGCTGCTCGATGGACAGTGAACCGCTGCGGTCCTGCAGGAGAAAATTGAAGCCCGAGGCGGCGCCGAAACCGGACAGCGTCGGAATGTTGAACGGGAAGATGATCGCCTCGGGAATCGTCGCGAACTGGCGCTGCAGCCCGCCCATAATGCCCTTCACATGCAAGGCTTCGCCCTTGCGCTCCTCCCACGGTTTGAGCCGCACGAAGATGGTCCCGTAATTCGGTTGATAGGTGCTGGTAACCGCCCCGTAACCGCCGATGGTTTGAAAGGATTCGACGCCGTCCGTCTTCGCGAGGATTTCCTCGACTTTCCTGAGCAGCACGCTGGTGCGCTCCAGAGCAGTACCTGGCGGCAGCTGGACGTTGACGCCCAGGATCCCCTGATCCTCGTCGGGAATGAACCCTGCGGGGAGGACGCGCGCGAAGAGTCCGGCACCGATTGCCACCGCGGCGACAATCGCGATCGTCAACAGCGACCGGCGCACGAGGAGGCGAGAAACGCTTACATAGCCGGCCGTGGTGGCATCGAACACCTTGTTGAAGCCGCGGAAGAAGGCGCCCAACGGCCCGCGCATCGGCCGCGGCTGCTTTAGGAGCAAGACGCATAGCGCGGGTGTGAGCGACAGCGCGTTGAACGCGGAGAACAGGACCGAGATGGCGATGGTCAGCGCGAACTGCTTGTACATGCTTCCAACCAGCCCGCCGAGTAGCGCGACCGGGACAAACACCGCGCAGAGGATGAGCGCGATTCCCATGACGGGTGCCGACACCTCCTCCATCGCCTTCAATGTGGCTTCACGTGGCTCCAGCCCATGCTCGAGGTGATGGATAACCGCCTCGACTACGACGATGGCGTCGTCGACCACGATGCCGATCGCCAGCACCAGGCCGAACATCGACAGCGTGTTGACCGAAAATCCCAGGACCGGGAAGAAGATGAACGTGCCGATGAGGGAGACCGGAATCGTCAACAGCGGAATGATCGTGGCGCGAATGTTTTGCAGAAAGATGAAGACGACGAGCGTCACGAGCAACAGCGCCTCGACGAAGGTCTTCTTGATCTCGTGGATAGACGCCTCAACCGCCGGTGTCGTGTCGTAGACGATCTTGTAATCCACTCCTGACGGAAAGAGCTTCTTCGCGCGCTCCATGGTCGCGTAGATCGTCTCGGCCGCCTTGAGCTGGTTCGCGCCGGGAAGAAGGTAGACCGCCATCGCGCCGGCCGGCTTGCCGTTGAGCCGCCCGAACGAGTTGTAGTCCTGCGAACCCAACTCGGCGCGGCCGATATCCTTGATCCGGACCACGGCGCCGTTGGCAAGTTGCCGCACGATGACGTTCTCGAATTCCTCGGGTGTGACCAGACGGCCCGGGGCGCTGACCGTATTCGTGAATTCCTGGTCCTTGGGCGTGGGAGCCGCGCCCACCTTGCCCGAAGGCGCCTGCAGGTTCTGGTCCTTGATGGCCGTAATGACGTCTGCCGGAGTCAGGCCGAGCTTGGCCAGCTTGTCGGGATGGAACCAGATCCGCATGCCGTAGTCGGTGCCTCCGAAGAGGTCGACCTGCGCGATCCCCGGAATGCGCAGAAGCTGGTCGCGCAGATTGATGCCGGCGTAGTTGATCAGGAAATTGGCGTCGTACGAGTCCGTGGGCGAGTAGACCGAAATCAGCATCAGCACGCTCGGACTCTGCTTCTTGACGGTGACCCCTTGCTGTGCGACTTCCTGTGGCAGGCGCGCCTGCGCCGCGGACACGCGGTTCTGCGTGAGCACGTTGGCGATGTCCTGGTCCGTGCCGACCTCGAAATTGACATCGAGTTGCATGCGGCCATCACTGGTATTTGAGGACTTCATGTAGATCAGCCGGTCAACGCCGTTGACCTCTTGCTCAATCGGTGTCGCCACCGATTGCTCGACCGCCTCCGCGGACGCACCCGGATAGTTTGCCGTCACACGGATGTTGGGCGGCGCGAGAAACGGATATTGCTCGACCGAAAGCCCTTTGACCGTGATCGCACCGAGCATCACGGTGAGGATCGCGATGACGATGGCGACGATCGGGCGGCCGATGAAGAACTTGCCCACGGGCTATTTCCCCCCTGCCTTCGCCGCCGGCTTGGGCTCGGCCTGTTTGCCCTGGACGCGCTCGTCCGCTTTCCCCTCCGATGCGCTGCTTGCCGGCGCGACCGTCGGGTTGACCTTGGTCCCCGGTCGCGCCTTCTGGATCCCGTCCACGACCACCCGCTCGCCGGGCTTGAGGCCGTCCTTCACCACCAGCAACGACCCGACGCTTTCACCGGGCTTGATGGTGCGCAGCGACACCATGTTGTCGGCACCCACCACCAGCACGGTCTTCGTTCCCTGGATTTCCTGAACCGCCCGCTTCGGGATAAGGATGGCGTTCTCAGCCGTCTCGACAGCCGCCCGTACACGCCCGAACTGCCCCGGGCGGAGCAGCGCATCCGGATTCGGAAACTCGGCGATGGCTGTGAGAGTGCCTGTCTTGACGTCGACAGCGCGATCGATGATGACCAGCTTGCCCTTGTGCGGAAACACCGTGCCATCCGCCAGCAGCAACTCGAGCGGTACGCTAAAACCCATCCGCTCTGTCCTTAAGGCCCGAAGCCTGAGATATTCCGCTTCGCTGATCGTGGCCACCACGCGAATCGGATCGACACTCGACACGGTATCGAGCAGTGTCGCCCCGTCCTTGCCGACGAGATTACCGGGCGCGACCTGCCGCTGGCCGATAAGGCCGCTGATCGGAGAGCGGATCGTGCAGTAGCTCAAGGCGAGTTCCGCCTCGACGACGGCGGCCTTGGCGGCCGAGACTCCCGCGCGGGCGGTCTCCAGGTTTGCGACGGCGTTGTCGTAGTCCTGCTGGGGCACGGCCTGACGCGCGGCCAGGGGCTTCAAGCGCCGCTCGTCGGTTTCGGCCTTGCCGAGTCTCGCATTAGCGCCCTCGAGTTGCGCCTTCGCCTGCAGGAGCTTCGCCTCGTATTCACGCGGGTCGAGCGTGAACAGCAGCTGGTCTTTCTTGATGAGGGTGCCCTCGGTGAAATGTTGGGCCGCGAGGTATGCCTGCACGCGGGCGCGAATCTCAACCGTTTCCTTGGCCTCGATCTGCGAGACGTACTCGCTGTAGATCGGCACGGTCTTCTGGATGACCTCGGCGACGACCACGGCTGGAGGCGGGGGCGCGGCACCCGCTGTTTTGGCCATGTCGGCTTCCTTGCTCTGGTCACACGCGGCCAGCGACATGACCAACGAAACGACACCGAGCGCCGTCGCCACCGTGGCCCGCGACCGGTTTGTTTGGGACCACTGCAGCACGGTCATCCAAGTCTCCCTCTGGCGACATCCAAAACGCACATTTGCAATCCGAAGCGCCGATAGCTTTCCCCAAGACCGGCGAAGCTACCGCTGCCCCTGATTCGACTGTAGCGTGCCGCAAATAAACGGACATTGATCCAGCTCAATGGCAACAAGCGTGAGGAGGTTGACGCCGATCAATGATCCGCAGGGCGGCGCGAGGAATACTGTAGGGCGTGAGCAGTGCACGTCACGTTTTCATTGACCGAGGAGATCAACATGACCGACCAACCCGGGAGCTCGCAAATCGAGTGGTGGGCGATGAAACTAGACGATGTCGACCACGAAATCGCGCGGCTCGCCACGATCTGCAACGTGCGCATTCTGGACGCGGGGGTGATCGAGCGCGTACTTCGCAAAGACGCGTCCGTTTGCGGGTCGAGCAATCAGCCCGCGTTCGACAAACTGCGCATGCTGATCATGATGCACTACTCCGTGCGAGACGATGCGCTCGAGGAGCTCGGGACCGCAAAGACGCGTGCCCTCCTCGAGAAGGTCGCTACGATATTGCGCGAGCGATTTGGTGAAAGACTGGGCGGGACGGTGTGACCATGGGCACCTTGCGGATCGTTGTGCAGAAACTCATCCGCAGTGCTGGTCGGACTCCCGCCGATGGAAAATTGCAGCGTTCGCTGAATCCCAATCATCGCAGTCCCCCCATTAGGAGCTTCTGACATGCGCCCTCTGCTGCTTTTATTCGGACTCGTCATTGCCGCTGCGATTGCTTGGCCCGTCGCCGCACAGACCGGCACGGTCGTCGCCGGCTCGGCGCCGGGCAAGGCCGGTGTCGCCAGAACCGTGAACGTCACCGCCACCATCACCGCCATCGACAAGGCGACGCGCGACGTTACGCTCAAAGGCCCGCAGGGAAACGAGCTTACGGTCACAGCCGGTCCGGACATCAAGAACTTCAACAAATTGAAGGTTGGCGATCAGGTCGATGCCAAATACGTCGAGGCGCTGACGCTGCAACTCCTGAAAGGCGGCGGCCAACCGGTTGCACGGACGGAGCAAATGGGCACCGCATCCGCCAAGCCGGGCGCGCAACCCGCCGGTGCGGTTGGCAGGCGAGTTACGATCGTCGCTGACGTGGTCGGCCTTGATCCGGGCACGCAGACCGTGACGCTGAAGGGGCCGCAGCGAACTGTCGACCTGGTTGTGAGCGACCCCGAACAGTTCAAGCGCGTTTCGAAGGGCGACCAGGTTGAGGCCACGTACACGCAGGCACTCGCGCTGACTGTGGAACCTACGGGCAAAAAATAGCCTCAGCATCATTCGTTTGGGTCGCGCGCATGTAGTCGCCGCGTGCGCGTGGATCCACCAAACGCATTACGCTCGTGCGTGATCCATTTGCTTTGCCAAATTTGAATCGTGGCGTGGTCGTTCGCACCCCCGGTAGAACTGCGCGCTTACCCTCTACCGGGATCGAGATACAAATGATCGCCGACGCCCCAACTTCCCCAGAACTCAAGGCGCGCTGGCGCATGAGTCTTGCGCTAGTGCTGTGGGTTGGCGGATTTTTCTTGCCGTTCGCGATTCCGCTCGTGATCACGCTGCCAATACCTGGGGCAACCAAGACGGCGTTATCGGGCCTGCTAGTCTTCGGCTTGCCACAAGTCCTGACCGTTATCGCGATCGCGATCGTCGGCAAGTCGGGATTTCATTACCTCATGGATCAGCTTTTCGGCGCCGCGAAGAAGCTCGGACCGCCATTGCATGTGAGCAGACTCCGCTATCGGATCGGCCTCCTCATGCTATTTCTTCCACTCGCCGTATCGCTTCTTGAGCCTTACGTCGCGCTGCTGGTCGTCCCGGAGCCTCTGCCGCACTGGGTATAGAGGCGAGACCTGTCAGAGGCGAGTGGTCCCGTTCATTCGGTTGCCCACTGCGTGTCTCGCATCCACGATTGGAGCCCCGGATGATTCGAGCAAACGTCGGCACCCACCGGCAGGACAGAAAATACGGTGCCCGTTCCAAGCCCAGGTGCGAGCTTCCTAAAGATTGTGCCTGCATCTGCAGAATCGACGAACGCGAAAATGACCGCGTTGGGATGGGTAAAAACTGCCACCGCTTCGGGGTAAAGGCCGCGAACGTGCCTGACAAGTTTTTGGGCCTCTTCGCTCGAATCGGCGGCGCGCTCGGCTGCCGCACGGGTCGCTTTTGATTGAAGGTAGATCAGCGCAAAGTAGCGGGTTGGTCGCATGGTCTGCTAGGACTCCTACGCGGGCTTCAACGACATGATGGACGAGATGGCGGCACCGAACATACGGGGAATTGCGAACCTCGGCTCGGAACAAGGGCGCTCTTATGTTTCCCCGCCTAGGCGCTTCTGCCCGGCATCATCGCCTCCGTCCGCCTCCCGGGCGTCATCGACCGAAGACTCCGGACCAACTCACGCTTCTGCGATGCGCTCATCCGCTTGACTGCATATTCGACCCGGCTTGCATCGCGCTGGCTCGAAAACTCAACCTGTATCAACAACCGCCGCGGCGGATTGGCCCGGGTGAACCGGGCACCCGTACCGTTCCGGTGCGCGGCGTAGCGGGCGACTACGTCGAGCGCGATGCCCGTGTAGATCACCCCGCCCTTGCATTCCAGCAGATAGAGAAACCACGGCGCGGCGGCCCGCGCGCGCGCCGCCGCCATTCGTGCTGTGGGTTCCTGCGAAGGCCCCGGCTCGGCCGCGAACGCCACGGCCGCGGGTCTCGTCAGCGTTTCTGTCCCGGCATGAACCGGGCGAAATCGCCCATCACTTTCTGCATCGACTCGAAGGCATTCCCGCCGGACGACACCACGCCTTGCAGCGCGTTGATCACGTTTTGCGCCCCCCGCATGTCCGGCATCATGGCCATTGCCGCCTTGGCTTCCTTCACGCCGGGAACACCGGCCATCTGTCCTTCCATCAGCGTGAAGAGGCGCTTCTGCACTTCCACCACGAGTTCGAACATCTGGCCCCAGTAACGCATCGCGCTTTCGACGGCCTCCTGCGACACCGATTGCGATGCCGCCATCAGCGCATTCGGGCTGCCCGCCTCCGCGGCATGGCGCGCGGCTTTGCGTCCCATCGCGCGCGCCTGCTCCTCACCCTCGAATTGCAGCCTGCGGACCTTGGCCGTGCCTTCGAGCGCAGCGTTGATGATGTCCAATGCCATCTTGGTATTGGCCTTGTACAGATCGATGGCCTGCTCCGGCGTCATCATCTTGGCCATCTTGGACATGTCACCCATGTTCGGCATGGCGGCGGCCGAGTATCCGGAGAACGACGGTGCGCGCGGCGCGGATTTTGGCGCCGCCTTCTTTGCGGCAGTCTTCCTTGCTGCGGATTTCTTTGCCGCGGGCTTCTTTGCGGCGGGTTTCCGTGCAGACGCTTTGGTAGCCATGGCCGTGCCCCTTGAGGGATAAAGACAAATCCCATAAGACTCCTGATGCGACGCTTCGTCAAGGGTGTGCCAGGCGCGGCATCGCAGCGTGCTACGATTTCCAGACGCTTCCGCGCGTGCGGAGACTGACCTAAAAAGGAACCACAATGGCAGGTGTAAAGGAGCGTTTCGGCAGGCCATTGCGGCTTGGCATCATCGGTGGCGGTCCCGACGCGTGGATTGGCCGCATGCATCGCGGCGCGGCCGAGATGGATGGCTATTGGCGCGCTGTGGCCGGCGTTTTTTCCAGTGACCCTGGCCGCTCGCAAGCGAGCGGGGTCGCAATGGGATTCGACGCCACGCGCAGTTACGGCGACGTGGCCGAAATGCTGGCCAGGGAAAAATTGCGGCCGGATGGCATCGACGCGGTCGCGATCATGACACCGAACGATACCCACTATCCGTTCGCCGCGGCGGCGCTCGATGCCGGCCTGGACGTGATTGGCGACAAGCCCGTCACCCATGATTTCGCCCAGGCTTGCGACCTCGTGGCCCGCGCGCGCAAGAACGGCTGCCTGTTTGCGATCGCGCACGGGTACTCGGCGTATCCGATGACGCGCTACGCGCGAACGCTGGTGCGCGACGGGACGCTGGGCGCCGTGCGCCTGGTGCAAGTGGAGTACATCCAGAGCGGGCTTGCCATGCGCGTCGAGGACGGTCCGCAGAACAATCGCTTTCGCTGGATCCTGGACCCCGCGCGCAGCGGGCTGGCGCTGGTGCTGAGCGCGATCGGGTGCCATGCGCAGCATCTCGGCTGCTTTGCTTCGGACCTCGAAGTCGGCCGCGTAGTGGCCGATGTCGGCGCGCTGATGCCGGGCCGCAAGGTGGTCGACTACGTCTCCGCGTTGCTGGAGTTTCGCGGCGGCGCGCGCGGCACGTTTACGGTGACGCAGGCTGCAGCGGGCGGGGAAAACGACATTCGCCTGCGCATCTATGGCGACAAGGGCATGCTCGACTGGTCGCACCGGGAGTTGGGTTACCTGCGTATCGCGATGCAGGGCGAGCCGGTCAGGATCGTGGGCCGCGGCGACGCGTTTCTCCCGCCGGAAGTCATCGCCGCCGGACGCACGCCGCGCGGACATCCCGAAGGATTGCGCGAGGCGTTCGCCAATGTCTACTCGGAGTTGGCGCAGGAACGCATGGCGCGCGCGCTGGGTGAAGTCGTTCCTGACTTTCCCTACCCTCGCATCGCCGACGGCGCGCATACGATGGCGTTCATCGAGGCGTGCGTGGCGTCGCAGGCGCAGGGCAAATGGGTGGACGTGGCCAAGTTGCCGCCCCCCACCGAAGGCGCGGCCTAGTCGAACTTGCACCAGGATAATTCGCGTTCCGCGCGTCATGTCGGTGCGCGTGCGCGAACGTGGTGCAAGGCTTGCCCGTGGGTAACGTTGGTATTCCGGCGCATGAAATTGTGGATGCGCTGGAACATTCCCTGCTTCGTACGGTGGTCCCTTCTCTTCAGGAGCGCCGTCAAATGCTGAACAAGACTTCGATGAAATTTTCCCACGTCAAGCCGGGAGATACTGTTTTCAAAGGAGAAGGACTGCGGGACTTCTTCCTCTATCGCGATCTGGGTGTCGCCGAAGCCACCGCCGGCAAGGTGCTCGCTCAGCTCGTCCGCGCCAATAACGCACCAGAGCAAGGCACGGGGTGGCACTATCATGGCGCAGATTTCCACATCGTGTACATGTTGAAGGGCTGGGCGCGCTTCATGTACGAGGACAAGGAGACGCGCGTCGAGGCCGGCGACTGCGTGCACCAGCGCCCCGGAATCGTTCACTATCTTTTCGACTATTCTCCGGACATGGAATATCTGGAGGTGGTAGGCCCCGTGGACTTCACCTCCATCGATGCGCGCGGGCCAGTCGAAGTGCCCGCGCCTACGCCCTGGAGCTGAACAGGCCCGGACTAGAACTCCATATCAAGCTCGTCGATCTCCTCGGGCTCCTTCTTGGCCGCGGCGGTCCACTCAATCATTTCCGGCATCGCCAGGATCTGCTTGCCATAGTTCGCACATACGCGATCAACCTTGACATCATAGGTTACGAAGCGCGTGACGACCGGCGCATACATTGCGTCGGCCATGGTGCGTTTGCCAAAGAGGAAAGGCCCGCCGTAGGTAGCGAGACACTCGCTCCAGATCGTCGTCACGCGTTCGATGTCCCCCACAGCTCGGGCCCAAACCTTGTGCCCGGGGAACATCCGCTTGAGATTCATCGGCAACGCGCCGCGCAGTGCACTGAACCCCGAATGCATCTCGCCGCACACGGCGCGGCAATGCGCACGCGCCGCACGATCCGCAGGAAGGAGCCCGGCCTTGGGTTTCACCTCATTCAAATACTCGGCGATTGCGAGCGTGTCCCACACCTTGATGCCGTCATGCACGAGGCAAGGCACCAGTATCGACGGCGACAAAAGCAATATTTCCTTGCGTGCATCGGCATCGTCGGGGGGAATCGCCACCTCCTTGAAGTCGAGCCCCGAGAATTTCACCATCAGCCAGCCACGCAGCGACCAGGATGAATAGTTCTTGCTGCTGATCGATAGTGTCGCTTTGGCCATGAACGTGTCTCCCGTATCTGTCGACGCACCAAATCGGTTCGCGATGTCGGCGCGCAGCCGCTGATAACTCATTGATTGCAAGCGACGTGCCAAGAGCAATTGGCTGGCCCGCAAGTTGCGTGCGATGGGCAACATGCTCTACCAAACCTACCAGACCCACTCCGATACTCTTGGCCCGATCCGCTTACTCGCCAGGAACTCGATACCTGCGCTGAACCTCGCCATCTCCGGCCCCACCAACAAGGCGGGCGTGCGTGAGCTCGCCGCGGCGTGCGAAGTGTTTGCGCTTGCCGCCCTCACCCATCGCCGCCCGGATTTCCGGATTGGCACCCTCCGGATCGGCGATCAGGAAGTGCGGGTTTCCGAGGAGATCGCCCACCAGACGCCTTTCGGGACGCTGCTCCATTTCAAGAAAGACATCGTGGAGCCGGGCCCGCGCGTGCTGGTCGTCGCGCCGATGTCCGGCCACTTCGCGACCTTGCTGCGCGAAACCGCACGCACTTTGCTCGCCGACCACGACGTGTACATTACCGATTGGCACAATGCGCGCGATGTTCCGCTGATGGCTGGCCGTTTCGGCCTCGACGAGTACACCGAACACATCATGCAGTTCCTCGCCGCCATGGGGCCCGGATCGAGCGTGATGGCGATCTGCCAGCCCTGTGTTGCCACGCTCGCTGCCGTAGCCATCATGTCGGAGGACGATCACCCTGCCACGCCGACGGCGATGGTCCTGATGGCCGGGCCGATCGATTGCCGCATTGCGCCTACCACGGTGAACAAGCTCGCCACCGACAAGCCCATCGGATGGTTCGAGAAGAACCTCATCGCCAAAGTCCCGCTGCGGTATGGCGGCGCGTTGCGCAGCGTGTATCCCGGGTTCCTGCAACTGATGGCGTTCCTCAGCATGAACCTGGAACGGCATGTCAATGCCTTCCGCGGCTTCTACGAGGACCTGATCAATGACGAAGCGGAGAAAGCCGCCGCCACGAGAACCTTCTACGAAGAGTATTTCGCCGTCGCCGACTTGCCCGCGGAGTTCTACCTGGAAACCGTGCAGCAGGTGTTCCAGGAATACGCGCTGCCGCGTGGCGCATTGCAATGGCGCGGACGCACGATCAATCCGACCGCCATCCGGCGCACCGCGCTGTTAACGGTGGAGGGCGAGCGGGACGATATTTGTTCACTCGGGCAAACGCTGGCGGCGCATGACCTGTGCTCGGGACTTCGCCCGTACATGAAAACCCACTACGTGCAAGCTGGTGTCGGTCACTACGGAGTGTTCAGCGGAAGGCGGTGGAGCAATCACATCTACCCGGTCGTGCGCGACGTGATCAACGTGTCGCAGTAGTTTCATATCGTCGCGTCGAGACGTTGCGGGCGTCGCCTTGCCAACGTCAACACGACGAAAACAAACACCAGCATGCCGGCTGTCCCGCAAATCGCTTCCGCGTACAGCATCGCGCCGGCGCCCCATCGCTCGTGCGCCCACCCAAGCACAATCGTCATGTAGGCGATCGGCATGTTGGAGAGGGAGGCGAATACCGTGTACTTGGTGGCCGCAGCGCCCAGGCCGATCGCCTCCAGCACCACGGCGGAGAAACCTGCGTAGGTCAGTCCCATGATCAATGCGTAGAGCATCGTGAACACGATGTACATGGCCTCCGTGCGCGGAGCGAGCGCCATCGCGATGGCGCAACCGACCTGCAATGCGCCATAAAGCACATAAGCGAATTTTCGATTCATGCGATCGCAGGCGTAGCCTCCCACCAGGCACCCCGCCGCGGATACGATGCCGCTTAGCACACCCGTCGCGAGTGCCACCGTCTGCGCGCTGGCATGCCAATCATCGGCAACGGCCGCCCACAGGTTGGATGCCGAGCCCGTGCTGATCGGCAGGAATACGACCAGCAATGCGAGCATGCCGGGTCGCGTCCTTACGACATGCCACAGATCCAGAAGTACGCTGCGGATGTCGCGCGAGAATTTGCCGGAGCGCGCCAGCGCCGGCGGCTCGTGCAATCGCCAGAGCGCGATACCACACATGAGGCAGAGCGCGCTCAGGATCGCACCGCTCATCCAGGTCGCGGGAAGGGATTGCGCCATCCACAGTCCCAGTCCGCCGCCCAAGCCCTGACCGCCGAGGTTACCCGCCTGGAACCAGCCGCTCGCGCGACCGAGCTGGTCCGGCCGAGTGCTGTACACCATCAGGCTTTCCACGGCCATTGCGAGAAACGTGACCGCGAGATTGGAGAGGAGCACGACCACATACAGAGCGGCCAGACCCGCGGAAGTCGCCGGCAGCGCACCGGTGATGAAGACACCGAGCGCGGTACCCACCGACCCCAGCAGGTACCACGTCTTCCGCGTCAGCGTCGTGTCCACAACCGGCGCCCAGAAGAATTTCCACGTGTGCGGCAGGATGCTCGCCGCGATCAGCGCGGCGATGCGGTCCGCGCCCACGCCGGCCTGTGCCAGGCCGTACGCCACGGCGACCGTGAGGTAGCCTCCCAGCGCGCCGAACGGCACGAACAGGAACAGGAAGACACTGGGATGCGCAAAGCGCGCTTTGGAATCGGACACGACGCCAATGATCGTTCAGTGGCCGCCGGACATGCTGGTGGCGTACGCTCCGCGAAAATCGAGAGGCGGTGTCGTCACGGACAGGTACTCGAAAACGATCGAGCCCGTGTTGTGCAGTCCGTGGATGTCGCCTTGCGCGAAGCGGACCACGTCACCTTCGGCGAAAGGCATCGTCGCATCGTCGGCCAGCAACAGGAGGCCGGTGCCGCGCAACGCAACCCACACTTGTTCAGACGTCGGATGCGTGTGGCGCAGATTGCGTGAGCCGGGCTGCAATTCGACCCGCGTAATGGTAGCTCGGGCCTCGGGGGAATTGCCGGGGAAGAGCAGTTGCCGCGATTGCATGCCCGGATTGGCGAACACGGTTATCTCGTCGCGGCGAAAGAAGTCCATGGGATGCGAGGTGGCCCGAGGGTTGCAGCGGTAGGTGCAATTGTGCTGATAATAGACTCGCTCGCCCGCTCCGTCCCGCAAAAATGAGAGGATCCGGTGGGCGCGAAAGAGGAGGCCTTGTGATCGCGCACGATGTGGGGATGGGCAGGTCGCCACGCGTCGGGGCCAGCGCCCGGCGCACCGCCCGCGGCGGGCTGGGACTCACGCCGGGCGAATTGGCGCAGCTTCGCCGCCTCTCCACGCCGGCGTTGATCCAGGCGTTCATCAACGCCATTCCGGCCAACCACGAGGCCGACGGGGAGACGATACTCTCCGTGCGCGAGGTATTGCGGCAGCGCCGCGCGCATTGCATCGAAGGCGCGTTCGTCGCCGCGTGCGCGTTGTGGCTGCATGGCGAGCCTCCGCTGGTCATGCATCTCGATTGCGCGGCCAGCGACTATCCCCACGTGATTGCGCTGTTCCGCCGTGGCGGCGCGTGGGGGGCGGTCTCCAAGACCAACGGTGCGGTCCTGCGTTTTCGCGATCCGGTTTACCGCAGCTTGCGGGAACTGGCGATGTCCTACTTTCACGAATACACCGACCGCCGCGGCCGCAAGACATTGCGCAGCTACTCGGTGGCCTTCGATCTGCGAAGGCTCGACCCGGCACTCTGGGTCACGAGGGAGACGGCCTGCAGCGAGGTGCACGCGCGCCTCGCCGCGCTCCGGCACTACCCGGTGATCGGCAAGCGCCAGGAGCGCCTGCTCTCGCCGCGCGACGCGTTCGAGCGCAAGGCCGCCAAGTTCGTCGAGTACCCCCGCAAGGCGTGACCCGGATTTGCTAGGAGGACGTTGGCCCGCGGGATGCCATGCGGCCGGCCGCCGAATCGCGATGCCCGCTGGCGGGCACCGCCCGGGCCGCCTTTGCCAGCCCGAATATCGGCATGTTGTTGTAGACGCATTCGAAGTCGCCGGGACGCACGCGATAAGTCTCGTGCCAGATGCCGACGTCGCCGTTGCTGGCGACAGCGCGATTGAACGCCGCCCATGCCGGGCGATGGGTGCGGGCCGCGTCTTTGGCAAAGCGCTCGAGATGGTCGAACGATCGCCAGTACTGCATGCTGATGCTCGGATTGCCGAACCAGGCGTGGAAACCCAACAGGCCCGATTGCGGATCGGCCTTAAGTTCGCGGAGCATCCTGGGCATCGCCTGCACGACCGGCAGCCACTTGTGCAATTTCCACCAGCGGTTGACGCGCATGCCGATGAGGAAAACGATGAATTCCCCGTCAACCTCCGCCGTCATCCGGCGTGCAAGTACGTTGGTCATGCTCCGCTACCTCGCGAGTGATGATGGAGAGAGGCGAAGGGCGGCCGCGCGCTTCGCGGCGGCTCGCGGGACGTCAGCGCCGGCCGGAATTGCGCAGGGCCGGGTTGACCCGGTCGATGTCCGCCTGCACCGCGGATCGCGGGCGTTCGTACACGATCTCCCGTCCCATCGCGTTGCCGGCATACGCCTGCGCATTGCGCGTCGGCGTCAATTCGCAGCGGACGCTGTGGACACCTTCGCCCAGCACGATCTGGATGCGGTCGGCCCGCTTGTCGAATACGACGACATCGAGCAGCTGCCCGCTTTCGGTGACCCGAACCTTGATTTTTTCATCGTTCATGAATGGCTTCCAAACCGTGTCCCCGGCGTCCTCATTGGGCGACAATCTGCGCATCATCGCACGCTTCGGCTTTATTGGCCGCCGTGGACGCATCTTGAACGGGCACCGACATGAGGCCACCCCGTAGCGTCCGAAGCAGCATCCGACCGCAACGTGCACCCAGCTTTTGCGCACGCTCCATCTTTTCGGCGCCACCTTCGCTATATCGGATAGTCGCAAATGCTTCGTTTGCGCTGGACGGGCCGCTGGCCGCCTCTCGCAGCGCGAGGTCTAGCGACAAGCCGAGCAGCATTGCGCTCGTTTCCTTAATGTTCCTTCCGGCATCGGCGGTCCAGTACTCGACGGCGTCCGGTGCAACGATAGCCGTCGATACGACCCTGACCGAACTCTCGTACGCAATTGGCAACGCCGTCCCAGGGGCATGAATCCTGATGGCGTTATCCAGCACGATCGCTCGCTGATCCTGAGTCAGCGCGAAGGCTGGAAGGCTCTCCACGAACCAATCTCCGCCGGGTTTCTGCGAAAAATCGACCAGGTTGCGAGTGCTGCCCGTCGTGCATCGCTCGAGGCCACGCTGCATCAATTCGCGATAGGTGTAGTTGCCGAGTACAGCCTGGTAGGACACGAGCACCATGTTGGCCTGGTCCGTGAGGAGGTCTTTCTGGCGCTTCTTGCTGATCTCGTTCGACAGTCCGAACGTCAGGAGCGCGATCGCAGCGACAGCGACATTGGGCGCCGGATACAAAGTGTTGAAACCACTTACTCCCGCACCGTCAAAGCTGACCACGCCCCGATACAACACCGTCTCCTGTTGCGGGAGTTGCAGCGTCCAGTGGGTCGGCGGAGATGCGGGAACGGGGGCCGCCGTCATTGACATATCGGCGGCCGCGCAAGATGCCGGGACAATTGCGGCCAAGACGCTCGTGGCAAGGCATATCACCATTGCGCCACGCGAATTCATCGTCAGTTGCCCAAGGGTCGGAGGAAAGCGTCGTTGCCCAATTCGATCGCCTGAAAATAGGCATTGGTGAGGCCGGGAAATTTCGGCGGCTCGTCCCAGTTGCCTTCGGCGCTCTTGTACACCGTCACCGGCGAATACCACTCGTAAGTGTTGTTGCTCAGGTTGACGATGTAGCCGAGCCCGAGGACAACGGCCCTCGGATCGCTGGTCGGAAAATAGGCGTTGTAGGTGCGCCACATGCCGAGCGCCGAAACCTGGACCACGAGGAGTTTCCCTACGCCATATTTTTTCTGCAGCGACGTGAAATCCTTGCGCGCGACATTGGGTCCCGGATTTGAAAAATCGGGCAACGCGCCAACGTCCAGGTCCCCGTTGATAACGATGGCATCCGTCCCCTTCTTGCGTAACACGTCCGCAACTCGTTCCTTGAGCTTGGGAAGATCCTCGTACGGCAGAGATTGCGTATGCGTGGTGAGGGACGAGTTGGCAATGGAGGCGGCGGCCAGACACAGCAGGCAACTCGCGCCGGGAAAATACGTATCAACCTTGGGCAGGGGCATCATGGCGACACCCACCTTTCCAGCACCGGCGCCCAATGCATTTTCACCCAACGCGATATTCGGCTGCCGCGTTGCGCAACCCCCAAGTACGATAACGACCGCGACCAGCACGACTCCCGCGCGCAGGTTCATTGATTTTTCCCCTTTGAAGACCGCTTCGTCCGTTATTTTTGACCGCTATTTCGGTTGTCGCATTACCCGCCCGCTCCCGTACAGGCGCTGCCTTCCCGGTTCCCTGCCGCTTGGCTCCATATATATAGCCGAACTTCGTCATCGGCCGACAGCTTCACCATCCGGCCGAACTGCATGCCCAGCCGTTCAAGCAGCGCAATCGATCGCGCATTCTCGGGCGACGTGATCGCCACGATTCGCCGCAGGCCGAAGTCGCGGCGACCGTGGGCAAGCACCGCCGCCGCCGCTTCATGCGCAAAGCCCTGCGTCCGGTACGCAGGAAGATAGGCAAAGCCGATGTCCACGTCGTCGAGGGAATCGCGCTTGATCAGCCCGCACATGCCGATGGGAATGTGTCCGTCCTTGCGTTCCACCAGGTAGAGGCCGAAGCCTTCCTTGTCGTACATCGCCAGCGGGCCCTTGCGCAGGTAATCGCGCGCGTCGTCCTGCGTGCGGACGCCCTTGTCGCCGATGAAGCGGAGCCACGCGGGATCGTTCAGCAGTTCGAGGATGAATGCGGCGTCGTCCAGCGTCAGCCGGCGCAGGATGAGGCGTTGCGTGGTGAGGACGACGCCCGGTGCGGACGTGGCGGCGCCGCCGTCCGGCGCATCACGTGCCATGGCGGTGGCCGGACTTGCGCATCTGCAGCCGTCCGTAGCAGAACAGCACGGTGACCACGCCCAAGGCCACCGGCAGCGGCGACACCAGCACGGCGGCAACCCAGTTCCAGGTGCCCTCGGGATCGAGCACGATCACGCCCAGGAAGACCACCAGTGCCGAGCCCAGCGCTGCGGCGAACGAGGCTTTCCGGGCGTCGCGAAAAATCATTTCGGACGCGTAGCCGATGCATACGGGCAGGACCAGCAACAGCAGGAGCGCTTTCATGGATCGCTAGGCAGCCTTGGATTGGACAGGCATCCCGGACACTATAGGAGCGCGTCGCCGTCAGGTCAAAAAGCATGCGCCCTGCCCCAACCTGATTTCTTGGATTTTTGCTATCGACCACTTGACCTAGGCGCGCTACCGTCTATAATCCGTGTACCGCATATTCATACGGTACTCCGATGCCCTCCGCTCCGTCCCGTCCTCCCCGCCGTGTTTTCGCCAAGATGAACGCCCATGTGTCGCGACCGGACATCCCCGTCGTTCCGGCGCGCCTGACGGCCCGGCAGCAGCAGATCCTCGACTGGATCCGCGGCCATATGGAAGCGATGGGCATGCCGCCTACGCGGGCGGAAATCGCCGCGGGCCTGGGCTTCTCCACCGCCAGTTCGGCGGAGGACCACCTGCAGGCGCTGGCGAAGAAGGGCGCGCTGGAAATCACCCCCGGCGCGGCGCGCGGCTTGCGCCTGAAGGACATTCCGGGCGTGCCGGTGCAAGGAACCCTGCCGCTGGTAGGCCGGGTCGCGGCCGGCAGCCCCATCCTGGCCGCCGAGCACATCGAGGCGCAATACCGCATCGACGCCACGCTGTTCGAGCCGCACGCCGATTACCTGTTGCGCGTGCGCGGCACCAGCATGCAGGATATCGGCATCCTCGATGGCGACCTGCTCGTCGTGCACCGAAGCGCCGAGGCGCGCAGCGGACAGATCGTCGTCGCGCGTCTGGGCGAGGAAGTCACGGTCAAACGCCTGAAACGCCGCGGGCGTGAAATCACGCTGGTGGCGGAAAACCCGGCGTTCCCGCCGATCGTCGTCGACCCCAAGGCCACGCCCTTCGCCATCGAGGGCATTGCCGTGGGGCTCATTCGCGCCAGCCGTTCGTTCTGAAACGTTTCCTTCGATTCGCATGGCCAACGTCCGCTATCTCGTCAACGATGTCGATGCCGCCCTCGCGTTCTATGTCGGCGCGCTCGGTTTCGAACTCGTGGAGCGCTGGGGGCCGCCGTTCGCGATGGTTCGCCGCGACGACCTGACGCTCTGGCTGTCCGGTCCGGGCACCTCGGCGGCGCGGCCGATGCCGGATGGCGCGCAGCCAGTCCCTGGTGGCTGGAACCGGCTGGTGCTCGAAGTCGACACGCTCGATGCAATGATCGCTGCGTTACGCGCCGCCGGCGCGCGTTTCCGCAACGACGTCGTGACGGGGCCCGGCGGGCGGCAGATTCTTGTCGATGACCCGTCCGGCAATCCCATCGAACTGTTCCAACCTCAGGACAGCTAGGAGAAACCGCATGGCTGAAACTGCTCCCGTCCACATCGATGCGCTCAAGGCCGAGTCCGGCGGCGGCTATCCGGAACCGCTCCAGTCGCGGATGGGCCAGTGCGAGTGGAAACGCCTGGGCGATCCCTTCGGCCTGACCCAGTTCGGCATCAGCATGGAAACACTGCAGCCCGGCGGGCAATCCGCGCTGCGGCACTGGCACACGCTCACCGACGAGTTCCTGTACCTGCTCGAGGGCGAACTCGTGCTGCGCATGAACGCGGGCGAAACGACGATGACAGCCGGTATGTGCGTCGGATTCAAGGCCGGCGTGCGCGACGGTCACCACTTCGTCAATCGTTCCGACCGGCCGGCGCGCTACCTGATCCTGGGTTCGCGCATTCCCGGCGATGGCTGCTACTACCCCGATGACGATCTCATCTGGGTCGATCGCGAGGACGGTTCGTTTCCGGCTCGCAAGGACGGCACGCCCTATTGGCTGCCCGGCAAAAAACCATGACCAGGAGACGCTCATGATCCTCGGTTTGCGCACCGTCATTTATCCCGTCACCGATCTCGCGCGCGGCAAGGCGTGGTACGCGGGCGTGCTGGGCGTGGCGCCCTACTTCGACCAGCCTTACTACGTCGGCTTCGCGGTCGGCGGCTTCGAGCTGGGTCTCATCCCGGAGGGCACGCCGGGCCCGGACGGTTCAGTCGCCTATTGGGGCGTCGCGGATGCCGCCGCGGCGTTTGCGCGCCTGCAAGCCGCCGGCGCCACCGCCCGCGAAGCGCCACACGATGTCGGCGAAGGCATCAAGGTCGCATCGGTGGCGGATCCTTTCGGCAACACGTTCGCGATCATCGAGAATCCGCATTTCTCGGTGGCCGCAGTGCGCTGAACGCATGAACTCCTGTCGGGGAATTAACGGGCGCTAAGCGTTCTTCGCAAAGCAACGCTTAGCGCCCGATCTTTTTCCGGCACAATTTTCTTTCGTGTCAGCTGACCTTCGCTGATCTCATTTGTGAGCCTCGGTTAACCTCAGTTGACTTCACTCCACCAGGAGACTCCCATGGCCGTTGCACCCGTCCCCCCCGGTTACGCCACCGTTACACCCTATCTCATCATCCGCGGCGCCAGGAAGGCGATCGACTTCTACCAGCGCGCGTTCGGCGCGGTGGAGCTCTTCCGTCTCGATGGTCCCGACGACACGATCGCGCATGCGGAAATCAAGATCGGCAGTTCACCCGTCATGCTGGCCGATGGCATGCCCGACTATCCCGACCCGCTGACGCTCGGCGGCTCCACGGTGAGCTTCATGGTCTACGTGCCCGACGTCGATGCCGCGTTCGCGCGCGCAATCGCGGCCGGCGCCACGGTCAAGCGTCCGGTGGCCGACCAGTTCTACGGTGACCGCACCGGCACGCTGGCCGATCCCTTCGGCCACGTGTGGTCGCTTGGTACGCATGTGGAGGATGTTTCGCCGGAGGAAATGAACCGGCGCATGCAGGAAATGATGAAGCCTGCGGCCAGCACCTGAAAGGACAACGCATGTACACACTCTTCGGAGCCAAAGGATCGGGGTCGGCGGCAATCGAAGCCGCGCTCACGCTGGCGGCCATCGAATTCCGCAGCGTCAATGCCGCGTCGTGGGAGCCGGGTCCCGGACTCGACGAACTCATCCGCGTCAATCCGCTGGGCCAGATCCCGACGCTGCTGTTGCCGGACGGTTCGGTGCTGACCGAAAGCGCCGCCATCCTCATTTACCTGGGCTTGCAGCATCCCGCCAGCGGATTGCTTCCCGCCGATGCCGCCGCGCGCGCGCAGGCCCTTCGGGGCCTCGTCTACATCGCCGCCAATTGCTACGCCGCGATCGGCATCATCGATTTCCCGGAGCGCTGGTGCGCGGATGCCGACAAGCCCACTAACGAGCGCATCCAGACCGGATCGAAGCAGCGGCTGCACCACCTGTGGGATATTTTCGCCGACACGTTTCCTGCGCGGCCGTTCCTGGGCGGCGCCAATATCGGCGCGCTCGACCTCATGGCTGCCGTGGTCTCGAAGTGGTCCGGATCGCGCAAGCATCTTGCCGCCGCGCGGCCGCAATTCAGTGCGTTGCTGACGCAGATCGAGGCGGAGCCGCGTGTCGCACCGATCTTCGCGCGGCACTGGCCGGCGACGGCCTGACGGTTCATCCGGATTTATCCCACGCAACGAAAGGACGCCATGCCTGTCGAAATCGGTTACTTCACGCTCTGCGTGCCGGATGTGGACAAGGGCGCCAAATTCTATGGCGGCGTGTTCGGCTGGACCTTCGATCCGTCGCCCGCGTCGCATCCTTATCGCCACATCAACAACACGGCGCTTGCCGGCGGTCTCGTCAGCCACGACCAGAAGGAAGGCGTGGTGCGACCGTACTATCGCGTCGACGACATCGCGGCGGCCGTGACCAAAGTAAAGGCGCTGGGCGGCAAGTCGGAAGCCGTCACGCAGTCGGAGAGCGGCCTGGGCTGCCTGTGCCACGACGACCAGGGCGTGCTTTTCCATCTCTGGCAGCCGGCGCCAGGGTTCTGATCCCCAGCTCCTCAGTTCCCGCCTGCGTCCCGCCTGCGTCCCTCCCACCTCAGTTCCCACTCAGTTCCCAACCTATCCTCAGTGCCCGACCCACGAGATGCCCGCCGCCTCCCCTGCGCTGTCCGCGCTGCTGTCGCATCCTGCCATCTGGCGTGGCGACAACTGCGCGCCTGAACCCTCGGCGCTGTCCTCCGGCTTTGCGGCGCTGGATGCCGTGCTGCCCGGGCGGGGCTGGCCGCAGGGCGCGCTGACGGAACTGCTGCTCGCGCGCGAAGGCATCGGCGAACTCCGCCTCGCGCTGCCGGCGCTCGTGCGCGTGCAGGCGCAAGGCCGCGACGTCGTATGGATCGCGCCGCCACACCGGCCCTATGCGCCGGCGCTCGCCGGGGCCGGACTCGATCTCGCGCGGCTGTACATCGTGCATTGCCGCGAGCCAAAGGATGCGCTGTGGGCCTTCGACCAGGCGCTGCGCGCGCCCGAATGCGGCGCTGCGTTCGCGTGGCTGCCCACCCACGACGAGCGTGCATTGCGCCGGCTGCAGGTCGCGGCGCGCGAAGGCCGCACGTGGGGCGTGCTGTGGCGCCGGCTCGGGCAAAGCGGCCGCGCCACCGCGGCACCACTGCGCCTCGCGCTGTCGCCGCACGCGGGCCAGCTCGCCGTGCACGTGCTGAAACGCCGCGGCGCGGAATTACCGCAGCCGGTGCTGCTCGATGTCGGCAGCCCTGGCTCATTTATCGTTCCCCTCAGTTGCCACCTCAGTTGCCACCTCAATTTCACCTCCTCCGCCGCGTTGCCGTCCGCATCGTCGCCGTGCCTGGCGACCGGCACGCAATGACCCCAGAACATTGAGGACCGCATCATGGCCAGTCTCGCTCACCACTTCCTCACCATGGCGTACAACAACGCGTGGGCCAACCACCGGCTGCTCCGCGCGTGCGGTCAGTTGTCGCAGGACGAATTCGTGGCGACGCGCACGAGTTTCTTCCCTTCCCTCAAGGCGACGCTCAACCACAATCTCACTGTCGACTGGTACTACGTCGATGCGCTGGAGCGATGCCTCCGCGGCCAGCCGGTCAACAGTGCCGCGCGAAGCTATTTCGAGCCGGAGGAACCGTTCGCCACATGCCGCGAACTCTACGCCGCGCAGTGCGCGGTCGATCATCGGCTGATCCAGCTGTGCACGGCGCTCACCGACGCGCAACTCGATCTGCCCGTCGCCGTCCAGCGCAGCAAGGGCGTCAAGCACGAGACGGTCACGCGGCTGTTCGCGCATCTTTTCCAGCACCAGATCCACCACCGCGGGCAGGTGCACGCGATGCTCGCCGGCACCCGCGTCAAACCGCCGCAGCTCGATGAATTCTTCTGCGCAGAGGACGCACAGATCCATGCGTTGCCGGAACTCGCGGCGCTGGGCTATGCACAGGCAGCCATCTGGGGCGCGGCTTCCGCCTGAAGCAGGCAGCTTCCCGACGCGAATCGCGGCGCCATGCTCTGGGCCTGCCTCCTCTTTCCCTCGCTTCCGCTCGACGTCTACGCGCGCGCGCAATCGCCTGCCGATGCCGCGCACCCGTTCGCGGTCAGCAGCGGCGGCCATTACCCGCGCGTCGTGGCGGCCAATGCGGCCGCGAGCGCGACCGGCATTCGCGAAGGCCAGCTCATTTCCGCGGCACTCGCGTTCGCGCCGGAACTGCGCACCCGCGATCGCGATGAAGACGCCGAAGCGCAGGCGCTTGCGCAACTCGCGACGTGGGCGCTGACGTTCACGCCCAGCGCGGGCCTCGCGCCGCCCAACGCCATCGTCGCCGAGATCGGCGGCAGCCTGCGTCTGTTCAGCGGCTTGCCGCAACTGGTGGCGCGACTGGTGGAGGGCGTCCGCGCGCGAGGTTATGCGCCGCGATTGGGGCTGGCCCCCACCCCCGGCGCCGCGCTGCTCCTCGCCCGCGCCGGCCACGTTCGCCCCGTCACTTCGCTCGCGCCGTTGCCGGAACTACTGGCACCGCTGTCGCTGACGCTGCTCGATCTCGACGAGGCGCTGCGCACCACGCTCAGTGATGCCGGCGTGACAACCTTCGGGCAGGCGGTGGCGTTGCCGCGCGACTCGCTCGCCCGCCGCGGCGGCGCCGAGCTCGTCGCGCTGCTGGATCGCGCGCTGGGTCGTGTCGCCGATCCCCGCCCGTCGTTCGTGCCGCCGCCGCGCTTCACAGCCAAGCTCGAGTTGCCCGCGCCCATCCATGACACGGAAGCGCTGGGGTTCGGCGTCAATCGACTCGTGCAGGAACTCGCCAGCTGGCTCACGGCCCGCGGCTTGGGCGTCACGCGCCTGCAACTGACGCTGACGCACGAGCGCTACCTGCGCCAGCGCGGCCTGACCGCAACCACAGTGCCGTTCGCGCTCGGTGCGCCCGCGCGCATGCCGGTGCATCTCACCGGCGTGTTGCGCGAACGGCTGGCCCGCGTGACGCTGCCGGCGCCCGTTGAAGCGCTGCTGCTGGAGAGCGAGGAAACCGCGCCGCTCGCCGGCCGCAATCTGGGGCTTTTGCCGGGTGATGAAGCCTCGGCCGTCGAGGTGCCGCTGATCGATCGCCTGCGTGCGCGACTGGGCGAAGATGCGGTGGTGCGCGTGGCGCCGCACGCCGAACACCGACCGGAGCAAGCCGCGCGGGAAGCGGCGATGGCGGCGGCTCAAAGCGTCCGGGCCGCCACCAAACGTCAGGCCACCGCGCGCCACGCCAGGACATCGGGCGTCAGCAGCGGCACGCTACCCGAGGCACCGCGTCCGTTGTGGCTGCTGGCGGAGCCCCAGCCGCTGGCGCATCTGTTCGAGAAGACTCCTTGGATATTGCGCGACGGCCCCGAACGCATCGAGTCCGGGTGGTGGGACGGCGCGGATGTGCGGCGCGATTACTTCGTCGCGGAAAGTCCGCAAGGCGAGTTGCAATGGATCTACCGCGACCATCGCTACGGGATCGAGGACGGAGAGTGGTTCCTGCACGGCATCTTCGCCTAAAGCCGCGCGTCGCGCATGGAGGCGCGACGCCGGAAGCATCAGATCCCCGCGAACCACTGGTAGCCGTTGTCCTCCCAGTAGCCACCCTTGCCGCCGGCGACATTGCCAAAGCTGTCGACCAGCGCAATCGCCGTCACGTATTTCGCATGCTTGTATCCCAGCTGCCGCTCGACACGCAGGCGAAGGGGCGCGCCATTGGGCACCGGCAACGGCGCGTCGTTCATGTCGTAGGCGAGAATGGTCTGCGGATGGTAGGCGTCGTCGAGGTCGATGCTCTCGTAGTAGAAATCGGTGCCGTCTTCCTCCATCGGATCGGCGCAGTAGAACATCACATAGCGCGCATCGGCCGAAGGCTTCACCGCGTCGAGAATGGTCGACAGCTGCACGCCCTTCCACTTTGCGATCGCGCTCCAGCCTTCCACGCAATCGTGCCGCGTGATCTGCGTGCGTTCCGGCAATGCGCGCAACTCCGCCAGCGAGAAAAACTTCGGCTGCGCCACCATGCCCGCGACTGCCAGGCGGTAATCGGCGAAGCCGTTGGCCACCATTGCGTGGTACTCGTCCGTGCCGGGATCCGACGTGCCATTGCTGCGGAATTGCGGCGAGCGGTCCGACTCGGCGAATTCCTGCGCCATCGACTTGCGCGGCGTAACGGTGTGCGCAACCACTCGATTCCATGGTCCGGCAACCGCCAGCACCCGGGGAAACCACTGCGTCTGCGACAGGCGGTCGCAACCGGCCAGCACCAGCGCGGACGCGGCGGCCGCTGCGCGCGCAAGAAACTGCCGGCGCGGTTTCATGATGTCATTCATGGGCACTCACTCTCGTTACCCCCTCCGACACCCGATAACGGCCCGTGATCATCGAGCGCAAGTTGTTCCAGAGTCCGGTGATGATCACTTCGAACACGTGAATCAGCACGAACGCCACCAAAGCCCAAGCCGCGATGAAGTGAATGGTGCGGGCCGCCTGGCGGCCCCCGAACAGGTCCACCCAGCCCGGCCAGAGCGAATTGATCCACGGCGACATCGCGAAGCCCATGAGAATGACCAGCGGCAGCAGGACAAAGATCACCACGAGGTAGGCAAATTTCTGCAGCACGTTGTAGCGTTTCGCGGCTTCGCCGGAGGGATGCCGGAACATCAGATGATCCTTGATCGACGCGCCGATGCCCCTCAGATCCTTGCCGGTGGGCGCCAAGTCGCGAGCCAGATGCCGGCTGAAAACGGAGTAAAGCAGGTAGGCGATGCCGTTCAACACAAAGATCCAGGCAAAGAAAAAATGCCACGACCGCGCCAGCGACAGCCATTTGTTGCCCGGGATCGTGATCCATGACGGGAATCCGGCCCGGATAATCCGGCCATTGGCGGCCTTTGACGCACCGAGCACGCCCGTAGTGTCGAATTCCTTGCCGAACACCCGCGTATACCCCGTGATCTGGCCGTTGGCATCGACGCGCGAGCTGATCGTGAGGACCGGCTGCGTGCCGTCATAGGATGACTTGCCCCAATACAACTGCGCGTGCGCATTGAAGATCTGCAGTCCGCTCATGAACAGGATCGTCATCGCCAGCACGTTGATCCAATGCATGACGCGCACCGGCAGCCTGTGGCGGTAATAGAGGTAACTTCGTGCAGGCGCAGGTTGTGCGGCGTCTTGCGGCATTGCCTTTCTCCCATCCTTGCGTTGCATGCGCGGCCAGAACCTCGTGCCACCGTGTTTTGCCGTTGCCGGACCCGCGAAGCCGCGCATTCCATCGGCACGTACAATGCGCAATGTCCGATGCCGCGATCCCACCTTACACCAGTCTCACGCCCGACCGGATACTCGATGCGCTCGACAGCGTCGGACTAAGAGGCGACGGTCGCCTGCTGGCGCTCAACAGCTACGAAAATCGGGTCTATCTCGTCAATCTCGAGGACGCTACTGCAGTAGTCGCGAAATTCTATCGTCCCTTACGCTGGACGGACGACCAGATCCTGGAGGAACACGCGTTCGTGGCGGAACTGGCCGAGCGCGAGATTCCCGCGGTTGCCCCGATCGCCCGCGCCGGTAGGACACTGCATCCATTCGAAGGTTTCCGCTTTGCCGTGTATCCAAAGTGCGGCGGCCGGACACCGGAGCTCGACGACCCTGCCACGCTTGAATGGATGGGACGCTTCCTGGGCCGATTGCATGCGGTCGGCGCCATTGCGCCGTTCGCGCATCGCCCGCGCCTGGACATCGCGACCTTCGGTGACGAGCCCCGGGCGTACCTTCTGGCACACGACTTCGTGCCGCCCGACCTCCTGGAGGCGTACCGGACGGTTTCCGAAATGGCGCTGGCCGGCGTGCGCCATTGTTTCGACCGCGCCGGCGACGTGGTGACGTTGAGGCTCCATGGCGACTGCCACGCGGGAAATGTGCTGTGGACGCAAGACGGGCCCCACTTCGTCGATTTCGACGACGCGCGCATGGGCCCGGCCGTGCAGGACCTGTGGATGTTGCTGTCAGGTGATCGTGCCTCGATGACCCGACAATTGTCGGACGTGTTGTCCGGCTATGAAGATTTCCACGATTTCGATCCGCGCGAACTTCACCTCGTCGAAGCGCTGCGGACGCTTCGCCTCATTCATTACGCGGCATGGATCGCCCGCCGCTGGGACGATCCCGCATTTCCGGCCGCATTCCCGTGGTTCAATACTCCGCGCTACTGGCAGGATCGCATCCTGGAACTGCGCGAGCAGATCGCCGCCATGGACGAGCCGCCGCTCGTCGCCTGAACGCAAGTCGGGTATCCAGAATATCCGAGGCCGGCGGCGGATCGCCGTTACATTAGTTAGGCCGGCGGCGGATCGCCGCACTTTCTATACCGACGGCAATTTGGCCGCGCGCCGGCCGTAGCCGAGGAACCCGAACCAGGCAATGAGCGTGAACGTCGCGCCCGCATAGAAGGTGAAGCGCGGCCCGAAGGCGTCCCAGAGCCAGCCAGCGAGGCCGCTCGCCAGCAGCAATGCGACACCGCATACGAGGTTGAACACGCCAAACGCGGTGCCACGCATGTCGGCCGGCGCCGACGCGGCGACGAGCGCGGACAAGAGTCCCTGCGTGAGGCCCATGTGCAAGCCCCACAGCGCAGCGCCCGCCAGCACCATGCCGGGCCCGTCCGCCTGTGCGAGCATGAGGTCGGCGGCGACCAGCGTCATCAGTCCCAGCGACAGGAGATTGGGTCCCTGCCCGCGGTCGGCCGCCGCACCCGCAGGGTACGACGCAACGGCATAGACGAGGGACATCACGACCATCACCAACGGCGCCATCGCGTTCGACAATCCGATGTTTTGCGCGCGCAGCACGAGAAATGCCTCCGAAAAGCGCGCAAGCGTAAGCACGCCGGCAATCGTGACGACGATCACGAATGATCGAGGCAGGCGGTGGACGTCCGCGAAGCGCAGCGAGGATTTCTTCGCCTGCGACTCGGCACGCCGCTCCGGCTCATCGACGCCGACGATGATCAGCACGACGGCAAGCATCGCCGGCACGACCGCAATCCAGAACGCCGCCTGGAAGTTGCCGGCAAAGTAGGCCATCGCGCCCAATGCCAGCAGCGGGCCGCCGACAGCTCCCACGGTATCCAGCGCCTGGCGAAGTCCGAAGCTGCGGCCGCGCGCCGCCGCCGGCGTGATGTCGGTGATCAGCGCATCGCGCGGCGCGCCGCGAATCCCCTTGCCCACGCGGTCCGCAAAGCGCGCGCCGACGAGCCACCCCAATGTCGGGGCCAGCGGAAACGCAAACTTCGACACGGCGGCCAGGCCATAGCCGAACAGCACGAGAGGCTTGCGCTTGCGAAATATGTCCGAGATGACGCCGGAGAACAGCTTGACGATCAACGCCAACGCTTCGGCGAAGCCCTCGATGATGCCGATCAGGAAGACGCTGGCGCCGAGCACGCCGGCCATGTACAGCGGCAAGAGTGAGTGGATCAGCTCCGACGAGAGATCCATGCACATGCTGACCAGCCCCAGCACCCACACGCCGCGCGGAACCGCGGCCACGCCGCGTTTGACGATCGAATCAGCCACGAAATCCCTTTGCCAACCTGAGTGCCGCGGCTACTGGAACGCCGCAGTCAAGTCGCCCGCGCCGGCGCGCACGCCGGGCAGCGGCGCCAGGCCAAAGCGAAGCGTGATGAATTTCAGTATGGACGTCGTGTCGTAGGCCGTGTGATCGACCACGCCGCGCTTGGCCATCGGCGAAATGATGATCGTGGGAATGCGCGTTCCCGGCCCCCAGCGGCCGCCGGCGGGCGGCGCGACGTGATCCCAGAAGCCACCGTTTTCGTCGTAGGTGATGATGATCGCCGTCGACGCCCACAGGGGACTCGCCTGGATTTTGGCGATCAGATCGGCAATGTGCTTGTCACCGGTGAGCACGTCCGCATAGCCGGGATGTTCGTTCAGCGTGCCCTGTGGCTTGTAGAACGCCACACTCGGCAGTGCGCCCCGATCGATGTCCGACACCAGATCCGTGTAATCCTTGAGGTAACGTTCACGGTCGGGCGTGCCAGGAGCGAAGCGTGCGAAATAGTTGAAAGGCTGGTGGTGCGTGACGAAATAGGGCGCGCCATTCGCGGACGTCGCCATTACCTTGCGCGGCACATCCGGGGGCTGCATGCCGTCCTTGACAGCCGCGTTCCACGCGCCGGAATACCACGCCCAGCTGACGTTCCTGGCGGTCAGCGTATCGCCGATGGTCGTCATCGTCTGCGGGGGCAGCGTGTGCTGTTTGGGATCGGTCGCCCTGGGATCGCCATCCTTCGCAGGCGGCACGCGCGACGGTTGCCACGGCGGCTGTGTCGTATTGACGGAGAAGCCGTCGGGTGTCACGTCGCCGTCTAAAAACATCGGCGCGCCGTTCAGGACCGACGCCGGGGATTCCGGCCGGGTCTTGAGCCATCCGCGCGCATCAATCTGCGCCCACAGGTTCGCGGGCGCATTGCGATCTTCCGGCGTGCAAGCGCAAATCAGCCAGAAGTGATTGAGGTACGAACCGCCGAACGCGCCCATGAAGAAATTGTCGGCCAGCACATACTCCTTCGCCAGCGGCCACAGCGGGAGCGTCGAGCCGTCGTAATAGCCCATCGTCAACGCGCCGGAATCCGTGGCCGCGACGAAGCGGTCATTGCGGCCGCCATTGATCTGCTCCTGGTTCTGGTAGAACTTGTGGATCACGTCGCGCGTGGCCACCGAAAGCGGCAGATTGATGGGCGGCGCGTCGATGCGGAAAGGTTTGTTGGGAAGATCTTTCGGGAATGCCGGATCAGGATCCTTGCCTTTCCATACGGGCGGCAAATGCGGGAGCACGCTGCCGTCGCGATCGACCTGGACATACGACGCCGGTAACGCATTGGAGATGCCGTTGGCGCCCGGAAACAGCCCATAGAGATTGTCGAAGCTGCGGTTCTCCGCATAGATGACAAGAATGTGATCGATGCGTGCGACGCTGGCAGGTACCTTCGTCGTGTCGGTCGTGGCGCAACCCGCCAGCAGAACCACGAACGCGAGCACGGCCCGCCTAAGGAAGCGCACAGGCGCCTCCGCGCCATCTTCATTCAACTTGATGCCTCCGGTCATTTTCGAGGAACGCATTCAGCTGGCCGCTTCCGGCGGGGGCGCCTGCCACAGCTCCACCTTGTTGCCATCCGGGTCGACGAACCACCCGAAGGAGCCATACGATTCCTTCTGCACGTCGCCCACGACGGAGCCGCCGCCGGCACGGACCTTGTCCAGCACGCCATCCAGATCGTCAACGACGAAGTTGATCATGAAGGTCGATTGTGACGGCGCAAAGTATTCGGTCGTCGCGGAGAACGGATTCCAGACGGTCATCGCGCCTTCCGGCATGCTCGCCGCCGGGAACATTGCACCATATTCGCTCGCCTCAATGCCCAGCCATTGTGCGTACCATGCGCGCAGCCGCGCAGGATCGGGCGACTTGAAGAACACACCGCCTATGCCGAGTGCCTTGGCCATTGTCGTCGTTCCCTTCCAGTTGATTAAAGCGTCACCTTGACGCGTACTGTTCCCGCACGCTCGTGCCGGGCGACGAGGTCGATCGCGTCACCGGCCTTGCCCTTGACGATCCACTCGACCTTGGCGCGATCATCGGTCACGTTGACGTCGGGCCAGAATGAAACACCGGTGTGCTTGTAAGCCTTGCCTTCCAGCTGACCGGCGTCGACGCGGCGCTTGCCTTGCACGAGAGTCGCACCGTCGGGCAACGCAATCTCCGCCACGAGTCCGCGCACGACTTTGCGTTCCAGCGCGCGCTTCGACACGTAGGAAGGAAGCCAGCCCGTATTCTGGACGACCAACGTGATTTTGTAATTGCCGCCGCCCGCGTCTTCGGCGCCTGCGTGCACGAGTTCCAGCTTCGGCGAAATCATCGCGTGCCAGATGAGCCACTTCGGAAAACGCGCCAGCTCGCGTTCGAGGAATTGCGGCGGGGGATTGGAGAACGCCTGAAAGCGGTTCCAGCCGCCGATCTCTACCTTGCCCAACTGCGGATGATCGAAGGCTTTCCACGGAATGTGGGCGATCCCGCCGAGCGCCGAGTCGCTCCAGCGCATGAGCTTGAGGTCGTCTTCCGGCGGATGGTCGCGAAACCAGTCGATGTACTTGTAGTTCTCGATGCCAGCCTCGCGCATCGGCGACCAGATCTCGACCACCCACGACAGGATGCCCAGGTGCTCGAACGCCCACAGGAACGTCGCGCCGATCACCGATTTCGGGTGATAACGAAAGTCGTGATAGACCGAGATGGCCGGGTAACCGGTCAGTTCGGTGCCTTTCTTGCCGATGGCCTGGAAGGTCCAAAGGTCCTCCGCCGGCATCGCGTCATCAGCCTGGTTGTCGAACGGGCGCAGCAACACGCCGGCCCACGTATGAAACGCCGTGCCGCCGATGATGTTGCCGTGTCCCGTGATGAAGTGGACCAGCGCCCGCACCTCCGGCTCCGAGGTCGGATAGGGACCTGCGCCCATCTGCTCGAATTCCTGCCGCCAGGATCCCGGAAAATTGCGATTAAGATCAAGTCCCTGTGGTCGTTTTTTCACGCGTAACGTGAAGCCATCGTACGCGTCGACCGTCCCTTCCGGCAGCAGGCGGTAGTAAGTGCCGCCGGTCTCGACCGGATCGCGGCGGATGAGGAGGCGCGGCTCGTCAGGGTGCGCCTTCCACAAGCCATTCGGGTCCTGGATGCGCATTTGCAGAATGCGCCCGTCGCCGTCGATGTCTTCGACGGTCAGTCCCTCGATGTCTTCCTCATCGTACGGATAGGGCCGCGTACTGGAGCGGATCCACTTCGGCTTGTCGGCGAGCGCCCATTCGGCGCCATCCGGGTTGACGCGCGGGCATATGTAGAACACGCGCGTGTCGAGGACTCGGGTAACGTCCGGATCCTTGCCGTATTGCGTGGTGAGCGTATGCAGAAAATAGAGGCAGGCGGCGGAGGCAGCCACCTCCGTCGCGTGGATGTTGCCGTCCACCCAGAAGGCCGGCTTGTCCCCGGCTGGCCCGGTCCTGGTGTTCGTGACCGTCGCCACCCAGATATCGCGCCCCTCATGGCTCTTCCCGATCGCCTCCAGCGAGACGAGATCCGGGTATTCGGCGACGAAAGCGTGCAGTAGCGCGGTGAGTTCGGGGTAACGGTAGAAACGGTCGAACGCGATGGCGGGCATGCGGACTTTCGGGGAGAAGGATTGAGTGGGGGATGGTGCAGCGCGCAGTTTACTTGAGCACGCGGGCGGGTTCGCGGGCGGACCGATCGACGATTCAGTCCCATCGTAGATACCGTATAAACGTACGGTATACTGATATCTCTGCCGACCCACCTGCATCTCGCCCCACTGGCATCCCGCCCCATCGCAAGGCCCGCATGCTTCCCCCGTACGCCGAGTTGCACTGCCTCTCCAATTTCTCGTTCCTGCGCGGGGCGTCGCACCCGGAGGAGCTGGCCGAACGGGCGCACGCGCAAGGCTATGCCGCGCTCGCCCTCACTGACGAATGCTCGGTGGCCGGTGTCGTGCGCGGGCATCTCGCCGCCAAGGAGGCGGGCCTTCCTTTCGTGATCGGCAGCGAATTCACGCTGGCCGACGGCTTGAAGCTCGTGCTGTACGCGACGGACCGCGAGAGCTACGGCGACCTCACGCAACTGATCACGCGCGGCCGCCGCAACGCCACCAAAGGCAGCTACGCGCTGACCCGCGACGACGTGGCGCAATGGGCGCCGCGTTGTCCCGCGTTATGGATTCCCGCCTGCACTACGAGCGACCTGGACCAAAGGACGATCGCGGACGCGCGCTGGTTTGCCGACATCTTTCCCGGCCGCGCGTGGATCGCGGCGGAGCTGCTCGCGCGTTCCGGCGATCGGGCGCGGCTTGCCCAGCTGCAGGCGCTGGCGAAGATGAGCGGCCTGCCGCTGGTCGCGGCGGGCGACGTGCACATGCACGCGCGCGCGCGCCGCGCGTTGCAGGACACGCTCACCGCCATCCGCCTGCGCACGCCCCTCACCGAGTGCGGCTATGCGCTGTTTCCCAATGGCGAGCGGCACCTGCGATCTCGCGCCCGCATTGCCACGCTGTTTCCGCGCGAACTGACCGATGCCACGCTGGACGTGGTCGAGCGCTGCACGTTTTCGCTCGACGAACTGCGCTACGAATACCCGGAGGAACTGGTGCCCGCAGGCGCCACGCCCTCCTCTCACCTGCGTGCGCTCGTGGAGACAGGATTGGTGCGCCGCTTCGGCGACGGACCGATCAGGCCCGACGTGCGGGAACTCATCGACTACGAACTCTCGCTGATCGCGGAACTGCAGTACGAGCCCTATTTCCTCACCGTCCACGACATCGTCGCCTTCGCCCGCGAGAAGGAGATCCTGTGCCAGGGCCGCGGCTCGGCGGCCAACTCGGCGGTGTGCTATGCGCTGGGCATCACCGAAGTCGACCCGTCGCGGATGAGTCGTGCTGTTCGAGCGCTTCATCAGCCGCGAGCGCAACGAGCCGCCCGACATCGACGTCGACTTCGAGCACCAGCGGCGCGAGGAAGTGATGCAGTACGTCTACCGCAAATACGGCCGCGAACGCGCCGCGCTGGCGGCCACGCTCATCACCTACCGGCCGAAGAGCGCGGTACGCGATGTCGGCAAGGCGCTCGGCCTCGATCTCGCGCAAGTGGAGCGGCTGACGGGTGTCTTCGCGTGGTGGGATGGCCGCAAGATCGATCCCGTGCGCATCCGCGAGGCGGGTTTCGACCCGGACAATCCGCTGATCGCCCGGCTGGTGGCGCTTAGCTGGTGAACTGCAGCGATTCCCGCGCCACCTGTCGCAGCACGTCGGCGGCTTTGTCATCGCGCGCGACCTGCTGGAGCGGATGGTGCCGGTCGAGAATGCCGCGATGGCCGACCGCACCGTCATCCAGTGGGACAAGGACGACCTCGATGCGCTCGGCCTGCTCAAGGTCGACTGCCTGGCACTTGGCATGCTCTCCGCCATCCGGCGCGCGCTGGCGATGATCTCGCAGCAGCGCGGATGTGAAATCAGGATGCAGGACATTCCCGCGGAGGACCCGGCGGTCTACGCAATGTGCCAGCGCGCCGACACCATCGGCGTTTTCCAGATCGAGTCGCGCGCGCAGCAGTCGATGTTGCCACGCCTCAAGCCCGCCAGCTTCTACGACCTCGTGGTCGAGGTCGCGATCGTGCGGCCAGGACCCATCCAGGGTGGCATGGTGCATCCCTATCTCAAGCGCCGGCAAGGCATCGAGCCTGTCACATACCCCAGCGCCGCCGTGCAGGGCGTGCTCGAACGCACGCTGGGCATCCCCATCTTCCAGGAACAGGTGATGCAGCTGGCGATTGTCGCCGCCGGTTTCACGCCCGGCGAGGCCGACCACCTGCGGCGCTCGATGGCGGCGTGGCGGCGCAAGGGTGGTCTCGAGAAATTCGAGCAGCGGCTGGTCGACGGCATGAGTGCGCGCGGCTATGACGAAACCTTTGCGCGGCAGATCTACCAGCAGATCCTGGGCTTCGGCGAATATGGCTTCCCGGAATCGCATTCCGCAAGCTTCGCGTTGCTGGTCTACGTGTCGGCGTGGCTGAAACACTACGAGCCTGCGGCGTTCTGCGCAGCGCTGCTCAATTCGCAGCCGATGGGCTTCTATGCGCCGGCGCAACTGGTGCAGGACGCGCGGCGACACGACGTCGACGTACGCAACGTCGACGTCACCGTAAGTACGTGGGACTGCACGCTGGAGGCTGGCGAACTGAGTGGCGAACTGAGTGGCGAACCGGGGAGCGAACCGGGGGCAGCAAACCAAGCACCGCAATGCGCCTGGGGCTGCGCATGATCGGCGGCTTGTCGGAAGCCAGTGCGCAGCGGATCGTGGCCGCGCGCGACGTGGCGCCCTTTGCGCACGTGGCCGATCTCGCCCACCGCGCGCAGCTCAACCGGCATGACCTGGGCGCACTGGCCGCCGCCGGCGCGCTGGTGGCGCTCGCCGGCCATCGTCACGCCGCCGCGTGGGACGTGGCCGGCGTGGAGCGGCTGCCGCCTTTGCTCGCAGGCGCGACATTCGACGAAACCGCCGCCGACCTTTCCGCGCCCAGCGAAGGGCAGGACATCGTCGCGGATTATCGCGCGCTGGGTCTCACGCTGGGCCGGCATCCGCTGGCGCTGTTGCGCGGCCAGTTGCGCGCGCGGCGCCTGCTTACGTCCGCCGAAGTGCGCGACACACCTCACGGCCGCATCGTGCGCACCGCGGGCATCGTCATCGGCAGGCAACGACCGGACACTGCCAGCGGCGTGATGTTCGTGACGCTGGAGGACGAAACCGGCGCGACCAACGTCATCGTGTGGCGCGATCTATCCGATCGCCAGCGCCGCGAATTGCTCGGCGCTAGATTGATGGGCGTCTACGGCCGCGTCGAACGCGAGGGCATCGTCGTCCACTTGCTTGCCGGACGGCTGGTGGACCTTTCACCGCTCCTGGGATCGCTGCCGACGCACTCGCGCGATTTTCATTGATCGGCACGCCACACTTCCGCGCCCAGCCACGCATGCAGCGCACGGCGGCCTTCCACCGTGATCTCCAGCGCGCGGCTGTCCTTGCGGCGCACGACCCAGCGCCGGTCGAGACAATGCGCACATATCAATGCGCCCAGCTTGCCCGCGACATGAAACCTGCGCTCGCTCCAGTCGAGGCAAGGCCGGCAATGCGTTCGCGAGGCAATGCCCTGCACACGCGTCGTGGCGCCCGCGGGAATGCCAAGTGCGCTCAACCTGTCCACGCCTCGATCAGTCAGGTAGCCCGCTTCTCCCTCGAACGACAACGATCCCTCGTCCAGCAACCGGTCCGCAATCGCCACACCTAGGCGTCCCGCCAGATGGTCGTAGCAGGTTCGGGCCGTGCGCAGCGCGGCATCACGCGGACCGACGACGACACGCGGATGCTCCGCATCGATTCCCTTCGCCGCAACCTGCATGATGTCCTCGAGCATGCGCGCCACTTCAGGCGATGCCAGCCGATGGTAACGATGGCGGCCCGCCTTGGTGACATCGAGCAGCCCGGCATCGACCAGTTGCGCCAGATGGCGACTGCCCGTCTGCGGAGAAATGTGCGCAGCGCGCGCAAGTTCGTTCGCGGTGAGCGCTCGACCATCCATCAATTGAATGAGCATGGCCGTTCTGGCGGGTTCACCGACCATGGAGGCAATTCGCGCGACGGCGTTGATGTTCATGGCGGGGGAACCTGTTTCCATCCTGCGACGAGTATAGCGGCGCAGCGGCGATCAATGCTTCGTCCGCGACCGAAGCATTCGCGTGCCCGCGTGCAGGATCATGGACCCCGCGCCCCGCTCGAAATTTCGGCAACAGGTGGGCGACATCGCCTCCGCCTCGACCATGCCCCCCATCGCCTCGTCCGACGCACCGCGACCCTTCTTCGGTGGCGCGGTAGTCAGGGCCGCATTCATTCTGGCCGCCCTGGGCTGGGGCGTGGGCTTTTACGGTCCGCCCGTTTTCCTGCACGCGGTCATCGCTCGCACGGGCTGGTCCGTGGTGCTCGTGTCTGCTGCGGTGACCGTACACTTTCTTTTCGGCGCCATCGTGGTCGCCCGCCTGCCCAGCCTTCATCGACGGTTCGGACTCCCGGCAATCACGACGGCCGGAGCCGTTGTGACCGCGCTCGGCATTGCCGGATGGGCGGTGGCGGCGGAGGCCTGGCAACTGTTCGCAGCGGCGCTGTTGAGTGGCGCAGGATGGGTGACGATGGGCGCCGCCGCGATCAACGCCATCATTGCGCCATGGTTCTCACGCAGGCGGCCAAAAGCGTTGGCGATGGCCTACAACGGGGCCAGTATTGGCGGCGTGATCTTTTCCCCGCTCTGGGTCGCGTTGATCTCGATGTCGGGATTCGCCATCGCATCGGGCGTCGTCGGCGTCGTGATGGCGGCCGACGTAGCCGTGCTTGCGTACGGCGTGTTCTCGAAGACGCCGCAAATGCTGGGTCAACGACCGGACGGTGGCGAAGCTCACGTGCCGCCTCCGCGCCGCGCAGCGGCACCAAGTGATGCGCTGCCCGGACGACAACTGTGGCGCAACCGACAGTTCCTCACACTGGCGATGGGCATGGCGCTGGGCCTGTTCGCACAAATCGGCCTGATCGCGCATTTGTTCTCGCTTCTGGTACCCGCCCTGGGCGCGCAACGTGCGGGATTGACGATGGGCTTCGCCACAGCCTGCGCGATTGCCGGTCGTTACCTGGTCGCCCACCTGATGCCACCGGGCGCCGATCGCCGCATCGTGGCCTGCGCCGGGTATGCCGTACAGTTGATCGGTTCCCTGTTGCTGCTCGCGGCGGGCGATTCGCAATGGGTTTTGATCCTGCTCGGAGTACTGACTGTTCGGGTCGGGCATCGGCAACGCGACATCGCTGCCGCCGCTGGTGGCGCAGAACGAGTTCAGCAGCGAAGACGTGCCGCGTGTCGTGGCGCTGATCGTCGCCATTGGCCAGGCGACGTATGCGTTCGCGCCCCTGGGATTCGGCATGCTGCTTTCCTTCAGCGGTGGCGCTGCGCGCATCGGGCACGGCACGACGCTCTACTTCCTCGCGGCGGCGATCATTCAGGCCGTTGCGATAGCATGCTTCCTGGCAGGCAGGCGCCGCGATTGACCGGCGCAGCATGACAGCGCGTGCGAACCCGGCTAGCATGGGGCGGCCCTTAGTCTCAACGCGCTGTCCCCAACGCGCCTTCCCGCACGCGCATGTCCTCCCACCTTCCGCACCCTCCGCGCCCACGATCAGTCCCGACCTCGACACGCCTCGCGGCCTTCTGCTGCCGTGGCGGAACGCGTGGCGGCGCGGCTACGCTGCGCTGCGACGCGATCGCCGGGCACGACGCTGGCGGCCTACGCCGTGCCAAGTTCGATCGCCTATGCGCAACTCGCCGGCATGCCCGTGGCCACCGGCCTGTACTGCTACCTGTTCGCCGGACTGGCCTACGCGCTCTTCGGCACGTCGCGGCAACTCGCGGTCGGACCGACGTCGTCAGTTGCGCTGACGCTGGCCACGACGCTTGGGCGCGCTCGCCATCGGCGATCCCGCCGCGCTACGCGGAACTCGCCGCGACCACCGCGCTCTTTGTGGGCCTCATCGCGCTGGGCGCGTGGGCGATGCGCTGGGGCGCCATCGTGCATTTCATTTCCGAAACGGTGCTGACCGGCTTCAAGATCGGCGCCGGCATCGTCATCGCCACCAGCCAGCTGCCGCTGCTGCTCGGCGTGACCGGCGGCGGTCACGACTTCCTGCGCACGCTGGCGCACGTCGCGCGCGAATTGCCGCAACCCATGCTGCCGTCGCTGGCTGCTCGGCCTCGCCGCGCTGGCGCTTGCTCGTGACCGGCCAGATGAAGCGGCCGCGTTGGCCGGTTCCGCTCCTGACGGTCGTCGCTGGCCATTGCGTTGATGTACCTGCCGGGAAGCGCCGAACTCGGAATTGCCACGGTCGGGGCCATCCCGCAGGGCCTCCCTGGGCATCTCGCTTGCCGAGCCTCAACCCGCACGACCTCGATACGCTGCTGCCGCTGGCCTTTGCCTGCTTCCTGATCGCGTTCAATGAAGCGAGCGCCGCGGCGCGCCTGCTTGCCGCGCGCCACGACTACACCGTCGACCCCGACCGCGAACTGCTTGGGCTCGCCGGCGCCAACGTCGCCATCGCCATTGGGCCATGGCTTTCCTTCGGGCGGCGGCCTGTCGCAGTCGCTGGTCAACGACCAGGCGGGCGCACGCACGCCATTTTCGCTGGTGTTCTGCTCCGCGTGGATGGCGGTCGTCCTGCTCTTCCTGACCGGCCTCTTCACCCGCTTGCCGCAACCGCTGCTCGCGGCGCTGGTGCTGGCATCGGTGCAGAGCATGTTCAAGTTCGACGAGCTGCGCCAGCTGCGTCGCGTCAGCACGCCCGAGTTCGTGATCGCGCTCGTGACCATCGTCGCCGTGCTCGGCCGTTGGGCATTCTGAAGGGCGTGCTGCTGGCCGCAGTGTTTTCGCTGGCGATGCTGATTCGGCGCCTCGCGCAGCCGGAATGCGTGCGTACTCGGCCGATTTCCCGGCAGCGACCATTTCGCCTCGCATGGTCCGCTATCCCGACGCGCAGCCCGTTCCGGGCATCGTGATTTTCCGCGCCAACGCAGCGCTGCTGTACTTCAATGCCGACACGGTCAGGGAGCGACATGCTCGCCGTGATCGCCGATGCGGCGAAGCCGATCCGGCGCGTCATCCTCGACCTGTCGTTCTCAACGGAGATCGATCTGTCCACGGCGCGGATGCTGGCCGAACTCGCGCGCCGGATTCGAGTGCCACGGGCGCGGATTTCCGCGTCGCCGAGGCGCACTGGCGCGTGCGCGAATTGCTCGAGGAGGAACGCCTGAGTCCGCTGCTGGGCGACTTGTCCCGTTCGTATCACGGTCGCCGACCTGGTCGACGACGCGCGATGAAGCGCTGCCGCTAGGGAACCGTCATCCCGATAGTCAACAGCGCGGCATTGGTCCCGAGCAGAACGAACTCGCCACAATAGCGCTTTGCACGCAGTAGCCGATGCCGGGAATGATCGCGGGCGCGACGCCGGAACTGTTGAAAGGAACCTTGTCCCGGTACTGGCCCGAATAGCCGTGCAGCGGACCCGCCGTCAGCTTGACGTAGAACGGCTGGTACGTCCTCGATCGGCCGCCACACCAGCCCGCCGAACAGATATTGCGAGAACTGCCCGAACGAATTCTGGAAAAGCGCCATGCCCGCAATCCACTGCCCGCCGAGCCACGTTTCCTTGAAGTGGTATTCGGCGTCGAACAGATAGGACTGCTGGTGGTCGGCATCGTAGTGGAAATGAATCGTGTAGTACGCGAACTGAAAATAGAACCGGTCCGTCCGCCACGGCTCCGGCGCATCCCAGGGATTAGCGTCGAAGAGCGGCTTGGTGGCTTCGGCCAGCGGCGGCGGTGGCGGGCGGCGTTGACCGGGCACGGCCGAGGCGGTCCCTGCTTGCGATGCCGCATCGCTGGCCGGTGCCGGCGTGCCGGACTGTGCCGACCGCTGCGCTCGCGGCAACCCCGCGAACAGCGCGAGCGCGGATAGCCCACAACGCTTGTTCACCGCACGAGTGCAACGCGTGAGCGCGGACGATTCGGGTGGAGAAGGAGCGAGGGCCGGCAGAAGCGAATTCTTGCGGGAAACCACAGGTCGGAACGGGCATGCAACCTCAACGCGCTGATTTTTCATGAGTCTATCATGGGACCGGGCGCGGCGCCCCGCTCGCGCTGGCGCAACGGTCAGCGACGTTGCACAACGTGTGTCAGCGCACGCCAGCGGTCAGTCCAACGCGACCGGGCACGCGTCCGAAGCGGCGATCAACTCCTTCGCACCGGCCACTTTGGCCACTTCGGGCAACGCAACCCCATTTTTTACCGCCGTCACTTCGGCCAGGATGGACACCGCGATTTCCGGCGGCGTCCGGCTGCCAATGTAAACGCCGATCGGGCCATGCAGGCGCGCAATCTCGGCGTCGCTTACGTCGAACTCGCGCAGGCGCTCGCGCCGCTTCGCGTTGTTGGCGCGAGATCCCAACGCGCCGACATAGAACGCGGGCGATTTCAGCGCCACCATCAGCGCAAGGTCATCCAGCTTCGGATCGTGCGTCAGCGCCACCACTGCGCAGCGCTCGTCCATGTTCATCGCGACGCACCGTGTCGTCGGGCATCGTGCGCACCAGCGTCACCCCGGGAATATCCCAGGTCTCCGTGTACTCTTCGCGCGGATCGCAGATCGTGACCTGGTAGTCGAGACCGACCGCAATCTGCGCCAGGTATTTCGACAACTGGGACGCACCGATTACCAGCATCCGGTAGCGCGGGCCGTGGATCGTCGTCAATGTCTTGCCGTCGAATGCCAGGCCCTCGGTGGCGAGCGCCGGATGCAATGTCGCCTCGCCCGTGAGCAAGTCCAGCCGGCGGCTCACCAGGTGACCCGCCTCGATCTCGCGCAACAGCGCGCGGATACCCGAATCGCGGGTGAGCGGCTCCACCACGAGTTGGATGGTGCCGCCGCAGGGCAAGCCGAAGCGCCGCGCCTCGTCGGCGGAAACCCCATAGGTGATCGCTTCGCTTCGGGTTTGCGTCATGCCCAGTCGCCGCGTGCGGTCGATCAAGTCATCCTCAATGCAGCCACCGGACACCGAACCGACAACCTGGCCATCATCGCGGACCGCGAGCATCGCGCCTTCCGGTCGTGGCGAGCTACCCCACGTCTTGACGACGGTGACCAGCAGCACCGGCCGACCTTCATCGACCCACGCGGCGCTGCGCTTCAATACGTCGAGGTCAACACTGTCCATGCCTAACCCCTCCTGTCTCAAGCGACCGGCAGCGCGTCAGAATCGGACGCCGCCGCGCACATATAACCATGCCATGATCGCCACAATCGACGCGAGCGCGATATAGCGAACCCACGCTGCGCCGGAAAACGTGCTGCTTCCAGGCACTGCTACCACAGTGGGTGACGGCGCCGCCGCGGGTGGAGCGAAGCTTGCGCCAAATTTGGCGAAGAAATCATCGGCCAGCTTGGCCGCGGCACCATCGATCAGGCGCGAACCGATCTGGGCAATCTTGCCGCCTACCTGCGCCTGGACCGTGTACGTCAGTGTCGTCTGGTTCTCGGGCGTTGGCACCAGCGTGACTTTGGCCTCGCCGTTGGCGAATCCGGCGGCGCCGCCCTGCCCTTCGAAATGCAATGTGTACCCCGTCGGCGGGACACTGTCGGTCATCCGCAACTTGCCGCTGAATTTCGCGGATACGGGACCTACGCGCGCGGCCACGATCGCCCGCCACTCGTCGTCGCTGATTCGTTCGAGCGTATCGCATCCGGCAATGCATGCCTTGAGCGTGACAGGATCGTTGAGTGCCCGCCATACCGCGTCGACCGGCGCCGGCACGACACACGAGTTGGTCATTTCCATGGGTGGTCCTTGGCTCCGATGTGGCGCGAATTCATGCGGCGGCGCGCAGCCTCGCACGCCCGCGCGCTGCGGGACGCTCGAGCGCGATGGCCAGCGCCGTCAGGCTGGCAAGATTGTGCACCGGGAGAAAATCATCGACGTGCGGAAGGATGGCGCGGATGCCAGCCGGCCGCGCTTCGAATCCCGCGTAGCGCAACAGAGGATTCAGCCATACCAGACGTGCACAGGATTTCGCCAGGCGCTCCACCTCGAAGCTGAGATCGGCGCCCGATTCCGCGTCGAGGCCGTCGCTGATAAGCAACACCACGGCATTTTGTCCGAGCAGGCGGCGGGACCAGCGCCGATTGAATTCGGCCAGGCAGTCGCCGATGCGCGTGCCACCGGACCAGTCGTCCACCGACTGCGCGACGCGCGCGAGCGCGACATCGACATCCCGGTGCCTCAAGTGGCGGGTGATGTTCGTGAGACGGGTGCCGAACAGGAGTGTATGCACCCGATGGCGGTCATTCGTGATCGCGTGGAGGAAATGCAGCAGCATCCGCGCATAGCGATCCATCGAGCCGGAAATGTCGCATAACACGACGAGCGGCGGCGTACGCCGCACGCGGGCGCGGAAAGCCAGCGGCGCCACGGCGCCGGCGGCGCCCGTCATGCCGCGCAGCGTCGCGCGCAGATCGATCCGATGTCCGTGATGCGATGCATGCGTGCGCCGCACCGGCAATTCCGGCAGCGGCAACCTGAGCCGCGCGAGCATCGCCTTGACCTGAGCAAGTTCGTCGGCGGTCATCGTGGCGAAGTCCTTGCTCTGCAGCACTTCGCGTGGCGAAAACGTGAACGCCGCATCGAGTTCCACTTCGTCCTCGTCGTCGGGACGACTCTCCGGCGGCTTGGGCGGCAGCATCGCCTGGGCGAGGCGCGAAGGAAGCTCAGGCGCATCGGCCGCGTCACCCGTGCGCCCGTAAACTCGCGGCAACAGCGCAGCGAGCATTTTCTCGAGCAACTTGGGGTTGCGCCAGAAAAGGTCGAACGCCTGCTCGAACAGCGCGAGCTGGTCGTGTTTCGATACCAGCACGGCCGCCAGCGCCTCGCGGAAGTCGCTCTTGTTCGAAATCCCGACAGCCTCGACGGCGGCGATGGCATCGATCACCTTGGCCGGCCCTAAAGGCAACCCCGCCGCGCGCAGCACCCGCACGAAGTGGAGCACGTTGTCGGCAAGGTAACCGCGAGGCAGCAACACTGCCGCACCGCGCGCGCCGGGATGTCCCAACGCAGGATTCAAAGCACGATTCCTTCGGCCCGAACTTCCGCCACCAGCTTTTCGGCAACTTCTTTGCTGATGGCGCCGACGTCGTCCTGGTACTTGAGCAGCACGCCCAGCGTGTCGGCCACCGTGTGCGGGTCCAGCGCAATGCGGTCGAGCGCCAGCAATGCCTCGGCCCAATCCAGCGTTTCTGCAATCCCCGGCGACTTGAACAGGTCCATCGAACGCAGGCGTTGCGTGAACGCGACGATTTCTCTAGCGAGCGATTCCGGCGCACGTGGGCATTTGCGGCGAAGGATCGCGAGTTCGCGCAACGCGTCGGGATAGTCGACCCAGTGGTAGAGGCAGCGCCGCTTGATCGCATCGTGGATCTCGCGCGTCCGGTTCGACGTGATGACCACGATCGGAGGCGTTTTGGCGACGATCGGCCCCAATTCCGGAATCGAAACCTGAAAATCGGACAGCACTTCCAGCAGGTAGGCCTCGAACGGCTCGTCGGTACGGTCGAGTTCGTCGATCAGCAGGACGGGCGCCAAGCCGTCGTCCGGATCGATCGCCTGCAGAAGAGGCCGCTTGAGCAGGAAACGCGGCGTGAAGATGTCTCGCGAAAGTCCTTCGCGGTCGGCATTCCCGGCGGCCTCCGCCAGGCGGATTTCGATCATCTGCCGCGGGTAGTTCCACTCGTAGACGGCTGACGCAGTGTCGAGGCCCTCATAGCATTGCAGGCGCACCAGTGGACGTTGTAGCCCGGCCGCCAGGACCTTGGCGATCTCCGTTTTCCCCACGCCTGCTTCGCCCTCGAGGAACAGCGGCCGCTTGAGCTTGAGCGCCAGGAACACCGCGGTCGCCAGTCGGCGCTCCGCGACGTAGTCGTTCGCGGTCAGAAGGTCGAGCGTCGCGTCGACCGTGGCAGGCAGTGGGGCAGTCAGGCTGGTCATCGTATAAAGGGAAGTCTCGAATGGCACTTGGACGACACCTAGGATACCAATCGCCCCCCAGGTGGCCCGTAGGGCGCTGCCATATCGGGCGGCGGGCGACAGCCCGCGCGACCGCTGACGCGAATATTAGCGTTGTAGTGTACTTGCGCAGGGGAAAACGTTGGTCGAGAATCCACGGGCAATCCGCCCCAATTCAAGGGGAGTGTCGTCGTTGGGTCGGATTCGCCTAACCGAGGGGATCACAATGAAAATCAAAGCATGGATCTTGATTGCAGTTGCTGTCTGCTTGGCAATGGGTTGCGCTACGCGGCCGGATCCGGCAAGCACGCCCGCGGTAAGCATCCCCCCAGTCCCGGTAGTAAAGAGCCGGGGAGAACTTGATTCGGTAAGTTTCGACCTGTCCTTGAAGCCAGATCGTTTCAACATCAAGGTTTGGGTTGAAGGCGACACGTACATTTTCATTGACCAAGAACCGGTCCTTGTATTGAACACGGGTGCCTCCCCTATCGTCGTAGTTTGGCACTTGCAAGGGGGATACGTTTTTCCGAATGACCCGGCACCCAACAGGGCCATCGAAATGCACCCGGTTGCCGGAGTAACCTCGCCGACCTGCAGCTGGAAGGACATCGACAGATTCCGGTGCGAATTCGCGGCGAACCAAAATGCGACGTGGAAGTACTGGGTCCGGGTAAGGAGGACGAATGGGACCGAATTGGAAAAGCTGGATCCCACGGTCGTTCAACGCTGATCACTGCGCTTCGTTCCGGGCGCCGCACCTAAGGAAGTCTTCCGATTCCTTGATTGCGGCGTCATAGGAAAGCGTCTTGCCGGAGGACTCCTCCGCGGCAAACGACGCAGCACCAATGGCGTCGTGAGCACGCAACATCAAGGGCGCCAGGAACGCCTGATCCGCGGGATCCCGACGCAATCCGGTCTCCGCGGCTTGGGCTTCCGCCGAGCCGTACAGACGTGCAGCAATCGCCCATTCTCCATTGGCCGCCGCCAAACCGGCGGTCACTTCGATCGCACTTTGGCCAGTTGGTCTGGAACCCAATTCCCGCGCAATTGCGATCGCATCCCGCAACATTTGTCGCGCGTCGTCGACCTCATGCAGATCTATCGCGACCATGGCCAGATTGAGCTCCGCAACGGCAACAACCTCGCGATCGCCGATCTCCAATGCCAACCCGAGCGCCTCCTCATACAACGGCTTGGCTGCGTCCAGTTCGCCCACCATACGATGGAACTGAGCGAGCCCATTTGTTACCGCGGCAATTTCCCTCTTGTCGCCGTGTGTGCGCGCCAGTGCGAGGGCTTCCTCAATATAGCGCCGCGCACCCACGAAGTCGCTGCACCCGAGCGCCGCAAAGCCAAGCAGAGATAGTGCTCTTTCGACGCCTTCCTGGGATCCAAGCTCACGCGCAATAGCGAGACTGTCGTCCAGAAAGCCAACGGCATCGTCACACCGTCCCATGAAGTAGCAGACTTGCCCAGCATTGAAGAGGCCTCGGCACCGCAAGGCATCGCGCGCCGACGCTTGTGCATGGGCCAAGGCCTGAAGCGTCAAACGATAGCTCAATCCGAGTTGACCGCGGGTTATCCAATAAACCTTGAGTGCATTGGTTAGTCGGAGCGGATGCTGCCCAGACTGTTCCCGTACGCACCACGAATGCGCCAACAGGAGGTTCTCGCGTTCCGCATCCAGGCGTTCCAGCCACGCTCCCGGTCGCCCGCCAAACAGCTCCGGCTCGGCGCGCTCCGCGAACTCAAGGAAATATTGCAGCTGCCGCGTCCGCGCATCATCCGCTTCGTCTAGCCTTACCAGGTTTTCGTGCGCGTATTGACGAACGATCTCGAGAAGGCGATAGCGTCCCTCCGTTGAATCGATGGCCACGAGCGATTTGTCGACCAGTTCGCCGAGCAAGTCGAGCACCTCGGACCGCTCAATGCTGCCTCCAGAAGCCACTGCCTCGGCCGCCTCCAGTGTCCATCCCCCAGCAAACACAGCTAACCGGCGCAACACGATTTTCTCGCTGTCGGACAGCAGGTCATGGCTCCAATCGATCATCGCACGCAGCGTCTGCTGGCGGGGTTCCGCGGTTCGATCGCCATGCGTCAGCAACTGGAAACGGTCGTTGACTCGAGCTGCGATTTGCTCGACCGACAGCGTGCGCACGCGGGCTGCGGCAAGTTCGAGCGCCAATGGGATCCCGTCGAGGCGACGGCAGATCTCGGCGACACTCGCCACATTATGTTGGGTCACGGCGAATGATGGCTGCATCACGCTTGCGCGTTCTGCGAAGAACCGCGTCGCCTCGAATTGCAGCATGGAGTCGACGGAAACGCGCGCGTCGTGCCTGGGTACGGAAAGAGGCGGCACCGTGTAGATCGATTCGCCCGCGATATTCAGCGGTTCCCGGGTCGACGTCATGATCCTGACGCCCCGGCTCGCCTGCAGCAATCGCTTGGCGACTTCCGCGCACGCAGACACCACGTGTTCGCAATTGTCCAGGACGAGCAGCAGCTTGCGATCGCGCACGTAGGCGACCAGCGCGTCTGAAAGCGTCAGGCCCGTCTCGTCCTTCACGCCGATGACCGACGCGATCGCCTGCGGCACGAGGTTGCCGTCGTTGATCGGCGCCAGTTCGACGAACCACACTCCATCCGGATAGTCGTTGACGACGTCGGCGGCTACCTGCAGCGAGAGGCGCGTCTTGCCGATCCCGCCTATGCCGGTCAACGTCAGCAGACGCGATTTGGCCAGTGATGTCTTTACTTCCGCCTGCTCCCGCTCGCGACCGAGAAAGGTCGTCACCTGCTGCGGCAGGTTGTTCGGCACGGCCTCCAGCGATCGCAGCGGCGGAAACGCGAGGCGCAGGCTGGCGTGTTCGACCTGGAACAGGTTCTCGGCTCCCGATAAATCCCGCAACCGCACGGCGCCGAGATCGCGCAGCCCCACGCCGTCCGGAAGGCGATCGCGCACGAGGTGAGCGACCGTCTGGGAAAGCAGCACCTGGCCGCCATGAGCGGCGTTCATGATTCGCGCAGCGCGATTGACGGCGCTGCCGAAATAGTCGCCGTCGCGACGCTCGATCACTCCAGCGTGCATGCCGCAGCGAACGCGAAGGGCAAGCATGCCGTCGGGAAGGGATTCACCTAGAGCAGCCTGGAGGTCGATCGTCGCGGCCAACGCGTCACGCGGGTCCTCGAACGCCGCGTGCATGCCATCGCCAGTCGACTTCACGACCACGCCATGATGCCGCAGGACCGCGTCGCGCAGGATCCGGTCGTGGCGGGCGAGTGCCGACCCCATCCGCTCCGGGTGATTCTCCCAAAGCATGCTGCTGGACTCGATGTCCGTGAACAGGAACGTCGTGATGGCGGAGGAATCAATCACGGCGGGTGGTCCATGCGCGCATGAAAAAGGGCGGCGGTTGGGCCGCCGCCCATAGCATATCAACTCGGTATTTTGACGCTAGCCGCAGGCAGTCACCGCGCGGGCGGCCATCACCGAAACCAGGTGCGCGCGATACGCAGGAGATCCATGCAGATCCCCGTTGCAGTGTGCCGGATCGATCTTCACCGCTCGGGCCGCGTCCGTCGTGAAACTCCTGGACAACGCCTCCTCCAGGGCTGAGGCGCGGTGGACGGACGACGACGCGCCGGTCACCGCGACGCGGACGCCAGCCGCCGTCTGCGCGACAAACACGCCGACCAGCGCAAAGCGCGACGCGGGTTGCGGAAACTTGGCGTAGGCCGCCTTCTTCGGGATGGGAAAACTGACCGACGTGATCAATTCGCCATCTGCCAGCGCCGTCTCGTACATGCCCTTGAAGAAATCATCCGCGGCGATGGCGCGCTTGTTCGTCGTGATGGTGGCACCCAGCCCCAACGCTGCGGCGGGATAGTCGGCTGCCGGATCGTTGTTGGCCAAGGCGCCACCCAACGTGCCCATGTTGCGCACCTGCCGGTCACCAATGCCTTCGGCAAGCGCCGCCAGCGCAGGAATGGCGCTCTTCACCACATCGGACGCCGCGACCTCGGCATGGCGCGTCATCGCGCCAATCACCACGGCGTTGCCTTCCTTGCGAATGCCCTTCATCTCCGGAACATTGGCCAGGTCGACCAGCGTGCCGGGAACGGCAAGTCGCAACTTCATCGCGGCGACGAGGCTTTGGCCACCCGCGAGTGGCTTGCCGCCCGATTGCGTGAGTAGCGCGGCAGCGTTGGCGACCGAGTCGGCCTTGTGCAGTTCGAATGCGTACATGGGTGGCTCCTGTCAGGCGCGGGCGGATTGGATGGCTTGCCAGACGCGGTGCGGCGACGCTGGCATGTCGATGCGCTTCACGCCAACGGCCGCCAACGCGTCATGCACGGCGTTCATCATGGCTGCGGGTGCGCCGATCGCACCCGCCTCGCCACAACCTTTGGCGCCAAGCGGATTGTGGGTGCAGGGCGTCACTTGCGTGGACACCTTGAACGACGGGACATCGTCCGCGCGCGGCATCGCGTAGTCCATGTAACTGCCCGTCAACAGCTGGCCACTGTCCGCGTCGTAGACGCAATTTTCGAGCAGCGCCTGGCCGATGCCCTGCGCCACGCCACCGTGGACCTGGCCCGCGACGATCATCGGATTGATGATGTTGCCGAAGTCGTCGGATGCCGTGAAGGCGACGACTTTGACCACGCCCGTTTCCGGGTCGACTTCGACTTCGCAGATATGCGTCCCCGCCGGATAGGTGAAGTTGGTCGGATCGTAGAAGGCCGTTTCGTCGAGGCCGGGCTCCAACTTGTCCAGCGGGTAGTTGTGCGGCACGTACGCGGCAAGCGAGACTTCGGCAAAGGCCTTGCTGCGGTCGGTGCCGGCAACGGTGAACTTGCCGTCCTTGAACTCGATGTCGCCTTCCGCCGCTTCGAGCAGGTGCGCCGCGATCTTCTTGCCCTTGGCGATGACCTTGTCCAATGCCTTCACGATGGCCGTGCCGCCGACGGACAGCGAACGCGACCCGTAGGTGCCCATGCCGAAAGGGATGCGGCCGGTGTCGCCGTGCACCACCTCGACACTCGCGATGTCGATGCCCAGCCGCCCGGCAACGATCTGCGCGAACGTGGTTTCGTGGCCCTGGCCATGACTGTGCGATCCGGTGAAAACGGTCACGCTGCCGGTCGGATTGACGCGCACCTGTCCCGCTTCGAACAGTCCGGCCCGAGCGCCCAGCGCTCCAGCGATGTTCGACGGCGCGAGGCCGCAGGCTTCGATGTACGACGCATACCCCAGACCGCGCAGCATGCCACGCTTGGCGGCCTCGGCCTTGCGAGCGGGAAATCCGGCGACTTCCGCGACTTTCATCGCGTCGTCGAGCGTGGCGTCGTAGTTGCCTGTGTCGTAGGTCAGCGCGACCGGCGTGGCATAGGGAAATGTCCGGATGAAATTGCGGCGCCTGATTTCGTCCTGCGCGATCCCCGTGTCTACTGCCGCCTGGTGGACAATCCGCTCGACCACGAACGTTGCTTCCGGCCGGCCCGCGCCGCGATAGGCGTCGACCGGCGCGGTGTTGGTGAACGACGCCGTCACTTCGCAGAATATCGCCGGCGTCGTGTATTGCCCCGCCAGCAGCGTCGCATAGAGGATCGTCGGAATGCACGACGCGAACGTCGACAGATAGGCGCCCATGTTCGCCGTCGTCTGCACGCGCAATGCAAGGAACTTGCCGTCCTTGTCGACCGCCAGTTCAACGTGCGTCACATGGTCCCGCCCATGCGCATCGGTGAGGAATGCTTCACTCCGATCGGCTGCCCACTTGATCGGGCGATTGACCTTCTTCGACGCCCACACCAGCGCGGTCTCTTCGGCGTACAGGTAGATCTTCGAGCCAAAACCGCCGCCGACATCCGGCGCGATCACGCGCACCTTCGTCTCCGGCAATCCGAGCACGAACGCCGTCATCAGCAGGCGCTCGACGTGCGGATTCTGGTTGGACACATACAGCGTATAGGAGTCGTCGGCACGGCTGTACGACGCCACCGCCGCGCGCGGCTCGATTGCGTTCGGGATGAGCCGGTTGTTGACGATGTCGAGCTTGGATACCGTGGCCGCCTTGGCGAACGCCGCATCGACTGCCGCTTTGTCTCCCAGCGCCCACGTGTAACATTTGTTGCCCGGCGCCTGCTCATGAATTTGCGGCGCGCCGGGTTTCAGCGCATCGACGCAGTTGACGACGGCGGGCAGGACTTCGTAGTCGACGTCGATCAGCTCCGCGGCATCTTTCGCCTGGTGCGCCGTTTCCGCGACGACCAGCGCCACCTGGTCGCCGACATGGCGCACCTTGCCTTGCGCGAGCACCGGATGCGGAGGCTCATTCATCGGCTTGCCGTCGGTGCCTGTGATCAGCCAGCCACATGGCAGGCCGTTGACACCGGTCAGGTCGTCACCGGTAAAGATTGCAACGACACCCGGGGCCGACTTGGCCTTGGTGAGGTCGATCTTGCGAATCTTCGCGTGCGCGTGCGGCGAGCGCAGGAAGTAGCCGCACGTCTGGTGCGGAAACGTGACGTCATCAGTATATTGCCCGGCGCCGGTGAGAAAGCGCACGTCTTCCTTGCGCCGCACCGATTGGCCGATCACTCCCGTGTCATTGGCGCCCATGTCGTCTCCTCACTTGCCCATGGCGGTGGCGCCCTCGCGCACGGCGCGGACGATGTTGTGGTAACCGGTGCAGCGGCAGAAATTTCCTTCCAGCCCTTCACGGATCGTCTGTTCGTCAGCCTTGGGATGGCGCTGCACCAGGTCGATGGCGCTCATCACCATTCCCGGCGTGCAAAAGCCGCATTGCAGTCCATGACATTCCTTGAATGCCGCCTGCATCGGGTGCATGGTGCCGTCGGCCGCGGCAATACCTTCGATTGTCATCACGTTGGCGCCGTTGGCCTGCGCCGCAAGCATGTTGCAAGCCTTGACGGCACGGCCATCCAGGTGAACCGTGCATGCGCCGCACTGACCCGTGTCGCAGCCCACGTGCGTGCCGGTCAGCGCCAGATGATTGCGCAGGAGTTCGACCAAAAGCGTGCGCGAATCGACTTCCGCGGTTACGGCCTTGCCATTGACGGTAAGGGATAGCTTGACGGACACGTATACCTCCTGTTTGGGGAGCCGCGGGGCCTTCTGGTGCGCCCTTCGCGCGGCGACATCGGGATGCGAAGCACGAAAACGAACAAGAACCGAAATGCAATGCTGCGACTAGGATACTGCGCGCGTCAGGCTACGGCAATGCGACGCTCGTGCGCGAGAACTGTCCGGAAAATTCTCCTTTGCGCTGATTCGGGTGTACCCGCTGCCGCGGCGCAGCAAGCTTAAGGGCAGTCGTGACTAATTCAACGTGCCGATGTAATTCGCCAGGTTGTCGATGTCCTCGTCGGACAACGTGCCAGCCACGCTGGTCATGTTGCCGGCGTCATTGGTCCGCCGCTTGGCCTTGAAGTCGTGCAGCTGCTTCGCGACGTACGACGGCTGTTGCCCGGCCACCCTGGGGATTTCATTCTGGCCGGAAAACTCGCCGAGATGACACATCGGGCACAGCACGGCGTCGGAGATCTTGCGGCCGGCCGCCGCCTTGGCGCTGTCGGCTTTGTATGCGATGGGCGTGGGTTTCTGCGCGGCGAAGAAGTTGCCGAGCGCGATCATGTCGTCTCGCGAGAGGTTCGCGACCATCGGCGACATGAGAGGGTTCGTGCGCCGACCTTCCTTGAAGTCCTTGAGCTGGATGTACGTATAACGCCACGACTGCCCTGCCAGCACCGGGTATTCGGGAATCTGCGCATTGCCTCCGGGACCGTGGCAGGCAAAACAAGGCTCCGCCAGCTTGCGCACTGCCTCGTCCTGCTGGGCCGTTGCGGGCAGCGCCGTCATCAGCATCATGGAAGTCGACATCAGGATCAAACGGTGGACCTTCGTCATGCGGAAATCCGGTTTCGAGTGGACAAAAAAGCGGCCACTCCGTGCCTCGGAGTGGCCGCTCTGGAAGGAAGTTCAATTATTTGGGAAACGCAAACACCACCACGCTGTTGCCGCGCTTGGCGTCGATCTGGTTGTTGCCACCGGCCGCCACGGCAATGTACTGCTTGCCGCCGACCATGTACGACACCGCAGGCGCGTTGACGCCCGCACCGGCGTTGTATTTCCAGAGTTCCTTGCCGGTCTTCGCGTCATAGGCCTTGAAATTGCCGTTGGCCTCGCCGTTGAACACAAGGTTGCCGGCTGTGGCCAGCACGCCGCCGATCAGCGGCTGCGGCGTCTTGACGCCCCACGCGACCTTGCCGGTGTCCAGATTGACGGCCACCAGCCTTCCCGACTGCTGCTCGCTCGGGATGGTCTTGAACGCGCCGCCCAGCCAAAGCTTGCCGCCCGGATACGGGGACGCTTCGACGTGATAGGTCATCGGCTGATGCAGGTTCGCAGCGTAGGCCATCCGCAAACGGGGATTGACTGCCATGGGCGACCATTCGACGCCGCCGTTAGCGCCCGGCAGCATGCGCGCGCCGTCCTTGGTCGGAAGCACCCACATGTTTTCCTGCGGAATCATCGCTTCCGAGAAGCGGATCAACTTGCCGGTGCCACGCTCGTGCACATAGATGTGCCCAGTTTTGCCGCCATGAATGACGACATCGACCATCCTGCCCGACGCGTCCTTGGCCCGTGTCAGGATCGGCGGGCTCACCGCGTCGAGGTCCCACACGTCATGCGCGATGTACTGGTAGTGCCACTTGTACGCGCCGGTGTCGAGGTCCACGGCGACCATCGAGTCGGTATAGAGATTGTCACCCGGCCGGATCGCACCGTAGAGGTCGGGCGAGGGATTGCCGACGACGAAGAACGCGGTACGCGACTTCGTATCGATTGCGGGCGTCATCCACACACCGCCGCCCAGCGTCTGGTAGAAACCGCCGCCATCCTTGGCCAACGCGGCCTTTTCCGCCGCGATGTCGCGATGCATGTCGCGTCCCGTCGCGTCGTTGACGGCCCAAACGCCTTCGTGACCCTTTTCCGGGATCGTGTTGAACGTCCACAGCAGCTTGCCGTCCGCCGTGTTGAACGCCTTTACGAAGCCGCGGACACCGTATTCGCCGCCATTGGTGCCGATCAGCACCTTGCCGTCGATCACCGTTGGCGCCATCGTTTCCGAGTAGCCCTTCTCCGGGTCGGCGATCTGTGTTTCCCACAGCAACTTGCCAGTCTTTGCGTCGAGCGCGACGAGCTTGGCATCCAGCGTGCCCATGAACAGCTTGCCGCCCTCTATGGCAACGCCACGGTTATTGGGGCCGCAGCAATAGGTCGTGATGGGTCCCATCTTGTGCTTGTAATGCCAGTATTCCTCACCGGTCGCGGCGTTGATCGCGTAGACGTGATTGAACGACGTGGTCAGGAACATCACGCCGTCGACGACGATGGGTGCCGTTTCCATGGACTCGAGCACCGCGGTCTGGAAGACGAACGCGGGCCTCAGCGTCGCGACGTTAGCCTTCGTTGATCTGGTCGCCGTTGTAGTAGCGCGTCTGTTCGTAGCTGCCGTTGGAGTGCAGCCAGTTCTTGGCGTCCTTGGGACCCATGCCAAGCGCGGCCTGCGACACGTTGGGACTGCTCGGCATCGGCGTCGCCGACGTCGTGGCGCCGCCAGATATCTCCTGCCCGTTCACAGCAGCGGCGCAACACAATGCAATGGCCGCCAGGGACCACAACGCGCCGGACTTCATTGAACTGCCCATGGATTTCCTCCTTGACATTTCTTGTTGGAATTGACTTGCGATATGGAATTGCAATGAAGTCAGAGGCGTCTGGCCAAGAGGTCAGGCCGCCTTGATGCAATGTCGTTTATAGTACTTTTCCAGCGACGTCGCAACGTAGTCAGCGTTGTGCAGCGCATCAATCAACACTTCTCAAGAGGATTCTCGTGCTGCTGCGACTTTTCACCCTGCTTCTCGTGCCCTGCATCATTGCGTTGCCCGTCCATGCGCAGACCGCGCCGGACGACAACCTGTCGCTCAACGCCCGCTTCCTCGCCGCCGCGCGCAATGGCGATGCGGCTGCCGTCGAGCGGGCACTCGCGCAGGGCGCCGCGGTGAACTCCCGAAATCGTCTGGGTGAAAGCGCGCTCATCATCCTGCTCAAGAACGGCCAGTTGGACCTCGCCCAAAAGGTGCTTGCTGCCGGCGCCGACGTGAACCAGCCTGCCATCAACGGCATCACGCCTTTGATGACGGCGGCATTCAACGGCCAGACAGCGATGGCCGGACAGCTGCTGGACAAGGGCGCCAATGTCGCCGCGCTCGATCGCCTCCAGAAGAACGCGATGATCTATGCGAGCCGGCGAGGGGCATACCGACATCGTGGTCCTGCTACTGGCCAAGGGGGTCGACCCCAATTCGCTCTATGCCAACGACCTCACGGCGCTCATGTGGGCGGCGGGCTACGGCAAGACCGGAACCGTGAAAGCCTTGCTTGGCGGCGGGCGCGAACCCGAAATTGCGCGACAATCGCGGCAAGACGGCCGCCGACATCGCGCGGGCCGAGCATTTCGACGAAACGGCGGCGCTTCTGGATGCCGCCAAATGACCATATCGGTCGGGAGGACCACAATGTCGAATTTGACTTTGCGCTGCGCGCGCCTGTTGCTGGCGGCAGTACTGTTCTCGACGGCCGCGTCCGCAAGCGCCGCCGAGATCGGCCAGATCAAGGTTGCGCGCGGCCAGGTCACGATCGAACGGCAGGGCGTGTCGTCACCGGCCACCGTCGGCATGCGCTTGCAGACTGCGGACTTTGTCAGGACGGGCGCCGATGGTTCGGTCGGCATCACGATGGACGACGATTCCCTGCTGTCCGCAGGGCCGAACAGCGAGCTCTCGCTGGACCGCTATGCTTTCGATGCCACGACCAATCAGGGCCGTTTCGATTCCTCGCTCAACAAGGGCACGATGGCGGTCATCTCCGGCCGCATCGCCAAGCAGGCGCCCGACGCGATGACCGTGCGCACCCCCAATGCGATCCTCGGCGTGCGCGGAACCGAATTCGTCGTCAGCGCGAATGACTGACGTGCCGCCGCCGCTTCGCCGCGGACTGGCCATGATGGTGCTGTGCGCCATCGCTGGGCGGTTGCGCCAGCGGCACCGTGGTCCTGCTCCCGGAAAAGGACGGTCGGCCGACCGTCCGTTTCGGTCAAGCAAGGTGACAAGGAGGTTGTCCTCGACCAACCCTACGCCGCCGCCAAGGCGACCTCCCAGGGTCCCCGTGCCTATGTGGCCACGCCGCAGGAAGTACAGGCGAAATTCGCGCCGGCGCTCGCGGCGCAACCGGCGCGCGCAACGACGTTCACGCTCTATTTCATCGAGGGCAAGGACGAGTTCACGGATGATTCCAAGAAAGACGTCGACCGTGTGCTGTCGGAAATCGCGAAGCGGCCCGTGCCCGGACGTACTCGTCGTCGGACATACCGATGCCGTCGGCACCGACCAGGTCAACGATGCACTCGGCCTGCAGCGGGCCGAAGCCGTTCGCGTCCGCGCTGATGAAACTCGGCATCCCGGCCGATGACATCCATGCGATCTCGCGCGGCAAACGCGCGCTCGCCGTCCCCACGCCGGATGGCGTGGCGGAGCCGCGCAACCGTCGGGTCGTCATCATCGTCAGGTGACGGGCGGCGCCGCCCTTCAGTGCGGCACGCCGTTCCGCGCCAGCGAAGTGCCAGCACCGTGACGTCGTCCGCGGCCTCAGCGGCGCCGACGAATGCCGCACATCCGCGAGCACCGTGTCGACCACCGCCTGCGCGGTCACGTCGCGTGCCGGCAACCGCGAGCAGGCTGCTACGCAGGCGCGTCTGCGCCGTAGCGCGCGCCGGTGGCGTCCTGCGCATCGATGACACCGTCGGTAACGATGCACAGCAGTTCGCCGGCCTGCATCACATGGTGTCCGGCGGTATAGGCAAATCCCTCCACCGTGCATAACGGCGGTCCGGCGCCGTCGGTGAGGCGCTCAATCGCGCCATCGGCTGGATCGCAGCACGTACGGATTTTCGTGCCCGGCGTTGCAGTACGCAAGCTTGCCGGTCGCGAGGTCGAGGATGACGGCGAACACGGTGACGAAGAACATTTCCGGATTGTCGCGCGACACCTCACCGTTGGCGGCGCGCATGAGGTCGCCGATCGACGCATTCGGCTGGCGCAGCGTGGCGCTCTTGTAGAGCGCCTTGCTGATCGCCATGAAGATGCTGGCCGACAAGGCCCTTGCCGGCCACGTCGCCGACCAGGAAGAACAGGCGGTCGCCGTCGAGCAGAAAGAAATCGTAGAGGTCGCCGCCGACTTCCCGCGCCGGGATCATCGATGGCCGCCAGGTCGACGCGGTGTTCGTCGCGCAGCGATTCGGCACGAGGCAGAATTCCGGTCTGGATGCGTTGTGCCGCCTAGCATCTCGCCGGCGACGACGGCGGCCGCTTCCCGCTGCGCCTGCACCACGCGTTCCAGCGCCTTGCGGCGGCTCGCGCGGCCTCCGTCAGCGTCAGCACCAGCAGCGTGCTGAACAGGAGCAGCAGCCCAAGGCCTGGCGTCGCCGCGTCGAACAATTGCCGCTGCGCATGAAATCCCGCAAACGACGCGAACGCCATCGCGACAATGCAGGCAATAGCCAGCAGCGCCGCGTTGCGCGGGCGTCCAGCGCGGCGTGGCCCAGATCAGCAGCAGCCCGAACAACACGAACACGGCGACCTCGAGCGGCGGCGCCCAGCGCGAGCGCTGCAGCCACGTCTGGTCCTTGAGGTTCTCCAGCAGTTGCGCGTGGATCTCGCTGCCGGGCATCGCCTCGCCCAGCGGCGTGTTCTGGTAGTCCGTCAGCGCCAGACCGGTCACGCCGACCAGCACGAGCTTGTCGCGCAGCAATTGCCGGATCGACTTTGCCGTCGAGCACATCGATGCGCGGAAACGATGCGCCGCGAATCGCGCGGCGAATAGTAGATGCGCATCGAGCCATCGTCCTCGGTCGGCGCCGTGAAATTGCCGATCTTCACCGCCAGCGCACTCGCCGCCTGATGGCATGAAGCGACAGCGCCGGCGCGTGCAGCGCGACGCGCAGCATCTCCACCGACAGCGCGGGCGTCAGCGTGCCGTTCACGCTGGACACCAGCGGCATGCTGCGGATGATGCCTTTGCTTGGCTCACTCGACCGACATCAGCCCATGGCCGACCGCCGCGCGATCGAGCTCGTCGATGCTCGGGAAGACGCCGTTGAATTGCCCCACGTTCACCGGCGCGCCCGCCGCGTCCGCGTCTTTCGCCGAGTCGAAGACCGTGAATCGGCGCCGCGCGCAGAATCTTGTTCGTGGGATCGGGCGTCCCAACGATGCCCAGGCACGACGGGTCCGGCGCGAATCGCCGCGGCCAGTTCGGCGTCATTGGACGGCAGCGCTGCCAGGTGCGCGGCGACGACCGGATCCGCGCTCTGCAGCGCGCAATACGATTTGCTGCGGCGACATCCGGTCGGCCTCCGACATCAGGATATCGACGCCGATCGCCAGTGGCTGGTAGCCCTCGATGTCGCGCAGCAGCTTCGCCAGGATCGTTCGAGGCCACGGCCACTGGCCAAGCGCCGCCAAGGCTCCTTTCGTCGATTTCGACCACCATCGCCGGCGTGGACTCGACTGTGCGCGGCGATATGCCGCTGATACGTGTCGAACCACAGCGCCTGCAGTCGCGAGTCCCACGATCGGTTCCACGCCGACCAGCACCGCCAGTACGCCAAGCGTGAAGCAGCCCGCGCGCCCAGATGCGCCGGGTCGCGCGCTGTTCGGACCATGCGTCCGGCGCCTCAGCCACCGGAAGCCCGTTGCGCTTGTGACACTCGGTGGTCAGCGACGATGGCCAATCTCAGCGGCCGGCCTCGTTTGCCGCCGGTCACAACTCGATTTCCATCCCGTCGTACGCGGCGGACACGAGCAGCGGCCGGGCCGTGCGCGTGATCTCTTCATAGCGGCGCGTTTCCGCGAGCATGCGGGCAATGGCATCGTCGCCATGGATGGGCTCGTGGTGAAACAGGCACAGCTGCGAGCGCCCGGCCAGCTGGCACAACTCGACGCCGACGATGTTGCTCGAATGGCCCCAGTCTGCCTTGACCGAGATTGCATCCGCCAGCGAATACATCGCGTCGAAGATCACCACGTCGGCGTCGCGAAAGAAATCGACGTAGCTTGCGGTCTCCGCGGCGTCCGCCAGCGCGTGTTCGGAATCGGTGGTGTAGACGACGGTGCGGCCGCCGGCGGCGAAGCGGTAGCCGTAGGAGTCGCCCGAATGCCGCTGCAGCATGAGGCTGACCTGCATGCCGGCGATGTCGTGCTGCACGCCAGGCTCCAGGCGGACGAATTCGATGTCCGCGCCCAACGCCGCGAAATCCACGGGGAACGACGGCGCGGCCTGCTGACGCCGGAAGGCGGCCTCGAGTTCGGCATGACCGCCATAGATGCGGATGCGGTTGCCCGGAATGTAGGCCGGCGTGAAAAAGGGAAACCCCATGATGTGGTCCCAGTGCACGTGGGACATGAAAATGTGATAGGTCTGCGGCGATGCGGGCCCGTGCCGCGCCAGCGCTTTCTGCCCAAACGGGCGCACGCCGGTGCCCAGGTCGCACAGCACATAGTCGGATCCGCCCGTTTCGATTTCGACGCAGGACGTATGTCCGCCGTAGCTGCCGGATACGGCGAGGCCCAGGTCGTCGACGAAATTACAGAGCGCATCGTCGGTCGCAAACGTCTTGCCGCCCGCTGCACGCAGCGCCCGGATCACCTTGTCGCGAACGCCGGAGGCGGTCAGCGCCACCGGCAGGGATCCGCGGGTTCCCCAGAAGCGGACCCGCTTCATTGCGCTCCCGCATCAAACGCCGCCAGCGCCTGACGTGAAAGTTCTTCCAGTGCGGCACGCACGTCGGGATAGATTTCGAGGACATGACTGAATCGAGCTATCGAGAAAATCTCCGCCACCGCCGGCTGCAGCGCCGCCACAGCGATCCGCGCACCGGCCGCGCGCAGCTGCTTCGCCGCCAGCAACAGCACGCGCAATCCCATGCTGCTGATGTACTCGACCCGCGAGAAATCGAGAACCAGCGCGCATTGACCCAGGGCCGCAGCGTCGAGCACGGGCGCCAGCGACTGCTTGAGCCATTCCGCGTTGGGATGGTCGATCTTGCCGACGGGCGTGGCCACGAAAACATCGACTATTCGACGGCACTCGAATTGCACTGCATCACCTCGCCCAGGATTCCTGATTTATCACCCAGTCCTGCTCGACCTCGCTACTCTACTACCTCCTCATTGCATCGACCTGCCGATCCCCATCCGGGCAAGCGTCCCGTCGCGATCGACCATCGCATGCTTCATCGCCGCGGCGATGTGCAGCGCAACGGCACCGGCCAGCACCCAGCTATTGACGAAATGCACGGTGCTGAAAAAATCCTTGAGGAAGGCGTCCTTCCAGCCCCACATCGGCAGCAGGATGCCGAACAGCTTGACCGGATAGCCGCTGAACACCGAGCCGAGATAGCCCGCAATCGGCTGTCACAAACAGCGACAAATACAACACCGCGTGGTTGATATGCGCGGCGCGCCGTTGCCACGGCGGCATGGCCGGCAGCGCCGGCGCGGGATTTCGCCAGCGCCAGAGGAGTCGCAGCAGCATCAGCGCCAGAATCGTCAATCCGACCGATTTGTGCAGGTTGAACGCGTCGGCGCGCATTCCGGGTGGCTGCTTGGGAATGGTCTGCATCCACCAGCCCCAGGTGAACTGGACGATCACTGCCACCGCAATCGTCCAGTGCAGCGCAATGGCCGTCGGGGTATAGCGATCAGAAGGCGGCACTTACGCTCACTCCCGCGTACCAATTGCGTCCAGGCGCAGGCTCGTAGATAGCGACCGTTGGTGTCCCCGACGATGACCGAGCCCACGTAGTTCACGTTCGCGATATTGTTCACGCGAACATACTCCGAGATCTTGAAGCGGCCCACATCCTGCGCAAAGCCCACGCGCGCGTTGCCGATCGTATACGCCGGCGCGAAGGCCGAGTTCACATCATTGACATAGATTCGTCCGACATATTGCACTTCGCCGGCAACGCTGAAGCCTGCGAAGCCGCCCGGCGTCCATTCCAGCACGCCGAATGCCTGCTGTGGTGGCACGCCCGGCAATCGCGCACCGGCAGGTGTCACCACGGGCGGAATACCGGCAGCGTACGGGTCCGCGAATTCGGCAAGCAGGTACGTGTAATTCACGTGCGCGATGACCCCACTGCCCAAGTCGGCGTCCCACACAGCCTCGAAGCCACGCCGGTGGGTCTTGCTCGCGTTGCGATACGTCGTGCGCCCGCCGGTCGCCGTGTCGACCACGATTTCCTGGTCCGTCGTCGCCGTGAACGCAGCCAGGTTGACGCGTTGGTTCGCGGCGGGGAACCACTTCAACCCGATCTCATACGCAGTAGATGTGGCCGGGTCCAATGCCAGGTTCAGGCCGGGACCTGCGGGCCGATAGGCCATTTCCGCGAACGTCGGCGTCTCGAAGCCTTGTCCGTAACTCGCGTAGACGTTCAGGTTGTCGGCCGCATGCCAGACGGCGCCGAAGATGGGGCTGGTGTTGTAGTAATTGCGATTGCCGCTGTCGTCCGGATTGACACCGACGATGTAATGGTCGACGGAATCGTACTTGACCTGGCTCGACCGCACACCCAGCGTCAGCGACAACATGGGCAGCACGTCCCACTGCGCCTCGGCGTAGATGTCGGCACTCGTCACGTCATCGTCTTCGTTCCGCCGCAATGCGCCCAGCGAGCCGTTGTTGTTCACGAAGCCTTGCCGTAACTCGTGAAGGCGTTCGCCATCGATGCCTACATTCAACGTCAACGGCCGGTCGAACAGGATGCCCTTGTAGATCAACCGTGCGCCGATGCCCTCGTAATTGCGATCGAGGTCGACGACTCCGCCCGACGACGTAGCGCCGACGCCGCTCAGCGCAAGGTATTGCCGCACCGTCCGCTGCCCTCCGTAACCGGTCACCCGCAGGCTCCAGTCCGAGTTCAGCACCTGGTCTACGGCCGCGCCGCCTTGCACCTGGTTGATCGTCTTGTTGGTGTCGAAGAGCGTCGCCACCGGATCCGCCTGGCGCGGATTTGCCTGCCATTGTGCATACGTCAGGCCAAGCGGGTCCTGCGTGCGTGGCTGGTACTGCGAATTTGCGATCAGCGTGACGTGCGTGTCGTCCGTGGCGTTGAATGTCAGCTTGGCGTTGGCGATCTGCCGCAGCGCCGAAGAGTGGTCGCGGTAGCCGTCCGTGTCGAAATTGCTGAATGCAGCGACGTAGCCGACCCCACCCGCGATGCCGGTGGCCTTCACGCCGACGTTCGACGTGCCGTAGCTGCCAATGCTGGCCGTGAAGTTCACGATCGGCACGTCGGTGCCGTCTTCCGTGTACACGGATACCACCCCGCCCGACGCGTTACCGTAAAGCGTCGAGAAAGGCCCGCGCAGCACCTCGATGCGCTTGGCGGAGAGGAGACTGAAGCTTCCCGTCTGGCCCTGGCCGTCCGGCATCGTCGCCGGAATGTCATCCTGGTAAAGGCGCACGCCGCGCACTCCGAACGCGGCGCGCGCGCCATAGCCGCGCGAGCTCAGCTGCAGGTCCTGCGCATAGTTGTTGCGGTTGGCGGCAAAGACGCCGGGGACGAGCACCAGCGATTCGGACAGGCTGATCGCCGGCTGCCCGTCGCGTATGGTGGCGCCATCGATGACGTCGCCCGACGCGGGGACATCGAAGAGCCGCGCCGCACCGCGAGTCGCCGTGACAGACACGGGGTCGAGCGTGACCTCCGGCGCAGGGGGAGGCGCTTGCGCGCGTACCGAGACCGCCCCAACCAAGGCCACGAGGGTCGCAGCAAGGGTGCTGCAACAGCTACTCATGTTGGAAATAGACATGGCAGAAAAGGAGGCCGTGGTTAAGAGCCTGAGCCGTCGTGTAGCATTGGTGTGGGTGACCGCGATCCCGGTGGAATCGATCAGTTTCACCCATAACCCGTTGCGAGGGAAGTCCATGATGTCGTTTCGAATGGGTATGTGGGCGGCCGTTGCCGCCCTGCTCTCCACCCCGGTATGGGCAGCCACTGCCTACGTTGCCAATGAGGGCAGTGGAACCGTCAGCATCATTGACACCGCGACCGACAAGGTCACGGCCACGAAAATCTTCGCAAAGAAACCGCGCGGCATCGCTATCTCCCGAGATGGGTCCCGACTCTATCTGTCCGACCAGACCGCCAATGCGCTGGTCGTGGTTGACACTGCGAAGGGGAACGTACTCGCCACAATCGCCCTGGGCGATTCGCCGGAGGCCATTTACGTTTCGCCGGATGGCAAGTGGCTCTCGGCCGCCATCGAAGAGAACGACCAGATCATTATCGTCGACCTCACGGCCCTTAAGGTCGACCGCCGGATCGCGATGAAGGGCAAGAATCCGGAACACGCGGTATGGAGTCCGGACGGCAAATGGCTGTATGTGAGCGCCGAAGAGGCGGACAGCGTGGACATTGTCGACGTCGCGAAGAACGCCGTGGTCAAGTCAGTGAAGGTGGGCGACCGTCCGCGGGGCATCGGCTTCCTGCCCGATGGCAGCCGCGCGTACGTCGCTGCCGAAAACGCCGATACAGTCAACGTCTTCGATACGACCACGCACGACGTCATCGCAAAGATCAAGGCAGGAAGCCGCTCCAATGGCGTGCTGGTGCATCCAGACGGCAAGCGCGTGTTCGTGACATCCGGCGGCAAGGGGTCCGTGCAAGTGATCGACACGGCCACCAACACCATCGTTGCAGAGACGCCGGTCGGCAAACGTCCGTGGAACATGGCGCTTACGCCGGATGGCAAAAAACTCTATGTCGCGTGCGGACGTTCGAACGCCGTCGCCGTGATCGACACGGATACGTACAAGAAGGTTGCAGAAATCCCCGTGGGCGAATTGCCGTGGGGTGTGGCCATCCAGTAGTCATTCGCCGGGAGAGGGCCGGTCTTGCTGCGTGAACTGCATGTTGACGCATCATGCGGTGTCTGCGTCACAGATGGCGCGCATGGAACCGAAGATGGTCATCAATGAAGCTGGAAATGAAGAAGTAGCTGTGGTCGTAGCCCTCCTGCATCCTCAATTCAAGCGTAACCTTGCGTTCATTGCAGGCCGATCGTAGCAAATCCGGCTTCAGCTGGTTATCGAGAAATTGATCCTTGGTTCCTTGGTCGACGAGCAGCGGCGGACCACTCCACCCACGGTCCTCGATCAGCGCGGTAGCGTCATATTCGCGCCACCGCGACCGGTCCGCCCCCAGGTAGCCCGTGAGGGCCTTCTCTCCCCAGGGACAGCGCATCGGGGAGCATATCGGCGCAAAGGCCGAGACCGATTTGTACGAACGAGGATTCTTGAGTGCAATGGTCAGCGCACCATGTCCGCCCATCGAATGCCCGAAGATCCCGGACCGCGACGCGTCGACCGGAAATGTGGCCGCGACAATATCGACCAGCTCCTTCGCGACGTACGAGTACATGCGGTAGCCGCGCGACCACGGCGCTTCGGTAGCGTCGACATAGAATCCGGCACCCAGGCCAAAGTCATAGCTCGCGCCCTCGCCCGGAATATCGAGGCCGCGGGGACTGGTGTCAGGGACGACGAGCGCTATGCCAAGTGCCGCGGCCATGCGTTGTGCGCCGGCCTTGACGATGAAGTTCTCCTCGGTGCAGGTCAGCCCTGAGAGCCAGTAAAGCATCGGAACCGGCATCGTCGCTGCCTGCGGCGGGAGAAACACGCCAAAGCGCATCGTGGATCCCGTTTCGATCGATTCGTGCGCGAACGTCCCCTGCACGCCTCCGAAACAGCGGTTCTGGGAAATGGTGGTGACGGTCATAGGGAACGCAATGCGACCCCGATTGGGGCCGCATTGCCTAAAGCCTGACTGAGGGACTATGCGCGAGCGACGACACCCTTCGCTTTCGCCGCGTGCGCGGCGATGAGATCCATGATTGCCGGCGACAGGCAATCGTACGGTTCCAGCTTGAGTTCCTTAAGCCTTGCTCTCACCGCGCCCATGTTGGCGGGGTTCTCGCCGGACTCGATGATCGAGGAGACGAATGCCGCGAACTCGGGCGGCGCCCAGCCTGGATCCGATGACAGCTCGGTGTGAAAAAAGTCGAACCCGTACAGCGGATGGCCCGTGTTGTCGATGCGGCCGTACATGTGCACGCCGCAATCCTTGCACGCGTATCGCTTGATGGCCGCGTTCGAGTCCACAACCTTCAACTTGTCTTCGTTGGCGGTGACACTCAAGTTGGCGCGGGGCGTGACCGCGATCTGGGAGAACAGCGCACTGCCGGGCTTCCAGCATTTGGTGCAACCGCAGACGTGGTTGAAGGCCGCTTGGCCCTTGATCGAAACCGTCACCTTGTTGGTCGAACACTTGCAAGTCAGCGTGCCGCCGGAAAAACCTGCCCCGGCGGGCTTGAGGCCCTGGTCGACCGCCGGATGGATTGAAAGTGCCATGTTCAGTTTCCTCCTCTTTTGAACTACTTTCGCCGGACTACCGGCGCCGTCACTTGCGTCGCAAATCGTGAACCTAATGAAACCCGGACGCAATGGTTCGAAATCGGGAAAGGCACCTTTTGGCAAAACTCTCCCTTAATATTTGACGACTGCCCGGATCGACTTGCCCGCGTGCATCAAGTCAAACCCTTCGTTGATCCTGTCCAGCGGCAAGACATGGGTAATCAAGTCGTCGATGTTGATCTTGCCTTCCATGTACCAGTCGACGATTTTCGGCACGTCCGTGCGACCCCGCGCGCCGCCGAAGGCGGTCCCCTTCCATACCCTGCCGGTCACCAACTGGAATGGGCGGGTGCGAATCTCCTGGCCCGCGCCGGCGACCCCGATGATGACGGATACACCCCAGCCCCGATGGCAGCATTCGAGCGCCTGGCGCATCAGGTCGACATTGCCAATGCACTCGAAGCTGTAATCGGCGCCACCCTTCGTCAGTTCCACGAGGTGAGCCACGATGTCACCCTTGACCTCCTTGGGGTTGACGAAATGGGTCATGCCGAATTTGCGCGCCAGGGTCTCCCGCGCCGGATTGATGTCAACGCCTATGATCATATCGGCGCCCGCCATGCGGGCTCCTTGGACCACATTGAGCCCGATACCCCCAAGGCCGAAGATGACGACATTCGCGCCGGGCTCGACCTTCGCTGTGTTGATCACCGCGCCGATGCCCGTGGTTACGCCACAGCCGATGTAGCAGACCTTGTCGAATGGGGCGTCCTCGCGAATCTTGGCCAGGGCGATTTCGGGCAGCACCGTGAAGTTCGCAAAGGTCGAGCAACCCATGTAGTGATAGAGGGGCTTGCCGTTGAGCGAAAAGCGGCTGCTGCCATCGGGCATAACACCTTTGCCCTGGGTGGCACGAATGGCCGTACATAGATTGGTCTTGCGCGACAGGCACGATTTGCACTGCCGGCACTCGGGGGTGTACAGAGGAATGACGTGGTCGCCCTTCTTCAAGGTGGTGACCCCAGGACCCACATCGACGACAATCCCGGCGCCTTCATGGCCCAGGATCGCCGGGAACAGACCCTCCGGATCGCCACCGGACCGCGTGAATTCGTCGGTATGGCATATGCCGGTCGCCTTGATCTCGACCAGAACTTCGCCCGCCTTGGGTCCGTCAAGTTGCACCGTCTCGATTACCAATGGGGCCCCGGCAGCATGCGCGACAGCAGCACGAACGTCCACGATTTCCTCCCTTGCTTGGCAGATACTCGAAAAAATGACTGTGACAAACTTCCTGCCGTCGTGTCAAGAATCGCGCCGATCGGCGCGCGGGCTGCACGACGCAGCAGTATCGCCTCAGCGCGGCGCCGACGCGAGGCCTGGGCGCGCCGCGTCGAGCTTCATTCGGGCCGTAAATTGCAGATCCTCGTTATCGACCACCCTGGCGTCGAGTTCTCCGTCGCCGTCAGGAACGAAATAGAAACGAAAGTTCGGATTCTCGCTGATCGAAAAATCCACATCGGCGTTCATCACCAATTTCCCGCCATAGCGGATTTCGACGCTGCGCACAAAATGCGGAGTCGCATAGCTGCGAGTCACCTGATCCATTGCCAATCCCGAATCGTTCGGATGGCTGATCATGAGTTGCGCGATGGCGGGCCGGCCCATTTCGGCGCCATCGTTGACGCGTAATCGCATCTTGCCGAGGTTGGCTCTGGCCGCGATCGCGTCCTTGCCCGCAGGCGCAGAACAGCCGCCCGACGCCTTGACGAAATTGGTGGCCATGTGCAGCTTTCCGTCATTGGTCAGCGCGACCGCTCGTACATAGGTGTATTCCTCGATCCGGACTCTGGTCTCGATATCGGCACGGCCGCTTTCCAGCGTAAAGTTGAATACGGCGGCGATCGGCGAGGGATTGTTGTCGATGATGAGCCAAATCCTTTCAATATATCGATCCCTCGTCTGCGGGAACCTGGCCCGGATGGCGAGCGGGACGATGGCCGCGTCTTCCGCGCGCTTGGGAGTATCCAGGACGATCACGTCGTCGTCGGCCTCGAGTTGGGCACCAGCGAACACGCTCGCGTGCACCTTTTTCCAGACAGCGCTATCTGCGGGACCGGTATTTTGCGCGCGCGCAGCCCCGCAAGCCGCGAAGACCAGGGCCACCAATCCGACGATAAAACGAGTCTTCAAATTGTTCTCCGTCTGCTGCTTCCGCACGCTGCTCCAACGCTGTCCGCCGGTTTTGCCACCAATATACGCCTCGAAGGTCAGTCGTCCCACTCGAGCTCAGCGTAGGCCGCGGTGACGTTGCGTTTGTGGAAATCCTCGAATAGAAGCCATTGTTCGCGCTCGCCCTGGACCGATGTCAGCGTCTCGGCGAGCGTACGTCTTGCCTTGATTGCCGCGACAACGGCCGCCAGCAGGCCGCTCAGGTAGCGCTGCTCCGGCGCTAGCGCCTCCGGCCATGCCAGCGCGCGGCCATGCCCCGGAACGGCCAGATCCACTGGAATAGTCTTGAGCTCTTCGATCGCGGCAAGAAAACCCCGTAGATTGCCGTCGAGGACAGGCACATGTCCAACGAACACCAGATCACCCAGCCACAGCGTTTTGCTCTCGCGGTCAAAAACCGTGAGATCGGTGTCGGTGTGGGCAGTCGGCCAGGAACGCAGGCTCAGCACCCGTCCGCCCAGGTCTAGCACGTCGGTGTTCTTGACGGAGCGGGTCGGCAAGATGATGGCGCTCTGTTGCGCAACGTCGCCCAGGTCCCGCCGCAGTGCGTTGAGGTAATTCGGTCCCCGCGCTCGCATCGCATCCGCCAGGCGGGCATGGCCGACGAATTCGGGATGGTCGTCGGCAAACGCCGCGTTGCCAAAAATATGGTCCGGATGGACGTGGGTATTGATGACGTAGCACACAGGCGCCGATGTCACGCGCCGGATTGCCTGGCGCAGCGCCAGACCGATCGCAAATGTTCCGCCGGTGTCGATGACCGCGACGCACCGGGCACCGACGACAAATCCAAGATTGGCAACATCGCCAAAATTGGCGGGAGTCATTTCCGCTTGCTGGCCGTAATGCACGTAAACGCCCGGCGCAGGATTCTCCACTGAGAACTCGGGCGCTGCCAGCGGGGCGCCGAGAACCGTTTGCGCCGCGACGGCTGCCCCCCAGACGAAACCCTTGCACGGGCGGCTATACCGCACAAGCAACGCGCGGGTGACGCTTCCAAAGCGCCCGGCCATCTACTCGGTCCTGATGAAGCAAGCTTTCTTTGCGCTGTCCTGAAGTTCACGGTACGAAGCAATGAGCTTGCGCCCATCCTTCAAATCGCGCATGACGCCCCCACGCTCTCCGGCGATCGTGGTGCCATTGGCAACTGTCGACAGATCGACCCACGCGTCGTAGCTGACCTTGGCGGCGATTGCGTCAATGGCGCACGAGCATTTGTACATCGACTCCTGTCGCGACGTCTTGGTCTCGCTCATGCATGTCAGCACGAACTCGACCCGGGCGCGGGTCGGAAAATCGTTGGCATGTCCGAGCGATGTGGCGAAGCATGCAGACAAAAGCAAGTAGCGAACATTCATGGCGGCCCTCCATATGCGCGGTCGGTCCCGCACCATTCACCGCTGCCGAGCAAAGCGCAGTGACTCGGAAATGACGACTTCGCGCTCCTTCGCAGAGGCGCCCGGCGGGTTCGATAGTTCGCTTCGCAATTCAACGACCTTGCCGGGCACTTCGTCCGACAGCGTGAAGACGTAGGTCTTCTCCGCGAATTTCTCATAGCGCGAGCGCGCAGGATCGTCGCGATACGGCGCGATGTGAATGGAGGTGGCCGCGATTCGGCGTGGCCCGAGGTTGCGCGTCACCGCCTCGACCTGCCCACCTTCGGCAAGGGCCATGCGGATCCGCTTCCTGTAGTAGTTGATCGAACCGCCCGTAAGGCGATGCATCTCGCGCAAGTCGCGTTCCAGAAAGAACAGGATCACCGGATTCGCGTTGGCAGCATCGATGTCCTCCAGCTCGAGCTTGCGGGTCTGGGTGAGGTACTCGACCTTGACCGAATGGCCGCCGCCAGCCGCAGCCGGACCGACGACTACCCGCGCAGTATCGTCGACCGGAGCTTCGAGCGATCCGCGCTTCTCGTACGTGTATTCAAGCGTCGTTGGTCCCGCAAGGCCACGCAGGTGATCGTCAATGAAGAGACGCTTCTCCGCGATGGAGAATTGGTCGACGTCGGCCGCCTGCAACGGCAATGCGAGGGTAATCGTTGCGACCACGCAGGCAACGGTGACAGGCCAGATCATGCCGCGCGCCGGGTTCACGGAATGGTGCCCAGCCGCCCAATTGCCGTGTCCAGCTGAACCGCAAGGTCGCGATCCAGGTCGGCGAGCCTCGATCCCGCGCGCCGCGAAGCAACGGCGTCTCCGGCGCTAGCATAGGCGAGCGCCAGCCCGTACCATGCCGCCGGGACCTCGGGTCCGAGGGCGACGGCCTCGGTGTAGGCGCCAACGGCAGCTTCGGGACGATTAAGCCCCTGCATGGCCTCGCCGCGGAAGCGCAGGGGTTCCGCGTCGTATGGATCCGCCGCCGCCCAGCGCTCGGTGAGTTCGATCAGCTCGGCCCATCGGCCTTCCGCTGAAAGGGGCGCTGCGCGCATGAAATAGGGAAGGCTCGCCGAATCGCGCTGCCAAAACGGCATGGCGCCAGGCAGCGGATGGACGTCCAACCATTGACCATCCGCCGGCAATTCGTCGCGGACCCAGCGCACCGGCAACGAGTAGTAATTGCCGCTTGATCCACGCATTCGGAACGTCAGCAGCCCGACCAAGGCGCCGGATGCGTCGAAAAGTCCGCCGCCGCTCGCACCGGAGGTGAACGCGGTGTCCGATTCGATGACCGTTCCGCCGTCCAGCGAATGCAATGCCTGCACGCGGCCAAACCTGAGCATCCTGCCGGTTCCTCCGGTGAACCCAATGGCGGCAACCGCCTGCCCCAGTCGAGGAGAGTCGCGCTCGCCAAGTATCGCCGGCCGGCCCCGCCAGTCCGGTACGCGTAGAAAACAGAGGTCCCGAGCGGCATCGGCAACTTGTCCGGTAACGGGCCACAGGCTCCCTCCTGCGGAGATGCGAATGGTCGCGGCGTTGCGCGTGACATGACAATTGGTTACCACAATCGACGGCGCAACGGTGATACCACTGCCAATGGAGAGTCCGCCCTGTTCCCGATCGGCCTCCACTCTTACCACGCTGGCCGATACCGTAACGAACGTCGCGGGATGCAGCACCTCCGCCGCCACGGCCGCAAGCTGCGGCAACAATCCCATAAGGAACGCCGCGACCAGTCGCCTCGCGGACCGGCATACCTTAGTCAATTGATTCGCCGCGTGCGTTGATCAACGGAACGTTGTACTCATGCAGAATGGCCGTTATCGCAGCCTGATTGTCATCGATCAGCTTCTGAACGCTGGTCTTCCACTCGGGCTCTCCGTAACGGACTCCCATCGCAATCTCATAGTCGAACTTGATGCCTGGTTCGGACTTGAGGGGGACGACAGACAAGGCCACATTGCGTACCCGCTTGGCGTAATAGCCCGCGATCGGACCCCATACGATTGCAGCGTCGATCTTTCCCTGCGCGAGGTCCTTTTCAATGATTTCCCCCGGATACTGTTCAGGATCAGCAGACATCATTGCGTATGGCCTCGCTTGCGCTTCCAGCCCGTACTTTACGAGCCACTCCGACGCCGGCGACTTGTCGTACAGGCCGATTTTCAGCTTGCTGCGCAGCTCGGACGGGAGCGCCGCCAGGTCGGAGCCCGACCGCACCCCGTCGAGGCCTTTGCCCTTGGGAAACACCAGCGCGTACGTCGACCGATAGTACGCGCCAGTCGCCGACACCTGGTCGTAGCCGGCCGGCACGCTCATCACGATATCGCAACGATAGTCTTCGCCGGGCAGCTTGTATCGCAGCGTGTTGCGGACGAAGTTCATCCGTTGCGGAAACGCATAGTACGTGACCGGCAGCCCGAGCTTCTGCGCGAACAACTCCGCAATGCGATTCTCGAATCCTTCACCCTTGCTGTTGGCGAACGGCAAATTGCTGGGATCGATGCACGCCCGAAAGGCGGTGCGTGTCTCCTGGGCAACAGCATCGCGGTTCGAAAGCGCCGCAGCAAGAATCAGTCCCAGCAAGGCCATGCAAGCAAGTCTCACGATTTGCTTCGGCGCTAGCGCGCAGCGTGACGACGGTGCGTCATCCGTCATTGCTTGATCTCTTCAACCTTTGCGCGCGTGATGTCACCGTTCGAGCGGCCCTTTAGGTATGCGTACAGATTGTCGATGTTGTCCATTACCGCGGCGCTGGTCGAGAAACTGACCATGCCTTTTTCGAGGCGGCCTTCGCGCACCGTTTTGACGAAATCCTCTTTTTTGAGCGTCTTGAGGCTTTCCAACAGCGACGGGCCCACCAAGCCCTCCTGATTGGCGCCGTGACAGCGGTCGCAAGCGCCCGCGCGCCAGGCGCGAAAGCCGTTCATCGTGTTGGAGTCCACTTTGTAACCGTCTACCACGGTGTACAGCTTCGGACTCTCTGCGGCCGATGCCTTGTCCTGGGCGATTGGTTCGCCGGGCACGATCAGCATCGCGCCCAGCATCAGCACCATCGTCCGCCGCATCGCCGCATGTCTCATGGATTCAGGTTGGGGAAGCAGGGGTGGAGAACATGAGATTCAGAGTGCGCACCGGGCGACAAGGTTCGCGTAACAGTGACAATAAAAAACCGCCGGCATGGCGCTTGCCGCGCCGGCGGTCGTCGCGATACTTCCTGGCTACTGCGGTAGCGCGAATACGGTCAGGGAGCCGCCCAATTCGGTGTAATCCCGGAGTTCCTTGTAACCGCCTACGGCACCCAGGCCATCCTGGTCCTTCTCAAGACCGGCGGCCATACCGATGCCCGCCCACCCGCCGATGCCCGAGAAAACGCCCATATACTGCTTGCCTTTGTGCTCATAGGTGAACACGTTGCCGATGATGCCGGACGGCGTTTTGAACTTGAACAACTCCTTGTTGATATCGTTGGCGTCTACGCACTTGAGATACCCTTCCAGCGTCCCGAAGCACGCGATTCCGCCCGCAGTCAGGAGTGCACCACTCCAGACCGAGAACTTTTCGGACTTGGACTGCACGATCTTGCCGGAACCCGCGTCCCAAACGATGAAATTACCCATGTTGGTGCCGCCCGGCGCCGGAAACATTGACAGCGTTGCCCCGACATAGGGCTGTCCAGCGACATAGTCCACCTTGAACGGCTCGTAATCCATGCAGACATGGTTCGTGGGAACGTAGAACATGCCGTTGTTCGGGTTGAACGCAGCAGGTTGCTGGTCCTTGGAACCCAGTGCGGCGGGACAAATTCCCTTCGAGTTAACGTCAGCACCGTTTCTGGCGGTCGAGAATCTTGCCACGGTAATGGGGCGCCCGGTCTTCATGTCGACGCCAGTAGCCCAGTTGACTGCCGGGTCGAATTTTTCAGCGACCAGCAATGCACCGGTCACGCGATCGAGCGTGTAGCCGAAGCCGTTGCGGTCAAAATGCACCAGCGCCTTGGTCGGTCGCCCCTTGACGTTGATATCGGCCAGAATCATTTCGTTGATGCCGTCGAAATCCCACTCGTCATACGGCGTCATCTGATATGCCCACTTGGCCATGCCGGTGTCGACATCGCGTGCGAATATGGTCATCGACCACCTGTTGTCGCCGGGACGCTGCGCAGGATTCCACGTCGACGGATTGCCGGTACCGTAATAGAGCAGGTTGAGCGCCTTGTCGTAGCTGTACCAGCCCCACGTCGTGCCGCCGCCGGTTCTCCACTGGTCGCCCCGCCATGTCTTCAGCGAAGAGTCCTTGCCGACCGGCTTCATCGCGCCGTCCGTCCACGTCATCGTCTTGTCCGGATCAATCAGCATTTCCGCGTCCGGTCCAACGCTGTAGGCCTTCCAGACCTGCTTGCCAGTGTTGATGTCGTAGGCGTTGATGAATCCGCGCACGCCCCACTCTCCCCCGGAAATCCCCGTAATCACCTTGTCCTTGAATACGTGCGGCGCATTGGTGTTGACGGCGCCAACCTTCGGATCGCCATTTTTCACGGACCAGATGACCTTGCCCGTACCGGCATCGAGCGCGACGAGCGTACTGTCAGCCTGTTGCAGAAAAATCTTGTTCTCAGCGAACGCGAGTCCGCGATAAACGGTGTCGCAGCACATTTGCGCGATCACCGCGACGTCCTGCTTCGGTTCATAGCGCCACTTTATCTTTTGCGTATCCAGGTCAACGGCGAACACCTTGTTTGGAAACGGCGTGTGAATGTACATCATCCCATTCACGACCAGAGGCGAACCTTCGTGGCCACGAAGTACCCCTGTGGAGAACATCCAGGAAACCTGCATCTTGCCGACGTTCTGCGCATTGATCTGCGACAGCTTGCTGTAGCGCTGGTTGTACATGTCGCCGGCCTGCATCGCCCAATTGTTCGGGTCGGCAATGAGCTTTTCGAGGTCGGCATTCGCGGCTGCGGCACCGGGAAGCAAAATCGCCGAACCAAAGATTGCCGCTGCCAACCACTTTGAAGTGTTCGTCATCGTTTCCTCCGGTGTCTTATTGTCAGGACAAATGCGACATGCGATCCGCGCCGAGTCTGGATAAAAAGGGCGCCGACTTCAAAAGTGTCGTCCTGCGCTCGACCAAAGTCAATTTGATCAGTACAAAAGTCGCATTGTGTTGCGGCGCGGCATGCGCGTTCCGAATTTGTTGCACTGCAGCGTCACGTACCGTGCAGTCGCATGGCGAACGGAGTCGGCAGACACGCTCGTACATCGGCTACGCACGCAACATGCGCATGGTGCGCTGCATCATCGGCGTGTGTACCGACCGTCCGGTTACAATTTATCCGGCCAACCTGAAGGGACCGCCACTCGCGAAGGCATCGGCCAGTGGCTCGCCGCAGTCCGGTTCCCGCGATCTGTGCGGGGGAGACCGGCGGGCGCTCTATCGAGGATTTTCGCAATCGAAAATCTACTGCTCCTGATAATTGCCGGCATTGTTGCCACGACTTGCGCTGCCCAGGACGTTCGCGCCGGACCACCGTCCGCTGTCATGGTCGCGCCCGGGGTCTACGCGGTATTCGGAAGCGGCGGTGACATCAATCCGGAAAATGGCGGACGTACCGCGAATGTCTCGTTCATCGTAGGGTCACGTGGCGTCGTAGTGGTGGATACCGGGATTTCCTATCGTGAAGGCGAGCAGATAATTGCCGCAGTCCGGAGCGTTTCGAATCAGCCAATCCGCCTTGCGGTACTAACTCATCCAAGCCAGGAATCAATCTTCGGCGCTGCGGCATTCCAGGCATACGGCATTCCGGTGCTGGCGCATCGCCGCAGCGCTGAGTTGATCGCCACCCGTTGCGAGACGTGCCTGCGCAATCTGCGTGCGTTGCTTGGCGAGGAAGCCATGGGGGGCACCCGCGTGGTCAAGCCGGATCGCCTGATCGAGCACGACCTGACGCTCGGGCTGATCGGACGGCCGTTGCGTATCATCGCGCCGCCCTGGTCGAGTTCGCCGGGTGCGATCGCGGTCTTCGACGAACGGACTTCGACGCTGCTCGCTGGCGACCTGGTCACGATCAATCGAATTCCCAACTTGCGCGACGCTGATGTAAAGGTCTGGCGCGAGACTCTCGCCCGCCTCGAATCGACGCGATGTCTTCATCTCGTGCCTGCATACGGACCCGCGGGCACCTGTGCTGACATCGCTTCCTTCGCCCATTATTTCGCAGCGCTCGAAGACCGCGTCGCGGCCCTGTTGAAAGCCGGCGTGAGCCTGGCCGAGTTGCCGAATCGCGTCGATCTGCCGAAGTTTGCGGACTGGGATCAATACCAAACGCTGAATGCGCAGAACGCAAGCTTCCTTTTTCTTCGTCTCGAACGTTCGCAGTTCGAGTGACGAGAACCGATATCCCGCAGACCGCAGATGGGAACCTGATAGACGATGCAACGTCGAGTGGGCCGGTCAGCGCGAGCAACCTGCGCACGCTCTTTCAGGAACGTTTCCCGCTGCAATTCAGGAATCGTGAAGGGGGGCAATGCGATGCTGTCCAGCGGGATCGGCACCGCTCGGCGCCCTGCGCAAACCAGCTGCTGGAAATATGAGGCAAAGCGTCAATTGCTGACACGATGACTTCGCGACACTTTCGACGCCACAACGCCGCCCTCGCCGCCCTCGCGCTGGCGTGCACTGCGCAGACCTATGCGGACGGCCTGCCGGTGGACCTGGGACGGATTGACGTGATCGGCACGGCGCCACTTCCCGGGCTAGGTACGCCCGTCGAAAATGTCCCGTCGAACGTGCAGACATTCGGCGCGCGCGACATCGAGCGGCAACGTACTGGCGGTGTGGCTGAGTTTCTGAACCTCAACGCCAACAGCCTCTCCATCAATTCGCCCACCGGCAATTCTTTCCAGCCCGACGTGAGCTTTCGCGGCTTCACGGCATCGGCACTGCTTGGAACGGCTCAGGGACTCTCCGTATTTCAGGACGGTGTCCGCATCAATGAAGCGTTCGCCGATGTCGTGAACTGGGACTTGATCCCCAAGAACGCGGTCGCTTCGATGCAGTTGCTGCCGGGATCCAACCCGGTGTTCGGACTGAATACGTTGGGCGGTGCACTGACCATCAATATGAAGGACGGCTTTCATTTCGCCGGCGCGAATGCGGAAGTCTCCGCGGGTTCTTTCGGGCGCACGTCGCTGTCCGCCGACTTGGGCGGCAACAACGGGACGTTGGGTGGGTACGCGGCGTTCGAAGGTATCGACGACAACGGCTGGCGCGATCATGCCTCGACGCGCATCCGGCGCATGTACGCACGCGGCGACGTACGTACCGCGCAGGACGACTTCAACGTGGCCATCACGCTCGCCGACAATTACCTGGAGGGAACGCAGGCGCTGCCGGTATCGATGCTGGGCAACCCGAAGCAGGCGTATACGTGGCCGGATACGACAGACAACCGCCTCGATTTCATCAGCGCCAACTGGCTGCACACATTCTCGCCGGACACGGTGCTCGCCGCCAATGTCTACTACCGGCGCGTGACCACGAGTGGCGTCAACAGCAACGTCAACGGCGAATACGCCCCGCCGGACCAACCCTTCGAGGCATTCAATATCCTTACCAACGCGAGCACGCGCGGATGGGGCACCTCGCTGCAGTTGACGGCGCAACGATCGCTCGCGGGCATGGGCCACCAATTTGTCGCCGGCGTCGCCTATGACGCCGGTAATACCAGCTTCATGCAGAGCGAGCAACCGGCAACGTTTGTCGCGGACCGTGACACGATCGGCATCGGGGACTATGAACTGGAAACAAACGTGGAAACCCGCACTCGCTCGTTTGGTTTCTACGTCGCGGATACGGTGGCCCTCGCGCCCCAGTGGGCGCTGACGCTCTCCGGCCGCTACAACGCGGCGCGCGTCGAGACACAGGACTTGACCGGCGATGTGCCCGCCCTCAACGGCGTCAACAACTTCCGTCGCTTCAATCCGGCGATCGGATTGACCTGGACCCAGGGGCCGCAACTCAACGTCTTCGGCGGCGTGAATCAGGGTACGCGCGTTCCGACGGCGGTCGAGCTTACCTGCGCGGATCCAGCCGCGCCGTGTACGCTGCCCAACATCTTCGTCGCCGATCCGCCATTGAAGCAGGTGGTCGCGACGACTTACGAATTGGGCGTCCGGGGCCGTATAGGCACCGCTGGGTTCTACAGCGCCGCCATCTATCGCACCGATCTCGCCGACGACATCCAGTTCATCAGTGCGGGAAGCGGTGCGGTGAATGCCGGCTACTTTCAGAACGTTGGCAACACACGCCGCCAGGGCGTGGAGCTGACTGGAGGCACGACACTGGGCGAAGTCCGTCTGGTGGCCCGCTACAGTTTTCTCGACGCCACGTTTCGGACCGGTTTTGTCGAGAGCAGCCCGAACAATTCGACCGCGGATGGCGACGGCAACATCTACGTGCAGCCCGGAGACCGCCTCCCTGTCCTGCCACGCAATGCGCTCAAGTTGCGCGCCGACTGGACGCACGGCCCGTTCGCGCTCGGCGCGACGCTGGCCGCGTTCGACTACCAGTACGCGCGCGGCAACGAAAACAACGCCGATCCTGCCGGCAAGGTTCCTGGCTACGCAACCGTCGCGCTGGATGCGAGCTGGAACATCACGCCCGAGTGGCAGCTATTCGCGCGCGTTGACAATCTGTTCAACCACACGTACCAGAATTTCGGCATCCTGGGGTCCAATTACTTTCGCGGACCTGGAGAAACGTTTGACGCGAGCCTGGCCGGACCGGAGGCATTTCGCTCGCCGGGTGCACCGATCGGCGCATGGATCGGCATCCAGTATCGACTCGACCGCACATCGGGGAGCCGCTAAGCTGTCGTCGTCTGGCGTCCACGATAGCTCGCATTGTCCGAATTCCATTCCCGCCGCCGCCTGTTGCGCGGCCTTGCCGCCGTCAGCCTGTCCGCGACGGCGCAAGGCGTTCGTCCTGGCGCCTTCGCAGCGCGTTCCGTCGGCGATTCGATCTGCAGCACTGGCAAATTCCCTGCGCCGCCATTGTTCATCCCCAGCGACGGCGGCTACCTTGGACGCCTGGCACCCCGCGGCGACCATTTGACGTTTATCGCCGGCGCGACTGGCCGGTCTTCTACGCTTGCGTCCGGATCGCTGAACTACGCCGTACGACATCGCAGCCGGGACTATGCAAATCCAACGCTGGTGCTGCAACGGGGCGACAACCTGCGCCTCTCGCTGGTCAACCGGCTTTCGGAGCCGACGGTCCTGCATTGGCACGGACTCGCGGTCGACACGCACAACGACGGCAGCGGCCTGACGGTGGCGCAACCCGGGGAACGCTATGAATATGATTTCACCGTGCGCAATCGAAGCGGCATGTACTGGTATCACCCGCACCCGCACGGATTCACCGCCGCACAGGCGTATCGCGGCTTGTTCGGCGTGGTGATGGTCGAGGACGACGACGAACGTACGATTCGCGCGGCATTGGATCTCCGGCTCGGCGTGACCGAGATTCCGCTCGTGCTGCAGGACCGCCGCCCCGGAAGCAGTTATTCGCCTACGCCCGCGGACCAGATGCACGGCTACCTGGGTGACGAGCTCTACATCAACGGCACCGCTGGCCCATCACTCAATTGCGCCACGCGTTTGTATCGCTTCCGCATTCTCAACGCGTGCAACGCACGTACCTTGTCGCTGGCGTTTCGCACGGCCAAAGGTGACAGGCTGCCGTTCACGTTGATCGGCAACGACGGTGGCTTGCTCGCGTCGCCTCAGCCGTGCAAGCAGGCGTTTCTGGCAACCGCCGAGCGACTCGATGTACTGGTCGACCTGCGCGACGCCGCCGTCGGCGACACCGTGCAATTGGAATCGCTGGCCTTCGACCCGATGCATCAGGAAAGCGGCGTCGGCGAAAGCGCGGGCGGGGCGGCCGTCGATCATCCGGCCATGGGGCATGGGATGCCCGCCTTGGCTGGCGCAGCGGCGCACCGGCACGAGGGGACTTGGCCCGAGGGCGCACCGCGGGCGCTGCTCGAGTTGCGTGTGCGCGCGCGCGTTGCCTACGATCGGCACATTCCGGACAAATTGTCGGTGCTACCAGCGATCAACACGACTGATGCCCCGCAACGCGCGTTTCGTCTTGGCTTTGCCAAAGGTCGCTGGCGAATCAATGATCGCGTATTCGAAATGGGGGTGACGCCCATCGAGGTCGCCCGCGACACGGTGGAGACTTGGCTAATCCGTAATTACCATGCAAGCATGCCGCACGCGATGCACCTGCATGGCTTTCCATTCGAAGTGCTCGCGCGCGAAACCAGTCCTGACACCATCGCCGCCCTCGCGGTCGATCCGCAAGGTCGCCTACCGACCGACTTTGGACGCAAGGACACCGTGCTGGTCTGGCCGGGGGAATCGGTGCGCGTCGCCATGGACTTCACCCATCCTTTCCCGGGACCGCAGACCTACATGTTTCATTGCCACAACCTGGAACATGAGGATGGCGGGATGATGCTTGGCGTGGCCGTCGCTTGAGAACCCGGCCAACGCGTCTCGAGCCGTTCGGCCGGGTCACGCCCATCTCGCCATCGCACGTCGTCCCGGACGCCGGACTAGAATGACAGGAATGGAACGCCGATCCGTGGTACCCGGGGAATCCGATGACGCATGCCGATGACGCCGTTATGGCTGTGGCGGTGCGCGCGGCGCGCAGCGCGGCCTCCGTGATTGCCGATGCGGCGCGGGACCTGGTTCGCCTTCCCACGTTTTCCAAGGATCACGGCGAGATCGTGTCCACCGCGGACGTCGAGGCGGAGGACGCGATCGTGGCGACGATTCGCGCGGCGTTTCCGGGACACGCGATACTGGGCGAGGAGTCCGGCCACATCGCTGGCGCGCGGGACGGCGCCGGTTACAAGTGGATCGTGGACCCGATCGACGGTACGCTCAATTTCATCCACGGCTTCCCCTACTACGCCGTGTCGATTGCGCTGGTTCACGGCAACGAGATCACGCATGCCGTCGTGTACGACCCGGTGCACAGCGAATGCTTCACGGCGGTCAAGGGCAAGGGCGCGCAGCGCAACGGCGCGCCTCTGCGCGTTTCGGTCTGCACGGAGCTCTCCCAGGCACTGGTTGGCACCGTCTTCCCCACACGGGAAAGCCCAAATCTCGCGGCGTACATTCCCGCATTCAATCATCTGCTCGGCCAATGCGCCGGGCTGCGACGCGCAGGCTCCTGCGCACTGGACCTCGCCCACCTCGCCGCGGGTCGCCTCGACGGATTCTGGGTAACGAGTCTCAAGTCGTGGGATGTCGCCGCAGGCGCGCTGCTGGTCACGGAAGCCGGCGGGCGGGTAGGTGATCTTGCCGGTGGCACGGATTTCCTGCGCACGAATGAAGTGATCGCCGCCGGTCAGGGTCTCTTCAAGCCGTTGCGCGAGGCGCTCGTCAGCGCAAACGCGGTGCGGCCGCCGATTCAGAATTCGCCCAAAGCCGGATAGAATTGGCTGAGCACGTTTCTCCACTGGAGGCTTTCCGTGAACAAGAATTGGTCGGCGCTACCTTTGTTTATTCTGGCCTGCCTGTGCGCACCTGCGGCGGCGTGGGCACAACAGATCACCTGCGAGAGCCGTGATTATCAGCAGGAGGTTTGCACAGTAGGTGTGACGATCAACAACGCCTGGCTACTCGTCCAACGGTCACGATCACCCTGCATCCAGAACCAGACGTGGGGGTTCCAGGGCAATACGCTCTGGGTGGCGCAGGGTTGCGGTGGCGACTTCGGTTTTCAAGGCGTCGCCGGCCCGCCGCCCGTCGTCGCGCCGGGACGCCCCGGCGGAACACGCGTGGCGTGCAACAGCCAGAACTATCAGCAGCAGTTCTGCTCGACTGGCATGCAGATCGCCAGCGCGTGGCTGATCGAACAGACTTCCAGCGCACCCTGCATCCAGGGGCAGACCTGGGGATACCAGGGGTCCAATATCTGGGTCGCGCAGGGATGTGCAGGCGACTTCGGCGTGCAGAGCTATGGGGCACCGGCGGTCATTCCGCCGCCCATCCTGCCCGCGGTCAACAACATGTCTTGCGAGAGCCGGAACTATCAGCAGTCGTTCTGCCCGTCCGGACGGCGAATTAGCAGCGCGTGGCTGATCGCGCAAAGCTCGCAGTCGGCTTGCATTCAGGGCCGCTCATGGGGATACGACGCCAATGGCATCTGGGTCACGGAGGGTTGTGCGGGCGAATTCGGCTTCCGCTGACCGCCGCACGTCGGCGACCTGTCGCGGCGGGGCGCGTCAGGCCTGCGCCAGCCGCGCGAGCTGATCCGCCAGCGACTGCGAAATCTCGACGCCCTTCGCCGCAGCCGTCGCGGCGAGGTTGTCGCGCCGATGACCAGGCAGGCGGACGCCCGCGTCCTCGGTCATGACCGCCACGAGCGTTTCCACGCGTTCTAGATAGCCGGCGCGCCCCACCAGCGCGCCTGGATCGATGACCAGGAATGCCTGGCCCAGTCGCGGCCGGTTGCCTTCGTCAACAAAAAACGAGTCGGCCTCGAAGCCGAAAGCGGCACCGGTCAGCGCGCACGCGATAAGTTCGACGACCAGTGCGAGCATCGCGCCCTTGTTCCCACCCATCGGCAGCATCGATCCCGTGAGCGCGGCCTCGGCGTCCGTCGTTGGCACGCCATCCCGGTCGAGCGCCCAGCCCAGGGGGATCGGTTTGCCCTGTTTCGCAGCGATCATCACTTTGCCGCGCGCAACTTCCGACAGCGACAAGTCGATCGACAGTGCGGGCCTGTCTCGTCGCGGGAATACGGCCGCAATGGGATTGGTGCCGAAAATCGGACGTCGGCCCCCGGCAGCAGACATCGCGGCGGGCGAATTGCCGAAGGCAATGCCGACCATGCCCGCATCGGCGACGGGTCTTAGATGATCGGCCGCGACGCCGAAGTGATGGCTGTTGGTGACGCCGCCGAACGCGACGCCGGTTTCGCGCGCGCGCCGCACGGCTTCCGCCACCGCCATCGCGCAAGCGGGAAACGCGAGACCGGTTTTCGCGTCGACCAGGAATGCCGCACCCCGGCTCCGAATGATCTCGGGCACCGCGCCGCCATCGGCGCGGCCATTGCGCAAATGCAGCGCGTACTGCGGCACGCGCGACACGCCATGTGAAGTCAGCCCCTGGGCCTCGGCCGTCACCAGAGCGCGTGCGGTTACCCACGCGGTGTCGTCCCGAGCGCCCGCCCGTGTGAGCGCGCGCTGCGCGATGCGCGTCAGCTCCGCAAGGTCTATTGTGGGCACGGTGGCTGCAGCGCGCGTGCGCGCTGCAATTACCTGGCGAAGAGGCGGTCGGGATCGGCGAAGGCCTTGAATTCGAGCGCATTGCCGAACGGATCGAGGAAGAACATCGTTGCCTGCTCGCCCGGTTCACCCTCGAACCGGATATGGGGCTCGATGACAAACGCCTGTGCGGCTGCCTTGAATTTCTCGGCCAGCGCATTCCATGCCGGCAGCGAGAGCACAACGCCGAAATGTCGCACCGGGACGTTGTCGCCATCGACCAGGCTGGTGGCATCCGACATCTGCGCGCTCGCCACCTTGTGCGCGACGATCTGGTGCCCGAAGAAGTCGAAATCGACCCACGCATCGGAACTGCGACCTTCCGCGCAACCGAGGTACGTGCCGTAGAACGCCCGGGCGCGGTCGAGATCGGTAACGGGAAAGGCCAGGTGAAAACGCGGGTAGTTCGCGGTTGCAATGTGCTGGGTCATGAGTCGCTGCTCCGTTGAAGACGATGGCATGGCGCTACTGCCAGGGCAGACGGTCGAGGTCCACGTTACCGCCACTGACAATGATCCCGATGCGCCGCCCTTTGCCGGAAAGCGTGCCTTCGAGCAGGCACGCCAGCGGCACCGCCGATGAGGGCTCGACGACGATTTTCATCTGTTCCCACATCATGCGCATGGCGCGCGCTATGCCTTGCTCGCTAGCGAGTCCGATTCCAGCGACGTGACGCCGGATGGCAAACAGCGTGCGCTCCGAAAGCGTGGCGCGCAGGCCGTCGGCCATTGTCGCCGGATGCGGCAGCGGCTCGACCTGCCCGGACGCGAAGCTCCGCGCAGCATCGTCCGCGCCCGCAGGTTCTGCACCGTAGACGGCGATGCCGGGTCGGAGCGCGAGCGCCGCAATGGCGGTTCCCGAAATCAGCCCCCCGCCCCCGACAGGAGCGATGATGATGTCGAGCTCCGGCTCCGCTTCCAGCAGTTCGACCGCCGCCGTTCCCTGACCCGCGATTACATTTGCGTTGTCATAGGGATGCACGAGCGCCCCGCCGGTCTCGCGGCCGACGTCGGCACAGGCCAGTTCGCGCGCCGCTTGCGTGGGCGCGCACAGGCGAATGATTGCGCCCAAGTGCGCGACGTTGTGCTGTTTGACCTTGGCCGCGTTCTCCGGCATAACCACGTGGGCCGGAATGCCCCTGCGCTGCGCGGCATACGCCAGCGCAGCGCCATGGTTGCCGGACGAATGGGTATACACGCCGCGCGCGGCCTCGTCGTCGGCCAACGAAAATACGGCGTTGCACGCGCCGCGCGCCTTGAACGCGCCGACTTTCTGGAAATTCTCGCACTTGAAATAGAGCTGCGCGCCCACCGCATCGTCCAGCGCGGGACAGGTCATGACCGGCGTGCGAAGGACGTACGGCGCAATGCGCGCATGCGCCGCGCGGATATCGTTGATGTCGGGCAAGGCGGGGCCTTGCGCTGACATGGCGCTGGCTGAGGCCGTCGCCATCACTCAGGCGCTCTCGTACAGGCGTGTCAGCACGAACTCGCGATGGCCAAGCGCCTCGGCCGCGGTGAGCCGGCCGTTCGCGGTGCGAAACATCATGTCGAGCAGCTTGTCGCCCGCCTGCCCCATCGTGATTTCGCGCTGCAAAAGGCCCGACGTATCGACGTCGACATGCTCGCTCATCGTGCGCACCGTTCGCGGATTGGCGCAGATCTTGATCACCGGAAGGATGGGATTGCCGATGACATTGCCCTGACCGGTGGGGAAAAAGTGAACGACATAGCCCGCGGCCGCGCACAGCGTCACCATTTCCGCCGCGGCCGACGACGAGTCCATGAACCACAAGCCGGGACCCGTCGGCATTTCCGCCTTGTCGAGAACGCCGTCGACGACGCACGTCTTGCCGATTTTCTGGATGTTACCGAGCGCCTTTTCCTCGATGGTCGTGAGCCCGCCCGCGATGTTGCCTTTGGTCGGCTGCGAGTCGGACAGGTCGCTTGTCTTGTGCCGGTCGATCACTTGCTGGTAGCGGTCGAAAACCCGCATGAACTCCGCGCGCACCCGATCGTCCCGGCAGCGCGCCGCAACGATCGTCTCGCCGCCGGTCAACTCAGTGGTTTCGCCGAAGACCAGCGTGCATCCCGCGGCATACAACTTGTCGAAAGCGTCGCCGACGGTGGGATTGGCGCCGCACCCCGAAGTCGTGTCCGATTCGCCGCATTTCGTTGAAACCCAGAGTTCGGCCAGGTCGCACGGAACGCGCTGCAATTCGCTGGCCCATTGCACGTACTCACGCGCGGCCTTGGACGCACGCATGATCGTGTCGTGGTCGCCATGGAGCTCGATGCCGAATCCGGTCACAGGCTTGCCCGTAGCCCGGATTCCGTCGACCACACGCTGCGTCCATTGGGACTCGATGCCAATCACCACCACCGCGGCCACATTCGGATTGGCGCCGGTACCGATCAGCGTCCGGAAATGCAAATCGAGGTCGGCACCGAACTGCAGCCGGCCATAGGGGTGCGGAATAGCCATCACCCCTTTGATGTTATGGGCGACGGCTTCGCACGCCGCATTGGACAAGTCATCCACCGGCAGGAGGATGACGTGGTTGCGCACGCCTACGCGGCCGTTTTCACGGCGATATCCCTGGAATTTGGATGGCATGGTCATGGATTCCCGCGCACGGCTACCAGCGCTTGGTCTTGATGTTATGGACGTGCGCGTGCTGCCCCTTGGCAATCGGCGCGACGACCTTGCCGATATCGACGCCGTACTTGATCACCGTGTCGCCTACTGCCATGTCCTTGAGCGCGACTTTGTGCCCGAGCGGAATGTCCTGCACGCAAGGCAGCGTCAGCGTCCGGTCCTCGTCCAGCACAAGTCCTGTCAAGTTCATTCCCGCTTCCACACCTTCGACCACGACGACGGCGACCGAATCGCGCGGATCGTGCAAGACGCAGTGAATCATTCCGTTGCTCCTTCTGTTACCGCTTCAATCATCCGCCAATTCTTGCACATCTGGACGACGCCCATGACCGGCGCTATGACTGGAACACGATGCGGCTTTGCGACACGGGGAAAAAACTGCGGCGGTGCACGGGACACGGCCCGTGCTGCTGCAATGCAGCCATGTGTTCCCTTGTCCCATAGCCCTTGTTCTGCGCAAAGCCATAGCAGGGATAGAGCAAGTGCAATTGCACGAGCAGCGCGTCGCGCGCCGTCTTGGCGAGGATGGAAGCGGCAGAAATCGCCGCCACGTCGCGATCACCCTTGATGATGGCGCGCGCGGGGCAAGCCAGGCGCGGCACATAGGTGCCGTCGATAAGCGCCTGCGTGGGCGCCGGCGTCAGCGCCTCGACCGCGCGCCGCATCGCAACCAGCGTGGCTTGCAGGATGTTGAGCGTATCGATCTCTTCGACATCCGCCGCGGCAACAGCCCATGCCAGCGCGCCGGCGCGGATCTCCTCCGCCAGTTGTTCGCGCTTCGAAGCCGACAGCAGCTTCGAATCGCACAGTCCATCGATCCGTTTTGCGGGATCCAGGATGACCGCCGCGGCGTACACGGGTCCCGCGAGTGGTCCCCGGCCGGCCTCGTCCACGCCCGCGATCAGCATGCCGCGCCGCCCAGCCGCAGTTCGTCCAGTACGGCAGCCGCGGCAAGCGCGCCGGTATCAGCAGAGAGCTGCGCGGCAAATCCGGCGAACAATGCCTCCAGCCGCCGGCGGGTGACGGTATCGTCGAAGAGATTCAGCGCGGCCTGCGCAAGATTTGCGGCCGACGCATCCTGCTGCAGGAACTCCGGCACCACGAACGCGCCCGCCAGAACGTTGGGAAGTCCGACGTAAGGCAGCAGCAGGCGTCGCCTGACGATGCGCGCAGTCAACGCCGACACGCGGTAGTAGATGAGATGCGGACAGCGCGCGAGTGCCGCTTCGAGCGTCGCGGTGCCCGATGCGACGATGCCCACATCCGCGGCACGCAGCGCATCTTCTGCGTGACCGTACAGCAACGTGATCGGCAGTCCGTCCCGTCCGGACTGGTGCATCGTGGTCTCGAACGCGTCGCGGGTCGCCCGGGTGACGAATGGCACCAGGAAGCGCGCGTCCTCGCGCGCCTCGTGGATACGGGCGGCTGTCGCCAGTACCAGTTCGGCGTGCATCTCGATTTCGGACATCCGGCTGCCCGGCAACAGCGCAAATACCGGCGTCGCCGCCTTCAATTTAAGCAATTCACGCGTTTCGCGGCGCGTCACGTGCGTCGCGGCACCCGCCGCCATCGGGTGGCCGACATAGGTGACTGGCACGCTCGCGGCCTGATACAGCGCCGGCTCGAATGGAAACAGCGCCAGCATCCGATGGACGGCGCGACCGATCTTGTGCAGCCGCTCCCGCCGCCACGCCCACAACGACGGACTGACGAAGTGAACGGTGCGCACGCCACGATTCTTCAGTTTCCTTTCGAGGCCGAAATTGAAGTCCGGCGCGTCGACGCCGATGAAGAGCTGCACTTTCTCAGCGAGCAGGCGCCGCCGCAGCTGCCGCCGCAGGTTGAACAGTGCCGGCAAGTGGGCGATGACTTCGACGAAGCCACGCACGGCGAGCCGCTCCACGGAATACCAGGCCTCGCAGCCCGCGGCTTCCATTTGCGGCCCGGCGACTCCAACGAAGCGAATGCCCGGTTGCTTGGCGCGCACCGCGCGGATGAGCGTTGCGGCCAGCGCATCGCCCGACGCCTCGCCCGCGACGATGCCGATGGTGATGCCGGCCACGGTCAGCGCACGATTCCGCGGCCCGGGACCGCGAGGAACTCAACCAGCGGCGCCAGCACCGGCGAGCGGTCGGCTGCGACGGCGATCTTCGCCCGCGCATCGTCGAGCGAGAGATTTTCGCGATACAGCATCTTGTAGGCGCGCCGCACTTCGAGGATGTCGCTCTCCGCGAAGCCCCGCCGGCGCAAGCCCTCGTTGTTGGTGCCGTGCGGCTTGGCCGGATATCCCGACACCGTCGTGAACGGCGGCACGTCCTGCAGCACAACGGCATAGGCGCCGATCATCGCGTGCACGCCGACGCGGCCGAATTGGTGGACGCCGCCGAATGCGCCGAGGACAACCCAGTCGTCGATATGGACATGTCCGGCGATCTGCGCGTTGTTCGAAAACGTCGTGAAGTTGCCGATGACGCAGTCATGCGCGACGTGCGTGTAAGCGAGAAACAGGTTGCCGTTGCCGATTTGCGTGTCCCCGCGGTCCTGCGCAGTCCCCGCGTGAATGGACACGAATTCCCGGAAGACGTTGTCGTCGCCGATGGTCGTGCTCGTCGGCTCACCGCCGTACTTGCGATCCTGCGGAATGTCTCCAATCGAGGAAAACTGAAAGAACCGGTTGCGCGCGCCGATCGTGGTGCGACCGGTGATGACCACGTGAGGTCCGACGACTGTGCCCGCACCGATGACGACCTGCGGGCCGATGATCGAATAGGCGCCGATGCTGGCGTCGGAGGCGATGCGCGCGCCCGGATCGACATGCGCGGTGGTGTGAACGTCGGCCATGTCGCGCGTCTCCGCTCAGCGCACAACCGAAGTTGCGCCGCCCGGCAGCGGCGTGAATATCGCCAGCAGCTGCGCTTCGGCCGCCAGTTCACCGTCCACTGCTGCCTTCACCGCATACGTGCCGGCCCCCTCCGTCACCGGGCCCATGATCGTTTCCAGCTGAAGCTGGTCGCCGGGTGAAATCTGCCGCTTGAAACGGGCGCCGGATATTCCGGACAGGTCGAGGGCCAATCCGTGATCATGGGCAAGCAGGGCAGACAACTGAACGAGCGCCTCGATGATCAGCACGCCCGGCATAACCGGATAGCCAGGAAAGTGGCCCTGGAAAAATGGCTCGTTGACCGTGACGTTCTTGATCGCTCGCGCGACTCGTCCCGGATCGTGTTCCGTGACGCGGTCGACCAGGAGCCGTGGATACCGGTGGGGCAGCGTGGCCAGGATCGCCGTGAGGTCCGCAGCACTTGCGCTCATTCTGATTTCTCCTCGGGGCCATCGCTGGCATTTCCGGCCGCGCGCTCGAGCGCGTGGATGCGGGCTTCCAGCGTGCGCAGCCTGCGCGTTCCCGACATCGCGTGCTGCCATTCACGATGCGGCAGCGCCGGGAATGCACCGGTATAGACACCGGGCTTGTCGATCGAATGGAACACGCCCGTGCAACCCGAGATGATCACGTCGTCGGCAATGCTCAAGTGGCCGGAAATCATCGCCGCGCCGCCGATCTTGCAGTTGCGGCCGATATGCGTACTGCCCGCGATGCCGACACAGCCGGCAATGGCCGTATGGGCGCCAATCGTGCAGTTGTGCCCGATCTGGATCTGGTTGTCGAGCTTCACGTCGTCGTAGATCACGGTGTCGTCGATGGCGCCACGATCGATCGTCGTGTTGGCGCCAATTTCGCAGTCAGCGCCGATGCGCACGCGACCCACCTGGGGAATCTTGAGCCAGCGCCCGCCCTCTTCCGCCATGCCGAATCCATCGGCGCCGATGACCGCGCCCGCGTGGATGATCGTGCGCGGACCAACCACCGCGCCTGGATACAGTGAAACATTGGCGTGCAACACCACATCCTCGCCGAGGTCGACATCGGCGCCTATCACACACCCGGCGCCGATTCTGGCGCGCGCGGCAATTTTCGCGCCGGCGCCCACAACCGCGTGGGGTCCAACGCTTGCCGTGGGATCGACGTGCGCCGAAACGGCGACCACGGCGGTGATATGCACGCCAGGTTCCACCGGGACCACCGGATGAAGAATGGCTGCCGCGGAGGCGTAGGCCGCATAGGGATTGCCATGCAGCAGCTTGGGGAGCACTGTCACGCGGGCATGCGCCGGCGCCATGATGACTGCGGAGGCCCGGGTCGTGGCGAGTTGCGCCCGATACCGGACGCTGGTGATGAAGGCCAGCGAGCCCGTATCAGCATTCTCGAGCGTGGCGACGCGGAACACACGCACTTCGCCATCACCGTCGAGCGTGGCGCCGATGCGTGCCGCGAGATCGGCCAGGCGAATGCCGGGGGAAGCGGGGGTCGACGGCATCGCGGGCGGTGTAGGTTTCCGTGGGGAGTGCGGCGCCCGCACCGGGACTTGGGGCTCGCTACTTGTCGGCGAGCGCCTTGATCACCTTTTCGGTGATGTCGATTTTCTGGCTCGCGAAGACAACCGGGTCCTGCAGAATCAGGTCGAATTTCTCGGCCTCGGCGATCTGCATCAGGATCTTGTTGGCGCGCTCCTGCACGGCGGCAAGCTCCTCGGCACGCCTCAGGTTGACGTCCTCGCGAAACTGCCGCTCCATGCGCTGCACGTCGCGCGACTGGTTGGCGAGGTCGCGTTCCTTGTTGCGGCGCTCGGTTTCGCCCATGGTCGGGCCGTCCTTGTCGAGCACTGCCTGCAGATCGCGCACCTGCTTGGCCTGCTTCTGCAGGTCCGCTTCCCGTGGTGCGAATTCCTTTTCCAGCTTTTGCTGTGCGCGCTTGGCGGGCGCCGAGTCGCGCCAGAGACGCTCTGCATTGACGAAGCCGATCTTGTAATCGGCGGCGACCGCGGCACCCGTGGCGGCGTACAGCAACACGGCGGCGGCGACGATTCTGCTGTGCTTCAAGTTGATCTCCTGCAGCGTGCGGGGACGGGGCAGCAACGGGCTAGAAGCCCTGTCCCACCTGGAATTGGAAACGCTGGATCTTGTCGCCCTCGATCGAGTTGAGCGGGATTGCGTAGCTGAACTTGAGCGGACCGATCGGCGAACTCCATGCGACCGCAATACCGGTCGAATAGCGGAAATTCTCGTATTGCGGCTGCGTGCCATCGGCGTAGATCTGGCCGATGTCGAAGAAACCGCTTACGCGCACCGCCTTGTCCCCCTTGATCAGCGGGTAGCCAAGCTCGGCATTGCCGACGATCTTGCGCTTTCCCCCCAGCGTATTGCCGTAGATGTCTCGCGGTCCGAGCGTTCCGGCGTCGTATCCGCGCACGGAGCCCACGCCGCCGGCATAGAACGCCTTGAAGAACGGGTACGGCTTCTGGTTGTAGCCATCGCCATAACCCAGGTCCGCGCGCAGCATCATCACCCAGTCCCCGTAGATTGGCCAGAATGACTGATTATTGTAGTTGAGCTTGTAGTATTCGAGGTTGCCGATCGGCAGGCCGATTTCAGCCAGGAAGCTCTGCGAACGGCCGAACGTAGGATAGAGGATGTCGTTGCGGGTGTCACGCGCCCAGCCGCCGGACACGATGTAGCTGTTGCTCGCATAGCCGAATTGGCGGACGAACTCGTAGTAGATCGGCGGGCTTTGCTGAAACAGCGTGATATTGGTGTGCTCCGCGCGGAAGCCCAAGTTGATCGAATCGATTTCCGAAACCGGGATCCCGAAGCTCACCGCTGCGCCAAATGTCGACGCCGCATACTGCGATACCGAAAGGGTGCTCGGATCGGTGTACTTGTCGTAGATTTCGATGATCCGCGACACGCCGTCGACGGTCCAGTAGGGTTCGACATACGACGCCGAAATCGTGCGGTTGATCTTGCTGGTGTTGATGGCGAGCGAGAGGGCATTGCCCGAGCCGAAGATATTCTGCTGGGAGATCGACGCGTTGAACACCAATCCGTCATTGCTCGAGTAGCCTACGCCCGCAAGCACATTGCCAGTGCTCTTCTCGCCCACCGTGATGTCGATGTCGACCTGGTCCGGCGTCCCCGCTACCGGCGGCGTTTCGACGTTGACGCTGCCGTCCTCGAAATAGCCAAGGCGACGCACGCGCACCTTCGACCTCTCGATCCGGCTGCCGTCGTACCAGCCGTCCTCGAGCTGCCGCAATTCGCGCCGGATGACTTCGTCGCGGGTTCGCGCGTTGCCGGAAATGTTGATCCTGCGGACATAGGCGCGACGGCCAGGGTCCACATAGAACGTGAATGCGACCGTCGCCTTGGCGCGATCGATATCCGGCTGCGCATTGACGTTGGCGAACGCGTAGCCATCGGCGCCAAGGCGCTCGCTGATGTCCTTCACGGAGGCCTGCAGCTTCGACCGGGAGAAACTCTCGTTGGGCTTGACCTGGATCAGGCGGCGCACCTCGGACTCCGGCACCACGAGATCGCCCAGCACGTTGACCGAGGAGACCGTGTAGCGGGGGCCTTCCACCAGGTTGATCGTGATGAACACCTCGTCCTTGTCCGGCGAGATGGACACCTGCGTCGACTCGACGTTGAACTCAAGGTACCCGCGGTTCTGGTAGAAGCTGCGCAGCGACTCGAGGTCCGCCATCAGCTTCTGCTTCGAATACTGGTCGTCCTTCGTGTACCACGACAGCCAGTTCGGCGTCGTCAGCAGAATCTCGGAACGCAACTGCTTTTCCGTGAAGGTCTTGTTGCCGACGATGTTGATCCGCGAAATGCTGGCCGTGTCGCCTTCGACGATGGTGAAGTTCACCGCAACGCGATTGCGGTCCTGCGGCGTCACCGTCGTCTGCACGCTCGCCGCGTACTTGCCGCGCGTAATGTACTGGCGCTTCAACTCCTGCTCGGCCCGCTCCAGGGCCGCCCGGTCGAAGATCAGCGCTTCACCGATGCCCACGTCCTTCAGTGCCTTCTTGATCGTGTCGGTGTCGAATTCCTTGTTTCCGACGAACGTCAGCGAGGAAATCGTCGGACGCTCCTGCACGATGACGACAAGCACGTCGCCCTGCGCCTCGATCCGCACGTCGCGAAAGAATCCCGTAGCGTAGAGCGCCTTCACCGCGTCCGCGACCTTCTGGTCGTCGATGCGCTCACCCACCTTGATGGGAAGGTAGGAAAAGATCGTCCCGGCTTCGGTGCGCTGGACGCCTTCGACCTGGATGTCGCGCACCGTGAACGGGTCGAACGCCCACGCCACGGGCGGCGACAGCAGCGGCGCAAGCAAGAGCAGCGCGTAAGCGAAGACCCAGGTCAGGGAACGCGCGGACAATCGCACGCGTCGCGAGCGCGCATGCGCGCGTCGCGTGTCGCGATTCACTGGTTGCGCCTGCGCGCCTTCCGCCTCATGGCGGTCAGAACAGTCGGGAAAAATCATTGAAGAGTGCGAGGGCCATCAGAACGGCGAGCATGGCCATGCCGATGCGCTGGCCGACCTCGAAAACACGGTCGGAGACGGGACTGCCTTTGACGACTTCGGCGAAATAATACAGCAAATGACCCCCATCCAACAGCGGAACCGGCAACAGATTGAGCACGCCGAGACTAATGCTGATCAATGCGAGGTAGCCTACGAAGACGAGCATTCCCGCCTGCGCGGATTGTCCGGCAAAATCGGCTAGCGTCAGCGGACCGCTGATGTTGCGGACCGAGGCCTCGCCGGTGAAGATCCGGCCCATCATCTTCAACGTGAAGACCGACAGTTCCCAGGTCTTGCGTGCGCCCTGCACGAAAGCATCGACAACGCCGAAGCGCACGGTGACCGCCAGTCGACTCGCTGTATCGGGGTCGACCGCGAGGCGCAATCCCGCGAGCCCGATGGTCTTGCCGCTCTGCTCCGAGGCTTCCGGCGTCACCAGAATATCCATTGGCGTTCCGGCGCGCTCGATCCGGAACGTGAGCGGTGCACCTGGACTGGCATTGGTCGTCTGCGCGACGTCGCCGGGCGAGCGCATCGTCAAGTCGCCGATGCCGACGATGCGATCGCCCTTCGCCAAGCCGGCGGTTGCCGCCGGTTTCCCTGGAACGACCTCGCTTACGAGCGGCGCACCGAGGTCGGTGCGCAGTCCCAGAGCCCCTGACACGTTGCCTTCCCAGTCCGAGGCGCTGACCGACGTCAGCGACAGCGTTCGATGCAGCGGCACATCGCCGGCTCTAGCGTCCTTGGGCAGAACGGCCAGCACCACGGCGTCGCGACCCTGGGCGCGCAGCAGCCGCCAGCGAAGGTCCTGCCAGCTTTGCACGGGATCGTCGTCCAGCGCCACGACGAGGTCGCCCCCGCGCAATCCCGCCGCTGCCGCGGCCGTCGCCGGCGCAGGGTCGGCAAGCACCGCGCGCTGCCCCGGGATTCCGGCCATGAACGTGCCGGCATAAAGCACGACCGCCAGCAAGAGGTTTGCCACCGGCCCAGCGGCGACGATCGCGATGCGCTTCCACACATTCTGGCGATTGAACGCGCGCGCAAGATCGCCGGGCGCGACATCGCCTTCGCGCTCGTCCGCCATCTTCACGTAGCCACCGAGCGGAATTGCGGAGAGTGCCCATTCCGTTTGGTCCGGACCCAATCGACGGGAGGCGACCACCCGGCCGAATCCCACCGAAAAACGCAGAACCTTCACACCGCACCACCGGGCGACGATGTAATGGCCGAGTTCGTGGAAGACCACGAGCACGCCCAGCGTGACCAGAAATGCCGCCACCTTGTAGACAATGTCGATCATGAGGTCATTTTCGCATTTTCCGCAGGAAGCCTGAGCGCCGCGGCGGTCATCCGTCGCGCCTCACCGTCTGCATCGAGGGCGTCGTCGAACGAATGCGCCGGCCGCACCTGCAGTTTGGCGAGCGTTCCAGCGCAAGCGTCGGCGATATCGGTGAAGCGAATGGCTCCGTCGAGGAACGCTGCAACGGCGACTTCGTTGGCGGCGTTCAGGATCGCCGGCGCCGTGCCTCCGGCCGCCAGCGCGGCAAAGGCGAGCGGCAATGCGGGAAAACGCAGCAGATCCGGTGCCTCGAAGGTCAGCCCCCCCAGTTGCGCCAGTTCGAGCGGCGGCACACCGGATTCGATGCGGTCCGGGAATGCCAGCGCCTGGGCGATCGGCGTTCGCATGTCGGGGTGTCCCAGTTCGGCCAGCACCGAACCATCAACGTATTCGACAAGCGAATGGATGACACTCTGCGGATGGATGACGACCTGGATCGCGGACGCGTGGACGCCGAACAGCCAATGCGCCTCGATGACCTCCAGACCCTTGTTCATCATCGTCGCCGAGTCGACCGAAATCTTGCGGCCCATGCGCCAGTTGGGATGCGCGCAGGCCTCGTCGGGTGTCACATGCGGCAATTCCGCGACGGCGCGGGTGCGAAATGGGCCCCCGGACGCGGTGAGCAGCAGCCGGCGCACGCCGCCATGGAGCGGGTTGCGGTCATAGGCGCTCGGCAGGCATTGGAAAATCGCGTTGTGCTCGCTGTCGATCGGCAGCAGCACCGCGCCGCCGTCCACCACCGCACTCATGAACAGGTCGCCGCCGATGACGAGCGCCTCCTTGTTGGCAAGGAGAATGCGCTTGCCGGCGCGCGCCGCGGCGAGCGTCGGCGCTAGCCCAGCGGCACCGACGATGGCCGCCAGCACGGTATCCACCTCCGGCAGCGCCGCGACTTCGGCAAGTCCCGCCGGTCCCGCGAGCACGCGGGTCCCGGGACCGTCCGCGCGCAGTGCCTGTTCCAGCGCGCGCGCTGCGGCAGTGTCCTGCATGGCAGCGTATCCGGGACGGTGCCGCCGGCACAACGCCGCCATCCGCTCCCAATCCTTGTTCGCCGCAAGCGCCGCGACACGAAAGCGGTCCGGATGCCGAGCCACGACATCGAGCGTGGATTCGCCGATCGAGCCTGTCGCGCCAAGGAGCGTCAGCGTGCGCATCACGCGGCGACCAGGAAAAAATGGGCTGCGAGCGCGGCCAGCGGCATCGCCGCGACCAGCGCGTCGATGCGATCGAGCACGCCGCCGTGCCCCGGCAGCGCTTTGCCGCTGTCCTTGACGCCCGCCTGCCGCTTCATCAGCGATTCGTACAAGTCCCCGACGACCGACACCGCGGTGATCACGAGCATCGCACCCACCCAAGTCGTTACCGTGAACAAGTCGATCGCGCCGAACCAGCCACCGCGATGCCCGAGCACCAGCAGGCAGCCCGCGTAAATCGCGACGGCTGCGAGCCCGCCGTAGACACCTTCCCATGTCTTGCCCGGACTGATCTCAGGTGCCAATTTCCTTCGCCCGAACGCGCGGCCGGAGAAATAGGCCGCGGTATCCGCGATCCACACGATCGCCATCGCCGCGAGCGCCAACCACGGTGAACGCGCCTGCATTTCCACCAATGCCATCCATGCGCTGAGCAACACGACCCAGCCGCACACGATCATGACCCACGGGATGCCGGTGGACCAGCGCCCCTGCACCCACAGGGGGGCCAGCACCAGCCAGAACAGGCCACTCACGCCACAGAGCCAGTAGACGATCGCCGCAGGCCAGCCGCGCGCGAATTCCGCCGCGGGCGCGAAGAGGAGCCCGAGGCCCGCGACCAGGATGACGGTGACAAACAGGATCCGCAGCGGCGCGGCAAGACGCGCGAGTCGTCCCCATTCGTGCGCGGCCACCAGCGACACCGCCAGCAGTGCCACGCCCCAGGCGCGCGGCGACAGCAGCAGGATCGCCGCCAATACCAAGGGGGCCATGACCAGCGCGGTAAGAATCCGCGTCTTCAGCATCGTGTCACGGCGGGAGGCAGTCTCATCGTCCGGCCGCCGCCTGCACCTGTTCGCTGGTACGTCCGAACCGTCGCTCCCGCTTGCGATAGGAAGCTATCGCCGCATCCAGCGCCGCCGCGTCGAAATCCGGCCACAGCAGATCCGTGAAATAGAGTTCGGCATAGGCAAGCTGCCACAGCATGAAATTGGAAATCCGCTGTTCGCCACCGGTGCGGATGAACAGGTCCGGTTCCGGCGCGTAATGAAGCGCGAGGTACGGTTCCAGCGCCTCAGGTGCCATGGGCGCACCGGCCGCGCATTCGGGGTGCGCGGCGAAGAATTTCTGCGCGGCCTGCGCGATGTCCCAGCGGCCGCCGTAGTTTGCCGCCACAGTCAGCGTCAGTCGCTTGTTCTTCGCCGTCATTTCCTCACCCGCCGCCACGAGGTCGCGAATTCGCGGACCGAAGGGCGTCAGGTCACCGATGGTCTTGAAGCGGATTCCGTTTTCGTGCAGCTTCGCCACCTCCTGCTCCAGCGAACGCACGAACAATTCCATCAGGATCGAGACTTCGTCCGCCGGGCGCCGCCAGTTTTCGCTGGAGAACGCGAACAGCGTCAGGTATTCGATCCCGCGCTCGATCGACGCGCGCACGGTGCTGCGAACCGCTTCGACGCCTCGATGATGGCCGGCGACGCGCGGCAGCATGCGATGCTTAGACCAGCGGCCATTCCCGTCCATGATGATCGCGACGTGCCGGGGCACAGGCAGCGTCTCCGGAATATCGCGCGTGGAGCTCTTGAACACGGCAGACTTCGCTAGACCGCCATCAGGTCCGCTTCCTTCGCGTGCATGATCTTGTCGATGTCGGCGATGAAGCGATCGGTGAGCTTTTGGACGTCGGCCTGCGCATGGCGCTCGTCGTCCTCCGAGCATTGCTTGTCCTTGAGCAGCTTCTTCAAATGCTCGTTGGCGTCGCGCCGGATGTTGCGCACCGCGATGCGCGCAGCTTCGGCCTCCTTGTGGACAACCTTGGTGAGTTCGCGCCGGCGCTCTTCGGTCAGTGCAGGCATCGGAATGCGGATCAGGTCGCCGCTGGTCGCGGGATTGAGCCCCAGATCGGAATCGCGGATGGCCTTCTCGACTACCGGGATCATCTTCTTTTCCCAGGGCTGGACGCCGATGGTGCGCGAGTCCGCCAACGTCACGTTGGCGACCTGCGTCAGCGGCATCATCGCGCCGTAGTAGTCGACCTGGATGTGATCGAGCAGTCCGGTATGCGCGCGCCCTGTGCGGACCTTGCCCAGGTCGACCTTGAGGGCGTCGACCGACTTGCCCATCTTCGATTCCGCGGATTTCTTGACATCGTTGATCATGCGTCCTCCAATGCTCCGGCTAGCAATGCACCAGCGTGCCTTCGTCGGCGCCCATGACGACACGTTTCAACGCCCCGGGCACGAATATCGAAAACACCTTGAGCAGCATGTTCTGGTCGCGGCACAGCGCAAGCGCCGTCGCGTCCATCACTTTGAGATTGCGGATGATCGCCTCGTCGAAAGTCAGCTTCAGGTAACGAGTGGCCGATGCATCCTTCATCGGGTCTGCCGTGTAGACGCCGTCCACCTTGGTCGCCTTAAGCACGATATCGACACCCATCTCGCGGCCACGCAACGCCGCCGCGGTGTCGGTGGTGAAAAAGGGATTGCCCGTGCCGGCGGCAAAAATGACGACCTTGCGTTCCTCGAGATGCCGCAGCGCACGTCCGCGAATATAGGGCTCGGCGACCTGGTCGATGCGCAGTGCCGACTGCACGCGCGATTCCACTCCGGCCCGGCGCAGTGCGTCCTGCAATGCCAGCGCGTTCATGAGCGTCGCCAACATGCCCATATAGTCGGCCGTCGCGCGGTCCATCCCTGCGGCGCCGGGCGCGACGCCGCGGAAGATGTTGCCTCCACCGATGACGATTGCGATCTCCACGCCGAGCCGCTGGACGTCGGCGATCTCCGCGACGATGCGGTCGATGGTCTCGCGCTTGATCCCGTAAGCATCGTCCCCCATCAACGCTTCGCCCGAGAGTTTCAGCAGGATGCGCTTGTACGCGGGTGCCGCGGAGGTGGGAGAGGAATGAGCGGAGATACCCGCTGAAGGGGCCGCAGCGGTGGCGCCGGCGGTTTCAAGCGAGGCGGGAACTGGGGAAGCAACCGAAGCGAGCGGTGCGGCGGCGGTCGGCGAGTTCATGCGATCTCCCTCAGTTCGTGCCCGGCGGAATGATGCGGATTGTCTCTTGTTACGATCCCGCGCGCGGCTCGCCGCACACGGGGTTCATTCTTGTCGACGAGCGCTAGGCTTTGGCCATCGCCGCCACTTCCGCGGCGAAGTCGTCCTTCTTCTTTTCGATGCCTTCGCCAACGACAAACAGCGCAAACGACTTGACCGTCGCGCCGCTGGCCTTGAGGTGCTTCTCCACCGTGTCATCCGGATTCTTGACGAACGGCTGACCCAGCAGCGTGACTTCCGCCAGGAATTTGTTCACGCGACCGTCGACCATCTTGGCCACGATGTCGGCCGGCTTGCCACTGTCGGCCGCCTGCGCGGTGTAAATCGCGCGCTCCTTTTCGATCAGGTCGGCAGGGACCTGGTCGCGGGAAACGCAGACTGGACGGATGTTGGCGATGGATGCCGCGATGTGCATCGCGACATCCTTGCCCACCGCATCGTTGCCGCCTTCGTACTCGACCGTCACGCCGACGCGACCGCCGCCGTGCAGGTATTGGACGAGGCGAGCCGCAGTGGTGAATCGAACGAAGCGACGGATCGACAGGTTTTCGCCGATCTTCTGCACCAGGGCCACGCGCGCCGATTCCACCGTTCCGCCGGCCAGCGGCAGCGCGGAGAGTGCCGCCACATCGGCGGGATTTTTTTCCGCGACAAGCTGCGCGAGCGATTTCGCCAGCGCGACGAAGTCGTCGTTGCGGGACACGAAATCGGTCTCGCAGTTGAGCTCGACCATTGCGGCAAGCTTGCCGTCGTGCGCGAGGTAGGCGCCGACGACACCTTCCGCGGCCACGCGGCCTGCGGCCTTGGACGCCTTGGCGCCACTCTTGATCCGCAGCAGTTCCTCAGCCTTGGCCAGATCGCCGGCGCTTTCGGCCAGCGCCTTCTTGCATTCCATCATACCCAGGCCGGTGCGCTGGCGCAGGTCCATCACCATGCTTGCGGAGATTTCCGCCATTTCAAGACTCCATATTCATTGTTCGCAATGCGGTCGCATTGAAACGACCGGCATGCCATTCCGGGTTTGGCGCACGGATTGCGCGCCGTCGGCCGGGCAAAACAAGGGGGCCGTGGGCCCCCGTTGTCCCATTGACGCTGCCGGTCAGACCGGCGCTTCTTCCGCCACTTCGACGAACTCGTCGCCGCCTTGGACGATTTCCTGAATCACCGTGCTCTTGCCTTCGAGGATGGCATCGGCCACGCCGCGCGCATAGAGGCGAATAGCCCGGCTCGAGTCGTCATTGCCCGGAATCACGTGGGCGATGCCGAGCGGCGAATGGTTGGTGTCGACCACAGCGACCAGCGGGATGCCAAGCTTCTTCGCTTCGGTCACGGCGATCTTGTGATAGCCAACGTCGATGACGAAGATTGCATCGGGCAACGCCGTCATGTCCTTGATGCCACCCAGACTCTTGGTGAGTTTTTCCATCTCACGCGAAAGCGACAGCGCCTCGCGCTTGGACATGCGCTCGAACGTGCCGTCCCCTGCCATGACTTCCAGGTCCTTCAGGCGCTTGATCGACACCTTGACCGTCTTGAAGTTGGTGAGCATGCCCCCGAGCCAGCGATGGTCGACGAAAGGCATGCCGCAGCGCTTCGCTTCATCGGCGATGATTTCGCGCGCCTGGCGCTTGGTGCCGACGAACAGGACCGTGCCGCGATTGGAAGCCAGTTGACGCACGTACTTCATCGCGTCCTGGTAGTTCTGCATCGTCTTCTCGAGGTTGACGATGTGAATCTTGTTGCGCTGGCCGAAGATGTAGTCCGCCATCTTCGGATTCCAGTAGCGGGTCTGGTGACCGAAGTGAACTCCGGCTTCCAGCATTTGACGCATCGTGACCGACATTGCCTTGACTCCTTCAGGGTTGGCGTGGCCGGGAGATCGCTGCAACTGCTGCAACAATCGCGGCCACCCGCCACCCGCGGAAGTGATCCTGTACGCTTTGGCATTGCCGCGGCGCCAGGACACCCCAAAGACCGCAGGTGTGTGGGTTTCGTCCCGATAACCGCCGCCAGGACCTATTCCGAGCGGCGCATCGAGCTAACTCGTTATTCTAGCACGGATTCACCGAGGGAAGCCACCCTTGTAAGCCCCCTCCGGACTTGCGCTGCCTGCCCTTCGCCCCCAATCTTCTGACATGACCCCTCCCCTCGCGGATCCGGCCCCGAATACCGACGGTGGCTTGCTTCCTCCAGTGTTTTGCGTTTCCCCTGACCTGGGTGTGCTGGCATTCACCGGCCCGGATGCGGAGGCCTTCCTGCAGGGACAATTGTCCAGCGACCTCAAGGCATTGGCACCCGCGACGGTGCAGTGGTCGAGTTACAACTCGCCCAAGGGACGCATGCTGGCGACGCTCCTGTTGTGGCGGGAAGGCCAGGAATCGATTCGCGCCGTGATCCCCGCGGAACTCGCGGAGCCGCTGCGCAAGCGCCTGTCGATGTATGTACTGCGTTCAAAGGTCAGCGTCGCGGACATTTCGGGTACGCACACGCTGGTCGGCATTGGCGGCGCGAACGCCGCCGCGCTCGCTCAGTCGGCGTTTGGGCGCGCGCCGGATCGCGGTCAGTCGCTCGTCGGCGAATCCCATACGCTGTTAGGACTTCCCGACGGCCGCATCATCGCTGTGATGGCGGCGACACTCGACGCAACGACGGCAGGAAGCCTCTCGGCTCATGGGAGGGCGGTGGGACCGGAAATCTGGCGATGGCTGGGTGTCCGCGCCGGCGTACCGACCATTCACGCGACGACCCAGGACCAGTTCGTGCTGCAAATGGCGAATTGGGATCTTCTGGGTGGCGTGAGTTTTCAGAAGGGTTGCTATCCGGGTCAGGAAATCGTGGCGCGAATGCAATATCTCGGCAAGCTCAAGGAGCGCATGCACCTTTTTCACGTAGATGGCGTCGCACCGTTGGCGGCAACCCGGATTTATGGAGACAGCTTCGGCGACCAGGCATGTGGCACGGTGGTCGACGCCGCCTCCGCGCCGGGTGGCGGTGCCGATTTGCTGGCGGTGGTACAGCTAAGCGCTCTGGATGGCGCACTGCGCCTGGGCGCACCGGACGGCGCGCTTCTTTTGCGGATGCCGCTGCCTTATGGCATCCCCGCGCCCGTCACGCCCGATCGCCCGAAACTCTAACGGCGCCGGCAGCAGGCAGTGGTTCACTATTTCGTGTGGTACCGCGTGCGCGCCGAACCCGGTGACGCGCCCGGCAATGATTCCCCGCCCTTTCGACGCGCGGTTGATGCCGTGTTGGCTGACGTTCATCGCGCCACCGGCATCCGAGGAACTCTGCTCAGGCGCCGCGAGCAGTCCGACACCTGGATGGAAGTCTATGAAGCCGTTGCCGAACCGGGCGCGTTCGAGCACGAACTCGCCACCGCCGTTGCGCGCCATGGTCTTGCGGAGTACATGCATGAAAGCGGCCGCCACGTCGAAGCGTTTGTCGACGGCGATGACGTGGTCGACCTCGTGCCCAGGGACGTAGCCATTGCGCCGACTCGAAAGCCGGACCGCTGATTCCCCATGTGCCTGGTCGTTGTAGCGCTGAATACGCATCCCCGATATTCGCTGGCCATTGCCGCCAACCGCGATGAATTCCATGCGCGTGAAGCACGTCCCGCGCAGTGGGGCGAAGAGCCGCCTTTTTCCGGCGTGCTCGCCGGTCGCGATCTCGAAGGCGGAGGCACGTGGCTGGGAATCCGCCGGAATGGCCGCTGGGCACTCCTGACCAACGTCCGCGAGGGGACCACGCAGAAGAATCCCGCAGCGCCATCGCGCGGTGAACTCGTCCCTGCGATCCTCAATGATCCTGCGGCGCCTGCCACCGCGCTGGCGGGCGCGATGCGCAACGCCGCAGCTTACAACGGATTCAATCTGCTGGCCGGCGATGCCCGCAGTGCGGTGTGGGCATCCAACCGCGGTAACGACATGCGCACACTCTCGGCCGGCGTGCACGGCGTGTCGAATGCATTGCTCGACACTCCCTGGCCGAAACTCGAGCGGGCACGGGCCGCCGTCGGCGCCTGGGCAGCGCAGGACAGTGATGATTTCGCTCCGGTATTCGCGGCGCTCGCCGATCGGCGCACCGCGCCGGACGCGTCCCTGCCTTCGACCGGCGTGTCGCTCGAGTGGGAACGGCTTCTGTCGTCACCCTTCATCGTCAGCGAAGACTACGGAACCCGCTGCTCCACCGTGCTGGTCGTCGGGCACGACGGCGGTGTGCGTTTCATCGAGCGCGCATTCGACCACCAAGGCAACGTCACCGGCGAAGTCGACATCGCATTCGACGTCGCGCAGCAGACTTAATCCAGGATCCGCGCCATTTTCTGGTGGGGAATGCCGGCTTCGAAGAATTCGACGCCGACCGGGGCAAATCCGTGGCGAGCATAGAAGGGCATCGCCTGCGTTTGCGAGTTGAGCAGCACCCGCGCGTGCCCGCGCGCCCGTGCGAAATCCATGAGTTCGCGCAACAGCGCAGAACCGACGCCCTTGTCGCGCCACGGTCCGAGCACCGCCAGGCGACCGACATGGCCGTCGGGCAGGAGGCGGCCGCAGCCGATCGCCGCGGCGGTCGATGTATCGAGCGCCAGCACATGCGGACAGACGGGGTCGAACTCATCCCATTCGAGTTCCTCGGGGATGCACTGCTCGACAATGAAGACAGCCCGCCGCACGGCACGCAAATCATCGCCCGCAGTCGCCCAGTCGACGCGCCGAACGGCAAAGCGTGGCGCCACTGCTTCAGCAGGCATAGTCCGACAGCGTGAGGTGTGCGCGGCCGTCGGCGACGTCCAGGACTCCGTGACCGCCTACAGGTAATGTGAGCTTGTCGGCCACATGGCCGAACGGCAATCCCGTGAATACGGGGACGGGTACCAGCGAACGCAACTGCGCGACGGTCGCCGCGATATCGTAGCCGGCGTCATTGCCATTCAGCTCGTACTCGGTGAATCGTCCGAGCAGTATCGCGCGCTGGCGGGCCAGCACGCCGGCATGGTGCAACTGATAGAGCATTCGCTCGATACGGTAGGGATGCTCGCCTACGTCTTCCAGGAACAGGATGCCATCGTCGACCTGGGGAAAATACGGCGTGCCGAGAAGGTGGGTGACCAGCGCCAGGTTGCCGCCCCAGAGTGTGCCTGCCGTCCTGAATCGCGCGAGACCTTCGAGGTCGAAACTCACGGAATACGTGTCGCTGGCTAGCAATCCGAAGCAATGCTCGAGCGTGAATTCCGATGGAGACTCGGCGCCGAAATCGCCCGTCGCCGAAGGTCCGGCAAAGGTCTTCATTCCGGTGCGCGCCAGCGCGGCAAGCTGGAAGGCGGTGAAGTCACTGTATCCCAGCCAGCGCTTCCGGGCGCTCGCGATCAGGTCGAAATCGAGATGCGGCAGCAGGCGAGTCCAGCCGTAGCCGCCCCGCATCGTAAGCGCCAGATCCACGCGGGAATCCGCCGACATGCGCATCACGCTATCGAGGCGCTCGCCGTCGGATGCCGCGAAGCGCTGCCAGCGCATATGGCACGTCGGATCGACAACGACAGCATGGCCCCTCGCCTGCAGTAGCGCCACGGCGCGCGCAAGCGCTGCAGGCTCCTGCGCAAAGCCCGCCGGTGCAAAGATGCCGATGCCCTGATGATTCGCCATGCGTCAGCGACGCGCCGCGAAGAAAGCCGACAACAACCGGCCGCACTCGTCGGCACGCACGCCGCCTTCGACTACGGCGTGATGATTGAGCCGCTTCTCGCCGAACAGGTCGACGACCGATCCGCATGCCCCAGTCTTCGGGTCGCTGGCGCCGAACACCAGCCGCGCGACGCGCGCATGCATGATCGCTCCGGCGCACATCGCGCAAGGCTCCAGTGTCACGAACATCTCGCAGTCCGGAAGCCTGTAGTTGCCCACGCTGGCTGCCGCGTCACGCAGTGCGGCAATCTCGGCGTGCGCGGTCGGGTCGTTGGCGGCGATCGGCGCGTTGCCGCCACGACCGATGATGCGCCCCTGGCTGACGACGACGGCACCCACCGGTACCTCGCCGCGCCCGCCCGCTTCGCGTGCCAGCGTCAGCGCCTCGCCCATCCATGCATCGTCACTTGCCTGCACTGGCGTCTTCGATGTGGAAGCGGTGCAGGATGCGATGAATGACCGGTGTGAACATGATGCCCGTCGCACCCAGCAGGATGACGCCGCAGAACAACGCATAGAAGCTGTCGAAGATCTTGCCGGCCACGGACGTGTTCTCCTTGACGGGGCCCATGCCGGAGAGCAGTAACGCGGACTGATGAAAGGCGTCGAGCCACGTGAAGTCGTCGATGACGTGATACCCGACCGTTCCGATGAGCATGGTGACAACAATCAGCGACCCGGAGAGTGCCAGGGAGCGCCGGACCCGCGCATAGAAACGGGCACTGGTCGACAGCGGCGGAATGCCGGACGCCGGAGCGGCACTCATGCGCGATCCCGGGGCATGATCGCGTCGGCCTCGATTTCAACCAGGAGTTCGGGCGCGATGAGCTTCGCGACCTCGACCATCGTGCACGCCGGCCGGATCGAGCCGAACGCCTCGCCATGGGCGCGTCCGACGGCTTCCCATTGCGCGATGTCGGTCACGAAGATACGCGTGCGCACCACATCGTCCAACGTTGCGCCTGCGCGTTCCAACGCAGATGCGATGTTCGCAATGATCTGCCGGGTTTGGGCGTAAGCGTCGCCGACACCGACAATGTTGCCGTCGGCGTCGGTCGCCGTGGTTCCGGACACGACGACATGATTGTCGATGCGCACCGCCCGCGAATAACCGACGATCGGCTCCCACGGCGCGCCGGACGAGAAGTTCTTGCGGGTCATGCCGGCCCGATCTCAGCCATTGCGAAGCGCCGATACGTCACCCGTGCTGCCGCGGCTTGCCGCCCATTGCTGCTTGCGTTCCGCGCGCGCGGCAGCATCGCGGGTCCGCGCCGCTTGTGCAACGGCGTTCAAGTCGTGACCCGCAAGCGCCGCAACCAGCCCGGCCAGCTCGGGCGCAGGCTGGCCGCGCGTGTAAGCGCGGCCGAAACCGTCGCGGTCGAGGAGCCGGTTGTCCACAAGCCAGCGCCGCAGTTCGACGTGGTCGACCGCCAGCATCGCACCGGCTCCGCCAAGCCACGCGAGCAGGATGTCATTGACCTCGCGCTCGCTGTAGGTGTTGCCTTCCTGGAATTCGGACGCCGCTGCCGCGAGGACCAGCGCGAAGTCATTGCGATTGGACGAATAGAGCACGCCCAGGCTGATGCCGCGCCGCAGCGCAAGCGTCCCGAAGCGTTCCGTCGGAGATTTTGCGAGTGTCATGAGCCCGTTCCTCCTGGTTCGCGCTGCGACCTCATTCCCATTCGATGGTCGCGGGCGGCTTGCCCGAAATGTCGTACACGACGCGGTTGAAACCCCGTACTTCGTTGGTGATGCGATTGCTGATCTTCGCCAGCAAGTCGTGCGGCAAGGGTGCCCAGTGCGCCGTCATGAAATCGGTGGTCTGCACCGCGCGCAGCGCCACCGCATTTTCGTAAGTACGGCCGTCGCCCATCACGCCAACGGACCGCACCGGCAGGAAAACGGCAAAGGCCTGCGCCGTCTTGTCGTACCAGGACTGGCCGTCGGCAGCGTGCGCCGCCCGCAGTTCCTCGATGAAAATGGCATCGGCACGCCGCAGCAATTGTGCGCGTTCGCGCGTGATGTCGCCCAGGATACGGACGCCAAGGCCCGGTCCGGGGAAAGGATGGCGATACACCATCTCCCGTGGCAATCCCAGCTCCACGCCCAACGCCCGCACTTCGTCCTTGAACAGCTCCCGCAGCGGCTCGAGCAACTTGAGATGCAGCGATTCGGGCAGGCCACCGACATTGTGGTGCGACTTGATCGTGTGCGCCTTCTTGGTCTTGGCGCCCGCGGATTCGATCACGTCGGGATAGATGGTGCCCTGCGCCAGCCATTTCACGTTGGAGAGCTTCGCCGCTTCGCGCTGGAACACGTCCACGAAGAGCTTGCCTATGATCTTGCGCTTGGATTCAGGATCGGAAACGCCGGCCAGCGCGGCCAGGAATTCTGCGCTGGCGTCGACGTGGATCACCTTCACGCCAAGATTCTGCGCGAACGTGTGCATCACCTGCTCCGCCTCGTTCAGGCGCAGCAGGCCGTGGTCGACGAATACGCAGGTCAGGCGGTCGCCGATCGCGCGGTGAATCAATGCTGCGGCCACCGACGAATCGACGCCACCGGACAGGCCCAGCAGCACGTCTTCGCCCCCGGTTTGCGCGCGCACGGCGGCGACGGCCTCTCCCAGGTAATCGTGCATGTTCCAGTCGTGGCCGCAACCGCAGATGTCGTGCGCGAAGCGGGCCAGTATTGCGGTGCCCTGCCTTGTATGCGTGACCTCCGGATGGAACTGCACCGCGTAGAAGCGGCGTGTTTCGTCAGCCATCGCCGCGATCGCGCAGGTATCCGACGATCCGGCCAGCTTGAATCCTGGAGGAATTGCAGTGACCTTGTCGCCGTGGCTCATCCACACGTCGAGCAGGCCATGGCCCTCCGCGTTGACGCGATCCTGGATGTCGCGAAACAACGCCGAATGGCCCCGCGCGCGAACTTGCGCATAGCCGAATTCACGCGCGTGCCCGGACTCGACCGCCCCACCCAATTGCGCGGCCATCGCTTGCATGCCGTAGCAGATCCCGAGCACGGGCGCGCCCGCGGTCCACACGGCGTCCGGCGCGCGGGGCGTATCGCCTTCGGTCACGCTGTTGGGGCCGCCAGACAGGATGATGCCCTTGGCGGCAAAGTCACGAATGAAAGCGTCGTCCACGTCGTAGGGGTGGATCTCGCAATAGACGTTCAATTCGCGCAGCCGGCGCGCGATGAGCTGCGTGTACTGCGCACCGAAATCGAGGATCAGGATTTTCGAATGGGACGAGGCGGCCATCGTTGCGCTTGGTTTCGAATCAATTTACTTCGGTGCAGATGAAAGGACGGTTGCGAAAGGACTGGACGCGAAGGGCCCGGTTGCGATGATATTGAAACCGGCCCGCCGTAACATCGCGTCACTGAACCCGGTAATTCGGCGCTTCCTTCACGATTTGCACGTCGTGCACGTGGGACTCGCGAATGCCCGCCGACGTGATTTCCACGAACTCCGCGCGGGTCGACAGTTCCTCGATCGTGGCGCAGCCGCAATAGCCCATCGCCGCGCGCAGGCCGCCCATCAACTGGTGGATAACCGACGCAAGCACGCCTTTGTAAGGCACGCGGCCCTCGATGCCTTCGGGAACGAGCTTTTCGGCCGCGCCTTCGCCTTCGCTATCCTGGAAATAGCGATCCGCGCTTCCTTCCTGCATCGCACCCAGCGATCCCATGCCGCGGTAGCTCTTGTACGAGCGGCCCTGGTACAGCTCGATTTCGCCAGGCGCCTCTTCGGTTCCGGCAAACAGGCTGCCCAGCATCACGCACGAGGCGCCCGCGGCAACCGCCTTGGCGATGTCACCGGAATAGCGGATGCCGCCATCGGCGATCGCCGGAATCCCAGCCTTGGCTGCACCTTCGATCGCGAACTGGATCGCGGAGATCTGCGGCACGCCCACACCCGCCACGATACGCGTCGTGCAGATCGAACCGGGACCGATTCCGACCTTCACCGCGTCGGCACCATGGTCGGCGAGTGCGCGTGCGCCCTCAGCCGTGGCGATATTGCCGCCGATGATCTGTACCTGCGGATATTTCTTGCGTATCCACAAGATGCGGTCCAGCACGCCTTTGGAATGGCCGTGCGACGTGTCGACCACGAGCACGTCCACACCCGCGCCGACCAGCGCGTCGACCCGCTCGTCGGTGTCTCCGCCGGTACCGACGGCCGCGCCCGCGCGCAGGCGGCCGAGGTCGTCCTTGCACGCCAGCGGATGTTCGGTCGCCTTGAGGATGTCCTTCACGGTGATGAGCCCGCGCAGTTCCATGTCGCCATTGACGACGAGCACCCGCTCGAGGCGGTGCTGGTGCATCAGCGATTTCGCGGTCTCGAGATCGGTCCCTTCCGGGACCGTGACCAGCTTGTCGGGCTTGGTCATGATCGCCGCGACCGGCTGGTCGAGATTGGTCTCGAAGCGCAGATCGCGGTTGGTGACGATGCCGACTACCCGCTTGCCCTGCACCACCGGCAACCCGGAAATGCGATGGCGCTTCGTGAGCGCGAGCACTTCGCGCACCGACATCGTCGGCGGGATCGTGATCGGATCCTTGACAACGCCGCTCTCGAAACGCTTGACCTTGGCAACCTCGGCCGCCTGCTTCGACGGCGTCATGTTCTTGTGAATCACGCCAAGCCCGCCTTCCTGCGCGATCGCAATGGCCAGGCGCGCTTCGGTCACCGTGTCCATCGCCGCCGAAACCAGCGGGATGTTAAGCGAAATGGACTTGGTAAGGCGGGTCTTGAGCGAAACGTCGCGGGGAACGACGAGGGAATGCGCAGGGACCAAGAGGACGTCGTCGAACGTCAGCGCTTTCCGGACGACACGCATTGATTTCTCCTATGCGCAAAAATCGATTATACCCGCGTCGGAGCGCCCGCCCAAGTGACAGCACCGTTGAGCAACAGTGACGGGCCGCTCGTCTGCCTTTGGCGTCGGAACAATTGACGCGCGGCGGGGCGCTGCGCTACCTTGGCTAGGTCACGAATCCTACGGAGGTGGACCATGAGCCGAACCACCTGCAGAAAACCGCCGATCAATGCGCCGGGGCGCCCTTGCGCGCGCGCGCGCATCCACCGGCGACCCAGCGCGGCGGCAGTCGTTCTGGGCGGCCTCGCCGTGATGCTCTGCGCCGCGATGCCCGCATGGGCAGCGCTCTACAAGTGGACGGATGCGAACGGAGTTGTCGTCTATTCCGACCAGCCGCCACCGGGCAACGTGAAAGTCGAAACAATTGCGGGGCCGCCACCACCGGCCAATCCGAATGCGGCGAAGGATCTGGCCAACAAGGAATTGGACCTGAAGAAGCAGCAGACCGCGACAGCGGATACGGCAAAGAAGGCGGCGCAGCAGCGCGCCGACGCGGAACGCCTGGCTGATTCCTGCCGGGACGCGCGCACCGAACTGACCAGCCTGTCCGCGGAACAGATCCTGCTCTACAGCATCAATGAAAAGGGTGAGCAGGTCATGATGAACGACGCTGACCGCAAGCGCCGACGCACAGCGGTGGAAAACTATCTCAAGGCAAACTGCCCGCAGGGCTGAGGTCGATACGACGCGGCAATGAAAACGGCGACCCGCGGGTCGCCGTTTTTGATTTCATGGCAGCCTGACTCAACGCGTCATTTCTTCTCGAGGTTCGCCTGATTGATCGTGACGTCCGACTTGGCCTTCAGCGTCGCGAGATAGGCGGTCAGCATTTCCCGCCCGATCTGCTCGGACAGACGCGCCGACGCGGCATCGAGCTTGGCCTTGTCGGTATTGCCCGGCGTGGTAACGGACTGCACCTGGAAGATCGAAAAATCGCCGCGTTCGTTCGTGGCGCCCAAATAGACCGGCAGCTTGGCAGGATTGGCCATGAAAATCTGTGTCACCGCATCCGGGGGAAAGCCGGGTTCAGGCTTGTTGCGCAGCAATTGCACCGGCTTGCCGAACGTGACGCCCACCTGCTTGTCACTCTTGCCTTCGTTCAATTGGGCGATCTTGGCGCGCCCGGCCTCCAGCGCGAGGTCGGTGGCTGCCTTGCGTGTGAGTTGCCGCCGGATTTCATCCTTCACTTCGTCGAAGGGGCGCGGCGCGGCCGGCTTGTGCTCGACGATTCGGGCCGCCATGATCGTGTTGGGGCCGATTTCGACGGCCTCGGTGTTGCGTTTGCCCTGGATCGATTCCGCCGAAAATAACGCCTGGACCAGTTTGGCATTGCCCTTGGCGATGGCCTGAGCCTGCGACCTTGAAATGAACGGGGTCGACTCGACCGTGAGGTTGAGCGTCTTGGCGGCACCGGACAGGCTGTCGGCCTGCTCGTACACGAGGTTCTGGAATTGGTCCGCCGCCGTGGCGAATTTCTGCGCCGCGTGCTGGCGCTTAAGTTCCGTCTCGATTTGCGCCTTGACTTCGTCGAATTGCGGCACCTGCGCCGCCTTGATGCCATTGATCTTGATGATGTGCCAGCCGAACTCGGTCTGCACGGGTCCCACGATATCGCCGGTCTTGGCGGCAAAGGCCGCGTCCTCAAACGTGGACACCATCGTGCCGCGGGCAAAGGAACCAAGATCACCGCCCTGCTCCGCCGAGCCCGGGTCCTTGGAGTACTGCTTGGCGAGTTCGCCGAACTTGGCGGGATTGGCTCGCGCCTTCGCGATGACTTCCTCCGCCTGTTTCTTGGCCGCCGCGCGATCGGCTTCGCTCGCGTCAGCCTTCACGGGAATCAGGATGTGGGCCACGGCGCGCTGCTCCGCCGCCGCGTATTGCTTCATGTTCGATTCGTATTGCTTCTTCACTTCCTGCGGATCGACCGCGACGCCCGCCATCAACGCGTCCTGCGACAGCACCAGATATTCGATCTTCGCCAGTTCGGGGGTCTGGAACGCCACCAGGTTCTTTTCATAGAACGCCTTGACCGCCGCGTCGTCGATCTTCACGTCCTTCACGAAAGGCTCGGCGCTGACCACGGCAACGGCGACCTCGCGTTGCTGTTCCGACAGACCGAGGAACTTCTCGCTGGACGGACGGGCGACAATGTTGGCCGCCGCGACGGGTTCCTGGACCGTCGCATTCAGCATGTCCTGGCGCACCTTCTCCTCGAACGCAATGCGATTGCTGCCCTGCGACAACAGGAATTGCTCGTAGCGATCGCTGGAGAACTTGCCGTCCACCTGGAACGCCGGTATGCCCGAGATCGTTTCACGCAGTTGAGCGTCGGAAATGCGGAACCGCTGGTCGCGCGCCTTGTTGGCAAGCAGGCGCTCGTTGATGACGCCTTCAAGCACCGCGAATCTCACTTCGGGATTGTCGAACATCGTCGGGTCGAAATTGCGACCCAGCATCTGCCGCGCGCGTTGCTGCTGGTCGCGCAGCGACTGGTCGTAGTCGGCAAGCGTAATCTTGTCCTTGCCGATGGTCGCTACGGAATCGTTGGTGCTGGCCCCGCGGAAATAGTAGTCGACGCCGAAAAATGCGAAGGGGATCATCATCAGGAAGAGGATGATCTGAGCGACGCGTTTGTGCTTGTAGACTAGATCGTACATGTGTCCCGCTTGATGCCGATGTGCGGCCACTTCTGGCCGGTAGCAGAAAGGGCGAACTCTCGTTCGCCCTCGTCTTTTACGGATTCTGGCGGAGTGGACGGGACTCGAACCCGCGACCCCCGGCGTGACAGGCCGGTATTCTAACCAACTGAACTACCACTCCCTACTAAACCAAGCTTGCCGGGCTTTCTTAACTGAACCCGCTGATTCGTGCTCGCCGAACTCGACTGGCCGGGCAAATTCAACATCAACCACGTGCCGGGTCGCGCCAACAGCGCATTTCTGGTGGGTGCTGAGAGGCTCGAACTCCCGACATTCGCCGTGTAAAGGCGACGCTCTACCAACTGAGCTAAGCACCCGGGAGCCGCTGGCACGGAACCTTCATGTGCCGTGCCTCGCAAACGAAGTCCGCTAGTTTAACGCATCCTTGAGCGCTTTTCCAGCCCGGAACTTCGGCACCTTGGCAGCGCGAATCCTGATCGGCTCGTTGGTGCGCGGGTTGCGCCCCTGGCGCGCGGTCCGCTTTCCGACATAGAACGATCCGAAGCCCACCAGGGTGACGATGTCGCCTTTTTTCAGCGACCCCCGAATGGCGCCCACGGTGGCGTCCAGCGCGCGACCCGCCGCCGCCTTGGAAATGTCGGCGTGCCGGGCGATCGCATCGATCAGTTCGGATTTGTTCACAACACGTCCCCCTGGAAACTCTGAAGCAGAAAAGAATGAATTGGATTGGCACGCGCAGTCGGCGTGCCGGAATGATGTTTATAACGCCCGCGATTTCGCAGTGTCAAGCGCAATGCTCGCGGATGCGCCGCGCATCGCGGTACCGCATTCGTGTTGCGCACGAAGAACGGAACGCAGTCGATTGAAGCGATGCGGATGATGCGTCGGATGTGAAAGTGGCAAGCGGAAAACAAAACGCGCGTGAGCAGATTCCGTGCCCACGCGCGTACATGCCGAATCCTCAGATGGGTCCCGGATTCATCCTAGACATGTGCTGGATGCATCTCGGGTGAATCGTTGGCTTCGTCTCTGTTTGGTCTTCCGCCTCAGTGCTTCAGCGCCGGTGTCTTGTCATCGGCGGCGGGCACCGGCGGGACCGGCACATCACTTGCGTCCTTCTCGTCGGCGAGCGGTGTCGGGTGGCGCTCCAGCGCCTGCTCGAGCACCTGCTCAATCCAGCGTACCGGATGGATGTCGAGGCGATTCTTGATCTCGTCCGGAATCTCCGCCAGGTCCTTCACATTTTCCTCGGGAATCAGCACGGTCTTGATGCCGCCGCGCCCAGCCGCAAGCAGTTTCTCCTTCAGCCCGCCGATCGGCAACACTTCGCCGCGCAACGTGATCTCGCCCGTCATCGCAACATCGCAACGCACGGGAATGCCCGTGAGGATGGACACGATCGCCGTGACGATGGCGCCCCCCGCCGACGGGCCATCCTTGGGCGTCGCACCTTCCGGCAGATGGATGTGGAGGTCCGTCTTCGTATAGAAGTCCGCCGCGATGCCGAGCGCCTTCGAGCGATGGCGCACCACCGAAAGGGCGGCCGCAATGGACTCGTTCATCACGTCGCCCAGCTTGCCCGTCGTCGTGGTCTTGCCCTTGCCGGGAAGCGCCACCGCTTCGATCGTCAGCAGGTCGCCGCCCACTTCCGTCCACGCGAGACCCGTGACCTGGCCCACCTGGTTCTTCTTTTCCGCGATGCCATACGTGAATCGGCGCACGCCCAGGTACTTGTCGAGGTTCTTCGAATTGACGTCAACCGGACCCTTGGCCGTACGCGCCTTACCCTCGCTTTGCTTCAACAGCAGCGTCTTCACCACTTTGCGGCAGATCTTGCTGATGTCGCGCTCGAGACTGCGCACGCCGGCTTCGCGCGTGTAATAGCGGACGATGTCGCGCAACGCACTGTCAGCGACGTGCAGCTCGTCGGCCTTGATGCCGTTGTTCTTCATCTGCTTCGGCATCAGGTATTGCTTGGCGATCGCGATCTTCTCGTCCTCGGTGTAACCGCTGAGGCGGATGACTTCCATGCGGTCCAGGAGCGGGGCCGGGATGTTCATCGAATTGGCGGTCGCAACGAACATCACGTCGGACAGGTCGTACTCGACTTCGATGTAGTGATCGACGAACGTATCGTTCTGCTCGGGATCGAGAACCTCCAGCAGCGCCGAACTCGGATCGCCGCGGAAGTCCTGGCCCATCTTGTCCACTTCGTCGAGCAGGAACAGCGGATTTCGCACGCCGACCTTGGACATGTTCTGCAGGATCTTGCCGGGCATCGAGCCGATGTAGGTGCGGCGATGGCCCCGAATCTCGGCCTCGTCGCGCACGCCGCCCAGCGACATGCGGACGAATTTGCGACCGGTGGCCTTGGCCACCGATTGCCCAAGCGACGTCTTGCCCACGCCGGGCGGCCCGACGAGGCACAGGATCGGCGCCTTCAATTTGTCGACGCGCTGCTGCACCGCCAGGTACTCGACGATGCGCTCCTTCACTTTCTCGAGGCCATAGTGGTCGGCGTCGAGGATTTTCACCGCGTTCGCCAGATCCTTGCTGATCTTGCTCTTCTTGCGCCAGGGCAGCGCCAGAAGCGTGTCGATGTAATTGCGCACGACGGTGGCTTCGGCCGACATCGGCGACATCATCTTGAGCTTCTTCAGCTCGGCCATGACCTTGGCTTCCGCTTCCTTCGACATGCGGGCGGCCTTGATCTTCTTTTCCATCTCCTCGAGGTCGGCGTTCTCGTCGCCTTCGCCGAGTTCCTTCTGGATGGCCTTGACCTGCTCGTTGAGGTAGTACTCGCGTTGGCTCTTCTCCATCTGCCGCTTGACGCGGCCGCGGATGCGCTTTTCAACCTGGAGGATGTCGACTTCGCCTTCGAGCACACCTAGCAGATGCTCCAGGCGCTTGCCCACTTCGCTCATTTCGAGGATGTGCTGCTTTTGCTCGAGCTTGAGCGGGAGGTGCGCGGCAATGGCGTCGGCCAGGCGACCGCCTTCGTCGATGCCCGACATCGACGTGAGGATTTCCGGCGGGATCTTCTTGTTGAGCTTCACATACTGGTCGAACTGCGCGAGCAGCGCCCGGCGCATCGCTTCGACTTCGTTGGCGCTGCCCGGATCGCCGGGCATCGGCAGCGCCCGCGCGACAAGGTATTCGCCGCGATCCTCGACTTCGCTGATCTGCGCACGTTGCGTGCCTTCGACGAGCACTTTGACCGTGCCATCGGGCAGTTTCAACATCTGCAGCACAGTGGCGATGGTGCCGATCTCGTTCAAGTCCTCCGCGCCCGGATCGTCCTTGGCCGCCTGTTTCTGCGCGACGAGCAGGATGTGCTTGCCCGCCTCCATCGCCATGTCGAGTGCCTTGATGGACTTGGGCCGCCCCACGAAAAGGGGGATGACCATGTGCGGAAATACCACCACGTCGCGCAGCGGCAGCAGCGGGAGAGCGGTGAGGTCAGTCGGAAGGGTCGTGTCGTTGGCCATGCTTGCCTTAGTAGGTAACCGGATGCGGATGGAGAATGATAGGGGTCAAAAAATTCGCTGAACCCGAAACGCTGGTGGGAACGAGAAGGAAAATGGGGGCGCCGCGGCAGCCTGTCAAGCCGCCGGTTCGGTCATTCCCCACAATTCCCTTTGAATTCTGGAGCTTGCCGGATAGTCACGAATGCGACGCGGCCATTTTCGGCGGGTCGGCGAACATGAGCAAGGGCTTGCCGTCGTTCGCGATAGTCGCCTCGTCCACGACCACGCGGGCCAGGTTGGACAAGGAAGGCAGGTCATACATCACTTCGAGCAGGACCTGCTCCAGGATGGAACGCAGGCCACGAGCGCCTGTCTTGCGCGCAAGTGCCTTCTTGGCGATGGCGCGCAGCGCGGGCTCGCGCACTTCGAGCTCGACGCCTTCCATGCGGAACATCTTCTGGTATTGCTTTATCAGCGCGTTCTTGGGCTCGACCAGAATCTGGATCAGCGCAGCATCGTCCAGTTCGTCGAGCGTGGCGGCAACGGGAAGGCGGCCGACGAACTCGGGGATCAGGCCGAACTTGATGAGGTCTTCGGGCTCCGTGCCACGCAGCAGCATCGTGATGTTCTTGCGGTCATCCGGGCTGGCGACTTCGGCGCCGAAGCCGATGCCGGTCTTGGTCGAGCGCTGGCGGATGATTTTCTCCAGGCCGTCGAAGGCGCCGCCGCAGATGAACAGGATGTTCGTCGTGTCGACCTGCACGAACTCCTGGTTGGGATGCTTGCGCCCGCCCTGGGGCGGCACCGACGCGATGGTGCCTTCGATCAGCTTCAGCAACGCCTGCTGCACGCCTTCGCCGGAAACGTCGCGGGTAATCGACGGGTTGTCGCTCTTGCGCGAGATCTTGTCGATCTCGTCGATGTAGACGATACCCCGCTGCGCCTTCTCGATGTCGTAGTCGCATTTCTGCAACAGTTTCTGGATGATGTTCTCGACGTCTTCGCCGACATAGCCGGCCTCGGTCAACGTGGTCGCGTCGGCGATGACGAACGGGACGTCCAGCAGGCGCGCGAGCGTCTGCGCAAGCAGTGTCTTTCCCGAGCCCGTCGGCCCGATCAGGAGGATGTTCGACTTGGTCAGCTCGACATCGTCGTCCTTCGTCACCGACTCCAGCCGCTTGTAGTGGTTGTATACGGCTACCGAAAGGATCTTCTTGGCCGGCTCCTGGCCGATCACATACTGATCGAGGCTCTGCCGGATCTCATGGGGCGTCGGGAGCTTGTTGCGATCGGCGCGCGCAGTCTCGCTGCCCGCACCTTCCTCGCGGATGATGTCGTTGCAAAGCTCGATGCACTCGTCGCAGATGAACACCGACGGGCCCGCGATGAGCTTGCGCACCTCATGCTGGCTTTTGCCGCAGAAGGAGCAATAAAGAAGCTTGTCGCCGGAAGATTTGTCGGCCATTCAACGATCTGTGTCAGTAACCTGTTGGGAAATCTCAGTTAACTCTACGCGCTCTCGACCCGGTTCTGCAAGACTTTGTCCACAATTCCGTATTCCTTGGCGGCGTCCGCCCACAGGAAGTTATCACGGTCGTGGTCGCGCTCGACCTGCTCGACCGTGCGCCCGGTGAACTGGGCCATCATGGTGATGAACCGGCGCTTCAAGTCGATCACGTACTGGGCATGCCGCTCGATATCCGAAACCTGGCCCTGGAAACCACCCGACGGCTGGTGAATCATGATCGTGGAATTGGGTAGCGCAAAGCGCTTGCCCTTGGCGCCGGCGGCGAGCAGGAACGCGCCCATGCTGGCGGCCATCCCGACGCACATCGTCGACACGTCGGGCTTGATGAACTGCATCGTGTCATAGATCGCCATGCCCGCGGATACCGATCCGCCCGGCGAGTTGATGTAGAAGCTGATGTCCTTGTCCGGGTTCTCGGATTCGAGGAACAGCATCTGCGCGACGATCAGGTTGGCGGTGTTGTCGTTCACCGGGCCCACCAGAAAAACGATGCGCTCCTTGAGCAGTCGCGAATAGATGTCGTACGCGCGCTCGCCGCGGCCGCTTTGCTCGATGACCATCGGCACGAGCCCCAGGTTGCTGGGCTCGGTCATATGTGCTGTCTTTCCCGTTTCATACATCGCGAGGGCGATCCTTGACGATTGATGCAATTATTGTGGAATACAACTCAACTGACTTGGGCTCCACGGCAGGCATAACACCGCCACACCATTGCCCCACCCATGCAAGATGGGACCGGGAGGGGGCCGCGTCAAGCCGTCCAGACGAACGTCGTCGCCGGGAGAGGCCGATCAAGACTTGGCGGGACCCATCAGTGCTTCGAACGTCGTGGGGACATCGCTGACCTTGGCCTGACCCAGAATCCATTCCACCACGTTGCGTTCGACGGCCAGCGCCTCGAATTCGGTCAGACGCTCGGGCTTCTCGAAATGCCAGCGCACGACCGCATCGGGCTGCTCGTACGTCTGGGCGACCTCCTGGACCAGCGACCGGACCTGTTCCGGCCGCGCTTCCAGGTTCTTGCCCCGCACCACCTCGCCCAGGATGAGTCCCAGCGCCACGCGTTCTTCGGCCTCACGCCGGAACATTTCCGGCGTAAGTTTGATGTCTTCCTGCTTCATCCCTTGCTGTTGCAGATTGCCGGCCATGCGCCGCGCCAGCTGCAGCGCTTCCTGCTCGACAAGCGACTTGGGCAACGTCAACTGGGCGGCGCTGCGCAGCCCCTTGAGCGCCTGCTCTTTCAGCACGGCGTCGAGCTTGCGCTTCAACTCGAGCTTGAGGTTGGCCTCGACTTCGGCGCGCAACTCGTCGACGCTGCCGCTCTTGATTCCAAAAGCCGTCGCAAACTCGGTATCCAGCGGGGGCACGTTCGGCGCGGTGACCTGCTTGGCCGTCAGCGCGAATTGCGCCACCTTTCCCGCGACTTCCTTGCCGTGGTAATCCGCGGGAAACGTCAGCGGGAATGCGCGATTTTCGCCAGCGACAACGCCCGCAAGCGCCGCCTCGAACTCCGGCAGCATGCGACCCTCGCCCAGCTGAATCGCGAAATCCTTGGCCTGACCCCCCGGGAACTCCTGCCCGTCGATCGTGCCCGTGAAGTCCACCAGTACGCGGTCGCCATTTTGCGCGCCGCGCGTCACCGGCTCGAATACCGCGCGTTGTTGCCGCAATACTTCCAGCGTGCGGTCGATATCGGCCGCCGACACTTCAACCTGGGGACGTTCGATGGCGATGGCGGTAAGGTCGCCCAACGCAATCTCCGGATAGACTTCGAACACGGCCGAGAACTCGAATGCGTCGCTCGCGGCGCCGGTCTCGTTCCCCTGCACTTGCCGTGGTTCGATGCGGGGGTAGCCCGCCACCTTCAGGTTCTGCTCGCGCACCGCGTCGTTGAAGCTCGTTTGCACCGCATCGGAAATGACGTCGGAGCGAACGGATTGACCATATTGCTGCACGACCATCTTGAGCGGAACCTTGCCCGGACGAAATCCCGGCAGCTTCACGGTCTTGGCGAGCCGCGCCAGCCGCTTTTCGACCTCGCCTTCGATCTGTGCCCGCGGGACTGCGACATTGAGGCGCCGTTCGAGCTGGCTCAAGGTTTCGATCGTGGTTCCAACAGTGTTTTGCATCGCGGTTTGCATGCGCCTTGAATCCTTGCTATTTTGATCCGGTGGTGCGAAAGGGGGGACTCGAACCCCCACGGGCTGCCCCGCCAGCTCCTAAGGCTGGTGCGTCTACCAATTCCGCCACTTTCGCAGCTTGCCAAATTTGGTATGCAACCCGGTTGCAGTTCAACTGATTGCAAGCCGTCGAATTGATTGCAAGCCCCGTCGAATTGATTGCAAGCCCGCAGCACCCCCCAGTTGCATCGCCTGAGTTGCAACTGCCACGCAACTGAGGTTAACTGAGGTTGCGCGATGGCAGCTCAATCCCGCGTCCGGCAGCCTCTTTCGCCGAACGGGTAAGTATAGCGTATTAGTACCCACCGAGTCACGAAAGCCGCGGCAGCGCAAGCCTTCGCGCGACGTGCAAGCTTGCCCTTTTGGAAACGATTCGCCCAATTCGCGTGTCCGTCGGCCATTACGAAAATTTTCCCGTCGCGTCGTTCCTCATGCCGGCGCGGCTGCGGCCCGCCGTGGTCGCGATCTATCGCTTCGCGCGCGCGGCCGACGACCTCGCCGACGAAGGGGATGCGGCGCCCCCCGAGCGCGTCGCCGCGCTGGATGCGTTCGACACGGAACTCGAGCGCATCGGTCGCGGCGAGACTGCTGCGACCCCTCCGTTCCCCGCGCTTGCCGATGCGATCCGGGAGCACACGCTGCCGCTTGCGCCATTCCATGACCTCGTGTCGGCGTTCCGCCAGGACGTTACCGTCACGCGCTATGCCGATTTCGACCAGGTTCGCGACTATTGCCGGCGCTCTGCCGATCCGGTCGGACGATTGCTGCTCGCGTTGTACGGTGCGCAAACGCCGGCCAACCTGGCCGCCAGCGACGCGATCTGCACGGGTCTGCAACTCACCAATTTCTGGCAGGACATCGCCATCGACTGGCAAAAGAACCGCGTCTACCTGCCCCAGGACGATCTCGCCCGGTTCGGGGTCGACGAGGCACAGATCCGCGATGCGCGCGTCGATCGGAATTGGCGGGCGCTGCTGGCTTTCGAAGTGGCGCGAGCGCGGGGTCTGCTCGAAGCCGGTCGCCCGCTTGCGCGCGCGCTGCCGTGGCGGCTGGGGCTTGAACTGTCCGCGATCATCAGCGGCGGGCTGCGAATCCTGAAGCGCATCGACGCGGTCGAAGGCGACGTGTTCGCGCATCGTCCGGTGCTTGCCACTGCCGACTGGGCTGCTGTCGGCTGGCGTGCACTTTTTCCCGCGCCCTCATCCGCGCCGACATCCGCCCCATGACGCCCGACGAATACTGCCAGCAGAAGGCCGCCGCCAGCGGGTCGAGCTTCTACTACAGCTTCATGTTCCTGCCTTTGCCGCGACGACGCGCGATCGTCGCGCTGTACGCGTTCTGCCGCGAAGTCGACGACGTGGTCGACGAAATCAGCGACGCGCAGGTTGCCAGCGCCAAGCTCGCGTGGTGGCGGCGCGAAATCACGCAGGTGTTTTCCGGGCAGCCGTCGCACCCCGTGGCGCTGGCATTGAAGCCGATCGTCCGCGAATTCGATTTGCCGGAGGCGCACTTCCAGGCGGTGATCGACGGCATGGCCATGGATTTGGCGCAAAGCCGTTATCTCGATTTCGCCGCACTGGAGCTTTATTGCCATCGCGTGGCCGGCGTCGTGGGCCTCATGTCCGCAGAGATTTTCGGCCATGTGGATCCCGCGACCAAGGGATACGCGCGTGACCTCGGCATCGCGTTCCAGTTGACCAACATCATCCGCGATGTCGGGGAAGATGCGCGGCGCGCGCGCATTTACCTGCCGCAGGACGAATTGCAGCGCTTTGGCGTGGCGCCGTCGGCGTTGTTGCGCGCGGAATACAGTTCGGAATTCCGCCACCTCATGCGCTTCCAGACAGAGCGCGCGCGTTCCTGGTACGACCGCGCGTTTGCGCAACTTCCAGCGCAGGACCGCAAGGCGCAGCGCCCGGGGCTTGTCATGGCGGCGATCTATCGTACGTTGCTGGACGAGATCGCCAGCGATGGTTACAAGGTGCTCGACCGGCGCACGTCGCTGACCCCCCTGCGCAAGCTCTGGCTCGCCTGGCGCACCTGGCGCGCGGCGTAAGGAACGTGGGCGGCGATACGGCAACGCGGCGACGGGTCGCAGTCATTGGCGGCGGATGGGCCGGATGCGCGGCCGCTGTCACGCTCGCCCGGGCGGGCGTCGAGGTCGTTATCTTCGAATCGGCTCCGGTCCTGGGGGGACGGGCACGTCGAGTGATCCGCGCGGGCTTGCCGCTCGACAACGGACAGCACCTGCTGCTTGGCGCCTACGAATCGACGCTGGCGTTGATGCATCTCGTGCACGGCGCAGCGGGGGCAAAGGCGACGATGAACCGGACTCGCCTGGCAATCTTTCCCGTCGCGCCGAAACAGGCGAATGCGTTGACGCTCGATTGTGGCAGGGCGCCCGGTCGACTCGGCCTGCTGCTCGGCCTCATGACCGCTCGCGGCCTCGATTTTCGCGAACGCTGGGCCAATGTCGCGTGGTTCCGCCGACTGCAACGCACGGGATTTGCGTGCAAGCCGGATGAAACCGTCGCGCAGTTGCTGGCGCCATTGCCACGGCGCGTCGCGGAAGGTCTGTGGGAGCCGCTCTGCCTGGCCGCGCTCAATACGCCGCCGGCAAGCGCGTCCGCGCAGATTTTCGCCAATGTGCTGGAGGCCGCGCTTGCCGGTCCGGCAGCGGCCAGCGATTTCCTGTTGCCGGCAACAGACTTGTCGGCGATGTTTCCCGACGCCGCCGCGCGCTTTGTCGAAAATCACGGTGGCGTCGTGAGGACCGCCGCGCCAGCCCGCATTCTTCGGGCGACGGCGGGCGACGCGAACCTGCTCGCCGGCGACGCGCTGCATTCGGCGAGCGCCGTGATCGTTGCCGTCGGGCCGCACCAGCTCGCCAGTGCGTTTGCGCCCGAGGCACTGAACGCCAAGCCCGAGTTGCGCGCCTTTCTCCAACAGATGGCTGCGCTCGAATATGAGCCAATATTCACCGTGTGGCTCGGATACGAAACGGGCGTTCCCCTGCCCGCAGCCATTTCGCGCCTGGACGACAGACCGGGCCAGTGGGTGGTGGATCGCCCCGACGTGCTTGCACACGCCCGATCGGATCCTGGCGCCCCGCTACTGCGTCAATTACTCGCGGTGATCCTGAGTGCGAGCGGTCCCCACGAAAAACTCGATCACCCCGCGCTGGTGCGCGCAATCGAGGCCCAGTTGCAGCGCCTGCAACCTGCGCGTCCACGCGGCACCTGGTCGCAGGTCATCGCCGAAAAACGTGCGACCTATGCCTGCACGCCGCGCCGCGTGCGGCCCGGCGGTGCGCGGCTTGTGCCCGGCGTGTACCTGGCCGGCGACTATGTCGATGCGGACTATCCGGCAACGCTGGAGGCCGCAGTGCGCAGCGGCATTGCGTCTGCGGAAGCGGTGTTGCACGACGGGCACAACGAGCGGCCGCCGTGACCGGCGCCGCGCTGCCGTCAAGCGCGCGCGCTGCCCGGTCGATTGCGCAACAGGCGTTGCTGTTCGCGCGCCCAGTCGCGGTCCTTGATCGTGTCGCGCTTGTCGTGCTGCTTTTTTCCCTTCGCGAGACCGACTTCGAGTTTGACGCGACCGTTCTTGTAGTGAAGGTCGAGGGGAGCGAGCGTGTAGCCCGCGCGCTCGACCTTGCCCACGAGCCGGTCGATTTCCGCACGGTGGAGAAGGAGCTTTCGGGTTCGCGTCGGGTCCGCGAGGACGTGCGTCGACGCGGTCGTCAGCGGCGCGATGTGCGCGCCGATGAGCATCAATTCGCGGTTCTTGACCACGACGTAGGCTTCCTTGATGTTTGCCCGCCCTGCGCGGATGGCCTTGACTTCCCATCCGGCAAGGGAAAGTCCCGCCTCGACGCGCTCCTCGATGAAATAATCGTGGAAGGCCTTCCGGTTCTCGACGATGCTCATGCCTGATCTGCTTCTTGAATTTCGGCCCTCATTCTAGCAATCGATGCAGCGCGTCCTGAAATCGGTCCTCGTCGGCTACAGCGCCCAGCGCATGTTCGACCTCGTGGACGACGTCGAGCGCTATCCGGAATTCCTCCCCTGGTGCGGCGGCGCCACGATCCTTTCCCGGCGTCCGGACGGCAAGACTGCGCGCGTCGACATCGATTACCACGGGATCAAGGCGCATTTCACGACCGACAACGTCAATCGAGTCCCGGATTCAATCGTCATCGACCTGCACGACGGCCCGTTTCGCCATCTGCAAGGCGAATGGCGATTCCGGTCGCTCGCCGCCGCTGCCAGCAAGGTGGAATTCGAACTTGCGTATGAGTTCCAGACCCACCTCCTGGAAAAGGTCGTGGGCCCCGTCTTCAGTCACATCGCAAATACTTTTATCGACGCATTCGTCCGGCGAGCCGACGCGCTCGCCAATAGACCGACGTGACACCCCCACGGCCCGCCGCCTCCGTTCGCGTGACGGTCGCCTACGCCGCGCCCGGCGTCGAAGTCATCATCGACGTTGATTTGCCGGCCGGGGCGAAGCTTGAGGACGCCATTGCCCGATCAGGCGTCGTCGAACGCCTGGCGCTCGATGTCGGGCAATTGGAGTTCGCCGTCTTCGGACAGCGAGCGAACCGCCATACGCCCATGGTCGACAGCGACCGTGTAGAGATCACGCGGCCGCTGCAGGCAGACCCGAAACAGGTTCGGATTGCACGCGCCGCCCGCCCGGCAAAAGGGAGTGCCAGAAAGACAACATAGGATATTTTCTGTCAACTTACGCCAATTCCTGCCAAATTCTTATAAATTGCGCAATCTTTGCCTTTTGGCGGCTTGGTAGCGCCAAGATTTTCTCCGCCAAGCTTTGCCCTAGGGGCCTAAATCCGCGAGAATGGAGAGATGTTTGCCCTGATCTCCCTCCCTGGACGCTACGTGCTGGCAACCGCTTTCGCGTTCGCCGTGGCGCTGCCCACCTGTGCCAATGCTCAGTCCGACACCCTTGCCCGAACGGCCAAGGACGCCGCCTCCTTTGCGTTCAGTGGGGCACAGGATGTCGCGATCTACGCGTTGGGCCTGATTGGGGTCGACTATCGCTTCGGCGGCGACACGCCGGAAGGCGGTGTCGACTGCAGCGGCCTCGTCAAATACGTTTTCCAGCAGGTGACCGGCGTCACGCTTCCCCGCACGACGAAGGAGCTAAGCCGTCTGGGACGCAATGTGACGCACGCCGACCTGGCACCGGGCGATCTCGTCTTCTTCAATACCCGCCGCCTGCCGTTCTCGCACGTCGGAATCTATCTCGGTGACAACCGTTTCATTCACGCGCCGTCCACGGGAAGCGAAGTGGAGATTTCGCGGCTGTCCGAAAGCTATTGGCAAAAGCACTTCAATGGTGCGCGCCGGCTGGTGGGTGTGCTGCCCACGCTGATTCCATCGGCCGCCGCGGCGCCCCTGTTCCCACCGGAAGCGCCGGAATCGGGCGCCCTGAGCCCATTCGCAGCTCCGCCGTCCGGAACGCTTTCCGCAATCACCGGCGCGGACTGATTCCGAATCACTTGGTCTCAGCTGCACCGGCCCGGCGCAACTGGTCGGCCATTTTCTTCTCGTTGTCGCGTATCGCCCAATCGAGTGCCGATGAGCCGTTCTGATTTCGGCGATTGACGTCCGCTCCCTTGGCAATGAGCAACTCGACCGTTGTGCCTTTGGCCTCCCGCACCGCCATCATCAACGCCGTCGTGCCGTTCGGCGATGGCGCATCGATGTTGGCGCCTTCGCTGAGCAGGAAGCCGACGACCGGGTCAAAACCGCCGGTCGCGGCGTAGATCAGCGGCGTCCAGCCGGGTTTCCCCGCCGGCATTGTCCAGCGCCGCGCCCCGCGCGCGCAGCGTCCGCACAATGGCCAGGTTGCCGGACAGCGCCGCAGCCATGATCGCCGTATCGCCGAACTTGTTGCGCGCATCGATGTTCGCGCGTGCGTCCAGCAGGGCCTCCACCGTCTTGAGGTTTCCTCCGCGCGCAGCAATCAGCAATGCGGGATCGCCGTTGGCGTCCACCGCGTTCGGATCCACGCCGCGCGCCAGCATCTGTTTCACCTGTCCGACCCGGTCGTTGGCGACGGCAATCGCGAAATCGTCGTCCAGCGAGGCGGCGCCCGCGGGCGCGAACACCGCAATGCCAACGGCGGCAAACAAACTCCGCAGCAGCGGCATTCCTCGGACTCTGCGGCATCGTGGAATTTCAGATCGTGCTGGCATGGGCTGGAACCTTGAATAATCGAAAGAAGTTGTCGGACGTTGCGCGCGCAATGCTATCGACGCTCGCGTCCCGAAGCTTCGCGACCGCCTCGCCGACATAGCGCACCCAGGCGGGTTGGTTGCGCTTGCCGCGATAGGGCACCGGTGCGAGATACGGACTGTCGGTCTCGATCAGCATGCGTTCGATCGGCACGCGGCGCGCCACTTCCTGCAACGCGACGGCGTTCTTGAAGGTCACGATGCCGGAAAAGGAAATATGGAAACCGAGGTCGAGGGCGGCCTGCGCGACCTCCCACGTCTCCGTGAAGCAATGCATGACGCCGCCCACATCGCCCGCGCGCTCCTCGCGCATGATCGCAAGCGTGTCCGCGGCTGCGGACCGCGTATGAATTACCAACGGCAGTGAAGCTTCACGTGCGGCGCGGATGTGCGTGCGAAAGCGCTCGCGCTGCCACTCGAGGTCGCCCGTCAGGCGAAAATAGTCGAGGCCCGTCTCGCCGATCGCAACGATCTTGCCTGCCTGCGCTTTCGCCACCAGCTCGGCCACTGAAGGTTCGGGGGTATCGATGTAGTCCGGGTGAACGCCGACGGTCGCGTAAAGATTTGCATGGGCTTGCGCGATCGCCAGCACTGCCGGCCACGCGGGCAGGTCGACGCCTATGCACAGCGCGTGGGTGACCTGATGCTCGCGCATCGCGGCCAGAAGCTGCGGCAGTTCGGCCGCAAGTTCGGGAAAATCCAGGTGGCAATGCGAGTCGACGAACACTAACGCTACATCGTATGCGTGGGCCGCGTGGACGCCAATGTCTCACCCAGGACTTTTTCGATCGTGGCCCGGGCCGACGCGCCGGTTTCATCCTGGGTGAACTGCACGCCGATGCCCTGCGTGCGATTGCCCTGCACACCCTCCGGCGTGATCCAGACGACCTTGCCCTGGACCGCGAGACGATTGGGATCGTCCATCAGGGACAGCAACATGAACACCTCTTCACCCAGCGCATAGGTTCGCGACGTAGGGATGAAGATTCCGCCGCCTTTCAGGAATGGCATGTAGGCGGCGTACAGCGCCGCCTTTTCGCGAATGTTGAGCGATAGCACACCCGGACGCGCCGGACCGGCGACAGGGGCAGGAGGCGGTGCGGAAGGCGCCTTGCGTTCCACCATTGCGTTCTCGATTCCTAACGAAACAATTCGCGATAACCGATGAGCAGCGACTCGACCACAAGGCGCGGCTGCAGTGGATGCGCTACCAACACGCGTTGCCGAAGCAGTGCCTGATGATAGCGAAACAGGGGAATGCGCGCCACCACGCCGCCAAGATGAGCCAGTTCGCGCGCGAAATCCGGGTTGGATGCGGCCGCGCCGCCGGCAGTGACGCGCGCCAGGTCGGACGTCCAGGCCAATACCCAATCTATCGCTTGCCGCAAGTGCTCGCGTCGCTGGTCCTTGGGTGCGGCGTCGATACGCGCGGCAAGAGCCACCGGCGACAGCGACTCAGGCTTCGCCAGCGACTTCATCCACGTGGCGCGTTCCGCCTGCCAGTCCGTTCCCGCCATCGCCAGCGCCGACAGCGGTGCGCCTCGCGCCTGTGCGAGCGCCACGTGTGCCGAAGCGACGCCCTGCGACTCGAGCCATGCCTGCGCGCCAGCCGCGTCTGGCCTTGGCGCCGCCATGCGCCGGCAACGGCTGCGCAACGTCGCCGGCAACCTTCCCGCCTGATGGGCGACGAGCATGAGATACGTCGACGGCGGCGGCTCCTCGAGCGTCTTGAGAAGCGCATTCGCGGCCGCGGCATTCATGGACTCCGCCGGCACGATCACCGCGACCTTGGCGCGTCCGCGATGACTTGTCAGCTGCACCCAGTCGATAAGCGCGCGGATGCGTTCCACGGGAATCGGATCCTGAACCTTGCGCTCACCGTCGTCGTCGATAGTGAAAGGCTCGATCAGCTGCAGATCAGGGTGCTGGCCCGCGGCAAGGTAATGACAGCTCGCGCACACGCCGCACGCCAATCCCTGCGGTCCGGCATCCTCGCACAGCAGCGCCCGCGCGAGGTTCAGCGCCAGCGTCCGCTTGCCCAACCCGCGCGGCCCATCGAGGAGCAGCGCATGCGGCCAGGTCGCCCGCGTCGCGAGCGCGGCGCGTGCGAATTCCTGCTGCCATGGCAGCAGTTCCGGCCAGGCCGTCGCGGTTTCGCTGTCCGGATTTGCCGGCGAGTTCATCTCAGGCGGATTCGTTATCAAAGCGTTGCCAGCAATCGCGTCAGGTCCGAACGCACGTCGGCCATGGGCCGCGCCGCATTCACGACGCGAAAGCGCTCGGGATGCTGCGCCGCGCGGTCAAGATAGACGTTGCGCACGCGCTCGAAGAACGCCGATGCTTCGCGTTCGAACTTGTCGAGTTCGCGACCCCGCGCCTGGTTCCGCTCGAGCCTTTCGCGCGATACGGCGATCGGCACGTCGAACAGGATCGTGAGGTCGGGGCGGCAATCCTCCGGGATGAATTGCTCGAGTTCGACCAGTCGCGCCGTCGGCACGCCGTGGCCGCCGCCCTGATAGGCAAACGTCGCGTCGGTGAAGCGGTCGCACAGAACCCAATCGCCTCGCGCCAGCGCGGGGCCGATCACTTGTGCGACATGTTCCCGGCGCGCGGCAAACATGAGCAACGCCTCGGTGTCGTGGGTCATCGGTTCTTCCAGCAGCAGCTTGCGCAACGCTTCGCCGAGCGCCGTTCCGCCGGGTTCGCGCGTCGCCACCACGTTCCTGCCAAGCGCCACGATGGCTTCCTTGAGCCATGCGGCGTGCGTGCTCTTGCCGGCGCCGTCGATGCCTTCGAGTGAAATGAAGCGGCCGCGTGGAGTCACGGATTGCCTAGGGAGTGGAAAAGCGCGATGAACGGGAACATTGCAACGCCTTGCGCATCAATGTCCGCCTTTCTGGAATTTTGCCACGGCGCGGTTGTGCTCCGCGAGGTTGGTGGAGAAATGCGACGAGCCGTCCCCGCGCGCCACGAAGTAGAGAAATTCACTTTCTGCCGGATGCAGCGCGGCATCCAGCGAAGCTTGCGACGGAAAGGCAATCGGCGTCGGCGGAAGTCCGTCGCGGGTGTAAGTGTTCCAGGGCGTGTCTGTGTCGAGATCGCGCCGGCGGAGGTTGCCGTCGAATTTGTCTCCCATGCCGTAGATGACCGTAGGGTCCGTCTGCAATCGCATGCCTTGCTTCAGGCGATTGACGAATACGGACGCGACCAGCGCACGATCGGCGGGACGGCCGGTCTCCTTTTCCACGATCGATGCCAGGATCAACGCCTCGTCCGGCGAATTGAGCGGGAGGCCGGGCGCACGTTTCGCCCATGCCGCCGCAAGGCGCTCCGCCATTGCGTCGTGCGCCCGTCGCAGCAGCCGGAGGTCGTTGCTGCCTGCCGAAAAGAAATAGGTGTCGGGAAAGAACCGGCCTTCCGCGGCAACCCCCGGCGCGCCGAGGCGCGCCATCATTTCCCCGTCCGGAAGATCGAGCACGGTGTTCTTCACTTGTCCCTCGGCGCGCAATGCCCGGCGCAGGTCCGCGACCGTCGATCCCTCGATGATCGAGAACGCGATCTGTGTCGCGTCGCCCTGCGTCAGGCGCGTGAGCAACTGCGGCAGCGTGATTCCCGCCTCGATTTCGTAATTTCCGGCCTTGATGGCCCGGTCGATGCCCTTCAGGCGCCCCATCGCGATCATTGGTGCCGCGTGGGTAATGACGCTCGCGGCCTGCAATTCGTGCGCAACGGCGGAAAGCGACACGCCGTGCTTCACCTCGAATTCGTAGGGCGACGACGGGAGCCGCAGAGGACGGGTGAAGACCGACCACGCAAAGCCCGCGACGACGATCGCGAGCAGCAACAGGACGATCGCCACGAACTGGGCCAGGCGTTTCAAGATCATCGGCGGGCGGCGGCGGGCAGCGGAAAGGTGGAAAAGAAAGACTGAGTGCAGGCCGCGAAGGCGAAAGGCCGGCGAACCTCCTCCGGCCACTGCGTTACGAGCAGCGTAGTGCGGCGCATTATAATCGCCCGATGAACCACGCTCGCATCCTCCGACCGCGCCGCGCTCCCACCGGCTTCACTTTGATCGAGATCATGGTCGTGATCGTGATCCTTGGCGTGCTTGCGGCATTGGTGGTTCCGAAAGTGCTGGAGCGGCCGGACGACGCGCGCGCTGTTGCCGCAAAGAGCGACATCGCTGCCATCATGCAGGCGTTGAAGCTCTACCGCCTGGACAACCAGCGCTATCCGAGCGCTGAACAGGGACTCAATGCGCTGGTGGTGAAACCCGAGGTGCCGCCTGCTCCGCCCAACTGGAAACCCGGCGGGTACCTGGAGCGCCTGCCCAAGGATCCCTGGCAAAGCCCCTATCAGTATCTCAATCCCGGATTGAAGGGCGAGATCGACGTCTTTAGTTTTGGCGCGGACGGGCAACCCGGCGGCACGGGCAAAGACGCCGACATCGGCTCGTGGGACCTGTAATTGCCGCGTTCCCCGGCTTGAAGCAGGCGCCGCGCGCGGACCGCGTCCGCGGTTTCACGCTCGTTGAGATACTCGTCGTCATCGCCATCATCGCCGTCGCCGCGGGCGTCGCCGTCGTCTCTTATGGGAATGATGACCGGAACGTCATGCAACGCGAGGCGCGCCGATTCGCGGGCGCGCTCGAGCACGCAAGCGCCGCCGCACAAGCCCATGCCGAGACGCTGGGCGTTTCCGCCGATGGTGGTGGCTGGCGCTTCTGGCGGCGCTCCAACGACGGCGGACGCTGGCTCGCGCTCGCCGACGACGATGTTCTGGCAGCGCACGCAACACCTTCAGGCATGGTCGTCGCGCCGCTCGACTATGCCGGGAAGCCGTTGCCCGAAGACGCGATCGTGCCGCTCCGCGCGTCCGGCCGCAACGAACCCTTTTCCTTTGTCGTGAGCGGGGGCAGCGGTCGCATCGTGCTGTGGTCGGACCCGCTCAATCGCGTGTCGCTACACGCGGAAGCCGCTGCGCCGTGAAAGCGACACGATCCTTCGGCTTTACGCTGATCGAGATCCTTGTCGCGCTCGCGATCATCGCGGTTGCGCTCACCGCGGGCATGCGGTCGCTGGCACAATCCGCCGACAGCGCCACTGCCTTGAAAGCGCGGACGCTGGCGCTTTGGGTCGCGCAGAACCGGTTGGCCGCGGCCCAGGCCGCGTCGCCGTGGCCCGGACTCGGCAACTATCGCGGCAATGCCACACAGGCAGGCGCCACTTTCCTCTGGCGAGAGGACGTGACGAGCACGCCCAATCCCGCTTTCCGCAAGATCGACATCGCGGTGATGGAGCCGGATCGTGCGGACTATCCGATTGCTCATCTCGTCGGGTTCATCGGCAATGCGCAGCCGCAATGAACCGGCAGCATCAGTCGGCCCACAGGCGAATGAAGCGGCGATTGCCGTGATCATGTCCCGCCAACCGCTCCGGAGCGCGGGCTTTACGCTGATAGAAGTCATGCTTGCGCTGGCGATCTTCGGCGTCATTTCCGTACTCGCCTACCGCGCCACCACGGCACTCACCGACGGAGAAGTGCGCCTGTCGGCGGAGGCGCAGCGCTGGAGAACACTCGAAGGACTCTTTACGCGATTCGAATCGGATATCCGTCAGGCAGTGCCGCGCGCATCGCGTACCGGTTCGAGCATCGAGCCCGCATGGCTTGCGCAGCCCGCGGACTCCGCCGGAAACGCCTCGCTGGTCTTCACGCGCGCCGGCTCCGAATTCAGCGACGACCCTGGCATGTCCGGCCAGCGGATCGGGTACAGGTTGCGCGGTCATGCGGTGGAAATCGCCTACTGGCCGCAACTGGACAATGCCACCAATATCCAGCCGGCGGTCTTTACGCTCGCCGACGGCGTCACCGCCTTCCGGATCGAATATCTGGGCTCAACGGGAACATGGCGCCAGCGCTGGCAGCCAGCCAACGACACCGAACTGCCGCGCGCGGTGCGCGTGAATCTGACGTTGGACAGCGGAGAGGCGATCGAGCGATGGTTCGTGCTGCGTTGAAACGCCGTCCGCGTGGCGCCGCCATCATACTGGCGATGCTGATTGCGGCACTGGCCGCTGCCGTTGCCGTTGCGGTAGCGGCGGAGCAGCAACGCTGGTTCGCCGACGTTGCCAACCGTCGTGACCAGGTGCAGGCACAGGCGCTGGCGCTCGCCGGCGTACAGTGGGCGCGGCAGATCATGCAGGAGGACGCGCGCACCGGCACGCTCGACTATCTGGGCGAAGCGTGGTCTTTTCCGCTGCCGCGCACGCCGCTCGAGAATGGCTCGATCGAAGGCAACATCGAAGATGCGCAGGCCCGCTTCAACATCAATAATCTCGCCGCCGACGACGGGCTTGGGAAGGAAGAAAAGGCGCGACTGGGGAGACTGTTCGCGCAGCGCGGAATCGCCGGGCGCGTCGTCGACGTCATCTCGGCGTCCCTGCTGACCATTCCCAGACAGTGGCTTCCAAGGGAGCGGCGCGTCCTCGACCGGCGCGCCGACACCGGTGGCATTGCCGAAGAATCTGCGCCCGGTACGCGTGTCCGAACTGGCGGCGATGCGCGGCATCAGCAACCGCGACGTCCTGCAGATGCTGCCCTACGTCGTTGCCCTTCCGTCGGCGACCGTTCTCAACGTCAATACGGCGACGCCCGACGTGTTGGCGGCGGCCATCCCCGGACTTTCGGCCGAGGCGTTGGCAACGTTGGTTGCCGATCGCGCGCGCAAACCGTTCACGACGGTCGCGGACTTTCGCTCCCGCCTTCCCAGTGGCGCCAGCGTCCCCAACGAAACGACGCTTGGGGTAGCCAGCACCTATTTTCTTGTGAGCGTGCGCGCGCGCCAGGGCGCCACGCTCGCACAAGCACGCGCGCTATTGCGCCGCGACGGCCGCGAATGGCCGATCGTGGTCTGGCAGATCCTCGAGTGAGTGGCTCAAGGCTTACCCACGTCGCGTAAACTGCACACATCGGCTGCGCCGCACGAAAGCGGCTACGTTCCGATTCTCCGGTTTCATCAGACGACCCACTGTCCTTCATGCCCACGCTTCGCGTCCTGCTCGAGTCAGCCCCGGAACCCGGCCGTGCCGCCGCATGGGCGACCTTCGACGACAACGAGCGCGTATTGCAGTCCGGTGTCGGCGCTCCGGAAACGTGGCCCGCTTGCGATCGCAATGAAGCGGTACTGGCGGCAGCATGCGTGCGGATCGTCGCGCTGCGCCTCCCCCCCATGCCCGCCGCCAAGCTGGCTGCTGCGGCCACGTTCGCGTTGGAGGATCAACTCGCCGGACCGGCCGACGAACAGCACATCGCGGTCGGTGCGCAGCGTGCGGACGGAACAGTGGAGGCCATCGTTGCCAGCCGCCACCTCGTCTCCGAATTGGCCGAGGACTTTGACCGCATTCTGGCGGAACCGGCGCTCGCCCCGCGTCCGAAGGACAACCACTGGCGCTGGTACGCGTCCGGCGCCGGAGGCGGCTTTGTGCGGAAACCGGAAGGCGCGGCGTTTGCCACCAGCCGGCACGACGGCGAGCTCCCCATCGAATTGGCGCTTGCGCTCGAGCACGCCGCGCGCAGCGGCAACCTCCCGACCGGAGTCGAAGCGGCGTTCCCGACAGCTGGGGCTTCCGCGTTTGGTTCGTCGCTCGTTTTCGCGATGACCTTTGCTACAGTTGATGCGTGGCAGTGGGATGCCGCCGGACCGGCAGCCTTCGCCTCTGCCACGGACTTGCGCCAGGGTGAATTCGCGGACGTCGTGCCCGCTGCGGCACGGAATTACCTGCGGCTCTTCCGGCTGGCCGCGACGCTGGCAGCCATCGCCATCGGCTTGCACATCGTCGCGAGTTTCGCCGAATGGGCGACGCTCCGCCTCGAAGTTTGGCGCGCGGAATCCGCGCTGGCGTCACTGGCGCGCGACGCCGGTGTCATCGGGTCTGAGGCCCCTGCCGTGGGTCTTGCGCGACGCTATGCCGATGCGCGACATCGAGCGGGACTGGACGCGCCGGCGGACGCGTTGCCGTTGCTCGCGCGTGCCGCGCCGGCGCTCGCCACGTTGCCCACGGGAACGCTCAAGACGGCGACCTATGCCGACGGCCATTGGACGCTCGATCTCGCCAAGCCGGAGGCAGGTGTGGCCGACCGTCTGGAACGGCAAATGACGAACGCCGGGCTCGTAACTCTGCAGGCAACGCAACCCGCGGGCGTGCGCATGCGTGTTTCGCTGGCAACGGGAGGACCGTGACAGCGACGCAAACCGATGCGCGAGTTCTGGCGCGAATGCCGGCGCGAATGCTGGCGCGCATTCCTGTACCCGCTGGCTGGAAGATCGCCTGGGAAGGACTATCAGCGCGCGAACGCCGGTTCGCCCTCGTGGCAATCGTAGTCGTGCTGTTGGCGGCGGCATGGTGGTTGATCTGGCAGCCGATGCAAGTCGACATGGAACGCGCACGCCGCGACGTGATCGCGGCCCGAAGCGCGTTGGCCACGGCCCGCGCACAAAGCGACGAGCTTGCCGGATTGCAGCGGGCAACGGCAGAAGCGACGCCTTCGGACCCGCGCGTCGCCATCGAACGAGTCGTCGGCGAAAGGGGCGTAAAGGCCGCCTTGACCTCACTCGAGGCGAAGGACAACAGGTTGCACGTTACGTTTGCCGGAATTGGTTTCGATGCACTGGTCGGCGTGCTCGACGCGCTGGCGCGAAGCGAGGGGCTGCGAGCGACCGAGGCGACTCTCACGGCGCGCGTCGATCCGGGCACGGTGCGCGCCGAGATCACGCTGGCGCGTTGAGCGTTGCCGTGAAAACGTTCGCCATGCTGGTCGCGGGTTCGATGTTGGTGGTCGTGGCAGCAGCCCTGTTCGCGCCGGCGTCACTGATCGACTCGCGTCTCGCCGCCGCATCGCGGGGACAACTCCGCATGGTCAGCGCGGCAGGAACGGTGTGGAACGGAAGCGGCCTTGTCACCGGCGAATCACGAACGTGGACACTTCCGGTAACCTGGACCGTGGATCGCAGGTCCCTGCTGCGCGGCAACGTCGTGCTCACGACAGGCGATGCGGAAGGCAGCGACGCGCCGCGCGGCACTTTGGCATGGCGAAGCGACGCGCTGACGCTCGATCAAATGGCACTCAGGTTGCCGGCGGCCGCATTGGATGGGGTCCTGGCGCCAGGCAACGTCGTTGCGCTGGGGGGCCAGGTCGCAGTGGACGCATCCCACTTCACCTGGAGCGGCAGCGCGGGTAGCGGCACAGCGTCGATGCGCTGGACTGGGGCGCGGATCGCCGTCAACGCCGGTACGCTGGCGCTGGGCACGGTAACGGTAAGCCTCACGCCACGCGATGGAGGGCTAGCCGGCCGCATCGAAAATGTGGGTGGCGACGTCCGTATCGACGGCGATCTGACGCTGGGTCCCACAATGAGCGCGGTCAATATGACACTGGCGCCTCTGCCTTCGACGCCTCCAGCGGTCGCCCGCGCGCTGGGCGCGATCGGTACGCCGGACGGTACGGGCGCCGTGCGCCTGCAATGGCGTGGCGGCATGCATTGACGTGAGTCGCAAACGCGCGCAACGCGCCGGACCCGGCGCCCAGCCAAATCCCAAGCCGGCGATGTCCGGCGCTGCGTCGATTCGCAAACGTCCCTCCGGCGATTTGATGTCCGCAGCGGGTGCGCGCGCACCCGAGCGCCTTCGGGCGCTCGATGCACTGCGCGGCCTGGCCATCATCGCGATGGTCGCCTTTCATTTTAGTTTCGACTTGAGCTTCTTCCGCGTGACCCGATGGGATTTCTACCACGACGCGTTCTGGCTCCATGCGCGCACGTTCATCCTTTCGTCGTTCCTGCTGATCGCCGGCGTCAGTCTGGTGCTGGCCGCGCGATCCCCGCAATTCCCCACAAGGTTCTGGCGCCACGTCGGGACCATCGCAGCCTGCGCCCTCGTTGTAAGCGTCGCGAGCTACCTCGTGTTTCCGGAATCGTGGATCTGGTTCGGCGTGTTGCATGCAATGGCGCTGTCGCTGATATTGGCACGACCCTTATTTCGCCGCCCCGGTACCGCTCTCCTTCTCGGCATCGCCGTGATCATTGCGGGAAATCTGATCGCGCATCCGGCATTTGATAACCGCCCGCTGGGCTGGGTCGGATTCATGACCGCCAAACCGCGTACGGAAGACTACGTGCCCCTGTTTCCGTGGTTCGGCGTGCTGCTGCTCGGTGTCGCCGCCGGCCGCGTGCTGCTCGACACGCAGTTCCGCCCGATCGCGGCAGCCGAAAAATTGCCCCGTGTGATCGCATGGCTCGGTCGGCACAGCTTGGCGATCTATATGATCCATCAGCCGATCCTGATCGGGCTCCTGTTCCTGGCGTTCGGCCCGCCGCATTAGCACAGGCAACCTCCGCCGCAGCGTGGCCCGCTACAGCCGGCCCATCCTCCTAATTCGACGCTGTGGTTCGCAATCCTGTGCGAACGTCCCAATGCTTTCGTCCAAGTTCCTCGACGGCCCTCGTGCTGGCCGAACCCGAAACCAGCAGCACGCGGTGCCGGGCGGCCAAGTCGGTGCGCACGGCAAATTCCGCGGCCTCGGCATTCCACCAGACGTAATCCAGGTCTGTCGCGACGACGAGCTCACCGTCGCGGGATTTGCCCACTGCGACGATGCCGCTCATCCGAACTGTCGCGAGTGGCGCATCCCTGTGGTGTTGCGCCAACAGGAGCACCGCACCGATGAACGACCGCGCACGGACCTCACCGAAAACGGTCGATGCGGAAGCGATCACCGAATCGCGCCCCTTGACCTTGGGCAGCTTCTCCAGCGCAAGCACCAACGCCGTCTGCAACGTCGGCGTAAACCACCGGTTGCGGAAGAAATCGCGAACGGGCCGACCTTCGATGCCCATCGCGCGAAGTTTCCGCTCGTTCTGCGCCACGAGATCGATCACCGGCAAGTTCCACACGGATTCGCGCACGACGGAGTCGAACGAGGCCGCATACTGCAACGGCGCCACCACCAGCCCGATGGTCGCATTGACGGCGAAATTCCCGGCGAAGGTGGCGCGCGCTGCATCGTCCAGCCGTGGACGCAGAACAGGATTCGTCGTGTAAGGATCGATATTGAGTTGCTTGGCCCACTCGCGTCGCGCCCGATTAAAGCCGAACGGATCGCCGGTGAATGACGGCGGTACAGGTTCCCCGTCGGGCGCCGCAGGTGCTTCGATTCTTGGTTCCGAGGAGTGCCTGTCGCTTGCCGAATCGCCGACGGCGCGGGCACTCGTCGTGACCAGGCGTCCGGCGCGTCCGAGAACCGTGCCTATTCCTGTCGCAACATTTTCCACGGTGCCAACGGGATTGGTGACAGCACTACCGACGAACTGGAACGGTACCGCGGCCGATCGAGCCAGCGCCTGCTGAAACGCTTCAGTGTGGTTCACCTGGTTCAGCGCATCGATGGCGGCAAGTTCGTGGACTCGCGTCGCCAGCATTGAGTTGCCGGCCACGCGAAACGTGCCCAACGGCGAGTCGATGTCGAACCGTCCCATGAAATTCTCCACACGAACCGGTTCGGCGACACTGTGCAGCGGACCTTTGAGCAGCGCTGCGGGAGCGAGGTTCGCGCCAGCGAGTTCCGGCGCGTCCTCGTACCCATCCGACGCCGGCACTGGGGCGCTTATCGCGAGGGCCGCCAAAACTGCGACGAAAACTTTTGCTGCGTGTCCGAATTTCATTTGCAATCCTGCATGGTTGGATATTCCCGCGGACCGGTCGGTCGCGGATTGAAGCGGGATGCTTCAATTATCCGTTAAATGGTCTGTTCGCCTTGCACACGCAGAAGCCAGCGCAGTCGATGTGACATGCCTGCAGGAAGTCGATATAATTCGCCGCTTGCAGGCGCGTAGCTCAGCTGGTTAGAGCACCACCTTGACATGGTGGGGGTCGTTGGTTCGAGTCCAATCGCGCCTACCAATTTCTTCGCCGGGCGCGTGTTTTCCCGATACGAGGAATCCTGCGCAGGGTGCCTTTGCCAAGGCACTCATTGTGACGCCGAGTCGCCAAGCTACCCCTTCCGCCTCAAATCCAGGCCGAAACGATCCGCAGCGCGAATTCCATTCCTCTTTCCACGATGCGTTCGCACGCGTGCTTGGTAGGGTTGATCACGGTGAACGTTATGGTCGCGGCGACCCATTTGGAGACCTCCGGCTCGGAAACCGCCGTCATCAGATGTTCCAGCACGATTTCGAGCACCGTGAAAGTCGCCGTGACAACGACGAGCATCAACACGTAGGTGGCCGATTTCCTCATCGCCAGTCGCGGGTCGATCGCGCCTCGATAAAACACTGCGAACAACATGCACACGACGAGCAGCGTCGTGGGGATGAATATGGCGCCGAAATGCAGCGGTGATTCCCTGTGACAGGAATGCAGAATCGCGCAGCCGACGTACCAGAGGATTATCCCGAACATCGCCGCGCAGCTGAGCACGACGCCCAGCACCAGCCAATAGATGCGGTTCCTGTCTTCCGCAGCCGATGCGCGATAGCTGACGATGAGGTTGCCGCATCCGGCCAGACTGCAAACAAAAGTCCACCACAGCACGGCGGCGGAGGATGGCCCGAATCCGCTCGTCCCGCCCAGCAGCCTGGGCAGCGTCGGGCTCGACGCGATCACGACCACCGCCCACCCGACCCAGAACGCCGTGCGGAATTCCGCCCGCACCGCGCGCACGCGAAGCAGCAGCGGCGGCACCAGGAATGCGCCGTAGAAGACGCCGTCAAAGAGCGCGTCCCCGTCCAGCAGATGTCGCGCGTGCAATTGATCGAGCAGGAGCGCCACGGCGATCGCGAGCCACAAGCACAAAAACATCGAAGACAACGGCAATCGCGGCGGCCCGACCGCAACATCGCGGGTGAGCCATCGCTCCAGCATCCAGGGTTCTGACGTACGTTCGATTTTTCGCGACAGGTAAACCGTAGCAGCGGCCACGATGACGCCGGTCAGCGCAAACATCAGCAACTGGTCGGAACGCTGCCATGCCAACGAAACGTGCGCGGCAATGGCCGACGCCATCGCCAGGCTCGCGCACAGGAATATAAACGATGATTCGACGATTCCGACCCGTCGTCCGGAAGTCGCAAGGGCCGATGGCGTCCTGAACGTTGACAAAAGCGGCCACACCACTTGGCGCGCCAGCGATTGCGCGAGTTGGGACGAAACAAGCGGCCGCGGAAATTGCTCGGTAAACAACAGGAACAGCACCGACGCCAGCATCAGCGCCACGTGAGCGCTCTCGTCGAGCGGCGCTACCATCCAGCCGAATTGCCTGAACGTGCCCAATACGTCCTTCGCGGCGTAATGATGTCCTATCCACGGCAGGAGCCAATAGCCAAGGAAGCGTTCCTGAATCTCACCGTACTGGAACAGTCGCCACGCGAAGCCGAACGCGAGCGCGATCATGAAACCGACCAGCAATTCGGTAGAGCGAACTGCGTTGGCTTCCCACGCAATTTTTGTGGCCGCCAAAGCCAGCGCGAAGCTGAGCAGCGTCACGAGCGCGGCAAGAACGAGGCCTTGCAATCCGAATGCCAACGGGTGATCCCTTAGGCCTATGCATAACCACGAGACGGTCAAAACGACGACGCTCAGGAGCGCGGTCGCCGAAACTCCCGCGCGAATCCATCCGGACATTGGATTGATCGGCACTGTGGGTGGCGCTTCGGTGTTCACCGACGCAACGCCTCGATCGTCAGGTCGGCAACGTGATTGTCGAAAGTGATGTTCGGCAACGCGGGCCATAGCGGCAAGGGGTCGGCGACGTAACGGACGCTCTGCGCAACGATCCGGTCCGTTCCAGTTTCGCGAACGATGATTGCCGCACGGCGCAGCGGCACGTTATTCCACGCCTGCGATGATCCCTCATGTTCCTCTTCGACCGAGTACCGGCTCGTCGCCGCGCTTGCGCGCTCGGTGGCAAGGCAATGTCCCGGGGGCAGCTTCAGGAAGTCGCTTCGGTCCCCAATTGCCGAGTACTTGGCAAGCTCGGCGCAGCGCGGGTCGCCCACTTCTCCCACCCAGATTCTGACAAATTGCGTGGGCGAGTTGGGATCGGCGGGCGTTTCTGGAAGCTCGGCCACCGCCAATCGCCCGTAGAGCACGTCGTCACAAAATATTGACGAGCCGCATCGCATCAGCACGTCCTCGCCGCGACCAGGATGCTTGATCAGAAAGGATGTGTCGGTAAAGCGGCGAGTGATATGCGTGCCGCCATCCTTGGCAACGGCGTCGCGATACGCAACGTAGGCAGGCCATACGTTCCAATAGGGCGCGATGACGATGGCGATGGAGGCAGCGATTGCAAGCGACTTGATGCGCGTGACTCGCCAAATCCCCCGGCCGGCAAGGAAAGCCATCGCCAGCCACAGGTTCAGCGCGAAGATCTGGAATAGGTCGCTAAATCGCACGAAACTATGGGCCGGTGGAAACTCGACGTTATTGCCACAAAGTGATTGCCGCGAAGGGAGTCGCCAGCATCAATCCGAGTATTTCGGGTCTGCCGTTATTGGTCAAGGGAGCCTAAAGGACAGCTGGAATCGAGCGACAACGATGCCGCAGTTGCGTGAAATACCTGTTTCGGCATATATTTGAGACTCATATCGACTCACAAATTTGACGCCATGGTTATGACACCGCTGACGTGCAGGGAGACCCGGTAACCACCCCGTAGAGCGCGCACGCCTGTCTGTTGCTGTCTGACCAGTGAAAAAGTGCGGCTCCCCCGCACTTTTTTGTTTTTGGAGTCTCGCCAAAATGCCTGCAATCAAGCTTCCCGACGGCTCGCTCCGTCAATTCGACAACCCGGTTTCCGTAGGCGCAGTTGCTGCGTCCATCGGCCCCGGCCTCGCCAAGGCCGCCCTGGCGGGCAAGGTGGACGGCAAGGTCGTCGACACGTCGTTCGTGATCGATCACGACGCCGCGCTGGCAATCGTCACGGATAAGGACCCCGAGGGGCTGGACGTAATCCGTCATTCGACGGCGCACCTGCTCGCCTATGCGGTCAAGGAACTGTTCCCCGACGCGCAGGTGACGATCGGCCCCGTGATCGAGGATGGGTTCTTTTACGATTTCTCGTACAAGCGCCCCTTCACGCCCGAGGACCTGGCCGCCATCGAAGCGCGCATGGCGGAGCTCGCGAAGAAGGACGAACCGGTCGTCCGCACTGAAATGCCGCGCGACGACGCCGTGAAATTTTTCGAAGGCATGGGCGAGCACTACAAGGCGGAAATCATCGCGTCGATTCCGAGCAACGAGCCGATTTCGCTTTACCGCGAAGGCGGTTTCATCGACCTTTGCCGCGGCCCCCACGTGCCGTCGACGGGCAAGCTCAAAGTGTTCAAGCTGATGAAGCTCGCCGGCGCGTACTGGCGCGGGGATTCGCGCAACGAAATGCTGCAGCGGATCTACGGCACGGCGTGGGCGAAGAAGGAAGACCTGGAGGCGTACATCACGCGCATCGAGGAAGCGGAGAAACGCGACCATCGCAAGCTCGGCAAGCAACTCGACCTCTTCCACACGGAGGAGGCGGCGCCCGGCATGGTGTTCTGGCACCCGAAGGGCTGGTCGATCTGGCAACAGGTCGAGCAATACATGCGCCGCGTCTATCAGGACAACGGCTACCAGGAGGTGAAGGGGCCGCAGATCCTCGACCGTACGTTGTGGGAGCGGTCCGGCCACTGGGAAAATTTCAAGGACAACATGTTCACGACGGTGTCGGAGAAACACGACTTCGCCGTGAAGCCGATGAACTGTCCCGGGCACGTTCTCATCTTCAACTCGGACTTGCGGAGCTATCGGGACCTGCCATTGCGCTACGGCGAGTTCGGCCAGTGCCACCGCAACGAGCCGTCCGGGGCATTGCACGGCATCATGCGTGTGCGGGGCTTCACGCAGGATGACGGACACATTTTCTGCTCCGAGGACCAGATCCAGAGCGAGTGCGTGGCGTTCAACAAGCTTGCGTTGAACGTCTACCGCGATTTCGGTTTCGACGACGTGGAGATCAAGATCGCGCTGCGCCCGCAGCCGCGACTGGGCGATGACGCGACCTGGGATCGCGCGGAGAACGCGCTGCGCGACGCATTGCGCGAGTGTGGCGCGCAATGGACAGAGTTGCCTGGCGAGGGCGCGTTCTACGGCCCGAAGATCGAATATCACCTCAAGGACTCGATCGGCAGGTCGTGGCAATGCGGGACGATGCAGGTCGACTTCCAGATGCCCGGGCGACTTGGCGCCGAATATGTTGCGGCGGACGACTCGCGTCAGGTACCTGTCATGCTGCACCGCGCGATCGTCGGTTCACTCGAACGATTCATCGGCATGTTGATCGAGAACTATGCGGGCGCGCTGCCTTTGTGGCTGGCACCGCAGCAGGTCGTCGTACTCAACATCACGGACAGGGCGGCCGCCTATGCGGAACGGGTCGTAGGCGCCCTCAAGGCGGCGGGATTCAGGGCGACAGCCGATTTGCGTAATGAGAAAATAACCTATAAAATTCGGGAACATAGCTTGCAAAAGCTGCCTTATCAGCTGATCGTCGGCGATAAGGAAATGCAAGCCGAAACGGTGGCCGTGCGTACCCGCGGTGGTGAGGATCTGGGGGCGTTTTCCCTGGATGCCTTGCTCGAGCGCCTCCGAAACGAGGTCGCGGCGCGTCACTAAGGCCCTGATTTTCCATGTTTATTTGGTTAAATCGGGTCCGACGCGCTCCCCGGGGCATGGCCGTTTTTTGTCGTCATTGGAGAATACACAATAGCCCTCGATAAGCAGCAGCGGATCAACGCGGACATCACCTCGCCCGAAATTCGCTTGGTTGGTGAAGAAGGTGAGCAGCTCGGAATAGTTTCCCTTGCCGATGCCAGAGCAAGGGCCGAAGCGGCCGAACTCGACCTGGTCGAGATCGCGCCGACGGCCAAGCCCCCGGTTTGCCGGATCATGGATTACGGCAAGTTCAAATACCGGGAAGCAAAGAAACTGCACGAAGCCAAGCTCAAGCTGAAGCAGATCCAGGTCAAGGAAGTCAAATTCCGGCCCGGTACTGACGAAGGCGATTACCAGATCAAGCTGCGGAACCTGATCCGGTTCCTGGGCGAAGGCGACAAGGCCAAGATCACGCTGCGGTATCGCGGGCGCGAAATGGCGCACCAGGAGTTCGGTGTGCGCCTGCTGGAACGCATTCGGAACGATCTCGAACCGCACAGTGTGGTCGAGTCGTGGCCGAGGCTGGAGGGCCGGCAAATGGTGATGCTGCTGGCCCCGAAGAAGACCGTTGTCGTAACTAAAGTGGCAACCAAGCATCCCGAAACCAAGCCCGACGCTGGTGCGGCCAAGCCCGCCAAAGTCTCCCCGCCCCAACCGGCGGAGAGCACCACTGAAGGCAGCAAATAGAAAAGAGAAATTGAAATGCCGAAAATGAAGACGAAGTCGGGCGCGAAGAAGCGCTTCCGCGTGCGCGGAAGCGGTTCGATCAAGCGCTCGCAGGCGTTCAAACGCCACATCCTCACCAAGAAGTCGACGAAAACCAAACGTCAGCTTCGTGGTTCCGCTGAAATTCACGCGACCAACGTGGATTCGGTGCGGGCCATGATGCCGTACGCATAAGGAGCCCACCATGCCAAGAGTCAAACGTGGTGTAACCGCTCGCGCGCGGCACAAGAAGGTCCTTGATCAGGCCAAGGGTTTCCGCGGTCGCCGGAACAGCGTGTTCCGCATCGCCAAGGAAGCGGTGATGAAGGCCGGCCAGTACCAGTATCGGGACCGCCGGCAAAAGAAGCGCGACTTCCGCGCGCTGTGGATCGCCCGCATCAACGCCGCCGCGCGTGAAGTGGGCATGACCTACAGTGTGTTCATGAACGGCCTCAAGAAGGCGTCGATCGAGATCGACCGCAAGGTGCTGGCCGATCTCGCCGTCTACGACAAGGCGGCGTTTACGAAAATCGCGGAGCAGGCCAAAGCCTCTCTGGCCTGACCTACTCCGCCGAAAACAGAGGGAGGCGCAACCCGCCTCCCTTTTTTTTTGAACGCGTGACTGTGACGACGAAACCGATCCAATGAACGACCTCGAAAGCATCGTTGCCCGGGCCACTGCGGAATTCGCAGCCTGCGCCGATCCCGCCGCGCTGGAAAATGCCAAGGCGAAATACCTCGGCAAGGCCGGTGCGCTGACGGAAATGCTGAAAGGGCTGGGCAAGCTGAGCGCCGCCGAACGTCCTGCGGCCGGGGCCGCGATCAACGCCGCCAAGCAGGCGCTCGAAGCTGCACTGGAAAGTCGGCGGACGTCGTTGGCCGAAGCCAAGCTCGCATTACAGCTTGCCGCCGACGCGCTCGACGTGTCCCTCCCCGGCCGGGGTCATGGCCGCGGCGGACTGCATCCGCTCACGCGCGCGCAGGAACGCGTCGAGCGACTTTTCCGTTCGCTGGGCTTTGCCGTTGCCGACGGCCCGGAGATCGAGGACGACTTCCACAATTTCACCGCGCTCAATACGCCCGAGAATCACCCTGCGCGGTCGATGCAGGACACGTTCTATGTCGAAGGCGGCATGGTATTGCGCACGCACACATCGCCGATCCAGGTGCGCTACATGGAAACGCACCAGCCGCCAATCAAGATCATCGCGCCAGGACGCGTGTACCGCGTGGATAGCGATGCCACGCATTCGCCGATGTTCCACCAGGTCGAAGGACTGTGGATCGATCGCGACGTGACGTTCGCCGACCTGAAAGGCACGCTCACCGAGTTCCTGCGCAATTTCTTCGAGCGCGACGACATGCGCCTGCGCTTCCGGCCGTCGTTCTTTCCGTTCACCGAGCCATCGGCGGAGATCGACATGGCGTTCGGCAATGACAGCTGGCTGGAAATCGCCGGCGCGGGACAGGTTCATCCCAACGTGCTGCGCGCAGTCGGCATCGATCCGGAGGAATTCCAGGGCTTCGCGTTCGGCATGGGGCCGGATCGCCTGGCCATGTTGCGTTACGGCGTGAACGACTTGCGCCTGTTCTATGAAAACGACCTGCGCTTCCTGCGCCAGTTTGCCTGACGAGCGGCCATCATGAAATTTTCCGAACTCTGGCTGCGCACCCTCTGCGATCCGGCAATGTCGAGCGAAGCGCTATGCGACCAGCTGACCATGGCGGGTCTGGAAGTGGAGGAGACGTCGCTCGCGGCGCCGCCTTTCACCGACGTTGTCGTCGCGAGAATTATCGCCGTCGCGCCGCACCCGGATGCCGAAAAGCTGCGCATCTGCACGGTCGACGTCGGCGGTCGCGATCCGCTGCAGATCGTGTGCGGAGCGCCCAACGCCGCAGCCGGCATGATGGCCCCTTGCGCACTGGAAGGCGCCACCCTGCCCGGCGGGCTCGTCATCAAACGCGCAACGGTGCGCGGCGTGGAGTCGCGCGGGATGCTGTGCTCGGCGAAGGAACTGGGAATCGACGACGACGCCAGTGGGCTGCTCGAGCTCGATGCATCCCCTGATTTCTCCGCGATTCCCGGGACGCCGCTGCGGGACGCGCTGGCGTTGGACGACAACCTGATCACGCTCAAGTTGACGCCCAATCGCGCCGACTGCCTGTCCCTGGCCGGCATCGCGCGCGAAGTCGCGGCCATCACCGGCGCACCGCTGCAACTGCCCGAAGTCCCGACGACACCCGTTTCATTCGACACCGCGCGTCCGGTGCGCGTGATGGATTCGCAGGCCTGTCCGCGTTTCGTGGGACGCCTCATCGATGGTATCGACGCCACGGCGCCGACGCCCGCGTGGATGAAGCAGCGCATCGAGCGCAGCGGAATCCGGTCGATCTCGGCGGTGGTCGACATCACGAACTACGTCATGCTGGAACTGGGCCAGCCGCTTCATGCCTACGACGACCGGCAACTCGACGGTGACATCGTCGTGCGTTTTGCGCGCGACGGCGAGACGCTGACGCTGCTCAACGGCCAGGTGCTCGAACTCGAGCCCGGGCTGCTGCTCGTGGCGGACGTCAAAAAGCCGCTGGGCCTGGCCGGCATCATGGGCGGGGAACATTCCGGCATCGCCAACGACACATCCCGGGTCTATCTCGAGGGCGCCTTCTGGAATCCGGCCGTGGTCCAGGGAAAGATGCGGCGCCTGGGCTTTGCGAGCGACGCCGGCTATCGCTTCGAACGCGGCGTGGACTTCGGCGGTTGCGCGCGCGCGGTAGAACGTGCAACCCAGTTGATACTTGAAGTTTGCGGCGGCCGCGCGGGGCCCCTGACCGATATCGTGACTGCCGCCGACCTGCCTGCGCGTAAGGCCGTGCGCGTGCGTCCCGCGCGCATCGCCCGGATCCTGGGCGTGGCATTACCCGCCGACGCCATCGCCGCCGCCTTCTCGCGGCTCAAATTCTCGTTCATCCGTGACGGCGATGATTTTGTGATCACGCCACCCTCCTTCCGCTTCGATCTCGCGATCGAGGAAGACTTCATCGAGGAAGTTGCGCGCATCCACGGCTACGATGCCATTCCCGCCCGCCCCGCGGCGCACGTGCAGCACATGCTCCCCGCCCCCGAGACCGAGCGGTCACCCAGCGCGCTGAAGCACGCGCTGGCCGGCCTCGACTGGCAGGAGATCGTCACCTTCAGCTTTGTCGATTCCAGTGTCGAAGCAGCGATTTCCGAGGACGGCAAGGCGGTGCGCGTCCTGAATCCGATCGCCAGCCAGCGCGATGTGATGCGCACAACGCTGCTGCCGGGGCTGCTGGAGACGCTCCAGTCCAACCTTAATCGCAAGGAAACACGGATCCGAATCTTTGAACTGGGTCGAACGTTTCAGCACGCAGCCGCCGGGTTTTCCCAGCCGATGCGCGTTGGCGGATTGGCCTATGGCGGCGCGGTGCCCGAACAATGGGGGCAGGCCGGCCGCGATGTGGACTTTTATGACGTCAAGGGCGATCTCGAGGCGCTGGCAGCGCCCTGCCGCCTGACGACAACGGCTGTCGTTCACCCAGCCCTGCATCCGGGACGCTCCGCGTCCGTCGCCATCGACGGCGTCGCCGCCGGCTGGCTGGGCGAATTGCATCCCCGCCTCGTCCGGCACCTGGGTTTACCCAAAGCGCCGGTCGTGTTCGAGCTTGGCGTGGACGCCTTGGCTGTCGTGCACATGCCGGCAGGAAGGACGGTGTCCCGACTACCGATCGTACGCCGGGACTTGGCGCTCGTGGTCGATGACCAGGTGCCGGTACAGGCACTAATCGATGCGTTGTGCGCCACAAACCTGCCCCATGTCGATTCCGTCCGATTGTTCGACGTTTACCGCGGCGCCGGGCTGACGGAAGGTAAAAAAAGCCTTGCGATTCTTGTGCTTATGCAGGATACTTACCGCACTTTGACGGACGCCGATATCGCGGCGACGGAGGCTCATTTGCTGTCCGTTGCGCACGAAAAATTCGGCGCAGTTCTGCGAAATTGAGCATGCAACTGAGCACTTGATCGAGCACGCAACTGAGTCACGAAACTGAGTCAAGAAACTGAATAACGACGCAGAGTTACGCCACTGAGTGAAGAAATCGACACTCAGGTATTTACAAAGCGCAACCGAGTACGCAACTGTTTACGCAACCGAGTTGACAATGACGCTCACCAAAGCTGAACTCGCCGACCTGCTCTTCGAGCAACTGGGCCTCAACAAGCGTGAAGCAAAGGACATGGTCGAGCGCTTTTTCGAAGAAGTGCGCATCGCGCTGGAGGCGGGCGAATCGGTCAAGCTTTCAGGTTTCGGCAATTTCCAGTTACGCGAGAAGCCGCAGCGTCCGGGCCGCAATCCGAAGACCGGAGAAGAAATTCCCATCACCGCGCGTCGCGTGGTGACATTCCATGCAAGCCAGAAATTGAAGGCAATGGTCGAAGCTGCGAACCATGCCGGATCCCAGCCGAGTTAACGCCGATCTTCCGCCCATCCCCGCCAAGCGCTACTTCACCATTGGCGAGGTGAGCGATCTGTGTGCGGTCAAGCCGCACGTGCTGCGGTATTGGGAACAGGAATTCACGCAGCTGAAACCGGTCAAGCGGCGCGGCAACCGGCGCTATTACCAGCACCACGAAGTGCTCCTCATCCGGCGCATACGCGATCTCCTGTACGAACAGGGTTTTACGATCAACGGCGCCCGCCACCGCCTCGAATCCGAGGCCAACGAACCGAGAGCTGCGGCGCGGGCGTTGACCAGTTCGGCGACCGTAGTGGCCGCCCCGCTCGAAACGCACCTCCACCCTGCCGACCTGCGGCAAGAGCTCGCGGAAATCCGGCACCTACTGGGCTCGTCCTGACCCGCCATGAGCCCGCTGGGCCGTCCCAAGGGCGAATGCACGAGCGCGGAGCGCGAAGGATGCCTATTGCTCGCGTATAATCCCGGGTTCGGTCGGGGCGTAGCGCAGCCTGGTAGCGCACCTGCATGGGGTGCAGGGGGTCGGAAGTTCGAATCTTCTCGCCCCGACCAAATCTACGAATTAGCAACCAAGGTGGTGGCAGCTGAAAAAGAGCCGCTCCGGAGTACTCGGAACGGCTTTTTCATTGCGCACATGCCTCGTTCGGCATTGTTTTTGCTTGCCGACGTATCCACAGCGTATAAAAACCGCGGAAGGGGGAGCCGATGAGCGCCCAACCAAGAACTGCCATGCCCGGTTCGGGCGTCGTGTCTGAGCTCGCGTTTGCGCGAGCCCAGCGCAACACCGTCCTGATCGTCGACGACCTGTTTTCCAGCCGCCTGCTGCTGGCGGAAATCGTGCGCCAGATCGATGGCAAGCTGAACCTCGAACTTTTCGACACGCCTTCCCGCGCGCTGGAGTTTGCGCGGAACAATCGCGTCGACATCGTCCTGACCGACTACAAGCTGCCCGAATTCGACGGCATCGAACTGGTCAAACAGCTGCGCGCGCTGCCGCATTGCGTCGACGTCCCCATCGTCGTCATCACCGTCGTGGACGACCGCAAGATTCGCTATGACGCGCTGGAGGCCGGCGCCACCGATTTCCTCATCAAGCCCCTGGACGAGCACGAGACCCGCGCCCGCTGCGCCAACCTGCTCGAACTGCGGCGGCACAAGATCGTGCTGTCGGACCAGGCGCGCGTGCTGCAATATCAGGTCGACAAGTCGGTCGCCGAGATTCACGAACGCGAACTCGAGACGCTGTCCAAGCTCGCCAAGGCCGGCGAGTTCCGCGACAAGACCACCGGCAATCACCTGATGCGGATGGCCAAGTACTCGGCACTGATCGGCATGCACCTGGGTCTTGGCCACGAGACGGTGCACGTGCTCGAAGTGGCGGCTCCCATGCACGACATCGGCAAGATCGGCATTCCGGACTCCGTGCTGCTGAAGGAAGGGCCGCTGACGGCCGCCGAGATCGAAGTCATGAAGACACATCCGCGCATCGGCTACGACATCCTCAAGGGCAGCCCTTCCAAGTACCTGTCGATGGGCGCGATCATCGCGCTGGGCCACCACGAGAAATACGACGGCTGTGGCTACCCCAACGGATTGCATGGCGAAGACATTCCGCTGGTTGCGCGCGTCGTGGCAGTCGCCGACGTCTTCGATGCGCTGGTCAGCGCGCGGCCTTATAAGCATGCGTGGCCGATCGACGAGAGCATCGACTTCGTCAAGGGTCAGCGCGGCAAGCACTTCGATCCCACCTGCATCGACGCGTTCCTTGCCGACCGCGGCAAGATCGAAGCGATCATCCAGGAGTTCGGAGACTGACCCCAGTTTCCGGACCCGGCCCTGTGGCCACGGACTGATCCTCCCCTACCCGTGCGCCAGATCTTCAAGTTCGTTCCCATCAGCCGGCGACTGCTGCAGATCGTCTGGCCTTTCATTGCCGTCATCGTGCTGATGGTGGCGCTGAGCGACTTCAGCACAGACATCCTTTCGTCAGTGCGCGCCTACATTGGCGCCGAGAGTCTATGGTCAAAGGCGGAAAAGGAATCGGTCTTTGCGCTGAACCGATACGCACGGACACAGGACAGCGCCGACTTCGAGCAATACCAGACCGCCATTGCGGTGACACTGGGAGATCGTCGCGCGCGCGAAGAACTCGAGCGGGCCGAACCCAATCTTCTCATCGCGCGCCAAGGCTTCCTCGAAGGCCGCAATGACGCGGACGACATCGACGGGATGATCACGCTGTTCCGGCGCTTCCGCCACATGAACTTCATGGAACGCGCGATCGGCATATGGGCCAAGGCAGACCGCGAGATCGAGAAGCTGCAGGACGCGGCAGAACGATTGCACGCACAGGTCCAGGGAGGGACTCGGGACATGGCGGCGTTGCGGCCGACGCTGGACGAGATCAACGCGATCAACGCGCGCCTCACACCGCTGGAGGAGGCCTTTTCCAGCACGCTGGGCGAAGCGTCACGCCGCTCACGCATGTTATTGCAGTTGGCAACGCTCGCGTCCGCGTTGTTGCTGGGCCTGCTCGGAATACTGCTTTCGCGACGGATGCTGCAACGGAGCATCGCACTGGAAACGGCGTTGCGCACGAGCGACGAGCGATTCAACCTGGCCGTCTCCGGAAGCAACGATGGCTTGTGGGATTGGAACATTCTCACCGGACAATTCTATTTTTCACCGCGCTGCAGCGAGCTGGTGGGCTTTTCGGAAAAGGAACTGGGCGTCACGGCGATGGGGTTCGTTACGCTGCTCCATCCGGACGACCGCGAGCCCACGCGCGCCGCGACGTCGGCGCACCTGCGCTACAACGCGCCGTTCGATGTCGAGTTCCGCTGCCGGTGCAAGTCCGGTGACTATCGCTGGTTCCGAGCCCGCGGCCGCTCCGTGCGCAACGCGTCGGGCTGGGCGGTGCGCATGGCCGGATCCGTTACCGATATCACCGACCGCAAGCAGGTGGAAGCGCAGGTCTACGCGGAAAAGGAGCGGGCGCAGGTCACGCTTGCTTCCATTGCCGACTCGGTCATCACGACCAATGTCGAGGGACGCGTCGAGTACCTGAACCCGGTCGCGGAAACGTTGACCGGCTGGAAGATGCTCGAAGCCCGCGGGCTGCCGTTGTCTACCGTGTGCTCGATGCTGGACGAGTCCACGCGTCAGCCCGTCCCCGATCCTGTCGCGCGCGTGCTGCACGACGATGCCACGGTGCGTGTGACCGCCAACGCCGTGCTCCTGCGACGCGACGGCGTCGAGATCGCCATCGACCAGTCGGCGGCGCCGATTCGCGACCGTGTCGGAACGATCACCGGCGTCGCGCTGGTGCTGCACGACGTGCGGCGCGAGCGCGAATTCGCCACCCAGCTTTCCTTCCAGGCGAGCCACGATACGTTGACCGGGCTCATCAACCGTCGCGAATTCGAGCGCCGCCTCGATCACGCACTCGTCAGCGCGCGCGAGCAGGGGCGGCATCACGCAATGATGTATCTCGACCTCGACCAGTTCAAGGTGGTGAACGACACCTGCGGCCACGCCGCGGGGGACGAGTTCATGCGCCAGATCAGCGTGGTGCTGCAGGAGCGGTTGCGCGAAGGTGACACGCTCGCGCGGCTTGGCGGCGACGAATTCGGCGTGCTGCTGGAGAATTGTCAGATCGAGAACGCCATGCGCATTGCGGACACGCTGCGCCAATCGATTGCCGACTTCCACTTTGTCGTGAACCAGCGCACCTTTGCCGTGGGCGTGTCGGTGGGACTCGTCAACATGGCCGACGGTTCGCTGACGCTCACCGAGGTGCTCTCCGCCGGCGATGCTGCGTGCTACATGGCCAAGGAGAAAGGCCGCAACCGGGTGCAGCTCTATCATCCCAAGGATACCGAGTTGGCGATGCGCCATGGCGAAATGGAATGGGTTGGCCGCATCCAGGACGCGTTGTCGACGGGCCGGTTTTGTCTTTACACCCAGCGCATCGTTCCGGTGGACGTCGGCCAGAGGTCGACGCGGATGTTCGAACTGCTCGTGCGCATGATCGACGAACGCGGAGAGCTGGTGCCGCCCATGGCATTCATCCCGGCCGCGGAGCGCTACAACCTGATGCCGCAGATCGATCGCTGGGTCACGCAAAAGGCGCTGGCCACGATGGCCGCGCGACGCATCAAGTTGCGCGAGTCCGAGACCTGCATCATCAATCTTTCCGGTGCGTCCATCGGCGACGAGCGATTCCTGGATTTCATCCGCACCGAACTGAACAAGTCGGGAGCGCCCAAAGGCAGCGTGTGCTTCGAAGTGACCGAGACCGCGGCCATTGCCAATCTTGCCAAGGCCACGCGTTTCATCAGCGAACTGAAGGCACTGGGTTGCCTTTTCTCGCTGGACGACTTCGGGTCCGGGATGTCGTCGTTCGGCTACCTCAAGCACCTTCCGGTCGACTTCCTGAAAATCGACGGCAGCTTCGTTCGAGACATGCTGTCCGACCCCATCGACAATGCGATGGTCGAGGCCATCAACCAGATCGGTCATGTGATGGGCAAGCGCACGATCGCCGAATACGTCGAGCACGAAGGCATCCTCGAGCGCCTGCGCGAGATTGGCGTGGACTACGCGCAGGGTTTCGGCATTTCCGTGCCCAAGCCGTTCGGTGCGGGCGCTGGGGACGAGAACGCGCCCCGGGTCATCTACGTCACGAACTAGTGTGCTGAGTCCGAAAACGCGACATCTGTATCTCGTCGTTCCCGCACAAGCGGGATCCCAGCGTCTTCGAAACCTTCCACCCATCCATCAGTAGCGTTTGGTCAGCGTCATCACGTCTCCTTCGCGCGTCATGTTCATGCGATTGAGGAAACTCATGCCGAGAAGGGGCGCACCCAGGCCTTTGCCTTCGATGACCACGGCGTCGACGCCATGCAATGTCACGCCGCCGACACTCACCGTGTCGAGCTTGACCACGTAGCCGGGCACATTGCCATTGGCGGTGCTCATCGTCGCCTTCTGACCCTTCTTGTAGTCGACACCAAGACGCAATGCCTCGGATTCCGGAAGGGAGATCAGCGTGGCGCCCGTATCCACGACAAATCGGACCGGCGAACCATTCACTTGCCCGTTGGCGGCGAAGTGTCCAGCGATATCGGCGGTGAGCACGGCCGACTCGGCGGCGGGCGCCGACGCCGCCATCCGCGCGCGCCCCAATCCCAGCGTCTGCCGCTGGCCCTCCACGTCGAACGTGGCGGAATCACGATCGACGGCGAGCAAAGTCACGCCTTCGCGCGACTTCTGGCCCACCGACAGCGTCTGCAGCGGGCCGCCGTTGATCTGGACCACCGCTTTGTTGGGGAACAATCCGGAAACGGTGACGTCCGTGGCATGCGCGCAGGCCGCGAACAACGCAGCTGCGATGATGGCGGCACGCCGCGGAAACGCGTTCATCGCGAATGTCTCGCCCCGATCTTCATGCGGCATTCTGGCACGAATTCCCATGCGCGATGCTGCAAGGCAGAGGGTCGCTAGCCCGTCGCGCTAACCTCTGCGCGCTCCAACCTGATGACGCGATCCGGCGCGAGGCGCTCCGGTGCGCGATGGGTGACAAAGAGGATGGTCACCTGTCCCTTGAAGCGTGAGATGGTCGCGGCAAATTTTTCGGCGGCCTCGACATCCAGTCCACTCGTGGACTCGTCGAAGATGAGAACCTTGGGGCGTTTGAGCAGCGCACGCGCAATGGCGATCCGCTGCTTCTGGCCGCCCGAAAGGCCGACACCGCGTTCGCCGACGTCGGTCTTGTAACCGGCGGGAAGCGCCTCGATGGTCTGGTGGACTTCCGCAAGCTTTGCCGCCCGCACTGCCATGTCGAATGTGGCCAGCGGATTGGCGAGCAGCAGGTTTTCGAGAATGCTGCCGGAGAACAGGATCGTTTCCTGCGGGACCACCCCAAAGTGCGCACGCAACTCATTGGCGGCAAGATGCCGCGTGTCGTGCCCGTCCAGCAGCACCTGGCCTTCTCCCGGCCACAGGAAGCCCTGCAGCAGCTTGGTGAGCGTGCTCTTCCCAACGCCGGACGGACCCATGACCACCACGCATTCACCGGGAGCGAGCACGAGATTGAAATGACGAAGCACGAACGGCCGGTCCTGCGCGTAGCGAAAGCCTATGTCGCGAAACTCGATGACGCCCGACCCCGCCGCCGAACGCACCGGCGCCACCGTCCACGGCTCCGGTGGGACGTCCATGATGTCGCCCAGGCGCCGGACCGCAATGGTCGCCTGCTGAAATTGCTGCCACAGGCCGACCAGTTTGAGCATCGGCTGCGACACGCGCGACGCGAACATCTGATAAGCGACGAGCATGCCAACGGTGAAGTCGGGCCCGCGCATTACAAGCCATGCGCCGAGGCAGAGGATCGTCATGCTGAGAAGCTGCTCCAGCCCCGACGCCAGCGTGCTGTACGAATTGCCCAGCTGGCGCGTCGCGAAGTTGGCTTCGAGATAGGAACCGAGAAATGATTCGTAGCGGCGCTCGAGTTGCGGCTCCATCTGCAGCGACTTGACCGTTTCCAAGCCGGCCACGTACTCGGTGACGAACGCCTGGTTGCGCGCGCCGAGCATGAACTGCTCGTTGAGTCGCGCGCGAAAACGCGGCGCTACGGCCGCGCTCAAACCGACGACGAGTAGCAGAATCCCCAGCGTGATCAGCGACAGCCATGCACTGTAGAAGAACATCAGCGCGAGAAACAACAGCAGGAACGGCAGGTCGAGCAGCAGCGTGATCGCTGCGCCGGACAGGAATTCGCGGATGGTCTCCACGCCGTTCAGCCGCGCGGCCAGCACGCCCGTGGGGCGATGTTCGAAGTAGCGCAGCGGCAGGCGCATCAAGTGCCGGAATACCGCCGCCCCAAGAACGGCGTCGACACGGTTGCCGGTGTAGGTAACCAAGTATTGGCGAATCCAGCTCAACGCGCCGCCAAACAACACGAAGATGGCCAGCGCCGACGCAATGACCATCAGCGTGCTCGTCGTCTGGTGGACGATGACCTTGTCGATGATCACCTGGCTGCATAACGGCGTGACGAGCGCGATGAGCTGGATGAACAGCGACGCGAGCAGCACATCGCGCCACACGCGTCGATGCCTCGTCAGTTCCGCGACGAACCAGCGAAAGCCAAAAGGATGTCCCGTGGCGGCGCCATCGTCGCCGCCAGAGATTTCCGGCGTCGCGGCGACGTCCAGTGCGAAACCGGCATAGAGCGCCTCGAATTCTTTCGCCAGGACGACCTTGGGCTCGTTGGTCCCCGCCGGAAACATGAGAAGACGTTCGCCTTCCGATTTGACCAGCAATGCGATACCGAAAGTCGGGACGTGCGATGCGTCTGCGTTCTGCCCTTCCCCCGAGCTGTCACCAGGCCGGGATTCGGTTTCCGGTCGCCGAAGGAAAATGAGACAAGGCAAACGCCGCTGCGCCACGCGGCGCCCGCCGATCTGCATGATGCGCACCGAGAGACCTAGCGAACGCAACGCGTCCACCAGGGATACCGCCGAACACGGCGGAGGGAAGGCTCGTTGCACCAGTGTGGGATCGAATGTGCGACGCTGCATGTTGCATAGACTTCCCACCGCCCACAGGAAATCGGCCGATGAAACGGGCAGGTGCGGCGCTGTCGAAGGATCGTCGCGCATGATGAATGCGTCAGCGCTCGCGCGCCGCCTCGTGCCAGGCTTTCTGCACTGGGGCCAGCAGATAGTCGAGCAACGTGCGATCCCCCAGCCGGATTTCGGCGACCGCCTGCATTCCGGACGAGAGCGCCAGTGTGCTGTCACCGAATGCAATGCGTTGCGCAGCGAGGTCGATGCGCACGCGGTAGCCGTTAGCTGGCGGCGGCGCGACATCGTCATCTGCGCTGTCCCGTCGCGGCGACGCATTTTCGCTGGCGTCCGGACTGACATGGACCACGGTGCCATCAATCAAGCCGTATTTCTGGAAGGGATAGGCGACAAGCTTGATCCGTGCACGCTGGCCGATGTGGACGAATCCGGCGTCGACATGCCGCACAACCACGTCTGCCTGGAGCTCCTCGCCGATCGGCACAAGCGTGAGCAGCACGGTTCCAGGCGCCACCACGGTACCAATGGTGTGCGTGGCGAGGTCCTTGACCACTCCCGCCTGGGGCGCACGGAGGTCCACGCCCCCCGCCCGATGCAACTCCTTCGCGAGTTCTTCCTCGGCGCGACTGCGCAGGCCGTTTGCCTGCGCGCGCTCGGCATGCAATTGCTGGCGATACGAGGAGTCCACCTGGGCCAGCCTTCGCTGCGCCTGTGCGAGACTGGCGCGAAGGCTTTCAACCGTGTGGTTCTGCGCGGCCAGGTCCTGTTCCTTTTCGATGCGGTCGCGCTGTCGTTCAAGCGCAAACAATTCGCTGACGTAACCTTCCGTCCGCAGCGTGGCGTAGCGTTCCGCCATCGTCTGGTAGATGGGCACCGTTCGCTGCAGCTTGTTCTGCACCGCCAACGCGGCATGCAGTTCGCCAGACGTTCGCGCGACGGCAGCGCCTTCCTGCGCCAACGCGTCCTGGTAGGTTGCATGGTTGGCGCGAAACTGCGCGTCGACACGTGCAAAGGCATCGGCCGAGTCTCCGGCCAATAGTTGAAGCGGCCGATTGCCAAGCTCCGCGTCGATTCGCCGCAACTGGAGCGCGCGCTGTGCCAGTTCGCCCTGCAAGGCCCGTATCTCGGCGTCATGCACCTCGGAATCGAGCCGCAGCAGAGGTTGCCCGGGCAGCACGGTTTCACCTTCGGTGACGAGAATTTCGACGACCGTTCCAGGATCGGTGGGCTGGACGATCTTGAGACTGGTGCGCGGAGCGAGCTTGCCGTCCGCAATGGCTACTATGTCCAGGCGCCCGAACACCAGCCACAACGATGCAAGCGCGAGCAACGCAAGCAGGCAATACAGCAGGCGTCGCGGAAGCGGCGAAGGTGGCTGATCGAGAAGGCGTAGAGGCCCCGGCAGGAAATCGCCCGAAGGTCGACCTTCCGAAGGGAGGCTGCGCGCGTCGCGGATGAAACCAAACATGCGTCGATGTCCGGGAAGCAGCCAGCATGGGGGATGCGCCGGCTGGCAGCACTCATCCGTATGGATGATTGACGGGTTACACGTTCAACGCGCCGCGACGCTCCAATCTTCGATCCGTTCAAACGATTCTTCATGACGTGCGATTGCGCCAAGCGTGATTTTTCCCACTTGCGCGGCCATGCGACTTGGCGCACATTCGCGCGTGGCGCATGATGGGAACAACCGTCATCGCGTCAACCGCCATGCCATCGGCATAGCGGACCCGTCAGGGAGACGGTCATGTCGAATGGGATCGTGCGGAAGCAGCGGATCGCGCGCGCGCCGGCTTCGGCTGTGCATCCAGGAATCCTGCGGTTGTGCAAACGCCTCGGCCGTGCCTTTGTCCTGATCCTCGGACTGCTCGCAATTCATCCGGCCCTCGCCCAGTCCCCACCGACGCTGAGCAAGGCGTTCGGGGCTGCGAGCATCCTGATCGGCGAGGTGACTTCGCTGACCTTCACAGTCGGCAACCCGAACGCCGGAACGACGCTGACCAACGTCGGCTTCGCCGACGTCCTGCCTGGTGGCTTGATGGTGGCGTCGCCGAACGGACTCGTCAACAACTGCGGCGGCAACATCGGCAACGTCAGCGCCGGATCGACCTTCATCTCGATGGACACCGTGAGCCTCGCACCCGGCGCATCGTGCACGTGGAAGGTCAACGTCATCGCGACGTCCGCCGGAACCAAGAGCAACCTGACCGGCGCCATAACGTCCACCCAGAGCGGTGCCGGCGGCACCGCGTCGGCATCGGTGAACGTGCCGCTGCCCTCGACGCCGACGTTGAGCAAGGCGTTCGGTGCCGCGAGCATCCTGATCGGCCAGTCGACCTCGCTGACCTTCACGGTCGGCAACCCGAACCCGACGTTCACCACGCTGACCAACATCGGCTTCGCCGACAGTCCTGCCCAGCGGCTTGGTGGTGGCGTCACCCACCGGACTCGTCAACAACTGCGGCGGCAAGCATCGGCAACGTTGGCGCCGGGATCGACCTTCATCTCCATGGACAGCGTCAGTCTCGCGCCGGGAGCATCGTGCACGTGGAAGATCGACGTCGTCGCGACGTCAGCGCGGCACCAAGGACAACACTGACCGGCAACATAACGTCCACCCAGAGCGGCGCCGGCGGCACCGCGTCGGCATCGCTCAACGTGCCGTTGCCCTCGCCGCCGACGCTGAGCAAGGCGTTCGGTGCCGCGAGCATCCTGATCGGCCAGTCGACCTCGCTGACCTTCACGGTCGGCAACCCGAACCCGACGTTCACCACGCTGACGAACATCGAACTTCGCCGACAGCCTGCCCGGCGGCTTGGTGGTGGCGTCTCCGACCGGACTCGTCAACAACTGCGGCGGCAGCATCGGCAACGTCAGCGCCGGATCCACCTTCATCTCGATGGACAGCGTGAGCCTCGCGCCGGGCGCCTCGTGCACGTGGAAGGTCAACGTCGTCGCCACTCTGCCGGTAGCCAAGACAACATGACCGGTAGCATTTCGTCCACCCAGAGCGGCGCCGGCGGCACCGCATCGGCATCGGTCAACGTGCCGCTGCCCTCGACGCCAACGTTGAGCAAGGCGTTCGGTGCTGCGAGCATCGCGATCGGGCCAGTCGACGTCGCTGACCTTTACCGTCGGCAACCCGAACCCGACGTTCACCACGCTGACCAACGTCGGCTTCGCCGACAGCCTGCCTGGCGGCTTGGTGGTGGCGTCACCCACCGGACTCGTCAACAACTGCGGCGGCAACATCGGCAACGTCAGCTCCGGGGTCGACCTTCATCTCCATGGATAGCGTGAGCCTCGCCCCGGGCGCGTCGTGCACGTGGAAGGTCGACGTCGTCGCGACCTCCGCCGGCATCAAGGACAACATGACCGGCGCCATATCGTCCACCCAGAGCGGCTGCCGGCGGCACGGCGTCAGCATCGGTGAACGTGCTCGGCCCGCCTGCATTAGTAAGCGCGGCGTCACGCAAGACGCACGGTACTGCGGGCACCTTCGACCTTCAACTTGCCGCCACGCCGCTCAATCCGACGACCGAATCGCGCGTCGGGCCGGCGCAGACGATCGTGTTTACTTTTGACAGGCCGATCGCCAGTGCCGATCCGCCCACCGTCACCGAGGGCACTGCCACGTTCGGCTCGATGAGCTTTTCGGGCAATAGCATCATCATGAATTTCACCGGCGTGACCAATCCGCAATATGTAGCGTTCAACCTGACCAACGTCGCATCGACCGACGGCGGCACTCGGCGGCACAGGCTCTGTGCGCGTGGGTTCCTGTTCGGCGACGTCACTCAGAGCCGGCAGGTGACGGTGGCCGATGTGGGGCTCGTCAATTCGGTGCTGCTGCAAGTCGGTGATCAACGCCAATTTCCTGAGGACGTGAACGTCGACGGCAAGCTCACCGTGGCCGACAAGGGGCTCGCAAATTCAGTGCTTTTGCAGAAGCTGCCGACCCCCTGACCTAGAGGCGTGTCCGACGTAAACCTCACGAGCGCCAGCCTTAGAAGAATCCGCCGGCCCATCGCATGGCGGCTCGGCTGCCTTGGCACTCGCGCGACGGCAATGTCGGTCAATCGTGTAGGCGAACGTCGCGCATTCCAGATCGAAATGGTTTGACGCGGCGTCGGAAGCGGCGAAGAATCGCGATCGAACCGCGTCGGGGCGGGAAAGGGGAGCACGGTCCGGCGGCGGCACTTTCTGCTTTGGCGGTTCCCCAGTCGCGCGCGCCGTTTGCGTTGAGCCATCTACATAGGGGAATGCCGTCATGAGCGTCCGCACTGTCCTTGCGCCTTCCGTTGCAGCGTCCGCGACGGGTCGCACCCGCAGACATATTCATTCGGCTTGGACCGGAGCGTTACTTGGCGTCGCGCTTGCCGCATCGCAACTATTACCTGGCGTTGCCGATGCGCAGGTCATTACCGAATTCAGCGCGGGCATCCCTCCAGCGCCGTCGCCTCGCGGAACCGTACTTGGCCCAGACGGCAACATCTGGTTCACGGAACAGACGAGCGATCGCATCGGGCGGATCACGCCGGCCGGCGTCGTCACCGAATTCAGCGCGGGCTTGAGCCCGGGTGCGCAATCCCGGCGGCATGGCGCTCGGTCCCGACAACAACATCTGGTTCGTGGAGCGAACCGGCAACCAGGATCGGGCGGATCGTCGCGATTCCGGCCAACGGAACCGTCGGCACGATCACCGAGTTCAGCGCAGGCATAACGCCAGGCGCATTGCCGGTCTCCATCGCCGCCGGTCCCGACGGCAACCTGTGGTTCATCGAAAGCACCGCCAACAAGATTGCGCGGATCACGATGGCCGGCGTCGTCACCGAGTTCAGCGCCGGCATCTCGGCCAACGCGGGCCTGAGCGGCATCTTCGCAGGTCCCGACGGCAACCTGTGGTTCACGGAGGGCACCGCCAACAAGATCGGGAAGATCACGACGGCGGGCGTCGTCACCGAGTTCAGTCGCCGGCATCACGGCGGGCGGCAACCCGAATGACATCAAGCCGCGGTCCTGACGGCAATCTCTGGTTCACCGAAATCAGCGGCAACCGCATCGGCAGGATCACGACGGCCGGGGTGGTGACCGAGTTCAGCGCGGGCATCACGCCGGGTTCCGAGCCCGCGCAACATTGCGCTCGGTCCGGACAACAATCTGTGGTTCACGGAAACGACCGGCAACCGGATCGGGCGAATGGTCACGATACCGGCCACGGAACGGTCGGCACGATCACCGAATTCAGCGCCGGCATCTCTCCCGGCGCGCAGCCGTGGAGCATCGCGGCCGGTTCCGACGGCAATCTCTGGTTTACCGAGCTTTCCGGAAGCCGGATCGGACAGATCACGACGGCGGGTGTCGTCACCAACGAATTCGATGCCGGCATTACGCCAGGGCGCGCAACCGGTCGGTATCGTCAAAGGCCCGGATGGCAACCTTTGGTTCACCGAATCTGCCGACGGCGTCGACGCGATCGGGCAAATCACCCCCGCGGGCGTGGTCACCCAGTTCAGCGCCGGCATCACGCCAGGTGCGCGGCCCGCCTTCATAGCCGTCGGACCGGACGGCAACCTGTGGTTCACCGAATACAGCGGCAACCGGATCGGGCGGATCACGCCGGCCGGGGTGGTCACCGAATTCAGTGCGGGGATCACCCCGGCCGCGGCGCCTCCGAGGCATCACCGCCGGGCCCGACGGCAACATGTGGTTCGCCGAGTGCGCCGGCAACCGCATCGGGCGGATCATCGCGATCCGGCCGGAACCGTCGGCACTCACCGAATTCAGCGCTGGCATTACGCCCGGCTCCGGCCCCGTCGGGCATTGTCGCGGGGCCGGACGGCAACCTGTGGTTCACCGAATACGATGGCAACCGGATCGGGCGCATCACCACGGCCGGCGTCGTCACCGAATTCAGCGCCGGCATCAGCGCGTTCAGTGGGCCAAACGACATCACCGCGGGGCCCGACGGCAACATGTGGTTCACCGAATACGACGGCAACCGGATCGGGAAGATCATCGCGCTGCCGGCCAACGGAACCGTTGGCACCGTCACCGAATTCAATACCGAACAACTGGTCCGGGCGCCGAACCCGAACGGCATTGCGGCCGGCCCCGACGGCAACCTCTGGTTCACCACGGACAGGGGAAACCACATCGGGCGGATCACGCCGGCCGGCGTCGTGACCATCTTCCCCCAAGCCCCTACGACGGGTTCAGGGCCGTTTGGAATCACCGCCGGCCCTGACGGCAACATGTGGTTCACCGAATTCCAGGGCGCCCGGATCGGCCGCTTCCTGATGCCTGCCAGCAACTACGTCGTCACGAACAACACCGACAACGGCGCTGCCGGATCGGGCAGCCTGCGCGACGCGATCAACCGCGCCAACGACGATCCGGGTCCGAACACGATCACGTTCGATCCGGCAGTGACCGGGACGATCACGCTGACTCGGGCAAATCCAGATCTCCGGTCCCGTGACGATCATCGGTCCCGGTGCCGGCACTCTCACGATCGACGGCAACGCCCTCGGCCGGCACTTCTCCATCTTCGCGACCGATCCGGCGTGTCCGGCGATCGACGGCCCGGACTACCTCGGTGTCGATCTCCGGTCTGCACCTCACCAATGCGCGGCGCACGCAGAGCAACGGCGGCGGCGCCATCTTCACCGAGCACAGCCTCGTCGCTCGACTCGCATGATCTTCGACAACAACGTCGCCGCGCAGGGCGGCGGCATCTTCTTCCAGGCGCAATACGCCGGACAGTCGTTGACGATCACCAACTCGCAGTTCCTGAACAACAAGGCGCAACCGATCGGGCCCACGCCCGCCAGCGTCTCGGGCGGCGCGATTGTCGTCTTCGAGCGCTGCGCCGGCGTCCATGTCGCACCCACGGTGAGCATCGCCTCCAGCCTGTTCAGCGGCAATCAGGCGATTCCGGTGACCCTCAACGGGTTCGGCGGCGCGATCCACGTGGATACGATCGGCAGCATGACGATCACCGACACCCGAATCGTCAACAACCAGGTCGTAACGCCCAATCCGCCAGTTGCCACGCAGATCTATCGCAGCGGCGGCATTGCACGTGCACATGAAGACGCTGCTCATCGAGCGCTCGGAGATTTCCGACAACTCGCTCGTCGATCCGACGGCGTCCGACCTGACGCGGGGCGGCGGCACGGTTGTCTTCAACACGGCGGCCGACCTGCAGGGGGCGGCGGACACGATGAACGCCGAAGTTCGTCAACTCCACGATCTCGGGCAATTCCTCTCCAGCGACCGGCGGCGCGATGCTGGTCAGCGGCAATGTCGCCATGGAATTCGACAACACGACGATCAGCAACAACGTGGCGGCGCCGACGCGCACCGGCGGCGTCGCGTTGTCCGTCGGGGCGGGACAACTTGCGCCGACGCTGAACATCGTCTCGTCGATCCTGGCCAACAACTCCAGCGACGGCGGCGACATTGCGGCGAGTGCTACTGGCGGACTCCCGACGTTTACCTTCAACGCCAACAACTCGCTGATCGAGAAGAAGTGTCCCCAGCCTGGATGCGATCTCACCATCGTAGGAACCGGCAACCTCGAAGGCGTCGACCCCGCGCTGGCGCCATTGGCCTTCAACGGCGGACCCACGCGCACGCACGCGCTTATCAACGGCAGCGTGGCCATTAATGCGGGTAGCAACCCGCTGGCGCTCACCACCGATCAGCGCGGCACCGGGTTTCCGCGCGTCGTCGGCGGATTGACGGACATGGGCGCCTACGAGGGTTCCATTTCGCCGCCTCCGCCGGTGCTCGTCAGTGTCAAGTCACGCAAGACGCACGGCACGGCGGGAACGTTTGACCTTGTGCTCAATTCCAACCCGCTCACCCCGAGCACGGAAACGCGCAACGGACCGGCGTACGCCATCGTGTTCACGTTCGACAAGGCGGTGACGGCAGGAAATGCAGCGGTTTCCGAAAGCGCGGCCATCGCGGGCGCGCCAACATTCAATGGCGTCGAGATGACGGTGCCGCTGACGGGCGTGGTCAACCCGCAATACGTTACCGTCAACGTGAGCGCCGTGGCCGCCAGCGACGGCGGTGGACCCGGCGTGGGGTCGGGACGAATCGGTTTCCTGTTCGGCGATGTGAATCAGAGTCGGCAGGTGACCGTCGCGGACGTGGGCATCGTCAATGCCGCATTGCTGCAGGTGCTGAACAACGTCAACTTCCTTTACGACGTGAACGTGGATGGGAGGCTCACCGTTGCCGACAAGGGACTGGTCAACGCCAACCTCTTGAAGAAGTTGCCGGCGCCTTAGCAAACCAAACGACTCTGGATCCCCGCGTGCGCGGGGATGACCTTTCCATCTACGCTGTGTGGAGATGGAACCGGGACCGCGGCCCTCGCCGGGTCGCGCCCGGGCTGACTGGACGGCGGCCCATAAATCAAGTACAAAACGCTTGGGGGGGTCGATTCAGGTTTGGAGTTAGGCAATGTATCTCAAGACGGCATGTCCCACGGCCGTTCCCGGCTTTCATTTGGCACAGTTGGCCTTTGCTTCTGTACTTTGTGTTGCAGCGACGGCGCCCTTGGCGGCGATAGTCGACAGTGGACCGGTCTCCATCGTCGTGCCAGCCAGCTTGAACGGCCTTTACCTGAACCTTGTGACAGGCTTGGCCCAAACCTCGCCACCGATTAGCGATGGATGGGATTTCAACCCTTACCTCACCAGCGGTTCGCTCCAATTCAACGCTGACGTAATCGGTGACCCGTTTCTGGCGATCGTCGGCGCCGTCGTGCCTCCCGATAATTTCGCTACTGCGCTGAGCCCGGGAGCGATTATTGGACCGACAAGCGGCTTCGTCTTCGGCCAAGTCAGCACGACCGGCACCACGTTCCAGACGACCGGAACGTCCTATGTTGGCATCCGATTCACCAATGAAGGCACGGGCGCGGTCAACTATGGCTACGTGCAGATGACCACGACGGCGACGACTGGATTCCCGGCGACGATCACCCGCTACCTCTACGAAAATACCGGGGCGCCCATTAGGATTCCAAACGGACCGCCTGTACTGGTCAGCGCTTCGTTGCGCAGAGTCCAGGGCGTAGCCGGAACGTTCGACCTGCCGCTATCCCTCGACCCCAACAACCCGACCACGGAGTCTCGCGCCGGGCCGAATCATGAGATCGTGTTCTCGTTCGATCAACCGATCACAAGCGGCACCGTCGGTCCGACGTTGGAAGGTACGGGTGTCCTTGGCGGAAACAGTATCTCCGCCAACGAGCTCATCGCACCTTTCGGAGGGGTCAACGACACCCAGTACGTGACGTTTGCGTTCACCGGCGTCAAAGCAGCCGGTTTCGACACCATCTTGGCGGGCTCTGTACGCGTTGGTTTCCTGGCAGGCGACGTGAACCAGACCCGGCAGGTGACAGTGGCCGACGTCGGGATCGTGAATTCCGTGCTGCTGCAGACTGTCGACACCACCAACTATCTGCGCGACGTGAATGCCGACGGCAGGCTCACCGTAGCGGACAAGGGCATCACAAACGCCCACCTGCTCAAGAAACTGCCGGCCCCTTAGTTTCCGCCGCGGTGGCCAGCATCTCCCGCAACGGCGCCAGCCGGTTGCCGTAGCCGCCAGTGCGCGCCGTGTCGTGGCGCAGCGGCTGGCGCACCTGCGCGGCGCTCGCCGTGCGAACGCTTCGCTGAGCTTCGTGCCAGCGAAGGCATGACGGGTCGAATTCCAGGTCGCAAAATTCCAGCAGCGCGCGAATCTCGGCTTCGGGCCTCGCGAGAAATGTCTCGTAGTCCTGTACCCGCACGTGGTTCGGATGGCGTTCCGCCCAGAAACGGCAAAGGGCGTCGTACTCGCGCCAGTAACACGACAGCGTCGCGAAGTCGTAGGCGAATCCCGCGCGCCCCGGCGCGAACAATTGCTTGTAGCAGGACCAGCACGTCTCCGTGGGATCGCGGCGGCAGTCGATCACTTTGGCGTTCGGAAGCATCGCCATCGCCGCGCCGGCCAGCAACCAGTTCTCGGGCAGCTTGTCCGTGGACTTGGGGCGAGATTGGCGCCAGCGCGCGCTCATCTGCAGGTAACGCTTGCCCATCCGATCCCAATCCTCCGGCGTCGCCGATACTACCCACGCGGGAAACCGCATTCCGCGCCGCTGCGACTCCTCCTGCACGACCATGTTGAGATAAGGCAATTCACTGGCGCCTTCCACGCGCGGGTGCGCGGACAGCACCTGCTCGAACAACGTTGTCGCCGAGCGCGGCAGTCCGACAAGGAAGATGATCTCGCTGCCTTGCGCGGAGGGTGCCCGCGTCACAGGTCCGGCGAAGGCCGCGCGAACCGCAGCGACCTCGCGCGTAAACGCCGCGGCATCCCAGAAGCGGTCCCGACGCGCATCAGCATTGGCGCGCTCCAGCGTCGCGAATGCGTCCTCGAAGCGGCCGGCGGCCTCGTATGCTCTGCCCAGCGCAAATTTGAGCAACGACCCGTCGACGGTCGAGTGCCCCGGCTTTGCCGTCGCGCGCTCGAGCGCGGCCAATTCATCCGGACCAATCGCAACGACCTTGAGGTCAAGCAATCCGAACCACGCCCGCGCAACGTGCTCATTCCTTTCGATGAGCGCGCGATAGTCTTCCGCCGCGCCGTCCACATCGCCCAACGCCTGACGCGATTGCGACCGCAACAGGTGGGCGATGCCGTCCTTCGGGCGCAATGCCAGTACGCGATCGGCGGACCGCAGCGCATCTTCGCTCGCACCCTGGCGCCCCTGCTCGATGCCGAGTTTCAGCCAGGTGTCGGCACTCGCGGCAACGGATTCGGCACGGCGCAGGCTGTCGTCTGCCGCATTAAATTCGAACAAATCCCACTGCACAGCGCTGAGCAAAATGAAGACGTCCGCATCCTCCGGACGAACGGCGAGCGCGCGAGACCAGGAGTCCGCCGCGTCGCGCAAGCGACCCTGCCGGTATTGCACCGTTCCCGCGCAACGGAGGATGTCCGGATGCTCCGGCGCGTGAAAGTGCGCGACGAGCAGTGTGCTTTCCGCGGCCTTGAGGTTGCCGCTCGCTGTCAGCGCAATGGCCTCGCGCAACGCTGACGCCGCACGCGGCGAGAGCGCCTCGCTTACGGGAGATCGTGGCTTCTTCGGGCGGGAATCGCTTCTGTAGGTCACAGGATGTGCGGGAGAAACGCAGTGACAAAAAAGAGACATGACAAAAGTATGACAGCGACTTTGTCACGATTACAGGCTGCCGGATCTGGAGCCGCGCAATTCCAACGCCGACGGCAAGCACACGGTCGCCGACAAGGGTATAACCAACTCCAAGTTGCTCAAAAAGCTGCCAGCGCCATAGCGACGCGCGCTCGCGTTCGCGGATGACGGCAGACCACGCCGAGCCGCCCTCACCACCGCGGATCTTCTCCAGGCAGATTCACTGCGCGACCGGGTGAAATGGACTTCGCGCTGACGTCCGCGGGCAGGAAGTGCCTGAGATGACGTCGCCTTATCCGTAAAATCACCTGTTTTCCGGTGGGTACGATTCTTGCATGACTGAAGGCCGCGCTTCCGGTTTAGCGGCCCAAGATGACTATGAATCGTTTGTTCCGCCTTGCGACCACGTCGAATGGCACGACCAGTGTCTTCGAGTGCCCGATGGCTGGGACGTCGGGCGCCGGCGTTGGCAGTACAGATTAACCAGGGGAGAACGTATGTATGTCCGCACGCTGAAGTCAATGGTCCTCGCGCTGTTCCTGTGCATTACGGGAATGGCGCAGGCGACGATCACCGTCTACACCAACCAGGCGCTGTTTCTCGGTGCGATAAGCGCGCCGGGCACTGACACCTACAATGACCTGCCATTGAGCTCGGTGGCCAGCCCGCTCTTGCGTACGGCCGGCCCCTACAGCTATACAGGCACGGTCAGCACGACGTCGTTCTTCATGGCAGGTTCTGTAGGGGACGTGTGGCTGTCCACCAATACCGCCACCGACAGCATCACGCTCAACGCCATTCCCGCCAACGTGCGCGGCATCGGCGGACAGTTCTTCGGGTCCGACATCAGCGGAAATTACCTTAGCGGTGACATCACCGTCACCGCCACCGACGCCAGCGGCACGGTGACTCAAACCACTCTCGCCGCTCCGCCAGCCAATTTTATTGGTTTTGTCTCCAACGGCCCGCTCACATCGTTGACCGTCACGGCGGTCCAGCCTCCGGCCGTTTTCATGTGGCCGACGGTCAACAACCTGGTGATGGGTCTGGCCGCCCCGCCGCCCGCGACGCACTTCAGCGTCAGCGCGCCTGCGGGAGCCACACCGGGTTCGTCTTTCAACTACACGGTGACCGCGCTCGACGCGAGCAATGCGACGGCGACCGGTTACACGGGAACCGTGCATTTCACCAGCAGCGACGGCGCGGCGGTGTTGCCGGCCAACGCAACGTTGACCAATGGCGTAGGCACGTTCTCCGCTACGCTCAACACGGTCGGCAACCAGACGATTACGGCGACCGACACGGTGACCGCGGCGATCACGGGCACCAGCGGCCCGATCGCCGTCGGCGTATCTTCGCCGCCCGTTCTGGTAAGCGCGGTGCTGAGCAAGGTGCATGGCGTGGCCGGAACATTCGACCTGCCGCTCTCCATTGCGCCGCCGACAAACATCAATCCGACCACCGAACCTCGGGCGGGCCCGAACCACAGGATCGTCTACACATTCGACAAGCCGATTACCGCCGCGACCGTCGTTGGAACAGGTGTCGTCGAAGGCACGATCTCGGGCTTCACTCCGACCGTTGTCGGCGGCACGCTGGTCGTCGACTACACCGGCGTGACCGACATTCAGTACGTGACGTTCAGGATCGCAACGGCCTCCGCCGGCGCTGCGACGGGCGGCCCCTACGACGTGCGCGTGGGCTTCCTGTTCGGTGACACGAACCAAAGCCGGCAGGTCACGGTGGCAGACGTCGGGATCATCAACTCGGTGCTCCTGCAGGTAGTGAGCAACGCCAATTTCCTGCGCGACATCAATGTGGACGGCAAGCTGACCGTTGCGGACAAGGGACTGTCCAATTCGGTGTTGTTGCACAAGTTGCCGGCACCTTAGCGCTCCGTCGTGGCATCCCGAGAACATTCGAGGGCCACGCGGTGTCATCCTGTGTCACTACATGTCTGGGGCGGCCGCGGCCGCCCCTTTTCATGCCCGCCGGGCGTCAAGCGGGATGTGTCGCGCTTTTTAAGGCGTGCTCGGGGATGGATTTTGCAGCGTACAGCCGCGGGACTGCATCAGCTGGCAGCAATGGAATGGTGCGTCGCAACAGCCCGACGCCTCACATTTATATGACAGATTTGGTGGCTTGTAGGACGGGATAACGTGACAATCCAACGAAGAATCTCCTGAATGGGCCAATCGCTTGCCATATCGTCGCGGGAGGCGTAACTTCCCCCAAGAATTGGGTAAAACGCGTCCGTGGTGCGGGTTCACGACAGGTCTCACCTGTCCTCGGACGTGCGCTGCGTTGTGCGGAAGCAACAACGCTGCGCACCCCGACAGCACGGCGGTGCATTTCCAGGATCAGTTGCAGTAGACTCTAGATTGTCCGGACAGGGAGCCTCAAATGACATTTAGCAAGCGCGCAATTCAATCGTTGTTCATTGTCGTGACGAGCGCCGTTTTCGCGGCCACCGCCGCGGCGCAGGTGACGACCCGATTGGTGGTTCCAGGTGGCGTCACCACATCGACGAAAATCATTGCAGGAAATCCGGTCTCGTTCGACATTCGGGTCGATACGACCGTCGCTACGATTGGGCCCGCGTATTTGCTCGAACAGTCGGCTCCGTCGGGCGGGGGGGCCTTTTTCCCGTTCCAGCTTACGGCCCGCAATCTGACCGGCGTGCCGTACAACGATCCCGGTTCTGCCTTGCCCGATGCAGTCATCTTGCTGACGCCAAGCGCGTTGCTCAATCCGCTTCAAGGCCAGGGTGGCGCGAACCCGCCGGACAATCTGGGAAGCACCAAGGTTGCTGGCGTTCCTGCCGCGGCCAACATCCTGGTATCCACGATTACTCTTTCATCGAACCCGGCTTCGCCGCTCGGCGTGTACACGGTGCGGCCAGCCGTGGGCAATGCGTTCATGACGGACGCTGCGTTCAACGACTACGACATGAGCGGCGCGACGTTCGACGTGCTCATCGGCCAGCAACTGACCGTTACGGTTGTTGGCGCCGGCAATGTGACCGCAAGCTCGGGCCTTATCAACTGCCCGGGCGTTTGCAGCGACATCTATCCGGGCACCGCCGTTACGCTTACACCGACTCCGACCGCCCCCGCCATCTTCCAGGGCTGGTCTGGCGCGTGCGCTGGCGCAGGCGCCTGCGTGGTCACAGTTGACCAGGCAAGGAACGTCACCGCCACGTTCAGCGTTCCGACTGGTACCTACACCGCCATCATCGGCGGCCCCGGTACAGGCACGGTCACCGGTACGGGTGGCGTCAGCTGTCCTGGCACGTGTACTTCGGCTTCACTAGCCTTCGGTACGCCTGTGACGGTTACGGCAACGCCGGCAGCCGGATCGACGTTCAACAGCTGGAGCGGTGGAACGTGTGCCGGTGCAACCAACCCATGCGTATTCAACGTCAGCGCCGTGACGGCAAACGTGCAGGCCAATTTCGACACGAGCTTCGTGCTGACGGTGAACAAGGCCGCACCTGGCCCAGGCATTGGTTCGGGTTCGGTGGTGAGCGCGCCTGCCGGCATAAACTGCTTGACGGCCTGCGCGACACAAAACGCGTCGTTCGCGGCAGGAACGCTGGTCACGCTGACCGCAACGCCGGATGCGGGCATGACGTTCACTGGCTTCTCCGGTGGCGGCTGCACGACCAGCCCATGCGTCGTCACGCTCAATGCGGCGACAACGGTAACGGCCACATTCGGCGACGTGATACCGCCGGTGACGACGATCCTCACCGGACCACCGAACCCGCAGAGCAACGCGATCTCGACGTTCACGTTCAGCGCCAATGAGGCCGCGACGTTTGGCTGCTCGCTTGACGGTGGTGCGTTCGTGGCCTGCAGCTCGCCCTACTCGATCAGCGTCGGCAACGGCCCCCACACGATGATCATCCGTGCCACGGACACGGCCGGCAACGTCGAGGTGAATCCGCCGTCCTACCAGTGGACCGGCGCCGGCATCATCCTGACGCCGACGGTGATCCCGACGCTGTCCGAATGGATGCTGGCCCTCCTCGCGCTGATGCTCGGCTCGATGGGTTACCTGGCAATGCGCCGGCGTAGCTGATAGCGACACGGCCGGGGATCGCTCCCCGGCCTGACAGTCTCCAGCGGGGCCGCCTTCGGGTGGCCCCGTTGCTTTTGGCGAGACGGCCCCGCTCGTGCAACTTTCCGGAAGTGTCGCGAGGCAGTAGAGTGCCGGGTGACTGCATGGGCGCGCCAACCGGCGTCGCCGCGAGTCCGTGCATCCGCCGGGGGGCGACGCAATGTTGTGTCGGGGCATGTTCAACTCGCAGGTCGCTGCGCCAGGATCGCCGCGGCGCGCGTTCGCCTTCTGCGCGCGATTGACCGGTCTTCCGCGCGGGGTCGTGGCCGCTGCGTCGCTCGTGCTGCTGATGGCCGCGGTACCCTCGGTGGCGCAGGTCCCCGACCTCACCATTGGCAAATCCCACGTCGGGAATTTCACGCAGGGCCAGATAGGTGCGACGTACGTCATCACGGTGTCCAATCTCGGCCCCGGTGACGTGCTCGCCAACAACACCGTTACCGTCACCGACACACTGCCGATCGGACTCACCGCTACGTCCATCTTTGGTCTCGGCTGGAGTTGTATACAGCCCGGAGGTCCATGCAGCCGTGTGGGCGGCAGTTCGCCGCTGGCCGCGGGCGCAAGCTATCCGGCGATCACGCTCACCGTGAACGTCGCGCCCAACGCGCCGGCATCGGTGACCAACACCGTCGCCGTATCTGGCGGCGGCGAGCTCAACACCGCCAATGATTCGACCAGCGACCCGACGCTCATCAATGCGGGTCCAGACCTCACCATTGGCAAATCCCACGTCGGGAATTTCACGCAGGGCCAGATAGGTGCGACGTACGTCATCACGGTGTCCAATCTCGGCCCCGGTGACGTGCTCGCCAACAACACCGTTACCGTCACCGACACACTGCCGATCGGACTCACCGCTACGTCCATCTTTGGTCTCGGCTGGAGTTGTATACAGCCCGGAGGTCCATGCAGCCGTGTGGGCGGCAGTTCGCCGCTGGCCGCGGGCGCAAGCTATCCGGCGATCACGCTCACCGTGAACGTCGCGCCCAACGCGCCGGCATCGGTGACCAACACCGTCGCCGTATCTGGCGGCGGCGAGCTCAACACCGCCAATGATTCGACCAGCGACCCGACGCTCATCAATGCGGGTCCAGACCTCACCATTGGCAAATCCCACGTCGGGAATTTCACGCAGGGCCAGATAGGTGCGACGTACGTCATCACGGTGTCCAATCTCGGCCCCGGTGACGTGCTCGCCAACAACACCGTTACCGTCACCGACACACTGCCGATCGGACTCACCGCTACGTCCATCTTTGGTCTCGGCTGGAGTTGTATACAGCCCGGAGGTCCATGCAGCCGTGTGGGCGGCAGTTCGCCGCTAGCCGCGGGCGCAAGCTATCCGCCGCTGACGCTCACCGTGAACGTCGCGCCCAACGCGCCAACCTCCGTGACCAATGGCGTCACGGTTTCCGGTGGAAGCGACATCGACGCGTCGAACAATTCCGCGTCGGACCCGACGACAATCAATTCCGGCCCCGACCTCATCATCGCCAGCGCGCATTCCGGCAACTTCACGCAGGGCCAGATCGGCGCGGCATACACGGTCACGGTTGGCAATATTGGAAGCGGAGCCGTGCAACCTGGCAGCACTGTCACCGTGACCGACGCACTCCCAATAGGCCTCGCCGCGACCAACTCGAGTGGCGGCGGATGGGTCTGCACGCAACCCGGCGGCCCGTGCAATCGCAGCGGAGCCAACGCCGCGCTGGCGCCGGGATCGAGCTATCCACCGCTGACATTCACCGTGGACGTCGCGGGCAATGCGCCGACATCGGTCTCCAACGGCGTCACACTCTCCGGCGGCGGCGACGCCAACCCGAACAACAATTCCGCATCGGACCCGACGACAGTCACCGGCCCCGCGTCCAGGCTCGTCATCATGGCGCAGCCTTCGAATGCCAATGCTGGCGCGGCGATCGCTCCGCCCGTGACTGTCCAGGTGCAGGATGCCGCCGGCCTCTTCGTCACCAGTTCCACGGCGCTCGTCACGATCGCAATCGGCAACAACCCGGGCAGCGCAACGCTGGGTGGAACGGTTTCCACGAATGCTGTCGGCGGCGTGGCGACGTTCGGCACGCTGGCGCTAAACAAGGGAGGTGCTGCCTATACATTGACGGCTATCGGTGCAGGACTTGCTTCCGCCACCTCGAGCCAGTTCAACATCCTGGCCACGCCGGCGCTACTCAGCGCCAGCTCGCGCAAAACGCACGGCACGGCGGGCACGTTCGACCTTGCGCTAGCGTTGACGCCGCTCAGTCCCACCACCGAGCCGCGCAGCAGTGCGACGCAATCCATCGTGCTGACGTTCGACACGGCGATCGCCAGTGCCACACCAGCCATTAGCGAAGGAACTGCCACCTTCGGCTCGATGACCATCGCCGGCAACGATGTCATCCTGAATTACACCGGCGTCACGAACGCGCAATACGTCACCTTCGCTCTGGGCAACGTGGTGGCGGCTGGCGGCGGCCCTGCGGCCAATGTCGCGGTGCGCGTTGGATTCCTTGTGGGCGACGCCAATCAGAGCCGCCAGGTCACGGTGGCCGACGTCGGCATCGTCAATGCCGCGCTGCTGCAAACCGTCGCCAATGGCAACTTCACGCTCGACACCAACGTCGACGGCAAACTCACGGTCGCCGACAAGGGAATCACAAACGCCAATCTGCTGAAGAAGCTGCCCTCGCCGTGACAGCGTCAGCCCTTGGCCCCGGCAAATTTTCGCGCTTGCCCTAGGGCAGCGATCCTGTAGAGTCACCTGTTCGCGGGTCGCCTTGCTGCATGGCGAAAAATCAATCGAACAAGCGGGAGGCCATGCCATGAGCATTTTGTCCCTCATTTGCCTGCGATTCGCCGCAAGAAAGAAGAATAGCGAAAGCTCGCCGCGCGTCGGTTGGCCTGTTATCGCCGGACGGCTTCTGATATCGATGGTTGCGATGTGTCTGCTGGCCGCCGCGCCCCTGGCTTTCGCGGCGCCGGACCTCACTATCACCAAATCCCACACCGGCAACTTCACGCAGAGCCAGAACAGCGCCAACTACAACATCACGGTCACCAATAGCGGCGATGCAGGTGTGGCCTCAGGTGCCACGGTCACGGTGACCGACACGATGCCGGCAAGCGGCCTCACCGCTACATCGATCAACGGCAGCGGTTGGAGCTGCACGCAACCTTCCGGACCCTGCCAGCGCTTCGGCGGAAACACAGTCCTTGCCGCGGGCGCGAGCTATCCGCTGCTTACTCTCATCGTGGATGTCGCTCCCAACGCGCCCGCATCGGTCACCAACACTGTTGCCGTATCCGGCGGAGGCGAGGTCAACACGGCCAACGATACCGCGTCGGATCCGACCACCATCGGCGCGGGTCCCGACTTCAAGATCACCAAGTCGCACGTCGGCAACTTTACCCAGAGCCAGAACAGCGCAAACTTCACCATCACCGTCACCAACATCGGTACCGGTGCCGCACAGTCCGGCAATACGGTGACGGTCACCGATACCTTCCCGGCCGCCCTCACCGCAACATCGATCAACGGCAGCGGCTGGAGTTGCACGCAACCTTCCGGACCCTGCCAGCGCTTCGGCGGCAACGTGGTCCTCGCCGCCGGCGCAAGCTATCCCGATATCACGCTGATCGTTGACGTCCCTCCCAACGCGCCCGCATCGGTCACCAACAATGTCGCCGTATCCGGTGGCGGCGAACTCAACACCGCCAACAACACGGCCAGCGATACCGTCACCATCGGCGCGGGTCCCGACTTCAAGATCACCAAGTCGCACGTCGGCAACTTTACCCAGAGCCAGAACAGCGCAAACTTCACCATCACCGTCACCAACATCGGTACCGGTGCCGCGCAGTCCGGCAATACGGTGACGGTCACCGATACCTTCCCGGCCGCCCTCACCGCAACATCGATCAACGGCAGCGGCTGGAGTTGCACGCAACCTTCCGGACCCTGCCAGCGCTTCGGCGGCAACGTGGTCCTCGCCGCCGGCGCAAGCTATCCCGATATCACGCTGATCGTTGACGTCCCGCCCAACGCGCCCGCATCGGTCACCAACAACGTCGCCGTATCCGGTGGCGGCGAACTCAACACCGCCAACAACACGGCCAGCGATACCGTCACCATCGGCGCGGGTCCCGACTTCAAGATCACCAAGTCGCACGTCGGCAACTTTACCCAGAGCCAGAACAGCGCAAACTTCACCATCACCGTCACCAACATCGGTACCGGTGCCGCGCAGTCCGGCAATACGGTGACGGTCACCGATACCTTCCCGGCCGCCCTCACCGCAACATCGATCAACGGCAGCGGCTGGAGTTGCACCCAGCCTTCCGGGCCCTGCCAGCGCTTCGGCGGCAACGTGGTCCTCGCCGCCGGCGCAAGCTATCCCGATATCACGCTGATCGTTGACGTCCCTCCCAACGCGCCCGCATCGGTCACCAACAACGTCGCCGTGTCCGGCGGCGGCGAACTCAACACCGCCAACAACACGGCCAGCGATACCGTCACCATCGGCGCGGGTCCCGACTTCAAGATCACCAAGTCGCCACGTCGGCAACTTTACCCAGAGCCAGAACAGCGCAAACTTCACCATCACCGTCACCAACATCGGTACCGGTGCCGCACAGTCCGGCAATACGGTGACGGTCACCGATACCTTCCCGGCCGCGGCCTCACCGCAACATCGATCAACGGCAGCGGCTGGAGTTGCACCCAACCTTCCGGACCCTGCCAGCGCTTCGGCGGCAACGTGGTCCTGGCCGCCGGCGCGAGCTATCCCGATATCACGCTGATCGTTGACGTCGCCGCCCAACGCGCCCGCATCGGTCACCAACAACGTCGCCGTATCCGGCGGCGGCGAACTCAACACCGCCAACAACACGGCCAGCGATACCGTCACCATCGGCGCGGGTCCCGATTTGGCCATCGCAAAGTCCCACATCGGGAATTTCACTCAAGGCCAGAATGGCGTCAACTACACCATCACGGTCAGCAACGTCGGCGTTGGTGGCGTGCAATCCAGCAATACGGTGACGGTGAACGATGCGTTTCCTGCTGCCCTCGTCGCTACCGGTATCAACGGCAGCGGCTGGAGTTGCACGCAACCTTCCGGACCCTGCCAGCGCTTCGGCGGCAATACGGTCCTGGCCGCAGGCGCGAGCTATCCCGATATCACACTGACATTGAATGTGCCCGGCGCGGCTCCTTCCTCGGTCACCAATAATGTCAGCGTCTCGGGCGGCGGTGAGCTCAATCTTGCCAACAATTCCGCATCGAATCCGACCACCATCACGGGTCCAGCCGCAAAGCTCGCGTTCATCACGCAACCTTCGGACTCCAACGCTGGCGCGGCGATCGCTCCGCCCGTGACTGTCCAGGTGCAGGATGCCGCCGGCCTCTTCGTCACCAGTTCCACGGCGCTCGTCACGATCGCAATCGGCAACAACCCGGGCGGCGCAACGCTGGGTGGAACGGTTTCCACGAATGCTGTTGGCGGCGTGGCGACGTTCGGCACGCTGACCCTCAACAAGGGCGGCGCCGGCTACACATTGACGGCAAGCAGCGCCGGACTCACTTCTGCGACGTCGAACCCGTTCAATGTGCTGGCGTCGCCGGTGCTGGTCAGCGCCAGCTCGCGCAAAACGCACGGCACGGCGGGCACGTTCGACCTTTCGCTAGCGTTGACGCCGCTCAGTCCCACCACCGAGCCGCGCAGCAGTGCGACGCAATCCATCGTGCTGACGTTCGACACGGCGATCGCCAGTGCCACACCAGCCATCAGCGAAGGAACTGCCACCTTCGGCTCGATGACCATCGCCGGCAACGATGTCATCCTGAATTACACCGGCGTCACGAACGCGCAATACGTCACCTTCGCTCTGGGCAACGTGGTAGCGGCCGGCGGCGGCCCTGCGGCCAATGTCGCGGTGCGCGTCGGATTCCTTGTGGGCGACGCCAATCAGAGCCGCCAGGTCACGGTGGCCGACGTCGGCATCGTCAATGCCGCGCTGCTGCAAACCGTCGCCAACGGCAACTTCACGCTCGACACCAACGTCGACGGCAAACTCACGGTCGCCGACAAGGGAATCACCAACGCCAATCTGCTGAAGAAGCTGCCCGCGCCATAGCGCCTGCAACCAGGGACCGGATTGCGCCGCGCCGGGGTCGGCTCTGCCGAAATCGGGTCGCCCCTTGCGGGATGGGGACTCGACAGCCGTCGCTGAATTCCCATACGCTGAGGTCGGACGGGCAGCCGAGGGATACTGATTTCAGGCAATTGCGTGCGTGCGCGGGACGCGCTGGGGCTCCAAAATTCTTCCCCTGCATCTCTATCCCGCAGACTCAAGCCCTGGCATCGTGGCCTGAGGGCGAAGAATTTACTCCGCCTGTCCGAAAAGCGGTTGCCGCCGGTCCAACAGGCGGGGTCTGACGCCTTTCAAGGCGCGCTTTTTGCTATTCCAACGTCATAGTTCCTCGTCATGGGGATTTCACGATTTGCCTATGCCATATAGCCAGCACATGAAGTATAATGACAACAGCATAAAAGGCCGCGAGGCGCTGTAACGCCCGTATGGCCTATCTTCGGAGCGGTCCACAATGTCCAGCCACCTTTTACGAACATTCGCGCTGATTGCGATCGCCTTCGCCGTTTCCCACTCTGCTGCCGCCCATCATGTGGACGCCGTTCCGCAGGCGCAGCGCGCGGCCCAACCCGGGTCGGAAACTTTCACCGTTCGGGGGCGGGTCGACCAGGTCATTATCGAAAACAAGGTTTCGGGAAGCACGACAACGAGTCCTGTACTGGTCGATGCCGACGGCCACCGCTACGCGCTCAGCGGTCGCGGCGCCGCCGCCATGGCCAGCGTGCTCACGCCGGGAAATGAAGTCGCCGTATCGGGCAAGATCGAGAACAACGCCCTGTTTCCGGATTCGGCTTTGAACGTGCCGTCCTCGGCCGGCGCGAAAGTGACGACACGCACGGCGGCATCCACGACCGTTGACGGCGTGCTTCGCTTGGGACACTCCGATAATTTCGACGGTTCGCCCAGTTCGTTCTTTTATGCCGTTGTGTCCGATGACGGCAAGCAACAGCTGATGCTGGACGTTGCCGCCGAAATGGATGGCCTCGCCAATGGCATGCGGGTCAGCGTCACCGGACATTCCGGCATCGAAGGTGTGTTTGCGGCGCAGCGGATTGTCGTCATCTCCGAGCCGGCCGGTGAAAGGCCGAACGGGACACCACCGCCCCAAACCGCAGCCGCCGGCGGGGTGCTGGCGAACTATCTGGTGATCCCGATCAAATTCCCTACCAACGCGGCCGCACCATGGACCTATAACGCCGACCCGTTCACACCGGCCGCGCTCAACACCGCGGTGTTCGGCGCGAGCAACAGCTCGAAGACGTACTACAACGAAGTGTCGTACACCCAGCAGGTGCTGACAGGAGTCACCGCCGACAACGGCAGTGGCGGCTTCCTGCTGGCAACTGTCGCCAAGCCCGCGACGTGCGACATAGGAGCCATCGCAACGGCAGCCGAGAATGCCGCTACCGCAAGGGGCTACGTGAAGGCCAACTACTCCGGCATCCTGTATGTCTTCAACAACGTCACCGGATGCGGATGGTCCGGACTTGCCTACGTCGGGTGGCAGCGCGCGTATTCCAACAACACGACCAGTCTGCTCGTGATCTCTCACGAACTCGGCCACAACTTCGGCCTCGCACATGCTGCCAGCCTCGATTGCGGCGGAAACGTGATCGGAGGTACCTGCACATCCGCGGAATACGGAGATCCCTTCGACGTCATGGGAAACAACCGCGCGATGCATTTCAATTCCGCGCAGAAATCCACGCTCGGATGGATGGCGCCCGCCACGATCTACACTCACAGCTCGGGCACATCGTCCTATACGATTTCGCCGATCGAAACCGCCGGCGCGGCGCATTACGCCATCAAAGTGCCCGCCGCACCCAACCGTACCTACTGGATCGAGTACCGCCAGCCCACCGCCGGTGCGGTCGACGCAGGCCTTTCCGCATTTCCGAACAACGGCGCCCAGATCCGCGTGGCGTCCCCTTTCGAATCGCTTTGCTCGGGATGCTACGACGACACCGAATTCCTGGACATGACGCCGGCCACGTCCGCCTTTACCGACGGCGCGCTGATCGTCGGCCAGACTTATACCGATTCGATCTATGGAATCACAGTGACGCCCACTGCATCCACTACGTCGTCACTGACGTTACAAGTCACCGCCCCTGGCCCCACGGCTACAACGATCAGCGCAACGAATGCGCCGGGCACGAGCAACTATGGCAGCGCGGTTGGATTTACGGCGAATGTCGTCGGCAGCGGGCTGACGGGCAAAGTCAACATCACCGATGGTGGCGCGGCCATTGCCGGATGCGCAGCTTTACCCGTCTCAGGCGGCGTCGCGAGTTGCAGTTCAACGGCATTGAGCGGCGGCAGCCATACGCTGTACGCCATCTACAGCGGTGACGCGGCGCACGCGTCGTCGACGAGCGCGGCCCTAACGCAAACGGTCAACAAAGTCGCAAGTGCCACAGCCATTGCCAGTTCCTCCACGCCCTCGGCGGGGGGCACCAGCGTGACCTTTACAGCGACGGTCACCAGCGGCGTCGGCATACCGGCGGGCACCGTCGCGTTCACCGATGGCGCCGCGTCGATCGCCGGCTGCACCGCGGTGGCGCTCAACGCCGGTGGCGTGGCCACCTGTGCGACGACCGCACTCACCGTGGCGTCGCATACGATCAACGCCACGTACAGCGGCAACACCAACTACAACGGCAGTAACGCCACGATGACGCAAGTGGTGACCAACGCCACAACGACGACGGCGATCACGTCGCACAATCCGAGTCCTTCGCTTCTGGGCGGCGCCGTGCTTGTCACTGCCACGGTAACCGTCAATCCACCCGGCTCCGGAACACCCACCGGAACGGTCACCGTAAGCGACGGTAGTGCGGCTTGCGCCATCACGCTCCCCGCGACCAGTTGCAACCTGACCCCGTTGACCACCGGCAACAAGACGCTGACCGCGACCTACGGCGGAAATGCCAATTTCGCCGGGAGCGTATCTGGAGGCGTCGCGCATACGGTCAACAAGGCGGCAGCCATAACCAGCGCAAACAACATGACGTTCCAGGTGGGCATTGCCGGCTCGTTCACCGTGACTGCAACCGGTGCTCCGACACCAACGCTCAGCGTTTCCGGGACGCTGCCCAATGGAATCATATTCACGCCGGGCACCGGCGTACTCGGCGGGATGCCAGCCGCGGGTACTGCCGGTGTCTACCCGCTTACCTTTACCGCCAGCAATGGTGCCGCGCCGAACGCTGTGCAGCCCTTTACGCTGACAGTTCTCTTACCTGCTACGGCGCCTGCCACGCCCGCAGCGCCTTCGGCAGTAGCGGGCAACGCATCCGCAACCATTACGTTCAGCGCGCCGCCGGACGGGGGCAGCCCAATCACGGGGTACACCGTGGTGGCTAACCCGCCGGGCGGTGTCGACCTAAACGCGGGGACGACATCGAATCCACACGTGGTTACGGGCCTCACCAATGGCACGGCCTATACGTTCACCGTAGCTGCGACCAACAGCGTGGGGACCGGCGCCATGTCTCCGCCGTCGAACAGTGTCACGCCCGATCCCGGGCTTGCGCCCATATTGACCGGTGCGGCGCTCCGCCGTGTTCACGGCACTGCCGGGACGTTCGACCTGTCGTTGTCACAGACGCTGACCGACCCGACCACAGAGCCGAGAATCGGGCCGGCGCACACGCTGGTCCTGACCTTCGACAAGGCATTGACTGCGGGCGATGTGGCCGTCACTGAAGGTACTGCCACCGCCGGCACACCTTCGATCGTCGGCAACCAGATCATCATCGGCCTATCGAACGTCACTGACGCGCAATACGTTTCCATCGCGTTCAGCAATGTCGCAGCCGTGGACGGCGGATCGGGTGGTAGTGGCTCGGTGCGCATGGGCTTCCTATTGGGCGATACGAACCAGGATCGCGGCGTGAAGGTTTCCGATGTGGGCATCGTCAACGCGTCGCTTCTGAAAACCGTCACCGGTGCCAATTTCCTGCTCGATATCAACGCCGACGGCAAGCTGACCGTTGCCGACAAGGGCGTGGTCAGTGGCGCCTTGCTCAAGAAATTGGCGATCCCGTAAGACTCAGCGCCGCAAGGGCCATGTCAATGGCATAATTCACTGACGGCTTGGCTGCGCGCTTGAAGTCCCTGGCGCGTGGCGCGACTCATTGCCGCATCGGAGCATGCCCATGACGTTGCCGAAAATCGTCCCGCCTTCAACCTGGACCAGGTCACGCAGCACGATGCGCGCGTATGCGCTCGCATTGTGGGCAACCTGCGCCCTCCCCGCCTTGGCTGCGCAGCTGCCCCCCGGATTCGTTGAGAATCCTGTGGCAACAGGGCTGCAATCGCCGACCGCCATGGAATTCGCACCGGACGGCCGATTGTTCGTCACGCAGCAAGGGGGCGATTTACGCGTCATCAAGAACGGGGCGTTGCTGGCAACGCCGTTTGTCACGCTCACGGTGAATTCGGACGGAGAGCGGGGACTGCTAGGCGTGACCTTCGATCCGAACTTCGCGACGAACAACTTCGTGTACGTCTACTACACGGCCACGACGCCGGCAATTCACAATCGGGTGAGCCGATTCACGGCCAACGGCGACATAGCCGTCCCCGCGTCGGAAGTCGTCATCCTTGATCTGAACAATCTTTCCGGCGCCACCAACCACAACGGTGGACCGATTCATTTCGGCGCCGACGGCAAGCTCTACGTCGGCGTCGGCGAAAACGCAAACAGTGCCAACTCGCAAACGCTCAACAACCTGTTGGGCAAACTGCTGCGAATCAATTCCGACGGTTCCATTCCCAATGACAATCCCTTCTTCGCGACGGCCAGCGGGATCAATCGCGCGATTTGGGCGCTGGGCTTGCGCAACCCCTACACCTTCGCGATCCAGCCTGGCACCGGACGCCTGTTCATCAACGACGTCGGACAGAGCAGCTGGGAAGAGATCAACGACGGTATCGCAGGATCGAACTATGGCTGGCCCAATTTCGAGGGCGTAACGAACACGGCGGGATTTCGCTCGCCGCTATTCGCGTATCCGCACAACGGCGGGCAGTTCAATGGCTGCGCGATCGTTGGCGGTGCGTTCTACAACCCGCCGGTACCGCAATTTCCCGCGACCTACACCGGCAAGTATTTTTTTTCCGACCTCTGCTCCGGCTGGATCAAGCTCTATGATCCCGTCGCGAATTCGGCGACCGATTTCGCCTCGGGGATTTCCACGCCTGTCGACCTGAAAGTGGGACCAACCGGAAGCCTGCATTACCTCGCCCGCGGCGGCGGCTCGAATACGGGCGTTGTCTTCGCGGTAACGTCGAATTTGTCCGTGATTTCGACGGCATCGCGAATTCAGCATGGCGCCGTCGGAGCGTTCGACTTGGCGCTCGCCGCGACGCCACTCAACCCCACGACCGAACCCCGCTCGACGGGAAGCGGCAATTTCAACATCGTCTTCACGTTCAACAAGCCACTGGCGTCAGGCGATGCGACGGTCACTGAAGGCAGCGCCATCGCGGGAACTGCGATCGTCAGTGGCAGCGAGTTGATCGTGCCGTTGAGCGGCGTGGTCAATGCGCAGTACGCGACCGTGATGGTAAGCAATGTCGCCTCGACGGCCGGCGATACCGGCGGCAGCGCGTCGGTGCGCGTGGGCTTTCTGTTTGGCGATGTGACTCAGAACCGGCAAGTAACGGTGGCCGATATCGGAACCGTCAATGCCGCCTTGCTGCAACCGGTGACGATTGCCAACTTCCGACTTGATGTCAACGTCGACGGCAATCTCACCGTAGCGGACAAGGGACTGGCGAACGCCAACGCGCTCAGGAAGTTGCCGGCACCGTAGCGAATCTGCGGCGCGATTTTTGCCGTGGCGAGGCCTTCATTTTCGCGCCACCAACGCGTTCATTCCCATCGCGCTCCCGCGCGTTACAGTGTCCTGCGGCAGGTGGGCCGCCTCGATCATGTGCCAATCCGGTGCCAGCGGCACCATTCCAGATGCGGACTCGTGAGCGAGGTCGTCGCTGGCTGCATCCGCCGCGAGCGCGCCCGCGACGTCGGCAAGGCTTAGTGCGCTGGCTGCGGCGGAACGCGCAAACGTCCCCGTAAGCAAAGTGTCCGGGGGCACCGGCACACCTGTGAAGTCCGCGACGGCTTGTTGCAGGATCGCGGGATTGACAGCCCCGCTGCCGGCGGAATCCACCGGCGAGCCGTCGCTTGGCAACGCACTCAAGAACTGCGCGAGAGCGCCGTCGATGCCCGGATCGGCATCCGATGTCACCAGGTCGAGTGGCGGAGCATCCGTGGGCGCCGTCTGGCCATCGCCGGTGTCCGGCGTGACGCTGTCCGCGGATGGCGTTGTCTGCGCATCGAGCCCGGCGGCATCGGCGTTGGTCGCAGGTGGGGGGTCGGGAATTTCTGGAGGCGATGCGTCATCCAATGCGCTCGTGGGAACATCGGATTGCAACGCGATCCCCAAGTCGCCGTTGCGCCAATGATTGACGTGAATGATGTTGTCGGGATTTCCCGCATGGTCCGCGCCGGACGAAAACGCACGGATCGTCAGCGTGCCTTCGCCCGCCAGGTTTCCCTCGAGCGTATAGTCGACGCGCCCATCTGCGGAGGTCCAGGTCCTGCCAACGCTCCGCGTGGCTCCGGCAAGCGTGGCGTCGTCCAGCACGATTGATCCCCGGCCATCGGTATCGGTGATCGTGTCGGTGCCGTCACCCGCGTCGATGACATAGGTGTCGATGCCACCCCCGCCAGCGAGGAAGTCGTTACCCCGGCCTCCCGCGAGGATGTCGTCTCCGCTGCCGCCGTCCAGCGCATCCGCCCCACGACCGCCATCGAGGTCATCGCTGCCCTGGTTGCCCGACAGCTCGTCGTTGCCGGACCCGCCCGCGAGGACGTCGTCGCCATGACCGCCTTCGAGATGGTCTGCCCCGCCGCCGCCGCGCAGCAGGTCGTCGCCGCCGCCACCATAGATGCGATCCGTGCCGGATTTGCCTTTGATTGCCTCCGCGCTGTCCGCGCCGAAGATCACCTGGTTATCGACGCCTCCGCCATTTTCGGGCGTCAGCTTGAGCGTCAGGGGCAGGCCGTCTGCGCCCGCTTTGGCGCGATCGATGAACGTCCAGCTCTGGTCGCCCCCGATAGTCAGGTCGTTGCCAGCATCACCTGCCATCTTCCACGCGAGAAATTTGGCGCGGTCGCCGAGCCAGGCGTCGCTCAACTGGGTCTCGCCAGTATCCGGATCGAAGCGATCGAGGGCGCTGTCGCCATTGGCTGCGGCGAACAGCGAACGATTGCCGGTCAGCGCAACAGTATCGAGCTGTTGCATCGCATACCGATAGCCGACATCGGTTCGCCCGAGCCTTTCCAGCGTTGCGCCATCCATACCGGCGAGATCAACGATATGGGCGTGGTGGGACGGATCGGCAACGAAAGCGGAAAGCGCGTCGCCGATCACGCCGCTGCCGATCACGCCACTGCCGGTTGCGCCGGCTTGGTCGGCGCCGTCGACCGGCGCCTTGTTCCCGCCCAGCAGCGTACGCGCAAGATAGTCGGTGAGATTCGTCGCACGTTGCGCATCGGTATCGCCCGCACGATTCCATACGGCATCGAAGGCGGCGTCGCCGAGGGAAGGATCGAGATTCTGGAACCACCCGAGAACGCTCGCTCGGTCCGGCGTGTGGCCGGCATCATCCGCGGGAGGATTCGTGTTGAAGGGATCGACTGGACCGGTCGTCGGCACGCCGTTGTTGCAGGCCGACAAGGGAGCAACATTCAGCGATGACTCATCAATGGGCGATTCATTCAATCCCGGCGGACGCCAATCCGGTGGCGCGCCAGGCGGGGGTGCAATCGACCCGTCCGCAAGTCCGGCGAGGATGTCCTGAGGCGACGTGCCAAGCCACGAGGCAACAGCAAACGGACGCGGCGGGGGATTGGGATTGACTTCAAATGTTGAAACATCGGATTCAGGCATGACCGTGCTCCTTTCGCCCGCGCAACATACATTGACGAGCAGCATGCAACATTCGGCTTCGCCTCACACTCATCCATTTGGATGATTTGCCGGGTCGCAGGAGGTAGTGCCGGATTACCGACGTCGCGACGGGCACTCCAATATAATGCGGCCGGTGAGGCATCGTCACCGCATGTCGGAACCCGCATCGAAGGTGCAAAATGCCCTCGCCGGCCTGATGCGCGTTCGGCTCGCCACGCTGGCGGCTCTTGTCGTCCTGATGTCCTTCTCCGCGACGCCCGTCTCGGCAACAGACACCAACTGGCCCACGCGCGCGCTGCGCATCATTGTCGCGCAGGCCGTAGGAGGACCACCGGATCTGATTGCGCGCTTCGTCGCGGAACCGCTGGCGCGCGCACTCGGCGTGCCGGTCGTCGTCGAAAATCGCCCTGGCGCCAGCGGCATCATCGGCGTCAATGCCGCGGCGCAGGCTCCGCACGACGGCTACACGCTGCTCATCGGCACGCTCTCCACACACGCATTAGTGCCGCAGGCCGGGGCCGGCGTGCCCTACGACGCCCTGCGTGATTTCGCACCGGTGGCCAACCTGTTCCGGTCGGTCAAGGTGTTGTGGGTGCCGTCATCGCTGCCTCCGAACGACATCAACGAGTGGATCCGCTACGTTCGCGCACGGCCGGGCGCGCTCAACTTCGCAAGCGGCGGCGTGGGCTCGTCCAATCACATCGACATGGCGATCGTGATGTCCAGCGCCGGGCTCGACATGGTTCACGTCCCATACAGCGGACCCAGCGCGGCCATCACAGCCGTGGCCGGTGGCGATGCGCAGGCGATGATCGTCTCGGTAGGCACCGGTCTGCCGCTCGCGCAGAGCGGACGCATTCGCGCGTTGGCGGTGTTCAGCGACCGGCGCTCGCCGCAGCTCCCTGACGTGGCGACCGCAAACGAACAAGGATTCTCCGACGTGAACTTGAATGCGTGGATAGGATTGCTGGCGCCCGCCGGCACGCCGAGCGCGATCGTGACTCGAGTGAACGCCGAACTGAACAAAATACTCCGCTCTCCGGAGGCAATCGGCTGGGCAGATCGGCACGGACTGGAGATCATCGGCGGCTCGCCCGCCGCGTTCAGCGCCACCATGTCGGCCGATTACCGGCGCTGGGGCGACATCATCCGGCGCCTGCGGCTGCGGCCGGAATAATGGACATGCTCGCCTCAGCGCGTCCTGCGCCCACGCTGCTCATCATCACGATGGGCACCGACTACATCGCGCCTGCGAGAATGCCCCGCGAGCTGCGGCGAGCGGGCTTTCGCGTGGCACTCCTCACGCCCCGCGAGTCGTTCGCTGCGCACACGGAATTCGTCGACCAGGTCGGTCATTTCCCCGTGGACGTCAAGTTCCACGAATGGGTGGGCATCGTCGTCGGCACCGTTCGCGCGGTGAATCCGGCGCTGATCCTTCCCGGCGACGACGTTGCGCTGCGCACGCTGATGCAGTTGGTGCTCGACCCGCCCAAAGGCCTGCGGCCGGATATCCGCGACGAACTGGGCAAACTGATTCGCCGCTCGCTGGGTGATCCGTCGGGCTGGATCGATTCGATCGACAAGGCACGCCTGTTCGAAGTCGCGCGCCGCAACGACATCGCGGTTGCGACCGGAAAAATTGCCACGAACGTAAACGACGCGCTGGCAGTCGCCGACGACATCGGCTACCCCGTCATCGTGCGACAGAGTTACGGGTCCGCCGGTCGCGGCGCAGCGCGCTGCGATTCCGCGGCCGAACTTCGCAAGGCAGTTTCAGGTTTCCCCGAAGCGGATGCCTGGCGACCGCAAGGCGCCCAGCGCTACGTGGTGCAGCGCTGGCTCGATGGCGACGTGGTCAATCGCGCGTCCGTCGCATGGAACGGACTCGAGATTGCGGGCGTCACCCGCGGGCGCCTTGCGACCTATCCCCATCCACTCGGCCCCGCGTCGGTGATCGAGTTCGCCGGAATTCCCGCCGTCGCCGAAGCGACGCGCGTGCTATTCAAGGTTGTTGGAATGCACGGCCTGGTCGGTACGCAGTTCATCATTCAGTCGCGCACGAAGGTTCCCTACCTGATCGAGGTCAATCGCCGCATGCTGCCCGCGACGCATTCCGGCGCGCTCGCAGGCGTCGATCTCGCCGCCGCGTTGCATGCCATGGTCAGCGGCACGCCGTGGACCGGCCCCAGCGACCTGCCTCCGGGGCCGGGAAAGCGGCTCGCCCTGTTTCCTCAGGAGTGGTATCGGGATCCGAACAGCGCGTGGCTGCGCACGCTGCCTTCAGACATGCCGTGGGACGATCCGCAACTGCTCGCGGCCATGCTCAAGCTGCCCTTCGCCGCCGAACAAGCGACACCTGCCGGTGGCAGCCACTGACGACCCAGTGTATCCGCGACCGTTTCGCTGGCGACCCGTTCGGCCACGCGCCTTTCTTAGAACCCCACCGCAGCGCGACCCTTGAGTTCCAGAATGCGGCGCGCGTCGTCGGGCGCGGCGATTTCCAGTCCCATCGCTTCAATGATCTGGCGCACCGCGCGAACCTGCACGGCGCTCGATTCCGCAAGCTTGCCTGCTCCGATCCACAGGCTGTCCTCCAGGCCCACGCGAACATTGCCTCCCATCGCCGCAGACATGGCGGCGATGGGGAGCTGGTTGCGTCCGGCACCCAGCACGCTCCACTGGTACTGATCGCCGAACAGCCGGTCGGCGGTGCGCTTCATGTGCGCCACGTCGTCCGGATGCGCGCCGATGCCGCCGAGAATGCCGAACACGCTCTGGATGAACAGCGGCGGCTTGACCACGCCCCGCTCGAGAAAGTGGGCCGCGGTATACAGGTGCCCGATGTCGTAGCACTCGATCTCGAATCGCGTCCCTCCACTCGCACACGATGTCAGGATGTTCTCGATATCCTTGAAGGTGTTCTTGAAAATGCGATCGTCCGACTCCGCGAGGTACGGCCGTTCCCAAGCATGCTTGAACTCGGTGAATCGCTTCAGCATGGGATACAGGCCGAAGTTCATCGAGCCCATATTGAGCGACGCGACTTCAGGCTTGAGTTGCAGCGTCGGCTGCAGCCGTTCCTCGACCGTCATCGTCGGGGCGCCGCCGGTCGTGAAGTTGATCACGACATTGCTGCGCTTCGCAATGTCGGCGGCGAACTCCCGAAAGTACTTCACGTCCTGCGTGGGACGCCCGTTGACCGGATCGCGCGCATGGAGATGCACGATCGCGGCGCCTGCCTCAGCGGCGTTGACCGCGGCATCGGCGATCTCGCGTGGCGTGATCGGAAGGTAAGGCGACATCGACGGCGTGTGGATCGCACCCGTCACGGCGCACGTAATGATGACCTTGCGTTTGCCACTCATGCAGATTCCTGTCTCTGAAACGTCATGTCAGTCGGTTTGATCCCGCTTGTGCGCGGCGAGCGCCATCAGGCGGCGGTCGCGCCAGCGTGTGCGCGCATCGAGTTCGGCCGCTTCGGGAGGCTTGCCGAGTGCAGCCGCGACCAGTGCAGCGTTGCCCGCATCCCACACGGTCGGCGCTGCCGGCGCCTCCGCGAGCCGGCGGTAGAACGATCCGTAGCGCGCGCAGTAGTCCGCCACGCCACCTGGGGCGTTGAGCTCGATGGTGGCCAGCGGCCCCATGAATGACCAGCGCAAGCCCAGGCCATCGCGCACGGTCTTGTCGAGATCCTCGGCCGACACGTAGCCCTCGCCAACCAGTCGCATCGCCTCGGACAGTAGCGCGCCTTGCAGCCGGTTCAGAATGAATCCGTCGAGTTCGCGTCGAACGACGATGGGCACCTGCCCCACGTCTGCGTAGACCTGCATTGCCCGCGCGATAGTTTCCGGCGACGTCCAGGGGGCGCCGCATAGCTCCACAATGGGCACGAGGTGCGGGGGATTGACCGGATGCGCGACGAGGCAACGTGCACGCCCGGGCAGTGCTTCCGTGAAGCGCGACGACGTTATCGCAGACGTGGAACTGGCGAGCACGGCGCCTGGCGGCGAATGGCGATCCAGCAACGCAAATACTTCGCGCTTGATGTCCACCACTTCCGGCAGGTTTTCCTGCACCCAATCCACGCCGGCCACGGCGTCCGGCAACGCCGAAACGAACTCCATTCGCGACATCGCCGCGTCCGGGTCACCGACGAGGCCATAGTCCGGCCTGTTGGGCCAGGCTCGCCGCAATGAACTCCCGGGACGCAGAAAGTGTCCCGGGCGCGTTGTCCGTGATGCGCACGCGCCAACCCGCGCGTGCAAACACCATCGCCCACGCTCGGCCGATCAGGCCCGCGCCGATGATCGCTACCGTGCGTTCCACCGCCACATGTTCCATCGCTGTCATTTTCTCCACATCACATCCACAGGACCCGCCGCCTGAGCTCGATATCGTCGCGCAGCGCCTTGGCCGCACCTTCGTGCACGATGCTGCCCCGCTCGAGCACATACGCGCGATCCGCCAGCGCCAGCACCAGGTCGAGATTATGCTCGACAATGATAATCCCAACTTCGCCGCGCAATTTGTCGATTGCCTCGAACAGTTCCTCGACAACTGCGGGGGCCAAGCCTTCGAAGGGCTCGTCGAGCAGCAGCACGCGCACATGGCCGGAAAGCGCCCGCGCGACCGCCACCATCTGCTGTTCGCCGCCCGAAAGGAAATCGGCGGGCGTGTCGAGTCGTGATTTCAGTCGCGGGAAAAACTGGAGAATCCGTTCGTCGTCCCACGCCACGCCATTTCCCGAGCGCCGCTTCAAACGCCCCAGCTCAAGGTTGTCGCGCACGCTCATGCCGGCAAACAACCCTCGGCCTTGTGGAACGTAGCCGATGCCCAGACGCGCGATGTCGGCCGCGGGCCGCTCACCCAGCTGCATTCCGCCAAGCGCGATCTGGCCACCGCTCGCGCGCGCGATTCCAATGACGGTCTTCAAGAGCGTCGACTTGCCCGCGCCATTTCGACCGAGCAGTGCGACAACCTCGCGTTCATGCGCGACGAGCGACACCTGACGCAGGATATGACTTTTGCCGTAGTACGTGTCCACGCGGTCGAGTGTCAGCAGGATTTCGCCGGCGCGTCCCTCGTGTCCGCGCGGCGTCGCCGCCAGAACCGCCGTTCCCGTGCCAATATAGATTTCCTGAACGGCTTTGCTGCCGCGCGCATCCTCCGCTGTGCCGTCAACGAGCACCCTCCCCTCGTTCATAACCGTCACACGATCGGCGAGCGCGAAAACTCGATCAATGTCGTGCTCGACCAGCAGCACCGCCATATCCTGCGAAAGGCGCTTGATCAGATTGCCCACACGTTCGCGTTCTGCGGCGGCAAGCCCTGCGAGCGGCTCGTCGAGCAAAAGCAAACGCGGCGCGGACGCGAGCGCCAGGCCCATGTCCAGCAAGCGCTGGCCGCCGTAGGACAGTTCGCCCGCTTCCGCACCCTCGATCCCCGACAGTCCCAGGAAGCGAACCAGTTCCTGCGTTTTGCCTGTCACGGTGGCCACCGACGCTGCGCGCGTCCACCCATCGAAATGGCTGACGTCGCGCGCCTGCACTGCAAGACGCAGGTTTTCCTCGATGGACAATGCCGGGAACAGGTTGGTGATCTGGAAAGATCGCGCGAGTCCCGCCGCGACCATTCGTTGTGGACGCTCGCCGGTGAGGTCGCGACCGGCAAGAACCACGCGGCCGCGATCCGGCGGGAACAATCCTGAAATCAGGTTGAAAAGCGTCGTCTTGCCTGCGCCGTTCGGGCCGATCAACGCGTGCAGTGATCGGTCGGCCACCGCGATGCCCGCATCCACGACGGCATGAATGCCGCCAAACGCCTTGGCCAATCCCTGCGCATCGAGCAGCGCGCCTTCATGGCGTTGTTCCCGGCGGAGAAAGGCGGGAAGCGCGACATCGACTTCGATTCTTCGGCCCGCCATCGCGGCCGCCTCTATGACATTTTTACGCCATGGGGAGGTGATGCGGCGCCAGACGCCAACGAGGCCCGTGGGAGAAAGAATGACGAACGCGACGAACAGGAGCCCGAAGAACAGCAGCCAGTTCGGCGTCCAGATCGACAGGTACTCGCGAAACAGGATGTAGAAAAGTGCACCCAGCGCCGGGCCGAGCAGGCTCCGCATGCCGCCGATGATCACCATCGCCAGGAGTTCGCCCGAGAATTGGATCGAGGTCGGATCGGCTGAAGCAAAGCGATGATGGAACGCGAACAGAACGCCGGCCAATCCGGTCAGCGTCGCGGAGATCACATAGCCGATCTGCTTGTAGCGTTGCACCGCATAACCGATGAACTGCGCGCGCTGCTCGTTCTCGCGAATCGCCAGGAGCACGCTGCCGATGGGCGACGCATGAAACCGGGAAAGCGAATACACCACCGCAAGCCCGATCGTCACGATCAGCGCGTAGTACGTCCAGGGATTCTCGAGATCGACGCCGAACCAGATCGCGCGACTTAATCCGCCCAGGCCGTTCTCGCCGCCTGTGAATGCCGTCCAGCGAAATGCCACTGAATACGTCAATGCGGAAAACGCCAGCGTGAGCAGCGAAAAATAAACGCCGCGCCGCCGTAACACGAGGAATCCGACGACCACCGACGCCAGCAGCAGGAAGGCCAGCGCGAACAACGCCGGCCAAACGACCGAGCCGGCGAACCAATGGCGCTGAGCGAGGGCCGCGGCGTACGCGCCAAGCCCGAACCATGCGCCGTGGCCGAATGAAACGAGACCGGTATGGCCCACCAGCAGATTCAGCGCCATGCACGCGATCGAGAAGATCACGACATCGGTCGCGCTGGTCATGGTCAGGCCTCCCGCCAGCAGCGCAAACGGCAACACGCCGCACGCCAGCGCCGCCGTCACCACCGGGGATTTCAGGAAATTCATTCGAAGCGCGCGATGCGTTCACCGAACAAGCCGCGCGGGCGGAACAGGAGGACCAGCAGCATCAGCAGGTACATCGATGCCTCCGCCGCGGGCGGAAAGAAATAGATGGTGAGTCCGCGCACTACACCAACGATGAGCGCCGCCAGGACTACTCCCCAGAACGAGCCCAGACCGCCGATGACGACGACGACGAACGACGCGGTCAGGATGTCGGCACCCATTGCCGGATGAACGCCGGAAATCGGAGCCAGCAACACTCCCGCCAGCGCGGCAAGCGCGACTGCCAGCGCCACCACGCTCGCCATGTATGGCTTGAGCGAGATGCCAAGGGCCGCCACCATGTCGGGGTTCTGCACGCCGGCGCGGACAACGCGGCCGAAAGGCGTGCGCCGTAGCAGCACCCACAGACCACCCACCGCCGCCGCGGCCACGATCAGCATCAGCAGCCGGTACTTCGAATAGATGAATTCTCCAATCAGGACCTGCCCCTTGAGCTCGGGAGGGATCGAGAACGGTATCGGGGCGGCCCCGAAGATCCAGCGCAGCGCCTGCTCCGCGACCATCGCCAGTCCAAATGTCAGCAGTAGTCCGAGCGCGGGATCCTCGCGATAGAAACGCCGGAACAGGAAACGTTCGACGACCAGGCCAATCAGCGCGACTGCAATCGGCGAGATGAGGAGCGCGCCGCCGAAGCCCACCGTATCGGCAAGCTTGACGGCGAAGTACGCTCCAAAGGCATAGAAGGCGCCGTGCGCAAGATTGACCAGGCCACCGAGCGAAAATATCAGCGTCAGGCCCAGTGCGATCAACAGATAGTACGCACCGGCCAGCAGGCCGTTCAGAACCTGCTCGAAGATCTCGATGAGCATGATTGCCGGTGCCGCGCACGCCGGATGGGCGCGCACGGCGGAGGCGGGATCAAGTCGGCATCGTACAGTTGTTTTCCTCGCGCGTTGGCGCGAGCACTTCGAGACTCTGGCTGGCGACGGGTACCGGCGCCGATAAATTGAAGAGGTCCCACTTGTCCCTGACCTCGGCCGCGGGCTTGAACGTAATCGTGTACATCTCCTGCATCAGCTGGTGGTCCCAGTTGCGGTAATAGCCCTCGCGCGTTTTCAGCACGTCGAACTTCGCGCCCTTTTCGAGGTATTCCACAATCTTCGTCGAATCCGTCGTCTTGAGCTCATTCATCGCCTGCGCGACGTGCTTGGTCGACAGATAGTCTCCCCAGGCCTGGTTCTCGGGTGGCTTGCCATATTTCTTGACGAAGGCATCCGTGAATTTTTGCGAGGACGGAGTTTTCACCAGCGAATCCCAAACCAGCGGCCAGGTGCCGAGCACATTGCCTTTGCCCACACCCCAGGCGATCGCGGTATCGAAGCCGAATCCCGCGACGGGGAACGGCAGTCCGAACTCGAGGTACTGCTTCATGAAATTGCCGATCTGGGCGCCAGCAAGGTTAGAAATCACCAGGTCGGGCTTGGCGTTGCGAATCTTGAGCAGATACGGCGAGAAGTCGGAAGCATCCGTGGGAACCAGTTCGTCGGCGGCAAACGTGCCGCCATTGGCGGTCATGAATCGCTTCGCCACCCGAAGGAGATCGTGGCCGAACGCATAGTCGGCGGTCAGGCTGTACCATTTCTTGCCTTTGACCATGCCATCGCGAAGCAGCGCCTGTCCTTCGGCGCCGACATACATGCTGTTGGCGGCTTCGGTATGAAACATGTAGCGGTTGCACGACTTGCCCCGCAACTCGTCCGAATTGCATCCCGTGTTGAAGAACAGCGTGCGATTGCGCTGCGCCACCTGCGCGATGGCAAGTCCCGACGCCGAACTGATTTCGCCGATGATCACCGCGACCTTGTCGCGCTCGATCAGCCGCTCCGCCTTGGTCGAGGCCGTTTGCGGATTGACACTGTCTTCCGCAATCAGCTCGATCTTGCGGCCCATGACGCCGCCCGAGGCGTTGATCTCGTCCACGGCGAGGTTCACACCCATCACCGCGTATTCACCCAGCGGGCCGAGGAAGCCGGTGCGCGGCGTCAGGTGACCGAAACGTATCGCCTCCGACTGGCTCCTGACGATGGCGGGAAATCCCAGCGTGCCAAGCGCCGCGGCGGCGCCCACTCCCTTTAGAACCTCGCGACGACGACGGCTGACCGGCGATCGATCCATGACTCCTCCTTGGCATTGACGGAACGAAGGGGCGGCGACTCGTGTGGTCGCTTGCGGTACGCCCACAGGCTTGCGCAGTTATAATCCAAACGTCGATTCGGGTCCATCCCGAATTCCATTTTCGCAAAGCGTCACGCCGACCAGATGGATTTGCAGATTCGCGGATTGCGCGTGCTGGTCACTGCCGGCGCGTCGGGTATCGGATTGGCGACGGCCCGCGCGTTCGCTGGCGAAGGCGCACACGTGTTCATCTGCGATGTCGATCAACGCGCGCTGGGCGCAGTCGGCGCCAGTGATCCCGCGCTGCATCAGGCTGTCTGCGATGTCGCCGATCCGACGGCGGTGAAACAACTGTACGACTCTGTTGCCGCCACCCTTGGCGGCCTTGACGCGCTGGTCAACAATGCGGGCATTGCGGGCCCCACCGCGGCCTGCGAGGACATCGCGCTCGGTGACTGGGAACGCACGCTGGCCGTCAATTTGACAGGACAATTCCTGTGCGCCCAGCGGGCCATCCCCTTGCTCAAGGCAAGCCACAACGGAAGCATCGCCAATCTTTCGTCTGCGGCGGGTCGCTTCGGCTTTCCCCTGAGAACGCCTTACGCTGCCGCGAAATGGGGTGTGATCGGCCTCACCAAGTCGCTTTCCATCGAACTCGGCGCGTTCGGCATTCGTGTCAACGCCATCTGCCCCGGGTCCGTCGCTGGCCCTCGCATCGACGCCGTGTTCGCGCATCGGGCCGCCGCCCGCGGAGTTGCCCCGGAAGTGGCGCGCGACGAAGCTCTGGCCAAAGTATCGTTGCGACGCATGATCAGCGCGGACGACATCGCCAACGCAATCGTGTTCCTGGCGTCGCCCCGCGGATCCAATATCTCGGGGCAGGCGCTGCCAGTCGACGGCGACACGCAGTCGCTGTCTTAGGTCGCGTCTGGAGTACGTGGTCCGGCGACGCCGGAACGGCGGGCCAGCCTACTCCGCGGATGCTGCGAGGTGCGCGGGAGCGTCGAGGAGTCCAAACGAAGTCAACACGAACTCGTACTGCTGCTGGATTGGCTCGTTCAGGCGCATCCGGTAGGTGGCACTCGACGACAGCAGCATCACTTCACAGCCAGCCTTGAACTCACCCGCGGGTAGCAGCAGCGTCTTGATCGGCATGGTTGGATGTGCGTCGCTGGGCGGAAGATAAAGCGCGGCGAAGCAGCGCAGTGCCGTACCCGGAAGCTCGTCCATCACGGCATCGCCCTGGCCGCCCGCCACCATCTTGACGAATCGCGGACGCTGGCCAAGATATTCGACACCGATTTCGACGTGGTCCACCATGAGCCGCCTGAACCAGCGCACCACGGCGACGGTCCAGGGGGACGCCTCGTCCTCGCGGATTGCGATCAGCGAACCCGGAATCACCCGGTTCATGTTGCCGATCTGGCCGCGCATGCGGCATCCCGAATCGCTGCGATCCTTGACCTGCCAATGCTGCGCAACGTCGTCCCGCCGCGCGCCTGACGCCAATGCCTGGCGCTCCTCTGCCGCGCCTGCCTCTGACACCGTTGGTTCGCCGGCAAATGGCGATTCCACACCCTGGTCCGAAAGCACGGTCACCGGTTCGACGCTGTCAGCGTTCCTTTGAGCGCTTCTTTCCTCGTCGCGGAGACCGCTCTGGCGCAATGCCTCGACGATGGAGGGAAATCCGGCGATCGCCTGGACCGCCATGGCTACCGGCCGACGTTCTGTGCGACGCTCGACTTCGACGGGATTCACTGCAAAGAGAACTGCGAGTTTACGCAGAAGCGATACCTGTCCGGCGCGCACAGCCGGTGCAACAGGCACTCGCAGACCCGCGACGCGGTCCAACGCCCCAAGTTCCAGATGGATGAGCTCAATCAGCGGAGTAGGGTCGAAGTGGAGAAACTCGGCGTCTGATGCGGACCCACGCTGCAGTCCGTCCGATCCATTGAGATCGACGACGAATCCCCGGGCCGCATTCGGCGTGCCGAGGTCGGCGTGTTCGAGCTGCAATTCGGACTCGCTGCACCATCGCGCAAACCAGCGATGTGCCCAAAGCGCTTCGCGCGGCGAAAATCGACCGCAGTTCATTGCTTCCAGCAACAGGATCTGCAGGTACTCCCGCTCAAGCTTTCCGGGAGGCCGGCGCAACGCATCGGGGACGTCGTCGTCGCCGGGTGAGCTTCGCAGGTCGCGCTCCCTTGCGGACCGGTAGAGCGCATGCAGTTGTCGCCACTGCTCGTCGCTGCGCCTCTTGTACCGCAGGAAGCGCAGCAAGAATCCGATCTTGAGGTGGTGGAACATTTGTATCAGCAGACTGTGCTCGCCTTCAATCCAGCGATCTCCGGCGATCGACCGGACGTGCGGCAAGAAATGCTGGCACGCCCGGACGAACACCTGGCTCAACTGATTCGCGGATTGCCACGCCCCCCATTCCATGAGGCGGACCTGCGCGTCACCCTCGACGTATTGCGTCAGCAGTCGATTGCCGATTTGCTGCGCCTGCCGTTCCAATGCGACAAAGGCTTCGAGGTGACGGCGCTCGGGCGGGCCGTCCTGGATCACCATTTCAACCGACTCGCAGATCACCTTCTGTGCGTCGATCGCATTGCCGCGCGGCGAGGTCCCAGGCATTGATGGCGCGACAGGCGCCCTGACCGGCATGGACGTTCGCGAGTGCTCGAAAGCAAATGACGACAGCGTTTGCGGGGAATCCACGCTCGAAATCTCCAGGTGCGACTACAAACTGAATGATTTGTCAGCACAAGGCATGCCAAAGGCCGAGTCTCGATTCGCGATTTGTAGGCCACGGCATGTACCGGAGCTAAAACTGGTATTAAGATTGCTTAGCTGTCGGTGTCACCGTGACATCGGAGCCTCAATTGCTGGACCTTGTGCCTATCGACGAGAAATCAGACCATTCGCCGCCGCCGGCTCCCACGCCTGCGTCGGCGCCCGCGCCTTCACGTGCAACCAACGACGCGGGCATTTCTGCCGCGCCGGAAGCGCAAAGCGTTGACAAGTTCGTCGCAGCGGCGACCGTCGAGTTCGAGAAGGGAAATATCGACCAACCGCTCTGGGACCACGCGCTTGCCCAGTCGAAGAACGATCGGGTGACAGCTATCTCGTATTACCTCAATGCGCGCGCAACGTCGCTGCGTGTCCTGGAACGGGACCGGCGCGGCCGCGCCGGTGCTGCCGCGTCAACCGACCAAAAACGGCAGCCGCCTGGGTCTCTGGCGCCGGAGGAGAATGGCAAATCCACCCCCGCGCGGCGACGCAATGGAAATCCCAGGCTTCGCCAGTATGCGGCGCTGGGAATCGCCGGCGTAGTCATCGTGCTCGGTGCGGCCGGATATTTTGTTACTCGTGAAGGTGCACCAACGGGAGCGCCGACGCGCCCATCGGGCGCAGCGTCCCCGGCCGTCGCTGCCACTCCGGCCGCGCGTACCGAGGCCGCCAAGGTCAATGCCAAAGCGGCTGATCGCAACTCCGAACGAAAAGCCATCAGCGACCTCATCGACAAGATCGAGTCGTTGCGATCGGCCGGCAACTGGAACGTTCATGTACTGTACGCGCGTGAATGGACGCGCAAGGAACCTCTCAATGCCGCAGCATGGAACGAACTCGGCATAGGATTCGAAAAGCTCCGCCAGTTCGACGACGCGTATGCCGCGGCTCAAAAGGCCGTCGAACTTGCGCCCGAAAACGCATTGTATTGGCGCAATCTCGGGCTTCTGGATGTCGAGCTCAATTTGCCGGATGAAGCGCTGAACGCGTTCGGGCATGCCGTTGCGGCCAACGACCAGGACATTCAGAGCCTGGTGCAGATTGGCCTGCTGAATGTCCGCCTTGGGCGCCTCACGGAAGCCAAGGTGATGCTGGACAAGGCGTTGTTGGCGAATTCCGACGACAACTATACGCAGTGCCTCAAGACGCTTCTCGCGCGGGGACAGCCTGCGCCCAAATCGCCCGCGACGGCGGGCAGGCAGGTCGAGGCACCGCTCAAAGCGATGTGTCGCGACCCGTCCGAAGTGGCCGCCCCGCCGCCCGTGGCAAGCACGCCGGTGACTCCGCCAAAGGCCCCTGCCCGCGGCAAGCGCTGACCGGCGCCCGCCGGAGCAATCCAGAATCGGACATTTGGCGGGGGCAGCCAATTGGAATCACGAGCGATGCCCGGCGAATTCTTCTGAATATAGATGCTTGTCGATTTTCGGCCGCGTCGGCGCCGGCGCAGCGCTGAAACGCGGACCGAGGCCGCGCACGATTCCCTTCCTCAATCTTCGTCACGTTGTCGATGTCCGCGGGATTCGAGCGTCAAAGATTCAGCCCCGCATTTGACGTTGATTGTCATCGGCCAAACAACCGCCTGACGGGCCCCAAGCGCCAACGCAATGCCGCCCATACGACACTGAAGGCGCCTCCGATTGTTTCGCGCATGATCCCGTAAAATGGATCCGGGCGCGATTTGACCCTTGCCCAGATCACCTCGGAGAGACCATGGGCACTAGCCGACTCGAGGCATTCAGCGACGGCGTACTGGCCATCATCATCACGATCATGGTGCTGGAATTGAAGGTGCCTCACGATCCGACGATGGACGCGCTTGCGCCATTGGCGCCGGTGGTCCTGAGCTACGTGCTGAGTTTTGTATACGTCGGCATCTACTGGAACAATCACCACCACATGCTGCATGCTTGCCGAAAAGTATCCGGGACCGTTCTGTGGGCCAATCTTCACTTGCTGTTCTGGCTCTCCCTGCTCCCGTTTGCCACGGGCTGGATGGGCGAGAATCATTTCGCTGGCGTGCCGACGGCGCTGTACGGCGTGGTGCTCCTCGCGGCAGCCATAGCGTTCTGGCTTCTCCAGCAGGCGCTCATTGCCTCGGAAGGGCCCGATTCCCTGCTTTCTCGCGCAGTGGGACGGGACTGGAAAGGCAAGTTGTCGCCCGTTTTGTACCTCACGGGCATTGTGTCCGCGAGCTGGCATCCCTGGATCGCCCAAACCATCTATGTTGCTGTCGCTCTGATCTGGGTAGTCCCGGATCGCAGGTTCGAGAAGGCCCTGACAAAAGTCGCCTCCTGAATCTGCGCCGCGAAGAGGCACAGTTCGCCGTTGCCAACGCCCTCGCGTACCTGCGTCAAATTGCTCCGCCCCTTGACCCCACGGGAAATGAGGCAGCATCATTCAGCCCGTCGAAACGCTCGCCGGCCGTAGTGTACTTGCAGGGGTCATGGATCGACTTCCGTCGTCCCGAACTGCAATTGGGGGCACCTGACAATGAACGACGCTCAAGGCAAGGCACATCTGAAGGCAGTCGCATTGCGGCACTTCGCTTTGCTCGCCTTCGCGGCCATGGCATGGACGGGCGACGCTGCCGCGGAAAAATTCCTTGTGCTGTCGCTGGTCGGCGACCACGTCACGCTCGTGAAGCAGGAGAACACAGCGGGTAGCCATCTCGACCGGAACCGTTACGAAGCCGTTCCACTCAACGATACGTTCATGGACGACGCCGCGCTCCTGGCGGTCAAAGGTGCCGTACTGAAAATCCGGCCCAATGCGACGGTCGAACTGCTTCGCGCCCGTGACCCGAAAGCCTATCTCGGACGCAATGAGTGGCTGGTGCAGGATTCGGCCATCATCCGCGAACTCATGGCCAATCTCTCCCAGGAAGCGGCGACTTCGCCCGACGTCCGCCTGGTCCTTGTTTCACCCGTGATGGATTCACCGCGATTCAAAGGTGAGGAGACCATCAAGGGTTCTGGCGTCGGATACTTCCAAGGCAACGGTCGGGCGGCCGGACTGGGACTTTACACCGGCAAGGGTATATCGGGCCTCGGCATCTTTGCCAATTTCCAGCTAGCGGTAATTGATTTGCGCAGTGGCAACATCGAGGCCCACGAACGGGTAAGCGTCGGCGTGGAAAACGCGGCATCGCTGGTGCCGAATGCAATCGCAGGCAGCACGCCCTCAGGCAAGGACAACCTTCTCGCGATGCAATCGCTACTCAGCGAGGAAATCGCGCGCCAGGTACCGGTCCTGTTCAAGTCCCTCAAGCCATAGACTGGCAGCCAGCACACCCTTGCGGCGCTTGGGAACATGGCGCCGCCGCCGCGCGGCGGAGCCGTCTGCCATAATAGGTGGTTCCAGCGCCGGCCCGCCCTTCGGACCTGCGTCACTGTTCACGTATTGCTTTCCGGTGCGCCGCCGTGGCGCCGACCACCATGAGAAATTGCAAATCACTGCGTTACGTTCAATACGCCCTCTTCGCATTTCTGCCGGCGGGGTTCTGCGCGACTGTCGCATTCGCGGCACCGGGCCTGACCCCGGGGGAAATGAACGAGTACAGGATCGAATTGCCCGCCGAGCTTCGAACGATGGCCGGTCGCGGCAAGCAATCTCCGGTCACCCACGCTCTCGTCAGCATTGCCGCGCCGCCGGGTCTCGACATGGCGCACGAATGGCCGGTACTGGTCATCAGCGCAACTTCCGATCCGCAATACAACTCGAGCCGCAGCCTGCTCACTGCATACGCGCAGACCGCGGTCGATGCGGGATGGATCGTCATGGCGGTCGACCCTGAGCAGCAAATCACCGGCGAGCAGGACGATGTGCCGATGCGACTGGCCCTCAATACCGCGGGGCTGGCCGTGCTGGCCAAGCAATGGCCCGGCGCGCGCGCTTCCCCGTTGGCCTTTGGCGGGTTTTCGGGCGGTGCCAAATACTCCGGCTGGCTGGCGGCGGCCTTTGCGGGCCAGGGGCGAACGATCATCGGCATCTACATTGCCGGCATCAACCAGGAAACGCTGGTCGCCGCGGCAACGCAGTTCAACGTGCTGAACACTGCGTTCAAGCGGATTCCGATTTTCGTCCAGGCCGGCAATGCCGACAAGGTATCCACCGCTGCCGATCACCAGGACGTCGTGACCGACCTGAAGCGCGCCGGATTCAAGAACGTCCGTCTCGAAGTCACGCAGGGCGCGCACGAAGTGGACCCGGCACCGTTGCGCACCGCGCTCGAATGGTTCCGGCAGTTTGCATTGGTGCCTGCCACAACGAAGTAACCTCGCGCGTCCGCTTGACGCGCCTCAGTGCGGATGCTTCGGATAGCATGAGGCGGCGAAGGCGTAGTCCTTCTTGTCGATATCCGTCCCGCCGACGATGGGTTTGCCGTTCTTGGTCAGGCTGCCGGGAATCTGGTAACACATGATCGAATGCGCATCCGCATGCGCCGTCTCGAGCAAGGACGAGTCCTCGAGCGCCGTCAGCACCTGATCCTTCACTTCCTGCGGTGTCCAGCCTTGCGTACGGCCGAAATACTCGATCGCCTTTGCCGGATCGATCTTCGCCACAAGCTCCCGTCGCATATGCTCATGCGGAAAGCCCAGCGTATGACCCGTCTCATGGCGCACCACCCGGTGGAATTCCGATTCCGCCGTATTCATTGTGAAAGCTTCCAGGTTCATTGTCGGTTGGTTCTTCGCAATGCTCAGGATTTCGGTGCCGACATAGGACCAGTAGCCTGACATATCCGGCGGATGATCCAATCGGGAGATGCGCACTTTCGGATCGGTGCTGGAGGCGACGAACTCGACGTTTGCCGACTTTGCCCATGCGTTCATGTGCAACAGGATCCGCGCCTGGAGGTCTGGCAGGCGGGCTGTCCATGAAGCCGACCGTCAGTTTGATGCCGCTGGCCGGCCACCGCGAGCCGACCACCAACGAGAGGCGCTCGCGACCCACTGGACTTCCGCCTCCCTCACCTCCCAGCGCGCGCGCCGCAACCGCCGGCGGCGGTTGGTTGGCAGGGTTGACCTCGATCGCGCGTTGCGCGGCGTGGACGCGCAATTCCTTGGGTAACTGTTTGGGGGTACAAACGATGAGTTCACTCATGATTCCTCCGGTTTCCTGATAGATCCGGCAGCGCAATGCACCGATGCGGCGGCGGCGGAAGGCCCGCGATGCATGCCTACGCGGGTCCGGACTTGCGCCGCGCGCGATGAATTCTTCGAAAATCGAGAGGCGCCGCACCGGCCGCGCCGGCGTGTCGCAGCTCTTCCCGGCGCCGGCGCACATCATCGACACGGCGGCGAATGAGATAGCGAATGTTGCCGTCCACGCCGACGATCACCGTCGCGCCGCCGACAAACGTGTTCCCCCGCGCGCGCCTTGCCTGCGTCACTTCACAGACCAGTTCGTTGCGCGGAATGCCATCGGGCCCGGTGCGGTGCGCAAAGCGAATCGATTGGATCGTGATCTCCTGGTACGGCCCGCCCGGCGCGCGAAGACCGAAGGAGCGCAATCGCGACGGATCGCCGACGATGAAATTGCCCAGCGCGGTCGCCCGCCGCTCGATCTCGGCTCGCGTCGGCTGGTTGAGGCCATTGTCGGTGAAGCGCAGCCGGCCGAACGCCAAATCCGGAATGCGCGTTTGCGCGAGATCGGGGGGTCGCCACTGCAGCGAATCCTCGCTGAGATCGCGGACGTGCCGGATCGCGATGTCGCGCCGCCGAAAGGCCTTGATGAAGGCATCGCGATAGCCCAACGGATCTTCCGGCACCGCGTCGATGTCGGCGGTGATTACCGCGCGCAGGAAGGAACCAAACTGGACATCGATGGGCGGGCAATAGTCGACGGCGCGAATGCAGATGCGCAGGAAGCGCTCGGCGACCTTCTGCGCGGAGGTCGCCAGCAACTGCACGGATTCCGCGGAAAGGTCGGAGGCAGCACGCGGGCGGCCGGCGTTGATGACGCGAAAAAGTGTCGCGGTGTGCCGCTGGTAGATGCGGAGGAATGCCTCGAACACGGCGGCCACGAGGATCGAGCCACGGTCGTGTTCCTCACGCGGCTTATTGGCGTGATAACGACCTTCCGGGCCGATCTCGCTGTCCGGTCCCTCGCCGCGCGCAAGCGCGCGTCGCAACGCGCCGCCGCCGGGTCCGTTGATGGCCTCGCCGAATTGACGGCCAAGTCCGAACAGCAGGTCCGAATTGACGTCGCCCTTCCCTTCGGCTATCGCCTGCTCGACCATCTCGCGTTGCGTGAAATGGTGAAACAACGCGACCAGGTCGGCGAAGCCCTCGTGGAACGCCCCCACGTCGAGATGCGTATCACGCATGAATTCGGACCGCATTCCGTCCAGCAACGCATGCGTGAGCTCGTGCGCGATAAGGTCGCGAGAAAGCGCGAGCACCACCAGTCCACCGGGCAGCACGTACGGCGAGTCCGTGGGCTCGGCGACGAAGTAACCAAACTCCAGCGTCCCAAGGTCGGGGTCGTAATATGCATTGGCATCGTTGAACGAGCACGGCAGGATGCGCAGCTGAGGCCGTTCGCCACGGGCGATGCGGTCCGCAGCCCAAGGTCCCCAGCAGGGGTTGCGACCAAGTGATTGGCGGAAGACGTCATAGATTTGCTGGCACACCGCGTAGGCCATCTGCCCCGCAAAGCGAGGATCGCCGGTAGTGGGCGCCATGCCGGATTGAATGGCATTGGATACGCTGTCAAGGTCGAGCGGGTGGCTGGCGTACTGCTCCGCCTGTGTCGTCGACCAATCCAGCAGCTGCCGCAAGTCGTCGCGTAGGGGTCCATGCTCGACGCTGAACAGGACGCCGGAGGGGCCCGGCGCAAGAGGCTCGTAGGGAACCTCCACGCGCAGCAGCGGCTCGCGCAATCCTACGTTTGCCGGATCCGACGAATAGATCCAAAGCGGCCTGGTATGAGGTTCGCCAGGCGCAGCCCTGTGCGGCGCGATCCGGGCCGGAAGGAAGACGCGCTCGCCGAGCACGAAGGAGATCGCCATTTGCGGATTCCTAGAGTTCGTCGATCTTCTTGCTCAGTTGCTTGATGGCTGCAGCCAGCTCGTCGATGCGCGCGTTCAACGACAACGCAGAATTGCCGGGTGCCCCCGCATCGGAAGCCGCAGCGGCATCGCGGGTCGCCGCAAACATCGCCAGCGCCTGCGCATCGGTACCTGCCCGCAATTGCGGTGTCTGCAGCGCATTACCGGCAAACGCCGCGGCGATTTTTTCGGCCAAACCGGCGTAGGTGAGGGGCGCGCGCAGCGCGTCGGCCAGTGCCTGGGTGGCCGCGCGAGTGAAGTCGCCGTGTCCGTCGCGCTCGTACGCGGATTGCCTGTCCTGACACGCGGCAAAGTGGATTTCCCATCCCAAACCGTCCTGGCCGGAGGAAGGCGCGACAGGTTCCGTGACGCCCCGCTTCTTCTTGTACAACTCGACCAGGTCCCGCGGCACGCTCATGTACCGGCTGCGCACATTCGCCTGGCGCGCGCCACGCGGCGGCATGAAGCGTGTGCTCGTTCCCGAGTGGCAACAATCGGTGAACACGACAAGTTGGATGCCCCGATCCTTGCTGCGATCGAAAAGTTCTCCCAGGTCGTCGTCGATCACGAACTCGCCATCGCCAAAATCGCACGGCACCCACGCCTCGTCAAAACCGTCGCTCTCGTCGCCGTTCAAGTCCGGGAGCTGGGTCCCATGACCCGCGTACTGAATGACCACCACGTCACCCGCGCTACTCGACGCAAGTACGCCCTCGATCCCGTCAGTGATGGCACGTCGCGTCGCTTGCTCGTTGGTCAGGCTCTGCACGGCGAACCCCCATTGCCGCAGCACCTCCGCATACGACTGCGAATCGGCGACGCAGCCCGTCAGCGACTGGGCGCCGTAGGTGTCGATGCCGATGCACAGCGCGGTCAGCGCGCCGCGCGCGCGCCGGCGACGGAATCGCGCGAGGCGATCTGCCGATCTGCGAACATGCCGGCTCCCGCACAAGCCCGGATATCCGCGACCGGCAGATGCGTGCAGGGCAGCGACTGTGCATCGGGAAGGTCGAGAATGCGCCGCATCACGGAGTTCATCGTCGGCGAATCGTTGTCGAAGTCGCCGTGGTGAACCGCCGTGGACGCTGCATTGCCGGATAGCGCGGTGGTGGGGCTCAGGATGACTTCGGCTTTGGGCGCGCCTGTGCCCAGGCCGAAAAACTCGCTCAGCGCGGCGTCGTCCTGGAGCGACTCTTCCAGACCCAGGATCGGCGTGGAATGCGTCGGTCGCTCGCAGGCATTGCGCACGAAGTACAGCAGCGACTTGCGATATATCCCAATCACGTTGTCGACCAGTTCACTCTGTCGCTTCATCGTGAACATGGCGCAGGCACCAATGCCGGCGCCGACTCTTGGCACCAGCATCTGCGTGAAGAGATCGGTGCGGACCGCCGGTGCGAGAAGCGCAAGCGTCTTCAGGACAGGCTTTGGCGGCTTCGCCACTCCGTCGAAGGCGGCTTCCAGTGCCGGCAGGAAATGGCAATGAAATATCGCTCCCGCACTGTGGCCCGTCGCGTGAAATTCGACCGTCGCAGCCTGAGGGCTGGGCCCGGCGTACCAGGTCGCGAGCTTCTGCAGGAAGATGGCGGCGCCTCCCGGGCCACCAGAACCCGTGAGGTCAGCCGACGCCAGGAACGCGCTGTTCTTGATTCGGTCCCACGTCGGGCGACCGATCGTGGGTCCCACGCTGAGCTCGATGATCGGATCGGTAAAGAACGCGCGCGTACCCGCCTGTGCCTGGGATTGCCGAAGGCCCTGTTCGAGGACCTCGAGGAATCCCGTTTCCCACACGAAGAAAATCGGGTACACGTCGTTGGCCAGCCACCACTGATGGTCCCGCAGCGCGACGCCGAGCCCGGCTTGTTCATCGACCAGGCCCCCATGCGCGTAAAGCGCGATGCGGGCAGCCATGCCGGCGCGGGCGGCGACCCACGCGTCCAGGCGCTGGATCAACTCATCCAGGTCGGCCTCGGTGTTGGCGTAGCAACCACCGTCGGAAAGCCGGCCGCCCGAAAGGTCGACCACGTGACTGCGGAATATTTCCACTTCATCGGGCGTGCATTGGGCAAACAAACCGCGCGCCGAAGTCGCCTCATTCCAGGATCGGGCCGCCTGCGCGGCGTCGTACAGCGGTTCCGAATTGGCCGCCTCGACTGCCCGGCCCCCGGACAGGGACGCCGCTTCGGGCGCGACGGCCTGGGACGCGTACGCTCTGGCAGCGTCGCTCGCCGGCGCGCGGGCCGCGAGCATCGGGCGCAGCCGCGCATCCACTGCATTGCGAAACTGGGTCACGTCGAGGCTCGCTCCCGGGCACGTCCTGGTGCTGGCGAACTCGCTGTGAAACCGGACCGAGGAAACGTCGATGCCGAACGCCGCGCAAATTGCCGCCACCACCTGATGCACGCTTTTCGCTTGCGGATCGCGCAGCGTGTCCTTGTCGATGTCGAAGTCGCCGACCATCTCGATCATGAACGGGCCGTCGCTGTCGGTTCCGTTGTGGCCGGAGACGCTGGCGGGAGCCTGATCGAGACTGCGTCCCGTCCAGATCGTGCCATCCGGACCAATGGTCAGATGCTGCGCAATGTCCGACCAGCCCAATGTCTCGACGTGGTAGCGGCGGATCGCTTCCACGGTGGACCTGCCGCGCCACTGCGCGTGGTTGGGCCGCCACGTGTGATGGAGATGGACCGAAGTGATCCGGCGGCTCCAGCCACGCTGCAGAAGGAGCCTGAGCTGGTCCTGGTCGATTTGCGCAATATTTCCAAGCATCGTTCGCCTCCTCGGAACGGTCACCTGACGCTGGAAATGGTGTAACGTAATGTAGTAAACAGTAGCGGGCGGCGCATGGCAAGACCGCTCGCGCTAGTTGTCCGGGCGAATATTCACCCGTGGACTGGCGCGGTCGTTGCCGCAGTGGATGCCTGTATCGATTCCCGCCGGCGCCCACCCGCGTTTCCTCACGAGCGACGGTGTGGTAGCGTGCCAATCGCCCGCCAATTACCACAGATCACGGAGCACGCAATGTCGAAGGAAAGACCAAGACTCGGAATCGACGGACAGACACTTCCGATCCTGCCGCCGGAGCGCGACGCCCGCGTCTGGGCTCGCATGGTGCGAGTGATGTTCTATACGCCCGGCTTCCTTGCGCTGCTCCTGGTCAAGGCCGGCGAACCCGCAAGTTTCGGCATCACGGTGGAACTGCTGATGCTGTCCAGCGCGGCGGCGATCGTCGCCGGCCTGTTCATTGGCACCCATTCGGATGGCGCGGGCGCCGACACTGCATCGAGGACCGGCACCTGGAGCGGTTCACTGGTCCTCGAGTTGCTGGCCGCGGTGCCGTTCCTGTCCGCGGTGCCACCGCTGTTTCATCAGCTCGCCAACAGCACGCTGCTGCATGCGGCGGCGCCCGGCGCCGTGGACCTCTCGTTGGGGCCATCGGAGCTATTGCCGGCCGTCGCCATTCTGCCCTTCATGCTCTACCAGCTCGCCGGATTCGGCACGCTGCATTTCCTTGTTTCCAAGCCCGTGAACTGGCTGATCAATTTTGCGATCCTCGGGCTGATCGTGTCGAGCTACGCGGCGAACCGCCTGGCCTCCTACCATACGGAGCGCGCGCTCGTCGGCACGCTCGTGCTTCTCATGGCGATCACGGTACTCTACGGCGTGCTCAAGCTGAAGCGGATGCAGGCGGTGTACGACGCGAACGTTCCGCCGAAGGCGCCGAAATAGGCGCCACCCCCAGATCAATCGTTGCCGTCTCCTGAACGCGTGTCGCGCGGCGTTCTTTCGCGCGCGAGATGCATCGCCGCCTTCATCAGCATGTGCGCAGATACGGGTGCCGTAAGCAACAGGAACAGGGTGACGAGAAATTCGTGCAGCGACAATCCTGGGATGCTTACGGAAAAGTAGATGCAGGAGGCGATCAGCACGCCGCCCACGCCAAGTGTCGTGGCCTTCGTGGGACCGTGTATTCGCTTGTAGAAGTCCGAGAACTTCACGAGCGCGAACGTGCCCAGGAGTGCGGTCAACCCGCTGACCAGAAGCAGCAGCGCAATCAGTCCATCGGCCCACATCGGCAGTTGGTCGAAGGCGCTCATTCGATGATGTCGCCACGGGTCACGTACTTCGACAGCGCAACGGTGCCGATGAAGCCCAGGAGCGCTGCCACCAGCGCCGCCTCGAATACCAGTTGCGTCCGGTATTGGATGCCGAAGAGCATCAGCAACGCGATCATGTTCATGTACAGCGTGTCCAGCGCCAGGATGCGGTCGGGGAGGCTCGGCCCGCGTATCAGCCGGACGGTGCTGAACAGCAATGTCAGCGCAAAGGCGGCTTCGATGAAAGGAAGAATGAAGGCGGTCATTCGAATATCTCCTGCAAGGGCGCCTCGTAGCGCCTCTTGATCGAGGCAATGAGCGCGTCCGCGTCGTCGACATGGAGCGCGTGCACGACAAGGTACGAGCGGTCGGCCGCGACATCGGCGGTGACGGTGCCCGGTGTCATCGTGATGATTCCGGCAAGCGCGGTGATGGCCCAATCGCTGGTGAGATCGAGCGGCACGTGGACAAATGCGGGGCGAATCGCGGACTCCGGACCCAGCACCCGGCGCGTAACCTCGACATTGGAAACGACGACGTCCCAAAGCACTCGTAGCGCGAGCCTTACGGCCACCCCGGGATTGCGCGGGCGCGGCCAACTGCCGTCCGCAAGATGCAGACCCGCGAGTGGAAGCACCCACGCGAGCAGCGCGCCAAGCAGGATGTGCGCAACCGCAAGCGTCTGGTTGAGCGTCAGCCAAACGATAAGCATGATCAGCGACAGCCATGGGTGCGGCAACAGGCGTTTCAAGGCGCGCTCCGCGTATACGACGGCACGGGTGCCTGCTGCAGCACGGCATCGATGTAACCTTGCCGGCTGCCAAGTTGTTCTGCAGTCGCCTGGGTGTACCGGGTCGCGCCGCCCGCGCCGACCATCCAGAAAACGCTGGCCACGCCCAGAAGCGCAAGGCCGGTTCGGACACCCCCGGACACCGGCAAGCCCACTGCGGTACCGTGGGTCTTCCAGAACATGCTCCCGCCCGCACGGGCGAGGGCGTAGGTCGCGACGAGGCCGCTTCCGAGCACGGCGATCCAGAACCACGACGCCATCGGCGCCTGCGCCGACCCTTGGAGCATTAGCACCTTGCCAATGAATCCGGGCAGCGGCGGAAGGCCGGCTGCGGCGGTCGCGCCGACAAGAAAGACGATCCCCAGGAGGGCGGGCTGCGCCAGCGGTGGACCGCTGCCGAAGCGATCGGTCCGCGGTCCGCGCTGGTCCGCAATGGCATGGACGATGAGGAAGAGCGCTGCTACCGCGAGTGTCGTGTGAACCAGGTAATAGAGCGCGCCGGCCAGTGCCGCTGTGCCCAGCGTGGACGCCGCGATCAGTGTGCCGGAGGAGATCAGTACGAGAAACGCGACCAGCGCGATCAGGCGTTTGGCGGTCAGCACGCCACAGGCGCCGAACAGGATCGTCAGCACACCCAGGAGAAACATCGCGGGAGGGCCCTGCTCCGCCAGCAGACCGCCATTGGCGTCAACGTTTCCGCCGTAGACGGTCAGGGACACGCGAAGGATGGCGTAGATGCCGACCTTGGTCATGATCGCAAACAGCGCGGCAATGGGACCCGGCGCCGTGGAATAGGTTTCGGGCAGCCAGAATCCCAGTGGCAGCAGCGCGGCCTTGATCCCGAAAACCACCAGCAGCAAAAGTGCCGCCGCGCGCGCCAGCCCGGCGTTCCATTCCGGCAGGATGGCAAGCTTCACCGCGAGGTCGGCGAAGTTGAGCGTACCCGCGACGCCGTAGAGGAGACTGGCCGCGATCAGGAACAGCGCGGCGCCGACCAGGTTGACGACGACGAAATGCAATCCGGCGCGCAGCGTTCGCCCGCCCGCACCGTGAAGCATCAACGCGTAGGAAGCGATCAGCAGCACTTCGAAGAATACGAAAAGGTTGAACACATCGCCGGTGAGGAACGCGCCGTTCAATCCCGCCAATTGCAACTGGAGGAAGACATGGAAGTGTTCACCGCTGGCGGCCAGTCGCCAGCCCGCGGCCAGACTTGCAAGCGCGACCACGGCGGTCAGCACCAGCATCAACGCGGTGAGACGGTCGACGACGAGGACGATACCGAACGGCGCCTGCCAGTTGCCAAGCAGGTAAACGCCGATGTGGCCCGTATCGGCAATCGCAAGCAGACGCAGCGCGACAAACAGAAGGGCAAGGGCGACGACAAGCGATACCGGCGCCTGCCATCGCGGCCAGACGCGTTCGGTGAGCAACAGCAGTGCCGCCGCCAGTAGCGGCAACAGGATCGGCACGACGAGCCAGTGGTCGGGAGCTGACATCACTTGGGAACATCCTCGACCACGCTTCCGGTCTCGGCGTCGCACGCATCGCTCTTGTTGACGAAGCGGCTCTTCAGCGCCAGCGTAAGCACCAGCGCGCTCATCGCGAACGAGATCACGATGGCGGTCAGCACCAGCGCCTGCGGAAATGGATCGGCGTAGAACCCGGGCGAAACCGCTCTGCCCGGCACGACGATCACCGCTCCGCCAAACGTCAACCTGCCCATCGCGAAGATGAAAAGATTGACGGCGTAGGAGAAGAGCGTGATCCCCAGCACGACGTCGAAAGTACGGGCACGCAGCATGAGCCACAGTCCGCATGCGGTAAACACGCCGATTGCCAGCGCGAAGAAAAGCGTGCTCATTCGGCTCGCCCCATCGCCAGGTCAGCATCCGCGCCACCCTGGTCGACATCAAAGGAGTCCTCCGGAAGCAGGCCGGGCGACATCGTCGTGAGCATCGTCGACGCGATAACTGTCATGAACACGCCGACGTCGAACAATGCCGCGCTGGACAGCGGAATTTCGCCGACGATAGGCAACACGGGATGCCGGAAAGCGCTGGTCAGGAACGGATACCCGAGGAAGATGCTGACGACACCCGTCGCCGCCGCCACGAGCAGTCCCCCCGCCAGCCAGGGCTGATAGGGCAGATGCGCAGGATCGAGAATGTCCCTGGCGCCGCCACCGATGCGCAACGCGAGGATCGCGCATGCCAGCACCAGTCCGGCAATGAATCCGCCGCCCGGCAGGTTGTGTCCGCGCAGGAATAGAAATGCCGACACCAGCGCTGCAAGCGGCAGGACGAGCCGCGTCACCGTACGCAGGAGCAGCGGATTCCAGCTCTCGGTGATGTCGGCATCATGATGATCTCGACGCACATGGAAGCCGGCCAGCAGCGCAAATATGAGCAGTCCGGATGCGCCGAGAACGGTAATCTCTCCCAAGGTGTCGAACGCACGAAAGTCGACCAGCAGCACATTGACGACATTGGTGCCGCCGCCTTCCGGCAACGCCTTGGCCACGTAGAACGACGAGATCGACGTCAGCGGCCGGGTGAGAATCGCGTACGCAATGGACGACATTCCCATTCCGGCGACGACGGCGATCGCCGCATCGCGCCACTTGCGCAATCTGCCGGTCTCCGGCGGCGAGCTTTGCGGAAGGTAATGCAGCACGATCATCATCAGCGCGATGGTCGCCACCTCGACCAGCAGCTGCGTCAACGCCAGGTCGGGCGCCGAGAACAACGCGAACAGCAAGCTGACCGCGAGCCCCGAGCCGCCCATCAGCACCAGGGCGACGAGACGCCGGCGATAGTTGAACGTCGTCGCGAGGGCCGCTCCCACTGCCAGCACCCACAGCAGGCCGCCGATAACCGGTGGCAAATCGTTCACTGCGGGCGGCAACGGCGGCGCGGAGCCGAACCCGTAACGGACAAGCGGCCAAGCCATCGCCAGCGACGCAAACACGATGATCCAGGCCAAGTGCCGCGAGAGGCTCGTCTGCGGCAAGCGCGACACAATGCTGCGCGCGAGGGTTTCCAACCCACCAAGTACCGCGTCGAACGCGTGCTTGCCCGACACCGGAAGGCGCGTGACGGAATGGAGATTGATGTAACGCTGGAGCGCAAAGTACAAGGCCACGCCCGCCACCAGAGCGAGGACGCTCATCAGAAGCGGAATGTTGAATCCATGCCAGAGCGCCAGGCTGTATTCCGGCCGCATGCCCAGCGTACCCTGCACCATCGCCGCAAGCACCGGACCAATCGTCCAGTTGGGGGCGACGCCGACGGCGACGCACAAGACGACCAGGATCTCCACCGGAACGCGCAGCCAGCGGGGCGGCTCGTGCGGGGTCCGCGTGAGGCCGACGGGCCTGCCCCCGAAAAATACGTCGTGAATGAAGCGCGTGCTGTACGTGACTGCCAATGCCGCCGCCACTGTGGCAACGACAGGGACGACCATCTCGATCCAGCGGTGAGCATCGAGGTCGAGCGTCTCCGCAAAGAACATCTCCTTGGACAGGAATCCATTCAACAGCGGCACCCCGGCCATTGCCGCCGACGCAACCATGGCCAGCGTCGCGGTGATGGGCATGAAATGCCACAGTCCATTCAGTTGCCGCATGTCGCGCGTCCCGGTTTCATGGTCGATGATGCCTGCCGCCATGAACAGCGACGCCTTGAATGCGGCGTGGTTGAGAATGTGGAACAGTCCCGCGGCCACGGCGAGTGGCGCGTCGAGTCCGAACAAAAACGTGATAAGACCAAGGTGACTGATCGTCGAATAGGCAAGCAGGCCCTTCAGGTCCTGCTGGAAAATGGCGACCCCGGCGCCGAAGGCCATCGTGACGAGGCCGGTTCCGCTGACCGCATAGAACCAGAGTTCACTTCCACCCAGTGTCGGATAGAGGCGCGCCAGCAGGAACACGCCGGCCTTCACCATCGTCGCGGAGTGCAGATACGCCGACACCGGCGTAGGCGCGGCCATCGCATGCGGCAGCCAGAAGTGAAACGGGAATTGCGCCGACTTGGTGAATGCGCCGAGCAGGACGAGCACCAGCACTACCGGATACAGGGGGTCGGCGCGAACCATTTCCCCGGCACCCAGCACGACGTCGAGCGAATAGCTGCCGACAATGTGGCCCAGCAGAATCACGCCGCCGAGAAGCGCCAGCCCGCCCATGCCGGTCACGGTCAACGCCATTCGCGCGCCCTGCCGTGCGTCCGCGCGATGGGTCCAGTACCCGATCAGCAGGAACGACGAGAGGCTCGTCAACTCCCAGAATACGACCAGCAGGATCAGGTTATCGGCCAGCACGACCCCGAGCATCGCGCCCATGAATGCGAGCAGGAATGCAAAGAACCGAGCGGGAGGATCGTCGGCCGACAGGTAGTAGCGGGCGTACAGCACGACCAGCGCTCCGATGCCGCAAATGAGCAGCCCGAACGCCCACGCCAGCCCGTCCATGCGAAGTCCGAAACTGACATCGGCAAACCACGGCACGGACACGCGGAGGATTTCACCGCTGAATACCGATGGCGCCGCAATGCCCAGCAACGCACATCCGCCAAGCGCCGTCAGGCCCGCCAGCCACGCGGTGGCGTTGCGCGTGCGGACGGAATCCGGTGACGGCGAAACGCCGGCCAGCACGCCACAGAGGACCGCGGCCAGGAACGGAAGAAGAACGAGGGCTGTAAGCAACATGCCGTCCTACCGCGTGCGCTTCATGACGGCGGGAAGCGCCGACGGGCTCCCCACGGTCCGCGGGCGTTCAGCCGAGCAGCAGGATATGGACGCGAAACGGTCCATGCGCGCCAAGCACGATCGTCTGCTCGATATCGCCCGTGCGCGAGGGCCCGGACATCATGTTCATTGCGCGCGGCATGCCGCCGTGCTCGTCGCGGACGAGCGCAAAGGCCTCTTCCATGCCGGACACGACGCGCGCGGCGCGAACCACCGCGACATGGGTATCGGGCAAAAGCGCCGTCGCCGTCGGCGTGGCGCTTCCCGTCGTGAATACCAGCGTGCCGGTTTCGGCAATGGCGCAAAACGATCCCGTAATGCCCAGCCTGTCGTGGCCCGCCGTGGGCCGCGCTTCGATGGACAGCCCCGCTCCGCGCCAATCCAGGTTGGCGAATTCCTCCCAGCACACGCCGGCGCGCGATTTCTGTTCCGCCAACGGCGGAGGCAGGTCAAGCGCGTCGATATACCGCGCCACCGCCGCGGGAATTTCCGCGGGTGATGCAATCCGCTCTACCGTGCTCGACATATCGGTTGCACGTTGCACGAAGCGGGCAACCAGATCGGCCGGCATCGCCGGGCGGGGGCCCTGCCTGCGCGCGGCAAGATAGGCCTGCGCTTCCGCGCGCGCCGCGTCATCGCTGCCGGTCTTGCGCAACGCAGCGCGCACACGACCCAGGATGGCATCGCGCGACTCGCGATTACCGGCCAAGGACGTCGTCATGCCTTGGCGCCCTTGCGCACGAAGTCCGCCAGACGGGAAATGCCGCTGGCAATGGCCTCATTGGACGCCGCGTACGAAAAGCGGATGTGCTGGCCGTCGCCGGGCACCCTGCGGCCGAAATGAATATCCGCCAGCACGGCGATGCCGGCCTCGTGCAGCAATCGCTTGCGAAATGCCTCGGAATCCGCGCAGCCGGTCAACTTGCAGGCTTCGGTCACGTTGGGCCACGCGTAGAACGCGCCGCCCGGCGTGGCGCAGGTGATCCCCGGCACGTCGTTCAACAGCCGAACGATGAGGTCACGTCGCTCGAGAAAGCGCGCGCGCATCGCATCGGCGGCGTCCTGGGGTCCGGTAATCGCGGCCACCGCCGCCCACTGGGAAATCTGCGACGCGCAGGACTCGGTGTTGGTGATCCAGCGCGTGAACACGGGCGCAAGTGCGCGATTGGCGATGTAGCCGATGCGCCATCCCGTCATCGCCCATGTCTTCGACGCGCCGTCGCTGATGATCGTGCGCTCGAGCATGCCGGGACGCGTCGCCAGCGAATCGAAGCGACCGTCGTACACCAGCCGCGAGTAGATTTCATCCGCGAAGATCCAGACCTGCGGATGGCGCGCCAGGATCTCGGCGATCGTGTCGAGGTTCTCCCGGTCGAGAATGCCGCCCGTCGGATTTTGCGGCGTGTTGAGGATCAGCAGGCGCGTATTCGGCGTGATCTTCGCCTCGAGTTCAGCAGGATCGAACGCAAATCCGCGAGACTCGCGCAGATAGATCGGCACCGGCACCGCTCCGTTGGCGTGGATCTGCGATTCGTAGATCGGAAATCCCGGAACCGGATAGATCACTTCGTCGCCGGCGCCATAGTCGGTCACCGAAGCGATCGTATACGCAATGAACGGCTTGGCGCCTGCGCCGATCACGACATCGTCCGGGGCGATGTCCAACCCGCGCCGCGACCCGAGATCGTGCGCCGCCGCCGCGCGCAACTCGTCGATGCCTGCACTCGGTGTGTAGCCGTGCTTGCCGCCCCGTATCGCGGCAATCGCCGCGTCCTGTACGTTCGTGGGCGTCGGGAAATCGGGCTGGCCGATGCAGAACGAGACGATGTCCTTGCCCTGGCGGATAAGCGCATTCACTTCCGCCAGCACGACAAAGGCATTTTCGGTCCCGAGCGATTCGGCGCGACGCGAAAGCCGCGGCAAAGTCACGGCGTTGTGGTGCGGTGCGTTCACGTTGTGGTTGGGTACTTTCATCGCCCTGCCGCCTTCTGGCGTTGCCGGTAGAGATCACGGAAAGTGTGGCCGGGAGGTGCGGGCATATCGCGTTCCGCAGTCCATCCGCCGCCCAAGGGCAATTTGTGGATCATGCCGTGCGCGTTGCCCATACGCCGCAGCATTTTCACCGCCAGGCTCGACGCCATTCCATACAGCGCCGGCCGTAGCGCGAACCAGCTCCACAGCTTGAGCCCCGCGCGCTCGTGCCAGGGCCTCAGGCGGCGGTCGAATTCCTGCTCGCGCAGCTTGCGCTGCAAGTCAGGCAATGGAATCTTCACGGGGCACACCACACCGCACTGGTTGCACGATGTCGACGCATGCGGCAAATCGAGCGCGTTCTCCAGTCCGACATACATGGGCGTCAGGATGGAGCCGATCGGGCCTGGATAGACCCATCCATAGGAATGGCCGCCGATGTTCTGGTAGACAGGACAATGGTTCATGCAAGCGCCGCAGCGGATGCACCGTAATGCCTCTCTCACGTCGCTCCCCAGCACCGCCGTGCGGCCGCTATCCACGACAATGAAATACATGTGCTCGACGCCATGGAACTCGCCCTCGCCCTTGCGCCCGGTAAGCACGTCCACGTAGTTCGAGATCGATTGCCCCGTAGCGGAGCGCGGCAAGAGTCGCATCAGCGTCGCGACGTCTTCCAGCGTCGGGACGATCTTCTCGATACCGGAAATGGCGACATGGACCTTGGGCAGCGTCGTGGTCAGCGTCGCGTTGCCTTCGTTGGTGACGAGCACGACGGAGCCGCTTTCCGCGACAAAGAAATTGCCGCCGGAAATGCCCATGTCAGCGGACAGATAGTGGCCGCGCAGGACGCCGCGCGCCTCTAGGCAGAGTTCCTCGATGCCGTCCTTCAACGGCGTCCCGTGCTTCTTGTGGAAAAGGTCCGCGACCTCTTCCTTGCTCTTGTGCAGTGCGGGGCCTATCAAGTGCGACGGCGGTTCGTAGTCGTTGATCTGCAGGATGTACTCGCCGAGGTCAGTCTCGACGACCGTCAATCCGGCGGCCTCGATGGCATGGTCGAGGGCGGATTCCTCGGAGACCATCGATTTGGATTTGATGATCTTCTTCACCGAATGCCTGGCAGCGATTTCGAGCAGAAGGGCGTTCACCTCCGCCGGCGACTGCGCAAACAGCACCGTGGCGCCGCGCGCGGTGGCATTGTGCTCGAAGATTTCGAGCCAGGTGTCGAGGTTGTCAAGTGCGCGCTGGCGGATCGCGCTTGCCGCGTCGCGGGTGGCCTCGAAGTCATCCAGCTCGAAAAGCGCCTGGCGGCGCTTTTCGACGAACTTGGTCTTGATTTTCTTGAGGTTGCCCTGCAGCCTCGCATCGTTCAGCTTGAGGTGGGCCGTCTCCTTGAAATACATCGACGTGACTTGCATGGCTAGTCCACCCCGCCTGCGAGCACCTCGGCGATATGCAGCACGCGGGTCTTGGCATCACCGCGGCGTCGCAGCCGGCCTTCGATGTTCAGCATGCATCCAAGGTCGCCCAGCACGACCGCATCCACACCCGAATTGAGGATGTTCTCGCACTTGTTGTCGGCGAGCCGCGCTGAAATTTCGCCAAACTTGATCGAAAACGTGCCGCCAAATCCGCAGCAGGTCTCGCAATCCGGCATCTCGGCCAACTGCACGCCGGGTACCTGGGCGAGCAATGCGCGGGGCTGCTTCTTCACGCCCATTTCGCGCAGGCCGGCGCAACAATCGTGGTAGGTCACCTTGCCTTCGAAGCTGCTGGGAAGCGACGAGACTTTCAGGACGCTGGTCAGGAAATCGGTCAGTTCATACGTGCTGGCTGCCAATTTCTCTACCCGCGCCAGCATGGCAGGATCGTTGGCAAACAGACCGGGATAGTGGGTCTTGATCATGCCGCTGCAGGAGCCGGAGGGCGCCACGAGGTAGTCGCAACTCTCGAACTCCGCGACTACCTTGCGCGCGAGTGCGACGGTATCGGCGCGGTCGCCCGAATTGAAGGCCGGCTGACCGCAGCACGTTTGTGCCGCGGGAACCAGCACTTCCACGCCGTTCCTCTCGAGCAGTTTCAGCGCCGCAAAGCCGATCGAAGGTCGCATCAGGTCGACCAGGCAGGTTACGAAGAATCCGACGCGCATTTGGAGAGACGATCAGCCCGCGATTTGTCCAAATCGGGCGGTCATCTTAGCACGCGGGTACGGTGCAAATGCCGGCCCGCGCCCGCTAGAAAAAGCGGGACTGCACCAGCGCCACGTAGCAGATGCCGATCGGGATTTGCGGCAGGATGCCAAACAGCAGCAGCGCCAGTCCGTTTCCGGAAAGCAGCCACCGGGTGTCGCCGCGCGCGACGATCGGCGACGTGTCGACGGGGTCGTCGAAATACATGAGCTTGACGATGCGCAGGTAATAGAATGCCCCGACCAGCGCAGCCAGCACGCCCACCACCGCAAGCCAGATATAGCCGGCCTTCACGGCCGATTGCAGCACCATGAGCTTGCCGTAGAAACCAATGGTCGGCGGAAGCCCGGCCAGGGAGAACATGGCCAGCAGCATCATGAACGCCCACCACGGGGACCGCTGGTTCAGCCCTTTCAGGTCGTCGATGCGGTCAGCTTCAAATCCGGCACGCGACAACAGCAGGATCATGCCGAAAGAAACCAGGCTCGTCATCACATAGGCGACGATGTAGAACATCGCCGCCGTGTAACCATTGACATCGGCGCCCAGGAAACCCATCAAAACGTAACCCATGTTGGCGATGGTCGAGTACGCCAGCATCCGCTTGAGGTTGGTCTGCGCAATGGCCACCACGTGGCCCAGCGTGACCGACAGCAGCGCGAGGATAGCCAGCATGCCCTGCCACTGCATCATCAGTTCGGGGCTGCCAAGCGCACCGGCCAGCAGGCGAAGGAGCATGGCGAACGCCGCATACTCGGGCACGGTGCCAATGAGGAGGGTGATCGCCGTCGGTGCGCCCTGGTACACGTCGGGCACCCACATGTGATACGGGACCGCGCCGAGTTTGAATGCAATGGCCGAGACGACGAACACGAGTCCGAACACCAGCAGCGTGTTGTTGCCCCCTCCTCCGAGCAACGCCTGCGCCACAAGGTCGATCTGCAGCGTGCCGGTCGCGCCATAGATCATCGACATGCCGTAGAGCAGGATGCCGGAGGCCAGCGCACCGAGCACGAAATACTTCATGGCGGCTTCGGCCGGCGCCGCCTCGTCGCGCTGCAACGCGACCAGCGCGTACAGGGACAGCGACATGAGTTCCAGCCCCAGGTAGAGCGTGAGGAAGCTGTTCGCCGTAATGAGGACTTGCATCCCGAGCAATGCAAACAGCATCAGCACGAACGTTTCGCCGCGGAACAGGCCCCGCAGCGTCAGGTAGGTACGCGAGTAGAAAAGAACCAGCGACAACGCAAGGAAGCTCAGCACCCGCAGCACGTCCGCGACCATGTCGGCGACCACGACGTCGTGAAACGTGTGCGCGATCTCGTCGTGCAGCCCACGGACTGTGACGCAGGCCGCAATTAGCAGCGCGAACTGAGTCAGCCAATAGGAAATATGGCGCTTGTCATCCGGCAGCCACAGGTCGATGAGCAGGATCAGCGAGGCCGCCGTCAGGATGACGATCTCGGGCAGGATGTGCAGGAAGTTCACGGCGAAGGCCACTCAAGTTTGCTCTTGGCGACATGCGCCAGGAGATCGGTGACCGATACATGCATCACGTCGACGAACGGCCTGGGCCAGATGCCCATGACCAGCACCGCTGCCGCCAATGTACCCAGCAGCCAGAACTCGCGGCCGCTCAAGTCCTGGAGCGCGCGTACCTGCGCGTTGGCCACGTCGCCGTAGACCACGCGCTTGTACATCCACAGCGTATAGGCGGCACCCAGGATCAGCGACGTCGCTGCAAGGAACGCGATCCAGAAATTGACCTTGACCGACGCCAGGATGACCAGGAATTCACCGACAAAGCCGGATGTGGCCGGCAGGCCCGCATTGGCCATGGAGAACAGCATCATGAAGGCGGCAAACTTGGGCATTGTATTGGCAACGCCACCAAAATCGGCGATGAGATGCGTATGCATCCGGTCGTACAGCACGCCCACGCAAAGGAACATTGCTGCCGACACGAAACCGTGGGAGATCATCTGCGCCAGGGCGCCCTCCATGCCCTGCGCGCTGAACAGGAAAAAGCCCAGCGTGACGATGCCCATGTGCGAGATGGACGAATAAGCGATTAGCCGCTTCATGTCCGCCTGTACCAGCGCAACGAAGCCGATATAGACGACTGCAATCAACGACAGCGTGATCATGAAAGCGACGACCTGCGGACTGCGGCTGGCGTCGGGAAGTATGGGCAATATGAAACGCACGAAACCGTAGGCGCCGATCTTCAGCGTGATAGCGGCCAGCACGACGGAGCCGCCAGTGGGCGCCTCCGGGTGCGCATCCGGGAGCCATGTATGCACCGGCCACATCGGCACCTTGACGGCGAACGCCGTGAAAAACGCCACGAAGATCAGCATCTGCGTCGACAGCGACAACGGCAGCTCGTACCAGTCGGTGAGCGCGAAGCTGCCCGACTTCTGGTACAGGTAGATGAACGCGACCAGCATCAGCAGCGAACCGAGCAGCGTGTACAGGAAGAACTTGACGGCGGCATAGACGCGATTGGGGCCGCCCCAGATGCCGATGATCAGGTACATCGGGATCAGCATCGCCTCGAAGAACACATAGAACAGGATCGCGTCCTGCGCGGCAAACGCGCCGTTGATGAATCCGGACATGATGAGGAACGCCGCCATGTATTGCGCGACGCGCGTCGTGATCGCTTTCCAGCCCGCCCAGATCACCAGCAGCGTGATGAACGAGTTGAGGAGGATGAAGAGCACCGAGATGCCATCCACGCCGACGAAGTAATCGATGTCGAAATACGGAATCCAATAGCGTCGCTCGACAAATTGCAGCGCGGAAGTCGCCGTATCGAAATGCGTGTAAAGCGGAATCGTCACCAGGAACCCGGCCAGCGCCCCCGCCAGCGCGATCCAGCGCGCCGTCATCGCATCGCGGTCACGGCCGATGGCGAGCACCGCCACGCCCGCGACGATCGGCACCCAGATGGAGAGGGAAAGATACGGGGTCATCACACGCAACGCCTAGCGCGGCACCCACCAGATCAGCAGCGCGAAGAGCCCGATGATCATGGTGAACGCGTATTGATATACATAGCCGGATTGGAGTCTGCGCAACAGCGCCGAACAGCGCCCCACCAGATTCGCCGAGCCGTTGACGATGCCCTCGATCACCATGCGGTCGCCGATATTGGAGAACAACCCGCCAATCCTTCGAGCGCCCCCGGCGAAGAACCAGTCATTGAACTTGTCGAAGTAGTATTTATTGTCGAGCAGCGTATACAGCGGCCCAAGGGCGACCTTGATCCGGCCGGGAAGCGCGGGATTGACCAGATACAGGTACCAGGTGGAAACGATGCCGGCGACCGCCAGCCAGAACGGGAGGCTCACGAAGGCATGCATGATGAACGGGCCAATCCCGTGCCACTCTTCCTTCATCTCGTGCAGCACCGCATGCGACTCGGACACGTAGATCGAGCTGCCGAAGAAATCGCCGAACAACATCGGCTCGATACCCATCCAGCCGGCGGTAATCGAGGGGATCGCCAGCATGATCAGCGGCACCGTCACGACCCAGCGGCTCTCATGCGGTGGTCCGCCGTGGTGATCGTCGTCGTGGGCATGCAGCGGGTCATGCACCGGCACCTTGGTGTCGTAGCGCGGGGCGCCGTGAAACGTCATGAACATCATCCGGAACGTGTAGAACGCGGTGACGAACACCCCCGCCACCACGGCGAAATAAGCGAATGAATGGCCCGGGATCTTCGACAGTTGCACGGCCTCGATGATCGCGTCCTTCGAGAAAAATCCGGCAAAGGGCGGAATCCCGCATAGCGCCAGGCTGCCGATCAGCATCGTCACATAGGTGATCGGCATGTATTTCCGCAGGCCGCCCATGTGGCGCATGTCCTGCTCGTGGTGCATCGCGATGATCGCCGAACCGGCACCGAGGAACAGCAGCGCCTTGAAAAACGCATGCGTCATCAAGTGGAAGATTCCCCCAGCGTACGCCGAAACGCCGAGCGCCACCGTCATATAGCCCAGTTGCGACAGGGTCGAATAAGCGACGACCCGCTTGATGTCGAACTGGATCATGCCGAGGAAGCCCATGAACAGCGCTCCGATGGCACCAATGATGGTGACGAAGGCCAGCGCGGTATCCGACAGTTCAAACAACGGGCTCATCCGGGCGACCAGGAAGATGCCGGCCGTCACCATCGTCGCCGCGTGGATCAGCGCCGAGATCGGCGTCGGGCCCTCCATCGAATCCGGAAGCCAGACATGCAATGGAACCTGGGCACTCTTGCCCATCGCCCCAATGAAGAGGCAGATGCAGGTCACCGTCAGCAGCGACCATTCCGCCGTACCCCAGAAGTTGACGGTGGTGGCTGCCAGCGACGGCGCCTTGGCAAACACGGTGGCGTAGTCCATCGAGCCGAAATAGGTCAGCACCAGGCCGATTCCGAGGATGAACCCGAAGTCGCCGACACGGTTGGCGAGGAACGCCTTCAGGTTCGCGTAAATCGCCGTGGGTCGCGTGAACCAGAAGCCGATCAGCAGGTAGGACACCAGTCCCACCGCCTCCCATCCGAAAAAGAGCTGCAGGAAGTTGTTGCTCATCACCAGCATGAGCATCGAGAACGTGAACAGCGAGATGTAGGAAAAGAAGCGCGAATAGCCGGGATCGTCAGCCATGTAGCCGATCGTATACACGTGCACCATAAGCGACACGAAGGTCACGACCAGCATCATCATCGCGGTCAGCGGATCGATCAGGAAACCGATCGACATCTTGAGCGAGCCAACGGCAACCCAGGTGTAGAGATCGCCGTTGAACGTGTGTCCCGCGGCGACATCGCGCCAGATCGCGTACGACGCAACCAGGGACGCCGCCACGCCGACGATGGTCAGCCAATGCGACATGGCGCGCGGCATCTTCGAGCCGAACAGGCCGACCACGACGGCTGCCGCCAGCGGCGCCAGTGGCACCAGGAGATAGAGTTGCTGCATGGTCATGGCTTAAGCGATCATCCCGAGCGTAGTTCCCACATTCATCCCTTGAGCTTGCCGAGGTCGTCGACGTTGATCGAGCCGACATTGCGGAAAAGCAGCACCAGGATGGCCAGGCCGATCGCCGACTCGGCGGCCGCGACCGTAAGGATGATAAAAACGAACACCTGCCCGCTCATGTCGCCCAGGTACGTCGAGAACGCGATGAAGTTGAGGTTGACGGCAAGCAGCATGAGCTCGATGGCCATCAGGATGATGATGACGTTCTTGCGGTTCAGGAAAATGCCTCCCATGCTGATCGCGAACAGGAGCGCACCCAGCACGAGGTAGTGCGCCAGCGTTGGCGCCGTGAATATTGACAGCATGGCTCCCCGATATCCCTCTAGTGCAGCCCGGGCAGGGACGAGTCCCTGCGCGAAGCCTTGTTCATTCCTTGTTTTCCGAAGGCATGTTTAGTAGCCGGACCCGGTCTTCGCGCCGAACCTTGACCTGCTCGCCCGGATCCTGATGCTTCGTCTTCCTGCGAGTCCTGTGCGTCAGTGCGATGGCTGCAACGATCGCGACCAGCAGCACCACGGCGGCGATTTCGAATGGATAGACATAATCGACGTAGATCAGACGACCCAGCGCGCGGGTATTGCTGCCCTGAACGGGCGCAGGGGCGGACGCGCCACCGACGCGCGCACCGATGATGACGAGCGCCATCTCGACGAACACGAGGAATCCGACCACCAGCGCAACCGGCACGTAGCTGCGGAAATTTGTCCGCATGCTGTCGAAATTGACGTCCAGCATCATCACGACGAACAGGAACAGCACCATCACCGCACCCACATAGACCAGCACGAGCACGATGGCGAGGAACTCGGCCTTCAGCAGCATCCAGACACCGGCGGCCGTGAAAAAACAGAGCACGAGCCAGAGCGCGGCGTGCACCGGATTGCGCGTGGTCACCACGCGCAGCGCCGCGAAGATCAGGATCACGGCGAAGATGTAGAAGGTGGCTGTAAGAAACGTCATAGGTGATCAGGACCGGCACGCATCCGGCGGCAGGTTCCTGCCGCCGGCTGCCACCCATCCATAGGATGTGTCAGCGATAACGTGCATCGGAGGCCCTGTCCGCGGCGATTTGCGCCTCATACCGGTCGCCCACGGCCAGCAGCATTTCCTTGGTGTAATAGAGATCGCCGCGCCGCTCGCCGTGGTATTCGAGGATGCGCGTCTCGACGATGGAGTCCACCGGGCAGCTTTCCTCGCAGAAGCCGCAGAAGATGCACTTGGTCAGGTCGATGTCGTAGCGGGTCGTGCGCCGCGTACCGTCGGCACGCTGGTCCGACTCGATGGTGATCGCCAGAGCAGGGCAAACGGCCTCGCATAATTTGCAGGCGATGCAGCGCTCCTCGCCGTTCGGGTATCGGCGCAGCGCGTGCAGTCCGCGGAAGCGCGGACCCTGCGGCGTCTTTTCCTCCGGGAACTGCACGGTGATCTTGCGCGCGAAGAAATAGCCGCCGGTGAGGTACAGACCCTTCACCAGCTCTATCAAAAGCCAGGTATTGAGAAAACCCTTGACGCGAGCGAACATGATCGGCCTCGTTCCCGTCAGTGGAAAAGGTAGGCCCAGCGCGTCTGCATCATCGCGCCGAGGAAGGCAATCCAGATGAGCGTGACCGGAATGAACACCTTCCAGCCCAGCCGCATCACCTGGTCATAGCGATACCGCGGAAACGACGCGCGGACCCAGAGGAAGCAGAACAGCACGAACGACATCTTGGCGGCGAGCCAGATGAATCCGTCGCCCAGCGGCGCGACGCCGCCCACCTGCCAGTGATTGAGCAACGGCCATGGCGACAGCCACCCGCCCAGGAACATGAGCGAGGTCAGCGCCGCGATCATGATCATGTTCATGTATTCGGCCAGGAAGAACACGGCGAACGCCACGCCCGAATACTCGACGTGGAATCCTGCGACGATTTCGGACTCGCCTTCGGCCATGTCGAACGGGTGCCGGTTGGTTTCAGCCAGGCCGGAGACAAAATAGACGATGAATAGCGGGAACAGCGGCCAGACATACCAGGATGCCGCGCCGCCTTGCTGTCCGCGCACGATTTCCGTGAGATTGAGGCTGCTCGCCACCATCAGCACGCCGACGAGCGCGAATCCCATCGCAATTTCGTAGGACACGATTTGCGCCGCCGAACGCAGGGCGCCAAGGAATGCGTACTTCGAATTGGATGCCCAGCCCGCAAGGATGATGCCGTAGACGCCCATCGACGTCATCGCGAGGACGTACAGGAGTCCCGCGTCGATGTTCGCCAGCACCGCGGTGTCGGTGAAGGGGATCACCGCCCACGCCGCGAGCGCGGGACCGATCGCCAACATGGGTGCAATGAAGAAAAGGTACCGGTTCGCGCCGGACGGGACGATCACTTCCTTGAACAGCAGCTTGAACACGTCGGCGAAAGGCTGCAGCAGGCCGAACGGGCCCACGCGATTCGGCCCGATGCGCACTTGCATGTAGCCGATCACCTTGCGCTCGGCCAGCGTAAGGTAGGCCACGCCCAGGATCAGCGGCACCGCGATGCAGACGATCTTGACCAGCGTCCAGACCGCGATCCAGGCGGGGCCGAAGAATTGCTCTACCGGTGCCAGAAGATCCGTCACGCGCGGTCCACCGTGATCGGACCCGAAAGGCCCGCCAGCGCGCATGTCGACGCATGGGCCGCGGCGATGCGCACGACACCAGGCGGCACCGCGCCATCCACGACGGCTGTCAACACCGCCTCGCCCGGGCCCTGCGTCACCTTGACGAGAGCGCCCGCGGCAAGGCCCAGCGTATCGAACAGTGAACGGTGCATCCTCGCTTTGGGCGCTCTTGCATCCGTCGTGTGCTGCAACGACGGCGCGCGCCGCACCAGCGCATCCGCAAAATAGATCGGCACGTCAGCCACGCGCTCGATCGGCGACGCTGCCGTCACCGGTTTCACAACGGCGACCGATGTTCCATTCGCAAGGCTGCCCGCCAGGTCGCCGCCGGTCGGCAATACCGATGCCCGCACGGTTTCGGCGGTATCGAATTCGAATCCGGGAAGCCCAAGCAACGTCCCCAGCACGCGCAGCACCTTCCAGCCAGGACGCGTTTCACCCAGCGGCGGCACCACACCGTGGAAACTCTGCGCGCGACCCTCGCTGCTGACGAAAGTACCCGCCGTTTCGGTGAACGGCGCAATGGGCAGAAGCACGTCGGCATACGCTTCGCCGTGGCGGAACGGACTCATCACCACGACGAGGTCGGCCTTTTCCAGCGCCGAACGCGCGGCAACGGCGTTGGCGAAATCGAATTCAGGCTCCGCGTGCAAAACGAGGTAGGCGCGACGCGGATCCTCCAGCATGGCGCGGGCGTGCATGCCCCCAGCCTGCGGGCGGGCCTGCGCCAGATGCGCGCCCACCGTGTTGGCAGCCTCGCTCAGGAATCCAAGCGTCGCGCCCGTGATCTCGGACAAAAGCTGCGCCAGTGAATGAATCTGCGACGCGGCGGCGTGCTGCGTTGCGTAGTTTCCCAGGAGGATCGCCGTCTTCTTCCCCGAAAGAAGGCTGTCGGCGATCGCTTTGGATTGCTCCGAAGGTTCGAGTCCCTGCAGCGCAGCCGGCAACGTCTTGTCCGCGGCTTGCGCGGCCGCCGCGACGATGCCCGCAAGCGCCAGCGGAAGCTGCGACGGCGGCACGATCGACTTGTGCGCCACCGGCAACAGCCAATCGTCGTCGACGGAGTGAAGCATCGAGACCTTGGTGCCGTGCTTGGCGGCCTGGCGAATCCGCTGAGCGACGAGCGGATGGTCCTTGCGCAGGAAACTGCCGACGATCAACGCGCGGTCGAGCTTGTTGAGTTCCGCCACGGGGAGGCCAAGCCAAGGTGCCGTTCCGGACGCCGCGTCACTGCGGAAGTCGCTTTGGCGCAGACGAAAGTCGACGTTGTCGCTGCCCAGCCCGCGCATCAGGCGCGCCGCCAGTGCCAGTTCCTCCAGCGTGGCGTGCGGCGACACGAGCGCGCCGAGCGACTGTGGACCATGCTTGGCGGTCACGTCTTTCAGACCGTTCGCGACAAATTCGAGCGCGGCCTGCCAGTCGACGCTCTTCCACTCCCCACCCTGCTTCACCATGGGCGTGGTCAGGCGTTCGTCGGAATTCAGTGCCTCGTAGGAGAACCGGTCCTTGTCCGACAGCCAGCATTCATTCACCGCTTCGTTCTCGAGAGGCAATACGCGCATCACGCGATTGGCCTTCACCTGCACGATCAGATTGCTGCCCAGCGAATCGTGCGGAGATACCGACTTGCGACGCGCGAGTTCCCAGGTCCGCGCCGAATAGCGGAACGGCTTGGACGTGAGCGCGCCGACGGGACAGATGTCGATCGAATTGCCGGAGAGCTCGGAGTCGACCGTCTTGCCCATGAACGCGACAATTTCGGCGTGCTCACCGCGGCCGATCATGCCGAGTTCCATCACGCCGGCGATTTCCTGGCCAAACCGGATGCAGCGCGTGCACTGGATGCACCGAGTCATCTCCTCGGCGGAGATCAGCGGACCCAGCTCCTTGTGGAACACCACGCGTTTCGGCTCGCTGTAGCGGGACGCCGAACCGCCATAGCCGACCGCGAGGTCCTGCAACTGGCATTCGCCACCCTGGTCGCAGATCGGGCAGTCGAGCGGATGATTGATCAACAGGAACTCCATCACGCCCTGCTGCGCCTTTACCGCCGGTTCCGAATGCGTCCAGACCTTCATCCCGTCGGTCACAGGCGTCGCACATGCCGGAAGCGGCTTGGGCGCTTTCTCCACCTGCACCAGGCACATGCGGCAGTTGGCGGCGATGGACAGCTTCTTGTGATAGCAGAAGTGCGGGACGTAGATGCCGAGCTGGTTCGCGGCGTCCATCACCGTGGCGCCGTTTGCAACCTCGATCTGCTTGCCGTCGACTTCGATATTCAGCATGGAATGGACATCAAACGTAGGGGGCGACCACGCAATGCTTGTGGTCGATGTGGTACTGGAATTCGTCGCGGAAATGCTTGATGAAGCTCTTCACCGGCAACGCCGCTGCGTCACCCAGCGCGCAAATCGTGCGGCCGGCGATGTTGTCGGCGACCGAGGTCAGCTTGTCCAGGTCCTCGTTGCGGCCCTGTCCGTGCTCGATGCGATCGACCATCCGCCACATCCACCCGGTGCCTTCGCGGCACGGCGTGCACTGGCCGCAGGATTCCTCGTAATAGAAATAGGAAAGACGCGCGAGCGACTTCACCATGCAGCGCGTCTCGTCCATCACGATCACGGCACCCGAACCCAGCATCGAGCCCGCCTTCGCGATGGAGTCGTAGTCCATGTTGGTCGCCATCATGATCTCGCCGGGCAGCACGGGCGCGGACGAGCCCCCCGGGATGCAGGCTTTGATCTTGCGGCCGCCACGCATGCCGCCCGCCATCTCCAGCAGCGTGGCGAACGGCGTGCCCAGCCTCACTTCGTAATTGCCAGGGCGCTCTACATCGCCGGACACCGAAAAGAGCTTGGTGCCTCCGTTATTGGGCAGTCCCAGTTCCAGGAACGCCTGGCCGCCATGATTGATGATCCATGGCACAGCCGCAAAGGTCTCGGTGTTGTTGATCGTTGTCGGCTTGCCGTAGACGCCGAAGGAAGCTGGAAAAGGAGGCTTGAAACGCGGCTGGCCCTTCTTGCCTTCGAGCGATTCGAGCAGCGCGGTTTCCTCGCCGCAGATGTACGCGCCGAAGCCGTGATGGTTGTACAGGTGAAACGAGAAATCCGAGCCGAGGATGTTCTTGCCGAGGAAACCCGCCGAGTATGCCTCGTCGATCGCCTCTTCGTTGCGAAGGTACGTGTCCCAGATCTCGCCGTGTATGTAGTTATAGCCGCGGCTGGCGCCCATCGCATACGCGCCGATGGCCATGCCCTCGATCACCGCATGCGGATTGAAATTCAGGATGTCGCGGTCCTTGAATGTTCCTGGCTCACCTTCGTCCGAGTTGCAGACCACGTACTTGTCGCCGGGAAACTGGCGCGGCATGAAACTCCATTTGAGCCCGGTGGGAAACCCCGCACCGCCCCGGCCGCGCAGCGCGGAGCGCTTCACTTCCGCAATGACCTGCTCCGGCGGGATCTTCTCGCTGAGAATTTTCTTCAGCGCGTCATAGCCACCGCGCGCGACGTAATCCGCCAGGCGCCAGTTCTTTCCGTTCAGCCCAGCCATCAGGATGGCGTCCGGCCCGTAATCCAGGAATTCGCGAAGGCGCATTCATTTGTGGGATTCCGTATGCACCGGATTGCCTTCGTTGCGCGCCGCCGCGGCCTTCAACTCATCCACCAGTTCGTCCAGCTTCGCGCCGGACATGAAGCTGCACATGCGGCGGTCGTTGACGATCAGCACGGGTGCGTCGCCGCACGCGCCCATGCATTCGCCTTCCTTGAGCGTGAACGCGCCGTCGGCCGTCGTTTCGTTGAAGCCGATGCCAAGCTTTGCCTTGAGATGTTCCGCAGCCGCGTCGGCCCCCTGAAGGGCGCAGGGCAAGTTCGTGCAGAGCGTCACCTTGAAGCGGCCGGCCGGCCGCAGGTTGTACATCGTGTAGAAGGATGCGACCTCGTATACGGCAACAGGCGGCATGCCGAGGTACCCGGCAACCGCGTCCATCACATCGGTCGAGAGCCAGCCGTATTCGCGCTGGGCCAGCGCGAGCGCGGACATCACCGCCGACTGCTTCTGGTCGGCCGGGATACTTGGCGATCTCTCGATCGATTCCCTTGCAGATTTCTGACGACAGCATGCGGATCGCGCCTGTTGTGTGCCCGCCGGGTCCTAGCGAATGAAATAACCGGAGACGCGCCAGATCTCGCCCGGCTCGAACATCCAGATCACTTGCTCGCTCGCCTTTTTCCCGTTAGCGAACACTGACGAAAATTCGATGATCGTGTAGTCGCCTTCGGGCGCGCCCGGCAACGAGTGGCTTCGTGCAAATCGCTCCGCCGTGCGCGACTTGAGTTTGCCGTACGGCTTGCGGGCGTCCTTGATCCCCTTGATCCACTCTGCGCGGGTGACGACTGACTTGAGGTGCTTCGCCGACACGTCCCAGGCGGTCCCCATCTTGCCGGCGTCGAGCAGTTCAAGCCATTTTTGCGCCGCTTCGATGGATTCCTTGTCCTCGGCCATCGTGGGCTGCGTGGGTTCGTCCCCAGTCGATGGCGGCGTCGTTGCCGGAGGGGGAACGGAAGGCGCAACAGTCGATGCAGCCGGCGGCGCCATAGTCTGCGCGGCCGCCAGCGAAAAACATGCCGCCGCAATCAATCCCGACGTCAGGCGTGCGTTCATCGGTCGATCGACCCGAACACGATGTCCTGCGTGCCGATGATCGCGACGACGTCGGCAATCATGTGGCCGCGCGACATCTCGTCCAGCGCGGCCAGGTGCACGTAGTCGGGCGGGCGTAGCTTGACCCGATAGGGCTTGTTGGCGCCATCGGAGATGATGTACACGCCGAATTCGCCTTTGGGATGCTCGATCGCCGCATAAGCCTCGCCCGGCGGTACGTGCATGCCCTCGGTGAACAGCTTGAAATGGTGGATCAGCTCTTCCATGTTCGACTTCATCGACTCACGGTCCGGCGGAGCCACCTTGTGGTTCTCGACGATGACCGGACCCGGATTGTTGTGCAGCCACTCGGAGCACTGCGCCGATGATCCGGTTCGACTGCCGCATCTCCTCGACGCGGACCAGATAGCGGTCGTAGCAGTCGCCATTCACGCCAACCGGGATGTCGAATTGCAGGCGGTCGTAGACTTCGTAGGGCTGCTTGCGGCGCAGATCCCACGGCACGCCCGAGCCGCGCAGCATCGCCCCGGTAAACCCCAGCGCCATCGCGCGTTCCGGAGTCACCACGCCGATGCCGACCGTGCGCTGCTTCCAGATCCGGTTCTCCGTCAGCAGTTCCTCGTACTCGTCGACGCACTTGGGAAATCGGCGCACGAAGTCGTCGATGAAGTCGAGCAGCGAACCCTGGCGATTTGCATTCAGGCGGTCCGTCGCCCTTGCAGTCTTGAGCTTGGACGGCTGGTATTGCGGCATCCGCTCCGGCAGGTCGCGGTACACGCCACCGGGCCGATAGTACGCGGCGTGCATGCGCGCGCCGGACACCGCTTCGTAGGCGTCGAAGAGGTCCTCGCGCTCGCGGAACGCGTAGAGAAACGGGGTCATCGCGCCAATATCGAGCGCGTGGCAGCCCAGCCACAGCAGATGGTTCAGGATGCGCGTGATCTCGTCGAACATCACGCGTATGTACTGCGCACGTTCGGGAACCTCTAGTCCCAGCAGCCGTTCGATGGCCATGCAATAGGCGTGCTCGTTGCACATCATCGACACGTAGTCCAGTCGGTCCATGTACGGGAGCGACTGGATGTAGGTCTTGTGCTCGGCCAATTTCTCCGTCGCGCGGTGCAGGAGCCCGATATGCGGGTCCGCGCGCTCGATCACCTCGCCGTCGAGTTCCAGGACGAGCCGCAGCACGCCGTGGGCCGCAGGATGCTGCGGCCCGAAATTCATCGTGTAGTTGCGGATTTCAGCCATGGATTCCGGCATTCACCGCTTCGGCCCGGCGTAATTGTCTTCGCGGATGATCCGCGGCGTGATCTCGCGCGGTTCAATGGAAACCGGCTGGTAGATCACGCGCTTCTGCTCGGGGTCATAGCGCATTTCGACATAGCCGGACAACGGAAAATCCTTGCGGAACGGATGGCCGACGAACCCGTAGTCGGTGAGCAGCCGGCGCAGGTCGGGATGCCCGTCGAACACGATTCCGTAGAGGTCGAAGGCCTCGCGCTCGAACCAGTTGGCCACCGGCCACACGTCGACCATGCTCGGCAGAATCGGGAAATCGTCGTCCGTCGCAAACGCGCGCACGCGCAAGCGTTGATTGTTCGACAGCGACAACAGGTGATAGACGACGGCGAAGCGCGCTCCTGACCATGCGCCGTCGCCATAGGTCGAATAATCCACGCCGCAGGCGTCGATCAGCATTTCGAAGCGCAAGTCCGGTCGATCACGGAGGACGCGCATCACCTCGACTAGGCGATCCCACGGCAACGACGGCAGTCACTTCGCCCAGCGCCGTCGTCACGCTCGTCAACGCGGACTCGGGTACCGTTCCAAATGCCGCCTGCAGCGCTGCGGCCAGTGTCTCCGTCTTGGTGGCCATCAGCGTGCGATCGTATTGGTGCGCCAGATCTTGTTCTGGAGCTGCAGGATGCCGTACAGGAGCGCCTCGGACGTCGGGGGGCATCCCGGAACGTAAATGTCGACCGGCACGATGCGGTCACAGCCGCGCACGACCGAATACGAATAGTGGTAGTAGCCGCCGCCATTGGCGCAGGAGCCCATCGAAATCACCCAGCGCGGTTCCGCCATCTGGTCGTAGACCTTGCGCAACGCGGGCGCCATCTTGTTGCACAGCGTGCCCGCGACGATCATCACGTCGGACTGGCGCGGGCTGGGCCGGAACACAACGCCGAAGCGGTCGAGGTCATAGCGCGCCGCCCCCGCGTGCATCATCTCCACGGCGCAGCAGGCGAGCCCGAAAGACATCGGCCACATCGATCCGTTGCGCGCCCAATTGATCACGCTGTCGAGGGACGTGGTGACGAACCCCTTTTCCAGCACGCCTTCAATGGCCATGGCTTGCCCTAACACCTTGCCAGGTCGGGACTATTCCCATTCCAGCGCGCCCTTCTTCCATTCGTAGGCAAAGCCGACGACCAGGATCAGCAGGAACACCATCATCGCGACAAAGCCTTCGAAGCCGATTTCCGGCAAGACGACGGCCCATGGAAACAGGAATGCAATCTCCAGGTCGAACAGGATGAACAGAATGGCAATCAGATAGTAGCGGACGTCGAATTTCATCCGCGCGTCCTCGAATGCCTCGAAACCGCATTCGTAAGGCGAGAGCTTGGCCGCGTCGGGACGGTTCGGCGACAGGATCGTGCCGAGTGAGAGGAGAAGGAGCCCGATTCCCAGGCCGACGATGATGAAAAGGAGGATCGGGAAAGTACTGTTCCAGCATCGTTGGCCCTTCAGACGCGAAGCGCGCCTGCTTGCATGCATTCTACCGCGCGACGCGATTCCGGACAGCAACCCGCGCTCGAACTATTTCCTGTCTGCCGCGTCCCGACGATGTGCCGGGATGGTTGACAGTTGCAGCGTTGTACTGGTGCCGACGGCGAGACTCGAACTCGCACAGCTTTCGCCACTGCCCCCTCAAGACAGCGTGTCTACCAATTTCACCACGTCGGCTGAAACTTGTACTGAGATTCGCTTTGTCCCTTCAACCGGGGCCCTTTCCCCGGACATCACTTGCTCATCCTATTTCGGAATATCCGCCGCCTTGGACGCGGGTGCCGCAGGCGTACCGGCAGGCGCGGGTACGGGCACGGCGGTCGTAGTCGCCGGCGCCGCGGGCGCACTGCCATCCACTGCCTTGGTCGCTGGCGTGTCCGGCAACGTGCTTTGCGGCATGACGCCCTGCTGCGTCGCTCCGCTCCGCGCGTGCGTCGTTCCCAGGTACGTAAGTCCCAGGCTGGTCAGGAAGAATACGGCCGCCAGCACCGCGGTGCTGCGCGAGAGGAAGTTCGCCGATCCGGCTGCGCCGAACAGGCTGCCCGAGGAACCGCTTCCGAACGCTGCGCCCATGTCGGCACCCTTGCCATGCTGCAACAGGATGAGACCGCACAGTGTGACTGCCACGAGCACCTGCAATACGAACAAGACCGTTTCCAACATTGCCATTTTCATTGCTCCGGCTGCGCCGTCAACCTTGTTCAGGCAGCGGCAATCGCCAAAAATTCATTTGCATTCAAAGATGCCCCACCTACCAACCCGCCGTCAATGTCGGGCATTGCGAACAACTCTGCCGCATTGGCGGCCTTGACGCTGCCGCCATACAGCACCAGCACGCCTTCCGCGCCTGCCGCCGACAGTTGCTGCCGCAGGAACCCATGCACCGCTTGTGCCTGTGCAGGTGTCGCCGTCAACCCCGTGCCGATCGCCCAAACCGGTTCATACGCCACCACGACCAGCGCCATTCGCGCACCCAACCTGGCCGACACCGCTGCGAATTGCCGTCCCACCACGGATTGCGTGTTCCCGGCATCGCGCTCTGCACGCGTTTCACCGAGACAAACGATCGGTGTCAGGCCGCCATCCAGTGCTGCAGCCGCCTTTTGGGCAACTTCTTCGTCCGTTTCGCCGTGCAATTGACGCCGCTCGGAATGTCCAACCAGAACGAAACGGCAATCGAACTCGGACAGCATCCCGGCCGAAACCTCTCCCGTGAATGCGCCATCGGCGTGCGCGCTGACATCCTGCGCACCCCAAGCGATCGCCGATTCCGACAATGCGTCACGGGCCTGACCCAGATAGGGAAACGGCACGCAAACGCCGACCGTCCTGCCCGGCGCAGGCTTCCATCCCGCCAGCAGCGACGCCAACAGCGCCGAATTTGACGACAACCCGCCGTTCATCTTCCAGTTCCCGACAACGAGCTTGCCGCGCATCACGAATTGGTTCCCGATTTTGGGTGGCCCAGCCAACGCCATCCCGGCACGAAAGGTGTACCAAAACCTTGAGATTTTACCGCACCGCACCACGGTGGGTCAACGCAGGGCAACCCCCATGGCAGGCGTGGCCCGGCGAAGGCGACATTTCCAAGGATGGGGCGGCACGGGCGGGCCTGCCTCCCGACCTGGCGGCGATGGTCAGGTGCCGGATGGCCTCCATCCCGATCGCGACGCCAATGAGGCCGACCAGCGGCCGTCCGCCGCTTGCGCGATCGCGGACCCGTCAGCGCGTAACGTCTTCGCCCTTGTCAGGCGCGACGAACAGCCCCAGTGCGTTCCCGCAGGTGGCCGGCGAGGGTCGCGGTCAGCCGCGACAGATCGGCTTCCAGGCGAAAGAATCCGGCGTTGGGTTCGAGCGTCTGTTCGTCCATATAGAGCGTGCGCTTGATTTCCAGCTGCAGGCTGTGACGATGTTCCGCGGGACGTCCGTGCCGGCGCACGAGTTCGACGCCCTTGTAAGGATCGTTCACTGCGACCGCGTAGCCCATGCGGCGCAACGTTTCAGCGACGAGCGAGGTGAATTCGGGTTCGCACGTCGTGCCGTCGCGATCCCCAAGGACGAAGTCCGCCCGCTCGCGCCCGGGATCGTCGGCCAGCGCATCGCCGACTGCAGGCATCGAATGACAGTTGATATGCCACACGCTCCCGAAGCGATCCAGGCGCGCGTCGAGCAATGACGCGAGTTCCGCGTGATAGGGCCGCCAGAACCGCTCGATGCGCGCCTCGACTTCGGCGTTGCGCAGCTTGCGCGAATACATGGGCACGCCATCGCGCGCCACGCGCCAGACGAGTCCGATGCCTTGCCGCGTCTTGCGCGTGGGCTCCAGCGGCTCCGGCCAACGCATCGGCGAGCAATTCCGGGTCGATATCGGACAGGCTGCGATTGGGATCGATATACGAACGCGGAAAGCGTGCCTCCAGCAGCGTCGCACCGAACGCAGGCGCCGAGCGCCATAGCGTCGCTACATGCGTATCCTCGGCTTGCCGCACGACCGCGCGCGGCGGCGCATGGTCGAAATCATCGGGATAGGCGATGCCCGAATGGGGCGAGTCAAGCACCAGCGGGATCGGGTCTCCCGCGGGGTCATGGCGAATGAAGGCGTCCATGCTCATGGCGTGTTCAGGAAGCACGCGGATTTGTGTCCAGGCGCGATCTCGAGAAGCGGAGGTGCGGACTCCTTGCAGCGGGGCATCGCATGCGGGCAACGCGGGTGGAAGTGGCATCCGGACGGCGGATCCAGCGGTGACGGAATTTCGCCCTTGATCGGCACGAACGTGCGCTTGGCGGGCGTCACCTTGCCCGCTTCGGCCAGCAGCGCCTGTGTATAGGGATGATTGGGACGCGAGAAAAGTTCCCCGGAAGGCGCGCTCTCGACCACGCGACCCAGGTACATGACGACGACACGGTCGGAGATGTATCGGACTACACCCAAGTCGTGGCTGATGAAGAGATAGGTGAGATTCAACGCACCCTTCAGTTCAAGGAAAAGGTTCAGCACCTGCGCCTGGATGGAGACGTCGAGCGCGGCGACCGACTCGTCGCAGACGAGGAACGATGGCTTCACCGCCAAGCGCGCGGGCAATGCCGATGCGCGCCCGCTGTCCGCCCGAGAACTGATGGGGATAGCGGCGCATCAGCGTCGGATCGAGACCTACGCGATTCAGCATCAGGCCAACATATTCGACTTGCTGCGACCCGCGGATCAGCGCGTGCGCGACAGGCGCCTCCCCGACAATGTCCAGCACCCGCATCCGCGGATTGAGCGACGCGTAGGGATCCTGGAAAATCATCTGCATCTTGAGCTGCTGCCGGCGTGCGGTGGCGGCGTCCTGTCCATGGAGCAATTCGCCCTGCCAGAAACGTTCTCCCGCCGACAGCGGAAGGAGTCCCACGGCCATGCGCCCCAGCGTCGACTTGCCGCAGCCCGACTCTCCGACCAGCCCAACGACTTCGCCGGGCGCGACGGCGATATCGACATTGTCGACGGCGTGCACGACTTCTTCCTTCATTCCCGCGCCAAAGCGGTTGCCGATCCTGGCGGCGATGTCGAGAGACTTTACGAAGCGCTTCGACACCCCCTTCAGTTCAACCAGGGCGGTAATGTCGGCGCGTGACTCCGTCGCGGCCATGGCGTCAGGCGTGCGCCGGAACGAGGGGATGGAAGCAGCGGACACTTTGTCCGGGACCGCCCGCCGGCCGCATTTCCGGCGAAACGTCGCAGGCCGCGGTGGCACGCGAGCAGCGTTCGCGAAACGGGCAACCGGGCGGAAGGTCGAGCAGCGACGGGGTCATGCCGGGAATCTGCCGCAGCCTTTGGCCGCGCTCGTGATTCGCGGGCACCGAGTCCAGCAAGCCTTGCGTATAAGGATGTGCAGGATGCGCGAGGACTTCCTCGCAGGAACCCTGCTCGACGATGCGGCCCGCGTACATCACGCATACGCGATCGGCGAGGCCGGCCACGACGGAGAGGTCGTGCGTGATCCAGATGAGCGCCGCACCGGTTTCACGTGTGAGCTTCTGGATTTCATAAAGTATCTGGCCCTGGATCGTCACATCGAGCGCGGTCGTCGGCTCGTCGGCGACGATGAGATCGGGCCGGTTGAGCAGCGCGATGGCGATGGCCACCCGTTGCCGCATGCCTCCGGAAAACTGATGGGGATAGGAAAGCAGCCGTTCGTCGGGCGAAGGAATGCCAACCTTGACCAGCGCCTCGCGCGCGCGACTGCGCGCCACGTCGCGGCTCACTTTCTTGTGCGCCAGGACCGCTTCGATCATCTGCACGTCGACGCGCAGCACGGGATTCAGCGTCATCATCGGGTCCTGGAAGATCATGGCGATGCGGTTGCCCCGCATATGCCGTTGCTCTTCCGGGTCGAGCGAACGCATGTCGATGCCGTCCAGGACGATGCTGCCTTCGACGATGCGCCCGGGCGGGTCAATGAGCCCCATCAGCGAATATCCCGTCATCGATTTGCCTGAACCCGATTCGCCAACCAGGCCCAGGACCTCGCCTCGACCCACGGTGAACGACACATCGTCCACCGCCTTGACCACGCCCGCCTTGGTGAAGAAGTGCGTGCGCAGCCCGTCGACCTCGAGCACCGGCTCGGTGATCGCTTCCGTGGAGTCGATCATCGCTGCAGCCTGGGATTGAGCACGTCGCGCAGCTGGTCCGCGACCAGATTGATACTGACGATCGTGAGCAGCAGCGCGATGCCGGGAAAGAAACTGATCCAGTACTTGCCCGACAGCAGGTACTGGTATCCGTTGGCGATCAGCAGGCCCAGCGACGGCTCGGTGATGGGGAGGCCGAGACCCAGGAACGACAGCGTGGCTTCGAGCGCGATGGCTGCAGCCACCTGCACGGTGGCAACGACGATCATCGGCGGCAGGCAGTTGGGCAGCAGGTGCTTGAACACGATGCGCGCAGGCGACAGCGCGAGGCAACGCGCCGCCTCCATGTACTCCCTGCGCTTTTCCACCAGCGCGGCGCCGCGCACCGTGCGCGCGTAATACGCCCATTGCACGGTCACCAGCGCCGTGATCACTTTGCCGGTGCCCTGCCCCAGCACCGCGATCAGGATCAGCGCAATGAGGATGGCCGGAAACGACAGCTGGATGTCGACGATGCGCATGACCAGCGTTTCGTAGCGGCCGCCGAAGTACGCTGCCGTCAGGCCCATCGTCAGCCCGATGACCAGCGCGCACACCGTGCTGATCACCCCCACGGCCAGCGAGATGCGCAGCCCGTAGAAAATGGCGGAAAGCATGTCACGCCCCTGGTCGTCCGTACCGAGCCAGAACCTCCCGCCATTGGGTGCCGCAGATCCGGGTGGCAAACGGCTGTCCATGACGTCGAGCTGCGCCAGGTCGTAAGGGTTCTGCGGCGAGATCACAGGCGCGAAGATCGCGGCCAGCACGACCAGCGTGAGCAGCGCGAGGCCGAAGACGGCGACGGGATTGGCCAGAAAATCGCTGACGACGCGTTGCAGCGGCGTCTCGACGCCTCTCGCGGGGGCTGCTGTCGGCGGCACGCGCGTCAGCCTTTGCTGTCGGTGATGCGCACGCGGGGATCGAGCGCGGAGTACAGGATATCGACCAGCAGATTGATCAGGATGAACAGGAATACGACGACCAGCAGGTACGCCACGATCACCGGACGGTCGAGGAAGTTGATGGAATCGATGAGCAGCTTGCCCATGCCCGGCCACGCGAACACGCTTTCGGTCACGATGGCGAATCCGATCAGCGCACCGAACTGGAGCCCGATCACCGTCACGATGGGAATGAGGATATTGCGCAGCACGTGCACGCCGATCACGCGGCCGTTGGATAGTCCCTTCGCCCGCGCGAATTTCACGTAGTCCTGCAGCAGCGCCTCGTGGGTGCCGGCGCGGGTGAGCCGGATGAGCAGCGCAAGGTTGAACAACGCGAGATTGGTGGCCGGGAGGATCAGGTGCTTGATGCCATCCCACGACATGAACGACACCGGAATGAGCCCGAACAGCAGCGTCGTCGGTCCACGGCCGTTCGATGGCAGCCAGTGCAGCTCCACCGCGAACACCATGATCAGCATGAGGCCAACCCAGAACGTCGGCAGCGAGAAGCCCAGGATCGAACCGGCCATGATCGAACGGCCGGCCACGCCATTGGGTTTGAGTCCCGCCAGCAGCCCCAGCGGGATTCCGAGGACCACCGCGATCAGCATCGCGGAGAGCGCCAGCTCCATCGTTGCCGGCATGCGCTCCAGGATCAGCCCGAGCGCTGAAGTTGCATGCACAAACGACTTGCCAAGGTCACCGTGCAGCGCACCTCCGAGGAACGCGAAATACTGGGCGTACAGCGGCTTGTCGAGCCCCAGCGTGGCGATGGCCTGCTCGCGTTCGGCCTGGTCCGCCTGCGGATTGATGAGGATGTCGATCGGGTTGCCGACCGCATAAACGCCGACGAACACCAGCAGCGACATGGCCAGCAGCACGACCACGCTCTGCATGCTGCGGCGGATGATGAAGACAAGCATTGGTCAAAATTCGCTCAACCCTTGACCGGTTTGAATTGGAACGCGAGTGTGTACTCGTCGGTTCGCGGCACATAGGTGATGCCCTTGGCCGTCGCCCACATCGTGAACTGGAAATGGATCGGCAATAATCCCAGATCCTGCATCGCCAATTCGGTGGACCGTTGCAGCATGATCTTCCGGTTCTCGTCGTCCACCTGTTGCATCGCCTGTTCGATCAGATAGTCGACCTTCGGGTTGCTGAAGCGCCCCCAGTTGACGGCACCGAGTCCCTTGTCGGTGTTGTACGTGGCGAGCAACGAACGCAGCGGCGACGAAGCCTCGCCCGTGGACGCGCCCCATCCGACCATGTAGAAGCTGAACTCCTGCTTCGAAGCCCGCGCGGAATAAGGACCCATCGGCGCCGTCTCGACTTTCGCCGCGATGCCCACCCGCGCCAGCATCTGCGCGACCGCCTGGATGATCTTTTCGTCGTTGACGTAGCGACCCGACGGACCATGAATCGTGATGTTGAAGCCCTCGGGATAGCCCGCCTCGGCCAGCAATTTCTTCGCGCCTTCCGGATCGAACACTTCTGCCTTCAGCGTGGGCACGTAGCCGAACAAGTGATCGGACACCAGCTGGCCGGAAGGAACCGCCTGTCCCTCCATCACGCGCTCGGCGATCGCCGGTCGGTTGATCGCCTTCGAAATCGCGCGGCGCACCCGGACATCCTGCAGCGGGTTCTTGGCCAGCGGCTTGCCATCCTTGGCGGTGATGAACGGGCTCGAGCGATCGAGGAAATCGAAATTGAAATAGATCACGCGGTGCGAGATCTTCGACGTGACATTGAACTTGGGATCCGCCTTGAGGCGCGCCAGGTCGGCTGTCGGCACACCTTCCATCGCATCGACGTCACCGGACAGCAGCGCCGCGACGCGCGACGGTTCGCTCTTGATGATCTTGAACGTGACCTTGTCCCAGACCGGCTTGTCGCCCCAGTAGTTGTCGTTGCGGGCGAGTTCCACCCGGTCTCCGCTCACGTAGCGGACGAACTTGAAACGGCCGCTGCCAATCGTCGCCTTGCCACTGTTGAAGTCTTCCGTCGTCGCGTTGGCGGCCGCCTTCTTGGACACGATGTAGATCGTGGACAGGTCGTTGGGCGCAAGCGGGTACGGTGCAGCGTACTTCAGGCGCAGCGTGTAGGGGTCGACGATCTCCTTGCTCACGATCGCCTTGGTATAGGCAGTAAAGCGGCCGGGGCTGTTCGCGACCAGCGGCACGCGATCGATCGAAAACACGACGTCTTCCGCGGTGAGATCGGTGCCGTCGTGAAACTTCACGCCTTTGCGAAGCTTGAATTCCCAGGTCGTGGCGTCGATGGTCTTCCACGACGTCGCGAGGCCCGGAATCATCTTCGAGTCAGGGTCCATCTGCACCAGCTTGTCGAAAATGTGCTCGGCAATGTTGTTGTTCGGGAAGAGATTGTAGAAGTGGGGATCGATCGACGTGATGTCAGCCGCGACCGCAATCCTCAGGTCCGCCGCAGCAGTGAACGGCGCGGCGGCGAGCAGCATGGATGCAGCGAGGATGCGGAAACTGCGGCGGAGGAAGGAAATGCGCATGGAAATTGCCTTGATCGAGGAAAGGGTTGATGACCGAACGATGAAAATGGGCGTTTCGCCTGCAATCTAGCGCGAAAGCGCCGCCAGCGTCAAAACGCCGGCGCGCAGGCGCTGCGCGCCGGCGCGTGTAAAACCCGTGTTCCCGCGGGGCCGCTACACGACCAGAAGGCTGATGTCGGGCAAGCGGTCGATGTGTCCGGTCATCACGTCGCCCTTCACCACCGGGCCCACGTTTTCCGGCGTGCCGGAATAGATGATGTCTCCTGGCATCAGCGCGAATGCCTGCGACAGCTTGCTGATCTGTTCCGCCACGGACCAGATCATCTGGTTGAGATTGGCCTGTTGCTTGACCTGCCCGTTGACCTTGAGCCAGATGCCGCCCTCGGTGAACGGACCCGTCCTGGCGGCCGGCTGCAGCGGTCCCAGCGGCGCCGAATGGTCGAAACTCTTGCCGATTTCCCACGGCTTTTTTTCGTCGCCCATCGCGCGCTGCAGGTCGCGCCGCGTCATGTCCAAGCCCACCGTGTAGGCGAACACGCAGTCGAGCGCGCGTTCAACGGGAATGTCTCGGCCGCCCTTGTCGAGCGCCGCGACCAGCTCGATTTCGTAATGATAGTTCTTGGTCAGCGTCGGATAGGCATGCTCCACCGTTACTCCGGGAGGGACGATCTGTATCGCATCCGTGGGCTTCTGGAAGAAGAACGGCGGCTCGCGGGTGGGATCCGAGCCCATTTCCCTGGCGTGGGCTGCGTAGTTGCGGCCGATGCAGTAGATGCGGCGGACGGGAAACCGGTCATCGCTGCCGGCGATCGGAATGGTGGTCGGCGCAATCGCGAACGGTGTTCGCGGCGTCTGCGCCCTTACCGTCGAGTGCGCGCTCAAACCCGCGCCCATCAGGACCGCCGTTTGCAACAGATGTCGCCGCCGATTTGATTTCATGCTTTTCCCTTTCCATTCTCGCAATTCGGCGGATTGTCCCTGACAATCGCCTCCAGTGTGTTGTAGAACCGCAGGTCCTCCGCAGCATCGTGGAGCGCCAGCGCGCGAGCTTCGGCCTCGGACAACGCCGCGCCACCCGCGCTCCATGCATGCGCTTCGGCCAGTGCGCCCTGCGCATAGCGGTATTGTGCGCGCGGTCGGCCATCGGGGTTCCATGACCTCGCAACGCCGTCCGGCCGCCCCGCCACGTAGGACGCCTCGAGCTTCGGCTTGGGCAGCGACCGGGAATCGCCGACGGAATACCAAAGCGCCACCGTGCCCTCCAGCGCGTCGTCGGCGAATGGCAGCAGCGCGATGCGCACGCCCGAACTCGACCAAAACAGGAACGAGCCGATGCGCTTGCCCTGGTTGAAAGCTCCGGCGACGCGCAGCTGTCCGTCCGGCATTCGCAACTCATAGGCGCCATGCGGGCGGCCATCGCGGCATTGACCGGTCACGACATACGACGCCGTCGCGGCCAGCGACGTGGCAGTGCAGAGCACGCTTGCGGCAAGCGATGCCGCCGCCACAGCCCGCTTGAGCGCGAGCCGCATCAACTTCTGCGGCGTTCCCACCATGCCGCCAGTTCACCGACGATGCCGCGGCGGAACGCAAGCACGCAGATTACGAAGATGGCGCCGGTGACCACGGTCACCCAGCTTCCGAAGCCCGACAGATTCTCTTCGAGGCCGATGATCGTGAACGCGCCGACCACCGGGCCGAAGATGGTGCCCATGCCGCCCAGCAGTGTCATGAGCACCACTTCGCCGGACATCGTCCAGTGCACGTCCGTGAGCGACGCGAGCTGGAACACGATCGCCTTCGTGGCCCCGGCCAGACCCGCAAGCGTGGCCGACAGAATGAACGCGAGGAGTTTGTACTTCTCGGCGTCGTAACCCAGGGAAATCGCGCGCGGCTCGTTTTCGCGGATTGCCTTCAGGACCTGTCCAAATGGCGAATGCACGATGCGATAGATCAGCAGGAACGTAGCGAGGAAGATCGCCAGCACGACGTAGTACATCACCAGCGTATTGGAGAGATCCAGCACGCCGAACATCCGCCCGCGCGGGACCGACTGGATTCCATCTTCGCCGCCCGTGAACGGCGCCTGCAGGCAGAAGAAATACACCATCTGCGCCAGCGCCAGCGTGATCATCGCGAAGTAGATGCCTTGGCGCCTGATGGCGAGCAGACCGACGACGACTCCCATCGCCGCAGCGGCGGCGGTACCGATGAGGATCGCGAATTCCGGTGGCCAGCCCCACACTTTCGCTGCGTGGGCACACACGTAGCCTGCGGACCCCAGGAACATCGCATGGCCGAACGACAGAAGACCGCCGAAGCCGATCAGCAGGTTGAACGCGCAGGCGAACATGGCAAAGCACATCGCCTTCATCACGAACACCGGGTACACGCCAATCAGAGGCGCCAGTACCAGCAGCACCGTCATCGCGGACGTCGCGTACAGCATGACCTTCGAGTTGTCGGCGGCGGTGGAGGTTGTCGCAATCGTCATGGGCGCCGCCTATTTTTCCTTGCCGAACAAGCCGGCCGGCTTGATGAGCAGCACGATGACCATGACGACGAAAATGACGGTATTGGACGCTTCCGGATAGAAGACCTTGGTCAGTCCTTCGACAACGCCGAGACCAAAGCCCGTCACGATCGCGCCCATGATCGAACCCATGCCGCCGATGACGACGACGGCAAACACCACGATGATGATGCTCGCTCCCATTTGCGGATTGACCTGGTAGATAGGTGCCGCCATCACGCCGGCGAGCGCAGCGAGGGCCACGCCGAAGCCATAGGTGAGCGTGATCATCCTGGGAACGTTGACGCCGAATGCCTGGACCAGGCCCGGATTCTCGGTGGCGGCACGCAGATACGATCCCAGCTTGGTGCGTTCGATGACAAACCACGTGGACGCGCAGATCAATACGGATGCGACGATGACCCACGCGCGATACTTCGGCAGATACATGAAGCCCATGTTGAAGGCGCCGGAGAATTCCTCCGGCAGGCGGTAGGGCTGCCCCGAACTGCCGTAATAGTTGGTGAACAGGCCCTGGAAAATGAGTGCCAGGCCGAAAGTGAGCAACAAGCCGTAGAGATGGTCGAGCTTGTACAGGCGGGATAGCATGGTCCGCTCGATCACCATGCCGATCAAACCGATGATGAGCGGCGCGATCAAAAGCGCCCACCAGTAGCCGATCCCCAGCTTCTCCAGCAGCAGCCACGCGCAAAACGCCCCCATCATGTACTGGGCGCCATGGGTGAAGTTGATGACGTTGAGCAGGCCGAAAATGACGGCGAGTCCCAGGCTCAACATGGCGTAGAACGCGCCGTTGATGAGGCCTATCAGCAACTGGCCGAACAGCGCCTGCGTGGGAACGCCAAAAATTTCCATGATCCGCGATTCAGCCTAAGCTATGTCGTTCCCGCTCATTCTGGTAACTACGCGGGAACCCAGCGACGTGCCTATGTCGTTCCCGCTCATTTTGGTAACTGAGCGGGAACCCCGCGACGTACCTGTGTCGTTCCCGCGAAAGCGGGAACCCAGCGACGTCCGAAAAACGCTGGATCACCGCGTGCGCGGCGATGACGCCGGACCTGAGCCGCGAGTACCTGCGAGAACGACTCGCGGCCCGGTCCATCGTCATTTCACCAGCGAACAGCCGCCGTCGGCCATCGGCCGGAACGCCTGGTCGGCGGGAATGGTGGCGACGATCTTGTAGTAGTCCCACGGCGCCTTCGATTCGGCCGGCGTCTTGACTTGCACCAGGAACGCGGGGTGGATCTTGCGGCCGTCGGCGCGGATCGTCCCTTTGCCGAAAAGCGGATCGTCGGTGGCCATTTCCTTCATCTTGGCCACCACCTTCGTGCCGTCATCCGACTTCAACGCCTCCACCGCCTTCAGGTAGTGCAACACCGACGCGTAGACGCCCGCGTGAACCATCGTCGGATAGATACCCTTGTCTTGCGGCGCGAAACGCTTGGTGAACGCGCGCGACGCGTCGTTCTGGTCCCAATAGAACGTTTCGGTGAACGTGAGTCCTTGCGCGGTCTGGAGACCGAGTGCGTGGATGTCCGTCAGGAACACGAGCAGGCCGGCCAGCTTCTGCCCGCCCTTGACGATCCCGAACTCCGCTGCCTGCTTGATCGAGTTCGTGGTGTCACCGCCCGCGTTGGCCAGTCCGATGATCTTGGCCTTCGACGATTGCGCCTGCAGCAGGAACGAGGAAAAGTCCTGGTTGTTGATCGGGGCCTTTACGCCACCGATCACCTTGCCGCCATTGCGGGTGACCGCCGCTGTGGTGTCGCGCTCCAGCGCCTGTCCAAACGCATAATCGGCAGTGATGAAGAACCACGTATCGCCGCCACCCTTGGTAATGGCAGTGCCGGTCCCGTTGGCCAGCATCCACGTGTCGTAGGCCCAATGCACGGTGTTGGGGGAACATGACTTGCCTGTCAGGTCGGACGAACCGGGGCCCGACGCCAGGAATGCCTTCCCTTTGTCGCGCGTGATCCCGGCCACTGCCAGCGCCACGCCTGAATTGGGCACGTCGACGATCACGTCGACCTTTTCCGCGTCGTACCATTTGCTTGCGATGGCCGAACCGATGTCCGCCTTGTTCTGATGGTCGGCGGATACGACTTCCACCTTGTAACCGCGCTTCTCGATCCCGGAGTCTTCGATCGCCATCTTGGTGGCAACCACGGATCCGGCACCGGCCAGGTCGGTGTACAGGCTCGACATGTCCGACAGGACGCCGATCTTGATGACGCCGTCGGATACCTGTGCCTGGGCTTGCGCTGAACCGAGCGACACTGCCGTCGCGACGGCCATGCCGATCATCGTGCGTTTGAATGTATTCATGTTGCTCCTACGTTGGAAAAGGAAATGGTTACGGCTCGCTTCATGGTCGCACCAGCTTCCGCCGCAGCAAACATCGGGGGGGGATGATTGGTATTCATTGGTGATCACACGCCCAGATAGTCGTGCAGCTTTGCCATGTTTTGCTCGAGGTCGGCGTTGCGGATCATGTCCACGACGCGACCGTGCTCCATTACATAGTGCCGGTCCGCGACGGTGGCCGCGAACCGGAAATTCTGTTCGACCAGCAGGATGGTGAACCCCCGCTGCTTCAACTGCGCGATCGTACGTCCGATCTGCTGCACGATCACCGGCGCCAGGCCTTCCGTAGGCTCGTCCAGCAAAAGCAATCGCGCGCCGGTGCGCAGGATGCGTCCGATCGCCAGCATCTGTTGCTCGCCGCCGGACAGCTTGGTGCCCTGGCTATGCAGGCGTTCCTTGAGATTGGGGAACAGCGCATAAATCTCCTCGACCGGAAGGCCGCCCTCCCGCACGATCGGCGGCAAAAGCAGGTTCTCCTCGACGTCGAGGCTGGCAAAGATGCCACGTTCTTCCGGGCACCATGCAATGCCGCGTCGCGCGATGCGGTTGGAACTCAGCGAAATCGTTTCCGCTCCCTCGAAAGCGATCGACCCCTCGCGCCGGGGAACCGCGCCCATGATCGATTTCAGCGTCGTGGTCTTGCCGGCGCCGTTGCGCCCCAGCAGCGTGACCACTTCGCCCGCGCCGACGTCGAAATCGACACCGTGCAGGATGTGCGATTCCCCGTACCAGGACTGCAGGCCGCGGACTACGAGAAGCGGCGCGCCCGCCGCGCTCGGATTCGTGGACGTCGGGACGGCGGATTCAAGCATGCCCGGCTCCAAGATAGGCCTGCACTACTTCCGGATGCCGCGACACGGTCGCATAGTCGCCCTGGGCCAGGATTTCACCGCGTGCCAGAACCGTGATATGGTCGGACAAGGTCGAGACCACCGACAGGTTGTGCTCGACCATCAGCACCGTGCGATCGGCCGCCACCTTCTTGATCAGCGCGGCAATTCGGCCGACGTCCTCGTGGGTCATTCCGGCGGTCGGCTCGTCCAGGAGCATCATCTCCGGATCGAGCGCCAGCGTCGTCGCAATTTCCAGCGCCCGCTTCCTGCCATATGGCAACTCGACGGCGGGCGTGCGAAGGTACTGGGTCAAGCCCACCGCCTCGACCAATTCCGCGGCGCGACCGTTCAACTCACGCAACGTTGCCGACGATCGCCAGAAATCCATCGAGTGCCCGCGCTTGCGTTGCAACGCGATGCGCACGTTGTCGAGCACGGTCAGGTGCGGGAACACCGCGGAGATCTGGAAGGACCTCACCAGGCCCAGCCGCGCAATCGACGCCGGGCGCGATCCGGTGATGTCATTGCCATTGAACAGGATCTGGCCACGGGTAGGTGTCAGGAAGTGGGTCAGGAGATTGAAACAGGTGGTCTTGCCAGCGCCGTTCGGCCCGATCAGCGCGTGGATGCTGCCGCGACGGACGGACAGGCTCACGTCCTTGACGGCGACGAAACCCTTGAATTCCTTCGTGAGTCCCTTTGTTTCGAGAATCGTATCGTCGGCCATTTTTTCTGCCACGAGCTTTGGCGCCGCGGGCGCTTGCGGGAGGCGCCCTCTCATCCGTTGACTACCTTTGATTGCCGGCGATTATGGGGGCGGTGGGCGTAACCGGCAAATTCATTCTGCGGAGCCCCAGCGCGGTGCCCGCTTCCCAAGGAAAGCGTCGATGCCCTCCGCGGCGTCCGGTTCCAGCAGGTTGCGCGCCATGGCTTCGCCGGTACTTTGATAGGCGTCGGCCAGGCCGCTATCGATCTGCATGTAAAACGCACGTTTGCCCAGCGCGATGACGGCGGGGCTCCGGGCCATGATCTTGTCGGCCAGCGCCTGCACCGCCCCGTCCAAGTCGGCAGCCGGTACGACCTTGTTGACCAAGCCCCAGGCGAGCGCGGTCGACGCATCGATGGGCTCGCCGGTCAGCAGCATTTCCATCACCCGCTTGCGAGAAATGTTGCGCGCGACGCCCACGGCCGGCGTGGAGCAAAACACGCCGACATTGATTCCCGGCAGCGCAAAGGAGGCTGCATCCGACGCCACGGCCAGGTCGCACATCGACACCAGCTGGCAACCCGCAGCCGTCGCGATGCCATGGACGCGCGCAATCACCGGCTGAGATATCCGGGTCAGCTGCTGCATCAACCTGCCGCAAGAATCGAACAGTTCGCGCTGCCATTCGAGGTCAGGGTGCGCGCGCAATTCCTTGAGGTCGTGACCGGCGCAAAAGCCCTTGCCCCGTGCCGCAATGACGATTACTTGCACCTCAGGATCCCGTGCGGCCAAGTCGATGGCCGTTTCGAGCGCCAGAAGCATCGCAAGTGACAGCGCGTTGTAGCGGTCGCCGCGGTTGAGCGTCAGCGTCGCTTTGCCGCCTTGAATGTCCGTCAGCACGTAGGGCTGCAGTTCGGCTTCCACAGGAGCGTTCATCGCCACCTTCTCCGATTTTCGACGGTGTTATGGTGCGAGTCACCCGATCGGCACGCGCAGCGCCAGGCGCCCCGCCGTGGTGCGAGCCGGTATGATACGCCGCCAATCCGCGCTTTCCCGAAGGTGCAGGCAGCCCCTCCCGAACCCACGCCGTGATCATTCATCCGTGAGCGAGAAAATTCCTCCCTTGGCCGTTCCGTACACCGTCGCGACGGCGTTGCGTGAACGCATCACGGCGGACTATCGCCGCGATGAGGAAGGTGCGGTCGCCGCGCTCGTGCAGGAGGCAAGTCTCGACGGCAAGGAGCTCGCGGCCGCGCAACAGCTGGCCACCGCCCTGGCCCAAGGTGTGCGCGCGTCACGCACCAAGGCAGGCGGCGTCGATGCACTCATGCTGGAATTCTCGCTCGATTCGCGTGAGGGCATAGCGCTCATGTGCCTGGCCGAGGCGTTACTGCGCATACCGGATGCCGCGACGCGCGATCGCCTGATCCGCGACAAGATTGCCCAGGGAGACTGGCGTTCCCACATCGGTCGCAGTCCCTCGCTTTTCGTCAACGCCGCCGCATGGGGGTTGCTGGTCACCGGCCGGCTCGTCGATTCGCGCAGCGACTCCGCAATGGAACAGGCGGTGGCGTCGGTTCTGCGCAAAGGCGGCGAACCGCTGATCCGCAAGGGCGTGGACCTGGCCATGCGACTGCTAGGCAAGCAATTCGTCACCGGTCGCACCATCGACGAAGCGCTGACCAACGCGCGGGAGCGCGAGGCGCGCGGATATCGATACTCGTTCGACATGCTCGGAGAAGCGGCGCTCACCGCTGACGACGCACACAACTATTTCGCGTCCTACGAGAGGGCAATCCACGCAATCGGCAAGGCCAGCCGCGGCGCCGGGATCTACGCGGGTCCCGGCATTTCGATCAAGCTTTCTGCATTGCATCCGCGCTATGCCCGTTCGCAACGTGCACGCGTGCTGGCCGAACTGGTTCCGTCGGTCGCACGGCTCGCACAACTCGCGCGCGGGTACGACATCGGACTCAACATCGATGCGGAAGAAGCCGACCGCCTGGACCTTTCACTGGACATCTTCGAACAGCTCGCCGGCGATGCTTCGCTCGCCGGCTGGAATGGCCTCGGCTTCGTGGTGCAGGCCTATCAAAAGCGCTCGCGCGCCGTCATCGACTGGCTGGTCGATCTGGGTCGCCGCCACCAGCGCCGCCTGATGGTGCGGCTGGTGAAAGGCGCGTACTGGGACTCCGAAATAAAGCGTGCGCAGGTCGACGGATTGGCCGGCTATCCGGTCTTTACCCGCAAAGTGCATACCGACGTGGCCTACATGGCCTGCGCGCGCGCCATGCTGGCGGCTACCGATTCGATCTATCCGCAGTTCGCCAGCCACAACGCATTCACGATTGCCGCCATCCGCACGATCGCGGGCGAGTCGGACTACGAGTTCCAGTGCCTGCACGGCATGGGCGAGAGTCTCTACGACCAGGTCGTCGGTCCGGAACACTGGAATCGCGCCTGTCGCATCTACGCGCCGGTGGGCTCCCACGAAACCTTGCTTGCCTACCTGGTACGCCGGCTGCTGGAAAACGGCGCCAACACGTCGTTCGTGAACCGGATCGTCGATCCGAATGTGGACATTGCCGACCTCGTCGCCGATCCGGTGGCGCGCGCGATGGAAACCGGCGGCACGCCTCATCCGCGAATTCCCTTGCCCGGCGTGCTCTATCCGGATCGCAAGAACTCTCGCGGAATCGACTTCTCCGACGAGTTCGCATTGCGCGCGCTCGACAAGGCGCTTGCAGCCGTTCCCCGCCAATGGTCTGCCCGTCCGATGCCCTGCCGACGCGGCCTCCGGAATCAGCGCTGTCAACCGTCGCGATCACCAACCCCGCCGACCACGGCGACCTGGTCGGCACGATGATCGAGGCCACGACCGCGGACGTCGCGCCGTGCCGTCGAACGGGCCGCGAGCGCCGGCATGGCGTGGGCCGCCGTCCCCGCAGCTGATCGCGCGGCGTGTCTTGAGCGCGCCGCGGACCTCATCGAAGACGAACGCGCCACCCTGATCGCACTCGCTTCGCGCGAGGCGGGCAAGACGCTCGGCAATGCCGTGGGTGAAGTTCGCGAAGCCGCGGACTTTTGTCGCTACTATGCGGCGCAGGCGCGTCGCACGCTTGCAGATGCTGCGGCGCTGGGTCCGCTCGTCTGCATCGCACCGTGGAACTTCCCGTTAGCGATCTTCGCGGGACAAGTTGCTGCCGCGCTGGCCGCCGGCAACCCCGTTCTCGCCAAGCCCGCCGAGCAGACACCGTTAATCGCAGCCGTCGTGGTGCAGCTTTTCCATCGTGCCGGGATCCCCGAAGCGGTGTTGCAGTTGTTGCCCGGCCGGGGTGAAACCGTCGGCGCGGCACTCGTCGCCGATCCGCGCATCGCCGGCGTGCTGTTCACGGGATCCACCGCCGTCGCGCAGCTGATCAATCGGACACTGTCGGAGCGGACCGATGGTCCCGTGCTCATCGCCGAGACCGGCGGCCAGAACGCCATGGTCGTCGACAGTTCGGCGCTGTCGGAGCAAGTCGTCGCGGATGTGCTGACCTCCGCCTTCGACAGCGCCGGCCAACGCTGTTCCGCGTTACGCATCCTCTGCCTGCAGGACGACATCGCCGACCGCGTGGTGACGATGCTGAAGGGCGCGATGCAGGAATGGCGGATCGGCAATCCGATCCTCTTCGCTACCGACGTTGGACCGGTCATCGACGCCGACGCACAAGGACTGCTCGTGGCGCACGTCGAGCGCATGCGCGCGGCAGGCGCCGACGTGTTCCAGTTGCCGTTGCCGCCGGAGTCCCGCCTCGGAACTTTTTTTCCGCCGACTCTGATCACGCTGCCCGACGTTCGTGCGCTGAAGGCGGAAGTGTTCGGCCCGGTGCTGCATGTCGTGCGCTTCCGGCAGGGCGAACTCGGGTCGCTGCTCGACGCGATCAACGCCACCGGATATGGCCTCACGCATGGCATACAGACGCGGATCGACGAGACCGTCGAAGAAGTTTGCGCGCGTATCCAGGCCGGCAACATCTATGTCAATCGCAACATCGTGGGCGCGGTCGTCGGCGTACAGCCGTTTGGCGGGGACCGCATGTCAGGAACGGGCCCGAAGGCCGGCGGACCGCATTACCTGACGCGGCTAGTCAGCGCGCCCAACATTCCTCTACCCGCGGACGTGAATGCTGGCACGATATTGCCCGGCCCCACCGGAGAAACCAACACGCTCTACCTGCGCCCGCGAGGCCGTGTGGCGTGTATCGCCGAAACAGAAAGCGAGTTGTCCACGCAGGCGCGACTTGCGACACGAACGGGCAATCTCGCGTTGCTTCCGGAATCGGCAATGGGGAAGCGGGTACGGGCATTGCCGGACGTTCGCGGTGAGGTGACCGCCGACCCATTGACGGCAGAGCCCGACGCCGTGCTGTTTTCGGGCACCGCCGATAGAGCGCTCGAATTGCGGCGAACGCTCGCGGCACGGACGGGTGCCATCGTTCCCCTCGTCGTCGCGAGTGCCGGCGGGTACGACCCGTCGCGGCTGGTCAGCGAACGCACCATCACGATCAACACGACCGCATCGGGCGGCAATGCATCGCTATTGTCGCTGGCAGAGTCGTCGCTGCCTGACGCGCCGGAGTGATCCGGACCTTCGACGCGGAGGCGGTACGCGCGCGACTTCCCTGGCCGCGCTTGCTGGCCGCGCTCGACGAAGCGCTGCGCGCGGATGTGCACGCGCCGTTGCGCGTCAACCACCAGATCGACGTACCGGGTCGCTTCGACGCATCGCTGTTGCTGATGCCGGCGTGGCGCACCGGCCGACACATCGGCGTCAAGCTGGTCACGGTGTTCCCGGGCAATGCCACCCGGGGAGAACGCGCCGTGGCGGCCGTGTATGTGTTGTTCGATGCCAGCAACGGCGTGCCGCTCGCCACGCTCGATGGCGAGGAATTGACCGCGCGCCGCACTGCCGGCGCCTCGGCCTATGCGGCCGATCGCCTCGCTCGCCGCGATGCCCGCCATCTCGTGATGGTAGGCGCCGGACGGCAGTGTCGCGGCCTGATCGACGCCCACATGCATATACGTCCGATCGACCGGATCACGATCTGGAGTCGCACGTTGGCCCACGCCGAACAAACCGCAAATGACTGCGCGCGGGCCGGCCTCCCCGCGCGAGCCACTGCGGATCTCGCCGCCGCCGTGCAAACCGCGGACGTCGTGTCGTGCGCGACGCTGGCCACGTCGCCTCTCGTGTTCGGCCGCTGGCTGAGGCCGGGTACCCACCTCGACCTTGTCGGCGCGTTCAAGCGGCACATGCGCGAAACCGACGACGATGCAATGCGCCGGGCCGACCTCATCGTCGTGGACGACCGGGAAGCAGCCCTCGCGGAGGGCGGCGATGTTGTGCAGGCGATGGAAAGCGGCGCCATCTCGATCACCGACATCGACGCCGAATTGCGGGACTTCGCGCGCGGCGAGCATCCCGGGCGAACGCGCGACGACCAGATCACCGTGTTCAAATCTGTCGGCTTTGCGCTGGAAGACCTGGCCGCGGCGGAGGCTGTCCTCCTCGCGGATGAAGGGTAGCCGAGGATTACCGAGCAGGACCTACTGGATGGCGTCGGTCGAGCGCGCCCGCTGCCGCAACAGGAATTTCTGGATCTTGCCCGTGGAAGTCTTCGGCACCTCGCCGAACACGAATTTCTTCGGTACCTTGAAGCGGGCCAGATGCTCCTGGCAATGGGCGATCAGTTCCGCTTCGGTGACAGCAGCGCCCGGCTTCAATTCCACGAACGCGCACGGCGTCTCACCCCACTTGGGATCGGGCTGCGCCACGACGGCGGCGGTCAGCACCTCCGGGTGCCGGTACAGCGCGTCCTCGACTTCGATCGAGCTTATGTTTTCCCCGCCGGAAATGATGATGTCCTTGGATCGGTCCTTGATTTTCACGTAGCCATCGGGCTCGATGACGGCCAGGTCGCCCGTGTGATACCAGCCGCCGGCAAACGCATCCTCAGTCGCCTGCGGATTCTTGAGATAGCCCTTCATCGTCACGTTGCCGCGAAACATGATTTCGCCCATCGTGGCGCCGTCCCGCGGCACGGGCTGCATCGTTTCCGGGTCGAGCACGGTCATCCCTTCCTGGCAGGTGTAGCGAACACCCTGCCGGCCGTTGCGTTCGGTTCGCGCGGCGATGGAAAGCGCGTCCCATTCCGGATGCTTTGCGCACACCGATGCAGGTCCGTACACCTCGGTCAGGCCGTAGACGTGCGTGATGTCGAAGCCCAGCCGCTCCGCGCCTTCGATCATGGCCGCCGGCGGCGCGGCGGCCGCGACGAGCCCACTGACCTTGTGCGTGATGCCGCGCTTCATTTCGTCCGGCGCATTGATCAAAAGCGAATGCACGATCGGCGCGCCGCAATAGTGGCTCACCTTGTGCTGGCGGATGGCGTCGAAAATCGCCTTGGCCTCGACCCGGCGCAGGCAGACGTTGGTTCCGGCATTCGCCGCCATGGTCCAGGCGAAGCACCAGCCATTGCAGTGGAAGAGCGGCAGCGTCCACAGGTAGACGGAGTGCCTTGGCATACCCCAGTCGACGATGTTGGACAGCGCGTTGAGATAGGCGCCGCGATGGTGATAGACGACACCCTTCGGGTTGCCGGTCGTGCCCGACGTGTAATTGAGCGAGATCGCATCCCATTCGTCGGGAGGCGGCGACCACGCAAAACCGGGGTCGCCCTCAGCCAGCAACGACTCGTAATCGGTGACGCCGAGCCGCGCGCCGCCCGGACCCGCGCTGTCCACAATGTCGATGACCAGGGGCGAGTTGGGAAGCGCCGCCAGCACCTGGCTGACGACGGGCGAGAACTCGGTGTCGGTCAACAGCACTTTGGCTTCGCCGTGCGTGAGCATGAAGGCGATGGCCTCCGGATCCAGCCGGGTGTTGAGTGTATTGAGCACGCCGCCCATCATCGGTATGCCGAAATTCGCCTCGATCATTTCCGGCGTGTTGGCGAGCAATACGGCAACGGTCTCGCCTCGCGCTACGCCCCGCCTGACCAGCGCCGACGCCAGCTGCCGCGACCGCGCGTAGGTCTGTGCCCACGTATAGCGGCGCTCGCCATGTATGACCGACGTCTTGTGCGGCCAGATGTCCGCGGTGCGTGCAATAAACGACAACGGTGTCAGCGCCGCGAAATTGGCGGCGTTGCGGTCGAGGCCCTGCTCGTACATGTTCATGGCGATCCTTGGCGAAGCGCAGCCGGCAGTCATGCTAGCAAATGCGTGCTGTAGGAGGTGTCCGCTTGCCCGGCCTTCCCGATTTCGCTACCCTCGGTTGGCAATCCTGCGAAACTTCATCGCCTCCGGGGCAATCGCCAAGCATGGGTCACCGCCTCTCGAAAATAGTCACCCGCACCGGCGACGCCGGCGAGACCGGCTTGGGCGACGGATCGCGCGTGCCCAAGGATTCGCCGCGCATCGAGGCGATCGGCGCGGTCGACGAGCTCAATTCGGTGCTGGGGGTGCTGCTAGCCGAACGCTTGCCGGGAGCCATTGCAACCTGCCTCACCGACGTGCAGCACGACCTCTTCGACCTGGGAGGCGAATTGTCCATCCCGGGTCACGCCGCCGTGACGGACGCTCATGTCGACCGTGTAGAGGCAGCGGTCGAAACCTTCAATGCCGACTTGCCCCCGCTCAAGGAATTCATTCTTCCCGGGGGCACCCGCGCGGCGGCGCTGGCGCACGTCGCCCGTACCGTCTGTCGGCGCGCCGAGCGGACACTGATCCGCCTCGCGGCTGTGGAGGCTGTCGGCGAGCGGTCGCGAATCTACCTGAATCGCCTTTCCGACCTGCTGTTCGTGCTGGCGCGCGCGATCAATCGTGCCGAAAGTCAGCCGGACGTCCTGTGGCAAAAAGGGCGTCCGCAGAATGGCTGACGCGCCGAATCCGTCCGAACGCAACATTCGCCTGGGAAACCTGCTGGCGAAGGTCGCGTTGGCCGACCAAGCGGCTTTTGCCGAACTCTACCGGCAGTCGTCGTCGCATCTATACGCGGTCGCCATACGTATCCTGAGAGAAGGAGCCGCCGCCGAGGAGGTCCTGCAGGAGGCATACGTGAGTGTCTGGCACCACGCCGGGTCTTATGAGGCTGCCAAAAGCCAGCCGCTGACCTGGCTTTCGGCCATCGTGCGCAACCGCTGCCTGGACCAGCTTCGGCGGCGCGAACTGGATACGGTGACGATGACCGGCGACGGCGAGGACGAGGGGAAGGAATTCGACCTGCCGTCAGGCGACCCCACACCCGTGGAAATGTTACTGGCGGGCGCGGAAGCGCAGTCCGTGCGAGATTGCGTCGAAGTGCTGGACGCGGGCCCCAAGCAGGCGATCGCGCTGGCGTTCTACCAGGGGTTGTCACACGCCGAGTTGGCGGCGCACCTGCACCAGCCGCTGGGTACCGTGAAATCGTGGGTGCGGCGCGGACTGGAGCGCCTGAAGGGCTGCCTGGACCGCGCAGGGTATGTACGTAACTGAGAACGCAACTGAGCAACGCAACTGAGACGATTCAACTTGAGGAAAACAACTTAGGCGATTTTAGTTTGACCTGAATGCGATGAACCTTTCCCGACCCGACCGCATGCAACGGCTGGACGCGCTGGCTGCCGAATTCGCCCTCGGCACGCTGCCGGCGCGCGTACGCATGCGTCTGGCACGGATAGCGAAAAATGATGCCGCGGTGGCGGCCGCCATTCGCCAGTGGGAAATGCGCCTCGCGCCTCTGGCGGACAACGTACCGCCGATTGCGCCCCCACCTCGCGTCTGGACGGCCATCGCGCAGCGGCTCGGCCTTGCCTCGGCCGCTACGTTGGGCACCGCCAACGCGTCCTGGTGGACGCGCGTAGCGTTCTGGCGCAGCTTTGCGCTGACGAGCTTTGCGCTGGCGCTGGCGTTTGGCGTGTCGTTGTTCTCCCCGCGTTCGACGATCACGGAACCGCCGATCGTCGCCGTGCTGGCCGGGCCGGATGCCAAACCCGCGTTGATCGCGACCGTGCGGCGCGGCGAACGTTCGATGACGGTCAAAGTTGTCGGCGCTGCCGAAGTGCCGCCCGGCAAATCGCTTCAGTTGTGGATGCTGCCTGACAGTTCGTCGAATGCCGCACCCAGGTCGCTGGGCGTGATTCCGGCAAGTGGCGTGGCGACGGTCGCATTGCCCGCCACCGACGTTTCGCTCACGAACGTCCCTGCGCTGGCCGTCAGCCTGGAGCCCCAAGGAGGCTCGCCTACCGGTTTCCCCACCGGTCCCGTCCTCTATTCCGGCAAGGTCGAGCGGTTCTACTGATTTCCGGTAAACGGCTGCGGTACCGCGCGGGCTCGCGTTGGTCTAGTATCCGGTTTTCGGAAAGCACGAGCCGCACATGCCAGTTGCAAAGAAGAAGAAACATCCTGCTCCTTCAGAAAAACCTGTAGCGAACAACAACTCGGCGACCATAACGCAGCAGGTCGCCGACTTGGCGTGGACCGGTCAGCACGCAAAGGCCATCGAACTGGCGTCAGCGGCGCTCAAGAGCGTCGGGCTGAGCTTCCGCGTCGAGATGGACCTCCTCGACTTCCGTGCCACAAGCTACGTTGCGCTGGGCGACCTCGATCGCGCTGCGGACGACGCCAGGACCATGCGGGCGCGCGTTGGCAAGGCCAAGGAACCGGCATTCATTGCGCAGGCGCTCAACCTTCGCGCGCTCGTCGAGATCCGTCGTGGCGCTTCGCGCGAGGCGATGAAAACGGCGGCGGAGGCACTCAAGGCTGCCCGCGCAAGCAAGGTGCCTTTGCTCGAAGGCATCAGTTTGCATCGATTGGCGGAAGCGCAAATGCGGCACGGGATCGGCGACGCCGCAGCGGCGACCGCGATCGAGGCAGCGAATCTATTTAAGAGACTTGGGCACCCCTTGGGTCAAGGCCGAGCGCAGTGGGCGCTTTCGGCGGCGCGCAGCAGCCAGGGTCGCGTGCGCGACGCAACGGAGGCGGCAGCGGAAGCGCTGGCGCTCGCCCGAAATTGTGGCGACCGCTACGGCGAGGGCAACGCGCTCAATATGCTCACGTTCAGCGAGCACGACGTTGCCAAGCGCCTGCGCACATTGCAGCAATCGTTGGCGGCGTTCGAGTCGATCGGGTACATCGAGCGGCAGGGTGTCATCACCCACAACATCGGTATTGTCTATAACGAACTCGGGCTGGTGCGGCGCGCCCGTCGTCTTTTGTTGCAGGCGGCGGAAACGTATCGCAAGACCGGCGCCAGCCAACAGCTCGCCACCACGTTGTGGGTGCTCTGCTTCTTGGAGTTCGACGCCGGGAACCGGGACCAGGCCCTGGCCTATGGCGAAGAGTCCATCCTGTTGGCTGAAAGCGGGAAGGACGCTCGTTCCAAGGCTTATCGCCCGCTCAATCGAGGACTGTTCGCGCTCGAAGATCGCGATGCGGTGACAGCCATCCCGTTGCTCGCGAAAGCCGAGGAAATCCTGCGCAGCAAAGATGCCGTCGCGCTGGAATGCGTGGCGTTGACCGCACTCATCCAGGCGCACCTCATCGCCAAGGATCCGGCCGCGGCATTGCGTTGCTCGGAACGCGGGACCGCAATCCATCGCGCGCACGGCTTGATCGAAATCGAAGGCATGGACGCCGCCGAACTGTGGTGGTGGCACAGCCGGGCGCTTGCCGCGACGGGCAAGGTGGCATTGGCTCGGCGCGCCGTCGATACCGCCTACGGATTCGTCACCGCGGCCATTGCCGGCCTCAGCGACGAAGGACTGCGACGGAACTTCCTGAACAAGCGAAAAATTCGACGTGAAGTGATTCGTGCGTGGCTCGACTACTCGGCGGGGGGCAAGGAGCCCTCCCGGCGGCGACCTCCGCACCTCGCGGGCGCCTCCAGCCTGCGCGAACCTTTCGAACGATTGGCGGACACTGGCTTGCGCCTTAACGAACTGCGCAGCGCCAACGAAATCCACGACTTCCTGATCGATGAAGCGACCGAGCTATCGGGCGCCGAACGCGTGCTGCTGGTGCTGGAATCCCCGACCGGATTGCAATTGGCGGGTTCCCTGGTTCCACGTGGCGAGAACCCCGAGACCCTGCTGGCGAAAATCACGCCGGACCTTTGGGCCGTCCGCCGCACCCGGGCTGCGATCCTCGATTACCTTCCCGCAAGCGCGCGCGAACTCGATCAGCGCTCCCGCATCGTCGCGCCGCTGATCGCGCAACACAAATTGCTGGGATTCCTCTACCTCGACATCGACGGTGCGTTCGGGCGCTTCCACGACACGGATCGCGACATGATGTCGATGCTGGCCAGCCAGGCGGCCGTCGCGCTCGACAACGCGGAATGGTCGCAGGGGCTGGAGCAGAAAGTCGCGGAGCGCACCGAGGCGCTGCAGGTCTCCAATGCGCAACTCGAACAGCGGGCGGGCGAGCTGGCCCTCATCAACAGCATCCAGCAGGGCATGGCGGCCGAGCTCGATTTTCGAGCCATTGTCGACATGGTCGGCGACAAGCTGCGCGAAGTCTTCAAGACCGGCGACGTTGGCATTCGCTGGCACGACCCTGCCAGCGGGCTCATCCATTGCATCTACGAATACCAGGACGGCATTCTTCACCAGCTCCCACCCTACAAGGCCACGGAGAGCGCTTCCTGGGCCAACGCGACGAAGACGCGGCAGCCGCTGGTCATGGGCACGCACAACGACATCATCGCGTTCGGCATGCGGGCGCTGACACCGCGCGACAACGAAACCCAGTCGTCGATGCACGTGCCCATACTCGGCAGCGACCGCGTGCTGGGCATGATCGTGATGCGCAGCTTCGAACGCGAGCATGCTTTCGGCGACGCCGACGCGAGGCTCCTCACGACAGTGGGCGCCAGCATGGGCGTGGCGCTGGAAAACGCGCGCCTGTTCGATGAAACGCAGCGGCTCTTCAAGCAGAGCGAGCAACGCGCTACGGAACTGGCGATCATCAACAGCGTGCAGGAAGGGCTCGCGGCACAGCTCGACTTCCAGGCGATCATCGACCTGGTCGGAAACAAGATCCGGGAAATCTTCCATGCCGAGGACATGTCGATCGCGCTGCACGACCGTGCCAGCGGCAAGGTCGCCATGCCCTACTACCTCGAGCACGGCGAGCGCTTTCCCGTGCAGACCTTTCAACTCGGCGTCGGCCTGACCAGTCGCATCATCTCCACCCGCGCGCCACTGGTCATCAATCGCAATTACAGGCAGATCGTTGACCAGATCGGCACCAATCCCATCGGCGACCTGAATACCGACGACCCATCGAAGAGCTACCTCGGTGTGCCGATCCTCAAGGGCGATGAAGCCATGGGGGTCATCGCGTTATACGGCAATCGCGAGGACGAATTCAGCGAATCGAGCGTCAACCTGCTGACCACACTGGCCAACAGCATGAGCGTGGCGCTTGAAAATGCCCGACTGTTCGACGAAACGCAACGACTGCTCAAGGAAACCGAGCAGCGTAACGCCCAGCTGGCGGTGATCAACAGCATCCAGCAGGGAATGGCGGGTTCGCTCGACTTCCAGGGCATCGTCGACTTGGTCGGCGATAAAGTGCGCGATGTGTTTCATACGGACGACATTGGCATCATCTGGCACGACCCGAACAACGACATCCTGCAATACCTGTACGCCTACGAACACGGCCGCAGGATAGCTATTGAACCGCGCCCGCCGCATCCGGGCGGCATATGGCAGTCCGTGCTGGCCACGCGCCAGCCGATTGTCCACAACTCCGTTGATTCACATGCCGCCGTCGGAATCATTTCGATTCCCGGCACCGACCATAGCCTGTGTTCGCTCAACGTGCCCATCATTGGATCCGATCGCGTGCTGGGATTGATCGGCATCGAGGACTTCAAGCGCGAGAACGCATTCGGCGAGTCGGAAGTACGGCTGCTATCCACGGTGGCCGCGTCGATGGGCGTGGCGCTGGAGAACGCGCGACTTTTCGACGAAACCCAGCGCCTGCTCAAGGAAACGGAGCAGCGGGCTGCCGAACTTTCGGTGATCAATAGCATCCAGGAAGGCATGGCGGGGTCGCTCGACTTTCAGGGCATCGTGGATCTGGTTGGCGACAAGCTGCGCAGCGTGCTGCATACCGACGACATCGGCATCATCTGGCATGACCGGGACGACGATATCCTGCACTACCTGTACATCTACGAGCACGGCGTCAGGATCGAGATTGAATCCATGCCGCCGCTGCCAGGCGGCAACTGGCAATCTATATTGGAAACGCGCCAGCCCATCGTCTACGCCTCGCTTGCATCGCAAGTCGCCAGCGGCAGAACTGCGCTTCCCGGTACTGACCTCGCCATTTCTTCCCTCGGTGTGCCGATCATTGGATCCGATCGCGTGCTGGGTTTGATCGGCGTGGACGACTTCGAGCGCGAGAACGCATTCGGCGAATCGGAAGTGCGGCTGATAACTACGGTGGCCGCGTCGATGGGCGTGGCGCTGGAGAATGCGCGCCTCTTCGACGAAACCCAGCGCCTGCTCAAGGAAACCGAGCAGCGCGCCGCCGAAATGGCCGTCATCAACAGCATCCAGCAGGGCATGGCCGGATCGCTCGACTTCCAGGGCATCGTCGACCTCGTTGGCGACAAGCTGTGCGCCGTGCTGGACGTGCGGGACATCTCAATAACCTGGTTCGATCCGCAGGCCAGGCTCGTCAGTCCCCTGTATGTGCAGGAGCACGGAAAACACCTGTCGTTTCCCCCAAACAAGATGCGGCCGGGCGGTCCCGCCGAGCGCATGATCGCGACGAGACAGGTGGTCGTATGTGGCACCGTCGCCGACCAAATCGCCGCAGGACTCACTGCCGCGCCCGGCACTGACCAGTCCAAGTCCAGCGTCGACGTGCCGATCATCGGCAGCGACCGTGTGCTGGGTTCGGTGTGCATCGAGAACCACGAGCGTGAACACGCATTCGGTGAATCCGAAGTGCGGATGCTGCAAACGGTGGCCGCGTCAATGGGCGTGGCGCTGGAGAACGCGCGACTGTTCGACGAAACGCAACGACTACTGAAGGAAACCGAACAGCGCAACGCCGAGCTGGCGGTGATCAACAGCATCCAGCAGGGCATGGCTGCCGAACTCAATTTCCAGGCCATCGTCGACCTGGTCGGCGACAAGCTGCGCAACGTACTGCGTACCGACGACATCGGAATCATGTGGCTGGACCAGAAAAACTACACCAATATCCCTCTCTACGTTTACGAGCACGGTGTGCGGCTGGAAATTCCGCCGACCGTGTTCGGCCCTGGCGAGCGCTGGACGACCATACTTGGCCAGCGCGAACCCGTCGTCCAGAACACCCTTGAGGAATTGAAGGCCGCCGGCGCGATGGCCATGCCTGGGACCGATCAATGCCTTTCACGCATCCTGGTCCCTATCGTCGGCAACGATCGCCGTCTGGGTTCGATCGATCTCGAGAACCACGAGCGTGAGAATGCATTTGGCGAATCCGAGATCCGCCTGCTGACGACGGTGGCCGCGAGCATGGGCGTGGCGATGGAAAGCGCGCGCCTGTTCGACGAGACGCAGCGCCTGCTGAAGGAAACCGAGCAGCGCAACGCCGAGCTGGCGATCATCAACAGCGTGCAGGCCGCGCTCGCTGCCGAACTCAACATCCAGGGCATCTACGACGCAGTGGGTGACAAGATCCGCGAGATTTTCGCGGGGCGCGATGTCGGAATCCGCGTGCTCGACCCCAAGGCCGGTCTCGTCCACTACCCCTATACCTACGAGGCGGGCCAGCGGATCGACGTGCCCTCCGCCCCGCTCGGCGACCGGGGAATTGCCGTCCACGTGCTGCGCACGCGCGAAACCGTCGTCATCAACGAGAACATGAGCGTGGTGGCGGCAGGCTACGGTTCAGTGCTCCTTCCGGGAACGGCGCTGCCCAAGTCACAGGTCTTTGTCCCGATGGTGACCGGGGGCCAGGTGCGCGGCATTCTCGACCTGGTCGACATGGAACGCGAACACGCGTTCAGCGAGTCCGACGTGCGCCTTCTGCAGACGCTCGCCAATTCGATGAGCGTCGCGCTGGAGAACGCGCGCGCTGTTCGACGAAACGCAACGCCTGCTCAAGGAAACGGAACAGCGCGCCGCGGAGCTGGCAGTCATCAACAGCATCCAGCAGGGAATGGCCGGTTCGCTCGACTTTCAGGGCATTGTCGACCTGGTCGGCGACAAGCTGCGCGAGGTGTTGCGCACGGAGGACATCGGCATCCGCTGGTTCGACGGCAAATCGCGCCTGGTCCATTTTCTTTACGAGTACGAGCACGGCGAGCGACTGGAGATTCCGTCCGCACCACCCAAGACGGCATCCTGGGAGTCGCTTACGTCGCGCCGCGAACCGCGCGTCATCAACACGATGGCGGAAATGGAGCTCCTCGGTACCGTTCCGGGCACGGATACGGGCAAGTCGAGCGTGTCCGTACCGATCATCGGCAGCGACCAGGTCATTGGCGGTATCACGGTCGAGAACCACGCCCGCGAATACGCGTATTCGGAGTCTGACGTCCGGCTGCTGACGACGGTCGCGTCGAGCATGGGTGTAGCGCTGGAAAACGCGCGGCTCTTCGACGAGACGCAGCGCCTGCTGAAGGAAACCGAGCAGCGCGCGGCAGAACTGTCCGTCATCAACAGCATCCAGGAGGGAATGGCCGCTGAGCTGGATTTCAAGGCGATCGTCGACCTGGTCGGCGACAAGCTGCGCGACGTCTTCCGCACCGGCGACCTGGGAATTCGCTGGTACGACCCCAAGATCCAACCTCATCCATTTCCTGTATCAGTTCGAACATGGCGTGAGGCTGCACAATCGCGCCGATATCTCCTGCTCCGGACGGCTCGTGGGTCAAGCTGGTGGAGACGCGTGCGCCCCCTGGTGGCCGGCACCCGCGCCGAAGCGGCCGCACTGGGCTTTACGGTGATCCCCGGGACCGACGACAGCCATTCGTCGGTGTTCGTTCCGATCATGGGAAGCGCCGAAGTCCTGGGCATGATCGTGATGGAAAACTACGAGAACGAACACGCCTACGGCGAGGCTGAAGTGCGACTGTTGAGCACGGTGGCCGCAAGCATGGGCGTGGCGCTGGAGAACGCGCGCCTGTTCGACGAGACGCAACGGCTGTTCAAGGAAAGCGAGCAACGGGCAGCGGAGCTCGCCATCATCAACAGCGTGCAACAGGCGCTGGCGGCCGAGCTCAACATGCAGGGCATCTACGATTCGGTCGGCGACAAGATCCGCGAGATCTTCAGCAAGGCGGATGTCGGGATCCGGATCTACGATGCGGCAACCAACCTGATCCACTTCGTCTATTCCTACGAGAGTGGCGAGCGCGTCGCCGCAGAGCCTATGTTGGTTACGCGCGGATTTTCGGAGCACGTCGTACGCACGCGCGAGACGCTCGTCATCAACGAGCGGATGGACGAAGTGTCCGCTATGCACGGAAGTTTCATTTTGCCAGGCACGCTCAGCGAAAGATCGGCGGTGTATGTTCCGCTGGTTGTTGGTGACCAATGTCGCGGACTTATCACGCTGAGCGACTTCGAACGCGAACACGCCTTTACGCCCTCCGACGTCCGCCTGCTCCAGACACTGGCGAACGCGATGAGCGTGGCGCTGGAAAACGCACGCCTTTTCGACGAGACGCAGCGACTGTTCAAGGAGAGCGAGCAGCGCGCGGCGGAGCTCGCGATCATCAACAGCGTGCAGCAGGCGCTCGCCGCCGAACTCAACATGCAGGGCATCTACGATGCGGTGGGCGACAAGATCCGCGAAATCTTCCACCAGGCCGACATGGGGATCCGCATCTGGGACGCGCAGACTGGCTTGGTCCATTTTCCCTACACCTACGAAAACGGGCGCAGGCTGGATATCTTTTCAGAACCGTTGGGCGAGAAGGGATTCATGGTGCACGTCCTGCGCTCGCGCGACGACGCTCGTCATCAATGAAAACATGTCGCAGCACTCGGAACGATTTGGGAGTACCGCCTTTCCGGGCACGAACAGTCCCAAATCGTCCGTCTACGTGCCGCTGATCGCCGGAGATGCCGCGCGCGGTCTCATCAACCTGGATAACTACGAACGGGAGCACGCGTACAGCGAATCCGACGTGCGGCTGCTGCAGACACTCGCCAGCGCCATGAGCGTGGCGCTGGAAAACGCGCGCCTGTTCGACGAGACGCAGCGGCTGTTCAAGGAAAGCGAACAGCGCGCGGCGGAACTGGCCATCATCAACAGCGTGCAGGAGGCGCTGGCGGCCGAGCTCAACATGCAAGGCATCTACGACGCGGTTGGCGACAAGATCCGGGAAATCTTCAACAAGGCCGACGTCGGCATCCGGATCTTCGACCCGCAGACCAACATCATCAATTACGTCTACGACTACGAGAGCGGCAAGCGGATTCACATCGAACCGATGACCGCCTCCGACAAGGGCTTCGGCTCGCATGTGCTGCGTACCCGGGAAACACTGGTCGTCAACGAGGACATGGAAGGGGAAATGGCCAAGTACGGCAGCTACGTGATTGCCGGCACCAATTCGGAAAAATCCGCGATCTGGGTTCCCCTCGTCGCAGGCGACCAGGCCCGCGGTCTGATCAGCCTGTCGGACATGGAGCGCGAGCACGCGTTCAGCGATTCCGACGTGCGCCTGCTGCAAACGCTCGCCAATACGATGAGCGTGGCGCTGGAGAATGCCCGCCTCTTCGACGAGACGCAGCGCCGGACTCGCGAAGCGGCGGCGCTGGCCGAAGTGGGCCGCGATATATCGTCGACGCTCGATTTGAACAAGGTGATGGACCGCATCGCCGGCCACGCCAAGGACCTGCTGGACGTGGACAGCAGCGCAATCTTCCTGCCGGACGAAGGGGGTGCTGCGTTCCGTGCGATTGTCGCCATCGGGGATATCGCCGACGCCCTGAAGGAAACCGCGATCCGGCCCGGCGTGGGCATCATCGGCGGCCTGGCGGAGAGCGGCCGCGCCGAATACATCAACGACACCAACGCCGACCCGCGCGGAATCCAGATCGACGGCACCGACACCGAACTCGACGAAAGGCTGATGGTTGCTCCGCTGCTGGCCGGAAGACAGGTGAAGGGCGTCATGGCCGTGTGGCGCACGGGCGGCAAGGCGTTCGGCGACTCGGACCTCGACTTCCTGGTCGGCCTGTCGCTGCAGGCCACCGTCGCCATCGAGAACGCGCGCCTGTTCGCCCAATCGGAAAAGCGGGCGAGCGAGCTCACGACGATCAATACCGTGTCGCAGCAGCTTGCGGGGAAGCTGGACCTGGCGCCCCTGCTCGACCTGGTGGGCGAGCAGATCCGCACGGTCTTTGCCGCAGACGTTGCCTATGTCGCGCTGTACAACCCGCAGACCGGGATCATCGATTTTCCCTATCAGTACGGGGACGAGATTGTCGCCATCAAATACGGCGAAGGATTGACCAGCAAGATCATCCAGTCGGGCAAGGCGCTGATCATCAACAGCGACGTGGACCGGCGCGGCGTTGAATTGGGCGCGCGGGTATTGGGCCGACAGTCGCGTTCGTACATGGGCGTGCCCATCCCAGTGGGCGGCACGAGCATGGGCGTCATCAGCGTGCAGAGCACCGAGAAGGAAGGCATGTACGGCGCCGATGACGAGCGTCTCCTGTCCACCATCGCCGCGAACGTGGGCGTCGCGCTGCAAAACGCTCGACTCTTCAACGAGACGCAGGAGGCGCTGAGTCACCAGACTGCCACCACGGACATCCTGCGTGTCATCAGCGGCTCTCCTACCGATGTGCAGCCGGTATTCAGGGCCATTGTGGATACGGCATTGCGCCTCATGGCCTGTGACTTCACCGCACTGCTTGCGCTACGACGGCGCCTCATTGACCGCCGTCGCCAACGCGACGCCGGGCGGCCTGCCGATGGACCTGACGGAGTCGGTCGCCCTCGACCCCGAGGCCAATTTCCCGTCGCGCGTGGTCCTGAGCAAGACAATGCTCCACATTCCGGATTACTCAGTCATTGAACTTCCCCCGCACGAACGGCGGGTACGGGAACGCCGGGGAGTCAACACGTCGCTCATGTTGCCGTTGCTGCGGCAGAACGAGTGCATCGGCGTGCTCGTGCTTGCGCGCGACAAGGCGGGCGCCTTCAACGACAAGGAAATCACGCTGGCGCAGTCGTTCGTGGACCAGGCGGTGATCGCCGTCGAAAACGTGCGCATGTTCAACGAAACCAAGGAAGCGCGCGCGGCGGCCGAGGCGGCCAACGACGCCAAGAGCTCGTTCCTGGCGACGATGAGCCACGAAATCCGCACGCCGATGAACGCGGTGATCGGCATGAGCGGCTTGTTGCTGGACACGCCGCTCGACAAGGAGCAGCAGGACTACGTGTCCACCATTCGCGATTCCGGCGATGCGCTGCTGACGATCATCAACGACATCCTCGACTTCTCCAAGATCGAAGCCGGGCGGATGGACATCGAGGCGCATCCTTTCGACTTGCGCGACTGCGTCGAGTCAGCGCTCGACCTGGTAACGTCGCGCGCGGTGGAAAAGCACCTGGACACCGCTTACGTATTCGAGGGCGAGGTGCCGCCGGCCGATCGTCGGCGACGTCACCCGCCTGCGCCAGATCATGCTCAACCTCCTCTCCAACGCGGTCAAATTCACGGAACGCGGCGAGGTCGTGATGAGCGTGAGTTCGCGTCCGTTGGCGGGCGAACGGGTCGAGCTGACGTTTTCGGTACGCGACACGGGCATCGGCCTCACGCCCGGAAGTCATCGGCCGGCTGTTCCAATCCTTTTCGCAAGCCGATTCGTCGACGACGCGCAAATACGGCGGAACGGGACTCGGCCTGGCCATCAGCCGCAAGCTGAGCGAGCTGATGGGCGGGCGCATGTGGGCCGAAAGCGACGGCGCAGGCCATGGTTCGACGTTCTATTTCACGATCGAGTCGGCGATCGCGCAGATGGCGCCGGCGCGCGCCCGCGATTTCGTGGGCGTGCAGCCGGAACTTGCAGGCAAGCGCATTCTGATCGTCGACGACAACGCGACCAATCGGCGCGTGCTGGGGTTGCAGACCGGCAAGTGGGGCATGGTTTCGCGAAATACGGAATCGCCGCAGGAAGCGCTGCGCTGGCTCGCTGATGGCGAGAACTTCGATCTCGCCATCCTGGACATGCACATGCCGGAAATGGACGGCCTGGAGCTCGCGGGCAAGATTCGGGCGATGAATCCCACGCTGCCCCTGATGCTGTTCAGTTCGCTGGGCCGCCGCGAAGCCGGCGACAAGGACGGGCTGTTCAGCGCGTATCTGGCCAAGCCCATACGCCAGTCGCACCTCTACGACGCGTTGGTCGGCCTCCTGGTGGATGGCGACGCACCCAAGCCCGCGCCGACGGCGGCCAAATCCGGCATCGACCCCGGCATGGCCGCGCGGCATCCGCTGCGCGTGCTGCTGGCCGAGGACAACGTCGTCAACCAGAAACTGGCGCTGCGCCTGCTGCAGCAGATGGGCTATCGCGCCGACCTCGCGTCGAACGGCATTGGAAGCCATCGAGTCCGTCGAACGCCAGACCTACGATGTGATATTGATGGACGTGCAGATGCCCGAAATGGACGGACTGGAAGCATCGCGCCAGATTTGCGCGCGCTTCAAGCCTTCGAAGCGGCCGCGCATCGTCGCGATGACCGCCAATGCGATGCAGGGCGACCGCGAGATGTGCATCGAAGCCGGCATGGACGATTACCTCACCAAGCCGATCCGCGTCGACCGGCTGGTCGAGGCACTCCACGACGTTCCCGTACGGAAGGACCGCTGACATGAGCGCAACGACGATCGACCCCGCCACCTTCGCCGCGTTGCAGGAAACCGCCGGCACGGAGTTCGTCGCCGAACTGGTGGATACATTTCTTACCGAGGCCCCGGTCATGCTGAAGGACCTGCGCGACGCGCTGGCCGCCAAGGACGCGGACAAGTTCCGGCGTGCCGCGCATTCCCTCAAGTCCAACAGCAACACCTTCGGCGCCCATACGCTGGGCGCCATGTCCCGCGAACTGGAACTGGGCGGCATGGGTCCGGTCGACGCCGCCCATGGCGCGCCGCTGGACGCGCTGGCGCACGAATACGCGCGCGTTGCGGCGGCGTTGAGGGCCCTGGCCAATGCATGAGGGACGCAACGGGGCCGCACAGGCTCCTGGTAGCGGACGACAACAAGGTCAATCGCCTGCTTCTGACGCGCAGCCTGGAATTGCAGGGGCACCGCGTGGCCACCGCCGAAAACGGCCGGGTGGCGCTGGAGATGTTGCGCAAGGACGGGTATGACCTTTTGCTGCTCGACATGGAAATGCCCGAGCTGGACGGCTTTGCCGTGCTGGAACAACTGGTGCAGGACCCGCAGCTGCGCGACCTGCCGGTCATCGTCACGTCATCGCTCGAAGGCGTCGAAAGCGTTGTGCGATGCATCGAACTAGGCGCCGCCGACTACCTCATGAAGCCGGTGAACCCGGTGCTGCTCAAGGCGCGCATCGGCGCATGCCTCGAAAAGAAGCGCTTGCAGGATCAGCTGAAGGAAATGGTGCGCACCTTCGCGACGGCGGAAGTCGCCCAGGACCTGCAGGACTCGGGGTTCGCGCTCGGCGGCAAGCGCGTCACCGCGACGGTGATGTTCTCCGACATCCGCGACTTCACGCCGCTCGCGGAATCACAGACCCCCGAGGAGACGATCGAGCTCCTCAATACCTATTACACGCTGATGTTCGACGCGATCAGCAGCCACGACGGTGTGATCAACCAGATGATCGGCGACGGCCTCATGGCGATCTTCGGCGCGCCGCTGCCCATCGCCGACCACTGCGGCAGCGCGGTCAGCGCCGCACTGGAGATGATCGAACTGGTCAGCATGTTCAACCAGGAGCGGGCCGCTGCCGGCAAGCCGCAGATCTCCATCGGCATCGGCATTGCGTCGGGCGAAATGGTGGCGGGCTACGCCGGCACAAGCAAGCGCGCGACGTATACGTGCATCGGCGACACGGTAAACATCGCCGCGCGACTGGAAACGCACACCAAGGTCGCGTTGCGCACGATCCTGATCGACGGCACCACGCGCAAGGCACTGCGCGACGACGTGGCGGTGGAGGAACTCGGCGCCGTACAGATCAAGGGCAAGGCCGTGGCCGTGGAAGTCTATTCGGTGAATCGTCGGACAAAAGCCCTGACGAATTGGGCGGTTGCCGCGCGCCGGTACGCGCGCGGCCACCGTTCCAGGTCAACTTCGGGTTCAGCCTTTCTTGAATGACGCGGGCAGCGTCAGCGGTTCTTGGCGGCGGCCTTGGTCGCGGAGCGTGCCCACCACCTCGACCGCCGGCAGCTTGACGATCTGCGTTGTCTCCGGCGCGGCCGCGCTCACTGCGGAAACGGCAACGGGTACATTGGAAGGTGCCTTGGCCGCCGGCAACAGCACCGTGGCCCCCATCGTCAGGGCAGCGGCTATGACTGCAACAAGTCCCAACAGGGGTGATCGGCCAGGGTTGAACTCTCTACTCATCGTGGCGTGCGTCATGGTGTCCTCGCTACATTCTCTCGTCCCAGGCTCCCGCATCGGGCGGGCCCGTCACTCCCACTTGCCTTGCCGGTCAAATCACGCACTTGCCGGCATTCCTGACCCTCTCAATTGCTTCTAATTGTTCCTCATTGCCCTTTTGATGCGCCGAACCGGGCATTCGGATTCACTGCAAGTTCCGGGGGTCGTAGCTGGCAGGACGAAGATTAGGGGCCGAATGTTGCACCCTCAAGAACCAGGCGACGAAACGGGAGAAAGGCGGGACGAACGAATGGCAGCCGCGACAGGGCGGAACGTAACGGGCTCGGCCAAGCCGCACGGAGAACGCAGAAAAACGGCGGATTTGGACCCTAGCGGCCCTTGCGCACCGTCTGGTCGATAGCGCCGAAGATCGACTTTCCCGTCGCGTCGAACATCTCGATGCGGATCGCGATCGCCGAAGCGCATGAACGGCGTCGAAGGCTTGCCGGAGAGGATGGTTTCCACCGTGCGCTGCTCGGCAATGCACGAATAGCCGCGACCGCCGGCAGCGACCGGCCTTCCCGGCCCGTCGTTCTCCTTGTTGGAAACCGTGCCGGAGCCCACGATGCTTCCCGCCTCCAGATCCCGCGTCTTGGCAACGTGGGCGATCAACGTATCGAAGTTGAACGTCATGTCGATGCCCGCATCAGGTTGCCCGAAGAGCGCGCCGTTCAGGTGCGACAGGAGCGGGAGATGCACCTTGCCATCGCGCCACGCGTCGCCCAACTCGTCCGGCGTGACGGCGACCGGGGAAAAAGCCGATGCCGGCTTCGACTGGAAGAAGCCGAATCCCTTGGCCAGTTCAGCCGGAATCAGATTGCGCAGGCTGACGTCGTTGACCAGCATCAGCAGGCACACGTGCGCGCCCGCGGCCGACGCCGGCGTACCCATCGCGACGTCGCCCGTGATGACCGCGATCTCGGCCTCGAAGTCGATTCCCCAGGCTTCATCGTCCAACACCACGTCCTCGCGCGGGCCCAGCATGTGATCGGACGCACCCTGGTACATGAGAGGATCGGTCCAGAACTCCGGGGGCATCGTTGCGCCGCGCGCGCGGCGCACCAACTCGACGTGATTGACGTAGGCCGAGCCATCCGCCCACTGGTACGCGCGCGGCAATGGCGCCATCGCGTGCGCCGGATCGAAGCGTTCCGCATCCGGCATGCGGCCGGCATCGAGTTCGGCGGCGATCGCGTTCAGTCCGGGCCGAGCGGAGGCCCACGCATCGAGCGCGGACTGCAACGTGCGCGCGATCTCGGGCACCGCAACGCACCGGGAGAGGTCGCGCGACACGACGACGAGGCGGCCATCGCGCGTGCGATCGTTCAAACTCGCCAGTTTCATGAGTCACCTCCCGCTGCGGCCTTGATGCGCTTCAGCTTGAAGCCCTGACCCAGGTCCTCCATCTCCCAGCCTGCGGCAGCCAGCGCGCCGCGCAACCGGTCCGCTTCGGACCACGCCTTGTCGCGGCGCGCCGCTGCGCGTGCCTCGGCCATCGCCTGCACTTCGGTAGGAACGACTTCCTCCGTCGGCCGCCAATCGGCGAGCCCGAGTCCCAGCACGTCGTCGAACCTGACCAGCGTCGCGCGCCGGATCGCCGGCGGCAAGTCACCGCGCAACACCTCCCACGCCACGGCCAGCGCGCGCGGGACATTGAGGTCGTCGTTGATCTGGTCGGTAAAGCGCGCGACGTAGGTCGCGTCCGGCAGATGCGGCGGAGTCTTGCGGCAGTGCATGGACGCCCTGGCGCATTCGCTCCAGTGCAGTGGTCGCCGCATCCAGCGCTTCCCATGAAAAGCTCATCTGCGTACGGTAATGCGCCGTCAGGCACAAGTAGCGATAGGCGAGCGGATCGTAGCCACGCTCCTGCAGCAGCGAGAGACGAAGGAACTCGCCCGCGGACTTCGCCATCTTGGCGTCATTGGCCAGCAGGAAATAGCCGTGCAGCCAGAAATTGGCGAGCCGCGTGCCGACACGCGCCTCGGTCTGCGCGATTTCGTTGGTGTGGTGCACCGGAATGTGATCCTCGCCGCCGCAGTGAATGTCGAAAAAATCGCCCAGGTATTCCTGCGCCATCGCCGAACATTCGATGTGCCAGCCCGGATAGCCGCGGCCCCACGGACTGTCCCATTCCATCTGGCGCTTTTCGCCCGGAGCCGTGAATTTCCACAGCGCGAAGTCCGTTGCGTTGCGCTTGTCGGCCGATGTCGACGCGCTTGCCCGCCTCCTGTCCCTGCGACGTTGAGGCGCGCGAGGTAGCCGTAGTCCTTCTGCTTCGACGTGTCGAAATAGACGCCGTCGGCGGTCCGGTAGGCAAAGCCGTTGCGTTCGATGTCGGCGATGAATTCGATCTGCTGGCGGATATGGTCCGTTGCGCGACACAGGATCGAAGGACTTTCGATATGGAGCAGCTTCAGGTCCGCGAGAAACGCATCGGTATAGAGCTGCGCGATTTCCCACGCCGTCTTGCCGGTACGGCGCGCGCCCTTCTCCATCTTGTCCTCACCGGTATCTGCGTCGGAGGTGAGGTGGCCCACGTCGGTAATGTTCATCACGTGCCGCACGTCATACGCGTTCCACTCCAGCACGCGTTTGAGGATGTCCTCGAACAGGAACGTGCGGTGGTTGCCGATGTGCTGATAGTCGTAGACGGTCGGACCGCACGTGTACAGTCCGACCGGGCCGGCGGCGAGCGGCTCGAAGCGGCGCATCGTGCGCGTGTAGTTGTCGTAAAGCTGCAAGGGTGCGGGCATGCGCGAGGTTTCGGTCGAGGACGAAGATCAGAAAATCCGGCGGTCCTTCGAAAAAAAGCCGCCGGTGGAATTGCCGGCGGCATCCGGTAAGTGTCTGGTCGGGACGCTTAGCTTGGTATCAGGTCGCGACCGTGCCGATGGGACCTCATGCGACAGCGCGCGACGTTGAAAATCCGGGTTTGCACGTTGAAGATGTTATGCGAGAACCACCGATTGTGGCAACCGAGGCGGTCGCGGCGATGCCCCAATGTAGAATGCGCTGGGTTCCGCGCCAAACGGGGGCCGTAAACAAGCGCTTTCCCGTCGCCCGAAAGACCAAATCCGCTCGCAATGCTTGCATCCCTTCCCCGTTACGCCTGGTGGCTGCTTGCCGCGATGTTCGTCGTTGCCTGGTTTTCGGGGATCGGCGTGCGGAAACTGCAGCATCCTGATGAAGGCAGGTACGCCGAGATCGCGCGCGAGATGGCGGTCACCGGCGACTGGGTGACGCCGCGGTTGAACGGCCTCAAGTATTTCGAGAAGCCGCCCTTCCAGTACTGGGCCACGGCCGCGGCGTTCAACATGTTCGGCGTCCATGAATGGACGGCGCGACTGGTACCGGCGGTGGCGGGATTGCTGGCGGTGCTGTTGGTCGGCGCGACGGCGTCCCGGCTGGACGGTCCGACGACGGGCGCCTACGCCGCGCTGGCCATGGCCGGCAGTGTCTGGCCTTTCGCGCTCTCGCAATTGCTCACGCTGGACAGCGTGCTGTGCGCGTGGATGACAGCAATGCTTTGCGCGTTCCTGTTGGCGCAGCGCGACGGCCTGACGTCGGGCAGCCGCCGCAGGCTGATGCTCGTCGCGTACGCGGCCGCCGCGGGCGCCATGCTCACCAAGGGGCTCGTCGCGCTGGCCATTCCGGGGGCGGCGCTGGTCCTGTATTCGCTCGTCACCCGCGACACGGGACCATGGAAACGGCTCTATCTGCTTCCGGGCGTTGCACTTTTCCTGCTGTTGACCGCGCCTTGGTTCCTGCTCGTATCCCGCACGAATCCGGAATTTGCGCAGTTCTTCTTCATCCATGAACACGTCGAGCGATTCCTGACCACGGAACATCGACGCGAAGGCAGCTGGTACTACTTCATTCCTTTGCTGGCGGGAGGCATCCTCCCGTGGCTGACCGTTTGGCTGTGGACGCTCAAGTCTGCCTGGCGCGACGCGCCGACGGCGGCCAACGGGTTTTCGTGGGCGAAATTCTGCCTGGTCTGGGCGGCGTTCGTATTCGTTTTCTTCAGCGCCTCAGGCTCCAAGTTGCCGTCCTATATCCTGCCCATGTTCCCGGCGCTGGCGATCGTGCTCGGCTGGCAGCTGCGGGTGTTGCCCGGCGAGTCGATGGCATTGCTGGTCCTCCCGCTCGCCATCCTCTCTTCGATCCTGCTGCTCGGCGTAGGTGTGGTGATCGGCGGCTATATCCCTGAGATCGCCGACGCGGGCAATCCTGTCGAGATCTTCCATGCGTTCGCACCCTGGCTCGTGGCGGCGATCGGCATCATGGCCCTGAGCGCGGTGGCGTCGTTCCTCCTCCTTCGCCGCAATGCTCCGGGCGGCAAGACCCTCGCGATCGCCACGCTCGCGCTCGGGACGGTGGCTGGAATGCAGGTTGGCTTCGTGGGCTACGATGCATTTCGGGTGACGCGCTCCGCCTATGATCTCGTGCGTGCCGCGACAACGAGCGAAGCTGCAAACGGGACGGCGCCCGGCAATCCGCTGGACCCGAAGACCCCCGTGTTCCAAGTGCGTACGTATGACCAGACCTTGCCGTTCTATCTGGGAAGGACCACCACGCTGGTCGCCTACCGGGACGAGATGGCGTTGGGGCTCGACGTCGAGCCCGGTCACGATTTTCCCACCGAGGCCGCGTGGATTCCCGCGTGGACTGCGCTTTCGCAGGGCTATGCAATGATCAAGCTGGATGATTATGCGGCGCTTGTGGCGCAATCCGTTCCCATGCGCGTGGTCGCCCGCGACCCGCGCCGTAGTCTTTGTTGCCAGGCGATAGTGATGACTTCCTCCGCGTTCGCGTTCCTTCTTACCGGCGTGCTCCTGAATGCCGGCGCGCAATTGCTGCTCAAGGCCGGCACCAATGCGCTCGGCGTCATCACGCTCACCCGGGACAACTGGTGGGACATGCTGTGGAGAATGGCGACGCAGCAATATTTCGTCGCCGGCGTGATGTGCTACATGGTGAGCCTGCTGGTCTGGATCATGGGACTCTCGCGCGTGCCGGTCTCCGTGGCCTACCCGATGCTGTCATTGGGCTACGTGATCAACGCAGTCGCCGCCTATTACCTCTTCGGCGAATCGGTCACCGTCACCAAGTGGGTTGGCATCGGCTTCATCGTCATCGGCGTATGGCTGGTCGCCAAATCCTGACCTATCGACGACACCCTCATGAGCGCCACGCCCCTGCCCCCTCAATTGCCGTACCTGCCATTCGCCCGGCCGACGCTGGACGAAGCCACGATTGCCAGCGTGGCCGACGTGCTGCGCTCCGGCTGGATCACCAGCGGGCCGAAGCTCAAGGCGTTCGAGGCCGCGCTGTCGGAATACTGCGGTGGCCGGCACGTGCGTTGCGTGTCGTCGGCAACCGCGGCGCTGGAACTAGCACTCACCGTCTGCGGCATCGGGCCCGGCGATGAGGTGATCACGCCGGCAATGACTTTTTTCGCCGCGCCCAACATGATCCTCAAAGTGGGCGCCACGCCGGTGTTCGTCGACGTCCTGCCGGGAACCCGCAATCTCGACCTCGAGGCCGTCGCGGCGCGCATCGGCCCGCGCACCCGCGCAATTCTTCCGACCCACTTTGCGGGATTGCCCTGCGACATGGATGGTCTCTACGCGCTGGCGGCAAAACATAAGCTGCGTGTCATCGAGGACGCGGCGCTGGCCATCGGCTCATCGTGGCGCGGCAAGCGCATCGGCAGTTTCGGGGACATCTGCATTTTCAGCTTCCACCCGAACAAGAACATCACGTCCATCGAAGGCGGCGCGCTGGTCATGGGCAACGAAGCCGAAGCGCGTGAGATAGAGGTGCTGCGCTTCCATGGCATCCGCTACCTGCCCGATCGCACGCGCGACGTCACGGTCGCCGGAGGCAAGTTCAACCTCCCCGATGTCAACGCGGCGGTGGGCCTGGCACAGCTTGCGCAGCTGCCGGAATTCAACGCCAGGCGGCGCGCCCTTGTGCAGCGTTATTTCGAGCGCTTCCGTACCGATCCAGCTTGTGAATTGCCCCATCCGGGTTATACCGGCGACGCTGATGGACACAGCTGGAACATGTTCGCGCCGCTACTTCCACTCGCACAGCTCGACCTCACCCGTCGCGCTTTCCGGGACGCATTGGAAGCGCGCGGGATCGGCACCGGAATGTCGTATGAAGCCGCGCACCTGGCGACGTTGTACCGGCGCTTCGGCTATCATCGCGGCAGCCTGCCCCATACCGAGCACATCGCCGAAACCACCGTGACGCTGCCCCTGCATCCTTCGCTGTCACTGGCGGATATCGACCGCATATGCGCGGCTTGCGCCGACATCCTGGCTGCGCATCGGCGATGATCCGACGCTGACCCCGCAACCTCCGATGGCCGCGCCCCAACTCTCCGTCGTCATTCCCGTCTACAACGAGGCGGCCGGTCTTGCCGCGCTGTTCGCGCGGCTGTATCCGGCCCTCGATGCGCTTAAAGTCGCGTACGAAGTCATCTTCGTCAACGACGGCAGCCGTGACGAGTCGGCGACGCTGCTTGAAGCACAGCAACGCGCGCGTCCCGACGTGACGCGCGTCATTCTCTTCAACGCCAACTACGGCCAGCATCTCGCGATCATTGCTGGTTTTGCGCATGTGCGCGGCGCGCGGGTGGTGACTCTCGACGCGGACCTGCAGAATCCGCCGGAGGAAATTTCGCGCCTGCTGGCCGCGATGGACGCAGGTCACGATTACGTCGGTGGCGTGCGGCGAACCCGCGAAGATGCGTGGTGGCGGCGCGCGGCCTCGCGCGCGATGAACCGCCTGCGCGAACAAATCACACGCATCAAGATGACCGACCAGGGCTGCATGCTGCGCGCGTACAGCCGCGAAATCGCGGACGCGATCGCCGAAGGTCCCGAAGTCAGCACGTTCATTCCCGCGCTCGCATTCACGTTCGCGCACCACCCGACGGAGGTGGAAGTCGCTCACGAGGAGCGTGCCGCCGGCGAATCGAAGTATTCGCTCTACCAGCTCATTCGCCTCAACTTCGACCTCGTGACCGGGTTCTCGCTGGTCCCGTTGCAGATGTTCTCGGTGTTCGGCATGGTGGTCTCGTTCGGCGCGCTGGCCACCTACCTGGGCGTCATCGTCTACCGTCTCTTCGCAGGCGAATGGCACCAGGCCCTGGCAGCGGTGTGGGACCGCGACATCCTTGCGTTTTTCCTGATTGGCATGGTGCTGTTCGGCCTGGGCGTGGTCGGCGAATACGTGGGACGCATCTACCAGCAGGTGCGGGCCCGGCCGCGGTATACGATCCGCGCCATCCTGGAAAGCCCGCCGAACGACGCGCCATGACGCGCGCGGTGGTGTTCGCGTACCACAACGTCGGCGCGCGGTGCCTGGGAGTCCTGCTGCGCCACGGCGTCGACGTGCCGCTCGTGATCACGCATGACGACGACCCGCGCGAAGCGATCTGGTTCGACAGGGTTGCCGATGTCGCCGCCGCGCACCGGATCGCATTCATCACTCCGCTGGACCCCAACGCGCCGAACGTCATCAAGCGCGTGCGTGATCTGCAGCCGGACTACCTGTTCAGCTTTTACTACCGCCGCATGCTCGCGCCGGCCATGCTGGCGCTGCCTGCGCTCGGCGCACTGAACATGCACGGCTCCCTGCTTCCCAAATATCGCGGCCGGGCGCCAGTGAACTGGGCGGTGCTGAATGGTGAAAGAGAAACCGGTGTGACACTCCACTACATGACCGAGAAGCCTGATGCGGGCGACATCGTCGCGCAGACGGCCGTGGCGATCCTGCCCGACGAGACAGCGCAGGAGGTTTTCGACAAGGTTACCGACGCCGCCGCTGCGACGCTCGATTGGGTACTGCCGCGACTCATGGCAGGTACCGCGCCGCGCATCGCCCAGGACCTGCACAAGGGATCCTATTTCGGCGGCCGAAAGCCGGACGATGGCCGCATCGACTGGACACTCTCGGCACGCCGCATCCATGACCTGGTGCGCGCGGTGGCGCCGCCCTTTCCCGGCGCGTTCACGACCCTTGCCGGAGATGAACTGCGGATATTGAGAACGCGGGTCGATGACGAGACCGTGGCGGCGGGCCCAGCGAGGATTTATGGCGCCGGCGGAAGGCTGCTGGCCGATTGCGGCGGCGGTGGCCGGCTGGAGATTCTCGCCGCTCAAATGAATGGGGCGACAGTCGCGCCCGCGGACCTCGCCAACCGCCTTTCCGGCGGGCTCTGATGCCGGCGGCACGTTAGAATCGCACCTTGCCCGGCTAATCCGCGCCGGGCGCCGTCACGGTCTGTCCATGAAACGCATCCTCATCCTCGGCGTCAACGGCTTCATCGGTCACCACCTGTCGCAGGAAATTCTTCGCGCGACGGACTGGGAGATCTATGGCATGGACATGCAGACCGAGCGCATCACCGATCTGCTCGGTGCCCCTCGCTTTCATTTCTTCGAAGGCGACATCACGATCAACCGCGAGTGGATCGAGTACCACGTCAAGAAATGCGACGTGGTGCTGCCCCTCGTCGCGATCGCCACGCCGGCCACTTACGTGCGCGAGCCGCTGCGTGTCTTCGAGCTCGACTTCGAAGCCAACCTGCCGATCGTCCGCGCGGCGGTGCGCTACAAGAAGCGTATCGTCTTTCCGTCGACCTCCGAGGTATACGGCATGTCTCGCGACGCGGAGTTCGATCCCGAGGCCTCGGAACTCGTGCTGGGACCTATCAACAAGCCGCGCTGGATCTACTCGTGCGCGAAGCAACTGATGGATCGGGTGATCCACGCCTATGGCATGCAGGAGGGGCTCGACTACACGCTGTTCCGGCCGTTCAACTGGATCGGTTCGGGGCTCGATTCCATCAACACCGCGAAAGAAGGCAGTTCGCGTGTGATCACCCAGTTCCTGGGCCACATCGTGCGCGGCGAACCCATCCAGCTGGTCGACGGCGGCACGCAAAAGCGCGCGTTCACCTACATCGACGATGGCATTTCCGCACTGGTGAAGATCATCGCCAACAAAGATGGCGTGGCCAGCGGCAAGATCTACAACATCGGCAATCCCGTTAACAATTGGTCGGTACGCGATCTGGCCGAAAAAATGCTGGCGTTGGCGAAGCGCTATCCCGAATACGCCGAGAACGCTGCCAAGGTCAACATCGTGGAGACCACGTCGGCGGATTACTACGGCGCAGGCTACCAGGACGTGCAGAACCGCGTTCCCATGATCGTCAACACGTGCCGGGATCTCGACTGGAAGCCCATGGTCGGGATGGACGACGCGCTGACGCGCATTTTCGAGGCGTATCGCGGACAGGTGGCCGAAGCGCGGCACCTCGTCGATTGACCGCGCTCGTCTGAGTTTTCCGTGTACCTGGCTCTCAAGATCGATGTCGATACGCTGCGCGGCACCCGCGAAGGCGTCCCGAACCTGGTCGAACTTCTGCGCAAGCACGGCGTCGCAGCCACGTTCCTGTTTTCGCTCGGGCCCGACCACACGGGACGCGCAATCAAGCGCGTGTTCCGCCCCGGTTTTGTCGGCAAGGTGCGCCGCACGTCCGTGGTGAAGCATTACGGCGTCAAGACACTGCTTTATGGCACGCTGCTGCCGGGTCCGGATATCGGCAAACGTGGGGCCGACGTGATGGTGGGAGTGCGCGATGCCGGTCACGAGACGGGCGTGCATTGCTGGGACCATATCCGCTGGCAGGACGGCGTCGGCGATGCCGACGAGAAATGGACGCATGACGAAATGCAGCGCGCCTGCGCGCGCTACACCGATATCTTCAAGGCACCGCCCACCGTTCATGGCGCCGCGGGCTGGCAGATGAATCGGCATGCGCTGCGCCTCACGCAGCGCCTGGGCTTCGATTATTGTTCGGATGGCCGAGGCACTTATCCACACTTGCCTGTCTGGAACGCCGAACCCATCCGGTGCGCGCAATTCCCCACGACGCTGCCTACGCTGGACGAACTGATCGGCACCGGCGAGATTACCGAGGAAAACGTCGCCGCGCACCTGCTCGAACGCACGCTGCAACCGGCGCCGGCCGGTCACGTGTTCACGCTGCATGCGGAGTTGGAGGGCATGCGACTCGCGCCGGCGCTCGAGCAGCTGATCGTCGGCTGGAAAGCGCAAGGCTGGACGCTCGGACCGACGCGCGGATTGTTCGACGGGGTGGAGCCGATGGCGTTGCCGCGATGCACGGTCGGTCCCGGCACGATCCCCGGACGCACGGGCACGCTTCTCGTCCAGGGCGGCGAATTCCTGTCCGACGTCGACCTGGCACAGGCTGCCTGAAAATGACAATCGACTCGAAGGAGATTTCCATGATCGGCAAGAAGGTGACCGCATTCAAGGCGCCATCCACCGGCGGCGAGTTCAAGCTGTCTGCGCACAAGGGCGAGATCGTGGTCCTGTATTTTTATCCCAAGGACAACACGCCGGGCTGCACGACCGAAGGCGAGCAGTTCCGCGACGCGTACAAGAAGTTCGCGAAGGCAGGCGCCATCGTGGTCGGTTGCTCGCGCGACTCGCTCAAGTCGCATGAGAACTTCAAGGCGAAGATGGGGTTTCCGTTCGACCTGATTTCGGACCCTGACGAAAAACTGTGCGCGCAATTCGACGTCATCAAGATGAAGAACATGTACGGCAAGAAGGTGCGCGGGATCGTGCGCTCGACATTCCTGATTGATGCCGCCGGCAAGCTCGTCCGGGAATGGCGGGGAGTCAAGGTTCCCGGACACGTCCAGGAAGTGTTGGCGGCGGTCGAAGAGCTGGGCTAGCCACGCCGGCGCTTGACCAGCGCATGGGGTTCTCCGATCATTTGCCTCCGTCGGCAGCAATGGCGAAGGAGACACCCGGATGGCATCCGATTTCGACCTTGTAGTGCGTGGCGGGTTGGTCGTCGATGGAACCGGCGGAGAACCATTCGAGGCCGACATTGCCGTCGACGGCGGAAAGATTGCCATTGTCGGGAAAGTTTCGGGCAGGGGCCGCGACGAAATCGACGCAAGAAACCGCGTGGTGACACCGGGCTTCGTCGACATTCACACGCACTACGACGGGCAGGCCACCTGGGAAAACCGACTCCTCCCTTCGACGGCGCACGGCGTCACCACCGTCGTGATGGGCAATTGCGGCGTCGGGTTTGCGCCCTGCCACGCGGACCAGCACGACATGCTGATCCGCCTCATGGAGGGCGTCGAGGACATCCCGCAACCCGTCATGGCGGAAGGACTTCCGTGGACCTGGGAAACCTACCCTCAATACCTTGATTTCCTGGATACGCGGCGTTTCGACGCTGACATCTGCGGTTACCTGCCGCATGCCCCTGTCCGGGTTTATGTGATGGGCGAACGCGGTGCTGACCGTCAGCCAGCGACGGATGCCGACTTGCACCAGATGGCTGAAATTGCGCGCGCCGCGTTGCACTCGGGAGCAATGGGTATTTCCACGTCGCGCACGTTCTTCCACCGCTCCAGCGACGGGAATCCGACGCCGAGTTTCGAGGCTGCGGAGCGCGAACTCCACATGCTGGCTCGGACGCTGAAAGACGCCGGCAAAGGCGTATTGCAGCTCATAACGGATTTCGACGAGCCGGAGCGGACGTTCGCGCTATTGCGCCGGCTGGTGGAAACGTCGGGACGCCCCCTCTCCTGGTCGTTGCTGGAGGGAAGTTACGGTCCGATGACGCTGCGCTGGCGCGAAGTTCTGGATTGGGCAGTCGCCGCCTCTGCCGAGGGACCGCCCATCAGGGCGCAGGTGCTGAGTCGGGCCATCGGAATCATGCTGGGACACGAACTGACGCTGAATACGTTCTATACGTGCAAGTCGTACGTCGCGCTCGCCGCGCTGCCGTTCGCTGAAAGGATCCGCCAGTTCCGACGTCCGGACGTGCGGGCGCGAATCCTTGCTGAGGCCGCGGATCCCGACCCGACCATCGTGTTGGGACGTCTCGCGCGCGAATTCGACCACATGTTTCTTTTGGGCGATCCGCCGGACTACGAGCAGCCCTTCGATCAATCCATCAAGGCATTGGCGCAGCGTGCCGGCACATCGCCGGAGGAACTCGTCTATGACCTCATGCTCGAACGCGACGGCCGCAACAATCTGTATGTGACGCTGTGCAATTACGAGCGCGGTTCGCTCGACTCGTCGCTGGAAATGATGCGACATGCGGGTGCCGTCCTCGGTCTCGGCGACGGAGGTGCGCATTGCGGGACAATTTGCGACGGCAGCTACCCGACATTCATGCTGACCCATTGGGTGCGCGACCGTCGGCGCGGCGAACGGGTGCCCTTGCCCCTGATAGTGAAATGGCTGAGTCATGACACCGCGCGCGCAGTCGAACTCCACGATCGCGGCGTCGTGCGACGGGGATTCAAGGCCGATCTCAATATTTTCGAGCCTGAACAATTACATCTGCATGCGCCCGAGGTCGCCTATGACCTGCCCACCGGCGGACGGCGCCTGCTCCAGCGCGCGCGCGGCTACACGGCGACCATCGTCAATGGTGCGGTGGTGCAACAGGAAGGAACACCCACGGGGGCGCTCCCCGGACGGCTGGTGCGAGGGCCCCAGCGGAGACCGGCGCATTGATGCCTGTGGGCTTTCGCGGCATCCGTGCAGCCCATGGGCCCCTTGCCCCCAGGTGTCCTCTTTACACCACAACCGGTCGGTACGGCTTGGGCGACGGCCACTAGGGCTTGTGTCCCCGGCATTTCCTGAGGCAGGATAGGAGCAGAACGTCCTATCCGATACACGACCTTTCTCGCTGGAGGCCCATGGTCGAACGCAAGCTGCGCCCTGCCCCATCCTCGCTGCAACTCCTCCCCTCCCGCAAACCCGGCAAGCCGGGCTCCGCGACCGCGACGAAGCTCTTCGTACTCGACACGAACGTATTGATGCACGACCCCACGAGCCTGTTCAGGTTCGAGGAACACGACGTCTACCTCCCGATCCTCACGCTCGAGGAACTCGACAACAACAAGAAGGGGATGACCGAGGTCGCGCGCAATGCGCGGCAGGTCAGCCGCTTCCTGGACGACCTGGTCACATCGGTGGGAGATGGCGGAGACGCGATCTCCAAGGGCATTCCGCTCTCCACCAAATCGAGCGGCGCAGCGACGGGCCGGCTGTTCCTCCAGACCGAGGCGATTTCGACCGCGCTACCGGCGTCACTCGCCGGCGGCAAGGCGGACAACCAGATCATCGGCGTCGTAATGCATCTCGCGCAAAACCAGCCGAAGCGCGACGTGATCCTGGTGTCCAAGGACATCAACATGCGGATCAAGGCGCGCGCGCTGGGAATCGCCGCCGAGGACTACTACAACGACAAGGTGCTCGAGGACACGGAGCTCCTCTATCCGGGCACCCGCGAATTGCCGGCAGATTTCTGGGACAAGCACGGCAAGGGCATGGAATCGTGGCAGCAAGGCGGCCACACGTACTACCGCGTCACGGGTCCGATCGTTCCCTCGCTGCTGCAGAACGAATTCCTGTATCAGGAAAAGAAGGACGAGACGCCGTTCTACGCCATCGTCAAGGACATAACTGGCAAGACCGCGCTCCTGTCGACGCTCAAGGACTACACGCACCAGAAGAACAATGTGTGGGGGATCACCGCGCGCAACCGCGAGCAGAATTTCGCGCTCAACCTGCTCATGAATCCCGAGATCGACTTTGTCACCCTGCTGGGCCAGGCGGGCACCGGCAAGACGCTGATGACCCTCGCCGCGGGCCTCATGCTCACGCTCGAGTTCAAGGTCTATACGGAAATCATCATGACCCGGGTCACTGTTCCTGTCGGGGAGGACATCGGTTTCCTTCCGGGCACGGAAGAGGAAAAGATGAACCCGTGGATGGGCGCGCTCGAGGATAACCTCGACGTGCTCAACAAGACCGACGACGAGGCCGGCGAATGGGGTCGCGCCGCAACCCGCGACTTGATCCGCTCACGCATCAAGGTGAAGAGCCTCAACTTCATGCGCGGACGCACGTTCATCAACAAGTTCCTGATCATCGACGAGGCGCAGAACCTTACGCCGAAGCAGATGAAGACGCTGATCACGCGCGCAGGTCCGGGCACCAAGGTCGTGTGCCTTGGGAACATCGCGCAGATCGACACGCCCTACCTCACCGAAGGCAGCTCCGGCCTCACCTACGTCGTGGACCGCTTCAAGGGCTGGGGACATTCGGGGCATGTCACGCTGCAACGCGGCGAGCGCTCGCGTCTTGCGGACCACGCTGCGGAAGTCCTGTAGCCCGCCAGGGTACGCAGGATGAATGCGGAGGCGCTGCGGGCCCGGTATCTGGACCTCATGCGGGACTGCCTGACCGGCGCCCTCCACGAGGATCCCTCGCTGGCGTTGCAACCGGACGGTGGCGCGCTGCTGCCATACGACGCGAACCGGCGCGAAACCGGGATGGACTGGCCGAGCCGCGCGCCGTCGATGATCGGCGGCACGCGCATGCGCCAGCTGCAAACCGCCGCGGAACAGGTGATCGCCGAAGGGATTCCGGGCGATTTCATCGAAACCGGCGTGTGGCGCGGTGGTGCGTGCATCATGCTGCGCGCCGTGCTCGAAGCCTGGGGCATTCGCGACCGGCGCGTCTGGCTCGCGGATTCCTTTGCGGGACTGCCGCCGCCGGATGAAGCGCGTTATCCCGCCGACAAGGGGCAACAACTTCACACCTACAAGGCCTTGGCCGTGTCCGCCGCGGAAGTCCGCGCCAACTTTGCCCGCTACGGCCTGCTGGACGACCAGGTCAAGTTCCTGGAAGGCTGGTTTCGAGACACGCTGGCGCGCGCGCCCATCGCGGCGCTGGCGATTCTTCGCCTGGACGGCGACCTCTACGAATCCACGATCGAAGCGCTTTCGGCGTTCTACGACAAGGTTTCGCCGGGGGGCTTCATCATCGTCGACGACTACGGCGTGTTTCCGTGCTGCATGCAGGCCGTCGACGATTACCGCGCGTCGCAGGGCATTGTCGAACCGATCGAGGCCATAGATGCCTCGGGTGTATTCTGGAGGCGCGCGCGCGGTTGATCGCCGGGGGGCGATCGCTGTCGAGCTTCCATCGGCGTGCCCGCCAAAGGGCCGCAGGGACATGAATCCTCTACAGGAATACTTCGAAGCCAATCGCGGCCCGCTTCTCAACAAGTGGATGCATTACTTCGACATCTACGACCGCCACTTCGCCCGGTTTCGCGGGCGCGAAATCGTAATGGTGGAAATCGGCATATACCATGGCGGATCCCTCGGCATGTGGAAGTCCTATTTCGGTCCGCAAGCCCGCCTCGTGGGCGTCGACATCAATCCTCGCGCGCTCAAGTTCGCGGATGAGCAAGTCACGGTCGTCATCGGCGACCAGTCGGACCGGACATTCCTGCGCGACCTGCGCGCGCACTATCCGCGCATCGACATCCTGCTCGATGACGGCGGTCACTCGATGCAGCAGCAGATCGTGACCTTCGAGGAATTGTTCGATGCCGTCGCCGAGGACGGCGTCTACATGGTCGAGGATACGCATACCAGCTATTGGCCCGAGTACGGCGGCGGCTTGCGCGCAAGCGGATCGTTTCTCGAATACACCAAGCCTTTGCTCGACCAACTCAACGCGTGGCATGTGCCGGAGTGGGCGGACAGTGACAGGTCCAGTTTCGCCCGATCCGCCTGGTCGTTGAGCTGGTACGACAGCGTTGTCGCCATCGAGAAGCGGCCCAAGTCTCCGCCCACGGCCAAGATGACCGGCAAGATGTCGTTCCTGGCGCTGGACGAGTGAGGCGTGGCCGCCACGCCGACATCCGCCCCGGCGGCGCCCCAGAAGCGCAATTCCCTTTGCGCGTGCGGCAGCGGACTGCGCTACAAGCATTGCCATGGTCAGGATGCTGGCTCAGTGGCAGGCGGCGTGCAACCCGCTGCGCGGGGACTCGCGCCTTATCTCGGGTGGGAGCGTTTTCCGGATAGCGAGCAGGCAGCGCTCTGGCGCACGATGCAGGATGCGCTTGCCGCGCAACGGGCGGGACAACTCGACGCTTCAGCCGCGCTGTATGCCGGTGTGGTCGCGCGCGCGCCGCTGACTTTCGACGCCGTGCACATGCTCGGCGTCGTGCGAATGCAGCAGGGTGACCTGGATGAAGCCGAGTCGCTCCTGCGGCGCGCGTCCGACCTCTCGCCAGGGTTCGAAGCCATTCGCCACAACCTGCGCCTGCTCCAGCACCAGAAGCGCGAGCACGAGGGGCTGTACTCCGCGACGGCCATCATTGCCTATGACATGTTGCGCCTCTTCGGCGCGACAAGGCGCCTCGCGCCTGTCGCGGCCCGCGACGCATTCCTCGATCCTGCGACTTTGACCGCATCGAGCACGATGCACATTGTGATCCCCGGCGACGTGCTCAATGCCGCGGCTAATCGCAATGGCGTGGCGCTGTTCGAGCAATTCTCCATCGCGCGTGACGACGTGAAATTGTGGAGCGACCCGGCGCGCGGATTGCCGATGGCGGGAGTGCCGGGGGCCACGGTGATCGATCTCGCCACCGGCGCCTTGCCCCGCGCCGGCACACTCGCCATTTTTGGATGCAATGCGCGCACATTGGAATGGTTGCCGCGTGTCGCGACAACCTTCGAGACGATTGCCGTCGGACTCGATGCGCACGACCCGATGACCTGGGTCGAATTGATCGATCGCATTCCGTCGGTTGCAGTGAGCTCGCCTGCGATTTGTGTCGCGCTCAGCGGAGTTGCTCGTCGACCTGGGACTGCCGGGCGCTGTCGATACGATGCTGTTCGCCGCAGGGCCCGCGCCAACCCGCCGCAGTACCCGGGCCGCCTGTCGCCCACGGATCGGCGTTTTCATTCCTCCGCTGCGCAGCCGGGAGGACACGTCGCGCTGGGAAACTCTCGAGTGGTTGCGAGCGCAATCGATGTTCCTGCGTCTCATGTATCCGGGGCGATTGCCGAGCCTTCACATCGAGGATCAGGACGAACATCTAATCAGCCTTGTCACGGACTGGCATGACTGGTGGCACGATCTCGACGCGCTGTTTTTCTGGGGCGCCGAGGGCCGCATGCGGCAATTCGACCGCCTGGTATTCGAGGCCTCGGCGGCGGGACTGGCAATCATGGCCGACGGCTTCGGCGACTATGGCGCCGGCCTGGCGCGAAGTCCACGATGCCAACTTTTCTTCGACCACGGGGAAGCCCGGCATGCCGTATCGACGTGGCTTCATTCCTTCCGCCACGTGGGCGCAGCAGAGCTTGCCCTGTCGTGATGCCCGATCAACTTTCCGCGCAGCAGTCCGCCACCGATGCCGTCGTCGTGTGGGAAGGTGCTGCGGACGCGTCGGCTGCCCTTCATCTCGAGGCTCTCGCCGCGCTGTGCGAAAAGCTCGCTGGTATCGTCCAGGGGATTGCCATCCCCACGTCCCTGCTCACGACCGCAAACACAGAAATCGCATCCCTGCTGCCACAGCACAATTTGCGCATGCTGCCCATTCTCGATGGCGCAGCGCCACGACGCGCCGGCGCAGGCAATGGGTCGCAGGAAGCCGCGGCATTGGGTGCGCTGGCGGCTGCAGGGCTGCTCTACACCCACGAAGACATATGTTATGCGGTCGCGACCTTCGACGACGGCCAGCCTGACCTGGAGGCGGTCACCGAAGTCCGCAACGCGCTGTCTGCGAATGGCGGTCGCGTTCGTATTGGCTGGGTGAGACGCACCAGCACGTTCGGCACGCGCCCGCAGGCGTTCGACTATGTGCTGGACCTTCCGCCCTACGGCATCGCGCCAGCGGGCGCCGAGGGCGCACAGGACTATTCATACTCCATCCTTGCCGGCGAGCTCGCGCGGCGCTACGCAGGGGACGACATGCTGGCGCCGACCGTGATCTGGGCGCCGGGCAACCGCGCGCAGCTGGCAACGTCGGGTTGGGTGGTGAGCGACATTTCGCCGCTCAAGATCGCCTATGCCGTCGATGCGGCGCGTCGCTTTGTGGGCAATCGGGCAGCGCGCGGCGCGCCGTACTGGATGCTGCGCGCCGCGTTCGACCCGCGTCATCCGCACGACCTGCGCAGCCTGAATGACCTGGCGACCGATACTTCGCGCGCCTCATGTCGCCAGTGCGTTGCTGGGCAGTGTCGCCGACATGCCGACGGCGCGCGCGACGGACGCGCGCATCGCCGTGGTGCTGCACCTCTACTACCCGGAGCTCTGGGAAGAAATTGCCGCCACGCTCGCCTGCCTGCCGGAGCGCTTCGACCTGTTCGTGAGCTGTCCGTATCGCGTAGCGAGCGCCATGCGCGTCCGCATTCACCGACAATTTCCCGACGCAACCGTGTTCGGCGTTCACAATCTCGGCCGCGACGTTCTCCCCTTCCTGCTGTGGTTGCGCAGCGCGAATGCAATGCCCTATACCTATGTGCTCAAGCTGCACGGAAAGAAATCCGTGCATATCGTGGATAACACCGAGGCTCCCATCAGTGGCGGAGAGGAATGGCGCCGGCGTGCGCTGGCTGGCCTGGTGGGAAGCAAGGAGCGCGCTGGCGCGATTCTCAAGGCAATGGACCAGCGACCCGCGACAGGACTCGTGGCGCCCGAAGGGCTGCTCTACGACCAGGTGACCTGGGTCTGCGGAACGTCAGATCTCATGGCAACGGCGCTCGCGCGCCTGGATCAGGAGCAGCGCGTCAGCGGCAGGTTTCCCGCGGGCACCATGTTCTGGGCGCGAATGTCTGCGCTGGCTCCGCTGACAATGTTGCCGGATTCGGCGCTCGATTTCGAGCGCGAAGCGGGACAGGTCGACGGCACGTTGCATCATGCCTACGAACGCGTGCTGGCGCTGGTGACCCGCGATACGGGCTACGAGACGACGGACACCGGCGCGCTCTTGTCCGCCCGAATTATCTGAGACGGAACAGCGCGCCGCACGCGCATTGCCCCACGGGAACGGCTCAATAACTTCCCGCCGTGGCAAAGTTCTCGAAGCGCGTGTTTTCGCCGAGGAACGTCAGCCGCACGGTGCCGATCGGTCCATTGCGCTGCTTGCCGATGATGATTTCGGCGACGCCCTTTTCCTGCGTATCCGGGTTGTAGACCTCGTCGCGATAGATGAACAGGATCACGTCGGCGTCCTGCTCGATCGCGCCGCTTTCCCGCAGATCGGACATCACCGGTCGCTTGTTCGGCCGCTGTTCAAGCGCGCGGTTCAACTGCGAGATGCGCCATCACCGGCACCTTGAGTTCCTTGGCCAGCGACTTCAGCGCACGCGAGATTTCGGAGATCTCGGTCGCGCGATTCTCGCCCGCGGACGACGCCTGCATCAGCTGGATGTAGTCGACGATGACGAGGCCGAGCTTTCCGTACTGCTTGGCCAAGCGTCGCGCGCGCGAACGAACTTCGATCGCGTTCAATGCCGGCGTCTCATCGATAAGCATCGTCGCATCGTTGAGGCGGCCGATGGCGCTGGACAGGCGCTCCCAGTCGTCGGCGACAAGGCGGCCCGTGCGCAGCTTGTGCTGGTCGAGCTTGCCCACCGAGCCGATCATACGCAACGCCAACTGCGACGCGCCCATTTCCATGGAGAAGACGGCCACCGGCAGCTTGAGGCTCAATGCAACGTGTTCACCGATGTTGAGCGCCAACGCCGTCTTGCCCATCGACGGCCGGCCCGCGACGACGATCAGGTCGCCTTCCTGCAGACCGGAGGTCATCCGGTCGAGATCGGCGTAGCCCGTCGCCACGCCCGTGACGTCGGATGGGTCGTCGCGGTTGTACAGCGTCTCGATGCGGTCGACGACGGCGGTCAGCAAGCCGCTCAGCTTCTGGAAGTTTTGCGCGCCGCGCGAGCCCTGCTCGGCGATATGCAACACCTTGGCTTCCGCCTCGTCCAATATCGCCTTGGCGCCGCGGCCGAGCGGGTTGTAGGCGGTATCGGCGATTTCGCCCGCCGTGGCTGCGAGCTGGCGCAGGATGGAACGCTCGCGGACGATGTTGGCGTAGTGCCGGATATTGGCGGCGGTCGGCACGTTCTGCACCAGTGCGCCGAGGTAGGCCAGGCCGCCGACGTAGTCGAGCTTCTGCACGGACGCCAACGATTCGGACAGCGTCACGACGTCGACCGGCTTTCCTTCGCCGGCCAGCAGGTTGACCTGGCGGTAAATGAGCCGATGGGCCTCGCTGTAGAAGTCGTCTTCGCCGACGACGTCGCCGATGCGGTCGAGCGCCTCGTTGTCGATCAGCAGCCCGCCCAGGATGGACTGCTCCGCCTCCAGCGAATGCGGGGGCAGCTTGAGTGCTTCCAGCTGGGGATCGTCAGGCATCGGAATTGCGTCTCGTGAACGGCGTGCCGCCTCTCGATTTTACTCGTCGCGCGTGTTTCTGCGCAGGTGATCAAAAGCAATTTACCGGTTGCCGCGGCCGGAAAAACAATGGCCGCACCTGTTGAATCGGCGCGGCCATTGTCGTTTCTCCTGCCGGACCACAGCGATTTGCGCGGCGTGGCCCTTCATGCGGCGCGGATCAGCCCTGGGCCGTATCGCCCGCCACGGACACATTGATGTTGGCGACCACGTCGTGGTGCGGCGCAACGACCAGCGGATACTCACCCACGAGCTTCAGCGGACCGGCAGGCATGCGGATCATCGCCTTTTCGATTGCGATTCCCTGCGCCTTCAGCGCGTCGACGATGTCGATGTTGGTTACCGAGCCGAACAGGCGACCATCGACACCCGCCTTTTGCGTGATCTTGCATGGTCAGCCCTTCAAGCTTGGCGCCCAGCGCCTGCGCCGCTTCGAGCTTGGCGTTGGCGGCAGCTTCGAGTTCGGCGCGCTTGCCTTCGAGCATCTTGACGTTGGCGTCCGTCGCCCGCTTGGCCTTGCCTTGCGGGATCAGGAAATTGCGCGCGAAGCCGTCCTTGACCTTGACGATGTCGCCCAGGTTGCCGACATTGGCGACTCTTTTCGAGCAGAATGATTTGCATGGTCTGCTCCTGATCAGTGGCGGTCGGTGAACGGAAGCAGCGCCAGGAACTGCGCGCGCTTGATCGCCGTGCCGAGCTGGCGCTGGTAGCGGGCCTTGGTGCCCGTCACGCGCGCCGGCATGATCTTGCCGTTTTCCTGCACGAAGTCTTTCAGCACGTCGATATCCTTGTAGTCGATCTCGACGACCTTCTCGGCCGTGAAGCGGCAAAACTTGCGGCGCTTGAACAGCGCATTGCCGCGGTCACGCTTCTTCAGGTCCTTCTTGTTCTTGCCTTTACCTCTTCCGATGGGACGGGGCATGTCGTTTCCTCTGTTTACTCTCAGTTAACTGTCTGTCTATTCAATCCAGATGCGTGATGTGCAGCGCGACGGTGATGCCAGTCCGGTAGCGGCGGGCCAGGAACCCCTGGCAACTCACGTTGCTTCCGACGGGCATTGCCGCAAGCTTCCGGGCCACGTCTCCGAATGCCACCGCGAACAGTTCGCAATCGACCTTGCGTTCGCCGCCGCCTTCCGCTTGCACCGATTGATGGTGCAGGCTTCAAGTCAATCGCCGGAATTCCGGCGGGCGTGTAGCGCAAGTCGCCGCGTTCTGTCAGCTGGGCATCGAACGTGAGCCGGTTACTGGCCGGCACGGCGTCCGCTGTCTCTCGTTAAGTGCGTTGCGCGGTTCAGGCGGCGGGGCTTGCAACCGGCGCGGCTTCCGCCACAGCGTCGTTGCCTGCCGGAGCACGGACTTCGCTTCGCGAGTCGCCATCGCGTCCCGACAGCGAGCGCGCCTTTTCTTCCTTCATCATCGGCGACGGGGCGACTTTCGCTTCCGTGGTCGCGACGATCAGGTGGCGCAGCACCGCATCGTTGAACTTGAACGCATGCTCGAGCTCGCCCAGGGTTTCCTGGTCGCACTCGATGTTCATCAGGACGTAGTGCGCCTTGTGAACTTTCTGGATCGGATAGGCCAACTGCCGGCGGCCCCAGTCCTCGAGGCGGTGAATCAGGCCGCTTGTGGCCCGTCACCATCGTGCGATATCGCTCGACCATCGCGGGCACCTGCTCGCTTTGGTCCGGATGCACGATAAATACGATTTCGTAATGACGCATAGGCAGAGCACTCCTTTCGGTCGGTTAACTGGCAGCCACTGTTATCTACGGCTAATGTGGACTGCGGCGGCCTCCCCGTCTGCGGCGGGTGAGGCAAGGGAACCGTCGATTATAGGGCATTTCACGTTATCGATCAATGAGGTAGCTGCGCTCCTCGAAGGTGCCCACAGAATAAGTCCAATGCAGCCGCCCATGCAGGCATGCGGCACCCGGGAGAAATATCCTTGCGGTTCAATGCGCTAGCGAGACTTCGGGTACCGGCGTCGCGGCGGCGGCGCGAGCGAGCACCCCATCCCGCTCGGGCCGGGGCATCGCCGCCAGTTCTTTCACCCGCGCATAGAAGCGCGGCAGGTCGCCGCCTTCCTGCACCAGCAGTGCCCGGAAAGCCGGGACCTGCTTCGTATAAAGCGACACCGACGCCAGACTTGCGTTGTTGGGCCCGTGGTTCGCGTAGCCGGCAAACCAGCGGTCGTAACCCGCCAGCCCGCGCGTACCCGCCTTGGCGAGCTCGTACGCATCCTTCATCGCGGCCAGCGTCGCGGTCTTTTGTTCCTGCTTCTGCGTATCGGTCTGCGCGCTCGCGTAAACGTGCTGCAACCGCGTTCGCGCGTCGCCGACGATGTCACGGAATGCCGCGCGTTGCCGCTGCGCCATCGCGTATTGCGCATCGAGCTGCGGGTTGCCTTCGGCCTTGAGCCACCTCTCCACGCCGGCCTCCTCCACTGCGGTCGCGAACGACTCGTTGAACACCGAGTCGTCCTTGACGTAGACGATCTGGTGCGCCAGCTCGTGGAACATGAGTCGCGCGACTTCCGTCTCGGGCCAGCGGACGAAGGTGGAAAGAATCGGATCGTTGAAGTAGCCGAGCGTCGAATACGCCGGAACGCCGCTCACATAGACATCGTCTCCCGCCGCGGCCAGGCGATCGGCCTCGGCGCGCGCTTCTTCCTCGCGAAAGTAGCCGCGGTAGCTCACGCAGCCCGCCACCGGGAAACACCACTGGCGCGGGGCAAGCGACAGAGTCGGCGCGGCAAATACGTTCCACACGACAAACGGGCGCCCCAGGTCGCTATAGCGCGTGAAGCTCGGATTGTCCGGAAGCGCGAGATCGCGGCTGGCGTAGATACGTATGGCCTGGACACGCGTCAGCCGCTTGGCCAGCGCCGCGTCGTCCGTCGCCGAAATCACATCGTCGATGGGCTTGGCCCGGGCCAGGATGTCCATCTGTCCCGACGCGCCCTGCCAGTAATAGTCGGCCGTGTTCAGGGCGCCACAGGCCGCCAGCAGCACGCCGGTCAGCAATGCCAGCAATGCGCCTTTCACGCCCTGGCCTCCAGGAACCGTCGCAGGCGCGCGACACCCTCTTCCAGCTTCTCCTGCGCGATCGTGTACGCGAAGCGCACGTGCTCCGCTGCGCGATATTGGCCGAAGTCGAGACCCGGCGTAATGGCTACGCCGGCACCTTCAAGCACGTCCCGGCAGAACTGCTCGCTGTCGGTCGAAAACTTCGTGCAGTCGGCATAGACGAAAAAGCCGCCGGACGGCATGACCGGGATGCCGAAACCCAGCGCCCGCAACGCCGGCACCAGGTAGTCCCGGCGCGCCTCGAAAGCGCGCCGTCGCGACTCGAGAATCGCGAGCGTCTCGGGTTCGAAACAGGCGAGTGCGGCCAGCTGGGACGGCGTCGCCGGAGAAATGTAGAGGTTCTGCGCGAGCTTCTCCAGATCACGCACGTGGCGTTCCGGCGCCACCACCCATCCCAGTCGCCAACCGGTCATGTTGAAGTATTTCGAGAAGCTGGAAATCACGAATGCGTCGTCGGTCAATTCGAGCACGCTGCGCGGTTGCTCGCCATACGTGAGGCCAAGATAAATCTCGTCGACGATCAGACGGCCGCCGAGATCGGCGACGGCAGACGCGATCCTGCGCATTTCGTCGCGCGGCACAACGGTGCCGGTGGGATTGGACGGAGATGCAATCAGCACGCCGCGCGTGCCCAACGACCAGTTCTGCTCGATCAGGTCCGCGGTGAGCTGGTAATTGGACTGCGGGCCGACCGGAATGTTCACCGGATCGCCTTCGAGCACTCGCACAAAATGGCGGTTGCAAGGATAGGCCGGGTCGGGCAGCAGGATGCGATCGTCGCGATCGATGAGGAGCGCCAGCACGAGGAGCAACGCCGCCGAGGAACCTGCTGTGACGATGACGCGTTCCGGCGCGACCGCCACACCGTAGTGATCGGCGTAGTGGCGCGCGATCGCCTCGCGCAATGCCGGCACGCCCAGCGCCGACGTGTAGAAAATCCCGCCGTCGGCGATCGCTCGCTGCGCGGCGGCGATTACCGGCGCGGGCGTTGGGAAATCGGGCTCCCCGATTTCCATATGGACGACGCTGCGACCTGCGGCCTCGAGCGCGCGCGCCGCTGTCTGCACCTCCATCACGTGGAACGGCGCGATTTCGGCGACGCGAGCGGCGGTCTCAATGCGGGCATCCATCGAAAGTCTTACTCCGGGAAAGCATGGAAAGCGCTATCGTAACGCCTTGGCCCTCCCGGTTGGACCAAACGCATGCGCAATCGCTTCCTCTCCGCTAGCCTGGCAAATGCCGTGGTCGTGGCGTCATTCGTGCTCGCAGCAGGCGTTGCCGGCGACGCGTTTGCGGCCGTCTATAAATGCGTCAACGACCGCAGCGCTCCGCCCGGCAGCAATCCCATTTATCAGGACACGCCCTGCCCCCCGGGTAAGGAGTTGCGCAACTTCGACACGGATCCCGCGGAGGTGTCGGTGGTCCCCCATCAGGAGTTCGTCGAGGGCGCGACGTCCGTTGCCCCCCGGGCAGCCAAGCCTGCGCCAGCGACGTCGACCAAAACCGACAGAAAAAAAGATGTGGTGACGGCCGGCAGCACCGCGGACCGCAAGTTCATCACGCCGGGCATGTCCGAGGCCGAAGTCGTGGCCAAGATCGGCAACCCGGACATAACCGGCAATGGCAGGGGCCGCAAGTCGTCCCGATGGAGTTATCTGCCGACGGCCGGCGATCCGCAAACGATCACCACGATCGTGTTCGAGTCAGGCCGCGTGATCGAGGTCGAGCGCAAGGTCGTGCATTGAGGGCGCTTGTCCAGCGCGTACGCGAGGCCAGCGTGACGGTCGGCGACGGCGAAGTGGGCAGCATCGGGCCGGGATTGCTGGTGCTCGCCGGTGTCGGTGACGGCGACACAGCGGAGGATCGCGACTGGCTCGTTCGCAAGATCGTGAACTTGCGCATCTTCGCCGACGCCGCCGGTGTCATGAACCTCGCGATCGGCGACATGGGCGGCGACGTGCTCGCGGTGAGCCAGTTCACGCTCTACGCTTCCACCCGCAAGGGCAACCGCCCATCCTGGTCGAATGCGGCGGCGCCCGCTGTTGCGCAGCCCGCCTTCGACGCCTTCGTGCTTTCGCTGCGTCAGGAACTCGGCCGTCCCGTGGCCACCGGCGTGTTCGGCGCGGACATGAAGGTCGCGCTGGTCAACGATGGCCCCGTGACGATCTGGCTCGATTCGCGCGCGCGGGAGTAACGGCCGACTACAGCTTCTCGGCGATCAGGCGCGATGCGTGCGTGTCGACGCAAATCCCGCGGTTGCACCCGTGTTTGCAGAACGCGCTCCATCGACGCTGAACCGTCCGGGTCCGAACGCAACCACCATCAGCATGCCGCCGATGATCGCCATATTCTTCTGGAAGAGCAACGTGTTGACCATGACCTTGTCCGGTGTCATCGCCCAGAAGTTATGGAACACGAGTGACGCAAGCAGCGTAAAGATCGCCAGTGCGAGCGCCACCCAGCGCGCCTTCCAGCCGATGACCAGCGCAATCCCGCCGCCCAGTTCGACGAGGATTGTCAGGGGCAGCAGCACCGCCACCATCGGTAAACCGGCCGACGCCATAAAGCCTGCGGTGCCATCGTAGCCCTTGATCTTGCCGTAGCCGGCCAGCACGAACATGAACGCCAGCAATATGCGTCCGACCAATGCTGCAACATCTTTTCTTGAATCCATGGTTACCCTCTGTGGTTGATGAATCAAAAACCTGCGTGAAATTCCCGGTGTTCGGTCATTCGCCGAGGTCGAACAACAACACCTCCGCATCGCGGCCCGCACTCAACTCGATCCGCCGTTCACCTTCGATCCTGGCGGCGTCGCCCGCGGTGAGCGGCGTGCCGTTCACGTGGACGCTGCCGCGCGCGACATGCACATAGGCGCGCCGACCCGCTGCAAGGTCGTGCTCGACGGCTTCGTCGCCGTCCACCAGCGTGGCGAAGACGCGCGCATCCTGATGTATGGTCACTGCGGCCGTGGAGCCCGCGGGACCGGCGATCAGCGCCAATTTGCCGCGCTTGGCCTCCGTCTCGACCCGTGTCTGTTCATAGGACGCGGGAACGCCGCGGGCACTGGGCTCGATCCAGATCTGCAGAAAATGCACCGGGTCTGACGTCGACGGGTTGAATTCACTGTGCAGCACGCCCCGTCCGGCGCTCATCCGCTGCACATCTCCGGGCGTGATCACCGAACCGTTGCCGATGTTGTCCTGGTGCGACAGCTGGCCATCGAGCACGTAGGAAATGATCTCCATGTCCCGGTGCCCATGCGTGCCGAATCCCATGCCGGGCTGCACGCGATCCTCGTTGATGACGCGCAACGGGCCGAATCCCATGTGCTCCGCGTCGTAGTAATCAGCGAATGAAAAACTGTGGAATGAATCGAGCCAGCCATGGTTCGCGTGGCCCCGCTCGTGCGCCTGGCGTACCGTGATCATTCGAATCTCCTGGTGAGTAGTTCGGTCGCTCAAAAGATGCCGACCGAAAGGTGACACTCGCAATATATCGTGCTGGAATTGTGTGCAGAAGTGGCCTATATTGTCTAATTAGTTCAATTATTTTGAATAACCTATCCGGCGAGGGCCGCATGGCGCTCAATCTCGAAGCTTTGGAGGTGCTGGATGCCATCGACAGGCGTGGCAGCTTCGCCGCCGCCGCAGTCGAACTGGATCGGGTCCCGTCCGCGATCACCTACACCGTGCGGAAGCTCGAAGCGGACCTGGATGTGCTGTTGTTCGACCGGAGGGGACACCGCGCGCGGTTGACGCCCGCCGGAAGATTGCTGCTGGACGAGGGCCGGATGCTTCTCTCCGCGGCCGACGACGTCGAGCGCCGCGTGCGCCGGGTCGCCACGGGCTGGGAGACCGATCTGCGCATTGCCGTGGACACGCTGGTGCCATTTGCGCGCGTTTACCCGCTCGCCGCCGCGTTCTATGCGGAGTGCCAGGCGCGAAACGCGGCGCACACGCGCCTCAAGTTCACGCGTGAAGTCCTGGGGGGCGCGTGGGACGCGCTCGCGGATGGTCGCGCCGACCTCGTGCTGGGCGCGCCGGGCGACCCTCCTCCCGGCGGCGGATATCGACTGCGCGTGCTGGCGGAAATCTCGATGCTCTTCGCGGTCGCGCCGCAACATCCGCTCGCCACTGCTGCCGAGCCGTTGTCAGAAGGGCAAATCGCCGACTACCGCGCGGTCGTCGCCGCCGACTCCTCGCGTCACCTTGCACCACGGACCGTCGGCCTCGTCACCGGTCAGGACACGCTCACCGTACCCGACATGGACGCGAAGCTCGCGGCGCAGGTTGCGGGACTGGGTTGCGGGTTCCTGCCCGCCTTTGCCGCCGCTGCCGACATCGCGGCGGGCCGACTGGTGGTCAAGGCAGTAGACCCGCCACGGCAATCCGCGCGCCTTCACGCCGCGTGGCGTGAAGCGCGGCCGGGGCGCGCGCTCGCGTGGTGGATCGCCGCCGTGGACGCGACGGATTGGCGGTTCCTGGCGCTGGGGCCGATGTCGGCGTCGTCACCGAGGCCGACCGTCTCAGCTGGGGCGCGACGCCGCGCGTCGCGCTAGAGCTTGTACGCGGCTTTGGCGAGGCCGTGGGCCAGCAGCGGCGCAAGCTCGAACGCCTCGTCCTCGCCGATCTTGTGCTCGACCGCGAGCGTGGCAAGAAAGCGGCAGTCCATCCGGCGCGCGACGTCATGCCGCGCGGGGATCGACATGAATGCGCGGGTGTCGTCGTTGAAGCCGACGGTGTTGTAAAAGCCCGCGGTTTCCGTCGCCTGCTCGCGAAAGCGCTGCATGCCTTCCGGGCTGTCGTGGAACCACCAGGACGGGCCCAGCTTCAGCACCGGATAGTGGCCGGCCAACGGCGCCAATTCACGCGCATAGCTCGTTTCGTCGAGCGTGAACAGGATGAGGCTCAAGCGTCGCTCGTTGCCGAAGCGGTCGAGCAGCGGCTTCAACGCGCGCACGTAGTCCGTGCGCGTCGGAATGTCCGCGCCCTTGTCGCGACCATAATCATGGAATACACGCGGGTTGTGGTTGCGGAAGCTGCCCGGATGAATCTGCATGACCAGGCCGTCGTCGATGCTCATCGCGGCCATTTCGGTGAGCATCTGGCCCCGGAATGCCTCGGCTTCAGCCGCCGTGATGTTGCCGCCCAGCGCGCGGTCGAGCAGCCGCTGGCATTCGACAGCGGAAAGGTCGCTGGTCTGCGCGGTGGGATGACCGTGGTCGGTGGACGTGGCACCCAGTGTCTTGAAGAACGCGCGGCGATTACGGTGTGCGGCAAGGTAGCCCTGCCAGGTCGCCGCATTCTCTCCGGTCAGCGCGCCGAATTGCGCGACGTTGGCGGCAAAGCCGTCGAACTCCGGATCGACCACCGGGTCGGGGCGGTAAGCCGTGACGACGCGCCCTTTCCAGCCGGACGCGCGAATCTTCTGGTGGTGCAGAAGTGGATCGAGCGGCGATTCGGTCGTCGCGATCACTTCGATGTTGAAGCGCTCGAACAGCGCCCTGGGACGATAGCCTGGTTGCGCCAGGCACTCGTTGATGCGGTCGAAGCAGCGGTCCGCGGACTCGGGCGTCAAGCGCTCCTCGATGCCGAACACGGTGTTGAATGCGTGGTCGAGCCAGATGCGTGTCGGCGTCCCGCGAAACAGGTGATAGTGCGCGGCCAGCACATGCCAGATCTTGCGCGCATCGGTCTCCACGGCCCCGCCGTCCTGGCGCGGGATGCCCAAGTCTTCGAGGCGCAGTCCCTGGCTGTAGAGCATGCGAAAGACGTAGTGGTCCGGCGTGATGAACAGCGCGCTCGCGTTGGCAAACGGCGCGTCGTCGGCGAACCACTGCGGGTCGGTGTGGCCATGCGGGCTGACGATAGGCAGATCCTTGACCGTGGCGTACAGGCGACGCGCGAGACCGCGCGTTGCCGGATCGGAAGGGAAGAGCCGGTCGGGATGGAGATTAAGGGGTATCGACATGGCGCGACCTTGCAGAGAATCCTGCGTTGACGGGTTGGGAAATGAGGGGTGACACCGGGCGCGGCGCTCGTCAGCCGGCGGCGAGGTGGCGCTTGAGCGTCGCGCGCGTGCCGTCGCGGAATAGCGCGATGACACTGCCACGTACCGCTTCGCGAAATACATGGTGTGCCACAAGGTCAGTGCCGAAGACGGCCTTGAGGTCGAGAAAACCATCCGCGATCGTGCCCGGATCGCCCTGCGCATCGCGCACGATGTCGGCAAACGTCGCAGCGAGCGGATCCTTCACGTCGATCCTCGCACCCCGTTCGTCCGTGCCACTGGCATAGCGAATCCACGCGGCGACAGCGAGCGCAAGATGGCGCCACGACGTGCCGTCGCGCATCCGGTCGCGGACGGTGCCCAGGAAACGCTGCGGCAGCTTCTGCGATCCGTCCATCGCGATCTGCTGCGTGCGATGCGGCAGCGCCGAGTTGCGAAAGCGCTCCAGCAATTGACGGCAATAAATCTGCAAGTCGATGCCCGGCGGTGATGTGAGTGTCGGCACGACCTCCGCGGACATCTGCCGCTCGACGAGCAGCGCGAGGTCCACATCCTGCGACGCCTGCCAGACGAATTCGTGCCCCAGCATGAATCCAAGATAGGCGAGCGTCGAGTGGCTGCCGTTCAGCAATCGCAGCTTCATCCATTCGAACGGCGCGACATCGGCGACGAACTGCGCGCCGGCGGCGTCCCAAGGCGGCCGCGCAGCCGCGAAGCGATCCTCGATGATCCACTGGCCGAACGGTTCAGCCGCGACGGGCGCAGCATCGTGCACGCCAAGCAGACGCTCCGCATCGGCCATGTCGGCGGCCGTCACGGCCGGAACGATACGGTCGACCATCGTGCACGGGAAAGTCACGTGGGCGCGAATCCATCCGGCCAATGCGGGATCGCGTTGCTCCGCGAGCGCAAGCACGAGGCCTTCGACCAGGCGTCCGTTGTGCGGCAGGTTGTCGCAGCAGACGAACGTAAGCGGTCCCGCGTCAGCCGCGCGACGCGCGGCCAGACCGGCCACGACGATGCCCACCGCGGACTCGGGCGCTTGAGGATTCGTAAGGTCATGCACGATGTCCGGATGCGCGACGTTGAGGGCGCCCGTGGCAGGATCGTGGCAATACCCCTTTTCCGTCACCGTGGCGCTGACGATCATGACGTTGGGTTCGGCAAAGCGCGCAATGAGGCCCGCGCGATCGGCGCCCGCGAAATGCGTCGCGCGCAAACTGCCAATCACCCGCGGCTGCACGCCGTCGCCCGATCGCGTCAACAGCGTGTAAAGCCCGTCCTGCGCCGCCAGCGGTTCGACGGCGCGCGGCGTCTTGAGCGACACGCCGCAGATGCCCCAGCGCGGATCGGCGGCGAGGATGTCATCGGTGTACACCGCCTGATGCGCGCGGTGAAACGCGCCGAGCCCGAGATGCAGGATGCCGACCGCTACCGTCGCCGGCTCATAGTCGGGCCGAACAACCGTCGCCGGTAACCCGGCGAGTGCAGCGAACGAAAGTCGTTTCATGCGGGTTGCGGATGTTCCTTGACCCGGCTCACCAGCTGCGTCGGATTGACGAAACGAAGGGCAATGAGCAGCCACGTGAGCGTCACCAGCATGTAGACCATGGCCATCGCATCGACGGACTGCGGCGCACGGACGCCCGCGGCGAACACCGCGTAGTACAGCGCGACGACGAGCGTCTGCGAGTCCGGTCCAGCCGTAAGGAACGTCAGCTCGAACAGCGCGATCGTGCGCACCAGCACCAGCAGCGAGGCGGCCAGGATTCCCGGTCCGAGCAACGGCACCAGGACATGCCAGAACATGCGGCCGGTGCTGGCGCCGAATACGCGCGCCGCGGATTCGAGGTTGGGATCGATCTGCTCGATGAATGGCGTCATGACCAGGATCACGAATGGCGCCGCGGGAATCAGGTTTGCGAGGATGACGCCGTAGATCGTGCCCGCGAGCTGCGCCTTGTACAGCACCGTCGCCAGCGGAATGCCGTAGGTGATCGGAGGCACCATCAGCGGCAGCAGGAACAACAGCATCAGCAGACGCTTTCCCGGAAAATTGCGGCGCGCCAATGTGTACGCGGCGGGCACGCCGATCAGCAACGCCAGGAACACCACGGCGAACACAACTTCGACCGTGACGACAAGAACGGCGTCGAGCTGGAATTCCTTCCAAGCAGAGACATACCAGTTGGTCGTCCAGCCATCGGGCAGCCACGTTCCCAGCCACCGCTTGGCAAACGAGTTGGTCGCCACCGCGGCGATCATGAGGCCGATATTCACAAGAAATAGGACCATCACGCCCCACAGCAGGCCCGTCCATGCACGGTCGAGCCACCGGAAGTCGCGCGCACCAGTGGTGGTGACAGCCGCGCTCATCCCTTGCCTCCGCTCACCGGACCGCGGTACATGAGGTTGCGCAGACCCAGCACCGCGGCGACGATGATCAACTGCGCGAAGCCCATGATCATCGCGATCGCCGACGCCAGCGAATAATCGTATTGCTCGAAGGCCGCTTCATATGCGGCGATAGAGATGACGCGCGTCGGTCCCGCCGGCGAACCCAGCAGTACCGCCGATGGAAAAACCGAAAACGCCTGCACGAACGCAAGGCAGAAGCACATCGCAAGGCCAGGCGCCAGCAGTGGCAGGTAGATCGTGCGGAATTGTGCGCGCGGACTCGCACCGAGCGTCGATGCCGCGCGTGCCAGCACCGGATCGATGCCGGTGATGTAGGAGAGGATCAGCAGGAACGCGAATGGAAAACCGGAAATGATGAGGGAGATCAGCACGCCCCAATAGTTGTGCGTCAGGCGAATGGAACCTTCGTACAGATGAAAGAACTGCAGGAACTGCGACAGCCAGCCCTTGGGCCCGAAATAGGTGAGCATGCCTTGCGCGATCAGCACCGTGCCGAGCGTGATCGGGATGACGAGGATCGTCGTCGCCCAGCGCTGATACGGCGACTTCACCCGCATCTTGAATGCGATAGGCAGCGCCAGTCCGACATTGATGAGCGTGGCGGGAAGCGCCAGCCGAAGCGTGGTCCAGATCGTCGGCCACAGGTTGTCGGTGGTAAAGAAGTGCGCGTAATTGGCGAGCGGACCGCCCTCTTTCGGATTGAACGACAACGCCAGTCCGTAGAGAAACGGATAGATGAACAGCAGCAGCATGAAAGCGGCTGCCGGGACGACGAGCAGCAGCGTGCGGTCGAACGGCGTCCGCGCCAGCGGCCCTGCGGCGGCTACTGCGCCGCTCATGCGGGAACCTCATTTGGGTAGACCAGAACCCGCTCGACCGGGACGTGCACATGCACGCTGTCGCCCTGCACCGGCGTGCCGGTAGCCCGCACGTGCAGGCGCACCCCGGAGCCCGTGATCACGTCGACCAGCGAATCCCGGCCGCAATACTCGACGTTGTCGACGCGACCATTGATGGTGTTGACGCCGCCCGGTCCGTCACCGAGGACGAACTCCTCGGGACGCATCGCCACGCAGGCGCGTCCGCCGGTGAGCGGCTGTTTGCGCATGCCGGTGAGCCGCAGGTCGGGGCCTGAGAGATTGACGCGGTCCCCCGTCTCGCTGTCGACGGCGAGTTCCAGCACGTTGCGATAGCCCATGAAACGCGCGACATGCAGGTTGGCGGGCTGGCCGTAGATGTCGCCGGGCGCGGCAATTTGCTGGACGACGCCGTCCTTCATCACGACGATGCGGTCCGCCAGGGACAGCGCCTCGTCCTGGTCGTGCGTTACGTAAATCGTCGCGCGGCCCAGCTCCTTGTGGATGCGCCGGATCTCCGCGCGCGTCTCGATGCGCAGCTTTGCGTCGAGATTCGACAGCGGCTCGTCCATCAGCACCAGCGGCGGCTCGATCACGATGGCGCGTGCAATGGCCACGCGCTGCTGCTGCCCGCCCGAGAGCTGGCCCGGAAGCTTGTGCTCCTGCCCCACCAGCTGGACGAGCTTCAACGCGTGCGCGACGCGTGGCGCGATCTGCGCGTCGGGCAGACCGCGCATCTTGAGGCCGAAACCGATGTTCTTTGCCACCGTCATGTGCGGGAAGAGGGCGTAGTTCTGGAACACCATGCCGAAGCCGCGCTTTTCCGGCGGCAGCGTATCGATGCGCGTCGAATCGAGCCAGATGCTCCCGCCGGACAGCTGCATCAAACCGGCAATGCAGTTGAGCGCGGTCGACTTGCCGCAACCCGACGGCCCCAGCAGCGCGATGAACTCGCCGCGTCTGATGGTGAGCGTCAGTTCGTTCAGCGCCGCGAATGCGTGACCGCCCGCACCGGCGAAGCGGCGCGTCACGCCGTCGAGACGCAGTTCATTGAAATCGTGATCCATCGCCTGTCCTAGAGTGTCGCAGCGTTTACTTGGTCTTTTGCGCGCCGATTTCGGTGTCCCAGCGGCGGAACGCCTCTACCACGGCCTTGGCGTCGAGCGTCGGAACGTGCGGGTATTGCTTGAGCCAGGTTTCGTATTCGGGACGGCCGAATTCCTTCAGCGCATCCTGTGATTCCTTGGGCGCCATCGACAGCGGCACGTTCTTGACTGCAGGGCCCGGATAGAAATAGCCCTTGTCGTACGTCAACGCCTGCTGCGCGGGCTGCAACAGGAACGCCATCAGGTCGAGCACGACGGCAAGTTTCTCCGGGGGCAGCCCTTTCGGAATGGCCATGTAGTGCGCGTCGTTCACCCAAGTCATGTTCTTGAACGGCGTCACCTGGTAGTTTTTGGGCACGATGCCCAGCACGCGAGGATTGATGTCCCAGCCGGTCATCGTCACCGTCATGTCGCGCGACCCTTCGCCCAGCTCCTTCATCACTGCGCCCGTGCCTGTGGTGTAGTACTCGATGCAGGTGTTGAGTTCCTTCAGGTACGCCCAGGTCTTGTCCCAACCCTTCACCGGATCGCGCGGATTGCTATCTCCCAGGAGATACGGGAGTCCCATGAGGAAGGTAAACCCGGGACCGGAATTGGCGGGACGCGCATAGGCAAAGCGATTGGGATTGGCCTTGCACCACGCAAGCAGTTCAGCCGGCGTGGTTGGCGGCGTCTTGACCTTGTCGGGGTTGTACTCGAGCAGCGGCCCTGCAGGCATGAATGTGACGACCAGCGCTTCGCCCTGCGCGAGGTCCTGCATCTTCTGCGCCGCCGGCTGATAGTTATCCATCAGTCCCGGGAACTTTGCCGCGTGATCCGGTATTACCTTGACCCACAGCCCTTGATCGATGCCGGCGGACAACGCGACAACGCCCGTCAACACGAGATCGATGTCGCTACGGCCCGCCGCCTGCATTGCCTTCAGCTTGGCCGGGAGTTCCGGCGCAGGCGCTTTGGTGAACGTGATCTTGGAGACCAGGTTCGGATTTTTCGCCTGGTAGGCTTCGATCGCCGACTGCGTCAACGCGAGATCGCCCGCGACGTCGACCACATTGATCGTCACCGGCGACTTGGGCAACGGCGGCGTCTGCGCGAACGCGCTTATCGCGCCCCCACATACCAACACGAGGGAAGCAACGAGTCCGGCGCGCCCGAAGCGTCGCGCATGGCTGGTGCGTGCGCGTATCCCGGCGTCCTCTTTCATGCGATTCGAGTTGAGCACAGCGATCCCTCAATCCTATGGGTACAACGAACACCGACCTGCGCGCCGATCAACGCAGCGCCTGCACGGTCAGCAATTTCGATAACGAAATGCGGCGAGCTGAACTCCAGCCTTAGTGCCAGATGAGCGCCAAATGGGCGCCAACGGTTCAACTCGCCGCGTCACACCGTCGCGCAACCGGCGACGGCACGAGGTCACTTCGTTTTTTGCGCGCCGACCTGCTGGTCCCAGATCTTGAATGCCTCGACCTGCGCCGACGGCGGCAGCGATTGCGTGTGCGGCGAACCCGCGATCCAGGCTTCGTACTCCGGCCGTCCGAATTCCTTGATGGCGGCCTGCGATTCCGCCGGCGCCAGCGACAGCGGCACATTCTTGACGGCCGGACCGGGGTAGAAGTAGCCCTTATCCCACGTGTACGCCTGCGCTTCCGGCGTCAGCAGGTAGGCCATCAGGTCCAGAACGACCGGCAGCTTTTCCGGAGCGACGCCTTTGGGTACCACCATGTAGTGCGCGTCGTTGACCCACGTCATGTTCTTCAGCTGGCCGACCTTGAAGTCCTTGGGCACGATGCCGAGGACACGCGGATTGATATCCCATCCGGTCATCGTGACCGTCATATCGCGCGAACCTTCACCCAATTCCTTCATGACGGCGCCCGTGCCCGTCGGGTAATACTCGATACAGGAATTGAGGTCCTTCAGGTACGCCCAGGTCTTGTCCCATCCCTTGACCGGATCCTTTGGATTGGAATCGCCAAGGATGTACGGCAGCCCCATCATGAACGTCCGCCCGGGACCCGAATTGGCGGGGCGCGCGTAGATCAAACGATTGGGATTCGCCTTGCACCATGCGAGCAGTTCGGCAGCGGTCGTGGGCGGCTGCTTCACTTTGGCCGGGTTGTATTCGATCAGCGGACCCGCAGGAGAGAAAACGACGAGGATGCCGTAGTCCCCCGCCAATTCCTGCATCTTGGCGGCGGGCGCCAAGTAGTTCGCGGTGAGATTGGGGAACTTGCCCGCCTGGTCCGGCAGGATCTTCTGCAGCACACCTTGCTCGATACCGGCGGCCAGCACGTCGGTCCCTGTCAGTACCAGGTCGATGTCGCTGCGTCCGGCCCCCTGCATGGCCTTGAGCTTTCCCGGCAGTTCCGGCGCGGGCGCCTTGCTGTAGGTGACCTTGGAGACTTTGTCCGGATTTTTCTTGACGAAGTTGTCGATCGCGTCCTGCGTCAGCGCAAGATTGCCCGCGACGTCGACGATGTTGAGCGTGACGGGCGCCGCCCACGCTGGCGTTACGCTGGCAGGCAGCAGCGCCGCCGCACCAAATGCCGCAACTACCGCGCGCAACGCCCAACGCCGCTTGCCGTTGCCCTCTTGCTGTCCTGTCGTGCTGGTTTTCATGCCACTCCTCCTTTGCCATTGAACTGCGACTGCCGCGCTGCGCGGCTATTCCAGATAGTTGCCCGTCGCGGCGGGCCTGTATGCGGACACACTACGATCGTCCGCCAAATGTTCCTGCACCTCGCGCCACCAGTTTCTTCTCGCGTGTCGCGCCGCCAGGCGCCGCGGGCTTTGCCGAAACGGCTGGCTTCCTGGCATTCCTGCGAACCGTACGCTGGAATTCGCGCACCACGCGGGCAAGATGGCGGTGCATCGCCGAGCGCGCGGCGCCAGGGTCCTTTGCCACCAGCGCGGCAAGTATCGCGGCGTGATCGTGAATGGTCTGGCGCGCGAGATCCTCAGTGTGGAAATGCCGCTGCATCCTACCCCACAACTCGGCGCGCTGGTTCCATAGACCTTCAACGACGAGTTCCAGCGAGCCGTTGCCCGTCGCCTTGGCGATGCCGAGATGGAACTCCCGGTCGGCTTCCTCGCGGATCACGAAATCGTCGACATGTGTGGTCATCCGCTGAATCGTCTCTTTCAGCGCGTCCAGGTCGTCGCTGCTCGCCTTGTCCGCCGCCAGCGCCGCGACTTCACCCTCGACCAGCGTGCGCGCGCTGAGCAGTTCGAATGGCCCCGGACCCTTGTCGCCCGCTGCGTCTGGCGGTGCAGCACCCGCGGTGACAAACACACCGGACCCGACACGAACTTCGACCAGGCCGCCGATCTCCAGGGAAATGAGCGCTTCCCGCACCGAAGTGCGCGACACGCCAAGCAAGGAGGCAAGTTCGCGCTCGGCCGGCAGGCGGGTACCGCGGGCAAATTCCCCTTTGCCGATGAGTCCGGCGATCTGGTCGGCGATCTGGCGATAGAGCCGACGCGGTTCGACCGTCTGCAGCGGCAAGGCGTTCCTCCTCGTGGGGCGGGGTATTGTCCCCGCCTCTGGTGTGCCTCCGACGTGGCGAACCTCCGCGCGCCGGGGGATATACAACATGGTAGCCCCGCGTCTAGAATTTGGTCAAGTGGTCCAACCACCGGGCCAAAATCCAGCGCGCCGGCCTTTGACCGGATGCGCGCACATCCCAGGAACCCCCATGAATATCGTACGAGCCCGCGTCATCGTCACCTGCCCCGGACGAAATTTTGTCACGCTGAAGATCGAGACGGACGATGGCCTCACCGGCATCGGCGACGCGACGCTCAACGGTCGCGAGCAAGCGGTCGCGTCGTACCTCACCGACCATTTGATTCCCATGCTCATCGGACGTGACGCGCACCGAATCGAGGATATCTGGCAGTACCTCTACCGTGGCGCGTATTGGCGGCGCGGCCCGGTGACGATGACGGCCATCGCAGCCGTCGACACGGCGCTGTGGGACCTGAAAGCGAAGGCGGCCAACCTGCCCCTCTACCAGCTGCTAGGGGGTCGCAGCCGAGATGGCGTCATGGTCTACGGCCACGCCAACGGCAGCGACATCGCCGAAACGCTGGACGAAGTCGCGCGCTATGTGGACATGGGGTACAGGGCGATTCGCGCGCAATGCGGCGTCCCGGGACTGCCCTCGACCTACGGCGTGGCCAAGGACAAGCTCTACTACGAGCCTGCGGATTCGGCGCTTCCGACCGAAAATCTCTGGTCGACGCCCAAATACCTGGACCACGTGCCGAAGCTCTTCGACGCAATCCGCACGCGCTTTGGCTTCGACCACCATATCCTGCACGACGTGCACCACCGCCTCACACCCATCGAGGCCGGAAGGCTGGGCAAGTCGCTTGAACCGTTTCGCCTCTTCTGGATGGAGGACCCCACGCCTGCGGAGAATCAGGCCGCGTTCCGGCTCATCCGCGAGCACACGGTGACGCCGATCGCCGTGGGAGAAATATTCAATACCATCTTCGATTGCCAGCAGTTGATCAGCGAGCAACTCATCGACTACATCCGGACTACCGTCGTGCACGCCGGCGGCATCACTCATCTGCGGCGCATTGCGCACCTCGCGGAGCTGCACCAGGTGCGGACCGGCAGTCACGGCGCGACCGACCTGTCGCCCGTGTGCATGGGCGCGGCGCTGCATTTCGACACATGGGTACCCAATTTCGGCATCCAGGAATACATGCGCCATACAGCGGAGACGGACGAGGTCTTTCCGCACGCCTACACATTCAAGGATGGCTATCTCCATGCCGGGGAGACGCCGGGGCATGGCGTGACGATCGACGAAAAACTGGCGGCGCGCTACCCGTATCGCCCAAGCGCGCTGCCGGTCAACCGACTCGAAGACGGCAGCATGTGGAACTGGTGATCGTGAATCAATCGGCTGCGACGAAGTGCCCCGACTTGCCGCCGAACTTCTCGACGACGCGAACATCCTCGATCCGCATCCCGCGATCGGCCGCCTTGCACATGTCGTAAATCGTGAGCAAACCGACGGAAGCGGCGGTCAGCGCCTCCATTTCCACACCCGTGCGCGCGACGGTTTCGGCCGTGACCTCGATGGCCACCGAGTTTGTCGCGGCCTCGATCACGAATTCCACGGCGACCCGCGTCAACGGCAACGGATGGCACAGCGGAATGAGGTCCGCCGTGCGCTTGGCGGCCTGGATGGCGGCGATCCTCGCCACGCCAAGGACATCGCCTTTGCGGGCGTCCCCGGCCTGAATCAGTGCGAGCGTCGCCGGCAGCATCACGATACGGCCCGCAGCACGAGCGAGACGCCGCGTCACCTCCTTGCCAGCGACATCGACCATGTGGGCCCGCCCCACGCCGTCGAAGTGGGTAAAATGCGTCTGGCCCTCCGGCGGGGCCGCCTTGACGCCTCGGCGCCCGGTGCCCGCGGCTTTACTCTGGATTGCGGCCGGGGACGTTTTCGGCGTTGCCCGATTGCGCGAACGTGCCAAGGAGATTGCCCTTTGTTGAACTTGATCGTTCGGCGGGAATCTTAGCACCAGCGAGTTCTCGTTCCGCTACGCATGACATTCCCATACTCCCCGGACTCCGCCCACCGTTCCGCCATTGCGCGCGCATTTCCGCGCCGGCATGATCGCCGGCGGGCGGCGCTGTCGGCATGGGTGGCGTTTGCACTCGCGCTCGCTCCATTGTCGCCACCAGTGTCGGTGGCCATCGCTCAGTCACCAGCACAGTCACCGGCCGCCACTGCGCCTCAATCCGTCGGCCAACCCGCCGCCCGGGCCTCGATTCAGAATCCAGCGCCGGCCGCGAGCGATCCCGGCGGGCTGCGCAAATATGGCGCCGTTCCGGCGACGACTGAGCCTGTGGTCCCGGTGCCCCCGGCGAGCGACCTGCAGAATTACGGATCGACAGGAAACTCCGGTGGGCCGCTTTCGCCGGGACAGAAATTGCCGGAACTGGGTGATTCATCTCAGGCCTCCATGTCGCCGGCGCAGGAGCGCAAGCTCGGCGAAGCCATCGTGCGCGAAATCCGCGGTGGCGGTGGCTACCTCGAAGATCCGGAGGTCAATGACTACCTGAATGAACTCGGCAATCGCCTCGTGACGTCCACCCGCGACGGACGGCAGGACTTCCTGTTCTTCGCCGTGCCCGATGCCCAGATCAACGCTTTCGCGCTCCCAGGCGGCTTCATCGGCGTCAATACGGGACTGATCGTGCTCGCGCAAAATGAATCGCAACTGGCCAGCGTACTCGCACACGAGATTTCCCACGTGACACAGCATCACGTCACCCGCAGCCTGGTGAAGCAGCAGGATCAGCTCCTGACCACGCTGGCGGGACTCGCGCTCGCGGTGCTGGCGTCGAAGGCGGGCGGCGGGGGTAGCAGCAGCACCCAAGCGGCGGGCGCTGTCATCGCCGGCACGCAGGCGCTGGCGATCCAGCAGCAGATCAACTTTACCCGCGAAAACGAATACGAAGCCGACCGCATCGGTTTCTCCCGCCTTGTCGCCGCAGGATTCGACCCCAACGCGATGGCGGTGTTCTTTGGCAGCCTGCAGCGCAGCACCCGCTTCGTCGATGGCAACACGCCCTCCTACCTGCGCAGCCATCCGGTCACCTACGATCGAATTGCCGAGGCGCAGGCGCGCGCACACAACGTTCCCTACAAGCAGGTTCCGGATTCGCTGGACTTCCACCTCGTGCGCGCACTGCTGCGCAGCTATCAGGGCGAACCCCGCGAACAAGTCGCCAGTTTCGACCACGCGATCGCCGACCGAAAATTCAACAACGAGATCGCCGAGCATTACGGGCTGGTCGCGTCGCTGTTGCGTGCGAAGGAAATTCCGCGCGCCAAGATCGAACTGGCCAAGCTCGAAAAGATGGCTCCGCCCCATCCCATGGTGGAGGCGATGGCCGGCAACGTGCTGATGGGCGCCGGGGAATATCCGGCAGCGGTGGCACGCTTCGAGGCCGCGCTATCCCGGTATCCGAACAAGATGCAGCTGATCCACGACTACCCCGAAGCGCTGATCAAGGCAGGCCGCCCGGCCGACGCGTCCGAATTCGTCGAGCGCCAGCTGACGCGCTTTCCCAATGAAGGTCCGCTGCACGAAATAGCGGCCCGCGCCTACGCCGCGCAGGACAAGCGCCTGAAGCAGCACGAGCAGCAGGGGGAGTACTACGCGTGGATCGGCAATCTGCCGCTGGCGATCAACCAGTTCGAACTTGCGGCCAAGTCGGGCGACGGGGACTTCTACCAGTTGTCGGTCGTCGAAACGCGCCTGCGCGCGCTGCGCCAGGAAATGTCCGAACAGCAGAAGATGGGTTGGAACCGCGCCGGCTGACGGCCTCGACAGCCGCGCCGGATCCGACCTCCGGTTCCAGTCCCTCACGGCGCCTTGACGCGGCCGGCCCGGCAAGGAACGTGGGACTGTTGGAAATGACAGTATCGTCGCCGCGCCGGCCCGCCTAAAGTGATTGTCAGCGTGCTTGGGGAAGCACGCGCAATCACAGGGGGCGCAAGTGAAAATACTCATCGTTGACGACCACCCGCTCATAGTTCGTGCGTTGCAGGACGTCCTGCCCCAACTGGATCGCCGCATCGAAATGTTCGGCGCGAAGGACCGGACCGAAGCGCTGACGCTTCTGGCCCGTCATCCCGACTGCGCCTTGGTGCTGCTGGACCTGACGTTGCCCGGCGCGCGGGGTCTGGACCTGCTCTCCGAATTACGTCGAGACCGCCCACAGCTGCCCATCGTCATCCTGTCGGCAACCCATGACTCCGCGACGGTGGGCGCGGCCATAGCGGCGGGGGCGCGCGGCTTCGTCGCCAAGACCGCCAGTCCGCACGAGTTACTCGATGCGATCAACAGCGTGCTGGAAGGCGGGCGCCACGTGACGGCTGACTTGCGTTCCGCGTCGCGCACGATCAACGGGGTGTCGGTCGACATTCTCGGCCTGACGCAGCGGCAGGCCGACGTGTTGCTGCTGCTGCTGCAAGGGAAGCCCAACAAGCTCATCTGCCGCGATCTGCGGCTGTCCGAAGGGACGGTGAAGGTACACGTCAGCGCGATCCTCCGCGCGCTCAACGTGCATTCGCGGTCACAGGCAATCGTCGAGCTTGCGCGCCGCGGAATCGGTACCCAAACCAGCGCCACGAACTGAACCTTCCGGTCCGCCGCTCAAGGCGTCCATGTCTCCGCTGGCCGGAATCGCTCCCGCATTGATTGCGCGCGCCCGCGCCGATCAGGTCAGCGAACTCTATGCGGGCTGGCACCGCACTTCGCTGTCCATGATGCTCGGCGCCGCATTGCTGTGTTCCGCCATGTGGGGACAGGCAGGCGCTGGGCTGATGGGAGTTTGGGTGCTTCTCATCATCGCCAACCAGGCATGGCGCGGCCTACTCGTCCGCGCATGGCGACGCGCGCAGCCCGGGTTCGCCGCCGCACCGCGTTGGGGTCGGTACTGGGCGATCGGGTCGACGCTTGCAGGTACGTTGTGGGGCATCGCCGCGGTCGCGATGTACCCTGCTTCCCCACCGCACCAGGCGCTGCTGATCGTCTGCCTTTTCGGCGTTGTGCTGGGCGGCCTAAATCTCACGGCAGTGTACAAACCTTCGTTCTATGGGTTTGTCGTCCCGGCGTTGTTGCCGCTCATCCTGCGCGAGGCAGCCATCGGCGATCAGGTTCACGCCTATACGGCGGTGGTGCTGAGCGTCGTGCTGGGATTTGTGCTGGCCTTCGGTCACCATCTGAACAACGTGCTGACGCGCTCGCTTGCGATCCGCTACGAGAACATCGACCTCATCGACTCGCTGACGCGCCAGACGCGCGCGGCGAATGAAGCCAAAGCGGCTGCGGAGGCCGCGAACCGCGCCAAAAGCCAGCTGCTTGCAGCCGCCAGCCATGACCTTCGGCAACCCTTGCATGCGCTCGGCCTCTATACGGCGGCGCTCGCCGCACACGCACGCGAAGCGCCCTGGCGAGCTTTGGTCACCAATGTCCAGCATGCGGTCGAAGCGCTCGAGGCGCAATTCGCGCAATTGCTCGACCTCTCCCGCCTCGAGGCCGGCGCACTGACGCCGGAGCGTTCACGCGTTGCATTGGCGCCGTTGCTCGCGCGCGTGGCCGCGGAGTGGCGTCCGCAGGCCAGCGCAAAGGGCTTGACGCTCCGCTGCGTTCCCACCCGGCTGGCCATCGACACCGATGCGGCGCTCCTTGAACGCATGGTGCGCAATCTCGTCGCCAACGCAGTCCGCTACACGTCGCGCGGCGGCATCGTGATCGGCGGCCGGCGCCGCGGGGCGCAGGTATCGGTTGTCGTCGCCGATTCCGGGCGTGGCATCGCCGCTGAACACCGCGACCGGATTTTCGAGGAGTTCTACCAGGTCCGCGGAGGCAGCGACGCGTTGCCGGCATCCGGCGGCATGGGACTCGGGCTCGCCATCGTCCGTCGGTTGGCGCGATTGCTTGAACACGACATCGCGCTTGTCTCGCAGTTGGGCCGGGGATCGTATTTTCGCGTCGACGCGCCGCGAATGCCGGATGCGGCGCACGCATTTGCGGGCCGGGCACCAGGTCTGTCTTCGCAAGGATGCGCGTCATTGAACGGGACGCTCGTCGCCGTCGTCGACGACGACCCGGCTGCAGTCGACGCGATGACGGAATTGTTCTCCATCTGGGGCGCAACGGTTGTTGGAGGAAGCAGCGCACTGTCGCTGCTCGAAGCACTCGGACGTCTGGCGCGCTACCCCGACCTGGTGGTCACGGACCTGCACCTTACAGACGGCGAAAGCGGCATCGCCGTCGTGCGTGCTCTGCGCGACGAACTGGGTTTCGCCGTCCCAGCGCTGATCGTATCGGGAGACACGAGCCACTCCGCTGAACGCGCGGTGCGCGCGGCCGGCATGACGTTGCTGGGCAAGCCCGTCGTGCCGACGGTGCTCGAGGCTGTGGCAACCGCGCTGGTCGCGCGAGCCATGCCATGCGCGGCCTGACTGGCCGCGCATGGCCTGTCCTCTGCGAAATTGCCCTCGCCGCGCGGGACGCGAGCCCATAAAAGAAGCGCCGGTGGGATCGCGGCGCAGGCGACCCGACCGGCGGTCGGAGAGGAAAGGTGGCGGTCCCGCGCCGGCATCGCGGGGGGATGCGATGCCGGATTCGCTAACGCAGGACCGTCGTAGTCGTCGTCGTTGTCACATGCGGCCGCTCGTGGGCGGCCCGTCTTGTCCTCAGCTCATGAATCCCAAGTCGGGTGCGAAATTCGCCAGATTCGGAAACACTTGCGCGATGTCGGAACCGGGCATGCCGAACCACTTGGCGAGCGTGCCGCCAACCTGGTCGACCGAGGTGGTCGGAATCCACGCGCCGTTGCTGCCCGAGTCGTCCACGCCCTTGATGGTGAGATCCGGGAACGTGCCGTACATCTTGCCGCCCTGTACCGCGCCACCCAGAACCATGTGGTGGCCGCCCCACGCGTGATCGACGCCGGCATTGCCGTTGCCGATGAACGTGCGGTTGAAGTCGGAACTCGTGAACTGGGTGACCATGTTGGCCACGCCGTCGGCGACCGTGTAGTCGTAGAACGCCTTCATCGCCGGGGCGAGCTGGTTGAAAAGATTGGTCTGGTTCGTGACGGTGCCCGAATGCGTGTCGTAGCCGCCCATGCTGACAAAGAAGAACTGGCGGCCGGCACCCGTCGCTGCACGTGCGTTGATCAGCCGTGCGACCTGCTTCAATTGCTGCGCGATGCCCGTATTGAGCTGCGTGCCGCCGACGGTAAAGGCATCCGAGATTACCGTGGGGAGGGTGGCACTGAGGATGGGATTGACGGTGGCATTTGCGAGCAGCGCCTGGCTCATGATCGAGGATGCGCCGCCTACCACCTGGTTGGCGCCTCCGGTGGACAGCAACTGGCTCAGCGCTGCATAACGCGCTGCCCCGTCCCCCGTGGCTGCCTGCCCCGATACGTTAACGCCGCCGTTTTGCGGAATGACCAGGGGCGCGTGTTGCTTGCCGATCGTGAACAGCTGCTTGCCGGAGACGGAAATCGTCACGGGAATAAGCGAACCCGCGTTGGCCCCGATGACGCTTGGCTCGTCTGCCGAGCGGCCGCCCCAGCCCGTGGCTACCGCCGAGCCCGGAACATATCCCATCCACGCATTCTGCTGGTCGGAGTGCGAGAAGAGCTGTTGCGGCCGGTTGACGCCCGCCTGGTATTGCGCCTTGGTGATCGGCGCAATCAGCGTTCCCGCGTTCGCGATCACCGCGAGGTTTCCGCTCGCGTAGGTCGGCGCGAGCGACGTGAACGACGGATGGAATCCGTAGTTGACGCCGCCGGAGGCGAATTTCAGCAGTTGCGCCTGGGTGATCGCCACGTTCGACGCCGTGGTCCGCACGGCCGCGTACTGCGCATAGTTGTCGAACGGGATGATCATGTTGTTCGAGTCGTTGCCGCCGAACAGGAACACGCAGACGAGCGCCTTGTAGCCGCCCATCGCTTGCGCCTCGGCGCTCTCGACACCCCAGCGGAGCATGCTTCCCGCGGCTGCGCTCGCGGTGAGCGCAGTGGTCGACGTCAGGAATTTCCGGCGATTGGTATTCATGTTAGCGCTGCACCTGGAAGTGATAGGACGAAAGTATCAGGTAGGCCCCCATCTGCGCGCGGGCCAGCAATTGCGCGGCCGTCGGCGTTGCGCTGACGGGAACCGCAGTTACCGCCGTCACGACGATCGCCTGCGCCGCCGGGTCGAGCTGTCCGCCAGTCAGCACGTCGCTGTACTTGGCGACCATGGCGGTCGGGTTGGTCGCCAGCGCTGAGAACTGCGAAAGGTCAAGCCGCGTTCCGATGGCGTTCGGAATCGTCGGATCCGGCGCGTAGCCGTTGTATACCAGCGTGAAGAACAGGTTCGCACGCTGAATGGCGGTGTACGTTGTATGGATCGCGAATTCGGGCGCCCGTGTGGACGTGTTGGGAATGGTCGCGTCCGGCGGGAAGTAGTTGAATACCGTTGGCGAGAAATACGGGTTCTGGCCCAGGTTGCTGGCCGCACCCGCGAGGCGACCTCCGTCGCTTATTCCATTCAGCGCGCGGATTGCCGCTGTCAAAGCCAATGCCGGTTCCCGCAGGCTGCCGAACGTCGGGTCGGGATTGCCCGGGCCGCGTGCTTCGGTATCCATCAGGATGGCCTTGACCACCGCCTTCAGGTCGCCGCGCACGCCCGCGCCGTTGTTCTTGAACACATTGCTGATGCGCCGGATGTAGGCGGCCGACGGGTTGCCGGTCACCAAGCGCTGGATCAGCTGCCGGCTGATATAGGCCGGCGTGTTCGGATGCATGAACACGTTCTGCACCGCCGAATCCAGGTCCTGCTGCGGCGTCTGATTGGCGGGCACAACCACGCCGTTAAGCAGCGTCTTGGTGGACGTTTCGTGGCCGGCGGTGGCCGTCGTCGGATACGTCACCATGTTGGCGGCGTAGTAAACCGGATTCTTCTTCGTCGCCGGCGCGGCTGGATTGGCCGGATCGGCGTACGTGTAACCCGTGAACACCTTGGCGAATTCCTTGATGGTGTTCTGGTCGTAAGTCGGTACCGGGTTGCCCTGGGCGTCGTTGATTGTGCTGCCGTCGTCGTTCAGCTCGTCCAATCCCACGGAAAAGAGCTGCATGATTTCCCGGGCGTAGTTCTCGTTGGGCACGCGGGTGCCGCTGGCGTGGTCGTTGTTGGCCATGTCGAGATAGTTGCCCATGGCCGGGTTCAGCGTCACCTGCTGCAGGATCGTCTGGAAATTGCCGAACGCATTGTTGAACATGATGCTCTGGTACCGCGACATCACGTAGGCGTACGACAGGTCCGGTTCGTTGCCCGACGTCACGACGATCTGCGACAGCGCCCAGGCCACGCGTTGGCGCAACTGGTCCGGCGCGGTCAGTCCATTGGTGAAGAAGTCGCGCTGGATCATCGCCAGACTCAAGTGATCGCGAGCGCAGATTGCTTGCGGCGAGTCCGCCGGATAGTTCTTTCCGGCCGGGTCCGTCGAGCTGCACACGCTGGGTATCGACTTGAGCGAGATCACGTTGTACTTCGTGTCCGGATAGCCAGACATCGGTTGCAGGAACTGGTTGTCGATCCAGTTGCTGATCCCCATGCCCACGACCTTTGCTGCCTCGGCCTGCGACGCGCCAAAGGTGGCCTGGTTCAGCAAACGCCACACGTCGGCGTTCGTCGTGACCACGGGCGGCGGTCCCGATATCGCGATGACGTTCTGCGTCAGCGTCGAGGTGACTGTGCCCAAGGCATCCGTCGCGGTGGCATAGATCGAATGCGTGCCGACCGGAAGCGCCGACGTCGTGAATGTATAGGGCGACGTGGTCAGGTCGGCGATCTTCGCGCCATTGAGATACAGCGAAACCTTGGCGATCGTGCCGCCCGTCTCCGTGGCCGTCGCCGTGATCGACACCGTTTGCGGCGCGATGATCAGCGTGTTCGACAGGTTGAATGCGACCTTCGGCACCAGCGCCGCTGGTGTCCCGGTGATCGTCTGGCTCAGCGTCGCACTGGTCGACGCCGCATTGTTGGTGTCGCCGGAGTATTTCGCGACGATCGACGCTGTCCCTACCGCGAGCGAGGACGTGCTGCACTGGGCGATGCGCGAATTGCCGGTCCCGGGCGCAAAGTTGACCACGGCGCAATTGCTCAACGCGGTGCCGTTCGCGGTGAAGCCCACGCTTCCGGTAGGGGCCGTGCCGTTGACGGTCGCAGTGAACACGACCGCGACGCCGACGGATTGAGGATTCATCGAGCTCGCCAGCGCGGTCGTGGTGGATCCGGGACCGCCGCCGCCGCCGCTGTTGATTACCTCCGCCAACGTGCCACTCGACGCCATGTTTCCCGCGTCGCCGGAGTAGCTCGCCGTGATGTTGTGGGTGCCGACCGTAAGCGCCGAAGTCGAGCAGGTCGCGGTTCCGCTCGTCACGGCAACCGCGTTGCATCCCATGGCGGCGCCGCCATCGGTGAACGTCACCGTGCCTGTAGGCGCGCTGCCGCTCACTGTGGCGGTGAACGTCACCGGGCTTCCGGCGTTGGCCGGATTGGTCGAGCTGGTGAGCCCGGTTGTTGTAACCACTGCGCCGCCACCGCCACCGGTGATCGTTTGGGTCAACGTGCCGAGCGAGGTCGCGTTCGTGGCGTTACCGCCGTAGGAGGCGACGATACTGTGGCTGCCTGCGGGGAGTGCCGCCGTGGCGCAAACGGCCGAACCGGCATTGCCACTCACCGCGAGCGCGATCGACGTGCAACCTGCGATCGCAGCGCCATTGTCGGTGAAGTTCACGCTGCCCGAGGGGGCGTTGCCGTTTACGGTGGCGATGAACATCACCGTCGCGCCGGCCGGGGCCGGATTGGCCGAGCTCACCAGCACGGTCGTCGTTGCAGTCAGCCCGCCGCCACCACCACCGGCAGCGATGTCGATCGGGTCGGCAAAGACCTGGAACGCGACGCCTTCGAACGCGAACCAGGGCCACGTGGCCTTGACGTAGTCACGGTCATTCGCACTCGTCGTGTAGAAATGCGCGCCCGTCATCCGGTTGTAGAACCGATAGAGATCCTCACTGCCGGAAGCGGAGGTGGGCATGGCGTAGTAGGCGGCCCCCTCATAGTTGAAGACCGGAAAATGCTGCAACACGTAGTCCTTGTCGGACTGCGAGATCGTGTAGAAATGGGTGTTCGTCGACCGGTTGTAGAAGCGGAAAACCGGCTGGCTGCCGGTTACCTGCGTCTTGAACGCATAGAACGCGACGCCTTCATACGCGAACGACGGATAGAGACGGATGATGTTGTCACGTTCCGCCGTTTCGATCGTGTAGAAGTGCGTGCCGGTCCCAGTGTTGTAGAACCGGAATACCGGAGCCGCCTGTTCGGCATTCGCGTCCTGCGCCGCGAGACCAGCGACGAGGCCCAGGCTCATCGCCATGACCACCAGCGCTCGATTGAGCCAGCCGCGGGTGCGCGACGCCACATTCTTGGAATTGCTTGATTCGCCCTGCATCACCAGCCTCCGGCTTTTGGACGACGGATGTCGTGGTTGGCTCGCTCGTTGGAATCACACGCGCCGTGACATGCGACGGTATGCACTTCGGAACGCTCCCCTGTGCCCGGATTATTCATGGTCAAGTTACGTATATCAAGTCTTTTTTTGATTTGGCGACAAACGGCAATTTTGCCTACTGTTTTATGCGCCTGCCATGTCAAGAAAATCATGTACATCTATAATTTTAAATAGTTTAATAGAATCTATATGACAATGTTATGTTGTATACTACGCATCTTAATGACGTCAGAATTGCCGACAAGCTGGAGGAAACCCAGAAATCCGTCGAGTTCGTGGGTAGCGTTCCAACCGCTTTTTGACCCTGTCGGCCAATGCAGTCCAAACACGCGGCTTTTATGCCGTGGGAATGAAGACCGGCGACGTCGCGAGCCCGACCTTCAGGCGAGAAACCCCAAGTCCGCCCCAGTGAATGCGCCTAGATTCGGAAACACCTGAGGCAGAGCTGCTATGGGGACGCCGAACCATTTGGCGAGCGTGGCGCCGTACTGCTCGATGGCCGTCGTGGGAATCCACTGGCCGTCGTCGCCCGCGTCGTCGGGTCCGCCCATGGCGAGATTGGGATAGCGGCCGTAGAACGCACCACCGCGCACGCCGCCGCCCAGTACGAGCTGATGGCTGCCCCACGCATGGTCAGTGCCAGCGTTGGCATTGACGCGGAACGTGCGGCTGAAGTCCGAGAGCGTGAACGTCGTCACCTTGTCCGCAACACCCAGCGCCTCCATCGCCTTCTGAAATGCGGCCAGCGCCGGACCCAGTTCGTTGAAGCGCGACGCCTGCTCCCCGCGCTGCGCGTTGTGCGTGTCAAAGCCTCCCATCGACGTGAAGAAGCCGTGGCGGGTCACGCCAAGTTGCGAGCGCGCCGCGACCAGTTTCGCGCACTGATAGAGCTGGTCGGCCATGCCGCCGTTGGCGCCCTGGAATGCCGAATCGATTGCGCTGTATGCCGCATTGAGCGCATCCGCCAACGCCTCGCTGCTTTTCACTGCAAGCGCCATCACGTCTGCGGCCTTCGCCTGCAGCTGGTTTTCACGATCGACGGCCAGGATCCGGCTCATCGCGGCATAGCGAACGCGGCCCGCGTCGCTGTAGCGATCACCGGCGAGGCCCAGCGCACCATTTTGCGAAAGCGCGACCGGCAGCGAGGTGGCGCCGATCGTATAGACGGCGTCGCCGGACAGCGAGACCATGCCGGGTATCGCCAACGCGGCATTGCCCGCACCGGTAACGTCGACGATGCGCCCGCCCCAGCCGCTCGGTGTCGCCTGTCCGGGGACGAGACCCTGCCAGGTCGACTGCTGGTCACTATGCGAAAAGAGATTGCGCGGGTGCGGAGCGCCGGCCATGTACTGGGCGCGCGTGAGGGGCGCCGTCAATGCGCCGACGTTCGCGACCACTGCCAGCTTGCCCTGTCCGAACAGCGGCGCCAGCGTGCCGAGATTCGGATGCAATCCGTATCTCGGAAGCCCCGTGGGCGCGATCATGGCGAGTTCGTCGCGACCGATGGCTGCGCCCGTCGAACCGCTGCGGCCCGCAGCATAGCTGCCATAGTCGTCGTAGGGAACGACCATGTTGTTGCTGTCGTTGCCGCCATAGAGGAATACACACACGAGCGCGCGATAGTCCGCCGCTTGCGCAGTAGCCGCCGGTGTCCACGCCGCAAGCGCGGGAAACAGCGCACTCGCGGAGAATGCGCAACCCGCGCGCAAGAAGCGGCGGCGGTCGAAATCTCCGTTTGCCTTGGCGCTCATTTTGCAACCTGGCTCATTTTGAAACCTGGCTCATTTCGCAACCTGGAATTGGAACGACGATGCGGCGAGGAACACGGCAGCGCGCGCGCGCTCATCAGGATCGTCCGCCGGCAGCGCATTCACGGCACTCATGATTTCCGCCTTGATGCCGAGCGGCATGCCGCCCCCGAAAAGTCGATCGTTGACCATGGCGACGAGCCGTGCGGGATCGGCGGCGACGCCGGCAAAGGGCCGCAGGTCGATCTCGGTTCCGATGGCATTCGGTACATCGCTGTCGGGTCCGTAGCCGCCTTCGTAGATCATTTCGTACGCGAAATTCATCCGGTGCAGCACAGTGTTGGTGTTGTGAATTCCGAACTGGGGCGCGACGAGGGAGGTACCCGGAATCCTGTATTCGGCGGGGTAATAGTTGAACACTGTCGGGGAATAGAAGACGTCCTGGCCCATGGCCTTGGCAGGTTGATCCAGGCCCGCGCCGTCGCTCTTCGCGCCGAGCTGGCGTAACAGCGCCGTGATGTACAGCACCGGCTCCTTCAGCATGCCGTAGCCGGCGTCGGTCTTGGCGTCACCGCGCGCCTCGGGGTCGAGCAGGACCGCGCGCAGCACCGCTTTCATGTCGCCGCGAACACCTCCACCGTTGTTGTTGAACGCAGCAGCGACGCGTCCCACGTACGCAGGCGACGGATTGCCGGTGACCAGCTGTCGAATGAGATGCTTGGCGAAGTACGGGCCGACATTCGGGTGCATGAAGACGTTGTGGACGGCTGCGCGGACGTCGGCGTCGGCCGTCTGCCCGGCGGGAAGCGTCGTGCCTTTGAGAAGGATCTTCGCGCCGGTGTCGTGGTCGGTCGCCACCGGCACCATGGGTTTTGCGAAATAGCGCCGGTCGTCGGGACCGGCGGCTTGCGGCGCGTCGTAAGGCGGATAGGTCCAGCCCGTGAACACGCGCGCGAATGCCTTGATCTCCGGCTGGCCGTAGCTCGGAACCGGCTGGCCGGCCGTGTCGAGGAGCGGCGTGCCGTCGACGTTGAGTTCGTTCACACCGATCGAAAACAGCTGCATCATTTCGCGTGCGAAATTCTGGTTCGGCTCGGTGCCGGCCGCGGGATCGGCCTTCGCGTTGTCCACCATGTCCAGGTAATGACCCATTTGCGGCGACAGCGTCACCTTCAGCATCAACGTCTCGAAGTTGCCGAACGCCTCGGCAAAAAGGATCTGGTGGTAACGCGCCATGACGTAGCCCGCTTCCATGTCCGGATCCTTCATCGCGGAGACCACGAAAAACTGCGACAGCGACCACGCAACCCGTTGGCGCAGCTGGTCCGGCTGGGTGAGCGCGTTGTTGAAGAACTGGTTGCGCATCTTGAACAGCGTCAGCTGGTTGATTGCGCAGGCGTAGGCAGCTCCCTCGCGCGGCGCGCTGAACGAACACGCGTCCGATTCGTCCAGGGAAAGGTAGTTGTACGAAATATCCGGATAGCCGCTTATCGCCTGGCCGAACTGCTCCTCGAGATAGGTGGATACGCCGACAGCCGTGATGTGGGCCATGGTCGCCGACGTCGGGCCAAACGATGTCTGCTGGAGGAAGCGGAAACCATCCGAGGACGCCACCACCACCGGCGGCACCGTCAGCCCATCGGCGCCATAGACGTAAAAGGCGACGCCCTCATACTTGAACTGCGGCCACGTCGCGAGGACGTAGTCGCGCTCGGAAGTCTTGTTGGTGTAGAAATGCGTCCCGGTTGTCGTGTTGAAGAAGCGGAACAACTCGGTCCGTCCGTCGCTGCCCGCGGAAGGCATCGCATAGTAGGCCGTGCCTTCAAAGGCAAACTGAGGCCACGTCGCAAGCACGTAGTCGCGGTCGGATGTCTTGTTGGTATAGAAGTGCGCGCGGGTCGTGGCGTTGTAGAACCGGAAGACAGGCTGCGCGCCGGGCGCGGGTTGCGCATAGGCTGCGAACGCCGGGCCCTCATAGACGAACTGTGGACTTCCTGCGATGACCTGGTCGCGCTCGGCGGCGACGATCGTATAGAAGTGGGTGCCGGTCTGCTGGTTGAAGAACCTGTACACCGGACTCAACGCCTGCGCGCCGACCAGTTGAACCAGCAGCAACCAAAGAAAAAACGACAGCGCGCAGCGCACCAGCACGGACCCCACACGAAGATTCGATCGCGCGTTCGCCGACCCGCGCCATTCCGGCGCGGCAGGACGAATCGTGCATGGGTATGGATGTCCGGACGCCGTGGCCGCCGGATACCTGACTGAACGCCCGGCAGTGCGCTCGGCGGTGTGATGAGACACGTCGACTGCAGCGAACCGCATGGTCCCATTCCTTTGCGGCGGGGCGTGTGCGCCCATGACAACAGCATATCATCAGCAATGCCATCGTCATAGACCCGGAATAGGAAAATTTATGTCATTGTTTTAATTATCGTATTTTGGCTTTCTTACGACGTTGGCAATTGCATCGACAAAAAAGGGCGCGCTTGCGCGCGCCCTGTCCAACACCATCTTTTCAGCCGCACATCTCCGCCTGCAAAGCAGCGGTGCGAAGTTGTTCAGCTGCCGCGCTGCATGTGCTCGCGCATCTTGGCGCCGAAAGCCTCCATCCGCGCCATCTGCTTCGTCAACGCATCGCGCACCACCGCCTTCTGTTCCGGCGAAAACGTCGCGTAGACCTGGAGCCACTGATTGCGCACGCTCTGGCGCAGCGCTTGATTGGATGCATGCACGCCGTCGGCGACCGCAGCTACGGCAGCAAGGTCCGGCTCAGGCTTGGCCAGTTCGGCGGTCATTGCGTCGTGGATCTTTTGTCCATTGGCGCGACCTGCATCGTGCGCCGCCTTCGTCTGCGCAACCGCGCTGTCCCAGGACAACTGCTGCGACGTATTCAGGTTCAGCTGACTCTTGACGCCGAACAAAACGTGCTCGATTTCCATTCCGCCGGGGGCTCCGTGCGGGTGGCCGTGGCCGCCCGCCGGCTGTGCAACGGCGGCGATTCCGGTAAGTCCGAGCACGGTTGCAGCGATGAGCGCGGCGAGATTCGATTTGCGAAGGTTCATGTTCATTCCTCTTTCAAGTTTTCCTGTCGGGTTTGCAAGGTGCCGGCCCTCCAACTGGAGAGCACCCATAGTCACTGGGTTTGCGTCCGTTGCGATGCTTCGAACGGCATTCTGCTCCTGCGGTTCCCGCCGTTAAGGACCTATTGCAACCGAACGTTTCGCGCGCCCTGCCGACGTTACAATTACTTACGATACGGCTGCGTCCCACAGCGCGCCCACCCGTTCTAATGTCAGCCATGGTAACCAAGACTGCCCCACCAAAAATTCTTGTCGTCGACGACGACGTCCGACTGCGCGATCTGCTCACCCGTTATCTGGGCGAGCAGGGGTTTCACGTTTCGGCCCTTGCCGATGCGCGCGATCTGGACAAGAAGCTGCAACGCGATCCACCGCACCTGGTGGTACTGGACCTCATGCTTCCCGGCGAAGACGGGCTGTCGGTTTGCCGGCGCCTGCGCGGCGCCGGCGAAACGGTCCCGATCATCATGCTTACGGCCAAGGGCGAGGAAGTCGACCGTATCGTGGGGCTCGAAATGGGCGCCGACGACTATCTTCCGAAGCCATTCAATCCGCGCGAACTCGTTGCGCGCATTCACGCGGTGCTGCGTCGCCAGATCGACCGCATCGCTCCCGGGGCGCCAGGCATCGAAGGTACAGTACCGTTCGGCCCCTATGCGCTAGACCTGTCGGCGCGCGCGCTGCTACGCGACGGCAAGAGCGTTGCGCTGACCACGGGAGAATTCTCGTTGCTCAAGGTTTTCGCGCAGCATCCGCGGCAGCCGCTGGCCCGCGAGAAACTGATGATGCTTGCGCGCGGCCGCGATCACGAGGTGTTCGATCGCGCCATCGACGTGCAGGTCTCGCGCCTGCGCAAGCTGATCGAGCCGGATCCCGCGAATCCGCGATTCATCCAGACAGTCTGGGGGTTTGGATACGTCTACGTGCCCGACCTGGCGACCCCTGTCGACGAGGGACAGGCGAGCGGGATGGATGGCGGCAACTCGGAAAGTCCGCAGTGACGCTGCTTCCGCGTTCGCTGTTCGGACGCCTGGTCATGCTTCTGATCACCGTCGTCGCACTGGCGGCGCTGACCAGCATCCTCATGTTCCGGCACGACCGTGCCGAACTCCTCGTCCGGCAATTCAGCGACACCAAGCTGGTGCAGTTGCAGGCATTGCGCGCCGCGCTGGAGAGCGCGGACGGGCCGAACCGCCGGGAAACGATGCAACGCCTGAATCGCGAATACCAGGTCCGCATCGTACCGGAGCATGAGCGGCCGAATATCGGCCAGCCCGTTCTCGGCCCGATGTTCGGAGATCTCGAGGAGCGGCTGCGCGCCAAACTCGGGCCGGAAACGGAAGTTCGGATGGCGCCCCGCCTCAATCTGCTTGTCGTCAAGGTGCAGGCGGGCGGCGAAGGCTATTGGGTAGGGTTTCCAATGCCGGAGCGGCCACAGGCCGACGACATTCCGTCGCGGGCGCTGACCTGGACGCTCGTGGTGCTCGCGTTGCTGCTGGTGGCCGCCTATGTGTTTGCGCGTTTCCTTGCCCGTCCTCTGCGTGAACTGACCAGTGCCGTCGAGCGCGTGGGACGCGGAGAAACGCCGCCGCCGCTGCCGGAGTCGGGCCCTTCGGAAATTGCCGCGGTCAACCGTGGATTCAACGCGATGATGGGCAGCCTGCGCCAGATCGAACGGGATCGCGCCGTCCTCCTCGCCGGCGTTTCGCACGACCTGCGCACGCCACTGGCGCGCATGCGGCTCGGCGTCGAAATGGGGACGCGCGACGAGGCCACGCGCGCGGGCATGGTCGCCGACATCGAAGAGATGGACCGAATCATCGGCCAGTTTCTCGATTTTGCCCGCGATGACGCGTCCACGGCGCTCGAACCTGCGGACCTCAATGCCATCGTCGCCGCATGTACCGAGCGTTATCGGCAGGCCGGACGCGCCCTGAACTTCGTTGCCGGCGACATTCCGCCGTTGCCGCTCAAGCCCACTGCCATCTCCCGGCTCGTCGCGAACCTCATCGACAACGCGCTCGCGTACGGCGCGCCGCCGGTGGAAGTCACTACGTCGCGCTCCGGAAGCGACGTCTGGCTGGATGTCGCGGATCGTGGCCCGGGCATCCCGCCCGAACAGGTCGAGCGGCTCAAGCAGCCGTTCACCCGTGCATCATTTGCGCGGGCACGTGAAGACGGCGTTGCGGGCGCGGGGCTGGGCCTCGCGATCGTTGATCGCATCGCCCGAATCCACGGCGGAACGTTCGACCTGTCGCCACGCGATGGCGGAGGCACCGTCGCGCGCGTGTCGTTGCCCATTCCTGCCTGATCGGCGTTCCCCAGGCGACCGTCGCTAGGGGCCGGCGTTGCGGTCGCGCAATTGCAGGAGCACGCACGCTTGCGCTGCGATGCCCTCCTCCCGGCCGGCAAAACCCAGATGCTCGGTCGTGGTGGCCTTGACCGAAATGCGCGACTCGTCGCAATCGAGATCGCCCGCAAGATTTGCGCGGATCGCGGCGACATGCGGCGCGATTCGCGGCGCTTGCGCGATCACCGTGGCGTCCAGATTGCCAATTTCCCAACCTGCGTCGAACGCAAGCGCGAACACGTGCCGCAACAGCACGCGGCTGTCCGCCCCTCTCCATTGCGGATCGGTATCCGGAAAGTGCCTGCCGATATCACCCAGCGCCAGTGCCCCGAGTATCGCGTCGGCGATTGCGTGCAGCAGCACATCCGCATCGGAATGGCCCGCAAGTCCGCGGTCATGGGGGATCGCGACACCGCCGAGGATGAGCGGCCGCCCTGCCACCAGAGCGTGGACATCAAAGCCATTGCCGATTCGCATCGTCATTGCGTGCTCCCGTCGGTTGTCTGGGCCGCGAGTATCGCAGCGGCCAGCTGAAGATCATCGGCAAACGTGATCTTGAGGTTGGCGCCGCTACCGCGGATCAGCCGCGGCGCGAATCCCAGCGCTTCCACCGCCTGCGCTTCGTCCGTGCACTCGCCGGCGCCCGCCTGCGAAAACGCGCGGCGCAACACGCCATAGCGAAACATTTGCGGTGTCTGCGCCTGCCAGAGTTGCGCACGATCCTCGGTTCGGAGCACGCCGGGTGCGTCTGCATTGCCGTTTCCGCGCTTCAGCGTGTCGGCGACCGGCACCGCAAGCAGACCGCCGACGGGATCTTGCGCAACTGCCTCGACCAGTCGCACCAGCGCATCGCGCGGCACGCAGGGCCGGGCCGCATCATGCACCAGGATCCAGTCGTCGTCACGGCAGGCCGCGGCCAGCGCCATCAATCCGTTGTGGACCGTTTCGCCGCGCGTGGCCCCACCGCAACGCAATACGGTCACACCTGCGCGGGCGCCGATGCGCTGGTCGAAATGCAAATCGTCCGGCGCGATCACCACGGCGATGCCGTCCAGTTTCAGTCCGCTGCGCAGGCGATCGAGTGTGCATGCCAAAAGCGGGCGACCCGCCAGCGTGGCATATTGCTTGGGTTCGGTCCCGCCGAAGCGCGAACCTCCACCCGCCGCGGGCACGAGCGCCCACAGCCGTGCGGCAGTTGCGCCGCAGTCGTTCATGACGCCTTCGTCGTGGAGGTCGGTAGCAAAATGGAGGAATTGCCTGGTCGGGTAACGATCATATCAATCGCGCGATGCGCTCCTCGTCCAGTGGCAGAAATCCCATCCGCTCATAGAAACGCCATGCGCCGGCGTTGTCGCGGTGGCATCCGCAATCGATGCGGGAAACGCCCTGTGCGCGCAATTGCACGATCAGTGCGTCCAGCATGCCCGCGCCTATCCCGCGCCCTCGCCACTCCTCATGGATGGAAACGTCGTCGAGCTTCGCCACCAGCGATCCGCGTGACGTGGAGATTGCGTGGCAGACAACGCAGGCGCCGACGGTCAAGAATGCGCCCGATTCTTCGACGCGTGCCAGCCAGACGAACCCCAGGTCCGGACGCGCAAGAAACAGGTCGAGCGCCTTTTCCAGCGCGGGTCTGCCGCCATCACCATAAACCGCGGCAGATGCGCGATAGTGCTCGTCGGCGAAGAGAAAGGCGCCCAGCAGCGCCAGGGCATCGGCACGTGTCGTTGCAGCCATCGGCGCGCAGTGAAGCGAAGGCGGCATGGTCAGGACGGCAGGATCAATGGCTGCAGCGCCGCGCGAACGCGCGCCGGTACGGCGGTCGGCCGCTGCGTGGAACGCTCGACCCAGACGTGAACGAAACGTCCTGTCGCCGCCGCAGTGTCGTCGCCGTTCCGGAACAGCGCGATCTCGTAGCTGACCGAAGAGTTGCCGATGCGGGCGACGCGCAACCCCGCGTCGATGGTCTCCGGAAAAGACAGTGGCTTGAAAAAGCGGCAAGATGTCTCGACGACCAGGCCGATCTCCGGCGCCTGGCGAATATCGAGGCCGCCGGCGCTAACGAGATGTTCGTTCACGACGGTATCAAAATAGGAGTAATAGGTGACGTTGTTCACGTGACCGTACGTATCGTTGTCCATCCAGCGCGTCGGGATGGCCAGGAAGTGACGGTAATCGCCACGCAGCCGGCCAGGCTCTTGCTTCGCGGCGGCGCGCATCACGACGCGTGGGATGGCTTGCCCAAAACGGTCCGCGCGGGATTCATCATGCGGTTGTCCAGCAGCTCGATCCAGTGCCGGACAGGTGTGCGCGTCCCCGACTCGAGGTGTGTCATGCAGCCGATGTTGGCCGTCGCGATCACGTTCGGCCGGGAGGCCTCGAGCGACTTCAGTTTGTTGGCTTTGAGCTCGTTTGCAATTTTCGGCTGCAGCACCGAATACGCGCCCGCGGAGCCGCAACACGTGTAGGGGTCCACCACTGGCAGCAGCGAGTGTCCGAGCGCCTGCAGGATTTCCTCCACCTGGCCTTTGATCTTCATTCCGTGCGTGAGCGTGCACGGGGGATGGAACGCCACGCGCTGCGGGCCCTGGTCCATTGCCACGAGCGGCGCGATCTTCCGCCACTCCATCGTGACGACCTCGATAGGATCACGCGCCAGTTGGCCGATCCGCGCCGCCTTGGCGGCGTAGGTCGGCTCGTGCGCCATGAAATGGCCGTAGTCCTTGACCATCACGCCGCACCCCGTCGCAGTCACAACGATTGCCTCGACACCTTGCTCGACGTGCGGCCACCACGCGTCGATGTTGCGGCGAACCGCGCTGCGCGCGTCGTCGTCTGCGCTCAAGTGGTGGGACAGCGCACCGCAACAGCCGCCGCCTCCTGCGCGGATGGCCGATATGCCGATGCGGTCGAATACGCGCGCCGTTGCGGCATCGATGTTGGGTTTGAGCGCCGGCTGAACGCAGCCTTCCAGTACCAGCATCTTCCGGTCGTGCCGAGGCGCCGGCCAACTCCCCGCGAGCTGCGCCGCCGGAATCCGGTCACCCAGCTCACGCGGCAGGAGCCCCTTGACCATTCGCGCCGACGCCATCGCCGCGGCGAACACGGATTTCGACAGAAGCGCACGGCGCAATCCCCACCGCTGCGCGGCCTCGACCGGCGCACGCCCGACTTTGCGCTCCACGATCGCGCGGCCGATATCAAGCAGCCGCCCGTATTGCACGCCCGACGGACATGTCGTCTCGCAATGGCGGCATGTGAGGCAGCGATCCAGGTGGACCTGCGTGCTTTGCGTGACTTCGCTACCTTCGAGGACCTGCTTGATGAGGTAGATCCGGCCGCGAGGCCCGTCGAGTTCGTCACCGAGCAGCTGGTAGGTGGGACAAGTTGCCGTGCAAAATCCGCAATGCACACAAGACCGCAGTATGGCGTCGGCTTCGCGTCCCTCGGTCGTGTCGCGGAACTCAGGCGAAAGGTTGGTTTGCATCGATGCCGATCAGAATTCCGGGTAGAGACGGCCGCGATTGAGGATGCCCTGCGGATCGAAGGCCGTCTTCAGGCGCTTGATGCAGCGCTTGCAGCGTGGCCGTGAGCGGGTGGAACACGCCGACGCTCTTGTCCGTCGCCCGGAACAGCGTTGCGTGGCCGCCATTCGCCGCGGCCCAGAGGCGGACCCGCTGGATATCCGTGCGATCGCCCGCAGCCAGCCAGCGCAGTCCGCCACCCCACTCCAGCAACTGCTCTCCGCCCAAGTCGGTGTAGGGCGCGGTCGACTTGACCGCAAGCCGCCACAGCGCCACATCGGCGGCGCGCGCGCCGGCAAAGAACATATGGGAATGATCGCGCAAGCCGACCCAGTACGGTTCCGCATTTGGTACGCGCTCGCCGCCGAGTCTGGCGGCCGCGGCCGCCACCGAAGGTTGCGCGCCGGACAGTCGAACCCGCAAGCGGCCATGGTGGAAACAGGTGGCGGAAAGCGGCAGCGGTTGCGCGCCCCATTCGTTGACCATGCGGATCGCCTCGTCCGCGGAGCACTCGAAGCCCAGCGTGACCTCGGCCTTCGGCAACGGCAGGCATTTGAGCGAAACCTCCGTGATGACACCAAGCGTGCCCATGGCACCCGTCATCAGCCGTGCAACGTCGAATCCCGCGACGTTCTTCATTACGCGCCCGCCAAAGGACAAATCCTGCCCCGTACCGTCGAGGACGCGCATGCCAAGCACGAGATCCCTCACCGCGCCCGCGTAGGGGCGCCGGGGGCCGGACAAGCCACTGGCGATCGCACCGCCGAGCGTCGAACCTTCGCTGAAATGCGGCGGCTCGAATGCCAGCATCTGGCCCCGGGCACGCATCGCGCTTTCAATCGCCGCAAGTGACGTGCCGGCGCGTGCGGTGATCACGAGTTCCGTGGGATGGTATTCGACAATTCCCGCGTAAACCTGGGTTTCCAGGATTGCGCCCAGCGGCAGCCCCCCGAGGAAGTCCTTCGTGCCGCCACCGCGGATGCGCAGCGGCGTTCCTTCGTCCGCCGCCTTGCGGATTCGGGCCTGCAACGCTTCGAGCGCGGGGTCGATCGATGCGCTCAACGCGGGCCCGCCGCGGCAATCTTGTCGCGATAGAGAATGCGCGGCTCGTCGGCCTCGATGACTTCCTTTTCCGCCAGCGCTGCCGCTTCCCATTCACGCAGAAAGGGATGGGCCAGCAACGCGTGCAGATACGCGCCGGCGACACCGGCAGGCTGCACGTCGTAGGTCTGGAAGCGAAATGCAACCGGCGCATAGAACACGTCCGCCAGCGAAAATTTTCCGCACAGGTAAGCGTCCCCGCCGCCAAAGCGTTGCCGCGATTCCGCCCAGATTTCCTCCACGCGCGCGATATTTGCGACGACGGCGTCAGACCAGGGACGCACGTCCAGGCGCTCGCGTATGCACATCGTCATGTCGTTGCGCAGCGCGCTGAAGCCCGAGTGCATTTCAGCGGCGATCGACCTCGCCCACGCGCGCGCTGCGGCATCGGTCGGCCACATTCCCGGATGCCGTTCGGCAAGGTATTCACCGATCGCAAGCGAATCCCACACGTGGATTGCCCCATCATGGAGCGAGGGGACGAGCGCCGTCGGCGAGAATGCGCGGTTGTCCGGGTTGTACGTTCCCCGCAACTGGATGACGACTTCGCGAAATGGCGCGCCGGACAATCGGGCAGCGAGCCAGCCGCGCAACGACCACGACGAATAGTTCCTGTTGCCTATGTAGAGTGTGTACATGTCAGTATCGGAAGGCTGCCGCGCCGAATTGACGGCGACCGCTTCCGGTTTCATCTCAGGGAGGAACCGTCTTGCCGGGATTCATGATGTTCCGCGGATCCAGCGCGCGCTTGATCGTCTGCATGAGCTCGACCGCCTCGCCGTGCTCTACGACCAGCGCTTCCAGCTTGTGGAAGCCGACGCCGTGCTCTCCGGTGCAGGTGCCACCCATCGCGATGGCGCGCATGCTCACCCGCTTGGCCAAGTCCTCCGCCTTCGCGCGTTCCCCCGGCGCATTGGCGTCGAACAATATCGTCAGGTGGAAATTGCCGTCGCCGACATGCCCGACGATGGGCGCAATCAGTCCTGTGGCATCCGCGTCGACCTTGGCTTCCAGCACGCAGTCCGCAAGCCTGGAGATCGGCACGCACGCGTCGGTGGCGAACGCTTCCTTGCCGGGATAGCACGCTTTCGACGCGTAATAGGCAGAATGGCGCGCCTTCCACAGGCGATTGCGGTCCTCGGCGCGGGTGGCCCACTCGAACGCGCTGCCACCGTGCTCCGCGGTGATCGACTGCATCATCTCGGCCTGCTCCTGCACTCCCGCTTCCGATCCGTGGAATTCGAAGAACAGCGTCGGCGCGGCCTTGAATCCCTCGAGTTTGGAATAGCGTATGCACACGTCCATCTGCACTTCGTCCAGGAGCTCGATGCGCGCGACGGGAATGCCGACCTGCATCGCAACGATCACCGTATCGACCGCGGACTTCAGATCGGGAAATTGGCAGACGGCCGCGGATATGGCCTCGGGGATTCCGTAAAGGCGCAGCTGGATCTCGGTGACGATACCCAGCGTGCCCTCGGCGCCGACGAACAGCCGGGTCAGGTCGTAGCCTGCGCTGGATTTGCGAGCGCGGCCACCGGTGCGGATGATGCGCCCGTCCGGCGTGATCACCGTCAACCCAAGGACGTTCTCCCGCATCGTTCCATAGCGGACGGCGTTGGTGCCGGACGCACGCGTGGACGCCATGCCGCCGATGGTCGCGTTGGCGCCCGGGTCAATCGGAAAGAACAGGCCGGTGCCTTTGAGTTCCGCATTGACCTGCTCACGGGTCACGCCCGCCTGCACCCGACAGTCGAGATCCTGCGCATTGACTTCGAGCATGCGGTTCATCTGCGACAGGTCGATGCATACGCCGCCGTACAGGGCCGCCACATGGCCTTCCAGCGATGTGCCGATGCCGAACGCGATCACCGGGATGCGCGCGGCATGACACAGGCGCACGATCGCGGCCACTTCTTCGTTGGTGTGCGGGAAGACGACAACGTCGGGAAGCGCCATATCGGCCAGTCCTTCGCCGTGGCCGTGCTGCTCGCGGATGGCAGTGCTCGTGACCGCGCGCTCGGCGAAATCCGCGGTCAGGCGGCCGACGATGCCGGCAACATCGGCCGCACTCGGGCGTGCGCGCAAATCGGTGGGTGCATTCATCTTTGGCCTCGACTCATTGTGGCGGTCGCATACGTGGCTGCTCTGGCGCGTCAGAAACGCGGAATGTCGGGATGCGGGACCTGTCCGCCGTGCACGTGCTTGCGGCCGAATTCGCCGCAGCGCGCCAGCGTTGGCACCGCCTTGCCCGGATTGAGAAGGCCTTCGGCATCGAAGGCATGCTTGATCGCATGGAAGCGTTCGAGCTCCGCCGGCGCGAACTGGATGCACATGGACGACAATTTCTCGACGCCGACGCCGTGCTCTCCGGTGATCGTACCGCCCATCTCGATGCACAAGTTCAGGATGCGATCGCCGAATGCGATGGTCTTTTCGGACTCACCCGGCTTGTTGGCGTCGAAGAGGATGAGCGGATGCAGGTTGCCGTCGCCGGCATGGAACACGTTGGCGCAGGTGAGCCCGAATTCCTCCGACCACGCGGCGATGTCACGCAGCACTCGAGGGAGTGCCGCGCGGGGAATCGTGCCATCGATGCAATAGTAATCAGGCGAAATGCGCCCGACGGCCGGAAACGCCGCCTTGCGTCCCGACCAGAGCAACAGCCGCTCCTTCTCGTCCTTCGACACACGAATCTGCGTGGCACCGGATTCCGTGAGCAGGCGCCGGATTTCGCTCATCTCCGCGGCCACCTCCTCGTGCGCACCGTCGGACTCGACCAGCAGTACTGCCGCCGCATCGAGCGGATAGTCGGCGTGCACGAACTGCTCGACCGCACGCGTCGCCGGCTGATCCATCATTTCGAGGCCAGCGGGAATGATGCCGGCGCCGATGATCGCCCCGACAGCGGCACCGGCCTGTTCCACGTCCGCAAATGCCGCCAGCGCGACCTGCGCCAGCTGCGGCTTGGGACAAAGCTTGACGGTGACTTCGGTGATCACCGCGAGCAGCCCCTCGCTACCGGTGACCAGCGCAAGTAGGTCGTAGCCGGCGCTGTCCAGCGCTTCGCCGCCGAATTCGACGACTTCGCCGGTGATCAACACGCCGCGGACACGGCGCAGGTTGTGCACGGTGAGCCCGTATTTGAGGCAGTGCACACCGCCCGCGTTCTCCGCGACATTGCCGCCGATCGAGCATGCGATCTGCGACGATGGATCCGGCGCATAGTAAAGGCCGTAGGCGGCGGCAGCTTCGGAAATGGAGATATTGCGCACGCCAGGCTGCACGGTCGCGGTGCGCGTCAGCGGGTCGATGGCCAGGATTCGACGGAATTTTGCCAGCGAAAGGACCACCCCGTTCTCATCGGGGAGTGCGCCGCCGGACAAACTGGTGCCCGCGCCGCGCGCCACCACGGGAACACGCGCATCGAAACACGCCTTCAGGATGGCGACGACCTGCGCCTCGTTCTCCGGCAGGAGCACGGCCGCGGGCTGCTGCCGGAACAGCGTGAGCCCGTCGCACTCGTAGGGTCGCGTGTCCTCTGCCGTCGTCAGCAGCGCCGCTGGCGGCAGGATTGCCGCAAACTGCGCATGAACCTGCTGGTCGAGCATGAAGGCAATACCTGCGTAATGGCCCTGGGGTGGCCGGCGGTGGAGCCCTCCGTCGGCGATTACCGATTATTTCACAAAGCCGGGCTGCCAAGGCTGCCGTGGCCCCGCCCCGACGGATGGTCTGCCCCTGCGCAAAGGAACCGTCAGGCGGGCGCCAATGGTCAACGCCCATCCGGCGGCGGTATGATGCGCGTGGCGCGAGTAGCCTTCATGAGCCGCGCCATGGCTACCGGCAACACAAACGATGAATCTGGACGAAATCTACGTCAAGACGGAACTTGGCACCAAGGAACTCCTCGAGCGACGCATGGGACTTGCCATCGACGCTCGTCGGCTCCTGATCCTGGTCGACGGCAAGCACACGGTGGCGCAAATCGTTGCGCGGGGCCGCGCCTTCAACGCGGATGCCGCGACGTTTGCCGACCTGGAGCGCGCGGGGCTGGTGGCGCGCCTTTTCAGCGCGCGCTCGACAGAGGAACAGGAGAGCACCAGTCCGGTTGAGCGCAATGCCGACGACGTGCAGCGCTTTCTTGAGTCTCAGAAGGCATTGAGCGCTGCCATCAATCAGCATCTCGGATTTCGTGGCTACGGACTCATGATGCGACTGCAGAAAACTGAAAATCTGCGCGACCTGCATGAGATGCTGCCCGATTTCGCGCAAGCGCTGGTCAAGCGCAAAGGCATGGAGTTCGCCACGCCCATCGTGACCGAACTCGAGCAAATGATCGTTCGCAAGAGCTAGGATCCCAGCCCATTTGACTGTCGCGCCCTGGATGCGTCGCCGCGCGTGAGGCGTGGAACTGGGTGCAGCGGCCGACGAATCCTCGCCTTGATGGCATCCATCGGACCGCTCCATGACCGAAACGGAACAGCTTGCGATACTGAACATTGCCATCATGGCGGCGTTTGCCGATGGAATGGAAGACCCGCGAGAGCGCGCTGCCATGGAGAAGCTGGCCGCAAGGATGGGCGGCGCGGGCATGACCGCGGCATCGCTTCAACAGGACTTGGCGCTACGTGCAGGGGATCTCGCGCAAATCGTCCACCAGCTCGTGACGCCGCAGGCGCGCCAGTTCGCCTATGAAATGGCGGTAGGCGTTGCGAAGGCGGACGGCGCGACGTCGCCCGATGAAGACGCGTTTCTTGCGCGACTCGCGGCCCTGCTTGGACTGGCTCATCCGACTGTACTCAACTACATTCAATCGGCTAACGCTATCGTCGCGGTGCCCGTAGCGGACACGACCGCGCCGCCGCCCGGTCGCCCGGCGCCGGATTCTGCGGCCCTCAATCAACAGATCGTCAACGCCGCAGTCACCAACGCTGCACTCGAGTTGCTGCCGGAATCGCTGGCGTCGATGGCGATCATTCCGCTGCAGATGAAGCTCGTCTATCGCATCGGCCAGGCGTATGGCTACGAACTCGACGGCAGCAGCGTCAAGGATTTCCTGGCCACGCTCGGCGTCGGGTTGACCGCGCAGTGCCTCGAGCAGTTCGGCCGGAAGCTGTTGGGCGGACTGCTGGGCGGCATCGCCGGAGGCATCGGTCGTTCCATCGGCAACCAGGCGGCAAGCTCCGGCATGGCCTTCGCGTCCACGTGGGCGTTGGGACAGGTGGCACTGCAGTATTACGCGGGGGGCCGGACGCTCGACGCGGACAAGTTGCGCGCGGCCTTCGGACCGCTGATAACCCAGGCCCACGAACTCGGCACGCGCTATGCCGGAGAGATCCAGCAACGCGCGCAATCGATCGACATCAAGAATCTTCCGGCGCTGATCGGCAAAGCCTGACCCACTGCACCCGTCGGGCAGCGTCGGCGGGCATCAAACGCAGCGCCCACCGTCGACTTCCAGGCATGCGCCCGTAACGAACGACGCCTCGTCGGATGCGAAGAACACCGCGGCGGTCGCAATATCCGACGGCTGGGATAGTCGACCCAACGGAATGGACGCGACGAACTGCGCGCGCCGCTCGGGCGTGTCCTGGCCCATGAAGTCGACCAGCATCGCCGTCTCGCCCGCCACCGGATTGATGACATTCACCCGGATGTTGTCCTTGGCCAGCTCCGCCGCCATGGATCGACTGGTGACAATCGCGGCACCCTTGCTGCCGTTGTACCAGGTAAGGCCCGGCCGCGGACGCACGCCGGCCGTGGAGGCGATCGTGATGAACACGCCACGCTTCTGCGCGCGGAAATGCGGCACCGCATGGCGCGCCGTAAGGAACAGGCTCTTTACGTTGACCTGGTAGATGCGGTCGAATTGCTCCTCGGATACGTCGAGCATCGGCTGGTTCTTGTGCGTGGTGCCCGCGTTGTTGACCACGATATCGAGGCCGCCGAATCCCTTGAGCGCGAATTCCACCAGATGCTTCACGTCGGCATCCCGGGACACGTCGCCGCCGCAAAAGAGCGCATGACCCCCGCTTTCGACAATATCCTCCACCGTGTGCTCGCCGTTCTCCGCATTGAGGTCGTTGACGACCACCTTTGCGCCTTCGGCGGCAAAGCGCTGGGCGATACCGCGTCCGAATCCGGAACCGGCACCGGTCACGATGGCAATCTTGTTGGCAAGGCGCATGGCTTATCCGTGCTTGAGTACGACAGTCTTGACGGTGGTGAAGCCATGCAGCGCTTCGAAGCCTTTTTCGCGTCCGTAACCGGAATGCTTCACACCACCAAACGGCAATTCGACGCCGCCGCCCGCGCCGTAGTTGTTGATGAACACCTGGCCGCTCTCGACGGCCCGCGCCATGCGCAGTTGCCGTCCGCCGTCGCTGGTCCAGATGCCTGCGACGAGACCGAAGTCCGTGGCATTGGCCAGGCGGACCGCATCGGGCTCGTCGGCGAATGACATTGCGGCCAGCACGGGACCGAAAACCTCATCGCAAGCCAGACGATTGTCGAAAGGAACATCGCGCAGCAGCGTGGGTGCAGCGTAAAAGCCGCCCGATGGCGCATCGGCGACGATCGTTCCCTGCGCGACGACAGCGATGCCATCGCCGGCAGCACCGGCAAGGAACGCGCGTACGCGTTGCAACTGCGAGCCACGAATGAGTGGTCCGCAATCGAGGTCGGCCAACGCGGGACCGGTCTTCAGCGCGGCAAAGCGCACGCCCAGCCGCGCCAGCACCTCTTCGTAGCGCGATTGTTCGATGAGCAGACGGCTGCCTGCCGAACAGGTTTGGCCGGCATTCTGCACGATCGCATTGGTCAGCGCGGGCAGGGCGGCGTCGAGATCGGCGTCGGCAAATACGATCTGCGGCGACTTTCCGCCGAGCTCCAGCGTGACGGGGCAATGCCGTTGCGCGGCGGTCGCCGCAACCCAGGTGCCGGTCGCAGGCGATCCGGTAAATGAAATATGGTGAATGCCAGGATGTTCCACGAGTGCGGCGCCCGCCTCGCTGCCAAGTCCGGTGACGATATTCAATGCGCCGGGCGGCAGACCGACCTCGGCCGCGAGTTCGGCGACGCGCAGCACTGACAGGCAGGCATCCTCGGCGGGTTTCACCACGCACGCGTTGCCCGCCGCGAGCGAGCCGCCCGCCGACCGTCCAAAGATCTGCAGCGGATAGTTCCAGGGAATGATGTGGCCCGTGACGCCGTGCGGCTCGCGCCACGTCAGGACGGTGAAGCCCTCGGGGTAGGGAATGGTCTCACCGTGCAGCTTGTCGCACGCGCCGCCATAGAATTCGAAGTAGCGAGCGCAAGCGGCGACATCGGCGCGCGCCTGGGTAAGCGGCTTGCCGCAATCGCGTGCCTCGGTAAGGGCCAGCTCTTCAGCGTGGTCGAGGATCGCCCGCGACAGCTTTCCCAAAAGCCGGCCGCGCTCCGCCGGCGACAGCTTGCCCCACGCACCGCTTCGCGCCGCCTGCGCCGCGCGCACGGCCGCATCGATATCCGCTGCGTTGCCGCGCGCAATGGCGGCGAACGGTGCGCCGTCGGAAGGATCGATCATTGGCAGTTCCGCGCGGCCATACGGCGCATGCCAGCGATTGTTGATGAAGTGTTGCGCCGGCGTCGTAATCGCCGGCCAGCGTGGCGCGGAAGCGTTCATGATTTCCTGGGGGTGAATTTCCAGGCAAGGGTGTTTTCGTCGGTGCGCGGAACATACGTAATGCCGTCGCGCGTCGCCCAGAGGTTGACCTGGAAATGAAGCGGAACCACGCCCGTGTCGCCGATCGCGAGTTCCGTCGCGCGCTGAAGGTAGGCCGAGCGCTTCACGTCGTCGACCGTCTGCAACGCGTCCTCCGTGAGCGCATCGACCTTGGTGTTGGAATAGCGGCCGCGATTGGCGGTGCCGAATCCCTTGTCCTTGTTGAACGTCATGAGCAATGCCTTGAGCGAGGAGGAGGCCTCACCCGTTCCGGTACTCCATCCCAGCAGCATGAAGCTGAACTTCAGGTCGGTCGCCTGCGCGAAATAGGTCGCCGACGGCATGGCGATCACCTTGGTGTCGATGCCGATGCGCGTAAGCATCTGCGCCACCGTCTGCGCGATCTTCGCGTCGTTGACGTAGCGGTTGTTCGGGGCATGAATTGTCAGGCCAAAGCCGTCCGGATAGCCGGCCTCTGCGAGCAGCTTCTTGGCGCCCGCCGCGTCGAAAGGCTCGACTTTCAGGTTCTTGGTCGAGCCGAACAGGAAGTCGGGGACGAGCTTCCCGGACATCACGGCTTCGCCTTCCATCACCTTGTCCACGATCGCGGGACGATTCAACGCCTTGGAAATCGCGAGGCGCACGCGCGCATCCTTGAGGGGATTGCGCTCGAGCGGTTTGCCTGCCTTGTCGGTGACGAACGGCGAAACGTCGCGATTGCTGTCCATGTGCAGGTAGATCAGCCGGTCGGCGACCGTGCTGTACATGTTCACGCGCTTGTCCCGACGCAGGTTGGCGGCGTCGGCGGGAGGCACGCCTTCGATAACCTGCACGTCACCGGACAAGAGCGCCGCCACACGCGGCGCATCCTGCGGCAAGAGCCGCAGCGTCACTTTTTCCCAGGGTGTCTTGCCGCCCCACCACGCGTCGTTACGCGCGAGTTCGATCCGGTCGCCTTTAACATAGCGCACCAGCTTGTAGGGACCCGTGCCGATTGCAGCCTTCCCCGAATTGAAGTCCTCGGTCGACGCCTTGGCGGCGGACTTGGAAACGATTGCGACCTGCGTCATGTCGGAGGGCATCAGCGGGTAGGGCGTGGCCGTCTTGAAACGGATCGTGTAGGGATCCACGACCACGATTTCCTTGATCTGTTTGCTATAGGCGGTAAATGGCGACGGGCTGTTCGGCACCGTCGGAACGCGCTCTATCGACGCCACCACATCGGCAGCCGTGAAATCGCTGCCGTCGTGAAATTTGACGCCGCGGCGCAACTTGAATTCCCACGTCAGCGGGTCCACGGTTTTCCACTCCGTGGCCAACGACGGTTCGAGTTGCGATTTCTCGTTGCGCTGGACCAGAAATCCGAAAAGGTGCGCGGCGACGTTGTTGTTGGGCGTGACGTTGTGATAGTGCGGGTCGATCGCCGTGACATCGGTCGCCAGGCCGATCGTCAGGTCGGTCGCGAGAACCTGCGCGGCGACACCGAGCGCGAATACGGCCAGCCCGAGATTGCGAAAAAAAAGCATCGAGAGTTTCTCCATCGTGAGGTCGCGCAACAATCGCCACGGGCCGTCCACCGACGCTCACCGCCTCGCCCAGGGGACGGCATGACGCGCAGTTTAAAGCGTTTCCGTTTGTAACAAGCGCGCGGAGCTCGAAGTCCCGCCGTCAACGACGCGAGAGATCGCCGCGTTGATCAAAGGAGGGCCGCCAAAGGGCTCGCACATTCCGGCGTCCGACGCGTCCCCAAAACGGAATATGAACAAGAGAGGCCCGAATGAAATCCATGATCAATCGTCGCACAGTTTCCATTTTCACGCTCTGTGGGGGGATGCTTGCCGCCGCGTCCTTTGTCCCGCTCGCGCACGCCGGTAACGTGACGTGGGGAGTCTCGGTTGGCGGCCCCGGGTTCAGTGTCTCCGCGGTCAACCCGGGATTCTATGGCGGTCGCGCCTTCGTACGCGCTCCGTTCCATCCCTACGCAAGGCCCTACTTCCGTCCTGTCGTTCGCGGTCCCTGGCTCGTTCCCGCCCGGGTGATCTTTCCCTATGTTGCGCCAGCCCCGGTAGCGATCGCGCCTCAGCGCGTCGTGCTGGCGCCGAGACCGGTCTTCTTCGTCAATCGCCCGTGGGTCCCGTCGCCGTTCGGGGGCAGTTCGTATTGACCCTGGCGGGAACGTACCCAGCCAACCGCTGCGGCCGCTTGTTGCGACAATTCCGCGACGGCATCGTTGTGGGTGTGTCAGCGAACTTCTGAGCCTGGAAACGGACGAAGGATGATAGAAGACACTTGAGCGCCGAGAGAAAATGTTTTTCGGCGGGTTTCCATCAATTCGGGCGCGACCGATAAAGCAAATGATGAAGTTGGTGATCTCGTTTTATCTCCTGGCTCTGTCTTCAATTGCCGCCCATGCACAGATCAATGCGGGGGAGCAGAAAACCGACCCGGGCCTTCCGTTCAACATGACGCAGGTGGCGAGCTTCGACCTGCCATGGCGAATCGCGTTCCTGCCCGATGGCCGCATGCTGGTGACCGAAAAGGTCGGGCGGGTGCAGCTCGTCACCCCGCAAGGCGCCAAGACCGAAGTCCGTGGTATCCCGCCCAGCTATTACCAGGGGCAGAACGGCATGCTGGGCGTCTTCCTCTCGCCCCATTACGCAACAGACCACAATGTTTATCTCACCTATGTAGAGCCGGGTGAGTATGGCGGCGGCCTGGCACTGGGTCGCGGCAAACTGGCACTGGACGGGGAGCGGGCTGCGCTGGACGGATACGAAGTGCTGTGGCGCCAGATGCCGCGAGGCAAAGGCGGTCAGGCCGGCGCGCAGATCGCGTTCTCGCCGGATGGCAAATACCTGTTCCTCACCGTGGGCGACCGCCAGCGCATGACGCCCGCCCAGGACCCCAGCCAGCCCGTCGGCAAAATCCTGCGGCTGACTCTGGACGGCAAACCCGCGCCCGGCAATCCGATGGAGGGCAAGACGGGTGCAAGCTCCATACCTTTGATCGATCCGCCCGCCGATACCGAGGCGGCGAAGACGGCGCGCGTGGTCAGCACGTATACATTTCCCACGCCGAATCTGACGCCGGCCGAAACCTGGACCACCGGTCACCGCACGCCGTATGGCCTTGCGTTTGCGCCCGATGGCCGGCTGTGGGAAGTCGAGCATGGCCCGCGCGGCGGCGATGAACTGAACCTGATCGAACCCGGCAAGAATTACGGGTGGCCGCTGGTCGTCTATGGCAAGAACTATAACGGCGTGCCCATCGCCAACCCCGATTCGCGCCCCGACCTGGTCAAGCCGGTGATCTATTGGGATCCGGTAATCGCGCCGGGCAACCTCATGTTCTACAAAGGCAGCGTTTTCCTGCATTGGGATGGAAGCGCGTTGATCAGCGGCCTGGAAAGCAAGGCAATCGTTCGCGTGACGTTTGACGGCAAAGGTGGCGCGACCGCCGTACAACGCTGGAATGTGGGCAAGCGCGTTCGTGACATCGAAGAGGCGCCGGACGGCTCGCTGTGGATGCTGGAAGACGCAAACCCCGGCGGCCTCTTCCACCTCACGCCCAACTAGCTCGACGGTATCGAGCTTTCGCGCGCGACACGTCGCGTGGCGAACGGCACACATCGCCGTCCGGTGCATTTTGGACGCGCACCCGTGCGGTGCTATCCTGCGTGCATGCCGCAGCACCTCAGGAATTCCCCATGAACGCACCCGCAACGCCGGCACAGGTCCGACCCGATTCCGGCGCCCCGCGCGCGGAAGGCCTGCTTTCGCTCCCGTTGATTCGTAAGCTCGTGAGCTTCGACACCACCAGCCGTGAATCCAATCTCGCACTTATCGACTGGGCCCGCGCCTATTTTGCCGAACACGGCATCGCCTCCACCCTCACTCATGACGATAGTGGCCGGAAGGCTAACCTCTTTGCGACCATTCCTGCGCGTGACGGAAACGCAACCACAGGTGGCATCGTGCTTTCCGGTCACACCGATGTCGTCCCGGTCGATGGCCAGCCCTGGGACACCAATCCATTCGAGGTCGCGCAAGTTGGCGATCGGCTGGTCGGGCGCGGCGTGACCGACATGAAGAGCTTCACGGCCGTCGGCTTGGCGTTCGTGCCGGAATTCGTGCGGCGCGGGCTGAACAAGCCGATCCATTTCGCCCTTTCCTATGACGAAGAAGTGGGGTGCATCGGCGTCCGGCGCCTGATCGCCGACATCGTCGCGAAGGGCATCGCTCCCGCCGGCTGCATCGTCGGCGAGCCTACTGGAATGCAGCTGGTCGTCGCGCACAAGGGCAAGAAGGCGTGGCGCTGCCGGGTACGAGGATTCGAGGCGCATTCATCACTGACGCCGCTCGGCGTCAACGCCGTGCAGATCGCGTGCGAAATCGTGGCGTGGATCGCTCAGCGTGCGCGCGCGTTCCGCGACGCGGGCCATCACGATGACGCTTACGATGTCCCGTACACCACGGTACATGTGGGCACGATTCGTGGGGGAACTGCGCTCAACATCGTGCCGCGCGACTGTGCGTTCGACTTCGAGATCCGCCACCTGCCGTTCGACGATCCGGATGCATTCTTCGCCGACGTGGTTGCCTTTGCCGGGACGTTCCTTCCGGCGATGCGCGCGGTCGCAGCGGGGACGCACATCGAGTTCGACCTGCTCTCGACGCTGCCAGGCTTCGACACGCACGAAGGAAGTGAAATCACGGCCCTCGGCGGCGCGTGCAACGGCACGCACGAATTCGGGAAAGTCTCGTTTGGCACGGAGGCGTCGCTGTTCCACAACGCCAACGTCCCGACCGTCATCTGCGGCCCGGGTCACATCGCGCAGGCGCACCAACCCAATGAATGGGTAACGCTGGACCAGATCGCCCGCTGCGAGGATTTCATGCGCCGGCTTGCGGCCCAGCTCTGCGCGACCTGACACGCGTGGAAATACGCAGCACTGTGCCGTCGATCGATGTCGAGTTTCCCGACATCGAGCGCTGGCGGGCCGGCAACACGGGAATTCCGTTCGTCTGGGCGTTCACCTCCGACCGGCCCGGGCCGCGCGTCACCATCCAGGCGCTCACGCACGGCAACGAAGTGTGCGGCGCCATTTCCAACGACTGGCTTCTGCGCGAGGGGGTGCGGCCGACACGCGGCACATTGACATTGACGTTCGCGAACGTGGCTGCCTACTCGACCTTCGATGCAGGGGATCCCTTCACGTCGCGCTGTGTCGACGAGGACTTCAACCGGCTGTGGACGCGAGAAACGCTCGACGGCCCTCGCCGGAGCGTGGATCTCCTGCGCGCCCGCGAATTGCGGCCAGTCTATGACACCACGGAATATTTGCTGGATCTGCATTCGATGACGGACCCGTGCGTCCCCCTCGCGCTCGCCGGGCAGCAACGCAAGGGGCTGGAACTCGCGTTCGCGATCGGCGTGCCCCAGCACATCATCATCGACGGCGGCCACAAGGCAGGTCGGCGGTTGCGCGACTACGAGGCTTTCGACGATCCGACGGACCCGCGCAACGCGTTACTTGTGGAGTGCGGGCAGCATTGGGAGCGCGCCGCGCCCGAAGTGGCAACGCAGGCGTCACTGCGTTTCCTCCGCCATTTCGGCATGATCGAAACTGCGTTCCTCGACGAGCATCTCGATTCCGGGCCGCTGCCCCCGCAGCGCGCGATAGAAATCACGCACGTCATCACCATTGCCACGGACGCGTTCAGGTTCGAACGCGCGGTAGAGGGCCTTGCGGTGGTCGCCTCGGCGAACACGCTGCTGGCGCGCGACGGTGACGTCGACGTGGTTACGCCCTACGACGACTGCGTGCTTGTCATGCCTACCCGACGTCCGAAAAAGGGCGAGACGGCTGTGCGCATCGGCCGCTACGTCAACTAGTCGGCTTCACTGCTTTGCCGCCGCGGCCACCGCGGCCTTTGCCGTGACGACGAGATCCTCCCCCACAGCGCTGACCCAGCCTGCGATCGCGGATTGCGCCGCGTCGCGCAGCATCGTCCGTTGTGACGGGGAAGGGCGCACGATGGTCACGCCCTCTTTGGTCAACTGCGCCAGCGCGGCATCTTCGCGCGCCAATGCACTGCTCTCGCGAGCCGCCTGTTCAGCGGCGCTACGAAAGATTGCACGGCGGTCCTCCGTCCATGCGTCCCAGGCCGCCTTTCGCACCGCAAACACCATGACGTCGGCAAACGCGCCCCAGCGCGTCACGTAGCGCTGGCCGGCCGCCGACGCGCGCGTCGCGACCAATGTCGTGGGCAGCGCATCCTGTCCGTCGAGTGTGCCTGCGGCAAACGCGGCCTGCGCTTCCGCAAAGCCCATGGATCGGGGTCTCGCGCCCAGCGCCAGGAATACGTCGATCACCGGGTGCAGCGGCATGGTGCGCACACGCAGATCGACAAACGCCGCGGGTGTGGTGATGGGAGCCTTGGCGGTCGCGAGCACATGCTCGCCAAGTGGCGCCACGGCAAGGCCGACAACGCCCGCGGCGTCCATCAGCGCAAAGACGCGCTGCCGCAACGTCGCATCCGCGGCGAGCGCTTCCCTTTCGCGCGTGTCCGCAGTGAGCCAGGGAAGTGAATAGACCGCAAGCTGCGGTAGCTGCGCCGACCAGGCGAGCGCCGAGCCCACCGCAATCTCCGCGGCGCCATCTTTCAGCGCGCCGAATTCACGCCCGGGATCGCGCATCGCCAGCGTTGCTCCCGGATATTGCCTGGCGTCGAACGCTCCGTTGGCGCGTTCGTTGATCAGTTGTGCCCAACGCTCTCCGGCGCGGCCCAATGGATAGGAAGGAGCAACCGCGGTGGACAGCCTGATTTCCGGCACGTTGACTTCGGCGCCCTGTGCCCCAACCACCGCAACGGCGACCAGGGCGCCGTAGAGCGAGCACACCGCGGCGGCATGACGCACCAGAAGTTTGCCGAGTGACCGTTCACGCATGCGCATGCAGTTTACGTAGCGCGTATCGGAGGTCAATCGATGTGGCGCCATGACAACACGCACAACCGCCAAACTTGCCGAAAAACGTTTACAAATGCGAATCATTCGTATTAGGCTTCGTTTTTGCATAAATTCATGCCTTCTGCGTTCTCCTCCATGCTGCCCGCCCTGCGCCAGGTCTTCGTGCTGATACCGGTTGTGACCGCGCTGATGCTCGCCGCATGCGGTGGCGGGAGCAGTGGCAACGATTCACCACCGCCTGCGCTGAGCGCGGCTGCCGCGCTTGGCGAAAAAATATTCAGCGACGCCACGCTTTCCGCATCCGGGCAGATGTCCTGTGCGTCCTGCCATGCGCCCGCCACCGCGCACGCGACCAACAACCCGGATGCGATGGTCCCGGCCGGCGGCACCAATCTCGACGTCCCCGGCTTTCGCAATGCGCCCTCGTTGCGCTATCTCAATCTCAATCCTGCTTTCTTTTTCGATCGCGATGGTACGCCCACGGGTGGCTTCAACCGCGACGGACGCGCCGATTCGTTGCTCGCGCAGGCGGAGCGGCCATTTCTCGCCGCTCATGAAATGGCCAACTCGACATCCGCGGACGTCATTGCGAAGTTGCGTCTCGCGCCGTACGCGGCCGAATTCCAGAGGGTATTCGGCGGCGCGATCTTCGCCACGCCTGATGCCGCGTTCGAGCGCGTCCGCTTCGCCCTTGCGCAATACCAGGTGGAAGACGGCGACTTTCATCGCTTCGACAGCAAGTACGACGCGTTCCTCGCCGGACGCGCGACGCTGACCGGACGCGAATTGCAGGGACTGGCGTTGTTCAACAACCCTGCCAAGGGTAACTGCGCCGCATGCCACCCCAGCGGACGCGGAGCCGACGGGTCGCCGCCCCTGTTCACGGATTTCACGTACGACAATATCGGCGTTCCGCGCAACACATCGATTCAAGCCAATTCCGATCCGGCCTATTTTGACCTGGGATTGTGCGGGCCGTTCCGCACCGATCTCGCGTCGCGCGCCGACTTGTGTGGTGCGTTCAAGGTACCCACGCTGCGCAACGTCGCCGTCAGCGCGCCCTATTTTCACAATGGCCGGTTCAAGACGCTGAAAGAAGTCGTCGGATTCTACGTACGCCGCGATACCAATCCCGAAGAGTGGTACCCGGTCAAATCCGACGGCAGCGTCAACAAGTTCGACGACCTGCCGGCGCAGTATCACCGCAACGTCAACACGACCGAGGCGCCCTACAACCGCAGCCGGGGCGACGTGCCCGCGCTGACGCCGGAAGAAGTCGATCTCGTCGTCGAATTCCTGGGCACCCTCACTGACGGCTATCAGCCGTGACTGGAGATTTCGCCATGCGCACCACCCCCGCCCTCTTTCTGGCGCTTGCCGCGACGACCTGCGCGCTGCCGGCACACGCCGATGAAGCAGCGCTTGCGGCTCGCGTGGAAAAGATGGCCATCGAGCTCGAAGCTCTGAAGGCCGAGCTACAGAAACTCAAGGCCGAAAAGGCGTCAGGTTCGCCTGGTTCTGTGGGTACCGGAGCCACCGCGCCGGTTGCCGCGGCTGCGGCAACTACGCCGCCAAAGCCTGCCATCGCCAACGATACCGGCGCGCAGACACCGCTGCCGTTTGCGATGGCACCGGGATCGCCGTTCGCGACCACGGGCACCAGCGGGTCCGGACTGTCGTTCTTCGGCTACGGCGAAATCAACTACCAGAACTATCCTCGCAACCGGTCGCAGACGCAGGCGGATCTCGCGCGTGCGGTAATTGGCGTCGGCTACAAGTTCGACGACCGCACGCGCTTTGTCAGCGAATTCGAATGGGAACACGCGATCACGTCGGCCGACGACCAGGGCGAATCCGAAGTCGAGCAGTTCTACATCGAGCGCTCGTTCACGCCTCAGCTTGCGGGGCGCGCGGGCTTGTTCCTCATTCCGTCCGGCCTGCTCAACACCGCGCACGAGCCCACGCAATATTTTGGCGTCACCCGGAATTTCGTCGAGACGTCGATCATTCCGACGACATGGCGAGAAGGCGGCCTTGGCGTCACAGGCATCACCGATTTCGACCTCACATGGGACGTCGGCGTCACCACCGGTTTCAACCTCGCGAACTGGGACCCGACCAGCGACGAAGGCAAGATTTCGCCGCTCGGCAGCATCCACCAGGAATTGCAACTGGCCAAGGCCGCGGACCTGTCCGGCTATGCGGCTCTGAACTGGCGCGGCTATCCAGGGCTCCTGCTGGGCGGAAGCGTCTTTTCTGGCAAGGCGGGCCAGGCGCAACCCGATTTCCCTTCGCAAAACGCCGTGGTGACGCTGGCCGAGGCGCACGCGCGATGGACGCCGGGTCCGTTCGACCTGTCCGCGCTGTATGCGCGCGGACACATCAGCAACACGGCCGCCTACAACCAGACCATCGTCGGCAATCCGACACTCGTGCCGCAGGACTTCTACGGCTGGTACGCGCAGGCAGCGTGGTACGCATGGCAACACGGCAGCTACCAGTTCGCCCCCTTTGTTTCGTACCAGCGCTTCAATACAGGCTGGAAATATGCGACGCTTGCGGAGGGCCTCACGCCGGACGCGCTACCCACGGAGAGCGTGACGACACTGGGCGCCAGCTTCTTCATCTCGCCCAATATCGTGTTCAAGGCCGACTACCAGTGGTTCCAGAACAATCGCGACCAGGACCGCTTCCAGCTGGGACTTGGCCTCAACTTCTGATGGACGCAACACCTGCGCCGACCACGTCGGGCTGCGGGCCGTGATGGACGACGGTTGGCGCCTTCTGCCGTTGGCGGCATTCGCTGTCGCGCCGTCATACGCCGCGGAGTACATGACGGTGGAAGCCGCACAACGCGCCGCGTTTCCCGACGCCACCGCGTTCGTGCCGGTCGCCGTCGACCTTTCCGCTGACGCGAGGACACGACTCGCAGCCGTCGCGCAGCCACCCGGAGCGCGCGACCCGCGCGTCTGGCGGGCGACGGCGAACGGAAAAACGCTGGGCACCTTTTTCGCCGATGCGGTCATCGGCAAGCAGGATTACATCGTCTATTCGCTGGCGCTCGACGCGGCAGGCCGCGTGCTGCGCCTTGACGTTCTCGAATATCGTGAAACCCACGGCTGGGAAATCCGCAACGAGCGCTGGCGCGCGCAATTCACCGGCAAGTCGCTCGCCGATCCTGTCGAAGTCAGCCGCGACATCGCCAACATATCCGGCGCCACACTGTCCTGTCGCCATGTCACCGATGGCGTGCGCCGCTTGCTGGCCCTCCATGCTCTCCTCCCCGCCGCCTGACACCTGGATCACGCGTGCCCAGGTTTGGCTCGGCACACTGGTGGAAGTCGCGCTGCCCGCCATCGAGGCCAGCGATGCCCGTTTCGCAGTGGCGTTCAATGCGATCGCGCACGTGCATCGGACGATGAGCGCGCATGAGACGACGAGTGACCTTGCCCAAATTGCGCGCCTGGCCCATGTGCAGCCCGTGTTCGTGGACGCGGGCACGGCGGCCGTCCTCCACCTCGCGCAGGCATTATGGCGCGAGTCCGAGGGGGCGTTCGACGTGACCATCGCGCCCGTGCTTGCTCGCGATGGCCAGCTGCCCGCACACGCTTCGGGTCGCGCGACCTGCGGCGGTCTCATGGACGCACTTCAACTGGGACCAGAGACGCGCGTGCGCGCGGCCGTACCGGTCGCAATTGACCTAGGGGGCATTGCCAAGGGCTTTGCCGTCGACAAAGCCGTCGCCGCATTGCGGGCGGCTGGCGCCTCCATGGGCCGCGTCAACGCCGGCGGGGACCAGCGTGTGTTCGGCGCAGCGCACTGGGTGCCCATTCAAGTGCGTGATCCCGCGTTGCCGTCGCGCTTCTTCCACCTGTTCGACCTGCGCGATGCTGCAGCCGCGACATCCGCCGACTACTTTCGCGAGGGCAGCGATGTACTTGTCGAACCACGGTCGCAAGGCCTGCGGTCATTTGCCGGCAGCATCACGGTGGTCGCGCCGACATGCGCAGTGGCCGACGCGTTGACCAAGATCGTCGCCTTGCGTCCGGCGGAATCCGTCGCCATCATGGCGCGCCATGGCGCACATGCGTTCAGGCTCGACCACGGCGACGCACAGGCGATCACCACGTGGCCAGACGCCATCAGCGCCTCAGCCGGCGCGCACCTGCGCCTGGCGGCGTGAGCGGACATGGCCGCGCCCCAGCACAGTCGCCCTCATGGACGCCTGCACAATCGCATCCCGCGCTGGCATCGCCGAGCGATCTACGCATTGACCGCCATGCTGGTGTTGTCGGGGGTCGTCTGGCTTCTCGTTGTCTACTTGCTCGCGCCGCCCGGCGAGCCCGTGCCGGCACCGCATCCCTGGGCGGGAACGCTGTTGCTGGTGCACGGCGTTGCGGCCTACGCAGCGTTGCTCGCCTACGCGCTGGTCGGCCACGCTCACCTGCGGACGGGGTGGCGTGTTCCGCAGTTGCGCAACGTGGCGCTCGTGTTATGCGTGACGATTGGGGTGCTGGCGCTGACCGGCCTGGGTTTCTACTATCTCGCCGCCGAGGCCGCGCTTCCTTTCCTGCGCTGGAGTCACGTGGCAGCGGGCGTCATTCTGCCCTGCTGGCTCGCGTTGCATATCGTGCGGGGCCGTCACGTGACACGACGGCACTGATCATTCCCCCAATGCCGCGCCGCACGACGGCATTGATCATTCTCCCATCGCAGAGGGCCTGTCCCCTGGCGGCAGCATGGGCGAATCCATCCAGTATCGCTGCCGTTGGTCGCGCGCGAGCGCCGGCGTCAGCGGAAGGTTCGGCGCAAAGGACACGGTGACCGCGCCCGCAAGATCGGTGCGTACTATCGGAACCGCCGCTGACTCGTAGCGGGCAACAATGTCCGGACGTGGATGACCGAAGCGATTGCGATAGCCGCACGCAACGACCGCGAGCTTCGGCGCGACCGCGGCAATGAACGCGGGCGTGGACGACGTGCGCGATCCATGGTGCGGAACGACCAGCACGTCGGCTGACAATCCGCGCGGGTTTGCCTGCAGCAACATCGCTTCGGACTTCGCCTCGAGGTCGCCGGTCAGCAGTGCGCTGCCATAGGCCGAATCGACGCGGACGACACAGGAGCGGTCGTTGGTCTTCGCGCGCGGGTCCTCGTACTCGGCATGCGATGGATGAAGCACCGTGAAATGCACGTCATCCCACACCCAGTGCTGCCCTGCCATGCAGGCCATGGCGACGCCTCCCGTCTGCGCACGCTGCACGATTGCGTGGTCCGCCGGCAACGATGAAGCGAACCAGCCGACGGGAGTCGACTGCATCAGCGACAACGCCCCGCCCGAATGATCGAGGTCGGCGTGGCTGACGATGAATCCGTCGGCGCGACCCATCCCCGATGCTCGCAGGAATGGCGCGACGATTCGCCCGCCGGCATCCGTGGTTTCGTTGAAGCGCGGACCAGCGTCATAGACGAGCGTGTAGTTGTGGGTGGCGATGACCGTGCTGAGGCCCTGCCCCACGTCTAGCACCGTCAATCGGAACGCGCCGGGCGGCGGGGGTTCAGGCCGAACGATGAACAACGGCAGCAGCCACAGAAGTCCCCACGCACGCCCCGGCATGCCCTGCGGCGCAACCAGCCACAGCGTGCCGCCGATGCCGGCGGCGACGGTCCACGGTACAGGCATGTGCTGCTGCCAGGTGGCGTCGGGCAACGCCGCGAGAAACTCGAGAAGGCGCATGAGCACGGCCACCACGGCATGCGCAGCCTGGAACAGGAATTCGAACGGCACGGCCACGCCGAGCAACGCCAATGGCACCACAGCGAGCGTCACTACCGGGATGGCCACGGCATTTGCAATCGGCGCGACCAGCGACACCTGCTGGAAGAGTGCCAGCGTCATCGGCGTCAGTCCGAGCGTTACCACCCATTGCGCATGCGCGCCTTCGCGCATTGCAGTGCCGACGTGGCCACGCCAACCGGCAACAGGCGCCTTGCGCAAGCGTCCGACCGACGCGTAGAGCAACAGACCGACAGCACCGAACGAGAGCCAGAATCCGGGTGTCACCGTGGCCCAGGGATCCCAGAGCAGCACACCAGCGAGCGCCCATAGCCAGACAACGCCTGCGGTACCCGGGCGACCCCACCATAAGCCGAACGCGGCAATGGCGAGCATCGCAAACGTGCGCACCGCCGGCACCTCGGCGCCGGCCAGCAACACGTACCCGCCTGCTGCGGTAACGCCCACCAGCGTTGCGAGTTTGCGCGCGGGAATGCGAGCGGTCAGTCGGGTGCTGCGTCGCGCCAGCGCATAGGCGATGCCTCCGGCGAAGGCTGCGAATACCGTCACATGCAGGCCGGAGATGCTGACCAGATGAGAAATTCCCGTGCGATTGAACACCGTCCATTGCGCTTCGGGAATCGCGCGCTGGTCGCCTATCGCCAGCGCGACGATGACACCTGCGTAGCGCGCATTCGGGAGCGCTGCAACGATGCGCTCGCGGATCTCCTCCCGCGCGCGCTGCACATAGTCGCCCGGGCGGCCGGCGAACGCGCCGCTGCGCGCATTGAAGCCTTCGGGATGCACATAACCCGTCGCCCGTAGATCTTGCTGCAAGAGCCACGCCTCGAGGTCGAAGCCGCCCGGGTTGACGGTGCCGTGCGGGCGCTTGAGCCGAACGGTGAAATACCAGCGTTCGCCCGCGTGGACAACGGGCAGTTCGTCATCGGCATAGGAGGGCCGTGCGGGGACGAACCATGCAAGCGAAAGCCTGTGAGGAACCACGGCGCCCGGCGTGCGCACGCGTTCGACGGAAAACGCAAAGCGGCTCCCTTGCGCCGAGACGGCCGGAAGGTCGTCGATCACGCCGACGATTTCTATGTCCTGGCCCTCCCAAGCCGGTGGCAGCGATTCCGCCAGCCGTGTGTCGGCGCGCCATGCGGCATAACCGACGCCGCCGACAGTCGCGGCGGCAAACGCCAGCAGCACGACGACCGCTCGCGGCAGCGTGCCGCGAGCTGCAATGACGGAGACCAAAATGACCGTGGCGAGCGCGACGGTGGCGGCTGCCACAATCCACGCGGGTTGCGCAGGCAATGCGGCCCAAGTCTGCAGCCACGCCACGCCGCAGGCGAACCCGATGAGTACGAGACCGACGAGAGAGCGCATCGCGATGCCCGCGCTCACCACGTTGCGGGCTCGGGCCTGCGATCACTCTATGTTGAACCGCACTGCGTCGCGATGCCCCTTTTGGCCGAGGCGCGCTTTGCCAGCCAAGCGGGCGCTATTTCGGGCCGAGCACCATCTGCGTGCAGCGGAACAGCGCGATGGTCCGGCCGTCCGCTTTGCGTGTCACCACGGCATCCCACACCTGTGTCGAGTTGCCCAGATGCGCCGCCCGCGCGACGCATGCCAGTGTGCCCTCGAGCGCCGTACCCAGGAAATTGGCCTTGAGTTCGATCGTCGTGAAACGTTCCGCACCGTTTGGCAGGTGGGCGATGCAGCCGTATCCGCAGGCGGTGTCCGCCAGCGCGATGACGGTCGCCGCATGCAGGAAGCCGTTCGGCGCGAGGAGTTCCGGGCGAATATCCAGTTCGGCATTGAGCGCGCCCTCCTCGATGGCAATCACTCGAAAGCCGACCATGCCAGGCAGGCGGCCGGCGCTGCGAGCATTGAGAACATCCAGCGTCTGGTCAGGTCGAAGGGGCATGGGGATTCTCCACGGGTGAAATTCAACCGCGCATGGCGTCCTTCAAGGCGGCAACGAACGCGTCCACGGATTCGGGCGGCGTATCCCACGCACACATGAGACGCACGCCTGTCGCGCCGATGAATTCATAGAATTTCCAGCCGCGCTCGCGCAACGCAACGATTGCCGGCGGCGGCAGGTCGACGAAGACACCGTTGACTTCGACCGGCGCCAGCAGGCGCGTGCCGGGGATGCCATCGAGCCCGTTCGCCAGGCGTCGAGCCATCGCATTGGCGTGCGCGGCATGCCGCAGCCAGACATCGTTCGCCAGCATCCCAAGCCATGGCGCGGCAAGAAAGCGCATCTTGGACGCGAGCTGGCCGCCCTGCATTCGGCGACGGCCGAACTCCTCGGCCAGCGCGGGATCAAAAAAAATGACGGCCTCGCCGAAGGGCATGCCATTCTTGGTGCCCCCGAAAGACATGGCATCCACCCCGGCGCGCCAGGAAATGTCCGCAGGCGCGCATCCGAGGGCCGCCACCGCATTGGCAAAACGGGCGCCATCAACGTGCACTTTCATGTGGAGGCCGTGGGCGCAGTCGGCGAGCGCGCGCATTTCAGATGCCGTGTACAGCGTGCCCCACTCCGTAGACTGCGTGAGGGACAGCGCACGCGGCCGCGCCGAATGCACATCGTGAGGCGTGACCGCGAGCCGTTCCACCGCGTCAGGGGTCAGCTTGGCGTCCGGCGTATCGGCAGTGATGAGCTTGGCGCCGCCGCTGAAGAAACCCGGCGCGCCACATTCGTCGACATTGATGTGCGCGTTGGCATGGCAGACGATGGCATCGGTGCCTCGGCAAAGCGCCGACAGCGCAAGCGAATTGGCCGCCGTGCCGTTGAACACGAAGAACACTTCGCATTCCGTTTCGAACACGCGACGTATCGCGAGGGTCGCGGCCTGTGTCCAGTCGTCGGCGCCATACGCAGGCGCATGGCCGCTATTGGCCGCAGTCAGCGCCGCCAGCGCTTCCGGGCAGATACCGGCCCAGTTGTCGCTCGCGAACTGCGCGGCGCCGTCATCGCGGCTCACAGGCGCTGCTCGACGAACGCCCGCACGGATTCAAGCGCGGCCGGAAGCCCGGAAGGGTCCGTCCCGCCCGCCTGCGCCATGTCCGGGCGTCCGCCACCCTTGCCGCCTACCTGCTGGGCAACGTGATTGACGAGTTCGCCGGCCTTGACCTTCGCCGTCAAGTCGCTCGTCACGCCGGCGATCAGCGTGACCTTGCCTTCGGCAACGCTCGCCAACACGATCGCCGCGCTTTTCAGCTTGTCCTTCAGTTGGTCCATCGTCTCGCGCAGCGCTTTGACGTCCGCACCGTCGAGCGCCACCGCAAGCACCATTGCGCCTTTCACGTCCACAGCATCCGCGGACAGGTCGTTGCCCGCGCTTGCCGCCGCCTTGGCCTTGAAGCGCGTCAATTCCCGCTCGGTGGCGCGGGCGTGCTCCTGCAGCTGCGCAATTTTTGCGTCGAGCTCGTTGACGGGCGCCTTCAGCACCGCCGCAGCGCGAACCAGCGCGGCGTCGCGCGCCTGCACGTATTCGAGTGCGCCCTTGCCGGTCACTGCCTCGACACGCCTGATACCGGCGGCCACGCCGCCCTCGCCGATGATCTTGAACAAACCGATGTCTCCCGTACGCGCCACATGGGTGCCACCGCAGAATTCGCGCGACGAGCCGATGTCGAGAACGCGCACCTCATCGCCGTACTTTTCGCCGAACAGCATCACTGCGCCCGACTTCTGGGCGTCCTCGATCGGCATGACTCGGGCCTGCGTGGCGTGGTTGTCCAGGATTTCCGCGTTGACGAGACGTTCGACGCGGGTGATTTCCGCGTCGCTCATCGGTGCGTTGTGCGCGAAGTCGAAGCGCGTCTTGTCGGCATCGACGAGCGATCCCTTCTGCTGCACGTGCGCGCCCAGGACCTCGCGCAACGCCTTGTGCATGAGGTGCGTCGCCGAGTGATTGCGCACCGTGCGGCCACGCGCCTCGTGATCGACGTTCGCGGCGACGGTATCGCCCACGCGCAGCTCACCTGTCTTGACCTCACCCATATGCCCGAACACATCGGGCTGGACCTTTTGCGTGTCGGTCACGGCAAACAACGTGAGACATGTGCCGCCCTTGGTCAATTCGCCGCGATCGCCGACCTGCCCGCCCGACTCCGCGTAAAAGGGCGTGCGATCCAGGACCACGACACCTGGTTCGCCTGCAGCGAGCGCATCGACTTTGGTGCCGTCCCGGAACAGCGCGACCACTCGGCCCTCTTCGGACAAAGATTCATAGCCGCGGAACGCAGTTTTGGGGCCCGAATAGTCGAGCTGCGCACCGGACTTGAAGGTGCTGGCGGCGCGGGCGCGATCGCGCTGTGCCTCCATGGCCGCGTCGAATCCCGCCTCGTCCACGGTGACGCCGTGACCGCGGCATACGTCGGCAGTGAGGTCGAGCGGAAAGCCAAATGTGTCATAGAGCGCAAATGCCGTCGCACCGTCGAGCGTCTTGCCACCCGTCTTGGACAGCGTTTCAAGCGCGGATCCAAGTATCTTCATGCCGTTCTCGAGCGTTTCGCCAAAGCGCTCTTCCTCAGCGGCCAGAACCTGCGCCACGCGCGCCTTTTCGCGGCGCAGCTCCGGGTAAGCGTCCCCCATCTGCGTGTCGAGGTCGCCGACAAGCTTGTGGAAGAACGGGCGCTTCTGGCCGAGCTGGTAGCCATGGCGAATCGCGCGGCGAATGATCCGGCGCAGCACGTAGCCGCGGCCATCGCTCGACGGAATGACCCCGTCGACGATCAGGAACGAGCATGCTCGAATATGGTCGGCGATCACCTTGAGCGAGGGATTGTCCAGGTCGGTCGTGTTCGTCTCGCGCGCCGCCGCCTTGATCAGCGCCGCGAAGAGGTCGATCTGGTAGTTGGAGTGAACATGCTGCAGAATCGCAGCCAACCGTTCCAGGCCCATGCCCGTGTCAACGCATGGCGCGGGGAGCGGGGCCATCGTGAACTCGCCCGCCGCTGTCTTCTGCCGGTCGAATTGCATGAACACGAGATTCCAGATCTCGATGTAGCGGTCGCCGTCCTGGTCGGGCGATCCCGGCGGGCCGCCCCAGATTTGCGGACCATGGTCGTAGAAAATTTCGGAGCAAGGTCCGCAGGGACCGGTGTCGGCCATCTGCCAGAAATTGTCGCTGGCGTACTTGGCCCCCTTGTTGTCGCCGATACGCACGACACGCTCTGCCGGGAGGCCGATTTCCTTGGTCCAGATGTCGTAGGCTTCGTCGTCGTCGATGTAGACCGTGGCCCAAAGCTTCTCGGGCGGCAACCCGTAGTCTTTCGTCAACAGTTCCCAGGCGAATCTGATGGCGTCGTGCTTGAAGTAGTCGCCGAACGACCAGTTCCCGAGCATCTCGAAGAACGTGTGATGGCGCGCGGTATAGCCGACGTTCTCGAGGTCGTTGTGCTTCCCGCCTGCGCGCAGACAGCGCTGCACGGAAGCCGCGCGGACATATCCGCGCTTTTCCGTGCCCAGGAACGTGTCCTTGAACTGCACCATGCCTGAGTTGGTGAAGAGCAGCGTGGGGTCATTTCCCGGCACCAGCGACGACGAAGGCACGATGGTGTGCCCACGCGCTTCGAAATACTGCAGGAAACGGGTGCGGATTTCGGCGGCAGTCATCTTGTCCAAGTGTCCTGGGTCGGCAGGTCCCAACGCGGGCCCCAAAAAGCGGGGCCCAAAGCGCGAACGGCACCGGTCCCTGCTGGCAAAGCTGTTGATTTTACGCGACGAAGCGCGGCTCTACCACACGGCGCGCCGCCTCGAACGGCGTCCACGCAGGATTGGGCCGACCTGGGAAACAGACTTAGGTAGCGGTGTCCTCTCCATCGGGAGGATTGCGGAGAAGCTTGAAGATCGCCGACAGGCTGAAGCCACGGCTTTGCAGAAAGCGCACCTGCCGTGCCTTTTCGCGGTCGTTGGCAGGCGGCGCGCCGAAACGGCGGCGCCACAACGCGACCATCGCCTCGTCGTCGTCCAGGTCGCTCGCCGAAAGTGCCTCCGCTGCGACCTCTCCGCCCACGCCGCTGGCCTTCAATGCGCCCGCGATCGCCCGCTTGCTGTAGGCACCGGTCTTCTGCCGCACCGTCGCGTTGGCATAGCGCGCATCCGAAAGCAGCCCGAGCGCGGCAATTTCGTCCAACGTGCGCTCCACGTCGTCGCGGGCAACACCTTTTTGCGCGAGGCGCCGCGCCAACTCGGCGCGACTGTACTCGCGCCGGGCCAGCATGCGTATGGCGGTTGCCTTGGGGGTTGCAGCGGGCTTGGCAGCGGCGGTGTCCGTCGTGCGGCCCGCGCTGCCGCGGCTTGTGCGGTGCGCGGACATGCCGTCCGATCGTCCGCGCCCGAACACCGGGACTACTCGTCGACTTCCGGCATGGGCGTGATACGGCCCGGCGTCGGCACGTCGACAGCTGCACGGATCTTGGCTTCGATCTCCGCGGACAGCTCGGGATGTTCGCGCAGAAATTCGCGAGCGTTATCCTTGCCCTGACCGATTTTCTCGCCATTGTAGGCGTACCACGCGCCGGATTTTTCGACGATGCGGTGGGTGACACCGAGCTCGACGACCTCTCCTTCGTGCGAAATTCCTTCGCCGTAAAGAATGTCGAACAGCGCCTCGCGGAACGGCGGTGCGACCTTGTTCTTGACTACCTTGACCCGCGTCTCGTTGCCGACGACTTCCTCGCCGCGCTTGATGGAGCCGATGCGGCGAATGTCGAGCCGCACCGATGCGTAGAACTTGAGCGCGTTGCCGCCCGTGGTCGTCTCGGGATTGCCGAACATCACGCCGATCTTCATGCGAATCTGGTTGATGAAGATCACGAGCGTGCCGGCACGCTTGATGTTGCCCGCGAGCTTGCGCAGCGCCTGGCTCATGAGGCGCGCCTGCAGGCCCGGCAGCTGGTCGCCCATTTCGCCTTCGATTTCTGCCTTGGGCACCAATGCCGCCACCGAATCGATGACGATGACGTCCACCCCGCCGGACCGCACCAGCATGTCGGCGATTTCCAGGCCCTGTTCGCCCGTATCGGGCTGGGAGATGAGCATGTCGCCCACATTGACGCCCAGCTTGCCCGCATAGACGGGATCGAGTGCGTTTTCGGCATCGATGTACGCCGCTACGCCGCCCGCCTTTTGTACCTGGGCGACAACCTGCAGGCAGAGCGTGGTCTTGCCGGAAGATTCCGGCCCGTAGATTTCGACGACGCGTCCGCGCGGCAGGCCACCCACGCCGAGCGCGATGTCCAGGCCCAGGGATCCGGTGGACACCACCGACAGGTCGCTGGCGATCTGGGCGTCGCCCATCTTCATGATGGAGCCCTTGCCGAACTGCTTTTCGATCTGGAGGAGCGCGGCCGCGAGAGCCTTGCCTTTGTTGTCGTCCATGCTGGAGGTCCTGGAGTCGAGGGGCATGATGGAGTGTCCTTTGTATAGGATAAGGGAACAGGAACGGTGGCAGTCAGGCTGTCTTTAACCGTCCGTATCCGCAGTGACCACCCCGGCTGACCCTAGCTTGCGGAAGAACGGACGTTCTATGCAGACGGGATTATGCATGGAACGATCGTTCGATACAACCTTCCTTTTGGCCTAGCTGTCAGTCCCCAGCCGTTCCACCAGTCCCTGTAGCGCCAGCACCACGGACGCCCGGCGGACTGCCTCCCGGTTCCCGGGCAGGTGGTGGGTTGCGGCGGTCGTGGGGCCCCCCTTCAGCGCCCACGCGAAACACACCATCCCCACCGGTTTGGCCGGCGTGCCGCCGCCCGGCCCGGCCACACCTGTTACCGCCACCGCCAAGTCTGCCCGGCTTGAGCGGAGGGCGCCAACAGCCATTTCCCGGGCCGTCGCTTCGGACACGGCACCCGGTGCGTCCAGGGTTGCCTCGTTCACGCCCAGCATTTCCTGCTTGGCGTCGTTGGAATAGGTGACGAACCCGCGTTCGAACCAGCCCGAGCTGCCCGCGATGGCGGTAATGGCGCCCGCGACGAGTCCGCCGGTACACGATTCGGCGGTCGTCACGCGTGCGCCGCGTGCGGCGAGCCGCCGGCCCAACTCGGCGGCGAGCGAGTCGATATCGCGGTGGGTCAGCGCCATTCGGCAGGCAATCCCCGGTAGTAATAGGTGTAGGCGTCAGTGAAGCCGAAGTTGCGATACACCGATAGCGCGTTCAGGTTGTCCGCGCTGACCTGCAGGTACGCATGGGTCGCCCCATGCTCCCACGCCCAAGTCAACAGGAGAGCGAGAATGCCGCTCGCAATGCCGCGGCCGCGCAGTTCGGGAACCGTGCCCATGGTGAACACGCCCGCCATGCGATTTTCCAGCATCACCGTGCCCGTCCCGACCGCCCGTCCCTGTTGTGTCGCGATCAAGGCGCGCGTCGGCAGCGGCGACTGGATGATGCGCTCCAGATAGGCGGCGCGCTGTTCCGCGGTGGTCTGCTGGATCTCGCCGACCGCCTCCGCGAAGGCGACGGGTGTCGGCGTGGCGAAATCGATGTCCGGAATGGCCCGCATCTCCGGCGGACGGTCGAGTCGCATGAGCTGCACCCGTGTTGGCTCGAACGTTTCGTAGCCTCGGGCGGCGAGTTCCGTTTCGAGATTCGCGGGTTTCACGAAGGGCGTGATGCGAAACAGCGTCGGGAGCCCGCAATCGGCATAGAGTCGCTCGCAATACGCGATCTTCTCCGCCAGTGGAAGCGTCGAGCCGAAAAACGCGTTCACGCTGCGCGCGCGCTTCGCCTTTCCGGGCGACACACGCAGCAGCCATCCGTCGTAGAAGAGCTGCCGCTGCGTCTGCAGCGCATTGAGGCCGATCTCTTCGAGTCGCGCCAGGTCTACCTCCGCGACGTGCTGTGCATCGCTCATCCGAACACCCGCTGAAGCAACGCCAGCACCACCAGCGTGTAGCCTGCCGCCAGCACGTCATCGAGCATCACGCCCACGCCGTTCTTCATGGAGGCATCCAGTTGCCGGATCGGCGGCGGCTTGAAAATGTCGAACGCGCGAAAAATTGCAAATGCTATGACTACTCGGACCCATCCCGGTCCTACGAAAAACAGCACGAGCAGGAACGCCGCAATTTCGTCGATGACAATGGCGCCGGAATCGGGCACACCCAGGCTGCGGCCCGTGACGTGCGCGGCCCACGCACCGATCGCCAACAGGAGCACCACCACGGCGACGTACGCCATCTCACCCCCGTAGGCGCGCAGCAGGAGCGCCATCGGAATTGCGACCAGCGTGCCCATTGTTCCCGGCGCCACCGGCGAGAGACCCGCACCAAATCCCAACGCAATGAAATGCGCCGGATGGCGGAACAGAAACCCGAGGCCAGGCGAGCCGGACATGGTGCGAACGGGTCCTATCCGAAGTGATCGAACGCGCGCGGCAACGTGGTCAGCCGCTCGCCGTCCTCATCGCGCACGACAAGCTCTTCGCCCGTCGTCACCGTGCCAATCCGCGTGAGCGGGACGCCCAGGTCCTTGGATATGCGTGCGAGTGCATCGCGCGCGGCCGGTGGCGCGGTGAAGCAGAGCTCATAGTCATCACCGCCCGCCAAAAGGATCGCGAGGCCCGCGCCTCGGTGCGGGCCGGCCAGCAAAGAGGCTGTCGCCGGCGACCGCGGAATGGCGGCAAGTTCGATGGTTGCGCCTACGCCCGACCGCGCAAGCACATGCGCGAGATCGCCGGTGAGGCCGTCGGAGATGTCGATCGCCGACGTGGCAACACCGCGCAGGCGTTGACCCAATTCCACCCGCGGCTCGGGCGTTTCCAGCCGGGCACGCGCGCGCCGCATCGGCTCGGCATCCAGCGTCAAGCGGTGCTGCAATGCTGCCAGCGCCAACGCCGCATCCCCCAGTTCCCCGGACACATGAACCTCGTCGCCAACCTTGGCGCCCGCTCGCGTCAGCGCTGTCCCGGCAGGAACTTCGCCCGCGATCGTCAGACAGAAATTGCGCGGCCCGCGCGTCGTGTCTCCACCCACCAACGCGACGTCGAAGCGATCCGCCAGCGCGAACAGTCCGCGCGAAAACTGCGCAAGCCATCGTTCATCGGCATCGGGCAGCGCACCGGCCAACAACGCCCAGCGTGGTTTCGCGCCCATCGCCGCCATGTCGGAAAGATTGACGGCGAGCACCTTGTGCCCAAGCGCCGCCGGCGCGGCGTCCGGCAAGAAATGACGCCCTTCGACAAGCATGTCGACCGAAAGCACAAGTTCGCAGCCGGGCGCGGGCGACACCACCGCGCCGTCGTCGCCGATGCCGAGCCGTACGGCGGCGTCGCGCGTCGCATGGCGAAAATAGCGGTCGATGAGCGCGAATTCGTTCATGCCGGGCCGGTGTTACTTGAGCGAGTCGCCAATTTCCTTCTGCCAGCGAGATAGCAGTCGCCGGCGCATATCCGGGTCGCCGAATTTCGCGGGATCGACGTCCACCGTCTTGACGTTCGCGAACGCGGCGGCCTCGCGGCGGATCTCGGCCTTCGCGTTGGCGGGAATGAGCAGGTTCCTGGTGCGATTGGCGAGTTCCTGGGCCGGCTTGGTCAGCGCCCAATCGTAGAAAGCGCGCGCCTCATCCGGGTGCGGGCCGCCGCTGATGATCGCCATGCCTCCCAGCGCATCGCCGGTGCCTTCGCAGGGAATCGCAATGGTCACGTCGAAGCCCGCCATCTGCTGCGTGATGAATTCGTGGACAAACGTCACACCCACGCCGACCTCACCGCGTGCCACCGACGGTCCCTGCGCGGTGCCCGACTGCGTGAAGCGGACGACGTTCGGCAACAACTTCTTCATGTAGTCGAATGCGCCATCTTCGCCGTAGAGCGTCACCAGCGTGGCGAGGATCGTATAGCCGGTGCCGCTGGTGACTGGATTCGAGAGCTCGATTTCCTTGCGGTAAGCGGGCGAAAGGAGATCGGACCAGCAGCGCGGTGCGGTGAGTTCCTTTTGCTTCAATATTGTCGGATCGGTGCCGAAGCCGATAATGATCCGGTAGATCGCCGCGACCTTGAAGCCGGCGCGTTCGGTCGCGGCCCGCGCCCACGGCTGCAGATCGGCGATCGCGGGCGAACGATAAGCGACAAAAAGACCTTCGGATGCCGCCTGCAGAAACGGATCGATCGTGCCTCCATACCAGACGTCGGCCTTCGGATTCGCACGCTCCGCGCGAATTTGCGCATAGACCTCGCCGGTCGCTTTGCGCGTGATCGCAGTTTCGATTCCGGTCTCGCGCTGGAATGTCTGTGCGGCGAGCTCGCACGCGTCCGGGTCGTGGCTGCAATAGACGACAAGCGTACGCGAGGAAGCGCTGCCGGCACCCAGGAGCAGCACCCACAGCGCCAGCGCTGCGGCGCGTTTCACTTGGCCGTCGCGTTGCGCCGGAGCGCCGCGATTTCGGTCGCCCGGACGTCTGCGGCCAGTTTGTCGAGCACGCCATTGACGTAGCGGTGCCCATCGGTCCCGCCAAAGGACTTGGCCACTTCCACGGCTTCATTGATGACCACCTTGTAGGGAATCTCCATCCGGTGTGCCAATTCCCAGGCGCCAATCGTCAATATTGCGCGCTCGATCGGCGAGAGCTCCGCCGGTGTGCGGTCGAGATGCGGCGCGAGTGCCGCCATCAGTGCGGCGTTCTCCCGCGTCACCCCATCCCACAACTCGCCGAAGTACGGCTGGTCAGCGCGCAGGTAACCCGGGCTGGCCGCCAGGTCCACGCGCACGGCATCGGCATCGTTTTGCGAAAGCTGCCGCTGGTAGAGGCCCTGAAGAACCAATTCACGGGCGCGGCGACGTGGCGTGGTGCGCATCGATCAGTCGTCCTCGAGCTTGACGATGAGGTTCGCCAGCTCGAGGGCCGCTTGCGCCGCCTCGAAACCCTTGGCGTCCATTCGCGCAACGGCTTGCGCATCCGTTTCGCACGTCAGGACGCCGTTGCCGATCGGCATGCCGAATTCGAGCGCCACGCTCGAGATCCCGGCGGCGGATTCATTGGCGACGATTTCGAAGTGGTAGGTTTCACCCCGGATCACCGCACCCAACGCGACCAGAGCGTCGTAGTCTCCCGTCTGCGCCAACTGCTGCAACGCAAGTGGCGACTCCAATGCGCCGGGAACACTGACAACGGTGACGTCGCCGTCGTGAACCCCGGCTTCGCGCAACGCGCGCAACGCGCCTTCGAGCAGGCCATCGCCCACCGGCGCATTGAAGCGCGACAGCACAATGCCGACGCGCAGGCCGTCACCTCGATGGCTTGGTTCAATTCGGCGGATAGGCATGGGCAGAGGCGAGAATCAGATGGGATATTGTTGACTGAGTGTTAACTGAGTGAAGATCACTGAGTGACGGGAACCGGGCGAGGAAAACTGAGGGTTGGCTCGGAAACTGAATGAATGCAGCGGGAAGCCGTCGCCAGCCAGGCGCCATAGACGAAAGACCGGAGTGTCAGGACCTCTTGCCCACCGGTGGCTCGACTTCATAGCCAGTCACTTCGAGGTCGAAACCGGACATGCTCGGCATCTTGCGCGGCCTTGCCATCACGCGCATGCGGCCGACATTCAGGTCGCGCAGTATCTGCGCACCGATGCCGTAGTTGCGCAGGTCCATCTTCGCGGGCGCCGGCGGGTCGTCCGCCATTGCGCGCCTGCGCAGTTCCTGCGCCGACTCCGGCCGGTGAAGCAGGACGACAACGCCGCGCCCTGCCTCGACGATCGCGCCCAACGCTTCCTTGATTGTCCAGGAATGCGCGGCGCTTTCCACGTCAAGCAGGTCCATCACCGACAGCGGCTCATGCACTCGCACCAGCGTTTCGGTGTCGGGCGAAATGGGGCCTCGCACGAGCGCCAGGTGCGTCGCATCGGAAAGCTTGTCGCGGTAGACCACCAAGCGAAACGCACCCTGGGCGGTGTTCAGCGGACGTTCGGCGATGCGCTCGACGATGCGCTCAGTGCGGCTGCGATAGTGAATGAGGTCGGTGATCGCGCCGATCTTGAGACCATGTGTCGCCGCAAACTCCAGCAAGTCCGGCATGCGCGCCATCGTGCCGTCGTCCTTCATGATCTCGCAGATCACCGCGGCCGGCGTCAACCCGGCCATTCGCGCAAGATCGCAACCGGCTTCCGTGTGCCCGGCGCGCACCAGCACGCCGCCCGGCTGCGCCATCACCGGAAAGATGTGCCCCGGTTGAACGATATCGGCAGGCGTAGCGTTCGCCGCCACAGCGGCGCGCACGGTACGCGCGCGATCGGCCGCGGAAATGCCGGTGGTGACGCCTTCGGCCGCCTCGATCGACAGCGTGAAGTTGGTGCCATGACCAGAACGGTTGGCCGAGACCATGAGCGGCAATGCGAGCTGCCTGCAGCGTTCTTCGGTCAGTGTCAGGCAGATCAAGCCGCGCGCATGGCGGGCCATGAAATTGATCGCCTCAGCGGTCACAAAATCCGCGGCGATGACGACATCGCCTTCGTTTTCGCGATCTTCCTCGTCCACGAGCACGACCATGCGGCCGGCTTTCATTTCGGCGATGATCTCCAGCGTCGGGGCGAGCGGCATGGTGAGGAAGTTTCCAGAACGGCGAATCGGCCGGAATCGCGTCCGGCAATAGCGGAAGTTTACAGCAACGGGCCGCGGCGCCCTCCCGCTTCGCGACGCTAGTCGGTGAGAAGGACCGCCGTCTTGCGGAATTCGTCCGTGGCCAGGTGCTCGACGATGAAGGCCGCCACATCCGCCCGGGACACCCGGCCGGCGCGAACACCCGTGAGGTCGGTAAGCGCGCGAGCGAGGCCGGTCGCCGGGCCGTTGGTCAGCGTACCGGGCCGGACAATCGTCCAGTCGACATCGCTCGTCCGCAATAGCGCTTCCTGCCGGTCCTTGTCCTCGTAAATCGACTTCATGAACAGCGGCTGCACTATCCGGTCGTAGAAAAATCCACCATGCCCGCGACTGTCTCCCGCACCGATTCCGGTGACGCAGATGAGGCGGCGGACTCCGTGCCGGGACATCGCCGCCAACAGAAATTGCGTGCTCCGCGAAAACAGATCGACCGGCCCGCGTGTCGGACGTATGCCCACTGTCCAGACCACCGCGTCCTGTCCTGCGACAGCGCGGTCGATGTCGTCGGCATCGCCCGCGTCACCGGCGATGACGCGCACGCCTGTCACCGGCAGCAATATCCGTTCGGCGTTACGGGCGAGGAGCGTGAGCTGGTGGCCGGCCGCATGCGCCGCCTGCACGACTTCACGGCCGGTGCCGCGGGTGCCGCCGATGACCAGCACATTCATGAGTGTTGTGCCCCTCTCACGCCGACACCGGCACTTCGGCGACGACGCCCGGCTGCACGCGGAACCACGCGGCGTAGAGCGCGGGAAGGAACAGCAGTGTCAGGCCGGTGGCGACCGTGATGCCTCCCATCATCGCCACCGCCATCGGTCCGAAAAAATCGCTGCGGATGAGCGGAATGAGTCCGAGGACGGCAGCGGACGCGGTCAACACGATGGGCCGAAAGCGACGCACGGTGGCGCCCACTACCGCCTCCCACGGCGCGTGCCCCGTGGCGATGTCCTGTTCGATCTGGTCCACCAGGATGATCGCGTTGCGCATGATGATCCCGGCCAGCGCGATCGTGCCAAGCAGCGCGACGAAACCAAACGGCTTGCCGAATATGAGCAATGCGAGCGCGACGCCGATCAGGCCCAACGGCGCCGTCAGCACCACCATCAGCGTGCGCGAAAAGCTCTGCAGCTGGATCATGAGCAGCGTGAGCACCGTGATGATGAACAACGGCGCACCTGCGGCGATCGATTTCTGGCCGCGGGCCGAGTCCTCGATCGCGCCGCCAATCTCGATCCGATAACCCAGGGGCAGCGCCTCGCGGATCTTGTCGAGCTTGGGATTGATCCGGTTCGCGACGTCGGGCCCTTGCGCGTCACCGACTACGTCCGAGCGCACGGTGATCGTCGGCAGCCGGTCGCGGCGCCAGATGATGCCGTCTTCCTGCTCGTAGCGAATCTCGGCGATCTGGGTGATCGGCACCGCACGCCCGGTTGGGGTAGGAATCGCGAGGTCCTTGAGGAAGCTGATCCTGGCCCGCTCTTCCGTCGCGCCGCGCAGCAACACTTCGACCTGCTTGTCCTTTTCGCGGAAGTAGGTCACCGAGAAGCCGGACAGCGAGTTGTTGAGGAAGAGCGCCAGGTCCTGCGAAGAAATGCCGAGCACTCGCGCCTTGTTCTGGTCGATGGCCACGCGAATCACTTTCGACGGTTCATCCCAGTCGAATTGCACGCTGGCCGTCCCCGGGTCCGCGCGCATGACTTCGGCCACCTCCCGGGAAATGCGCCGCACCGTGGGAATGTCCTCGCCGGATACGCGGAACTGGACCGGGAAGCCCACCGGGGGACCGTTCTCCAGACGCGATATGCGTCCGCGCAGCGACGGAAAATCATTCTCGAACAGTGTCAGCAAGCGACTTCGCACGCGCTCGCGGTCGGCATTGCTGTTGGCGGTGACCACGACCTGCGAAAAATTCGCCTGCTGCAACTGCTGGTCGAGCGGCAGGTAGAAGCGCGGGCTGCCGCTGCCGACGTAGGTGACGTAGCTTTCGATGCCGGTCTCCTGGTCGAGCACTGCTTCGAGTTTCTTCGTCTGCTCGAGCGTGGCCGCAAACGAACTGCCCTCCGCCAGGCGCAGGTCGACCAGCAATTCCGGCCGTGACGAAGCCGGGAAGAATTGTTGCGGGATGAAGCGAAACAGTGCCAATGCGCCGATGAACATCGCCAGCGTGGCCACGATTACCGTCTTGCGGTGGCTGACACACCAGGCAATGACACTGCGCAGGCGAACATAGAACGGCGTCCGGTAAACAGCTTCCGGGTCGCCGTGATGGCTGAGCGTGCGCTCCGGCGGCGGCAGTTTGCGGAGTCGCGCCCAGATCCGCGACCGCAGCGACGGCGCGCGGCCTTTCGAGTAGTCGGGCAGCATCCGATAGCCCAGATACGGGATGACGATCACCGCGATCACCCAGGAGGCCATCAGCGCGATGGCGGACACCTGGAATATCGACCGGGTGTACTCGCCAGTGCCGCTCCGGGCGGTGGCGATGGGTAGAAAGCCCGCAATCGTCACCAGCGTGCCGGTCAGCATCGGGAACGCAGTGCTGGTGTAGGCAAAACCTGCCGCCCGAAACCGGTCGTAGCCCTGTTCCAGCTTGATCGCCATCATCTCGACCGCGATGATCGCGTCGTCGACGAGCAGGCCGAGGGACAGGATCAGCGCACCGAGCGAAATCTTGTGCAGGCCGATGTCGAACAGGAACATGAAAAAGAACGTCACCGCCAGGACCAGCGGAATGGAAATCGCCACGACCAGCCCGGTGCGAAACCCCAGGCTCACCAGCGACACGGCGAGAACGATCAGCACCGCTTCGGTCAACGAGCGAATGAACACATTGATCGAGCGCTGGACTGCGCGCGGCATGCTTGCGACCTCCGCCAGTTCCACGCCGACCGGCATCTGCTGCTGGATGCGCGCGACGCTCTGTTCGAGGCTGCGGCCCAGCACGATCACATCGCCGCCTTTGATCATCGTGATGCCCAGGCCCAGTGCATCCTTGCCCTGCCACCGCATTTTTTGCTGCGGCGGATCGACAAAGCCGCGGGTGACCGTGGCGATGTCGCCCAGGCGGAACACCCGGTTGTTGGCGCGGATGGCAATGTCGCGAATGGCGTCGACGTTGTCGAAGGCACCGGTCGGCCGGACATAGATCCGGTCCGTACCGGTGTCGAAAACGCCGGCCGCGGCCACCACATTTTGCGCGGCCAGCGTCTGGATGATTTGCGTGGGCGCCACGCCGAGCGTGGCCAGCTTGGCGTTGGACATCTCGATGAAGATCTTCTCGTCCTGCTCGCCGATGAAGTCCACCTTTGCCACGCCCGGCACTCGCAGCAGTTCCGCGCGCACGCGGTCGCCGAATTCCTTGAGCGCGTGGTAGTCGAAGCCGTCGCCGGTCAGCGCGAAGATATTCGTATAGACGTCGCCGAACTCGTCGTTGAAGAAGGGGCCCTGCACGCCCGCGGGCAGCGTGTTGCGGATGTCACCGATCTTCTTGCGCACCTCGTACCACGTATCCGGCACGATGGCCGCCGGGGCCGAATCCTTGATGGCGAAAAACACAAGGGACTCGCCCGGCTTGGAGTAGCTGCGTACCCAGTCGACATTGGGAACTTCCTGCAACTTGCGTTCGATGCGGTCGGTGACTTGCTGCTCCACCTCGTGCGCGGTAGCACCAGGCCAGTTGCTCTTGACCACCATTACCTTGAACGTGAACGGCGGGTCTTCGGACTGGCCGAGCTTCTCGTATGACAGGAATCCCACCAACGCAAACACCACGATGAGATACAGCACGAACGTGCGATGGCGCAGCGCCCATTCCGACAGGTTGAAGCGCGATTCCGGCGAACCGCCGGCGGCGTTTGGAGGCGTCATGGCCGCGAATCCGGCTACGGCGCGCGCGGGGCGGGCGCCACGGGGGCCGGCGTCGCCGACGCGGGCGCCGATGCGGGTGTCCCAGCATTGGAGCCGGGGTCGAAAGGCTTGACCACCTGGCCCGGCAGCAACTTGTGCACGCCGGCGGAGACGATCAGGTCACCATCGCGCACGCCCGAGGTGACGAGCACCCCGTCCTCGCGATACTGACCCAGCGTGACCGGTACGAGATTGACCTGCTTGGTTGCCGGGTCGAAACGCCAAACGGCGGGCTTTCCGTCTTGCTGGTAGATGGACGTCGGCGGAAGCAACGCGGAATTGGGTGCACTGTCGGCAAGCACGCCAACGTTCGCCGTCATGCCCCATTGCACGGAGGGATCCGGATTGGCGATGGCGACGCGCACGGCGAACGTGCGCGTCATCGCGTCGACCGCCGGGGAGACTTCCCGCACCTTCGCCGGATAAAATTTTTGCGGGTTGGCCCACAGTGCGACGACCAGCTGCTTGGCGTTGGTCAATTCGCCGATGCGATTTTCCGGCACGCTGATCGCGACTTCGCGTTCTTCGGCACGGGCCAGCCTGAACACCGCCTGGCCACCGGTGACGACCTGGCCCGCATCGGCGTTCACTGCGGTGATCACGCCATCATCGCTCGCGACCAGCGTCGCATAGCCTGCCTGGTTTTGCGCGACCGCGAGATTGGCCTTGGCCTGCTCGTATTTCGCCTTGTTTGAGTCGAGCGTATTGCGCTTGGCATCGAGGGCTGACGCGCTGATGAATTTTTCCTTGAGCAGCCCCTGGTAGCGGTCGTATTCGGCCTGCGCGAATTTCCATTCGGTTTCCGTTGCCGCGACTTGCGCCTTGGCTGCTTCCGCCTGCAAGCCGACATCCGCCGGGTCGAGACGCGCCAACGCCTGCCCTTTCTTCACGCTCGCTCCGACGTCCACGTAGCGGGCGACGATCTTCCCGCCGATGCGAAAGCCCAGGTCTGCTTCGTACCGGGGTTTCACATCGCCGGCAAAGACGGACGTGGCGCTGGCGCCTCCGAGCTTCACCTGCGCCAGTTGTACAGGGCGAATGACTTCGGCGGGCTTGTCCTTGGCGCCGCACGCAGCGAGGAGAATGCCAAGCAGAATACCCAGGAGCGGAATGGCGACCATCGCGCGCAGTGATCGTGTGAACATGGAGGGTGCCTTCATCGCGAGGCGAACGAGGGTCGCGCCAGCGTGCCTTCCCAGAGCGCGCGCAGAGCGGAATCAAGTTCCTCTGGATAGCGAGTGCCGAACACCGCGGCATCCGCGGACGCCAGGTCCACCACGCAGCCGCCGCCCGCAGAATCCGCCGACATTTGCCAGAGCCCGATGATCAATGCGTAGCTGTAGCGAAGCAATGCAACGCCCGCGCCTGCCGGAAGTTGAGGAAAGTGATGCTCCAACCCGCCTCCGGCGCGTTGCAGCCGCTGCGCCATGCGTTGCTTGAACGCAAACGTCGCTTCGCTTGGGACACCCTGCCCCATCATGCCGAAGCAGCGCGCTGCGAGCGGAAGGAACAGCGGTGGCTCGACCATATGGCGCCGTGTCAACACCAGCACGTCGTCGATCGCCACCGCAGGTTCGACGTCGAGGCGCGCGATCAACGCACTGAAAAAGCCGTCGATGTTGCGTTCGTGGACCGCGAGCAGCAGTTCTTCCTTGCTCGGAAAATACAGGTAGACCGTACCCTTGGCGAGCCCAGCTTCGTCGGCGACTTCGGCGACGTTCGCCATGCGGTCCGGGGAACGCAGCAAGAGGCGCTCCGCTGCGTCCAGGATGGCGACATGCCGCTCGTGCTTGGCTTCGGCCTGGATGGCGCGCTGCCGGATGACCATTTTCGATGTCCTTCCTGACTTCCCGCATAGGGGCGCGACCGGCTGCCCCTATCTCGTCACAACTGACTGCGGGTCACTTGGGAGAACAGCGTAAATGACCGTCGGTCAGTTGTCAATGGCTGACTCGTCCACGCGGCCGGGGACGATGCGTGCCCGGACCGCTCAGCCGAACAGCGCGAGTGTGGCCAGCGTCAATTCGCTGGTGGGGTCGGCATAGTCGACGACGACGCTGAAGTGATGCTTTCCCGCGACAATCAGTGGCCCCGCAGCGGGACGTCGATTCTCGGGCCATGCCTCCCATATGAGTTGCGACTGGCGGATGAACTCTGTCGTTTCGGCACCGCCGACGGCAATCAGAAGGGGGGCCACTGACAGGCTCGCATGATTGATCGGGGACACCCTCGCCGCCTCCGCGTTGGTCAGCCGCAAGTCGCTGTTCATCGAAGCCAGGACCAGCGGCTTGAGATCGTGCACGCCCGACAGCGTCACGCCGCCGACAAACGGATCAGTGGCGAGTCCGAGCGAGTCCCAGTCAGTCGCAAACATCATCGCGGCAAGATGGCCGCCGGCAGAATGTCCGCCGACGACCACATTGGTCGCGTTGACACCCTGTCGCGATCCTTCCTTAGCGATCCACAGCATGAGCCTGCGGCATTGGTCGACGATCCGGGCGATGGACACGCCAGGGCATAGATCGTAGTTGGCGAGGACGACCGCCAAACCCTGGTCCACCATCGGGCCGGCGACGAATTCGAAGTCGGACTTGTCGAACGCGCGCCAATAGCCTCCATGAATGAATACGAAGGTGCCCCGTGCGGTGCCATTGGGGAGGATGACGTCCAGCGTCTCAAGTGGCCCGGGGCCGTAGCGGACGTCGAGCGCATGCCGGTAGCGGGCCAGCGTCGCTGCGGAGTGCTCCTTGTATTGCGCGATCCATGCTCCGTGGTCGGGCACCGCCGCGCGATTGTTGTAGCCGCGTTCCACGAATTCGGGCGTGAGAATCGGATCGGCGTTGGAATCGTTCATGCGCTGAGTCCGTTTTGGCTCGGTTCCACTAGGCAATCACGATCGACAACGGTGTCAAGCCGTCGATATGGCCATCCAGCCGATCGCCCGCAACAACTGCGCCGACGCCTGAGGGCGTGCCGGTGAAGACAAGGTCTCCCGGCAGCAACTCGTAATACTGCGACAGGAACGAAAGTGTGTGCGGGACGTCCCAGATCATGTCCGCGAGATCGCCCTTCTGTCTTGCGGTGCCATTGACGTCCAGCCGGATCGCGCCCCGCGCGAGAAACCCTGTCTGCGCCACAGGATGGATGGGTGCAATGGGTGCCGCCTGCGCGAAAGACTTTCCCAGGTCCCAAGGCCGCTTCTTTTCGCGCATGTCGTTCTGCAGGTCGCGACGCGTCATGTCGAGACCGGTCGCGTAGCCGAAGATGACGTCATTGGCTTGTTCCGGCGCGAGCTCCACCCCGTGCTTTCCGATGGCAACGACAAGTTCGATTTCGTGGTGGAAATTCCTGGTAGCGAGCGGATAGCGCACCGTGCCGATCGCGGGCGCCACGACCGGCGAAACGGAGTCCGCCGGCTTGCAGAAGAAGAACGGAGGCTCCTTGGTCGAGTCGCCCCCCATTTCCTTCGCGTGCTCCGCATAGTTGCGTCCGACGCAATAGACATGACGGACCGGAAACAGCTGCTGGCTGCCGGCGATCGGGACGGTGGGAGCGTCCCACGGCGATATGGCGAAATGCGAGGCGAAATGCGGGGCGAAATTCGTGGCTGGATTCGTGGCGGAATTCATGCGGGTTTCCGGTTATGGGCAGGTTTATTCAGCATCCGGCTGTTGCGCCGGCGCGGCGGCGATAAATGCCGGCAAAGCGTTGCACGCGGCTTCGATGCGCACGAGCGTGGGAAACGGCATCACGTCGACATTCATGCGCCGGGCATTGGCAAGCTGCGGGATGAGGCAGATATCGGCGAGCGTCGGCGTATCGCCGTGGCAGAAGCGGCCCGTGGCCGCGTCTCGCGCCAGGCGCGACTCGAGCGCCTCCATGCCCACGTCGACCCAGTACTTGTACCAGCCGTCCTTCTGCTCGTTCGTTACACCCAGCGTGTTTTTCAGGTAATTGAGGACGCGGAGGTTGTTGAGCGGATGGATGTCGCAGGCGATCTCCAGCGCAAGGCTGCGCACGCGTGCGCGATCCACCGGTGTGGCGGGCAGCAACGGCGGCTTGGGCTGTATCTCGTCGAGGTACGCGATGATGGCGAGTGATTGCGTCAGAACCTCGCCGCCGTCGGCCACGAGCGCCGGCACCAGCCCCTGGGGGTTCAGCGCCAGATACTCCTCGCTGCGTTGCGCATTCTTGCGCAGATGAACGAACTCGCGCTCGGGCTGCATGCCCTTGAGATTGAGCGCGATGCGGACGCGATAGGCCGCTGACGAGCGAAAGTAGTCGTAGAGTTTCATCGCGCAAGTTCCATGGCCTTCAGAAAGCGGAGATGCCGGTTTGCGCCCGGCCGAGGATCAGCGCGTGCACATCGTGCGTCCCCTCGTACGTATTGACCGTTTCCAGGTTTAGCACGTGACGGATCACGTGGAATTCGTCGACGATGCCGTTGCCACCGTGCATGTCACGCGCCATCCGCGCAATGTCGAGCGCCTTGCCGCAGGAATTGCGTTTCATGATCGACGTGATCTCGGGCGCGGCAGTACCTTCATCCTTCATTCGGCCCAGACGCAGGCAGCCCTGCAGGCCCAGCGTGATCTCCGTCATCATGTCTGCCAGCTTTTTCTGTATCAGCTGATTCGAGGCCAGAGGACGTCCGAACTGCACGCGATCCATCGTGTATTGCCTGGCCGCATACCAGCAAAATTCTGCCGCGCCCAATGCGCCCCACGCGATGCCATAGCGCGCGCTGTTGAGACAGCCGAACGGACCCTTCAGTCCCTGCACGTTCGGCAGCAGGTTTTCATCCGGCACGAAAACGTCGTCCATCACGATCTCGCCGGTGACTGATGCGCGCAGGCTGAACTTGCCTTCGATCTTGGGCGCGGACAGGCCTTTCATGCCGCGCTCGAGGATGAAACCACGGATGATGCCCTGGTCATCCTTCGCCCAGACCACGAATACATCGGCGATCGGCGCATTGGATATCCAGGTCTTTGCGCCGGACAGGCTGTAGCCGCCCGTCACGCTGCGCGCCCGCGTAACCATCGACCCCGGGTCGGAGCCATGGTTGGGCTCGGTGAGGCCGAAGCAGCCAATCCATTCGCCAGTCGCGAGCTTGGGCAGGAACCGGCGACGCTGCGCCTCGCTGCCATAGGTGAATATCGGGAACATCACGAGCGAGCTCTGGACGCTCATCATCGACCGGTAACCGGAATCCACGCGCTCGATTTCGCGCGCGATGAGGCCGTAGCAGACGTAGTTGAGCGCGGACCCGCCGTACTCGGCCGGCAGCGTTGCTCCGAGCAAGCCCAGCGCCCCCATTTCGCGAAATATCTCCGGGTCGGTCTTCTCGTGCCGGAAAGCTTCCTTGACTCGCGGCAGCAACTTGTCCTGTGCGTACGCATGCGCCGCGTCGCGGACCATCCGTTCCTCCTCCGTCAACTGCGCGTCGAGGAGCAACGGGTCGTCCCATTTGAAAACCGCCTTGGGCGAGGCAACGCCGCGGGCGTGTACCGGATCGGGAGCATTCATGCGCAACTCCAGTCGAAAGTGCACGTGGCGGCCCGCCTGCCCGTCACGTCTGGGTTTGAAGATCGTCGATTATCCGATGCGGGCGCCGTGTGGTCCAGTGTGGTGAATCGCAATTTCGCGACACACCTCCACGTCGTTCCGGACGCGCCGCAACGCGGGCGCGAGCCCGAACCCAGTGGCTTTCAAGACGCTGGGTTCCCGCTTTCGCGGGAACGACAACAAAACGGGTCGTCGCTTGCCTACAGCACTCGCATGTGGAAGCCGCCATCGACGTTGAACGCGTCGCCGGTATTGAACGGCAGCAGCCGGCGCGCCAGCGCCGCGACGGTGGCGCCGACGTCGCCAGCCTCGCCCCAGCGCCGGATCGGCGTGAGGCCATCCTTGATCAGGCCTTCGTAACGATCGAACGCGCCGGCCGTCATGTCGGTCCGGATGATTCCGGGGCGAATTTCATAGCACATGATGTCGTGCTCGGCGAGCCTCAGCGCGAACAGCTGGTTGACCATCGCGAGGCCCGACTTTGCAATGCAGTATTCGGCGCGATTGGGCCCGACCGTGCGCGCATTGGTCGATGAGATCGTAATTAGCGAACGCGAAGGATCCGAACTTGCGCGCGATTCCGCGAGCATCTTCCGCGCCACCGCCTGGGTGAGGAAGAACGTGCCGCGAAGATTGACGCCCAGCACGTCGTCGAATGATGTCGTCGTCACGTCGAGCAGGTCGCCGCGCACCTTGACCTGAATGCCAGCGTTGTTGACGAGGCAGTCGATGGTCCCCAGCGCCGCAAATGCCCGATCGACGAACTCGGCGTGCCCGGTGACATCCGCTACATCGTGTGCGATGAACGCGGTGCGGCGTCCGCGCGCCGCGATGCCGTCGAGTGTGGCTCGCGTGTCGCGATCCTCCAGGAGATCGTTCACCACGACGTCAAAGCCCTGCTCTGCCAGCGCCCATGCGATTCCGCGTCCGATGCCCCGCCGCGCGCCCGTGACCAGCGCAACGGCCGGCCTGGCCACCATGCCGGCGGCGCTAGGCATCCGGCACCACGGCCGTCACTTCGATTTCCACCTTCGCGCGATCCTCGATCAATGCGCTGACCTGCACGGCGGTCATCGCCGGGAAGTGGCGCCCGATGATGTCGCGGTAGGCGGCGCCCAATGCGCGATAGCTGGCTATGTATTCCCGCTTGTCGGTGACATACCAGGTCATGCGCGTGATGTGCTCCGCGCCCGCACCGCCTTCTGCCAGAATCGCCATGACATTGCGAAGCGCCTGCGCCGCCTGCGCGACGAAATCGTCGGACTCGAACTGCTGCTGACCGTTCCAGCCGATCTGGCCGCCGACGAACACCGTCGTGCCGCGCGCTGCGACACCGTTCGCATAGCCTTTCGGGGGCGTCCAGCCCGGCGGCTGAAGAACGCGCGGCGATCCGTTGCCTCGATGTTCGCCGCTCATGAGTCTGCTCCCCGGCGATCCTGGTCCATCTGCCGAAGTTGCGAGCGTTGTATCTTGCCCGTCCCCGTCCTCGGCAGCGACGCGATGAACTCGATCGCGCGCGGATATTTGTACGGCGCAATTGCCTGCTTGACGAAATCCTGCAGCACCCCGACCAGCGCCGGGTCCGGTGCGAACCCGGATTGCAGCACGACATACGCCTTGACGATCTGTCCTCGTTCTTCGTCCGGCGCGCCGATCACGCCGCATTCCGCGACAGCCGGGTGCATGAGCAGCGCGCCTTCGACTTCAGGCCCGCCGATGTTGTATCCCGCGCTGATGATCATGTCGTCGGTGCGCCCCTGGTAGACGTAGTAGCCGTCGGCGTCGACGCAATAGGCGTCGCCCGTGTAGTTCCAGCCGCCCTGCACGTAGACGCGCTGGCGTTCGTCCTCGAGGTAGCGGCACCCGGTCGGGCCCTTGACAGCGAGGCGTCCAACCGTGCCCGGCGGGACGGCGCGGCCGTCGTCATCCATGATCGACGCGCGATAGCCGGGAACCACTGTCCCCGTCGCGCCTGCCTTGGCGTGCGCGTCGTCGTGGGAGATGAAGATATGGAACATCTCGGTGGCGCCGATCCCGTCGATGATCTCGATGCCGGTTGCCTCCTTCCACAACTTGCGCGTCGGCGCGGGCAGTGCTTCGCCGGCTGACACGCACTTACGCAGCGACGAAAGATCGTGCTTCTCTGCAGCGCGCGCCATCGCGCGATAGGATGTCGGCGCCGTGAACAGCACGGTCGCGCGCTGCTCGGCGATCGCCGGCAATAACGCATCCGGAGAGGGCTTCTCGATCAGCAGCGTTGACGCGCCAATGCGGAGCGGGAACAGCAGGAGTCCGCCCAGCCCGAACGTGAACGCCAGCGGCGGGCTGCCGGTAAATACGTCGTCGCTGCTCGCCTGCAACATCGCCGGGGGCCAGCAGTCACAGGCAGCGATCAGGTCGCGATGAAAGTGCATCGCCGCCTTCGGCGTGCCCGTGGTGCCGGAGGTGAACGCGATGAGCGCCGTATCGTCCGCCGCCGTGTCCACGCTCGCAAACGACGGCGGCTTGACCGCGATGCGCGCGTCGAGACCGTCGGGCGCGTCGCCGCCGAAATGCATCACGCTTGCCAGCGTCGGACAGTTCGTGCGTGCGGAATCGAGCTCGGTCGCCAGCGAGGCGTCGCACAGCGCGTGCGAAATGCGGGACTTGGTCACGATGTCCGTGAGTTCCTTGGCCCGCAGCATTGGCATCGTGCTCACCGCGATGCCTCCGGCCTTCAGCACGCCAAACAGGCACGCGGCATGCATCGGGTTGTTCGGCGCGCGCAACAGCACCCGGTTGCCCGGGACAAGCCCCATTTCCTCCACCAATACGTGCGCGATCCGGCTCGCCTGGCCATCGAGTTCGGCGTACGTCCACCGCACTCCGGCGGGTGAACGGACCGCCACGCGATCGCCCCAACCGCGATTCAAGGCGCCGTTGAGGAGTTCGGTCGCCGCGTTCATGCGCTCCGGATAGCGCAATGCCGGCAGGTCGAACACGATGTCCGGCCACTGTTCCTTCGGCGGCAGATGGTCCCGCGCAAACGTGTCGACGTGTGCGGTGTAGCTCATCGCGATGCCTCCTTCAGCAACTCCCGGCCGATGATCAATTTCTGAACCTCAGTCGCGCCTTCGTAGATTCGCAGTGCGCGGATGTCGCGATAGAGCCTTTCCACGATATGCCCGTGCGTAACGCCCAGGCCGCCGTGCAGCTGTACCGCGGAGTCGATGACTTGCTGCGCTGATTCCGTGGCGGCCAGCTTGGCCATTGCGGCCTCCTTGGTGGTGCGCTGGTTGCCTCCATCGCGCAGCCAGGCGGCGCGGTAGGTGAGCAGTGCTGCAGCATCCACTGCGACGGCCATGTCGCCCAGTGTCGCCTGCGTCAACTGCAGATCGGCCTGCACGCCACCGAACATCCTGCGCGACTTTGCATGCGAGAGGCCCTCGGCCAGTGCCCGGCGGGCGAAGCCCACTGCCGCCGCCGCGACTGACGCGCGAAAGATATCGAGTGTGCGCATCGCGAGCTTGAAGCCTTCGCCTTCGACCCCGAGCAGCGCGTCCTGCGGCACGAGGCAGCCGCTGAATTCGAGTCGCGCCAGCGGGTGTGGCGCGATCACGTCGATGCGCTCCGCGATCGCCAGGCCCGGCGCGTCGGCCGGCACGATGAACGCGGATATTCCGCGCGTGCCGGGTCCATCGCCCGTGCGCGCAAAGACGCAGTAGAAATCAGCGATGCCGCCGTTGGAAATCCACGTCTTGCACCCGTCAAGTCTCCAGAAGTTGCCTTCCCGCGTCGCCCGCGTTGTCAGCGCCGCGACGTCGGAGCCTGCATCGGGCTCCGACAGCGCAAACGCGGCGATCGCCTCGCCACGCGCGACCAGGGGCAGCCAGCGTTCGCATTGCGCGGTGCTGCCCGCGAGAGTGATCGCGCCACTGCCGAGGCCCTGCATAGCGAATGCGAAGTCGGCCAATCCATCGTGATAGGCGAGTGTCTCGCGCGCAATGCACAGTGCCCGCGAGTCCAGCGCCGGGAGCGCGCCCCCGTAAGCCGCGGGAACGCAATATCGGAGCCATCCCGCAGCGCCGAGCGCCGCAACCAGATGGCGACAGGTGCCGTCCACGTCGCGCTCGCTGTGCGCGGCTTCGCCGATCCTATTTGGCAACCCCGTTGGCAACCCCGTCGGCAACGCCGCGCTCCACGCAGCAAGCCCGGCGGCGAGCGTCCTGTGCTCGGTGGTAAAGAACGGCCAATCGAGATGCGCGGCGCGCATTCAGTTGCCCTCGAATTTCGGCGTTTTCTTTGCCGCAAAAGCCTCGAACGCGCGGTGAAAGTCCTTCGTCTGCATGCACAGCGCTTGCGCCTGCGCTTCCGCCTCGATGGCCGCATCGAGGTCCATCGCCCATTCCTGATGCAGCAGCTTCTTCGTCATGGCGTGCGCGAACGTCGGTCCCTCGGCCAGTGCGCCGGCAAAACGCTGCGCCTCCCCGAGCAGCCGATCGGCGGCCACCAAGCGGTTGAAGAACCCCCACGCCATCCCTTCGTCTGCGGTCATCGCTCGTCCGGTGTAGAGAAGCTCGGAAGCTCGGCCCTGCCCGATCGTCCGCGGCAACAGCGTGCATGCGCCCATGTCGCAACCTGCGAGGCCCACGCGCACGAACAGAAATGCGGTTTTGGCCGCAGCCGTGCCGAAGCGAATGTCGGAGGCCAGCGCGACCATCGCGCCGGCGCCCGCGCAGGTCCCGTCGATGGCCGACACGATCGGTTGCGGGCAGCGGCGCATCGCGAGCACGAGGTCCCCCGTCATGCGAGTGAACGCGAGCAGTTCCGGCGCCGCCATCCTGGTGAGTGGTCCGATGATCTCGTGCACATCCCCGCCCGAACTGAAGTTGCCGCCCGCGCCGGTGATGACGACGCACTTCACATCGTTCGCGTAGACGAGGCCCCGGAAAAGGTCGCGCAGCTCGGCATACGAGTCGAACGTCAACGGATTGCGGCGGTCGGGCCGGTTCAACGTGATCGTCGCGACCTTCGCGCTGGCGTCGACTTCCCACTTGAAATGTGTCGCGACATAGCCGGCATAGGCACGCGACTGTGCGCTCATGGCGTCGGTCGTGCTCATGTCCGCGCTTCCTCGATCGGGTCGCCTTCCGCGTGGGCGGGGATCGTGGACTTCAGCCGGCCCAGCAGATCATGCAACTGGTCGCGCTCGACCGTCGACAGTCCGGAGAACAACGTAACAACCCAGTCTTCGTGCTCCGCCGCCATCGCGTCGAACGCGTGCTTGCCCTTCGCCGTCAGCCTGACGAGGTATGCGCGGCGATCCGACGGAATAGGCGTGCGCTCGACCAGCCCTTCCCGCACCAGCTGGTCCGTCAGTCCGGTGACATTGCCGCTCGTCACCATCAGTCGCCGCGACAACTCGCCCATTCGCAGGCCCTCGGGGTTGCGCTGCAGTTGTGCCATGAGGTCGAAGCGCGGCAGCGTCATTGCAAAGCGCTCGCGCAGTCGGAACCGCACCTGGCGCTCGATGGTCAACGTGCAGGTGAGGAGGCGCAACCACAGGCGCAGCGACTCATGATGCGCATCATGCACCCGCGTTTCCGGATCCTCGGCGATCGGCTTGCTGGTTGCTTCGGTTCTCATCCCGGTTCTCATCCGTTCGCCTCCGGCGTGTCCTTCGCCAGTTGCGCGGCGCGCGCGAGATTGCGGGTGAGCTGTTCCTTGCCACTGCGATATTGGATCGGCCATGCGATCTCCTCGTAACCCAGTTGCGCCGCCGCATGCAGCGTCCAGTACGGATCGGCGAGGTGCGGCCGGCCGAGCGCGCACAAATCCGCGCGGCCCGCCATCAGGATGCTGTTGACGTGGTCGGGCTCGAATATCGCGCCGACCGCCATCGTGGCAATGCCCGTTTCGTTGCGGATGCGATCGGCAAACGGCGTCTGGTACATGCGGCCGTACACGGGTCGCGCGTGGCGCGTGGTCTGGCCCGAAGACACGTCGATCAGGTCCGCGCCCGCCGCCTTGAACGATCGCGCGATCACGACCGCATCGTCGGGCGCGTTGCCGCCTTCCACCCAATCGTGTGCGGAAATGCGCACCGACATCGGCTTGTCCGCCGGCCACAGCGCCCGTATCGCGCGAAAGACTTCCAGCGGATACCGGCAGCGATTCGACAGCGACCCGCCGTATTCATCTGAACGCGCATTGGTCAGCGGCGAAATGAACGCCGACAACAGGTAGCCGTGCGCGCAATGCAGTTCCAGCCAGTCAAAGCCCGCATCGATGGCCCCTTGGGTCGCTCGCACAAACTGCCGCGGTAACCCGATCCATGTCGCCGCGGTCCATCGCGCGCGGAGTCTGGTTGTTGGGTCCGTAGGGTATTGCCGACGGCGCGAGCAGCGGCCAGTTGCCGTCGGCGAGTGGCTCGTCACTGTGCTCCCAGCCCGTTGGGTTGAGCCTTTGGGCCCCGCGTGGCCGAGCTGCAGCGCAACCTTGGCATCGGTTCGCGTGTGAATGTAGTCGACGATGCGTCGCCACGCATCAACGTGCTCGGGTGAATACATGCCGGCGCAACCCGGCGAGATGCGCGCATCGGGCGACACGCAGGTCATCTCCGTGAACACGAGTCCCGCACCTCCGTGCGCGCGGCTGCCGAGATGCACGAGATAGTAGTCGTCCGGAAGGCCGTCGCGGCAGGAGTACTGCGCCATCGGCGACATCACGACGCGGTTCTTCAGCGTCAGCCCGCGAAGCGTGAACGGCGTGAACATGGGCGGCATAGCGGTTGTCTGGCCCCCAGCGCGAGCGGCATACCAGGATTCCATGCCCGCGACGAACGCGCGGTCGCGCAGGCGAAGGTTTTCGTGCGATATGCGCTGGCTGCGCGTAAGCAGGCTGTAGGCGAACTGTTCGGCCTCGAATTCGGAATAGCGATCGACATGCTCGAACCATTCGGTCGAGTTGCGCGCGGCATTCTGGATCTTTAGAACCTCGACGCCTCGCTGCGATTCGTAATCCGTCAGTGCAGTGGCGAGATCGCCGGGCGAGGAGACGAGTGCATGCGCCAGGGCAATGGCATCCTCCAGTGCGAGCTTGGTGCCAGAACCCACGGAGAAGTGCGCGGTATGCGCGGCATCCCCGACCAGGATCACAGGCACCTCCCTGCCGTCGCGCTCGGTCCAATGCACCCACTTGCGGCACACGACGCGCGGGAACCGGATCCAGATTGCCGAGCCGCGAAGATGCGACGCGTTGCTCATCAGCGCATGTCCGTCGAGCCATGGAGCGAAAAGGCGCTCGCAGTAGGCAATGGCTTCCTCCTGCGTCATCGTGTCCAGTCCCGCTGCACGCCAGGTCTCCTCCGGCGTCTCGACGATGAACGTGGATGTGTCGCCGTCGTATTGGTACGCGTGCGCCTGGAACCAGCCGTGCGCGGTCTGCACGAAAGCAAACGTGAATGCGGAGAATTTCTTTTTGGTGCCAAGCCAGACGAAACGGCACTGACGCAGGTCGACGTCCGGCGCAAACGTTTCCGCGTAGCGGGTGCGTATGCGGCTGTTGAGACCGTCGGAGGCAATGACGACGTCGGCGTCGAATTCCCGCGCGGCGGCAACGTCGTCGACGACCTCGTCCTCGAACACCAATTCAACGCCCAACGCCTCGCAGCGCGCCTGCAGGATGTTGAGGAGACGTTTGCGACCGATACCGCAAAAGCCATGGCCACCGCTGGTGATCGTCCGTCCCTTGAAATTGACGTCGATGTCGTCCCAGCGGTTGAACGACTGTGCAATTTCGGCCGCAGTCTCGGGGTCGGCGGCAGCGAGGTTGCCGAGCGTCTGGTCGGAGAACACCACGCCCCAGCCAAACGTGTCGTAGGGCCGGTTGCGCTCGACGACGCGCACCGCATGACCGGCGTCCGCCTTCTTGAGCAGAAGCGCGAGGTACAGGCCGGCGGGTCCTCCGCCGATGCAAAGCACACGCATGTCCGAGCCCTCAAAACGTCGGCCGGCTTCTCACCGTCCAAGTTGCCAGATACCTTCGTTGTAAATATCTTAATACTAAACAATATAATGTCAACCCCCGCTAGGGTGCTGAGTCTGAGATTCGTCGACGAGATCTGCATGTTGTCGTTCCCGCGAATGCGGGAACCCAGTGTCTTTGAAAGTCACTGGGTTCCGGTTCGCGCCCGCGTTGCGGGCGCGTCCGGAACGACGTGGAGTTGTGCTGCGAATGTCCGCAATTCACCAGACTGGCGATCCGCCGGCGCGCCCCGCGCTGCGCGTCCCCCATTGCAGGGGGATGCGGTTTCCCTGTTATTGGCATCGTCAATGGCACGTTCGGCCTACGCCGCATGGTTCATTGGCCGAATGCTCGCCGCGTTCCTAGCATCGTCGCCTGGGCACAACGCTTGGCAGGAGGCGGACATGAAGCGAACAGTGAATGCGGGAGTGAGCGACGTTGGCGGATTCACGCTCACCGAACTCCTGGTTGGATTGGCATTGGCCGCCGTCCTGCTGGGACTGGCTCTCCCGGCCTATCACGACTGGATCGCCAATTCGGAAATGATGAACGAAGCCCGCCAGCTCGCGGACAACATGAGCCGGGCGCGCGCGGAAGCGATCAAGTCCGGATTGCGGGTGAACCTGTGCCAGACCGCCGGCGCCCAGGAGTGCGTCGACGTGGGATCGTGGGACCGCGGCTGGATCCTTTTCATGGATACCAATGGCAACGGCGAAGTCGATGACGGCGAACCGGTCTTATGGACCGGTCAAGCCGCACCCCCGGGGGTGACGGTCGCGGCGAACGGGCCGCTCAAGCACTATGTCTCCTATACGTCCCTTGGCCACGCGCGCATGCTGAACGGTGCGTTGCAAATGGGCACTTTTACGGTCTGCCGCCAAGGCCGCAAAGCCATCGATGTCGTGCTGGCGCACAGCGGCAGGGTACGAATCGCCAAATCGGGTGCGATTTGCCCATGATTTCGACAGTCGGCCCCGGGGCTTCCCGAATTCCAGACGGGGCCCGCACCGTCCATTCCCGGGACAGCGCCACTAGTCAGGCAACTTTGCACTGCGCCGCGGCCAACGCATAGCATTCGACCATCCCAAGGAGTGGCCATGCGCACTTTAGCGACACGTAACGGCAAACGAGCACCGGGCTTCACGATGATCGAACTGCATGATCACGGTGGCGATCGTCGGCATTCTCGCCGCCATAGCGTTGCCCATGTATTTCGAATTCATAACGCGCGGAAAGATCATCGACGGCCTGGGCAAGCTCGGCAGCTATCCAGGGAAAGCTCGTCAAGTATCACGACGACAACCAAGCGACCTACGTTAATCCGCACGGGCAGCAATCCTGCGGCATGCCCGACCCTGCGGCCACGCAACGGACGACTATTTCGCATCTCCTGCGGGCCGCCCGTGACCGACGGCCACTCCACCACCTACACCGTAGGCGTCGCGGCATTCCTGCGAAGGGCATGGGCGGATTCACCTACACCATTGAACCAGGCCGGGAAACAAGGTGACCGCGACCGTTCCCGCGGGATGGGCGTATCCGGTCCCGAACACCTGCTGGGCGACGCGCAAGGACGGAAGCTGCTGATGTTCGCTGCAGCTACACCGCGGATTTACGCTGGTCGAGTTGATGGTCGCGTTGACCATCGCATCCTGCTTGCTGCTGCTCGCGCTTCCGAACTACACCACGTGGGTTGCCGATGGCGAGATCCGCAACGGTGCGGAATCCGTCGTCAATGGCCTTCGGCAGACCCAGCTTGCGGCCATCTCGCAGAACCGCAACGCCCAATTCGATCTCGCGCCCGGCGGCTGGACTGTCTCGATGGTCGGTCCGCCGCTGATCGTCATTCAATCCGCGACCTTTGCCGAAGGCGCGCGGCACACGACGATCACCGGTCTGGACGCGACGCCGGCGCCTGGCCGACGACGGTCGCCTTCAATGCGCTGGGCCAAGTCGTCCCCAACGCGCCAACCTGGTCGCGGATCGACATCACCAACCCGTCGATGCCAGCGCCTCAAACGCGTCCGTTGCGCGTTCTCGTGGGCAATGGGCGCACGGGCGTGACGGTTGTGCGACCCGTCCATCCTCGTCGCCAGCAACCCGAAATACTGCCCGCCATGATCGCTTCGAGCATCGTTCGCCACTCCCGTCGCGCGTCGCAGCATGGCAACTTCATGCTCGAGGCGCTCATCGCCATCCTGATCGTGGCGCTGGGCATCCTTGGCACCGTCGGGCTCTATGCGCGGTCCGTGCAGACGGTGGAGGACTCCAAATATCGCAGCGAAGCCGCGCTGCTGGCGAGTACGCTGGTGGGCGAGATGTGGGTATCCGATACGCATCCCGCGAGCCTCACCGCCAAATTCGACAGCGCCGGCGCCGGCGCCGGAATCACCGAATTCAAGGCGCTGGTGGCGAAGCGCCTGCCGAGCTCGACTGCGCCGACGCCTACCGTCACCGTCACTCCCGGCGCCACGGCGGGCAGCTCCAATGTCGAGATCACCATCCAGTGGGTGCATCCGGGCGACGCCGCGCGATCCCGTGTTGCCGCCATTTCGCACATACGTGATGAACGCGACCATCGGGGGGAACGCACCATGAACCCCATGTCGCGCCTGCTTTCATCCGCTGGCCGTCAGCGCGGCGTTGGCCTGGTCGAGACGATGGTCGGCATCCTCATCGGCACGATCGTCATCGTCGTCGTCTACAACATCCTGTGGGTAGCGGAGAGCTACAAGCGCACGACAGTGGGATCGTCGGACGCCCAGATCACCGGACTGTTGAGCCAATTCGTGGCAAGCCGCGATGCTTCCAACGGCGGCGCCGGCCTCACGATGTCCAACGGCGACATGGTCAACTGCACACGGATCGCCACCGCTGCGGCGCCAGCTCGCTTCCACGTTCGCCGATACCTCGCTGGAGGCCGCCATCCGTCCCATTCCCGTCCTGATCACCGACGGTGGCGGCGCAGGCCTTTCCGACACCTTCATTTCCTACACCACCGGGGCGTCGCACGTGTTGTGGCCGGTCGACTTCACGTCGAACGCCGCGCCGGGCGCACCGACGATCGTCGTACAGAGCCCGAACGGATTCAGCGTTCCGTTGCCCACTGCCGCCGCGCCGTATTGGGCGGTCGCGATGGTCAATGACGGCGGCGGCAAATGCCAGGTCATACGCGTGACCAACGCGTTACCGGACCCGACGATTCCCTTGACAGGTCGCGTCACATTGACCGTCGACCCGTTGACGCTGACCAGCATTCCTTTCCCCGTCGCCGGACCCGCGCGATTGCTGAACCTCGGGGCGCAGGGATTTACATCGCGGATCCGATACGACATCGACCCCGTCAATGCGGTTCTGCGCACCAGCGACCTGATGGTCGTACCGCCGACGCCGATCACGACGGTCCCCATCGCCCAGAACATCGTGCTGATGAAGGCGCAATATGGCGTCGACGACAACGAGGATGGTGTCGTCGATTGTTGGACGTCGGCAGACGCCACGACCTGCGGCGATTACAGTGCCGCCGCAGTGCGCGTCGCGCCGCTGTCGTCGAAAGTCGGGGGCGTGGCCGTTGCCAATGTCACGGCACTCAACAAGATCATCGCCGTGCGCGTCGGCGTCGTGGTGCGCAGCGACGAACCCGACATGCGGTTGCTGGACGATCCCCTCAATGCGCAACTCCAATCAGAAGCGCGCGGACTTCGTCAATGGTACGCGTCCGCCGGTCGTCTTGTTCAATTGCTCGACGAACAACGCAGCGTGCCAGAACCGCATCGTCGTGCCGATGGGCGCCGGCGCGCCTGCCGGTGCGCCCACCTGCGCGCCCAACATCATTTGCGACTACTGGCGGTATCGCACCTACGAAACCGTCATTCCGCTGCGAAACGCCCTCTTCAGTGCGACGATGCCATGAAAATTCCTCGTCTTCGCCCGACGTGCTCCTCGACATCGCCAGCGGGGCGTGGCGCTCTTCGTGGCGCTGATCGCCATGGTGATGCTGAGCCTCGCCGGCATTGCGCTGGTGCGCTCCATCGACACCACCAATTCCGTCGCGACCAACATCGCGTTTCGCCAGGGCTCGATCGGTCCGGTCAATGCGGCGATCGAAGCCGCGGTCGACGCGCTGTTCAAGTCGAAGACGATCGCGTTGCAGAACATCGACAACAAGCCTCTTGGCTACTACGCGTTGTTGCAGCCGGCGGAAGCGCCCAACGGTGTACCCGCCAGTCCTTCGTCGGTGACTACGCGACGATGAAAGCGAACTATGCGGCCGCCGGCCTTCCCGTACCCGCGGCGGCACCCTTTCTCGACCCGATCACCAAGATGGAAGTGCGCTATGTGATCGAACGCATCTGCAACGGCACCGGCCAGCCGGCGGGCGGACCGTGGCCCGTCACTATCGGCACCTGCGACACGCTGCCGCCCAAGGTGTCGCCTGGCGGGACCGACAACAAGTACGGGACCAAGTCCATCCCGCTGCCACCCATTCCCAATTTTCGCGTGACCGTCCGCGTCGATCTTCCCAATTCAAACACCGTCTCGCACGCGCAGGCGATCCTGCGCTAGCCATCATCCCGGCCCCTTGGAGGCCCCAATGAAAACTAAAACGACTGCCGCGCAACGCCACGTCCCGATGGATTCACTCCATCATCACCGTGGCGCTCGTATTGGGGCAGATGGTGCAACCGGTGCACGCGGCGCTGACGCAGCTTGCGGACCAGCCGATCGCGGCAAAAGTCGCCGCCAAGCCGAACATCTTCTACACGCTCGACGACTCCGGGAGCATGCAGCTCAACTACATCCCGGACTATGTCGGCAGTACCGCGGCGACAACTGCCGTCACCAAAATTGTGCGGGCGGGCACCATAGGCACGGTGACGGTGGCGAGCACCGCGCTGCTGGCTACCGGCGATTGGCTAACGCTCGCAGGGTTCACCCAGCCCGAGTACAACGGCGTATTCCAGATCACGGTCACCAGCGCCACCACGTTCACCATTACGGTTGCAGCGACGGCGGTGACGCCTTCCAGTGCAGGAAATTACACTGCCAATCCCCGCTATTGCCGTGGCGGCTCGAACACCGCCGCGTGCTCGGTGGTTCTCCAGAGCAGCACCGCGAACTGGAACAGCCCGCCGTTCTTCACCGGCGATTTCAACCGCATGATGTACAACCCGTCGGTGATGTACACCCCGCCACTCAAATGGGACGGGTTGCCGTTCACCGCCGCGATCCCGTTCACCGCCACCAACATCGACGCCAATGGCAATCAGGGCAACGGCGCGGCGAATTTCGCTTTGGTCCAGCGTGACCCGTACAACCAGACTCGTCGTCTCGACCACGCGCGACAACCTCACCACCAAAGTCACGGTGCCGCTGTACTGCAACACCGACTGGCCAGTGACCGCTGGTGCCAACCTGGCGCTCAACCCCGATGTCGGCGACGTCAATGGCCAGTACCTTGCCGGCAGCGGCGGCTGGTGCCGCATCAACGGCACCAAGTACGATGCTTCGGTCGCGTCGGGCGCGCCCGCGACGGCCGTCGCGGGCGTCGAGTACGGCTATAACTATCCTTGGCAATCGTCGACCGGCGCGGTGGGTGCGCAGTACTTCTGGAAGAACACCGTTGCGAACAAGACGCTCTGGTGCGACAAGACGTCGCCCTACTATCCGCGCAGCACCACGATCACCGCCTGCAACGGCGGCGTGCCGGTCGCGGCCGGTCTGCCCACGCAGCAATCGTGCAACGCGCAGGCCAAGGTCTGCAATCCGGTAGCGGCGTCGTGAAACTACACGCCCGCAGCGTGCGGCACCGTGGCGTCCTATCCGCTGTATTGCGTTGCGGGTACCGGCGGATCCGGTGGCTCCACGCCGGGCACGGGGGTGCTTCCCGAATGCGTCGCATGCACGTGCAACCTCGATACCAACCCGGTTCCGCTGAACAAATGCAGCAGCTCCGGCGCGGTGTGCACGATGCCCGGTACGGGTCTGGGCGGCGATCTCGCCGAATGTCCGAACATTCCCAATGGCACGATTACCTCCTGCGCCGGCGGTACGCCCATTTATGCCAAGGCCTCGGCCGCATGCACCGGATCGCCTGCAGGCTGATGTTCGATCCCGCGACCAACGCCCCGACCGCCACCACGCTGCTCGCCGATTCCAACGCCAACGGAGTCGTGTGCCGGCACAACGTCCAGCCGTATGCGCAATTCGGTCTGCCGCAGCCGGGAATCCTGCCCGCTGCGCTCGCCACCTATCCGCGCACCCTTCTCGCGCGATGCGTACCCCGCCAACCGTGCGGGCCCGGCTGTCAACGGCTATCCGTTCGCACAGACGGGCGCCTTCACGACCGCCGTTACGTCGGGATGCCCGACGGTCGGCACCACTGTCAGCATTCCGCGGCACTACTACACCGTGGATTCCGTGCAGTTCTGCGACAAGGCGGACAACACGCCGGACGGTCAGTGGCGCGGCTTCGGCACGGGTCTCGGCTGCCAGGCCAAGAACGACCTGACCGCGCACAAGTTCGTCAAGTACGGCCCCTTCCACCGTTGGGACCTGATCGCGGCAACGGCATTCCCGTCCGGCAAGCCGTTCCTTCTTGGCGCAGCCGGCGCGCTCACCAACAACCCGGGCAACTCCGAGTCGATCAACTACGCGAACTGGTACGCCAAGTACGCCACGCGCCTCAACGCCGCCAAGACCACGAGCGCGAACAGCTTTGCCAACCTGACGACGGCCAACGCTGCGGGCGACTATCGCGTCGGTTTCCAGAACCTGGGCGAAGAAAAGTCGCCGTACGGCGGCAGCACGCCGCTCATCTGGGTGGACGTCGCCGACTGGACGCTGGCGCAGCGGACTGCCTGGTACACGGCGCTCTTCGGCATCAAGGTCGCCACCTTCAAGACGCCAACGATCGACGCGATGATTCGCATCGGCACGTTCGTCGAGTTCGGCCCGCGCAGACGGGCCTCGATGCGAGCATCATGCCGATCCCGGGGACAGCGACGATCCGTTCCCGATCGATCCGAAAACCAACAATCCGATCAGCTGCACGAACAACTATCACATCCTGTTCACCGACGGCACCACCAACCAGGTGTACCTGCCGCCTGCGATCGGCGACAAGGACGGCTTGGCTTCGTCGCTCCTGCCGTTGCCGCCCCCGGGCGTGGTGGAAGTGCCTGTCGGCCCGCCGCATTGGTCGTTCCCACCCTCAAGACTGGGCCGGCTGGCAAGCCTCCCTACGTCAAGGGGCCCCCGCCGTAGGAAACACGTTGTCGGACATCGCCGCCTACTACTGGGCGCGCGACCTGCGGCCCAATGCAGCGCTGTTCAAGGACAACGTGCCGAGCTCGCCGGGTGCGGGAACCTGCACGACCCAACGGCGTCGCTGCGTCACCTGCGACGAAGACTGGACGCAGGACGTTGCCTGGTGGCAGCACGTCAATTTCTCCGCGATTTCGTTTGGCACCGAAGGTGTCCTCGACGCGACGTCCTCGGGCCCGCCGCCGACGCCCCGCGACTTGACGATGCAGGCCTGCGCGCAGGCACGATCAGCTTGGCCCGACCTCACGCAGCCCAACAATCCGACCCATCCGATCGGCGCGGCGGGCGCAGTCGCGGTGGACGATCTCTGGCACGCGACGGTGATGTCCCGTGGCAGCTTCGTCAGCGCCAAGTCGCCGATCGAAGTGGCGTACGGGCTCGCCAGCATCCTGTCGGGCATCCAGAACCAGCGCAAGTCGCGGTCCGCCGCGGCCTTCAGCGGACAGGTGCTCAACGCGACCAACAACATCATCTTCGAGCCGACCGTCGAGGCCGGCTGGGCAGGCGACCTGGTCAAGATCCAGGTCGATCCCCAGACAGGCAATCCAGTGGCGGTACCCGCCAACGGAATCTGGTGGAACGTCGCGACCGTGCTTGCGGCGCAGATCAAGCCTGCGTTTGTCGGCGACGAACCCTGGATGCTTGAAGCCAAGCGCCGCGTCGTGACGCTGGCCAACAATCCCGGCGGGGGTGGCAAGACCGCCGGACCGGGTGTGCCGTTCCAGTACGCCAACCTGTTCGCGGCGCCACAAGGGACCAACATGCTGAAATCGCTGGCGCCCATTGGTGACATCACCAAGCAGCAGAAGATCATCGCCTACCTGCGTGGCGGCACCGCTCTCGGCGGCGTCACGATCGAGGGAACGGGCGTTGGACAATTCCGCAAGCGCTTCGGAAGAGTTGGGGACATCAGCAACGCGCAGCCGCTCATCATCGGGGCGCCCAACAACGGCTATGACGATTCGCAGGATGCGTTCTCGAAAAATCCCGGCTACAAGGCCTTCGTCGCCGCCAGGCCGCTCGCGCGTCGTTCCTCGTCGCGCCTGCCAACGACGGCATCGTCCACGTCATCGACGCGGGACCGATGCCGCCCGCGGCTCAACGCCAGCGGCGGTAACGAGCTCTTTGCCTACATCCCCAGGGCGCTCTTCCGCGGCACGGCGGGCAACATCGCCACCGAGGACACGACGGCCATCCAGTCGCTGACCTACCAGGACGGCGGCGTGCCGATCTTCCATCACCACATGCTGGTGGACTCGTCGCCGCGCGTGGCCGACGTCGATTTCAACAATGGCATCGGCTCGGATGCGACCACGTGGCACACGATTGTCGTCGGCGGCCTGGGAAAGGGCGGCAACAGCTACTACGCGCTCGACGTGACCGATCCCTTTGTCAACGACCGAGGCGCTGGCCGCGGCAAGGTCATGTGGGAATGGACCGATCCCGACATCTGTACACCTACGGTCGACCGGTCATCGTCAAGGTGCGCGACTCGGCGTATCCGACCGGACGTTGGGTGGTGATCGTGACCGCCAGCTACAACAACGTCTCCGGCCACGGCAAGATTTTTGTCCTCGACGCGAAAACCGGCGTGCTTTTGTCGACGATTGCCACCACGGCGGGCAACGCCGCCAATCCGAGCGGTCTGGCGCAGATCCATGCGTTCGTCAAGGACGAAACCAACCAGATTGCCGAGCAGATCTACGGCGGCGATCTGCTGGGCAACTTCTGGCGCATCGACGTTTCTGCCGTTGATTCGTACAAGACTGCCACGCCGTGCTGTTCTCCCTGCTGGTCGACAGCCTGGGCGGCGTGCAGCCGGTCACCACCGCGCCACAGATCGAGATCGACCTCAACAACGGTATCGATCGCTACGTGTTCATCGGCACCGGCCGCCTGCTGGACGAGGACGACCTCACCAATCCCGTTCCGGAACAGCAGCAGACGATGTATGCATTCCGCGACGGCACGCTGACGGCCATGAAGCCGAATGCCAGCCTGCCGGTCATTGCGCGCAAAGCAATCGGCGGGATCATGGACCCGATCAATCCTGACGGTAAGAGCGCCATTGTCGGCGGCGCGCCCAACGGCTGGTACCACGACCTGCCGAACGTGCCAGCCGATTCGGAACGCATCGTCGTGGACGTCCAGGCCAACGTCAACATCGCGTTCTACATCGGCACGCAGATCCCGATCGATCCTTGCCTCATCCAGCTTCCGGCGACGATCTATGCGCACGACTATACGACGGGCAAATCGCTGCTCGAGGATGCCAGCGGTGCCATCGTTGCATCCATCACGGTGGCAAGCGGCGGCGTCGGTGGCATGCTGGTAGGTCGCGTGCAGGCCGACGGAAGTCAGTCCATCGGCGTGATGGTGTCGGGGGAAATTCCCGGTACCACGCCCTACAACATCCAGAATCCGGTGACTGGACCGGGTGCGCGGATGTCGTGGCGCCTGCTGAGTGGGCAATGAGCGGTCAATGAGTCGCCAATGAGCGGGCGATGTTCGCGCGATAGACGGCCGCCGGCAGGTCCCCGCGCATGATCGGCGCCATCGACCGGCTGACCTTCGGGTCGGCCGGTCTCCACGATGAACCCGGAGCGCGTCCGCGCGAGGCTTTGGCTCACCCGCGAATCGGAGCGTGTATCGTCGTGGCAGAGACCAGAGAAAAGCGGTCCACGTTGACATCACAGCCCTTCCGCTCTTCCCCCTTGTTGTGGGCGATACTCGTCTCAGCGCTGGTGCACTCGGCGCTGGTCGTGACACCGCTGTACCAGGCCGGCCGAGGCCCGCGCCTGGCCGATGCAAGCGATCCCAGCATTGAAGTTGCATTGGCCACCCCTCGGGAAAGCGCGGCCAGCGTTGCGGTCATCGACCTGCCAACGCCCTTGCAGCGCCTGGCTGAGTTCACGCTTCCACCCATGGCGCAGCCGGTTCCTGCCAGCGCCAACCTGTCTGCACCGACGCGCCCTGCGAACGCGGCCAATCACGACGGCATGCTGATCGAAGCGCAGCCGTTGCAGGACCGGGATCGCCTCGGCGACGAACTTGCGACAAAGCTGGTGAGGGAATATCCGCTGGAACTGGATTTGCCGGTTCGGCTCAAGGACAAGATCGTCGCGCGCTATCCGCCGGCAGCATTGGCCGCCGGAAGGGAAGGATCGGTTGCGGCGTGGGTCGTGGTCGACGCGGAAGGCCGCCCCGAGGAAATCCAGGTGACCGACGGCACCGAGGAGTTTGCAGCTTCCGTGCGAGACGCCATTCAAGCCGCGCGCTTCCTGCCCGCGCAAAATAACCTTCAAAAGATACGTTTCCCGATCGCGCTGGAGTTCCAGTTCAAGGTGGGTGCGCCGGGCGGCGCGGAGCAAGCCAACCTGCGTCCGTAGGCGCCCCGCCTCGCCTCAGGCGCGAAATTCGGCGAGCCGCGCGACGTATCGCGCCACCAGGTCGACTTCGAGATTCACACCCGCACCGGCATCGAGTCGATGCAGCGTGGTTACGGCCAGCGTGTGCGGGATCAGGTTGACCGCAAAGCGTGCGCCGGCAACTTCGTTGACCGTGAGGCTCACACCGTTGACGGCAATCGATCCCTTGGCCGCGATGAAGCGTGCCAACGCGGCGGGCGCGTCGATTTCCAGGATCCAGCTGCCGTAGGCATCGCCCGCGATTGCGGCAAAACGCGTCACCGTGCCGACGCCGTCGACGTGGCCGGACGTCAGATGTCCGCCCAGCCGGTCGGCGAGCCGCAGTGCAAGTTCAATGTTGACGTCGCCGACACGATCGAGGCCCGCCGTGCATCGCAGCGTTTCGGCCGACACGTCGAATCCAACCGAGGCGCCATCGATCGTCACAGCGGTCAGGCAGCAGCCGCTCACACAGACGCTATCCCCGATTGACACGTCGGCAATGTCGCGTATGCCGAGATCGACGACGACGCGCAGTCCGTCGCCCGCCTCGGCAACATGGGTGATCCGTCCCACGCCCTGCACAATTCCGGTAAACATCAGCCAGTACCTCCGGGTCCCTCCTGCGCACCCATTGGCGCGCTCATTGACGCGCTCATTGGGTGCTGCCGTTGACCAGGCGGGCAATCACGCGCACATCATCGCCGCAGCGATCGATGCTGTGCCACGCCAGTGCAGTCCTTGCGGCGAGTCCGGTCAGCGGCGTCGCGCGCTCAAACATGCCTCTCGCCGGATCGCCGATCAACGACGGCGCAAGGTAGAGCAGGAGCTCGTCGACGAGTCCGGCATCGAGCAACGCGCCTGAGAGCTTCGCGCCGGCCTCGACATGCAATTCATTGATGCCGCGAGTAGCCAGGACCCGCATCAACTCCCCCAGATCCACGCGGCCGGCGGCGTCCGGCAATTCCAGCACCTCCAGTTCCGATGGCCACGCTGCGTGGCGCGCGCCCGCGGTGACGAGGAGCGCGTTGTTGTCGGCGAGCACCTTCGCCGTCGGCGGCGTGCGGCCATGCCGGTCGACAATGATCCGCAGCGGCTGGCGCGTCGTGTCGAGCGAACGCACGGTGAGCGCCGGATCGTCCTGCAGCACTGTGCCGACACCGGTCAGAATGGCGCAGGCGCGGGCGCGCCACGCGTGGCCATCGGCGCGGGCGGCCGGCCCAGTGATCCATTGGCTTTCGCCGCTGTCCAGCGCCGTCCTTCCATCGAGGGTTGCCGCGAGCTTGACGCGGACCCAGGGACGGCCACGAGTCATGCGGGTGACAAATCCAATATTGAGCTCGTGCGACTCTGCGGAAAGCAGGCCGACATCGACGACGACCCCGGCCGCGCGCAGCCGGTCGGCGCCACGTGCCTGATCGGGATTGGGATCGTGCATTGCCACCACGACACGCGCGATGCCGGCCGAAATGATTGCATCCACGCAAGGCGGTGTCCTGCCTTGCCGGTTGCATGGCTCGAGCGTGACGAACATCGTTGCGCCCCGCACGGCCGTGCCTTTCGCGTGCGCGTCGGCGAGCGCGTTGATCTCCGCGTGCGGTTCGCCGGAGCGGACGTGCCAGCCTTCACCGGCGACGATCCCGTCCTTGACGATCACGCAGCCAACACGGGGATTGGGCGTCGCCGTATGCATGCCGCGCTCCGCCAGTACGAGCGCTCGCGCCATGTGCTCGCGCTCAGTCGCGGTGAACTCCATCACGAGCTGCGCCTAGTGTGGTGAATTGCAAATTCGCAACACAACGCCACGTCGTTCCGGACGCGCCCGCAACGCGGGCACGAGCCGGAACCCAGTGACTTTCAAAGACACTGGGTTCCCGCCTTCGCGGGAACGACGACATGCAGATCTGTCACAAATTTCAGACTCAGCACACTAGCGCCGTGCGCGGCGCGGCGAAGGCGGCGGCGCCTCGACTTCCTTCAGCGCATCGCGAAAATCGGATATGTCCTGGAACGAGCGATAGACCGAGGCAAAGCGGATATAGGCGACCTTGTCGAGCTTGTGCAGTTCCTGCATCACCATTTCGCCGACTTGCCGCGACGGAATTTCGCGCTCGCCAAGCGACAGCACCTGCTGGACGATGCGATCTATGGCGGCGTCGACATAGTTGGTCGGTACGGGGCGCTTGTGCAGTGCGCGCTGGAAACCGACGCGAATCCTGGCGACGTCGAAATCGGAGCGATTGCCGTTGGTCTTGACGACTTGCGGCAGACGCAACTCGACGGTTTCGTAGGTGGTAAAGCGCTTTTGGCAGGCGATGCAGCGGCGGCGGCGGCGGATGGAGTCGCCGGGCTCGGAAACGCGCGAATCGATGACCTGCGTATCGGCACTGCCGCAGAACGGGCACTTCATCGCCGGTGCCTCGACCGACAGACCGGTCTACAGACCATCAGTCTTCAGGGCCGATAGACGGGGAAGCGCGCCGTCATCGCCGCCACCCGCTTCGTTGCTGCCGCGATGACCGCGTCGTCCTTCGGTGCCTCGAGCACGTCGCTGATGAGATGCCCTAATTCCTCTGACTCGATTTCGGTAAATCCCCGCGTGGTGATCGCGGGACTGCCGAGTCGGATACCCGACGTGATGAATGGCTTTTCCGGATCGTTGGGGATAGCGTTCTTGTTGACGGTCATGTGGGCGCGCCCGAGTGCGGCTTCGGCATCCTTGCCGGTGATCTGCTTGGAGCGCAGATCGACGAGGAACACGTGCGAGTCGGTGCCGCCGGACACGATGCGCAAGTCGCGGTCCTGCAATACACGCGCCAGCACGCGCGCATTGGCGAGAACGTGTTCCTGATAGACCTTGAAGTCGCGGTGCAGCGCCTCGCCGAATGCAACCGCCTTGGCAGCGATCACGTGCATCAGCGGCCCGCCCTGCAGTCCCGGAAATACTGCCGAGTTCACCGCCTTTTCGTGCTCGGCGCGCATGAGGATGAGTCCGCCGCGCGGTCCGCGCAGCGTCTTGTGGGTGGTGCTGGTGACGAAGTCGGCGACGCCCACCGGACTGGGATACAGTCCGGCCGCCACGAGGCCGGCGTAATGCGCCATGTCGACCATCAGCAACGCGCCGACGGCATCGGCGATCTCACGAAACCGCTTCCAGTCGATCACGCGCGAGTAGGCGGATGCACCGGCGATGATCAGCTTGGGCTTGTGCTCATGTGCGAGGCGCTCCGCCTCGGCGTAGTCGATGAGCTCGGTCGCCGGGTCGAGACCGTAGGCGACGACGTTGAACCACTTTCCCGAGACGTTCACCGGCGAACCATGCGTGAGATGTCCGCCGTGCGGCAGGCTCATGCCCAGGATCGTGTCACCCGGCTTCAACGCGGCGAAAAACACAGCCTGGTTGGCCTGCGCGCCCGAATGGGGCTGCACGTTCGCGGCTTCGGCGCCGAACAGTTTCGTGACCCGTTCGATCGCAATGCGTTCGGCCACGTCCACAAATTCGCAGCCACCGTAATACCGCTTGCCCGGATAGCCCTCGGCATACTTGTTCGTGAGCTGCGAGCCCTGCGCCGCCATGACCGCGTTGCTCGCGTAATTTTCGGACGCGATAAGTTCGATGTGGTCCTCTTGCCGCTTGTTTTCGCCGGCGATGGCATTCCACAGCTCGGGATCGGCATCGGCAAGCGTGCGGGAGCGGCTGAACATGGCGGGGAGGCGTGGGTGCGTCGGAGCGTTCATTTTAGCATCGGCTGCGGCACGCGGAGGGTCAGCGTCTCTGCCGATCATGCAACCGAGCGTATTCCCCCTTATAATCCGCCGACCCACGCCCGGGCCGCACGGGGACCCGGACCAGATCGACGGCTGTTCATGCTTCGGGGTGCGCCCTTGAGTCTGCGACGCCGCGCCCAAACGGAGGACGCTTGAACGCACTTCTCGCCGTTTCCCGTGCCATCGACCGGCTGAATGAGCGGGTCGGGCACCTCGTCTACTGGCTGGTGCTGGCCGCTGTGATCATCAGTGCGGCCAACGCCGTGGTGCGCAAGGCATTCAACGTCAGCTCCAATTCGTTCCTGGAAATCCAGTGGTACCTGTTCTCGGTCGTGTTCCTGTGCTGCGCCGGCTATACGCTCCTGCGCAACCAGCACGTTCGCATCGACGTGATTGCCGGCCGCCTGTCACCCGCGGACCAGGCCTGGATCGACATCCTCGGCACACTGTTCATGCTGCTGCCGATGTCGCTGATCATCATGTGGCTATCCTGGCCGGTTTTCGTCCAGGCGCTCCAGCGCCATGAGGTGTCCAGCAACACGGGCGGTCTGATCATCTGGCCGGCACGGCTCATCGTGCCCATCGGGTTTTTCCTGCTCATCCTCCAGGGCATTTCCGAGCTGATCAAGCGCGTCGCGTTCCTCAAGGGACTGATTCCCGACCCCGCGCAAAAGCAGCACGAAAAGAGCGCCGAGGAAGAATTGGCCGAAGAAATTCTGCGCCAGCGCGGGGAAAAGGCATGACCGCCTTCCTCATAGAGAACATGGCGCCGCTGATGTTCGGCGCGCTGGTGATCGTGCTGCTGCTGGGTTACCCGGTCGCATTTGCGCTGGGCGCCGTTGGCATCGCCTTCGGACTCCTCGGGATCGAGCTCGGCTTGCTGCAGGCCACACTGTTCCAGGCGCTCCCCGAGCGGGTCTGGGGCGTGATGTCGAACGACACGCTGCTTGCCATCCCGTTCTTCACGTTCATGGGCTTGATCCTCGAACGAAGCGGCATGGCGGAGGACCTCCTTGAGACCATCGGCCAGCTGTTTGGGCCCGTCCGGGGAGGCCTGGCCTATGCGGTGATCTTCGTCGGCGCCTTGCTCGCGGCGACGACCGGCGTGGTTGCGGCGTCCGTCATCTCGATGGGCCTCATTTCGTTGCCGATCATGCTCCGCTATGGGTACGACCGGCGCTTTGCCTCCGGCGTCATCGCGGCCTCGGGCACCCTGGCGCAGATCATCCCGCCGTCGCTGGTACTGATCATCATGGCCGACCAGCTCGGCAAATCCGTCGGTGACATGTATGCCGGCGCGTTCATCCCGGGCATCGTGCTGACCGCCCTCTATGCCTCCTACACCATGGGCGTCTGTGTGTTCAAGCCAAGCTGGGCACCCGCGTTGCCCCCGGAGGCGCGAACGCTGAAGGAACCCAATGGCGATACGGGCACACGTTCCCTGCTTGTGCTGCTGGCGATGTCCGTCGTCGTGGCGGTGGTATTCGCCCGCTGGTATTACCCACCCGGCGCGCCACTGGACGAGTTGATCGTTGTCGCGACCTCCGTGGGCACCGGGTTCGCGTTCTTCGCCGCGCTGATCGGGAAATTCCTGAAGCTGACCGTCCTGTCGCGACTCGCCGAGCGCGTGGTGTTCGTGCTCATTCCCGTGCTGGCGCTGATCTTCCTCGTGCTCGGCACCATCTTCCTGGGCGTCGCGACGCCCACCGAAGGCGGCGCGATGGGCGCATCGGGCGCGTTGATCATGGCGCTCGCGCGCAACCGGTTGTCGTGGAAGCTTCTGCGGCAGGCCATGGACACCACGGCCAAGCTCACGGCATTCGTGGTGTTCATCCTGGTGGGCGCGCGCGTGTTCAGCCTCACGTTCTACGGCGTCAACGGGCACGTCTGGGTCGAGCACCTGCTCTCGGGCCTTCCAGGCGGACAGCTGGGCTTCCTGATCGTCGTCAACATCCTCATTTTCTTTCTGGCGTTCTTCCTGGATTTCTTCGAGCTGTCGTTCATCATCGTGCCGCTGGTGGGTCCCGTCGCGGACAAGCTGGGTATCGATCTCATCTGGTTCGGCGTTCTGCTCGGCGTGAACATGCAGACGTCGTTCATGCACCCGCCGTTCGGCTTCGCGCTCTTCTATTTGCGCAGCGTCGCGCCAGCCAAGGATTATCTCGACAAGCTCACCGGAAAGCTCACGGCCAAGGTCACGACGGGGCAGATCTACTGGGGCGCGGTGCCGTTCGTCATCATCCAGATCATCATGGTTTCACTGGTCATCCTGTTCCCGCAGATGGTGATGGTGTACAAGTCCGGCGAGAGCACGATGGATCCAAGCAAGGTGGAGTTCAACATCCAGCAGCAAGGAGACACGCCGGTGACCGATCCCTATGGGCAGCCCGGGCAGCCGCCATCCGAAGGCCAGAGGCAGGAGAAGGCGGACGACGACGCGCAGTCGCTCCAGGACCAGTTCAAGGCCCCGCCCGCGCCGGAGGCGCCGAAGAAATAACGGCGAGCAGCCCTCGGCGGCACCCGCGTCAATGAAAAAGCCCCGCAGTCGCGGGGCTTTTCTTTAGCGCTGAAACGCTTTGCCTGAACCTACTTCTTGGCGGGGGCCGTCGGCTGAGAGCGCGTGGCCCCGATCATGAAGTCATCGAAGTTCTTTTCCGATACGCTCATCCACAGGATCAGCTCGTCACGGAATTTCTTCCACGGCTCGTACACTTTCTTGAACGCCGCGTTCTTCGCCATCGTTTCGTCCATGACCTCGAGCGACGCCTTGTAGCAGGCCGCCATGACTTCGCGCGGGAAAGGACGCAGGCTGACGCCATTGGCCACCAGCCGGCGCAGCGCAGCGGGGTTCACGGCGTCGTACTTGGCCATCATGTCGACGTTGGCCTCGTAACACGCCGCCGCCAGGATCGACTGGTATTCCTTGGGCAGCGCGTTGAACGCCTTGTCGTTGACGAACAGGTCGAGCTCGGGACCACCTTCCCACCAGCCCGGGTAGTAGTAGTTCTTCGCGACCTTGTAGAAGCCGAGCTTCTCGTCGTCGTAGGGGCCGACCCATTCCGCTGCGTCGATCGTGCCTTTTTCCAACGCCGGATAGATGTCGCCGCCCGGAATCTGTTGCGGGACCGACACCCAGCTTGGCGAGCACCGTGCCGGCGAAACCCCCGACGCGGAACTTGAGGCCTTTCAGGTCCGCAGTCGTCTTGATTTCCTTGCGGAACCAGCCGCCCATCTGCGCGCCGGTATTGCCCGCGGGAAAGCTGATGATGTTGTAGCTCTTGAAGAAGTCGTGCATCAGCTCCAGGCCGCCGCCGTGGTACATCCACGCATTCTGCTGGCGGCAATTCATGCCGAAGGGAATGGCACAGGCGAAGGCAAACGTCGGATCCTTGCCGAAGAAGTAATACGGGGCCGTGTGGCAGCACTCGACCGTCGCGTTCTGAACGGCATCGACGACGCCGAACGCCGGGACGATTTCGCCGGCGGCAAATACCTGAATCTGGAATTTTCCGTTGGTGGCCGACGCAACGCGCTTCGAAATCGTTTCAGCCCCGCCGTAGATCGTATCCAGGCTCTTCGGAAAACTGGAAGCCAGCCGCCATTTGACTTCGGGCTGAGCCTGCGCAAACGCGGGCGCGCTTCCGGCGGCGAGAACGCCAGCCAGACCCGCATGCTTGATAAAGGAACGACGCTCCATCGATACTCCTCCAAAGGTGCCGGACTAAAAGCCGGCGTTGAATGTCCTGTTTGCACGCTTGTCGAACGCGGTCGTTGCCGCAGCCTTTTGGGCCTGGCCAGCCGCAGCCGGTATCGTGTTAGCGGTTGATTCTAGCGGATTTTTTGGCCGCGCAACCAACCCGCCCGGCGGGCCCGGCGCCAAGGGGTCGCGCGTCCCCGAGGTAGCGACTCAAGGGGACAGCTTGCGCACCGCAGTGAACAATGCCCACGACCAGCCGGCCTGCCGTTCCAGCGTCTGCGTGAACCTGATGAGGTAGCGCGCATTGCCGGTATCCAGTTCCACCATGCCGCCGGGAATGAATTTGTCGTCCGGGCCGATGATGCTTCGTTGCGCCGCCTGCCGGTTCTCCGGATGCGCCGGGAGGTAGATACCGAAAAAAGGCCGATCCGCCCGCGCGGGGCTGGTTTCGGACGGCGTCACCCAGCTTCGCATCAGCACGCGTACCAGCCGCCGGGCGATGACTTCAACGCCGACGGTGACCTGGTCCACCTGCTGCCTTTGCATTCGGCGCACGACGGCGAGCATCCACTGGTCGCCGTCCTTGATGGCAATCAATTCCCCCAACTTGGCCGGCGCATCCTTGGAAGGCGCCACCAACCGGCAGCCGGACTCGCTGCGGTCGGTCAGCTTCCATGTGGTGCCGCGGATGCGGCGCGCCACGGATTCCGGGTTCGCCGACGGATTCACTATTTGAGTGACTTCGTCGTAGCTGGCGGCCACTCCGGGTGTGCGTGCCTGGTCGGGCAGGCGTTCGATTTCGGCCACCGCCCGGGTCAGCGCCTGGAGTCCGACGACGACGCGCATGTCGCCGTCGGTCGCGAACCGCGCGGCCCGTGGCGCCTGCGCAATGGCGTCCGGCCCGAACAACGACGCCAGGCGCATCAGCAGCAACCGCTGCTCGCGTGACGGCAGATCGCCCTGTTGGGTCACCTCCTCGTCACGCTCCGGAAGCCAGCGCATGCGCTCGACGATGCGGGCATAGACGGGGCTCGCGTCGAGGAACAACATCCGGCCGCCTGCGTGGGGCCGATCGCGCCGTCGCAGGCCGCCGTTGCCGGCCAGGTCGACGCCGAACGGCGCGCCCTCCGAAGGCGGCGGCGTCAGCGCCAGCGTGGGGGTCCAGTCCTCGAGCTGGCGTGACACCCACTGCACCTGGTCAGGAGTGAAATTGCCGGAGTCCAGGCGCATGAGCAAAAGTGTCTTGAGGTATTCCTGTTCGAACGACACCCCTGGCTTGGCAAAACCGCCAACGCCATAGATCAGGTGCTCGCGCTGCCAGCCGCGCATGCGAGCGAACTCGTAGAGTTCGTGGAATTCCCGCCACTGCGCGGGTATCCAGTGGCTGTAGCGGAACAGGCGGAACTTGCCGTCGAGGCCCTTGTAATGCGCAAGCCGCACGAGCACCCAGGGAAGCGTTGCGCGCCAGCGCTTGCTCTGCGTGCGCGGGTATCCTGCCTTGAGCGCAATCTGGTAGGCCGCGGTGAACGCCTTCACCAGATCGAACACTGAATGCCACAGCCGCGATTCCACCGCGGTGCTCTTCTGGTAGTTGGCCGTGTACTGCTGCGTGAGTTGCTCCACGATGGGCTCGAGTCGCGCATCGATGCGCAACAACGCCTCCACCTGGCCCGGTCCGGGTTCCTTGCGCGATCCCGGAAATCCGGAGATGAGTTCCAGCGCCTCGCGCTGGGTGGCGATGGCCTCCGACGTCGGCAGCTGGGCGATCCAGCGTCCGGCGTGCTTGGCGCTCGAGAGCGGGTCGTAAAGCGAACGTACCCAATCGAGCATGTTGCCGATCATCGCACCGCGCCCAGGATGGTGGCGATGCGCAACGTCAGTTCCCGGCGATCGTCATGTTCCCGAGCAGGATCGACCCGGTGTGGCGGGAACCGCGCCGATCGACGTCGTTGCCGACCGCGACGATGTCGCGAAACATGTCGCGCAGGTTGCCGGCGATCGTGATCTCCTCGACCGGATAGGCGATCTCACCGCCTTCGATCCAGTAGCCCGCGGCGCCGCGAGAATAGTCACCGGTGACCGGATTGACGCCCTGCCCCAGTTGCTCGGTCACGAAGAGACCCCGTCCCATCTTCCGCATCAGTGCCGCCAGGTCGTCCGGACCGTGACTGAGCACGAGATTGTGGCTGCCGCCGGCATTGCCCGTGGACGCGAGCCCGAGCTTGCGCGCGGAATAGCTGCCGAGAAAGTAGCCCTGCACGACGCCCGCCTTGACGACGTCGCGCGGAAGCGTGGCCACGCCATCGCTGTCGAACGGGGCACTGCCGCGGCCGCGCAAGAGGTGCGGCTCTTCGCGCAACTGGATATGGGACGCAAAGACTTGCTTGCCCAGCGAATCGGGAAGAAACGACGACTTGCGGTACAGGCTGCCACCAGACACCGCCGACACGAAGCAGCCGATGAGGTCCGCCGCTTCAGGCGCCTCGAACAACACAGGACAACTCAGCGTCCCCAACTGCCGCGCATTGAGCCGCCGCGCTGTGCGCTCGCCTGCAATACGTCCCACTTCGTCGGCACGCATCAGGTCCGCGGGCGCACGGGCAGCCGTATACCAGTAGTCGCGCTGCATCGCGTCATGGTCCTCGCCGATGACGGAACAGTCGATATGGTGCCGTGACGTGCGGTAGCCCCCGGAGAAGCCAAGCGAGTTGGCGTAGACGAATTCCGATTCCCCGCGCGCGACGGTCGCGCCTTCGCTGTTGGTGATGCGCGGGTCGACGCGCAGCGCCGCCGCCTCGGCCTCGCGGCCGAGTTCGATTGCCCGCTCCACTGGAAGATCCCACGGAAAATAGAGATCGAGGTCGGGCCAATCCTTCGCAAGGCGGTCGGGATCGGCAAGACCGGCGGCGTCATCCTCTGCGGTGTACCGGGCGATCGCCAGTGCCTTGTCGACGGTGGCGCGAATCGATTCGTCGGAAAAATCCGCCGTACTGGCGTTGCCGCGCCTCTGCCCCACGAATACGGTGACGCCAACGCCCTTGTCGCGATTGTAGTTGATGGTCTCGACCTCGCCCTTGCGCACGGTCACGCTTTGGCCGACCGCCTGCGACACCTCGGTCTCGGCCGCCGTAGCACCGCCGGCCTTGGCCGCCGCGAGGATGGCGACCGACACGCGCGCGAGCTCGGCGGTGGCGACGGGGAAATGGCCGTCGGCAGGGATGCCGTTCGCGCCGTGAGGTGAAGGCTGCGTTTGGCCGACGTTGAGCGACACGGTCATGTTCGGGCTTTGTGAACAGCGCGTCGCGGAGGAGGTACCGGGTACGCGGCCCCGCGCGGCCTTTGGTGGGAATCGGTCGGTTATGATAGCAAACGCCTTCACGCTGCCGCCGATCCCTTGCGCCTCGACCCCGAATGAACTCTCGACGTACCCAAACCGGCATCGAATGGAGCAGCGAGCGCCAGGACGAGTTGCCCGAAGGTGACGTCCCGGCGGACGATGCGCCGTCCAAAACCCGGCGCAAGCACGCGATGCACGCGCTGCAGGATCTGGGCGAGGCGTTGGTCGCGCTCGACCCCAAAAGGCTGAAGGGTCTCGACCTGCCCGAACGGCTTGTGGACGCTGTCGTGCAGGCGCGCGGCATCAAGGCGCACGAAGGGCGCCGTCGCCAGATCCAGTACATCGGCAAGTTGATGCGGGACATCGATCCCGTACCGCTCCAGGCCGCACTCGAAGGCTGGGCCAAAGGACCCAAGGAGGAAAACGCGCGCTTCGCTGCACTTGAACGCTGGCGCGACCGACTGCTTGCCGAGCCGGACGCCTTGAACGAGTTCGTCGGCACATATCCACAAGCCGACCGACGCCACCTCGAATCGCTGATCAGCGACGCCAAACTGGAGCGCATTCGCGGCGGCCCCCCGCACCGCTATCGCGAACTGTTCCGGCAACTGAAAGCCGCGGTTGCCCTTGAAGAATGAGCATGAACGTGAACACATCGGCTGAACAACTGACGATAGGGCTGGTCTCCATTTCCGACCGCGCGTCTGCCGGCGTCTACGAAGACAAGGGCCTGCCGGGACTCGCTGAATGGCTCGGTGCGGCACTGAAGTCGCCGTGGACATCGCTCACCCGGCTCATACCCGACGAGCAGGCCGTGATTGAGCGCACGTTGATCGACCTCGTGGACGTCGCCGGCTGCCAGCTGGTTTTCACCACCGGCGGCACCGGCCCGGCACCGCGCGACGTGACTCCGGAAGCGACGCTTGCCGTCGCGCACAAGATATTGCCGGGATTCGGCGAGCAGATGCGCCAGGTGAGTCTCAAGTACGTGCCCACAGCGATCCTGTCGCGGCAGGTCGGCGTCGTTCGCGGTCGCGCGTTGATACTCAACCTTCCCGGCCAGCCGAAGGCGATCAAGGAGACGCTCGATGGTGTATTTGCGGCGGTGCCCTATTGCATCGACCTCATCGGCGGACCGTACATCGAAACGCACGACGACGTTTGCAAGGTGTTCCGGCCAAAGAGCGCGCTGCGGCCGCCCGCCTGATGCGGCGCACGCTTGCCTGACGCGGAGCCCCGCCCAGTATTCGGGTACCAGTCGTCCCCGCTCATTTTGGTAACTGAGCGGGGACCCAGTGTCTTAGAACGTCACTGGTTCCGGCTAGCGCCGGCATCGCGGGCGCGTCCGGAACGATGTGGAATTGTGCAACGAACTTCCAATTCCCACACTAGCTACTCCTCGAGCAGCAACTCCGAGCGCGCCGCCGGCTCCTGCCGGTAGAAGCGCGCGAATTGCTGGTATACCGAAACGTATTCGTGACGCAGCAGCGCCGGATCCACGAAAAACACTTCGGACAGCACGGCAAAGAACTCGGCGGGACTCTCCGCGGCGTAAGGGTCGATCGCCGTGCGGTCGCCGCGGGCGACGCGGATCTGGAAATGCTCGTACGCGCCCAGCATCGTTTTTTTCCACACGTGGGGCGGCATCTCCACTGGTAGTGGCGGACATCCATTCGCGACGCCGTTGCGCATGTCGAGCTTGTGCGCAAATTCGTGGATCGCGAGGTTCATGCCGGCCGTGGTCCAATCGGAGCTTGCCTCGACGTCGGCCCACGACAGCACAACCGGCCCTCCTTCGATCGCCTCGCCCGCCATCGGGTCCTCGTTGCGATGCACGACGCCGGCCTCGTCCTCCCATTCCCAGCCCGGCACGAATTCGTCGGGATAGACGATGATGTTCTGCCAGCCGTCGTAGAACGAGACATCGTGGTTCAGGATCAGCACGCAAGCCTGCAGCGCGATCACCACGCGCTGCCGCTCCGTCACGTGATGACCGCGCGCGCCAAGGATGTTCTTGGCGTCGAGGAACAGGACCACCTTCTCGCGCAAGCGCGCGATTTCGTCGTCCGTGTACATGGCGAGGAACGGAAGGGATTCGAGCGAGTCCCGCCATAGTGGTTCCGGGATCGCCTGCGACTTGAGGATGCGCTGCTGGCGCCAGCGCCGAAAGGTGCCTAGCATTGGATAGCCACCGCGCTACTTGTCCTCGGGCGGCCTGTCGACAAGATCGAGCAACAGGTTCGCCCCACCTCCCAGAATCCGCGTGGATTCGGATTCCGACAGCGACTCGACGTTGCGCAATTCCCGCTCGATTGCGCGGCTGCGAACGCCGGTCTTGTCGAGTTCCTTGCTGGCCTGGTCGAGCTTGTCCATCGTCTTCGCAATGACGTCGCCGAACTTCGCGAATTCGGATTTGACGGCGCCCAGCACTTGCCACACCTCGCTCGAGCGCTTCTCGATGGCGAGCGTGCGAAAGCCCATCTGAAGGCTGTTGAGCAATGCCGCCAGGTTCATCGGTCCCGTAATCAGCACGCGGAAATCGCGCTGCAATCCATCGGCGAAGCCCGGACGCGACATCATCTCGGCATAGAGCCCCTCCGTCGGCACGAACAGGATGGCGAAGTCCGTGGTGTAAGGCGGCTCCACGTACTTTTCCCGGATCGTCTTGGCCTCGCCCCGCAACACATCCGCCAGCGCCTTGCGTGACGCGTCCGCGGCCGGCGCATCGGCCGCTTCCAACGCCTCCTGCAGGCGCTGCCAGTCCTCCAGCGGAAACTTGGCGTCGATCGGAAGCCAGCACGGCGCGCCGTCGTCGCCTTTTCCCGGCAGGCGAATGGCGAATTCGACGCGGTTGTCCGAACGGGGCCTCGTCGCGACATTGGCCTCATATTGCTGCGGCGTAAGCATCTCGCCCAGCAGCGCGGCCAGCTGCACCTCACCCCAGCCGCCCCGCATCTTGACGTTGGTCATCACCCGCTTCAGGTCGCCGACGCCAACAGCCAGCGACTGCATTTCGCCCAAGCCGCGATGCACCTGTTCCAACCGGTCCGACACGATCTTGAACGACTCGCCCAAGCGCTGCTCGAGCGTGGCCTGCAGTTTCTCGTCGACGGTCGCGCGCATCTGGTCGAGCTTGGCCGTGTTGTCGGCGCGCAATGCGTCGAGCCGCTGTTCCACGGACAGCCGCACCTTTTCCAGCCGCTCTTCGTTCGATTGCATGAGCTTGGCCAGCTGCTCGCCAAATCCCTGCAACTGTCGGTGTTGCAGCGTGGCCATGTCGGTCAGCTGGGTCTGCGTTTCTTCACGAAACTTGCCGATCGCGCCACCCACCTCGCCGCGCAATCCCGCCGCCGTATTGGCCTGCTCCGAGCGCGCGATGGCCAGATCCTGGCGGATATCGGACTCCACGCGCGCGATTTGCGTGCCCAGTGCGTCGCTCCGGGCGCGTGCGTCGGCGGACGCTCGCGAGATTTCTCGCGCTTCGTCGTCACGGACCCTGGCAAGAGCCGCGAGCCGCAGCAGTCCGACAACGCTCAGCACGAGCAGAATCGCGACGGTGACGAGCAGAATGATCGGCAAGCCGATCGTGGCAAGGTCAGTCATGGACGGGCCAGTCTACTGGGACAACGCTAGGGTGGCAAAGGTGGCCAGCCAGTGCTCGCCCATGTAATCACCGTCCTCCATTCCTGCGAGTCCGGCGTCAAGGTGCTCGATCGCCGCTTCGCGCAGAATCGCCGCGCGCGGATCCGAAACCGGCAGCGACTGCGCAACTCCGTTGAAGCACCATGCCCGCGACAAATTCAATCCATCGAGATGCACGATGAAGGGATCGGTGCGGTCAGAAACCGAGGCCGGGGTAAAGAGGCTCGAAGGGTCACGCTGCGCGAGTCCGGGCAGGAACGCGTCGAGCCACACGGCGAATTCCTGTTCCGGTATTACCTGCCGCATCAACATCGCCACCATCAGAACCGGCGAAAGAAAATCCGTCCCCGAAGGCTCCCAGCGTGCGGGCGCGTCGCAATCGCCGGCAAACCAGCTGCGGGCGCGCTCGCCGCTTAGCGCGTCGAGACTGGTGTTTCCCACCGCCCGCGCGTATTCGAGCGCAAACAGCAGGCCGAACGCACTGTTGGCATGCGTTCCCGCACGCAGCGGCTGGTGCTGGCGGGGAAGGTAGTCGAGATAGCGACGTACGAACGCGTCGGCAAGCGGTTGTAACACCGCAGCCCAGCGGCGCGAGGCTGCATCTCTTCCCCGCTCCAATTCCGTGGCCAACGCCAGGAGCCACGCCCAGCCATAGGTACGTTCGAATCCCCGCGCTTCGGGACGCGCAAGATACGCGCATTCGGCCGCGATGTTCGCGTGGGTCAGGTGATGGTCGAACAGCAGCACGATTTCGGGATCGTGCCGAAGGTCAGGAAACAGCCGTCGCACGCGCGCCAGAAGCCAGTGCATGTGCACGCACGAATGCCAGTCGAAGCTGCCGTAGAACGCGGGATGCAGGTCACGCGGACGCCGCGCGTCGTCAGGCCCGGCCATCACATGGTCGAGCTTGTTCGGAAATTCGCGAACGACGTTGGCCAGCGCGATTTGCGCGAAGGCCGCGGCGCGTTCGCGCGTCAAGGTGGGCAGCATGGGTATCGGGGCTAGAGTCGGATCTCAATTGTCATGTCGGCCTCCGGTCGCGCGCAAGGGCTGGATCCAATGAAAAGGGGCCGCGCATGGCGACCCCGATTCCTGAAGACTGCGCCGATCAGGCGGCTTCGCGGCTGGCTGAAGCGTTGGTGTCGCCGGACGGCCGTGTTGCGGCCGTCGAGTCTCCCCCACGCATCCGCGTTCAAGCCGCTTCGCGGCTCGCTTTCTTGCGTTCGTGTTCCACGAGATGACGCTTGCGGATGCGGATCGACTGCGGCGTCACTTCGACCAGCTCGTCATCCGCAATGAATTCGACCGCGTACTCGAGGTTCAATTGGATTGGCGGAACGAGGCGAACGGCCTCGTCGGTGCCCGATGCGCGGACGTTGGTAAGCTGCTTGCCCTTGATGGGATTCACGACGAGATCGTTGTCGCGGCTGTGGATGCCGATGACCATGCCTTCGTAAAGCATCTCGCCCGGCGACACGAACATCCGGCCGCGGTCCTGAAGCTTCCACAGCGCGTAGGCAACGGCAGGCCCGTCCTCGGCAGAAATAAGCACGCCATTGCGCCGTTCCGGGATTTCGCCCTTGACCGGCGCGTAGCTGTCGAACACGTGGCTCATGAGGCCGGTACCGCGCGTCAGGTTCATGAACTCGCCCTGGAATCCGATGAGGCCACGCGCGGTGATGCGGTAATCGAGACGCGTGCGCCCCTGGCCGTCGGACTCCATATTGGTAAGATCGCCGCGGCGCGTGCCGAGCGCTTCCATGACTGCGCCCTGATGCGTCTCTTCCACGTCGACGGAAAGGGATTCGTACGGCTCGCAGGTGACGCCGTCGATCTCGCGCAGCACGACGCGAGGGCGTGACACGGCGAGTTCAAAACCTTCGCGACGCATGTTCTCGATCAGGATCGTGAGGTGAAGTTCGCCGCGGCCGGATACCAGGAACGCGTCCGTGTCGCCGGTCTCCTCGACGCGCAGCGCCATGTTGGTGAGCATTTCCTTGGCCAGCCGGTCGCGCAGGTTGCGCGACGTCACATACTTGCCTTCGCGGCCGGCGAGCGGCGACGTGTTGACCTGAAAGTACATCGACAGCGTGGGCTCGTCGATCATGATCGGCGGCAGCGCTTCGGGCGCCTCGAGCGATGCAAGCGTGGTGCCGATCGACAATTCCTCGACGCCGGTCACCAGCACGATGTCGCCGACTTCCGCCGTTTCCACCGGCACGCGTTCCATTCCGGAGAACGAAAACAACTGGCCGATCTTCGCCTTCTTCGGGATTTCGCCTTCGGCCAGGGGTCCGTTGAGAACGGCCACTTCCTGTCCCGGGCTGACACGGCCGCGACGAATGCGGCCGATGCCCAGACGTCCGACATAGCTCGAGTAATCGAGCGCGGAGATCTGCAACTGGAACGGGCCATCGGAATCGCCCACAGGCGCAGGAACGTGCTTGATCACCGTCTCGAACAGCGCGCGCATGTCCGCGGCGCCTTCGGGAGGCACGCCGGCTTTCGCGATCTTGACGTCCATCGTGGCCCAGCCGTTCAGCGCGGATGCGTAGACCACCGGGAAGTCGAGTTGCTCTTCGGTGGCACCCAGCTTGTCGAAGAGGTCGAACGTCTGGTTGACGACCCACTCCGGCCGCGCGCCCGGACGGTCGACCTTGTTCACGACGACGATCGGCTGAAGGCCTTGCTGCAACGCCTTCATCGTGACAAAACGCGTCTGCGGCATCGGGCCTTCCACCGCGTCGACCAGCAGCAGCACGCCGTTCACCATGCCCAGGATGCGCTCCACCTCGCCACCGAAGTCGGCGTGGCCGGGCGTGTCGACGATGTTGATGCGGGTGTTTTCGAAGCGGATCGAGCAGTTCTTGGCCAGGATCGTGATGCCGCGTTCGCGCTCGAGGTCGTTGCTGTCCATCATCCGTTCGCCGACGTGCTGGTGCTTGGCGAAAGTGCCCGCCTGCACGAGCATCTTGTCGACGAGCGTGGTCTTCCCATGGTCGACGTGGGCGATGATGGCGATGTTGCGCAGGTCCTGGCGCGGCGTGGTCATGTCGAGCTCATTCCGTGATTTGAGTGTGCGGCGCGGCAGCCCTCATTGCCTTGCTTCCGGCCCCTTGATGAGAGGCTGCATGCGGCACCGCAGCAAAAACACTCGATTATACAGGGAAATACGCGCTCCCCGCCACAATTATTTTGAAAAATCCACGACTTAGGCTATAATGTTCTCTCGGGCGGCCGTTCCGGTCACCGCCCAATCTGAAGCGGGACCGGGTCTCACGCTGACAGCCGCCCACGCAGGGCGTCGCTCCCGCCCAATCCACTGCAACGTCAAGTGCGCTGCCTGGACCGGAAACCGCCAACGGCGGTAGGCCGCTACAGGAGCAATACATGAGTGTCACGAGCTTTAACGAGCTCGGTCTCAGCCCTGAGATTTTGAGGGCGGTGACCGAAGCCGGCTACACCACACCTACGCCCATCCAGGTTCAGGCCATTCCCGTCGTACTCGCGGGCCTGGACGTCATGGGAGGCGCCCAGACCGGTACGGGCAAGACTGCCGGTTTCGGCCTGCCCATCCTGCAGCGCCTGCAGCAGTATTCCAATACCAGCCCGTCCCCTGCCCGCCACCCCGTTCGCGCGCTGATCCTCGCACCGACGCGAGAACTCGCGATCCAGGTCGAGGAAGCCATCAAGGAGTACGGCAAGTACACGGGGCTTCGATCCACCTGCGTATTTGGCGGCGTGGACATCAAGCAGCAGCTGCCCATCGTTCGCGCGGGCGTCGAAATCCTCGTCGCGACTCCGGGACGTCTGCTGGACCATATCGAGCACAAGAGCCTTAACCTGGGCCAGGTCGAGATCTTCGTGCTGGACGAAGCCGATCGCATGCTCGACATGGGCTTCATTCCCGACATCAAGCGCATCATGGCGCTGCTCCCGGCGACGGCCAAGCGCCAGAACCTGCTGTTCTCGGCCACGTTCAGCAACGAAATCAAGCGTCTCGCCGACCAGCTGCTGAACGAGCCGCAGTTGATCGAAGTCGCGCGCCGCAATGAAGCCGCGGAAACGGTTACCCAGCGTGCGTACAAGTGTCCGCAGGACGCCAAGCGCGCGCTGCTTGCGCATATCGTCAAGTCGCGCAACTTGTCGCAGGTCCTTTGCTTCGTGCGCACCAAGCACGGTGCGTCGCGCCTGGCGCGACAGCTCGAAAAGGACGGACTGGTTACCGAGGCCATCCACGGCGACAAGACGCAGCAGGCGCGCCTCGAGGCATTGTCGCTGTTCAAGGAAGGCAAGCTGCAGGTACTTGTCGCCACCGACGTCGCCGCGCGCGGTCTGGACATCGACGACCTGCCGTTGGTTGTCAATTACGAACTCCCGCACACGCCGGAAGACTATGTTCACCGGATCGGTCGCACAGGTCGCGCCGGCGCTTCCGGCGAGGCCATTTCCTTTGTGGCCCCCGACGAGGAAAAATACCTGGTCGAAATCGAGCGGATGCTGAAGAAGAAGGTCGCTGTCGAAGTAGCCGATGGCTTCGACGCCGATGAGGCCGCTGCACGGATGCCCGCAAGAGAACGAGCGCCGCGAAGCGACCGAAAGCCGGGCGGGCGTTCGTCTTCCTCGTCAGCCCATTCGCATTCGCCGGTCCATTCGCAACCCGCTGCGAAAGCGGCGGCGGACGAGCAGTCCAACGGCGCACGCGTACGCGACCGTGGCGAAGGGCACCGCGATGATGGACGCAGCGCCCGCGAGCGTCAGCGCGATGAGGTCTATGCCAACAATCCGGACCAACCCATCGTCAATCGTGCTGCCGGTAACGGCACGCAGTCCAAGTCGGCACTGATGCATGGCGCACCTGGACAGCGTCATGGGCCAGGCAGGCAGAAAGCAATTCCCGCGCTGCTCATGAAGCGGCGCACGCCGGAACCCGAAAACGCCTGATTCACTCCGGGCGGCACGTCGTTGACGCCCGGATGTTCATCCCACGAATGCGCATGCGACGATGAGCAGTAGCGTCGTCGTCGCGTTGTGTCGCGCAGGATTCGAGACCGAGTGCGGGCTCGACCTCGTGGCGTTGGCCGCCGCCGCCGATGTGAAGACCGCGGCAACGCCCGTCAGTGCGCCCGGCGTGGTGACATTGACTCTCGCCCGCAGCGTTGCGCCTGCCCGCATGTCCGACGCGCTGTTGCGCGCGCCACCCATCTTCGCGCGCGAAATTTCGGTTGGAACGGGACCCTACCCATTGGGGGAGCGCGACCGCATTACGCCGATTGTCGCGGCCGCGTCGACGCAAGGCGCGCGCTGCGGCGCGCTTTGGCTGGAATACCCGGACACCAACGACGGCAAGACGCTGTCGGCGATGTGCCGGCGTCTCGAGCCCATGTTGCGTGACGCGCTCGCCACTGCCAGCGTGCTGTCAAAGGCCGAGGCACCGCATTTACCTCGTCTGCACGTCGTGTTCACCGGGAAGCAGGAAGCCTATGTCGCGACCAGCGCGCCGGCGTGGAACTCCACTTGGCCGATGGGAATTCCGCGACTGAAAATGCCCCGAGAGGTGCCGTCGCGCTCGACGCTCAAACTCGCCGAGGCCTTTGCCACCTTCCTTTCCGACGACGAACAGTTGCGCCTGTTGCGGCCGGGAATGCGCGCAGTCGACCTGGGTGCGGCGCCCGGTGGCTGGACCTGGCAGCTGGCGCACCGTGGCCTGCGCGTGGCGGCCGTGGACAACGGGGCGATGAAGGGAAGCGTCGCGGACGATCCGCTGGTGACCCATCTGCGCGAGGACGGCATGACATGGCGTCCCAAGCGATCGGTCGACTGGCTGGTCTGCGACATCGTGCTGCAGCCGATACGTATCGCTGAGCTGGTCGCGCGCTGGATTGGCGAAGGCGCCGCGCGGCGCGCGATCTTCAACCTGAAGCTGCCGATGAAGAAGCGCTACGACGAGGTACAACGATGCGCGCAGCGCATACTGGAAATCACGGGACGCGCCGGTGTGAACGCCGACCTGCACCTCCGGCAGCTCTATCACGACCGGGAAGAGGTGACGGGCTACCTCAGGCGGAAAGACTAGCCGCCAAACCGCTTGTACTGCTCTTCCAGATTGGCAAGCGTCGCGACAAATCCTGCCAGCCGAATGCGTTCCTGTTCGACGACCGCTGCGGGTGCCCGGGCAACAAAATCGCTGTTCTCGAGCTTGGCCTTCGAGCGAGTGACTTCACCGCCAACGCGCGTTCTTTCCTTGCCGATGCGTTCGCGCTCCGCGACGGGATCCACTTCGATGTGCAGCATGAGCCGGAAGTCGCCGACGACCTGCACCGGCGCGTCTGACGCCGGCAGCGTGGATACGATCTTGATGTCCGCAAGCTTGAGCAAAGGCTTGAGATAGGGACCGAACTCGGCCAGCGTACCGGCATCTCCGGTGGCGATCAGCGGCACCTTCTGCGCCGGGGATCAGCCCCATCTCGCCGCGCAACGTGCGGCCGGCATTCACCAGGTCTTTCAGCAACGCCATGCGCTGCATGGACGACGCATCGACCCGCTCGGGGTCGGCAACAGGGAACGGTTGCAGCGATATCGTCTCGCCGTTCTTGCCGGCGAGCGGCGCAACCGTCTGCCAGAGTTCCTCCGTGATAAACGGAATGATCGGGTGAGCCAGGCGCAACATCACTTCCAGTACCCGGACGAGCGTGCGGCGCGTGCCTCGCTGCACTGCCTCGTCCTCCGTTTGCAGCTGGGTCTTGGCCATCTCGACATACCAGTCGCAGTACTCGTCCCAGACCAGTTCGTAGATCGCCTTGGCGGCGAGATCGAAACGATACGCATCGATCTGCGCCGCAACCTCGGCCTCCGCCTCCTGCAACCGCGAAACGATCCAGCGATCGACGAACGACAGCTGGACCGGCTGCGCGTCGTCGAGGCCGACATCCTTGCCTTCGACGTTCATCAGCACGAAGCGCGTCGCGTTCCACAGCTTGTTGCAGAAGTTGCGATAGCCCTCGCAGCGATCCATGTCGAAATTCAGCGTGCGATTGAACGTCGCGAGGGATGCAAACGTGAAGCGCAGCGCATCGGCGCCGACGGACGGAATGCCCGCAGGAAACTGCTTGCGCGTGCGCGCCGCGATGGAGTCGGCCTGGCGCGGATCCAGCATGTTGGACGTTCGCTTGGTGACCAGCGTCTCCAGGTCGACGCCGTCGATCAGGTCGATCGGATCGATCACGTTGCCTTTCGACTTCGACACCTTCTGGCCATGCTCGTCGCGCACCAGCGCGTTGATGTAGACATCGCGAAACGGGATGCGACCCGTGAAATAGGTCGTCGTCATGATCATCCGCGCGACCCAGAAAAAGATGATGTCGAATCCGGTCACCAGCACGGACGCCGGGAGGAACGCGCGCAACTCCAGCGTGTCTGCAGGCCAGCCGAGCGTGGAGTGGGACCACAGCGCGGACGAAAACCACGTATCCAGGACGTCCTCGTCTTGCACGAGCGATACGGGATCGCGGCCCAGTTTCGCCTTTGCCTGCGCGCGCGCACCCGCCTCATCGGCGGCGACATAGACATTGCCTGCATCGTCGTACCACGCCGGGTATGCGATGTCCCCACCAAAGCTGCCGGGAAATGCACCAGTCCTGGATGTTGTCGATCCAGTGATGGTAGGTCGACAGCCACTCACCGGGCACGAACCGTACATGTTCGGGTCGAGTGCCCCCGGGCGGGACCATTCCGTCGCCGACCGCGGTGAGGCAAAGGTCCTGGATCGTCTTGCCGGGGAAGTAAGGATGCGAGGCCGGCGCGGGCGTCTTCATCGCCACGAACCACTGGTCGGTCAGCATGGGCTCGGTCACTTCGCCGCTGCGACCACAGCGCGGAATCACCATCTTGTGCGGCTTCTCGGATACCAGCAGGCCCAGGGCGGTGAGGTCGGCCAGCACGGCCTTGCGCGCGGCATAGCGATCGAGGCCGCGGTATTTCTCCGGTGCGTTTTCGTTGACCTTCGCTTCCAGCGTGAAGATCGTGAGCGGCGCCAGCTTGTGCCGTTGTGCGACTTGCCAGTCGTTGAAGTCATGCGCCGGCGTGATCTTGACGCAGCCCGTGCCGAATTCGCGATCTACATAGTCGTCGGCGATGATCGGGATGGTGCGCCCGGTGAGCGGCAACGTGATCTGCTTGCCGACAAACGCCTTGTACCGTTCGTCCGCGGGATTGACCGCGACCGCGACGTCGCCCAGCATCGTTTCCGGACGCGTGGTGGCCACGACCAACGACGCAGAGCCCTCCACGAGCGGATAGCGGATTTCCCAGATCTTGCCCTGCACTTCCTCGTTTTCCACTTCGAGGTCGGACACGGCTGTGCCCAGTTTCGGGTCCCAGTGCACGAGGCGCTTGCCGCGATAGATGAGGCCGTCCTCGTAGAGGCGGATGAATGTCTTGAGGACGGCAGCCGAAAGCCCCTCGTCCATCGTGAAGCGTTCGCGCGTCCAGTCCGCGGATGCGCCCATTCGCCGCATCTGGCGCGTGATCGTCGAGCCGGACTCTTCCTTCCACGTCCATACGCGCTCGACAAATTTCTCGCGACCGAGGTCGTGGCGCGACTTGCCTTCGGCCTTGAGCTGCTGCTCGACCACCACCTGCGTGCCGATACCGGCGTGATCGGTTCCCACCTGCCACAGCGTGTTGTCGCCGCGCATCCGGTGGTAGCGGACCATGAGGTCCATCAGCGTCTGCTGAAACGCGTGGCCCATGTGCAGCGAGCCCGTGACGTTGGGTGGCGGCAACGGGATGCAGAACGCAGGCGCGCCGGCCTTCATCGACGGCTTGAAGTATCCGCGGGATTCCCAAAGCGGGTACCACTTGGCCTCGATGGCGTGGGGTTCGAAGCTCTTGGCTAGTTCCATGATCGGTGCGCGCAGTCGGCAAGCGTTGCTTGCAAAAGCCTGAAATTATACGGGATGGGGGCGACGCCGATCGTGCGTCGACCGGGCGCCGCGTCCGTCACGCGGCGGATGTCAGCGCGGCGCGACGGCTTCGTCGATGCGCGTGGCGCCGGTCATGCGGTAGAGCACGCCGGAGGCGTCGTCCTTCATCACCGCGAATTTGCCGCCGACAATGATGGGATCGAACGTGAACGCGACAGGCGACTTGGCGTCGACCTGAACGATTTCATCAGGTCCCGCCGGCATGCAGAACTGGCAATGCGGCGGCACCGCGGAGATCAGGAAACGCTTCTGCTTGTCACCGATATCGAGCGGGATCATGAAACCCTGAACCTTCACGTCCGTCCGATCGAGCCCCAGGATTTCCCTGGAAAAGCCCGGGACCATCTTGCCGTCCTTTTTCAACGGCTCGACTTGCGCAAGCGTCTTCCAGGAAACGACACCTGCGCGTTCCGGCAGGAGACCGGACGCGTACTCAGAGGCGGTCGGAAGTCCTGCGTTCGGGATCGCAGTATTAAGGGCGACGGCAGGCAGAGCGAACCACGAGCAAAGGACCAGAAGGCCAGCGTTGCGAAACGTGAATTTGCGAGGCATGGGCGTTTACCCTTCCGCGAGCGTGGCGGCGACATCGAGCCGATAGGCACGCCACGCCGGCCCTAGTGCAGCGATTATACCCGCGGCAAGGGCGAGAGCGATGACCAGCCACTCCTCCGGCACGAAGCGGCGCGCCGCTGCGGCCAGCGGCGCCGCCTGCGGGAGCCACCAGCCGATCGCCGCGGCCGCGAGATGCGCAAGTACCAACCCCAGTATCGCGCCCAGCAGGGCGAGCAACAGGCTTTCGGTAAGCAGCACGGCGGCGACCTGGCTGCGCGACGCGCCCAGCGTGCGCATGATCGCAAGGTCGTAGCGGCGTTCCTCCAGCACCTGCGCCAGCGCCACGAAAAGCATCAGCGTCGACGCGGCGACCAGGATCCATGCAAATGCGCGGATCAAGTCGACGCCCGCGCCGAACACCGTGAGCAGCCGGGCAGTCTCGTAGGCGGGAGATGCGGCGACCAACTCGGTCTCGCGGTTGATCGCGCGGGGCAGGCTCGCCGCGGCCAGCGGCGTACGGTATTTCACCAGCGCCAGCGTCACTTCGCGCGCGGACTCGGCAACGGATCGCGGCGGCGTAACTGCAGTGCCGGAATGTGCGGGACCGCTCTTTGCGGCGGCCTCCTTGACGGGTGCGCCGGCGCCCTCGTCACCGTCGTGATGACGCTCGTGCACCGCCCACACGCTGGCGAGGGATGTCAGCACCAGCCGATCGAGCACGGTACCGGTGGGCGCGAGCACGCCGGTCACCGTGTAGCGCGAATCCTCATGCGCGCCGCCCCCTTCGGCCAGTCCGTGCGAGCCGACGAACCGGTCGCCCGCGCGAAGCTTCGACGTGCGCGCAACCTCGCTGCCCAGCACCGCATCCAGCGGCAAGCTCCACGACTCTCCCTCTGCCAGCGCGCCACCGTAGTGCGCGATGAATTCAGGTTCCGTTCCGACGATGCGATAGCCCTGGAAACTGTCCCCCAGTGCGAGCGGAATGACTTGCGCGATCAACGGATTCTTCCGCAGCGATTCCACGGCGGCCAGCGGAATGTTGCCCGGCGGAACGTCCGCGTGATACACGCCCGCCAGCACGATCTGCAATGGGCTACCCTTGGCGCCGACGACGAGGTCGATACCCTCGGCATCCCGCGTCAGATGCTCCTCGAGTTCGCGGGAGACCAGCAGAGTCAGCGCAACGGTGGCGACACCTATGGCGAGCAGCACAACCACCAGCATCGTTGCCAGCGAACGGCGGCGGGCATAGGCGAGCGCCAGTTGGAATATGCTCACGGGAATGCGCTCACGGATGCAGCATCTTCATATCGCCGCAAGCTGATGCGCCGGCAAAGTGAACGCATACGGCAGCAGCGGACGGACCCGCATGTCATGGGACGCGACGACCAGCGTGGCACCCGCCTCGATAGCCTGTCCGCGCAAAAGTTCCAGCGCCTGCGCGGCGCGCGCATCGTCCAGGTTGGCGGTCGGCTCGTCGGCCAGCAGCAGGACAGGGCGATTCACCACGGCTCGGGCAATGGCGACGCGCTGTGCCTGCCCTTGCGATAGTTGCGACGGAAACCGGCGCGCAAGATCGATGACGCCCACCGCCTCGAGCAACGCCGTGATGCGCGCCTCATCCACGGGCAGCCCCGCGAGTGTCGACGCAAGTCGCAGGTTGTCTCGCACATCGAGCGCGCCGACCAGGTGCAAGCGCTGTGGCACCAGACCCACGTTGCGGCCGCGCCAGCGGTCGCGTGCACTCGCGACAAGCGCACCGACATCGATGCCGTTGACATGCACCGACCCGGACGTAGGCGTCGTCAGGCCGGCAAGGATGTGCAGCACCGTCGACTTGCCGCTGCCCGATGGTCCCGCGAGCAGCCAGGCATCGCCCGCGGCGGCGTGCCACGTCGGAACTTCCACCACCGTCACCGCGCCGTAGCGATGGCTTATGCCAGAGAGTTCGAACATGGGCTCAATCTAGCAAGGTATCGTCCGGACGGCCATCGGCGGTGACAACCTTCCGACAGCCGTCGGAGCCATCCGTTCCGACGCCCCTGCGCATCGGCCAGTCCGCCGCCCCGTCAACCGCCGGCCGTCGCGACCTCCCGAGCAATGGCATCCAGTTGCCGGTCGAGCGAACGCCGCCCCCGGTCCATCGAGCGGCCAATGGCCTGCGCGACGACATCGAGCTTGTCCATCAGCGCAACGAACTCACCGGGCGTGAGCGCCTGGTCCGCATCGCACCACGCTTCCGTTGGATTCGGATGGACCTCGACCAGGAGGCCGTCGGCCCCCGCGGCAACGGCGGCGCAGGACAACGCCGACACCATCCACGCCTTGCCGCCCGCGTGCGAGGGGTCGGCGATCACCGGCAGGTGGGTCTCCCGCTTCAGCACCGCGATCGCCGTCACATCGAGCACGTTGCGATAGGCGGTCTCGAAGGTTCGAATCCCGCGTTCGCAGAGGATGATCCGGTGATTGCCGCCGGCAGCGATGTATTCGGCCGCCATCAGCCACTCGCTGATCGTCGCGCTCATGCCGCGCTTGAGCACGACCGGCACATCGACGCGACCGACCTCCTTCAACAAGTCGAAGTTCTGCATGTTGCGCGTGCCGATCTGGATGACATCGACTTTTTGCTCGAGAAAGGTATCGAGCATGCGCACATCCATGAGCTCGGTGACAACCGGGAGTTCATGCCGGCGCGCCGCGTCCTTGAGCAGTTTGAGGCCATCGATGCCTTTGCCCTGGAATGCGTAGGGGCTGGTGCGCGGCTTGAATGCCCCGCCGCGCATCATGCAGGCGCCACCCGCGGCAACGGCCGCGGCGGCGGCCGCCATCTGCGGCTCGGTCTCGACGGAACAGGGGCCGGCGATCATCTGAACGGCCGCGCCGCCCAGCGCGATCCCGCGCACGTGAATCACCGAATTGGTCTTGTGCCATTCGCGGGCAACGAGCTTGTACGGTTTGACGATGTGCATCGAGCGTTCGACGCCGGGCAGCGTGTCGAACATCTCCGGGTCGAGCTTGCGCTCATCGCCGATCGCGCCGATGAGCGTGCGCTCGGTACCGCGCGAGACGTGCACGCCCAGGCCCTGGGCGCGTATCTTTGCCTCGACGGCGGCAACTTCCGCGTTGCCGGCGTCCGGTTGCATCACGATGACCATCGCAGTTCTCCTTGCAGATCACGAAAAACGCTGTTGCGCAAAAAAATTCGGGCGGCCCTTTGGGGGCCGCCCGAATCGTGGAATCCTGATTACTGCTGGAAATCTACGCTCGCGTACGGTCCCCTTGGGTGGACGCCCAAAAATAGAAAAAATACGCATACGCGTACGGCCGCACCGACTGCGAACGGTCGGACACGGCGTGGGATGAACTGGGAAATCCGCGAACTCATGGAATCAGTCTAGCACGAAGCATTGTGGTTTGCGTGTACGCACGAGAGAAGGGCATTTCGGTCAGGGCCACTGACGACGGCTAGTGGTTTCTGCGCCAATTCTCGATCTCCCGTTCGATCGCCTCCGCCACATAGGCGCGCAGAATCTCGCCCACGTGCGAATTGATGGTCGCCACCAGATCGGCGCTCGCGCGGTCGACGATGGGCTGCAGCCGCTCGCCTAACTGCGCGCGCAGGCCGGTATCGGTAAAGAGGTCGATGCGCTGCAGCACCTGCATGCGAATTTCCTCGGCCATCGCCTCCCAGTGCGCGGAATCGTCCACGACGACTGGAGCAGCGGCGGGTGTGACCAATGCGGTGGCGGGTGCATCCGATAGTGCGGCACCCGGCGCGACGAACGGCGCAATGGTGGGGGCGGTGACGGGTTCAGCGTCGAGTGGCACGGTGGGTGCGATGGTAGGTGCACCGGCCGATGCATCGGGGACTGCGGCAGCCTCTGCAGTGACGGGTTCAGCGTCGAGTGGCACGGTGGGCGCGATGGTGGGTGCGATGGCCGGTGCATCGGAGACCGCGTCAGCCTCTTCGGTGACGGGTTCAGTCACCGGTGCGATGGCGGGTGAAAACGCGACCGGTGGCGATGGCGTAGATGCAAAGTTATCGGGCGTCGCGGACGCTGGCACCCGCGGCGCAGGAATCGAGGCATCGTGAAGGAGTGCCGCCGCGCCGCCGGCGATGATCGCCGGCGCAATGATTGGGGCATCCACGACCGCGTCGCTCGGCGACTCGACCGGAACTCTCGGAGGAGACGCCGGTTGCAAAGGTTCTTCCTCGCGCGGCGCGGCGGCGACCGCAGCCGCCAGTTCCTCGTCGAGTCCATCAAACTCATCGATATCGGTCGGGTGCTCCGGCCGGCGAAGGTCCAGCGGCGGCACGATGGCGATGGAATCCGGCGCATCGCCGATCACCGAAGGTTCGCCCGTCTCGAAATCGAGCCAGTCGGAAGGCTCCCCCTCGTCGACTGCCGCAACGGGAGCAGCCGCCTCGATTTCTTCCACCGCATCGGTCAGTACCGGCACATCGTCATCGTCAACGGGTATCGCGTTCGGATGCAGGCACCTGCAGGGACTTCGCGGCAAAATCGCGGGTGCATATCCTGCGCTGAATCAACGGCGTCCGTCAGCACCGGAATGTCTTCCTCGACGCTCGCGCGATTGCGGCGCATCAACGCATCGGCCTGCTCCAGCAGTTCACGCGCTGTCGGCACCGTTCAATCCTTCTGCGAAAGACTGTGCTGGCGCAATTCGTACCCGCGCGCCTTGTAGAACTTCCAGCGTTCGCGGCCGGCGGCCGCATCCGCGTCGTCGGCGCCGACGATCTCCGCGAGTCGCTCGAAACGGCTGAAATACGGTGGCGGTTCCGGGTGCAAGTTGACCAGGACAACAGCAGGACCCGTGTGCTCAAGCGAATGCCCGATCCAGATCGGCGTTTCGTCGGCCAGCGAACACGGGATTTTGCAATGGGGAAGAAAACCGGTCGGGGGCACCAGCCAGAGGCGCCGATCAAGGGCGTCGGACGTCGCCTCGTCGGGTGTCAGTACGCGTACGCTGCCGCGCGCGGCGTGCGCCTTGGCGATAATCCGGGCCGCGACGTCGACGCGGTCAGGAACGTGCGTGTAAAAATCGATCGAGGTCATAGGTGGATTCGGTGCACCGCGTTGACCGGATTCCGCGCCGATTGCCCTTGGCGCACGCTGCATTTCCCGCTACGCGGGGGGAGCTTCCTGTGCCAGCAGCCAGGTTGCCAGCAATGCGACAGGCCGGCCGGTGGCGCCCTTTTCCTTGCCATCGCGCCACGCCGTGCCGGCGATGTCCAGGTGCGCCCAGTCGTACTTCTTCGTGAAACGCGACAGGAAGCATGCGGCCACGATGCTGCCGCCGCCTCGCGTCCCGATGTTCGCGAAGTCCGCAAAGTTGCTGGCGAGACCTTCCTGATAATCCTCCCACATGGGAAGCTGCCACGCACGATCGTACGCGTCGTCGCCCGCGGCCAGCAGCGCCCGGGCCAGCGTTTCGTTGTTGCTGAACAGGCCGCTGGCAACGTGCCCCAGCGCCACCACCATGGCGCCAGTCAGCGTCGCGATGTCCACGACCGCCTCGGGCTCGTAGCGCTCCGCATAGGTCAGCGCGTCAGCCAGGATGAGGCGCCCTTCGGCATCGGTGTTGAGCACTTCGATCGTCTGGCCGGACATGCTCGTCACGACGTCGCCAGGCTTGGTCGCACGGCCAGAAATCATGTTCTCGCACGCAGGAATGAGCCCCACGAGGTTCACCGGCGCTTTCATTTCCGCGATGGTCCGGAAGGTTCCCAGCACCGACGCCGCCCCGCACATGTCGAACTTCATCTCGTCCATCGTGGCTGCCGACTTGATCGAGATGCCTCCCATGTCGAATGTGATGCCCTTGCCCACCAGCACGCGCGGCTTGGCACTGCCTTTCTTCGACTGCATGTATTCGAGGATAATGAACCGCGGCGGCTGGTCACTGCCGTTGGTCACCGACAGGAACGAGCCCATGCCCAGCTCCTCGCACTCCTTGCGCTCGAGAATGGTGACCTTGATGTCCGGAAATTCGACGCCGAGCTTCCTGGCCTGTTCGGCAAGGTAGGTAGGCGTGCAAATATTGCCCGGCGTGTTGCCGAGGTCGCGCGTCATGTCCATGCCGTGCGCGATCGCCAGTCCGCGCGCGGCGGCCGCCTCGCCATTCGTCAGGTCCGAGCGCTGGGGAACCGAAAGGGTGAGCTTGCGCAACGGCCGGCGCACCTCGGTGGGCTGGCTTTTCATGAGCTCGAAGCGGTACACCGACTCCATCGCGACCACCACAGCGTGTTCGACCCGCCAGGCAACCTCGCGCCGTTTCACCTTTTCTTCAGTCAGGTAGACGACGGCCTCGTAGGAACCGGTTTCGTTGAGCAGCTTGACCGCGGACCGGATCGCGGAACGGAACTCACGATCGCGAAAATCGCGTTCCTTGCCCAAACCGACCAGCAGCACGCGGTCCGCCAGCGTGCCGCGGACGTTGTGCAGGAGAAGCGTTGCGCCGAGCTTGCCCTCCATGTCGCCGCGGCGGATGATTTCGCTCACATAGCCGTTGCTCGCACGGTCGATGAGCTCCGCCGACAGGGAAAGCTTCCGATTGTCGAACACGCCCACCACGACGCACGCACTGCGCTGCTTCTCGGGGCTGCCGCTTTTTATGGTAAATTCCATCGCGATCCCTCATCTGCTTTGCCGGCATTTTGTTGCCGTTTGGCGACCTGCTGGCCATTATCGGCAAATCTGCCCGAAAAAGTCAAAACATTTCCTTATGTCATGATTTTCCGGAAAAGCCTGGTACGGGAACTGACCGCCACGACAATCGGCCTTTTCCTGGTCCTGCTGGCCATCCTTTTTACCCAATCCGTGATTCGGATATTGGCCCGCGCCGCAGGCGGCGCCATCGCCGCCGACGGTGTGCTGGCGCTGATCGGCTTCAACGCGATGTTCTATTTGAACCTCCTGCTCTCGGTGGCGCTGTTCCTGACCGTATTGCTCACGTTGTCGCGCTGGTACCGGGACAGCGAAATGGTGGTGTGGTTCACGTCCGGCCAGTCGCTCACCGCCTGCCTGCGCCCGATCATGCTGTTCGCCGCTCCGTTCATGGTCGCCATCGTGCTGCTGTCGTTGTTCCTGTCGCCCTGGGCGGAACAGCGCAAGCTCGAATTCGAGCGCCAGCTGGAACAGCGCGACGAGGTCGGCGTGCTGTCTCCGGGTCTCTTCAAGGAATTCAAGCGGGCGGGCCTTGTGGTCTTCGTCGAGAGCTTCAATCCGGTCGACGGTCGCATCCGCAACGTTTTCCTGCATTCCGTTGACGATGCCAAGGACACCACCACGGTCGCACGTCTGGGCCACCTCGAGGAATCGCCCAACGGCGACCGCTTCGTCGTGCTGGAGAACGGGAGCCGTTACGAAGGCAAACCCGGCACCGCCGAATATCAGGTCATCGCCTTCGAGAAATTGAGTCGCCGCATCGAGCCAGCCGAGGCCCGCGAGATTCCGACATCCAACAAGGCCATGCCGACGTCCACGCTGGTGTTCCTCGACGGCAACAGCGAGCGCGCGGAGCTGTTCTGGCGCCTCTCGGTGCCGATCCTGGCGCTGATCCTGACGTTTCTCGCGATCCCGATGTCCTACGTCAATCCGCGCATAGGCCGCTCACTCAATCTGGTCGCGGCAGCATTCCTGTACATGGTCTACACCAACTGCCTCAATATCGTGCAAAGCATGATCGCGCAGGGTCGAATTGGCTTCTGGACGGGTCTGCTGCTCCCCCACACCATCGCCGCGCTGCTGGTCTTCGTGCTGTTCCGGCACCAGTTGTCGATCGCGGGGCTCTTCTCGCGGCGGAAGCGACCCGTCGTGCCGTCTGCGCCTCCTTCTGCCGCCTGACATGCGCACCCTTACCCGCTATGTGAGTCGCGACGTGCTGTTCTCGACGCTGCTCATCTTCACGGCGCTGCTGATGTTGTTCTCGTTTTTCGACCTCATCAACGAAATGAAGGACGTGGGCAAGGGCAATTACACGCTGACGGCCGCGCTGATGTTCGTCGCGCTGAATGTGCCATCGCGGCTGTATGAACTGTTTCCGGTCGCAGCCCTCATCGGCACGCTATTCGCCATTGCGCAGCTCGTCGCCAACTCCGAGTGGACGGTGATGCGCGCATCGGGCGCTTCGGTTCTGCAACTGGGCTGGGCCGTCGTGCGCGTCGGCATCCCGCTTGCCGTCGCCACGTTCCTCGCGGGCGAGTTCGTGGCGCCGCCAGCGGAGCGGCTCGCGCAGTCACTGCGGGCCAGCGCGCGCGGAGATGCCGTCGGCATGGTGGCGCAGCAGTTCGACTCCGGCTTCTGGTTCAAGCAGGACCTGACTTTCGTCAACATCCGCACGGTTCTGGCCGACATGAAACTGGTCGGCGTGCGCATCTACGAATTCGACAAGAACCTGAACCTCAGCACAGTCCGCAGCGCCGAATCGGGGAGCTTCAATGGCGATGGCAAGTGGAAGCTGGAACAGGTGAAAGTGACCGAGTTGAGCGGCGACAGCGCCAAGGTCTCCAACATGCCGGTGTGGATGTGGGAGACCGTTCTCAAGCCGTCGATTCTCACCGTCTACCAGGTCGCGCCGGAGCGGCTGGCAATTGCTACGCTATATGACAACATTCGCGTGCTGGGCAGCAGTCAGAAGACGTCGCGCTTCGAGATCGCGCTGTGGGGCAAGCTCTTTTATCCGGTCACCGTGCTGGTGATGATGATGCTGGCGCTGCCCTTTGCCCAGTTCCAGCGCCGCGCGGGTGGCATGGGCTTTCGCCTCTTCGTCGGCACCATGCTCGGTCTGACGTTCTTCCTGGTTGGCCGGCTCTTTGCCTATCTGGGCGTGCTCAACGCGTGGCCGCCGATGTTCTCCGCGCTTTTTCCGCTGGCGACGTTTGCGCTCGTGGCGCTGGTGATGCAGTGGTATATCGAGCGGCGTTAGGCGGAAGTCGCAAGCTATCGACGACATAACGACAATCCATTGGATTCGCCAGAAGCCTTTGCCTATGCTCCGCTTTTTTATCTGCCGGATCCGCAATTGAGGAGATCACGATGAGCGAGAAGAAGCGCCTGACCACCGCAGCCGGCGCACCTGTGCCTGACAACCAGAACACGATGACGGCCGGTCCACGCGGCCCGGTATTGCTGCAGGACATTTGGCTCCTGGAGAAGCTCGCCCATTTTGACCGGGAGGTGATCCCCGAACGGCGCATGCATGCCAAAGGTTCTGGCGCGTATGGCACGTTCACCGTCACCCACGACATCGTCCGGTACACCCGCGCAAAGATCTTTTCAGCGATCGGCAAGAAAACCGAGCTGTTCGCGCGTTTCACCACGGTGGCCGGCGAGCGCGGTGCGGCTGATGCCGAACGCGACATCCGCGGTTTCGCCGTCAAGTTCTACACGGAGGAAGGCAACTGGGACATGGTCGGCAACAACACACCGGTCTTCTTCATGCGCGACCCCCTCAAATTTCCGGATCTGAACCACGCGGTAAAGCGCGACCCGCGCACCAACCTGCGCAGCGCCCGGAACAACTGGGATTTCTGGTCATCCCTGCCCGAGGCATTGCACCAGGTCACCATTGTCATGAGTGATCGCGGGTTGCCGGCGACCTATCGGCATATGCATGGCTTTTCCAGCCACACGTTCAGTTTCATCAACGCCAGCAACGAACGTCATTGGGTCAAGTTTCATTTCAAATCGCAGCAAGGCATCAGGAATTTGAGCGATGGCGAAGCCGAGACCATCGTCGGCAAGGACCGAGAGAGCCATCAGCGCGACCTGTACGACGCGCTCGAACGCGGCGAATTTCCGAAATGGACGCTCTATGTGCAGGTCATGCCGGAGAACGAGGCGTCGAAGGTTCCCTATCATCCCTTCGATCTCACCAAGGTGTGGCCTCACGGCGATTACCCCTTGATCGAAGTGGGCGTGATGGAACTCAACCGCAATCCGGAGAATTTCTTTGCGGACGTGGAGCAATCGGCCTTCAATCCGGCCAACGTGGTGCCGGGCATCAGTTTTTCACCCGACAAGATGTTGCAGGCACGGCTATTCTCCTATGGCGATGCGCAGCGCTATCGCCTGGGAGTGAACCATCAGCAAATTCCTGTCAATGCGCCGCGCTGCCCCGTCCACAGCTACCACCGCGACGGCGCGATGCGCACCGACGGAAACTTCGGTGGCACGATCGGTTATGAGCCCAACAGCTACGGCCAATGGGAAGAGCAGCCAGACTTCCGCGAACCGCCGCTCTCCCTCGACGGCGCGGCCGATCACTGGAACCATCGTGTGGATACGGACTATTACTCGCAGCCGGGCGCGCTTTTCCGGCTGATGACGCCGGCACAGCAGCAGCTGCTTTTTGAGAACACCGCGCGTTCGATTGGCGGCGCACCCAAGGAGATCCAGTTGCGGCATATCGGCAACTGCCTGAAGGCCGATCCGAATTACGGAAATGGCGTGGCGGCCGCGCTGGGAATTGCGCCCGAGGAGATCGGCTGACGCACGCGCAGGTGCAGGAGGAAGTGCCGGGGGACCAAACAAAAACCCCGCAGTGCTCGCGCCCTGCGGGGTTTTGCTTTGAAACGTAGCGCGTTACGCCGTTGCGGCTTCCGCAGTCGACGCCACGACGTTGGCGAACTTGTGCTGCTTCGGACCTTTGGTGCTGAACTTGACATTACCGTCGACAAGCGCGAACAACGTGTGGTCCTTGCCGATGCCGACGTTCACGCCGGGATGGATCGTGGTGCCGCGCTGGCGAATGATGATGCCGCCCGCACGAATCACTTCGCCGCCGTAGACCTTGACGCCGAGGCGCTTGGCCTGCGGAATCGCGTCCGTTGCGCGAACTGCCGCCTGCTTTTTTATGTGCCATGAATGTTTCCTCGTTTGCGCTCAGTTAGCCTGAGATCGCGTCGATCTTGAGTTCGGTGTAGTTCTGGCGATGCCCCTGGTGCTTCTGGTAGTGCTTGCGCCGGCGCATCTTGAAAATCTTCACCTTGTCGCCGCGACCGTGCGCGACAACCGTTGCCGTCACCGTCGCGCCTGCGACGAGTGGGCTGACCCAGACGGACGCTTTCGCCCTCCCCGACCATCAGTACTTGATCGAGGATCACATTTGCGCCCACATCCGCCGGTATCTGTTCTACTTTGAGTTTTTGGCCGGGGGCAACTTTGTACTGCTTGCCGCCGGTTTTTATGACCGCGTACATGAGAGACTCCGCTTCCTTGAATTGAGTGCGTTGCGTAACATTGTCCGGTGCTCGGGGGATGTTCGATGTCTTAACATTCAATCCCCATCGAGCAATTCCCTAAGGACCGGGAAAAGCCTTGAATTATAAGGCCGAAGTGCCCAACTTGTCAAAACCGCCTTCGGGGATGCGGCCAAGCGGCGTAAATCCCGGATTTGCCGTTCCTAGCCCCTTTTTCCGCTGAAATCCCCCTGAAAATGACCATTTGGGGCCTCAATTCGTGATTATCGAGTTCCTGCAACCGACCATCGGTGCTGACATGGCGGCCGTCGACCGCGTGATGCGCGAGTCGCTCACCTCCAACGTCGCACTCATCCGGCAAGTCGCGGAATACATCGTTACCGGCGGCGGCAAGCGGCTCCGCCCGGCCCTCCTGCTCCTGACCGCCGGCGCCACCGGCTATCGCGGCAACGACCACCACGCGCTGGCGGCCGTGATCGAGATGATCCACACCGCCACGTTGCTGCATGACGACGTCGTCGACGAGTCCGACCTGCGTCGCGGCCATGCGACGGCCAATGCCCGTTTCGGCAATGCGGCGTCGGTGCTGGTCGGCGATTTCCTGTATTCCCGCGCGTTCCAGATGATGGTGGCGCAGGGACGCATGCGGGTGCTGGAAATCCTGTCCGATGCGACCAACGTCATTGCCGAAGGTGAAGTCCTGCAGCTCACCAATGCGGGCAACTCCGATCTGGGCGAGCGCGCATATCTCGAAGTGATCCAGCGCAAGACGGCCAAGCTGTTCGAAGCGTCGGCACGACTGGGGGCCGTGCTGGGCGGAGCGCCGGTCGACCGGGAAAATGCGCTCGCCGATTACGGCATGCATCTGGGAACCGCCTTTCAGCTGGTCGACGACATTCTTGACTACTCTGGCTCGGCCGAAACCATCGGCAAGAACCTGGGCGACGATCTGGCCGAAGGCAAGATGACGCTCCCGCTGATTCGCGCGATGAGCACGGGCAACGCCGATGACGCGGCGCTCATCCGGCACGCCATCAGCGGTGGCGGCCTGACCGATTTCGCGCCGGTCGTCGCGGCGCTGGAGCGTACCGGTGCGCTGGCTTATGCACGGGAATGCGCAGAGCGCGAGGTCAGGCTGGCGGCCGGCTGTCTCGCGGGGCTTCCCGATTCTCCGCACCGGCAAAACCTGCTAGAATTGACGACCTTCGCGGCGCAGAGAACCTACTGATTTGCTGGACATCTGCGGCCGGGTTGCGCGAAAGATCGTCGGTCGATCTTCCCGTCGCGAAACCCCGTGCCACCGTGAAAAATGAAGGACAACTCGGGGTGTAGCTTAGCCTGGTAGAGCGCTACGTTCGGGACGTAGAGGCCGGAGGTTCAAATCCTCTCACCCCGACCAGATTCCATCGAACGCCGTGGCCGAGTGCCGCGGCGTTTTGCTTTGGTGAACCGTGAACCCGGCCGTCCCAAAGATGGCTGTCCCGCGGCCCGTTTGCCTGCCCGCCTGCTGCATCCTCTCCAATGTCCGCGGTATGGCATCCCCGGCGGGCTGTCCACGCCTATAATCGCGGCATCGAGGCGGCAGAACGTATTGCCCCATAGGTGGCAGGAAGTATTGCCCCATAGGTGGCAGGAAGTATTGCCGAATAGGCGGCACAAAGTTCGCCACTTGCATTCGCCACTTGCTCATCTATCTACGAGGAGTTCCGCATGTTCCAACGTTGCCTGGCCTTGGCACTCGCATTGGTCGCCACTGCGTCGCTGGCCCAAACCGTCCCACCGGGATATCCGGCCGACTACGCCCAGACGATCGCCGCCGCAAACAAGGAAGGCAAGCTGGTCGTCTATAGCGCGCTCGACACAAAGGCCGCACAGCCCCTGATCAAGGACTTCAACGCGCTCTATCCGAACATCAAGGTCGAATACAGCGATCTCAATTCGACGGAGTTGTACAACCGATTCATCGCCGAATCGGCGTCGGGCCAGGGCTCGGCGGATGTGATGTGGAGCTCGGCCATGGACCTGCAGGTCAAGTTGGTCGACGATGGTCAGGCGCTTGCCTATCAGTCACCGGAAGCGTCCAAGCTGCCGGGCTGGGCCGTATACAAGAACCAGGCGTATGGCACGACGTACGAGCCTGCGGTGTTCATCTATAACAAGCGCCTGGTGACCGGCGACGAGATTCCGCAGGATCACGCTTCATTCGCGAAACTCATCAACACCAAGGCCGACAAGTACAAGGGCAAGGTCACGACCTACGATATCGAGAAGAGTGGCGTGGGCTTCATGTTCGCGGTTCAGGACACCAAGCTTTTTCCCGGAATGAAGGAACTCGAGCAAGGCTTCGGGGCGTCCAGCTATCGCGTCTACGGCAGCACCGGCAACATGCTGGAAAAGGTGTCCTCGGGCGAACACCTGCTGGGCTACAACGTACTGGGTTCCTACGCGCTGGTCCGCGCCAAGAAGGATCCCGCACTGGGCGTGGTGCTGCCCAAGGATTACACGCAGGTGCTGTCGCGCGTGATGTTCATCGGCAAGCAGGCGAAGAATCCGAACGCCGCCAAGCTCTGGGTGGATTACATACTCTCGCAGCGCGGGCAGAAACTGATCGGCAGCGACGTAGAGCTGTTCTCCATCCGCAATGACGTCGACGCCGAGTACACCGCGGCTTCGCTCACCAAGCAGCTGGGCGCCAACAACGTGAAGCCAATTCCGGTCAGCGCGGAAATCGTCACGTACCTCGACCAGAAGAAGCGGCTGGACTTCCTCAATGCGTGGAAGGCGACGCTCGCGGCCGGCGCCGCGAAATAAGATTCAAAGAGTATCGGGGCGCGACGGCGGCGACGTTGCGCACCCGGACGATGCATAGGCTCCTGACGCTCATTCCCTCGCGATGACCACGCTGGCCCGCCCATCAGCTTTTTCCTCCGTGCCCCGCGGCCTGACCATCATGGTGACGGCGGCGGCGGTGTTGGCGCCACTGCTTCTGATCCTTTACCAGAGCTTCCTGACCGCCCCGTTCTTCGACGCGAAAAAGACGGTCGGCATCGGCGCCTATGAGTTCATCTTCGCCGACCCGGATTTCTGGCAGGCATCGCTCAATTCGGTCGTGATCGCCTTTGCCATGGTGGTGATCGCCGTTCCGCTCGGGTCGTTGCTGGCGTTTGTGATGGAGCGCACGGACCTTCCCGGCAAGCGCTGGATCGAGCCACTCATTCTGGTGCCAAGCTTCGTTTCGCCGATGGTGCTGGCCTTTGGCTTCGTGGTCGCCGCAGGTCCGGTGGGCTTTTACACGGTGTGGGCGACCGAACTCTTCGGCGGCGCGCCTTGGGGAATCTATTCGCTGACGGCGATAGGCATCATCGCGGGCCTCCTGCATGTGCCCAACGTGTATGTCTACGCGTCCGCGGCGCTGAAGAGCCTGGGCTCCGACGTGGAAGAAGCCGCGCGCGTCGCGGGCGCGTCGCCTTTCCGAGTCGCGGCCACGGTGAGCCTGCCGCTGATCATGCCGGCGCTCCTTTTCGCCGCCGTACTGGTGTTCTTCCTGGGCTTCGAATTGTTCGGGCTGCCGCTCGTACTGGGCGATCCCGAGGGCCACCTGGTGCTGTCGACGTATCTCTACAAGTTGACGAACAAGCTGGGGACGCCGTCGTATCACCTGATGGCGGCGGTGGCGATCTGCATCGTTGCCGTGACGTTCCCGCTGGTGCTGCTGCAACGCTACCTGCTGCAGAACTCGCGCAAGTACGCCACCATCAAGGGCAAGGCCGGCCGCATGCGCGAACTGCCGCTCGGGAAATGGAAGTGGGTGGCGGCCGCACTGATCGGCTTCTGGCTTTTTGTCGGCGTAATCGTGCCGCTGACGGGCATCGCGTTGCGCGCGTTCGTGACCAATTGGGGCTACGGCGCCAAACTGTCCGAGGTGCTGACGCTCGAACATTTCCAGTCCGTCTTCGACGAGCCGATCCTGGTGCGCGCAATCTGGAACACCATCCTCATCGGCACGGTCGGAGGCGCCATCGCGGTCGCGTGCTACACCGCCATCGGATTCGCCACGCACCGGCGCCCGGATGGCTGGTCGCGCTTTGTCGACTACCTGGTGCTGGTGCCTCGCGCCATTCCCGGCCTGCTGGCGGGCCTCGCGTTCCTCTGGGTATTCCTGTTCTTTCCACCGCTGCAGCCGCTGCGCACCACGATCTTCAGCATGTGGCTCGCGTATACGGTGGTGTGGCTGGCTTATGGCATGCGGCTCATCTCGTCGTCACTGATGCAGGTTTCGACGGAGCTGGAGGAAGCCGCGCGCACCGTCGGCGCGAGTCGCGGCCAGATCTCGCGGCAGATCACGCTGCCGCTCATTCGTCATGGCCTCATTGCGTCATGGCTGCTGGTGTTCATGATCTTCGAGCGCGAATACTCGACCGGCGTGTACCTGCTCGCCCCGGGCACCGAGGTCATCGGCGCGCAACTTGTCTCGCTCTGGCAAGGCGGCGCAATCGACGTCGTCGCCGCGCTTTCGCTCATCAATGTCGTACTGGTCGGCGTCGGGCTGGCACTTGCGCTGCGCTTCGGCGTCAAGTTGCGCGACTAACGCTTGGCGACCCGGCGGAAATCAAGGTCCAACGAGGAAATGCTTCATGGCTGAACTCACCGTCGACAATCTCCACCTGACCTACGGCGATAACCCCATCCTGAAGGGCGTGTCGCTGACGCTCAATCGCGGCGAAGTCGTCTCGCTGCTCGGGCCGTCGGGCAGCGGCAAGACCACGCTGCTGCGGGCGGTGGCGGGCCTGGAGACGCCGCATGAAGGATCGATTCGCGTCGGCGACAAAGTGGTGTTCGACGGCGCCGCGCATACCGACATTCCCGCCGAAGGCCGAAACCTGGGCCTCGTGTTCCAGTCCTACGCGCTGTGGCCGCACAAGACCGTCGCGGATAACGTCGCCTATGGACTCAAGCTGCGCAAGATCAGCGACAGCGATATCAAGACCCGGGTCAAGACAGCGCTGGACCAGCTTTCGCTGGGCCATCTGGGCGAACGCTTTCCGCATCAGTTGTCCGGCGGACAGCAGCAACGGGTCGCGCTCGCGCGTGCGCTCGTCTACAACCCGCCGGTAATCCTGCTGGACGAGCCGCTGTCGAACCTCGACGCCAAGCTGCGCGAGGAAGCGCGCGCGTGGCTGCGCGAACTTATCGTGCGCATGCAACTCTCGGCGCTCTGCGTCACGCACGACCAGAGCGAAGCGCTCGCCATGTCCGATCGCATCCTGCTGCTCAACAACGGCCGCATCGAGCAGCAAGGAACGCCACAGGAGATGTACAGCAATCCGGTGTCCCTGTTCACCGCCGATTTCATGGGCAGCAACAACAAGCTGGCCGGACGCGTGACGGAGGTGCGGGACGGCGCTGCGCTGATCGAAGGCGCCGGCTTCAAGCTCTGGGGCACGGCGCGGCAAAGCGCCAAGGCCGGGACTGACGGCACGGGAATGATTCGCCTGGAGCGCATACGCCTGGCGGACGGTCCCGGCGACAACCGGCTCGAAGCCGGCCTCACGACGTCGATGTACCTCGGGGACAAGTGGGAGCACCTGTTCGCGCTCGGCGACGCCCGGCTTCGCGCGTATGGCGAGCGACCCATCGCGCAAGGAAAGCATTGGCTGGAAATTCCTCGTGACGGCCTGTGGGTGTTCTGATGGCCGCCTCCGCGTATCCCGCCACCGCGTATCCCGCCACGGCGGACCTGTTCGACGCGCATCCCGACGCGTCCTCCTGCGCGTTGCAGTTCCGCTCGTTTGGCCAGCGGCGCCGTTTCGCCGGGCGCATTCGCACGGTGAAGTCCTACCAGGACAATGTGCTGCTGAAGGAACTGCTGAGCAAGCCTTCCGCGGGCGAAGTGCTGGTGATCGACGGCGGCGGATCGCTGCAATGCGCGCTCATCGGCGACATGATCGCAATGCTCGGCATGAAAAGCGGGTGGGCCGGCGCCGTCGTGCATGGCGCGATACGCGATTCGCTCGCCATCGATGCGCTCGACTTCGGGATCAAGGCACTCGGCACGAATCCGCGCAAGAGCACCAAGAACGGTGACGGCCTGGTCGATGTGGCGGTCAGCTTCGGCGGAGTGAACTTCGTTCCCGGCCACTGGCTGTACAGCGACGAGGACGGCATCCTCGTCTCGCCAGCGCCACTCGGCGCTTAGGACCGCGCAGTCCCGCTTTTTCGAACCGCCGAAAGGCTACACGTCAATCGAAACCTTCGGCGCGGAAGAGCGCACGGCCATTTTCGCTCGTCATCGCGTCGACGAACATCTGCGCCGCTTGGTTGCCAGGGTCGCTTACCCATGCGGTATAGGTCGTTGCTGATTGCAATGCGTCGGGGATAGGGCCAACGTAGATCGTGGCATCGACGTGCAATATCTCGCTCGTCTGCGTGACACCCAGTTCCACTTCGCCGCTCGCCACTTTGCGCGCCACTTCGAGGCCGTTGGCCGCCAGCACGATCCTGCCTGCCAGCGCGTCGCGCAGGCCTATGCCGTCGATGACCTTGGCAAAGTGGATCCCCGACGTGCCTCCCCTGCCCGGATCTGAGTACGCAATCGTCTTGGCGCGCAGCAGCGATTCGCGAAACGCCGCAGTGCTGGACACGTCGGGACGCGGCGCGCCAGCACGGACGGCCACGCCCACCTTGGTGGTGCCGAGGTCGCGAACGAGTCCGCGTCCCGCGGCGGGTGCGGGGGCCTTGGCCGCGATGCGTCCCTGCACGCTGATGACGATGTCCGGTCGCGCGCCTGCTGCGAGGTTGTCGTCCACCTGTCCCGCGGTCGCGAATTCGAACCTGACGCGGTGTCCGGTTTCGCGCGTGAATCGCTCGGCCAATGCGGTGGCTGGCCCCTGCACCGCGGCGGCGCTCAGCACCTGGATTTCATCTGCACGAACGCCAGTCGCAAGCAACAACACAAGCACGCCGAGGCCGATCGATGCCACGCGCGTCGCCAACTTCTTGGGCATCAGTGTCCCTGCTCACTTACGTAACATCGGCAGATTGAGGCCCTTCGCTTTCGCCACGTCGATGGCCTTCGCGTACCCCGCGTCGGCGTGCCGCATGACGCCGGTCGCCGGATCGTTCCACAGCACGCGTTCGATGCGCTTCGCGGCCGCATCCGTGCCATCGCAAACGATGACCACGCCGGAATGTTGCGAGTAACCCATACCGACTCCGCCGCCGTGGTGCAGCGACACCCAGGTGGCGCCACCGGCCGTATTCAGCAATGCATTGAGCAGCGGCCAATCGGACACGGCGTCGGAGCCGTCCATCATGGATTCCGTCTCGCGATTGGGGCTGGCGACGCTGCCGGTGTCCAGATGGTCGCGGCCGATCACGATGGGCGCTTTCAGCTCTCCGCTCGCGACCATCGCGTTGAACGCGAGGCCGGCGCGATGCCGCGCTCCCAGGCCAAGCCAGCAAATGCGCGCCGGAAGCCCCTGGAACGCGATGCGCGAGCGCGCCATGTCGAGCCAGCGATGGAGATGCGCATCATCCGGAAACAATTCCTTGACCTTCCGGTCGGTCTTGTAGATGTCCTCGGGATCGCCCGAAAGCGCGACCCAGCGAAACGGGCCTTTCCCTTCGCAAAAGAGCGGCCGGATATAGGCAGGCACGAAACCCGGGAACGCGAACGCGTCCGCCAGGCCCTCATCGAGCGCGACTTGACGCAGGTTGTTGCCGTAATCGAACGTCGGAATGCCTTGGGCATGAAACGCCAGCATTGCCTCCACGTGTGCCTTGCAGGACTTTTTCGCAGCGGCGACCAGCCCCGCGTGCTGCGCGGAATCCTGCTGCGCCGCCAGCCATTGTGGAACGGTCCAGCCCGCCGGCAGGTAGCCGTGCACGAGATCGTGCGCCGACGTCTGGTCCGTCACCATGTCCGGCTTTACGTTGCGTGCAACCAACTCGGGAAGAATTTCCGCCGCATTGCCGACCAATCCAACGCTGACCGGCTTGCGCGTCGCGCACGCCTCCGCAATGATCGCCAGCGCGTCGTCGAGGTCCTTTGCTTGGCGATCGAGATATTTCGTGCGCAAGCGCATCTCGATGCGCGACGGCTGGCATTCGACGGCGAGCATCGAAGCACCTGCCATCGTCGCCGCGAGCGGCTGGGCGCCCCCCATGCCTCCCAGGCCCGCCGTCAGGATCCACTTGTCGGCGAGATCGCCACCAAAATGCTGGCGGCCGGCTTCGGCGAACGTCTCGTAGGTTCCCTGCACGATGCCCTGACTGCCAATGTAGATCCACGAGCCGGCCGTCATCTGGCCGAACATCATGAGTCCCTTGCGGTCGAGTTCGTGGAAGACATCCCATGTCGCCCACTTGGGCACCAGGTTGGAATTGGCGATGAGCACGCGCGGCGCATCGGCATGCGTCCTGAACACGCCCACCGGCTTGCCGGACTGGATCAACAGGGATTCGTCGTCACCCAGCGCGCGCAGCGCGGTGACGATCGCATCAAAGCACTCCCAGTTGCGCGCGGCACGGCCGATGCCGCCGTAGACGACCAGCTCCTGCGGATTTTCCGCCACGTCGGGGTCGAGGTTGTTCATCAGCATCCGCAGCGGCGCCTCGGTGAGCCAGCTCCTCGCCGTCCGCTCGGACCCGCGCGGCGCGCGGATCACACGGTCCGCGCGGCGAGTGCCTTGCGGATTGGCGCCAAGCGATTTCGGATCGTCACGATGCATGGGGATTCTCCGGTGAGTGCGCCCTGGACAGCGCATCGATCTTCGCCACCCACGCTGCCTTCTCCCGTTCGGACAGGAACGATGCGGCGAAGGAATTGCGTGCGAGCACCACGATGTCATCGCGGGTCAGGTGCAGCGCCTGCTGCGCGGCGACATAGTTGTCGAGGACATAGCCGCCAAAGTAAGCGGGATCGTCGGAATTGATGGTAATGCGCAACCCGCGGTCCAGCAGGCGCTTCAGGTTATGTTGCGCCATCGTAGGGAATACACCGAGTTTGACATTGGACAGCGGGCACACGGTGAGCGCGATCTTCTCGTCAGCCAGGCGTCGGCACAATGCATCGTCGCTTTCGCAACGCACGCCGTGATCGATGCGCTCGACGAGCAGCAGATCCAGCGCCTCCCGGATGTAGGCCGGCGGTCCCTCTTCGCCAGCGTGCGCAACCGCGTGGAGCCCGGCCGCGCGTGCCGCATCGAACACACCGGAGAATTTCGACGGCGGATGGCCCACTTCCGACGAGTCGAGGCCAACGCCGTGAATGGAGGCTTTGAACGGCAGCGCCTCCCGCAGCGTGCGCATCGCGTCGTCCGCGGAGAGATGCCGCAGGAAACACAGGATGAGCCGGCTCGTGATTCCGAGTTCGCGCTCGCCCTGCGCGAGCGCGCGGGTAATGCCGGCCATCACGGTGGCAAACGCGATGCCGCGCTGCGTGTGCGTCTGCGGGTCGAAGAATATTTCCGCGTGGACAACGCCGTCCGCATGCGCGCGTTGAAGATAGGCCAGCGTCATCGCGTGGAAGTCGTCCTCGTCGCGCAGCACGTCTGCGCCGGCATAGTAAATGTCGAGGAATGATTGGAGATTGTGAAAATCGTAGGCGCCACGCAATGCCTCGACTGAGGGGTACTTCAGCGCCACCGAATGCTTCGCCGCGAGCGCAAACACGAGTTCGGGCTCCAGCGATCCCTCGATGTGGATGTGCAGTTCCGCCTTGGGCAGCGAACGAATGAACTCGGTATCGACGGACGGTTGTTGCGTGGTAGTCATGATCGTTTCCGAAGCTGCGCGGCGCGGCTTGGATCAGGCGGTATCGAACAGTGCGCCGACGAAAGGCAGGAATGCTCCGTCCTCGACGCGTCGACGCATTGCCGTCAGATCCGGTGAAAACGCGCGGTCGCGATCCCAGAATGCGGCCTCCTCGCGAACCATCGCAAAGGCCCGCGCCAGTTTTTCCGACGTCTTGAGCGGCGCGCGAAATTCGATGCCCTGCGCCGCCGCCAGCAATTCAATCGCCACGATCGCCGACGTGTTGCCCGCCATCGGTCCCAATCGCCGTGCCCCGAAAGTTGCCATGCTGACGTGATCTTCCTGGTTCGCGGACGTGGGCAGCGAATCGACCGACGCTGGATGCGCGAGCGACTTGTTCTCGGACGCAAGGGCCGCTGCCGTCACGTGCGCAATCATGAAGCCGGAGTTGACGCCGCCATCCTCGACGAGGAAGGGCGGGAGCTCGGACAAGTGCGAGTCCATCAGCAGCGCGATCCGTCTCTCCGACAGCGCGCCCGCTTCCGCAAGCACGAGCGCGAGGTTGTCGGCGGCAAATGCCACCGGCTCCGCATGAAAATTTCCGCCTGAAAGAATCTCATTGGCGTCGGCAAACACCAGCGGATTGTCGGAAACGGCGTTTGCCTCGGCAAGCAGAATCGCGGTCACATGCCGCAATTGATCGAGGCACGCGCCCATGACCTGCGGCTGGCAGCGCAGGCTGTAGGGATCCTGCACGCGGCTGCAGTCCACGTGCGATGCGCGGATCGCGCTTCCGGCCAGCAAGTCGCGGTAGACGCGAGCGGCATCGATCTGGCCACGATGGCGACGCACCGCGTGAATGCGCGCGTCGAAAGGCGTATCGCTGGCCAGGCAGGCGTCGATGGTCATCGCGCCGGCGACGAATGCTGCCGCCAATGCGCGCTCCGCCGCGAATAGTCCTGCCAATGCCAGCGCAGTGGAGACCTGCGTGCCGTTGAGCAGCGCCAGGCCTTCCTTGGGCGCCAGTTCGATCGGCCGCAGTCCCGCCAGCGCGAGCGCCTGCGCGCCGGGGACGATGTCGCCGTTTATACGCGCTTCGCCCTCGCCGATCAGCACGGCGGAAAGATGGGCAAGCGGCGCCAGGTCGCCCGACGCGCCGACGGAACCTTGCGATGGAATGCAGGGCGTGATGCCGGCATTCACAAGATCGACCAGCCGCTCGATCACTTCCCAGCGGACGCCGGAATGACCCTGGGCGAGCGACGCCGCCTTGAGCGCGATCACGAGACGGACGACGGCGTCGTCGAGCAACGCGCCCGTTCCTGCGCTGTGCGAGCGCACCAGCGCGCGCTGCAATTCGCTCAATCGGTCGTTGTCGATGCGCGTGCGTGCAAGCAGGCCAAAGCCTGTGTTCACGCCATATACGGTGCGGCCCTCGGCGATAACCCGGGCTACTGTTGCTTCCGCCGCAACGACGCCGGGTTTTGCGTCGGGGTCGAGCGTCAGGGACGTCTTTTCGGAAGCGACGCGCCGCAGTTCAAGCAACGACAGGCGACCGGGACGGAGCAGCAGTGAAGGCATGGCTGATTGGGGAATGGTGGAAGTTCGCCGTGCGCTACACGATGGATGGTGTCTCGCGAACTTGACGGCAGGTCACTGGGCGGCGCCAGTTCGGGCATTGGCCTTGGAGGAAATCTCCAATGCGCAGTTCATGTTCGGTTGCGAACCCAATGGAAATCCGGCAATGGCGCAATCCCGCTGGTATCCCCGGAGCAGCGCCTCCGCTTGCGCCGCGGGAGACGATCCACCCGCCGTGCATTGAAACTCCATCGTCGCGTTGAAGCGCCCCGGCATGTCGTTGGAGACCCGCGAAAACGCGAAATACGGGACCTGCCCGCGCTTCGCGCAAAACGCGATGACCTGATCGGTGGCAATCCGGGTCGCATCGGCCGGGGTGTAGTCGATGGCGGCCAGCCGCCATGCGTTGTCGCCGATCTCGATCACGCTCGCGCCGCTGGCGCAGCCCGCGAGGATCAAGGCGAAGGCTAGGCGCGCGTACGCGGTCACAGGGCTTGGCATCGGGTTCGGCGCGAAGACGGAAAGAACGCATCTTACCGGACACCCGAAGCGGGCGATGAGCCACGTCGCCGCGCGCGGTCCGGTTCCGTACGCTTGCGCCCCAGGCCGCGCAGCGCTCAGGTTCCCGTTCGGGCTTCCGTAAATCCGCCGATGCCTTTGTTCAGGCGATCGAGCAACGAATAGAGAAGGTCGATGGAGAAGCCTGCGAGAAATGCGAGGCCAAAGGGTATGGCGCTAATCGTGGTCGTACTTGCCGCCTGGCCTCCGGTTGGCACCGAGAACCAGCCGATGATGATGCCCGCCATTGCGCCCAGCGCAATGCGGATGGTCGCTGCGAACGCGCTGACCGGGGCCGTTTGCATGTTCAGCATGTCACGCATGAGGAACATCGATGCGCCCAGCAGGCCGTAGAGCGCCGGCAGGATCCAGCCCGTTTGCAACGTAATGCGCCGCTGCAGTTCCTGCAGAAGCGCCGACGTCGGCTGCAAGTTGAACTGGAACGCCGAAATGTTGGTCTTCGACGAGAAGCAGTAGAGATCGGAAAAATTCAGAATGACTTCGGTCAGCCAGGCCCATTCCGTATCCTTGGCGAATGGCGCCAATTTTTCCTTCCGCTGGTTCGGATCGCACCCGTCCCCCGGCGCGCTCGGCAGATTCGGATTGCCCACGAAAACGCCATCGCTCGCAAGCGGTGCCGTGGTTGCGTCGGAAACCATCACGCCGGCTTGCGCGACTTGCACACCGCGAGAATCCATTGCCGGGGCGCCGCTCGTTGCAGGCGTGGGCGGGGGAACCGGCGTCAGGGCCGGCGACCCTTTCGTCGCTCGAAGATAGTCCACCCCATCACGTATGACATCGCCCAGCGGCCATCCCGTACCGCGCGCAACTTCACCGAGTTCGGAGTTGAACGCCGCGGCCTTTTCCTGCAGCGTGCGCAGTTCATCGAGCTGCTGGTTGTACTCGTCGAGGTGCGCATCGTTCTTGTTCAACACCCCGTCCTTCTTAACCATCTTGATCAGGGCGTTCATCTTGTTCAGCGGGTGTGAATCCTGGATCAATTGCACCGTCTGGATGACCGTTTGCTCGCGATGCAGGAGCTGCGTGAAATAGGCAATCAGGCAAACCCACAGAACCGACATCGCGCAGATGACGAGGCGATTGCGATTGTTGGCGCGACAGCCGCGCTCATCGTAGGGGTTCATTCCCCTGCGCAACTCGATCAGCGTCATCGGCGCGATGCTCTTGATGTTCCGGTTCAGCGCGGCGACGAGCGCTGGGACGTCCGGTACCGAACCGGACCGAAGTGCGCCTTCCGTCGTCTCTATCGTCTTCGGCAGCGAATCGTCCTGCAACATCCCGGCGCGCGCGGCGTAGTCAACGACGAGGCGCGAATCGCTGAGCAGCTTCTCAACGTCGTAGGCGGCCATAGTGTCCGCTCCCTGGCGACCGGTGATTCGGGCGAACTAGCCCAGACGTCCCGGCACCCACCCGTACGCGGACGGGCAATAGCAGGAACTGCCTACCGGACCTGGAGCCTGCGCCCAGCACCAGAACGTCTGCGTGAAGCAGATGGAGCCGGGTGCATGCGGGGGCACTTGGGCGGTGGCAAGTTCAGCCGGGATGAACGAGCCTAGCAGGGCGACAACAACCAGGGTTGCGCGCAAGAGGAACATGGCTTCTCCCCATCTATCTCCGCCGGCAGGCGAGCCGTCGGGAGGAGAGTCTCCTGCCGCGGCCAACCACGCCAATCGTGTATTGAAAACTAGTCCAAATAGTTGTAGGCGTCAATATGTAGCACCCTTGATGCGAATATTCACATGCGTACGAATGAAAGCGTCCCCCGCCTCCGCTCCCACCGGGCCGGCCCAGAGTCCGGTAAGAGTTGCGCATATTCGTGAGGAGAGCTTCGCCTGTCCGGCGCGGCAAGCCCATGGCCCAGGAGACATGACCGATGAGTCCAATCGGCATTTGCGTCCGCGCCATCGGGTCGTCGACAATGCCCACTCGATGGCGATCCGAAAACAACGCATTAACCGAAATGGGGCACCACCCGAATTCGAGCGCCCTGCCGGCTTTTGCTCGCGTTCAGAACGACTCGCAGCAGGCAAGGCGCTGCGCAAGCATATCCCGCGCGAAAGCCACGCCGACGCGAAGGTACCCGACCAGGGCCGGGACCCGATAGCGATACTCGAAGCCTCGAACCGCGGCCGCCTCCAGGACCTGGTTCCGATTCGCTACGGACGCATGGTGCACAGTCCGTTCACCTTCCTCAGGGGGTCGGCGGCGCTGATGGCGAGCGACCTCGCGGCCCTGCCAACCACCGGCATCAAGGTGCAGGCATGCGGCGACTGCCACCTGCTGAACTTTGGCGGGTTCGCCACGCCCGAACGCAACCTGGTCTTTGACCTTAACGACTTCGACGAGACGTTTCCCGCGTCATGGGAATGGGATCTGAAGCGCTTGGTCGTGAGTTTCGTGATCGCCGGTCGCGACAACCGTTTGCCCGACGCCGCGGGCCACGGTGCCGTATTGGAGTGCGTGCGCGCATATCGCTCGCATTTGCGCGATTGCTCGCGGCTGCGGCCGTTGGAGATCTGGTATCAGCGTCTGGACGCGGCGACGCTGATCAAGGAGGCACCGAGCGCCAAGGAGAGGAAATTCCGGCGGCAGCTAGCCAAGCGTGCGCGCGAACGTGTCATCGAGAGTATCTTTCCCAGGATAACGGCACAGGTCGGCGGGAGACACCGCATCGTCGATCAGCCGCCGGTGTTGTTCCACGTTGCCGATCCGGCCTTCGACGACAGTGTGCGCGAGGCGGCGGCAGACTACCGCGCCTCCCTGCCCGACGAGCGTCGCGTGCTCCTTGATCGCTATCGTCTGGAAGACATTGCGCTGAAGGTCGTGGGCATTGGAAGTGTTGGAACGCGCTGCTACATCGGGCTGCTGTTCTCCGAAGATGGCCACCCGCTGATCCTCCAGTTCAAGGAAGCTGTCCGATCCGTGCTCGAACCCTATGCCGGGAAGAGTACGTACGCAAACCAGGGCCAGCGCGTCGTCGTGGGTCAGCGGCTGATGCAATCGTCCAGCGACATTTTTCTTGGGTGGGTGCGAGGGCGGGGCGGTAACGACTTTTATGTGCGCCAGTTGCGCGACATGAAGATGTCCATGCCGGTCGATGGCTTCGATGCGGCACAGCTCAAGCTTTACGCGCAGATGTGTGGATGGACGCTCGCCCGCGCCCACGCAAAATCCGGGGACGCGGCCACGATCAGCGGCTACCTCGGAAAGGGGGACACCTTCGACCGGGCGCTCGGAACGTTCGCCGCCGCCTATGCCGACCAGACGCAGAAGGACCACGCAACGCTGGTCAAGGCAATTCGGTCTGGCCGGATCGAGGCCCTCATGGAAGAATAGTTTCGCCTGCCCCGCACTCGCCAGGTTGCTTGCGTAGAAAGGGTGACAGTCTGACGCCGTGTCCTTGTCCGTCCGATTTGCTGTACTTTCAGACTCTCGTCTGGCAATTGCGCCGTCGGTCAGCGAAAGCTCCGGAATTCAGCGAAGGTCCTTGTTCTGGCGCCCCTTCTCGCTCCGGGTAGGTGCGCAATGTTTCGCAACGTGGGGAGGACTGTCCATGCTGGCCCAAGCCGTCAAGCCGCTGGTGAGGCTCGTCGATCTCTATTTGCCCGACCCGTATATCTTCGTCCTGATCCTGACGCTGATCGTGATGGCCGCGGCAATGGCCATCGAGGGTCACGGACCGCTCGCCGTCATCACGATGTGGGGCAACGGTTTCTGGGACCTGCTCGCCTTCTCGATGCAGATGCTGCTCGTGCTCGTCACCGGCTTCATGCTCGCGAGCACGCCTCCCGTGAAACGCGTCCTCGTGGCAATCGCCCGGGCGGTCAAATCGCCCGGCGCGGCGATCGTCACCGTCAGCCTGGTGTCGCTGGCCGCGCACTGGATCAATTGGGGCTTCGGCCTGATCGTCAGCGCGTTGTTCGCCAAGGAGGTCGCGCGCCTCGTTCGCGTCGACTACCGCCTGTTGATCGCCAGCGCCTATTCGGGCTTCGTGATCTGGCATGGTGGACTTTCTGGCTCGGTCCCGCTGTCGATCGCCACGCCGGGCCACCCATTCGAGGCGCTCTCCGGTGTCATCGGCACCGGACAGACCACCTTCGCATTCTTCAATCTCGCGATCGTCGCGACGCTGTTCATCGTCGTACCGCTGGTCAATCGACTGATGCTGCCGAAGGATGCGGACAGCATCTACATCGATCCCGCGCTGCTGCCCGATACTGCCCCTGACGACGGCAGGATCGAGCGGCCCGCGGACCGGCTCGAGACAAGCCGCATCGTGTCGGGGATCATCGGCCTCGCGGGCGTCGTCTGGCTCGTGGGCTATTTCGGACGCGGTGGCGGCCTCACGCTCAACACGGTCAACTTTCTCTTCCTCATGCTTGCCATCCTGCTGCATGGCACACCGCGCCGGCTGCTGGCGTCGCTGAAGGAAGCGATCAAAGGTGGCGGCGGCATCGTCATCCAGTTTCCGTTCTACGCGGGCATCATGGGAATCATGGTGGGTTCGGGCCTCGCCGACACTCTGTCGAAAGTGCTTCTATCGGTCGCCTCTGAGCGCTCACTGCCGTTCCTGGTTTTCATCTCCGCGGGCATCGTCAACTTCTTCGTGCCCTCGGGTGGAGGTCAATGGGCAGTGCAAGCCCCGGCAATCCTGCCCGCCGCCCATGCGCTGGGCGCGGATATGGCTCGCGTCGCGATGGCCGTGGCTTGGGGAGACGCGTGGACCAGCCTGATCCAGCCTTTCTGGGTACTGCCCGTGCTCGCGATCGCGGGGTTGCAGGCGAAAGACGTCATGGGTTACTGTGCAATGCACCTGCTGCTCACCGGGATCATCATTTCGATCGGTCTCACGTTCCTTTAACCGGCAGATGTTCCGGTGCGCGTGGCGTGGATGCGATAGCCCGTAGGTCTTCATTGCAGTCCTTCCGGAGCTTGCAAATGAACACTGCGCGGCAATCGACGGGGGATAGGTGATGCTTCGCTACACCGCGCATGGGGCGGCATGGGTCGTTATTTACCTGCTCTTCATCCTCGCCCCGTTGTTTGCGCTGCTGACTGGCTCGTTGCCGCCCACCCGCGATTTCTGGACGGAGTTCGCGGTCGCGATCGGCTACTCCGGTCTGGCGATGATGGGACTCCAGTTCGGACTCACGGCACGCTTCCGCTACGTGACCGAACCATGGGGCGAAGACGTCATCTACCACTTCCATCGGCAGATCTCGCAGATCGCTGTCGGGCTGGTCGCGGCGCACGCACTCATCATGTCCGTCACGCGACCGGAAATGTTCGCGCTGCCAGGCGCGATCGCCGACATCCCTCTGGGCGCCGTGCTGGCCTTTGTATCACTCGGTGCACTGATCCTGCTGGTAGTGACGGCGCTGTGGCGCGTGAAGCTCAAGATCCGCTACGAGGTGTGGCACTTGAGCCATATCGTGCTGGCAGTGGTGGCGGTCGCGGCCGGTATGGCGCACATGGTGGGATGGGCGTTCTACCTGTCCGACCCGTGGAAGCGCGCGCTGTGGATCGGTCTGACGATTTTCTGGATCGGCCTGCTGCTGTACGTGCGCATCATCAAGCCGCTTTTCATGCTCCGCCGACCGTACCGCGTCGCGGAAGTCCGCCAGGAACTGGGTGACACGTCGACACTGGTGATGCTGCCGGATGGTCATGCCGGCTTCCACTTCAGGCCCGGCCAGTTCGGCTGGCTCAATTTGTGGGGAAGTCCGTTCAGGATTACCGGGCACCCGTTCTCGTTCTCCTCCAGTGCTGAAGCCGCAGACGGGCGCGTCGAGATGTCGATCAGAAGGCTGGGCGACTTCACAACGAGATTGGCAATGTACCGGTGGGCCAACGTGTCTATCTCGACGGTCCGTACGGTGCGTTCACGATCGGCAACCCGGCGGACATGCACGTCTTGATTGCGGGCGGCGTCGGCATCACTCCGATGATGAGCATGATCCGCACGCTCGCCGACCGCGGCGACAAGCGGCCCGTGGTGCTCGTCTACGGCAGCAAGGACTGGGAGTCGATCACGTTCCGTGATGAACTGGAAGCGCACAAGGCGAAGCTCAACCTGACGATCGTCCACGTGCTGTCGAAGCCTCCGCCCGGCTGGACCGGTGAGACGGGATTCATCACCGCCGAAATGTTCAAGCGTCACCTGCCGCCGCCGTACGCCGACCATGAGTACTTCATTTGCGGGCCGGGGCCGATGATGGATGCAATCGAAAGCGTGCTCGGCGAACTGGGCGTGCCGCTTTCGAAGTACCATTCCGAGCGCTACAGTTTCGTATAGGGGGAGCGACGCATGATCGCCTATTGTGGAGTTGCTGCGATCCCTGAGGATTTCTGGATGCGCTGGAACGGCGATCCGCTGCTGCTCGGGGCGCTCGCTGCACTGGCGTTCGCGGTTGGTCGCGGCCACTCCGCCAATGCCCGGGCCGGTTGGGCGGCAATTGCGGTGATGCTCGTCATTTTCATCTCTCCGCTTTGCGCGCTGGCTTCTGCGCTGTTTTCGGCGCGCGTGTTCCACCATGTGCTGCTGATCGCCGTGGTTGCGCCACTGCTGGCCGTCGGCCTTCCCGATGCGACGCATCGGCTCGCCGCCGCTCGCCATGCTGGTTGCAGCGCAAGCGGCGATTTTGTGGCTCTGGCATGCGCCGGCGGTCTACGAGTGGGGTCTGGCCAGCGTGCCGGCCTACTGGCTGATGCAAGGCTCGTTGCTGGCGAGCGCCTGGCTCATGTGGAGGGCGATCCTGTCCCCAGCGGTGCAGCGCGGCCCGGCGCTGCTGGCACTCGCGGCGACGATCGGGCAAATGGGACTTCTCGGCGCGCTGATCGCGTTTGCACCTCGCCCACTTTACCTGGTGCACCTCACAAGCACGGTGCCCTGGGGATTGAGCCCGCTCGCCGACCAGCAGTTGGCGGGGCTGCTGATGTGGGTGCCGGCAATCCTGCCCTATCTTGCCGTCGGACTCTGGCTCGCCTGGTCGAGCCTGCGGCGCCTCGAGCCGGCACAGTGACAATTTTTCTGAAATTCATCCATCTCGCGGCGATCGCGATCTGGTCGGGCGGCCTGCTCGTGCTGCCTTTCCTCTTCTGGCAACGGCGGACGCTTGCGCCAGGAGGTGACCTCGACCGGCTGCACCGGATCACGCGGATGATCTACGTCGAGCTGACTTCGCCGGCCGCATTCGTTGCGATTGCCAGCGGGACCGCGCTGATCTTCCTGCAGGCCACTTTCACGGAATGGTTCACCATCAAGATGGTGCTGGTCGGGCTGATGGCAATGTTGCACGTCGTCGCGGGGCTCGTGCTGCACCAACTTTTCTCGCCAAGCGGCCGTTTCGGCCGGCTGTCGTTCGTGACGCTGGCAACCAGCTACGCGGTGTTGATCACCGCCATCGTGTGGGTCGTACTGGCCAAGCCCCACATCGACTCGAACCAGTTCGCGAAACATCTGTTCGAGCCCGGCGGACTCGCGCGGATGTTGCGCTAGGCGGTCGGCGACACCAGGATGCCGATGCCATGATCGAACACCAGCTTCCCGCCATGCCAGCCGGCGAAGCCCACCATGACCGAGGCGAGCGCGGACAGCACCAGGCCGTGCGGCAGAACCGACATGGGATCGGTCAGTCGCAGGCCCCAGCTCGCGCCCGCGATCGCGACCAGCGTCATCGCCGCGACGGCATGGGACCAGCTCGCCTCGTGCAGGCGGATGCCGCGCACGAGGAGGAGTTCCGCCGTCCCGACGATGCTGGCCGCGACGCCGGACCAGAAGGCCATGCCCGCCGACCAGAGCCCGACGCGCAGCCAGAAGGGATCGCCCGACCACCAATAGAAAATGTCGATGCCGAGACTCGAGATCACGAACGCGATGGGGAAATGCACCATCAGTACGTGAAGCGGATGGCCGACCAGCGCGACGGCCGAACCGACGTCGAGTCGCTCCAGCTCCAGCAGGACCTCGCTTTTGCGCACAGGCAGGGTTTCGTCGGTGTTCCGCATGAACCTGTTCCTTCGCTTCGTTTGCCCAACTCGAGACTGCATCTTAGCGCCTTGGGCGCAGCGCTCCAAACAGGTTGCATCGTGCTGCTGTGCGGGTGCACCGGGCCGCTGTCGACGCTCGCGCCCGCCGGACCGGCCGCGGCAAAGATCGCAACACTGTGGTGGATCATGCTGGCCGGTGCCGCCGCGCTCTTCGCACTGGTGATGATCCTGTTCATGCTGGTGATACGGCGGCCCGGCTGGGGCTCGGGCGTGCCGCCGGCGCGCTGGATCGTGCTGGGCGGCCTCGTCCTGCCAGCATTGGTCCTGGTGCCGCTCGTCGCCTACGCGCTTTTCGCCGGCGAGCGCCTTCTGCCCATGCCGGGAAAGACGCAGCGGATCGATGCCGAGGGCCGCCAGTGGGAATGGACGTTCCGCTATCCCGACAATGGCGGCGTGGTGACACGCAATGTCCTGCTCCTGCCGGCGGGCGTGCCCGTGGACATCGTCGTCACCAGCAAGGACGTCATCCATGCCTTCTGGTTGCCCCGGCTCGCCGGCAAGATCGACGCAGTGCCCGGAAACGTCAATCACTTGCGCGTGCAAGCCGATCAACCCGGCCCCTACGAGGGGATCTGCAATGAATTTTGCGGTCTTGGCCACGCAGGGATGCGGTTCGCCGTGATCGTCCATCGTCCCGAGGACTATTCCGCCGCGCTCGCGCAGGCGGCGGCATCAACCGGGGCCGGAAAATGATCGACGCTGACACCCAAACCACAGGCAGCCCGGCGTTGCGGCTGCACCGGCAGCTCGCCGCGATCTGGGCTACCGGGCCGGGGTGGCAGCGCCTGGCCGCGGTCAACCACTCCGTAATCGGCATGCGAATGATGATCACGTCGTTCGTGTTCTTCGCCATCGCCGGCGTGCTCGGCATGCTGACTCGCGTCCAGCTCGCCACACCGAATGCCGCCTTCATGGACGCGGAGACCTACAACCAGGTCTTCACGATGCACGGGTCAATGATGCTGTTCCTGTTCGCGATACCGATGGTGGAAAGTTTCGCGGTCTATCTGACCCCGAAGATTCTCGGCACGCGCGATTTCGCCTTTCCACGTCTAACCGCCTACGGATACTGGTGCTACCTGTTCGGCGCCACGATCCTGACCGTATCGCTGATCGCGGGCGTTGCGCCCAACAGCGGCTGGTTCATGTACACGCCGTTGAGTTCCAACGTCTATACGCCGGGCATGAACGCCGATGTCTGGCTCCTGGGCGTCACCTTCGTCGAAATCTCCGCGCTGTCGCTGGCCATGGAGATCGTCGTCTCCGTCCTGAAGATGCGTGCGCCCGGCATGTCGCTCGACCGGATGCCGATCTTCGGCTGGTACATCCTGGTGACCGCGTTGATGATGATCGTGGCCTTCCCTCCCCTGATCCTGGGTTCGATACTGCTCGAAGTCGAACGTGCCTTCGGCCTGCCTTACTTCGACCCGACGCGAGGCGGCGCCCCGCTGCTCTGGCAGCACCTGTTCTGGCTGTTTGGTCATCCGGACGTCTACATCATCTTCCTGCCGATGGCGGCCGTGCTGTCGACGATCATCCCGGTCTTCGCCAGCCGGCCGCTGGTTGGTTACCGCGCGATCGTCGTCGCGATCATCGCGCTCGCTTTCCTGAGCTTCGGCATCTGGGTGCATCACATGTTCACGGTGGGTATTCCGCATCTCGCGCTCGCCTTCTTCTCGGCAGGTTCGGCGATCGTCGCGGTGCCCACCGCGGTGCAGGTCTTTGCATGGCTGGCGACGCTTTCGCACGGCAGGCCGCGCTGGGACGTGCCGATGCTCTACGTCTTCGGTTTCTTCTTTGTCTTTGTGATGGGCGGCCTGACCGGCGTCATGCTGGCCATCGTTCCCTTCGACTGGCAGGCGCACGATACCTACTTCGTCGTCGCGCACATGCATTACGTCGTCGGCGGCGCGCTCGCCTTCCCGATGCTCGCCGGGTTGTACTACTGGCTGCCTTTGCTGACCGGGCGCACCGCGGTGCACAAGCTGTCGGTGACCGCCTTCTGGCTGGTGTTCATCGGTTTCAACATGACTTTTTTCCTGATGCACCTGACCGGATTGCTCGGCATGCCCCGACGCATTTACACCTATCAGGGGAACGAAGCCTGGAACTGGCTCAACCTGCTGTCGTCGGTGGGCGGCTTCGTCATGACCATCGGCTTCGCGCTGATCGTGATCGACCTCATCGTGCAAATCCGCTTCGGGCGACGCGTACGGCGCGACCCATGGCATGCGACAACGCTGGAGTGGGCGATGCCGATTCCGCCGATGCCCTATGCGTTCGCCTCGATCGCGCACGTCGACGATGCGACCGAGCGTACCGCTCCCGGGAAGCTCGCCTTGTCGCTGGCGCGTGGCGAAGGCTATCTGGGGTTCACCCGCAACGGCTGGCAGGAAGCGCTGGGCGTGCACATGACCAGCGGGGTCCCCGACCAGTTGATCGTGCTGCCGCAGCCCACCTACCTGCCGCTGGTGACGGCCATCGCCACGGGGGTGGCAGTCCTCGGACTGCTGTTCAAGTTCTACTCGCTGTCGGTCGTCATGACGCTTGTGATTGCCGGCCTGTTCGTGTTCGCCGCGCAGCGCTCCGGCCATGGGCGCGACTACGGTCCGATGCCTGTCGGCCGTGGCGTCAGCGTCCCGCCCCACACCGAGGTTGCGAGTTCGCCGCCATGGCTGGCGCTGATTTGCACGCTGGTCGCCGATGGCACGCTGTTCACGTCGCTCCTCTTCGGAACCCTTTACCTGTGGATCGCCGCGCCGAACTGGCCCACCGCGATGGCTTCGGAGCCCAACCGCCTCCTCGCATTCGCCACCGTCGCGATGCTCGTGGTTGCCGTGGGGGCAGCCAGAGGGTCGCTGCGCGCCCTGGCATCGGACCGCAGGCCGGGCGGCTGGATCGGGCTTGCCATGCTTGCGCTGATCGCTGCAATCGTCGCTTGCGTGCAATTGATCGCGGGCGTCTCGCCCGATCCGCAGAAGCATGCACTGGGTGCGACCGCCGCCGCGCTGCTCAGCTTTGTAGCCGTGCACGCCGGCATCGGCCTGCTCTTCCTCGTCAGCAATTATTGGCGCCGGGCCGCCGGACTCGTGTCGTCGCGGAGGCTGCTCGATTTCCGCCTGACGCGCCTTTGGCTCGATTACACCGCCGCGACGGGCGCCATCGCGATCGGACTCGTTCTCGCCTTGCCAGCGCTTGTCGCGATGCTCGGAGCGCGACCTTGAGCGCGGCGCAGGCTAGCCCCGTCAACGGGCGCGCCGTTCCAGCCCGCCGCCTGTGGTGGCTCGCGGCGGCCTTCGCCGTCTGGTGCAGCGCGCTTGTCGCTCTTTACGCGCTGCACGCCATCGGCTGCGCCTTTGCCTGGCCAACCGGCACGTTGCGCGTGATCCTCGCCATCGTATTCGTTGCGCACCTTGTCGTGGGCGGATGGATATGGCGCAATTTTGCAAACTCCGGTCCTGATCCGACACTTGACCCGACCGGCAGCTTCCTGCACGTGGCGATTGCCTGGACCGCCATCGCCGCATTCGCCTCCAGTGTCCTGGTCTTTGGCCCTGCGTTCCTGCTTACCACCTGCGTGTGATTCGACGGAGGTCCCGCGAACCAGGAATGTTGCCCCGAAGGTTGCAAGAAGAGCACGAAGGTTTCATTGAAGGAGGACAGCTATGCGCCGCTTGTTTGCCAACCGATTGGTCCTGGCCACGGGAGTGGCCGTGATCCTGATGTCGATCCTTTTCGCACTCTCGCGAGTCGCGGGCTAGCATGAGCGCATACGGCCTGCAACTGATAGGCATTGTGATCGCGCTGGGTCTGCTCATCTGGCTCGCGTTTCGCGGGTTCACGCTGTTGCTGGCGGCCCCGCTGGCGGCGCTCGTCGCTGCCTTGTTCTCCGGCGAGCCGCTGCTGGCCAAATGGACGCTGACGTTCATGACGGGCGCGGCGAATTTCATTCGAAATCTCTTCCCGCTGTTCCTCTTGGGCGGCGTATTCGGCAAGCTCATGGACGACAGCGGCGCAGCGCTGTCCATCGCCCGCACCATCACCGACAAACTGGGTGAGACGCGGGCGGTCATGGCGGTGGTGCTCGCCTGCGCCGTGCTCACCTACGGCGGCGTGAGCCTTTTCGTTGTGGCGTTCGCCGTGTTTCCCGTGGCGGACGCGCTGTTCCGGCAGGCGAAGGTGCCGCATCGCTTGATCCCCCCCGCGATCGCACTCGGCGCCTTCACCTTCACGATGACGGCGCTGCCTGGCACCCCCGCAGTCCAGAATGCAATCCCGATGCCGTATTTCGGCACCACGCTGTTCGCCGCCCCAGGTCTGGGTCTCATCGCTTCGGCTGTCATGGTGGGCTTCGGCCTGTGGTGGTTGCGGATGGTCGAGACACGCGCACGCACCGCCGGCGAGGGCTACAGCGCCGACGCGTTGGCCGCTGCCGACGATCAGTTTGTCCGCGCCAAGGCGACGAATGCCGACAATTTCGACCCTGCGGAATTGCCGCATGGGCACAAGAGCAAGCAATTGCCGTCGTTCGCGCTCGCCATTGCGCCGATTATCATCGTGCTCGCCGTCAATCTCGCAATGAGTTTCATCGTGCTGCCGAGAGTGGATACCGGTTTCCTGGCCGAGCCGCGGTTCAATAGCACGCTGGCTGCCGTAAGCGGCACTTGGTCGGTGGTGACGGCGCTGACGATTGCCTCGATAGTGCTCGTGCTTCTTCACCACAAGCGATTGCCTGAGTTGCGCAAGTCGCTCGATGCCGGCGCCACCGCCTCGGTCCTGCCCGTGCTCAATACCGCCAGCTTAGTGGGATTCGGCGCCGTCGTGGCAGCGTTGCCGGCGTTCGCTGTGGTGCGCGACGGATTCCTGGCGGTGCCCGGCGGGCCGCTCGTGTCGATCGCCGTCGCCGCCAACGTGATGGGCGGCATCACCGGTTCGGCTTCCGGTGGATTGATCATCGCGATGAACGCGCTCGGCGCAACCTACGCAGAGCTGGCGAAGGTCGCCGGCGTCGATCCGGCGTTGATGCACCGCGTCGCCTCGATCAGTTCCGGCGCACTGGCCATGCTGCCGCACAACGGCGCGGTCGTCACGCTGCTGGCGATCTGCGGCGCCACCCAACGGGGCAGCTACCGCGAGATCATGATGGTGGGACTGGTCGGACCGCTACTCGCATTGACGGTCGTGATCGTTCTGGGGAAACTCTTCGGAGCGTTCTGATCGTCGGCTCGCTCAGCCCGTGGCTATCGTGCCGTCCAGCCACCATCCACGGGGAGCGCCACTCCGTTAAGCTGCGCGGCCCCGTCCGAGCAGAGGAATGTCGCGAGCGCGCCCAATTGCTCCGGAGTGGTGAACTCGAGTGACGGCTGCTTTTCGCCCAGCAGCCGGATCTTTGCCTCGTCGGGCGAAAGCTTCTCCTTCCCGGCAAGGGCGTCGATCTGTTTTTGCACCAGAGGTGTAAGGACCCATCCTGGGCAGATCGCATTACAGGTGATGCCGGTCGTCGCTGTCTCCAGCGCCACGCCCTTGGTCAGGCCGACGACGCCATGCTTCGACGCCACGTATGCCGACTTGTCGACCGACGCCACCAGGCCGTGGACAGACGCAATGTTGATGATGCGGCCCCAATTTCGCTCCAGCATTTGCGGCAGCGACGCACGGATCGCCAGGAATACGGCCGTCAGGTTGATCGCAATGATTGCGTCCCACTTTTCCACCGGGAACTGGTGTACCGGGGATACATGCTGGATGCCCGCGTTGTTGACCAGCACATCCACGCGCCCGAGTTCGCGTGTCGCCTGCTCGATCATCCCGACGGTCTCGGCGGCCTTGGACAGGTCGGCGGAGCTGTACGCCACGCGCACGCCGTGAGCCTTGGCAATTTCCAGACGCAGCTTTTCAATCGCCGCAGCCTCGCCAAAACCGTTGAGCATGAGGTCGGCGCCGCCGGCGGCAAGCGCGCGCGCAATTCCGAGTCCGATCCCGCTCGTCGACCCGGTAACGACGGCAACTTTGCCCTTCAACATGGCTCTCCTCCTTGGCGTGTTCTTTTGTACGTCCCTGACCGGGCTCGAAGGCGTGTGCGCAACACACTACGTTATCGCTCCGCCCACATCGCGTCAAACTGCGGTCGCGTGCTCACGGACCTACCCGACTGCTGCACTTGCCCATGCCTATGACTCGACCTTTCACCGGAGGCACAGTCTGGGAACAGTACCGCGAAAAGCGGCCATTGCGTCCGAGGCTCTGCTGGAAAATACCCGAGCAGCAGCTATCGCGTCCCAGTGAAACTCACACGATCAAAACGCAAGTATTCGATGGGCAAAGGGAGCCGAATGTCTCGCACGACGTATCGTATTCATTCAGGATTTCGGGCGACACAGTCGGCCTTCGATAAACGATACTGTACTATGAACCAACATGGAAAACGGGTCCATTTCGACGAGCGATATTGCGAAGCACACGCCGATGATGCAACAGTATCTGCGCGCCAAAGCGGAGCATCCTGACAAGCTCGTGTTTTACCGGATGGGCGATTTCTACGAGCTCTTCTACGGCGACGCGGAACACGCGTCCCGTGTGCTCGACATTACGCTGACCACCCGCGGGCAATCCGCAGGTGCGCCGATCCCGATGGCGGGCGTTCCGCACCATTCGCTCGAACCCCACCTTGCCAAGCTGATGAAGAACGGCGAGTCGGTCGTCATCGTCGAGCAGTTCGGCGATCCCGCGACGAGCAAAGGTCCCGTGGAGCGCAGGGTGGCGCGGATCGTAACGCCAGGCACATTGACCGATGCCAATCTGCTGGACGCAAAGCGCGACTGCCTGCTCGCGGCCGTCCTGCCGGGTCCCAAACGGACAGGCATCGCGTGGCTCAATCTAGCGTCCGGCGCGTTCACGCTGACGGAAGTACCCAACGCCGAATCCGCCGGCGTGCTCGAACGCATTGCGCCCGCGGAACTGCTTCTGCCCGACGAGACAGCCGCGCCGGCATTGCGCGGCGGCATGCCGCCGGTACGCACATTGGCCCCCTGGAAATTCGACGTCACCGCAGCGGACCGCGCTTTGGCGAAGCAGCTCGGCACGTTCGACCTCGCCGCCTATGGCGTCGCCGAGTCTCTGCTGGCTGTTGGCGCCGCGGGCGCGCTGCTGGACTATGCCGGGGCGACACAAATGTCCGCGCTGGCGCACATTCGCGCCCTCACCGTGGAAACCGCCAGCGAATTCCTTGCGCTCGATCCCGCATCGCGCCGCAACCTCGAGATCACCGCCACACTGTCGGGGGACCTGGCCCCGACGCTGTACTCCCTCCTCGATGGCTGCGCGACTGCCGCCGGCAGCCGGCTGTTGCGCGTATGGCTGACGCAGCCGTTGCGGTCGCAGGCGAAAGCCTCCGCGCGGCACGATGCCATCGACGCGCTGCGCGCCAACGGATCCGCGGCGCGCGCGCTCGTCACAGCGCTGAGAAAAACGGTCGACGTGGAGCGAGTCGTCGGTCGTGTCGCGCTGCGCAACGCGCGGCCACGCGACCTGGCCGGGCTTCGCGACACACTGACACGGCTTCCCGAACTCCAGGCAACGGCAACATTGATCGATGCGCCTCTCATCCGCGCGGGAATCGCGGCGCTCGCGATCGACACGCGCTGGGAGTCATTGCTCTCGCGTGCGATTGCGCCTGAACCCTCGTCGCTGGTGCGCGAAGGCGGCGTGATCGCGTCCGGTTTCGATGCCGAGCTCGACGAACTGCGCGCCATCGACGCGCACTGTGGCGAGTTCCTGGTGGCGCTTGAAGCGCGAGAACGCGAACGCACCGGCATCGCCAGCCTCAAAGTCGAATACAACCGCGTGCACGGCTTCTACATCGAAGTCACCAACTCGCACGTCGAGAAAATCCCCATCGATTACCGCCGCCGGCAAACGCTCAAGAATGCGGAGCGCTACATCACGCCCGAGCTCAAGGCTTTCGAGGACAAGGCGCTGTCGGCGCAGGAGCGCGCGCTTGCACGCGAGAAGCTCCTGTTCGAGCGCGTCCTCGACGAGCTGGCGCCCGCCATCCCAGCGCTGCAACAGGCGGCGGCGGCGCTGGCAACGCTCGACGTGCTGGCCAACCTGGCGCAACGCGCCGACGCGCTGAATCTGTCACGTCCCAGGTTCGTTGCCGCGCCCGGTATCGCAATTCGCGGCGGCCGGCATCCCGTGGTCGCGCAGCAGGTCGAGAGTTTCATTCCCAATGACGTGGTGCTGGCGCAGGACCGTCGTCTTCTGATCGTCACCGGGCCCAACATGGGCGGCAAGTCGACCTACATGCGCCAGACCGCAGTCATCGCGCTGTTGGCGTATTGCGGCATCTTCGTGCCCGCGGAAGCAGCGGAACTGGGGCCGCTGGACGCGATCTACACGCGCATCGGTGCGTCGGATGACCTGGCCGGCGGACGTTCGACGTTCATGGTCGAGATGACGGAGGCGGCCTACATCCTGAACCGCGCGACGCCTGAAAGCCTGGTGCTGATCGACGAAATCGGCCGCGGCACGTCCACATTCGATGGATTGGCGCTGGCGTGGGCAATCGCGCACCGGCTCGCCGAGCGCAATCGCTGCCTGTCGCTGTTCGCGACACACTACTTCGAATTGACGGCACTGGCGGCCGAACTGGAAGGCTGCGCCAATGTGCATTTTGACGCGGCCGAGCACAAGGACGGGATCGTGTTCCTGCACGCGGTCGCGGAAGGTCCGGCCAACCGCAGTTACGGCTTGCAGGTGGCGAGGCTGGCGGGCGTTCCGGCGGAAACGGTGCGCCAGGCAAAAGCATACCTGGGCCGACTTGACCAGTTCTCCGCGCGCAACGCGTCGCAGGACGACTTGTTCGGAGGCTCTTCAGCGGCGGGAACGTCGGCCTACAACATCGCCGATGCCGATCCGCGCGCCGCCGAGGTGCGCGAGCGCCTTCTTGCACTCGACCCGGACGCCTTGTCACCCCGTGAAGCGCTGGAAGCCCTGTATGCGCTGAAGAAACTCGCCGAACCCTAGGGAGCGCGGCCGCAAATCTTCTCCCTAGTTTCCTTGGACTTCAGTGGTGGTGGTGACCGCCCGCGCCGTGCGCATGACCGTGGGCAATTTCCTCAGGCGTAGCCGCGCGGACGTCGAGCACGCTGCAGTCAAAGCGCAGCCGCTGGCCGGCCAGCTCGTGATTCCCGTCGAGGACCGCCTTGCCATCGGCGATGCCGGTCACGCGCCAGATCACCTCGGCGCCGTCCAGTTCGGCAATCAAATAGCCACCGATGGCAATATCGTCCGGCAGGTCGGACACCGGCTCCATGCGAATCATCTTGGCATCGTATTCGCCAAAGGCATCCACGGGCTCGAGCGTGACGGAAATGGCGTCGCCGGTCTTCTTTCCTTCAAGCGTCTCCTCGATCTTGGGAAAGATGCCTGAATGGGTCCCATGCAGGTAGACAATCGGCTCGGGCGATTCTTCGAGCAGTTGATTGGCCGCATCGAAGAGCTTGAACGAGATCGTAACTACGGCGTTGGCGGATATGAGCATCGACGGACTCGCGGCGATTGGATTGGCGAAGTTTACTTTGGCACCCGAAACGCACGGGACGAAAAGCGTGGCGGACCGGAATTGTAACCGGATCGCTTGCGCCCGCTGCACCGGGTGCTAATCTGGCGCGCATGCCGTTGCCGAGCACTTCGACGAAGACCTTGCTGGCCGGGCACACGCCGGCCGCGTTTCTTCGGCGCTTCTGGCAGAAGAGCGCCCTGCTGGTGAGGGGCGCCGTGCCGGACTTCGCGGGTTTGTTCACTCGGGATGAGCTTTTCGCGCTGGCCGGACGCGACGACGTCGAATCGCGCCTCATCGTGCGGGACCATGGACGCTGGTCGCTCGACCACGGCCCTTTTCGTCGCGCGCAGTTCAGGTCGCTTCCCGCAAAGGGATGGACGTTGCTGGTGCAGGGAGCGAACCTTCATTCCGACGCCGCAGATGCGCTGTTGCGCCGCTTCGCCTTCGTCCCCTACGCGCGCCTCGACGACCTGATGGTGAGCTTCGCCGCGCCGGGTGGGGGCGTCGGACCGCATTTCGATTCCTATGACGTATTTCTCTTGCAGGGACCGGGAAGACGCCGCTGGCGATACGGTCGCCAGGACGACCTCACCCTGAAGCCAGATCTGCCGGTCAAGATCCTGCGCAAATTTGTGCCGCAACATGATGCCGTGCTGGCACCCGGCGACATGCTGTATCTGCCGCCATCCATTGCGCACGACGGCGTGGCGGTTGACGCATGCACGACCTACTCGATCGGATTTCGCGCGCCATCCCATGAAGAATTGGCACAAGCGTTTCTCGATAGGCTGCGCGACGAACTGGTGCTTGGCGGACGCTACGGCGATCCGGACCTCAAGCCCTCTGCTGAGCCAGCCCGTATCGGCAAGCCCATGCAACAGCGCATGAATCGGGCGCTCCGCGAAATACGATGGGATGCGACCGGGACGGCGCGATTTCTTGGCGCGTACCTGTCCGAGCCCAAGCTTCAAGTCAGCTTTGAACGTCCCGCGCCGTGCCTCTCGCGCACCGCCTTCTCCAAGGCCATTTCCCGACGCGGCGTCACTCTCGACCGGCGCACGCAATGGCTCTACGATGACAATGCGATCTACCTGAACGGAGAAGCGTCGGGATGGCCCCAAGGCGACCGGCGGGATCTGTGCACGCTGGCCAACGCGCGATCGCTGCGCGCCAATGATGCCGCGCGCCTTTCCGCCGCCGCCCGCGAATTCCTTTACGACGGATACAGCCATGGATTCCTCCACGTCGCCTGAAACCAGCGTCGAACCCGTTCCACGCGAGGTTCGCCTTGACACCGTTGCGGAGCAGACCGCAGCCATCGACGAATTGATCGTGCTAGCGCAGCACAAGCTGCAGGTGTTCGACATCGACCTGTCGCAAACGGGCTGGGATACCGCATTGCGGGCAGCCAACCTGGCGGCGTTCCTGCGCCGCGCGCCGACGGCCCGCTTCGACCTGATCGTCCACGACACCCGATGGATGCAACGCTTCTGCCCACGCCTGGCCAATCTGTTGCGCCAGTATTCATCGAACATCACTGTGTATCAGACCGGCGTGGAAGCACGTGTCGCGATGGACCCGCTGGTCATCGCCGACGGCCGGCATTTTCTGCATCGCTTCCATATCGACCAACCGCGCGCCTCGTTCGTCATCGAGAATCCGCAGGTGGCAATGCCGCTGGCAACCCGCTTCGAGGAAATCTGGGCTACCGGCCAACCGGGACTCGCGGGCACCGTTCTAGGCCTTTGAGTTTGGCCGGTCCACCGCACCGCATCCATGCGGGATGCCAATGCCACCTCTTTGAATCTAATGGCCTTTGTGATAGACTGCGTCGCCTCGGATGTTGCACTGCCGGAACCGATCGATGCAGCGTCGCAAAGAGATTTGATTTAAATCGGTTTGACTCGGAGCGCGACGGGGCGCTCGATTTCGTCGAGTTCCCGGAGTACCGAGCCTGTATTCGCTGTATTCGAGCAGACGCAAACCCTTCCTTTCAACATCTCTTGTCTCAAGGACACATCCCATGAACAAATCCATTCTCCTGGCGGCCGTGGTCGCAATTTCATTGACGGCCTGCGGCGAGAAGCCCGCCCCGGCGCCGGCGCCTGCACCGGCTGCCGCGCCCGCCCCTGCGCCTGCGCCGGCACCCGCGCCCGCGCCCGCCACCGATTCGATGAAGCCCGCCGCCGATGCGATGAAGCCCGCTGGCGATGCGATGAAGCCCGCTGGCGATGCGATGAAGGCCACGGACACGCCTGTGACGGCGGATCCTTCGAAGGCGGCGACCGACGCGTCCAAGGCCAATATGGTCCAGGAAGCCACCAAGGAACAAAAGAAGTAAGCTGACGCGGGAAACGTCGCCAGCAAAAAGCCGACCCGCGGGTCGGCTTTTTCATTGGCGTACACGCTCGCGCCAGCGAATTGGTATTCTCGCAGCCGATGTCGACAGATCGGCAAAATCTCGAAGCCGCAATTGCCGCGCTAGAGTCGAAACGAGCGCAGCTCGGCGACGCAGTCATCGATGCTGCGCTCGCCCCGCTTCGCGCCAAGCTTGCTTCGGTTACGGCAGCGCCCGCGGACGGGCCGCCCGCCCAGTCGCTGAAGCAGGTGACTATCCTCTTCCTCGATATCGTCGCCTCCACAACGCTGAGCCAGCACCTCGACCCCGAGGAGACCCACGCGGTGATGGACGGCGCGTTGTCGAGCTTCACGGCCATCGTCGGCGCACTCGGCGGAAAAGTGCTCAATTATGCCGGCGACAGCATGCTGGCCGTCTTTGGTGCCGACGAAGCCCGCGAGGATGACCCGGAGCGCGCCGTGCGCGCCGGCCTGGCCCTTCTCGACGAAGGAAAGCGCCAAGGCGAACTCGTGCGGCGTAGCCACGGTCACGCCCACTTCAATGTTCGCATCGGTGTACACACCGGTCGCGTGCTGCTCGGCGGCGGAGTCGACGCCGAAGGCAGCATTCGCGGCCTCGCGGTCAACATTGCCGCGCGCATGGAACAGACGGCGCCCGAGGGCAGCGTGCGCATCAGCCACGACACCTATCGTCACGTGCGCGGCGTTTTCGATGTGGAGTCGCAGCCGCCGATCCTGGTCAAGGGGGTTGATGAGCCCATCGTCACCTACCTGGTGCAGCGCGCCAAGCCGCGCGCATTTCGGGTCGCTGCGCGAGGAATCGAGGGCGTAGAGACTCGGATGATCGGCCGGGAAGCCGATCTCCAAGCACTCCAGGAAGCGTTCCTGAATGTCTGCCAGCAGTCGCGGTTGACTATCGTCGTCGTCGCCGCGGATGCCGGCATGGGTAAGAGCCGGTTGCTCTACGAGTTCCAGAATTGGGCTGAATCCCGCCCCGAGAGCTTTTACCTTTTCCACGGGCGGGCGCTGCCACAAACCCGGAGCCAGCCGTATGGCCTGCTGCGCGACATTCTTGCGTGGCGGTTCCAGATCGTAGACAGCGACAGTATGGAAACGGCGAAGAAAAAATGGGGGGAAGGCATCGCTCCCTTCCTCGCCGCCGCCGGCGACGACACCGCGGAGGCGCAAGCCCACCTGCTCGGTCATCTGATCGGGCTGGACTATGCCGAAAGCCGGCACGTCAGGCCGATCGTGGATGACGGCGTGCAGATCCGGAATCGGGCGTTTCACGCCGCGGCGCTGATGTTTCGGCGCGTGGCCGGGCAAGGCAACCTGCCTATCGTGTTGCTGCTCGACGATCTGCACTGGGCCGACGAAGGTTCGCTGGACTATCTCCGCTACCTTGTCAAAGTCAACCACGACGTCGCCATGCTCATCCTCGGCCTGACCCGTCCGACGCTCTTCGAGCTTCACGCCGATTGGCCTGGCGTCGCAAATATGAAACGAGTCGACCTGGCTCCTCTCGACAAGGAGGCCAGCCGAGTCTTCGCGAATGAGCTGCTCAAGAATCTTGACGCGGTTCCACTGGCGTTGCGCGACTTGCTCAGCGATCGCGCCGATGGCAATCCTTTCTACATGGAAGAGTTGGTGAAGATGCTGGTGGACGAAGGCGCCATCGAGACGCACGGCGAGCGCTGGAATTTCGTTCCTGGCCGGCTCCTCTCGATGCATGTGCCGCCAACCTTGACTGGCGTGCTTCAGGCACGGCTCGACGGGCTGAAACCGGTGGAGAAGCTAGCGTTGCAGCAGGCGTCGGTGATCGGCTTCGTATTCTGGGACCGGGCCTTGTCGGCCATCGACGCGCGGGGTACGGCGCGCCTTCCCCGCTTGACCGAGCGCGCACTGGTGCTGCCGCATCCGGAGGCGAGCCTGGACGGCGTGCGCGAATATGTGTTCCATCACCAGATCCTGCATCAGGTCACCTACGATACGGTGCTCAAGCGCGTGCGGCGCGAATATCACGCCAAGGTCGCAGCGTGGCTCGCCGGCCTGACGAGCGCCCGCGCCAACGACTTCCTTGCAGCTACAGCCGAGCACTACGAGAAGGCCGGCGACAACGGGCGGGCTTGCGAGTTCTACACCCGCGCAGCCGAGCACGCCCGAGACCGCTTCGCGCACGAAGCCGTGATGGGGCATGTGGCACGGGCGCTGGCGTTAACTTCAGAAGCGGCGGAATCCGGCCCAAACGAAACTCGTGACCAGCTCGCAATGCGTTGGCGCCTGCACAACGTGCGTGAGCGGACATTGGACCTGCAGGGGCGGCGACTGGAGCAGCGGGCGGATATCGGCGCGCTGGAGCAGCTGGCCGATACGATGGACGACGATCATCTGCGCACGGAGGCTGCACTGCGGCGCTGTGACATCGAGCTGCGGCTCGCCGACTGGGTCGCATTGGAGCGCGTCGCGCGACAGGCGATGGCGCTCGCCGCTCGCGTCGGAGACGACGCGCTCCGGCTGCGCGCGCAACAACGCCTGGCAGTGGCACTGAACATGCATGGCGACGGCGCGGCCGGCAAGGCGCTCGCCGAGGAAGGTCTTGCTGCCGCGCGCGCGCTCGGGCTCCGCCTCATCGAAGGCATGTTCCTCAATAGCCTGGCCATCATCGCCTCGATGCAGGACGACCAGGTCCTGCACCTCGAATTCGGCCGGTTGCGTTTGGCCATCGACCGCGAACTCGGGAACCGGCGCGGTGAGGCGATGACGCTCTGCAATCTCGGCAATGCGTGGTTCGGCTTGGGCGAGTATGACGAAGCCCGGCGCAGCCTGGAGGAGGGCTTGCAGTTGACGCGCGCAATCGGTGACCGCGGCGGGGAGCCCTTGCCGCTGATCTGCCTGGCCGACATTGCGCGCCGACAGCGCGACAACTTGAAGGCAGTCGCCTACGCCCGCTCCGCGGTGGACATCGCGGTCGAAGTGCAAAGCCCGGAATCCGAGACGAGTGCGCTATGTGTGCTCGGCGATGTCGAACTCGCGCTTGGGCACCATGCGGCTGCGAACGCGGCCTTCGAGCGCGCTCACGCCGTGGCGCTCGCGATCGACGACGCCCTACAGTACGACGCCGCCGCCGGCATGGCCCGTGCAGCGCTGACAAGCGGCGATGCAGCGCGGGCGTTGGTGACCGTGGAAGGCCTGCTGGCCCACCTGGCGGGCGGTGGAACGTTCGAGGGCAGCGAGGCGCCGCTACAAATCGAATTCACCTGTTATCAGGTGCTCGCGCGGGCCGGCGACCCCCGCGCAAAGGGGCTGTTGGAACGTGCCCATGCCGGATTGCATGCCCGGGCTTCGGCCATCGTCGGCGTTCGGTCGCGCCAACTATTCCTGACGGCGATCTCCGAGCACCGCCAGATCGTCGAGGCCTGGAACAGCGCCCGGTAGCGCCATCCGCGTTTACAGCGGCGCGCCGATCCTTTTGGCAACTTCGCGGTACCGCTCGATGACGCTTCCCAAGTCGCGCCTGAAGCGATCCTTGTCCAGCTTCTCGCCAGTTTTCGCGTCCCACAACCTGCAGCCATCCGGCGTGAATTCGTCACCGAGCACCAGGGGACCGGACGGATTCTCGACGAGGTGGCCGAACTCCAGCTTGTAATCGACGAGGTCGATGCCGGCGGCCGCAAACAACGGCTGCAACACCGCGTTGACCTTGTGCGTCAGCGCTTTCATTTCCGCGATCTCCCCGACGCTCGCCCATCCCAGCACGCGGATGTGGTCGTCGTTGCACAGCGGGTCGTGCAGCGCATCGCTTTTCAGGAAGAATTCGAAAATCGGCTCGTCAAGCCGCTGTCCTTCGGGGATCCCGTAACGCTTGGCCATCGATCCGGCGCAGACATTGCGCACCACGCATTCCACCGGAATCATCTTCATCGCCTTGACCAGGGATTCGCGCTCGTTGAGCACGCGCACGAAATGCGTCGGCACGCCCGCCGCCGCGAGCTTTCCCATCACGTAGGCGTTGATCTTGTTGTTGGTTTCACCTTTCAAGTCGAGCTTTGCAAGCTTCGCGCCATCGAACGCCGACACGTCATCGCGGTAATGCATCACGAGTCTGTACGGGTCATCCGTGGCATACACTGTTTTGGCTTTGCCCTTGTAGAGCTCGTCCCGCTTGTCCATCTCAATTCCCCTTTTTGCAATTCGGCGCCAGCGCCTTTTCCGCGAGGCGCCGCGTCATGCGAATTCGCGCCAGGCAAATCCTTCCGCCTGGCTGGCGATGCCAATCCAGTCGACCGAACATCCCAGTGCCGCAGCCAGCGCGCCACCGGCGCGGTCCGGCGTGTTGTTTTGTTTCGACAGATGCGCGGCGACGATATGCTGCAGGCGGCTGGTGTCGATTGCCGCCAGCAGCGCCGCCGCTCCTTCGTTGTGGAGGTGTCCCAACCGGCCGCTGATTCGTTCCTTCAACGCGCGCGGATAGTCGCTCGCCTCGAGCATGCCGAGATCGTGGTTGCACTCCAGCACCAGAGCATCGCACAGTGAAAGGCTGGCTTCGACATACGGCGTGGACGTTCCCAGGTCGGTCAACACGCCCAGCTTCCACGCGCCGTCGCTGACGACGAATTGCACAGGTTCGCGGGCGTCGTGCGGCACCGGGAACGGCAATACTTCGAGGTCGCCGACGACAAACCGGTCGTGACTGTCGAAGCCATATACCTGCTGGACATTGCCGAAGCGGTCGCCGACGGTCGTCAGCGTGCCAAACGTGAGCCACACCGGAATGCCATGCTTGGCGGCAAACGCCGGGACGCCGCCGACGTGGTCGGAGTGCTCGTGCGTGACGAGTATGGCGTCGAGGGATTCGGGAGCCACGCCGATACGGCCCAGGCGCGTTGCGGTGTCGCGGACGCCGAAACCGCAGTCGATCATCACGCGGGTGGAACCCGCTTCGATCACGAGGCCATTGCCCTCGCTGCCGCTGCCTATCGACGCAAAGCGCACTATTTGAGCTGGTCTTTGAGCATCGTCAGGATCTTTTCGCTGGTCGCCGACCGCTCCGGCGCGCCGCCCGGATCCTGCACGCTCACAACGCTGATCGGAGCAGCTTCGGCGACGAGGATCTGATATTGCTCCGGCTTGTTCTTGTCGTCCGTTTTCCAGAATTGCAGCTTGGCCCAGATGCTGTCCGTCGAGCTCTTGGCGCCGTCCGGGTCACCGAAGCGGACGAAATACACGCCGCGCGAACGGTCGCGATCAACGACGGTGAATCCGATGCGGTCCAGCGCCAGGCCGACTCTGCGCCACGCGCGGTCGAACTGATCGTCGACCATCAGCTTGTACGACCCGTCGGAATTCTTCTCCACGCGCGCCTTCTCCGGCGCGGTGGCTGCCTGCGCGACGGCCATGCGTGCCGCGGGTTCCGGTGCGCCGAATTTCATCATGAGCCGCGTCAGCATTTCCGCCTCGGTCTCGGGACTCGGCGGCACGACGGCCCAGACGAACGCCGCTCCCGCATGGTCGATCGTGGTCGTCGGCACCTGTTCCATCGCGCGCGCCGAAATGAAGATCTCCACGGTGCCGGGCTCGACGCCGCGCTCGATTCGAGTGCGGAATTTGTCGCGTTTGTACGTGCCGCCAAAGACATCGGCCACGCTGCCCAGCGTGCGCTGGAGGAAATCCTGTGGGGCTGCCGCGCGGTTCTCTGCCCAGTCGGTCTCCATCACGCCGGATGTCGGCTGGTCGACCACAATCGCGAATCCGTTCTCCTGCCAGAAGGAACGGACCGTGTTCCACGCCTGCTCGGGTGTTGCCTTGACCACCAGCCACCGCTCGCTACCGCCACGCACGATCTTGGCGTCCGGCGTCGTCGGCAATAGGTCGCCGCGGCCGCTCTTGTTGGAATTCGCCGCCGCGAGTCCGGACGCCGAATTGACCTGGTAGCGGTCGTCATATCGAGGCGTCGTGAGGTCGGGTGGAAGTTCGAGTGCGGATGTGCTCGACGCCGACTTGTAGTCGATGCGCTTGGTCAACGACATGTTGTTGGACGAGCAACCCGTCAATGCGAGGGCCAGCGCGGCCATGGAGACTAGTGCGCGCAGGGGAAGCGGCTTGTTGGACATGAATGACATTGTGGGACCTCTTGCGTCAGGCGATGCATCCGGCTTCGCGTAGCGCGGCGCGGACAGTCTCGTGAAAATGCGGCGACAGCGGCACGAGCGGCAGTCGAAGTTCGTTCTGGGCCATTCCCATCTGGGCAAGCGCCCACTTGGCGGGCGCCGGGTTCGCCTCCACGAAAAGCCTGCGGTGCAGGCCAAGCAGGCGGTTGTTGCACTCGCGCGCCGTAATCACATCCCCGGCGAGCGCGGCGGCGCACATCTGCGCCATCAGCTTCGGCGCCACGTTGGCCGTCACCGAGATGACGCCATGGCCGCCCATCAGTATCAAGGGCAGCGCGGTGACATCCTCGCCGCTGTAGACGGCGAAATCGCGATGACCCGCCAGCGCAAGCGCCTTGATCAGCTCGCTGCCACGGCCGACATCGGCCGTCGCGTCCTTGATGCCGACAATGCCGGGAACTTCCGCCAGGCGCAAAGTAGTTTCGGTGGACAGATCGGCGACTGTGCGTCCGGGCACGTTGTACAGGATCATCGGCAGCGAAGCGGACTCGGCAATCGCGCGAAAATGCTGATACAACCCTTCCTGGGTCGGCTTGTTGTAGTACGGCACCACCGACAAGTGGCAATCCGCGCCGACGGCGGCCGCATATTTGGCAAAATGAATGGCCTCCGCCGTCGAATTGGCGCCTGTGCCGGCCATTACCGGGATCCGGCCGCCCGCGTGTTCCACAGCGGTCTTGATGAGCAGGCAATGCTCGTCGACGGTAACGGTCGGCGACTCGCCGGTCGTGCCGACGATCACGATGCCGGACGTGCCGTTCGCGATGTGAAAATCAATGAGCTTGCGCAATGCGGGGAGGTCGAGAGCTCCACCCGCCTGCATGGGCGTCGCAATCGCGACGAGACTACCGGTCAGCATTGTTTCGGGCCAGAAAAATAGCGCATTTTACCCCATTGGCTAGACGCACGCCGCCGCGACGTTCGACCGCGCGCGGGGGATCACGTTCCGTAGGCGTCGAGCGCGGCTGGCCATGCCCGCGCGGGCCCAACCGCGGCGATGCGTTGCAGCACCGCCGGTCGTTGCGCCAGTTCGATCCGTCCCTGTTCGAACGCCACCACCGTCATCGGCTCCCGGCCGATTGCGGCAAGCGACAGAAGTTCGCCCGGACACAACAGGAAATCGGGATTGGACGGCCTGCCGAATGCTTCGTTGCCGAGCGCAAAGGTTTCATACAGCAGCGCTCCATCTGCAGCTAGCGCGGCGCGCAGGCGAGGGAACAGCGGGCGATGCAGGTAGTGGCAGACAACGACAGCGTCGAAACGCTCATCGGCCAACGGCCATGCGCCGGTCTCGAGGTCGGCCAGGCGGGTTTCGATTCCGGCGATCCCGGCAAGACTCGAGAGCGCGGTGGCGTCGCGGTCCAATGCCACGACCTGCGCGCCGCGGGCTGCAAACAGGCGCGCGTGCCGGCCATATCCGCACGCCAGGTCCAGCACGCGCGCGCCGGCCGGAACGAGATGCGCGAAGCGCGCAATGAACGGCGAAGGCGCGAGTCCGTAGTGCGGATTCGATGGCGTATTCATGAACGTGCGCGGCTGCGACCACCGCTGGCCGCGGACGCGGGCAATTGCCGCAGCGTTTCCGGCACGTTATCGGCCCTGGTTTGCGCGGCAGCCTCCTGCAAGAGCCAGGCGGCGAACGCGGCAACGTCCGGCCGCTCAGCGTTAGCGCTTGACGCGTGGGGTGCCTGGAGGACGAAATAGCTCCTTGGTGAATCGTAGCGTTTCGGAAAGGGTGCGATCAAGCGCCCGTCGCGCAACAATTCCGAGATGAGAGGAACACGGCCGAGCGCCACGCCCTGCCCGCCCAATGTGGCCTGGATCACCTGGTCATAGAGTGAGAAGCGAAGCGATCCAGCGGGCTTCAGTCCGGGCTGTCCATTCGACGTGAGCCATGCCGGCCAATTGAGCCAGGGCATGACGCCCGAGGGATCATCGAGATGGATCAGCACGTGGCGCGCGAGATCGGCCGGTTGCCTTAACGGCACGCCCGTTCGCTTGTGCAATTCGGGACTCGCCACTGGCAGCAGGCGTTCGCCGAACAGCCGGGCTGCGCCCGGTGGCGCGCCGGCGTCGGACAGGTAGCGCACCGCCACGTCGACGTCGCCCCGTGAAAGGTCGACCATCCGGTCGTCCGCGGACACATAGACCTCGATCTCCGGATGAGCCGCCCGAAACGAGGCAAGGCGCGGTATCAACCACAGCGCGGCAAACGACACGGTGGTGGCCACCGTGAGTCCTGGCTCGCGCGTGTGCCCGCGCACGGCTTCCGCTGCAAGTGCAATTTCGCGCAATTGGGAGGACACGGTGCGGTGGAACGCGGCGCCCGCCTGCGTCAGCGCCAGCGCGCGATGCCGCCGTTCGAACAACGCAACGCCCAGCGCGTCCTCGAGCGCCTTCACCTGCCGCGATAACGCCGACTGCGTCAGGAACAATTCCTCCGCCGCCAGGGTGAAGGAGAGCCGCCTCCCTGCGGCCTCGAAGCCGCGCAGGAAGTCGAGGGACGGCAGGCGCCGAAGCGTCTTATGCATTCCTGAAATTCATGCGAATCATTCCCAATGCCCGTTTGAACCCGATGCGGCCGGGGTCGAGAATCGCTACCAGGCCCAAGGGATTGATGCCGGGCCGCCGCGGAAGCAGGACGGTGCTGCGGCAAACAAGGATGCATTTTACGCATGTAACAGGAGAACTGCCATGGCCTGCTTCGAACACGGAACGATCATCGAAATGTCGCCTCGCGAAACCGTCACGCTGCCGGATGTGCGCGGCACCACGCTTCGCGTTGCGCGTGGCACGCTCTGGATCACTCAGGAAGACGACTCGCAGGATATCGTGCTGCGCACGGGTGACACCTGGACCGTCGAGCGCAACGGATTGACCATCATCGAAGCGCAGAGCGATTCCAATTTCTGTGTCATCGGCCGACGCGTCGAGGCGCTGGTCCGGAATCGCACCAAGGCGGCACGCGGCATTTCGGCCTGGGACCGCGTGCGTGATTCCCTCGCCGCTTTCCTTGCCTCGCCGTCGCGGAATCCCGTACCGTACTTCTGATCTCCCAACCCCCACGAAGGCGATGCCATGCCCCTGGTCACTCTCACCGTCACCGCGCCCAAGACTCCTGCGTTCAAGGATGCAGTCCTGGATGCGGTGCACGGCTCGCTGGTCAAGTCCGGCGTCCCGGCCGCCGATCTGTTTCAGCGAGTGCTGGAACTGGCCGGAGACGATTTCCGGTTCGACCGGCGCTATCCGGACCTGGCCTCGGACCGGGGCAACGAGTTCGTGCTTGTCGAGATACTCTGGTCCGTGGGACGCAGCGTGAAGGTGAAACGACAGGTCATTGCCGACATCATGTCGTCGCTCGCGGTCGCCCCCGGCCTCGATGCCGAGCATGTGATGCTGGTATTCAAGGAAACCGCGTGGGAAAACTGGTCGTTTGGCGGCGGACGCCTGATTCATACATAGCGGGCTTCAGGCAGGGACCACGATCCCACCGCGATGCTCGATGGCCAGTCCGCCGGCCATCAGGCGGACCTCAAACGGCACTGCCGAATGCGCCGCCAGTGCAGATAGATGCGCGACCAGGCAGGAGCGCAGGTCGTCGCAACCGACTTGCGGCTCGGCATCGCGTCCATGCGCGAGGCGCGTCAGCAGCCAGAGAACCGGACCGAGCAGCGTTTCGGGATCCCGCCCGGCAGACGCCGCCGCGACGTCGCTGGCGTCAATGGATGGCACGCCGATCCACCACCGACGCGCCGCTGGTGGCCCGTTGCCGCGTGTCGACGAGAATGCGCTCCCAGCGTTCGGCGAGTCGCCTGCAGATCGTTCGCATCTCCGCAGACATGTTGTCGAGGGCAGACATGCGCTGCAGGTTCTGGCCGATTCTCTCGGCGTAAATCGCGACGGGATTCTGCACGTAGCAGCTCATGAGGCAAAGCGTGCCGGCGATGATGGCGTCGGGCGTGTCGCCGGAGAATACGGAAGCCTGAGGCAAGGGAAATCTCCACTCCATGATCGCGGCGGGCATCGCGACTATGCGAACGACTTATGTGAACGACCTATGTGAATGATAATCATTCGCATTAATCTGTCAAGCCCTGATGCCCGGAAATTTCCGTCAAAGGATCCCAGTGCCTTGATCGCGCCGCGGGTCCCCGCGGCGGGCACTGCGGACTACATCGGCGCACACATTGCCGCTTGGTTGGGCAACGCGCCCTCCAATACGTAGTTGCGTGCCTGCATCTGCGCCACGATCGTCTGCTTGGTGGTGTAGCGGTGGTTGGAGTCGAAGCGCTGATTCCATAGCCGGAACACCGGAACCGTGTTCACCGGGCACGCACCCGTTGCATCCGGCAGCGTCACGTAAAACGCGGCGGCGTCTTCCTGGATATAGCCGCTGAAACTCGGGAATTGCGTGGGATCGGCGGCCGCCATCAGCAGGAACGCACAGTCCTCCGCCCTGGCTGAGAAGAAATGCGAGCTGCCGTGCTCTGGTGGAATGAAAAAACGGCACGTCGGGACCGTGTTCGCCTGCTGTGTCGGATAGGCGTTGAACGTCTCGCCCGTGCGCGCCCAGCCCGCGAAGACGCCGCCATCCAGCGCCGCGATGTCGGACGCCAGCGCGGTCATGAAGTAGTGATCGAGCAGCTGATGGTAGAACTCGACCACCGTCACCACTGCCGGCCCGACGGAGACGACCGACCCGCTTACCCCGGCGAAGTTGGTCGCCTGGTTCGGCACCAACGCTCCACTGCGGTCCAATGCCGAAACGCCGTCGACGGGCAGCGACATGTAGGCAACGGTGTCGACGCCGGCATAGTTGACGGACGCGGCACCGACGGGGAGGAAGCCTGCCGGCACTATGTAGTCCGGCGAAACGATGCCGAGGTCGGCAAACCCCTGCGTGGCAACGAGAAATGACCGATTGGCGGTACCACTGCTCGACAGGTTTCGTTGGAACACGAGCGTATGCATCGTCGCCCCTTGGGTAACGATGAGCGTGTGGCCCTGCAAAAATTGCTGGCCGTTGGCGCCCGACGCTTCCTTCAGCTGGATGAACTGGATCGACCCGTCCGCATTGGAAAAGATCTCTTCGATGCCGAACGTGTGGAACGAGGCGCCGGCGGCTGTGCAGAAGACCGCAACGGCGACCAGGAAAAATGCGCGCAGGATTCCCATGGTGTCTCCTTCGGAAAGCATTCGTCGAGGCAAACAGCGGCAGAGGCCCTGCTATTCCCGCCCGTTCGCAACCAATCAATCCCGAAAGCCATGGCGCAAAAGGCAAAACGGCGCGGAGTGATCCGCGCCGTCCCTGATTTTGCCCGTCCGCGCGGCGCGCATCCCCATGTGGAATGTCGCGCCGCGCCACGCTCCGAGTTGCTTCGTGCGCATCGGATAGCGGCCATCGTGCACCCTGATGATTACACCGCCATTACGTCAAATCCCATTGCGCCGATCTCCAGTACTCCGATTCCCGTCACGCAGTACCCACCACGCCGAGCGGGAAACTCATGATTTGGCGAACGTGATCTGCCCGCCCTTCTCCCGCACGTGCACGGTGTCGCCCGGCCCATAGTTTCCGGAGAGAATTTCCCTGGCAAGCGGATTCTCGATCTGCTGCTGGATCGCGCGCTTGAGCGGCCGCGCGCCGTACACCGGATCGAAGCCCGCCTGTGCCACGGCCTTCAACGCGGCATCGGTGGCCACCAGCTTGATCTCCATCTTTGCCAGACGCGCTTCGAGCGCCTTCAACTGGATCTTGGCGATGTTGGCTATCTGCGCCTCGTTCAGCGGCGCAAACACGACGATCTCGTCGATGCGGTTGACGAACTCCGGCCGAAAGCCGGTCTTCACTTCCGCCAGCACCGCCATCTTGATCATCGCGGGGTCGTCGCCGGCGTCCGTCATCTGCTGGATGCGCTGCGAACCCAGGTTCGACGTCATCACGATCACCGTGTTCTTGAAGTCGACCGTGCGGCCCTGGCCGTCAGTCAGGCGGCCGTCATCCAGCACCTGCAATAGCACGTTGAACACATCCGGATGCGCCTTCTCGATCTCGTCCAGCAGGATCACTGAGTAGGGCTTGCGGCGTACCGCCTCGGTCAGGTAACCGCCTTCCTCGTATCCGACGTAACCCGGCGGCGCGCCGATCATTCGCGCGACGGAATGCTTTTCCATGAACTCCGACATGTCGATGCGGATGAGCGCGTGGTCGGAATCGAACAGGAACTCCGCCAGCGCCTTGGTCAGCTCGGTCTTGCCAACGCCGGTCGGCCCGAGGAAGAGGAAAGAGCCGTACGGCCGGTTGGGGTCGGAGAGACCGGAGCGCGAACGGCGGATGGCGTCGGCAACGAGCCGCACCGCCTCATCCTGGCCGACGACGCGCGTATGGATCTTGTCTTCCATCGCCAGCAGCTTGTCGCGCTCGCCGGACATCATCTTGGAGACAGGGATGCCCGTGGCGCGCGACACGACTTCGGCGATCTCTTCCGCGCCGACCTGCGTGCGCAGCAGCTTGGGCGCCTTCGCCTCCTCGCTTGCCAAATCCGTGTCGGCCTTTTTGAGTTGCGCCTCCAGCTGGGGCAACTTCCCGTACTGGAGCTCCGACATCTTTTGCCAGTCACCCTTGCGCTTGGCCTCCTCCATCTGGAGCTTGATCTTGTCGATCTCCTCCTTGATGTGCTGCGAGCCCGCGACCTGCGCCTTCTCGGCCTGCCAAACCTCGTCGAAGTCCGCGTATTCGCGCTCGAGTTTCCTGATCTCGTCGTCGATATTAGCCAAGCGTTTTTTAGATGCCTCGTCCTTCTCCTTCTTGACGGCCTCGCGCTCGATCTTCAGCTGGATCAGTCGGCGGTCGAGCTTGTCCATCGCCTCGGGCTTGGAGTCGATTTCCATGCGAATCCGCGCGGCGGCTTCGTCAATCAGGTCGATGGCCTTGTCCGGCAGAAAGCGATCGGTGATGTAGCGGTGCGACAGTTCGGCCGCGGCGACGATGGCCGGATCGGTAATGTCGACGCCGTGGTGGATCTCGTAGCGCTCCTGCAGCCCGCGCAGGATCGCGATGGTGCTTTCCACCGACGGCTCGTCGACCATCACTTTCTGGAAGCGGCGTTCGAGTGCGGCGTCTTTCTCGACGTATTTGCGATACTCGTCGAGCGTCGTCGCGCCGACGCAATGCAGTTCGCCGCGGGCAAGCGCGGGCTTCAGCATGTTGCCGGCGTCCATGGCGCCTTCGGCCTTGCCTGCGCCGACCATCGTGTGCAATTCGTCGATGAAGACGATCGTCTGGCCCTCGTCGGCGGCGATGTCCTTCAGCACCGCCTTCAGCCGCTCCTCGAATTCGCCGCGATACTTGGTCCCGGCGAGCAGCGCCGCCATGTCGAGCGACAACACGCGTTTGTTCTTCAGCGTCTCCGGCACCTCGCCATTGACGATGCGCTGCGCGAGGCCCTCGACGATGGCGGTCTTGCCGACACCTGGCTCGCCGATCAGCACGGGATTGTTCTTGGTGCGGCGCTGGAGGATCTGGATCGTGCGGCGGATCTCGTCGTCGCGGCCGATGACCGGGTCGAGCTTGCCTTCGCGCGCCCGGGCGGTCAGGTCGATCGTGTACTTGGTGAGCGCCTCGCGCTGACCTTCCGCTTCCTGGGAGTTGACGCCTGCGCCACCGCGCACGGCTTCGATGGCGGCTTCGAGCGCCTTGCGGTTCAGGCCCGCGTCTTTCGCGATGCGTCCGGTGTCGCCCTTGTCTCCTGTAAGCGCGAGCAGGAACAGCTCGCTGGCAATGAACTGGTCGCCGCGCTTTGTGGCTTCCTTGTCGGTCAGGTTGAGCAGGCCATTCAAGTCCCGCGAGACAGTGATTTCGCCGCCCTGACCTTCGACCTTGGGCAGGCGCTCGATAGACGCCTTGAGCGCGGCCTGAAGTTTGGGCACCTGCACACCCGCGCGGGCGAGCAAAGACGTCGTACCGCCATCTTCCTGTGCCAGCAGGGCGGCAAGCAGGTGCTGCGGCTCGATGAAGCCGTTGTCGTTGCCGAGCGCCAGGCTTTGCGCATCCGAGAGCGCCTGCTGGAACTTGGTCGTCAGTTTGTCGAAACGCATGGAAATTCCCTTCCGGACTGGATTATGTCGTAGATGGGGTATAACCCTTCGGATTCAACGGGTATGCGCCAGAAAGTCTGCTGCTGCTAAGCTCCGGAAAGGCCCTCGCTCCACCTGCCCCCGCGATTACCCGCTCGCCACGATGACAGAACCAACTCCCGATCCCGCGGACGGATCAGCGAATTCCCGCAGGAATCCCGGATTCCTGCGCATCGTGCTGGCCGTATTCTGGAGCTTTTTCGGCGTCAGGAAAGGCCGGGACCTGCTGGCCGATGCGGCAAGCATCAAGCCCCAGCATCTCATTGTCGCCGGCCTGCTGGGCGGCCTGTTCATGGTCGCTTCGCTGTTGCTGCTCGTCCGTCTCGTCATCAAGCTGGCGGGAGCGCACGCATAGCCCACAGCATCGACATCCGCGAGGAGGCAGGGATACGCTACCTGCATTTCGGCACCGACTGGGTCCAGGGCGCGATGCGCCTGTCGAAGCCGGCGCGCCTGGTGCTGCTCTACACCCAGGCCATGCTGTCGTTCCTGCTGTTTCGGCCGGAACCGCGCAATGTGCTGATGATCGGTCTTGGGGCAGCGTCGCTGGTGCGCTGGTTCCGCCATCAGATACCGGATGCACATCTCACGGTGATCGAGATCAACCGCGACGTGATTCAGGTGGCGCACCAGTACTTCAAGTTGCCGCCGGACGACGACCGCCTCGACGTCCAGGTGGGCGACGGCAATGCGTACATGTCGCAGCCCGGCCCGCAATTCGACGCGATCTTCGTCGATGGATACGATCACCGCGCGCGCCCCGGCAAGCTCGAATCGCTGGAGTTCTACCGGGCGTGTCGCGCGCGGCTCGCCCCGCAAGGCGTGCTGGTCGCCAACGCGTTCGGCCGCGTGCGCGGGCATGGTCAGACAAAGCGTGCGTTGGGCGACGTGTTCGGCCTGGGCATCGTGCTGCTGCCATCTTCGGACTCGAAGAACGTGGTAATCACCGCGTTTCGAGATCCGCCCTCGTCCGCAACGGGCTCAGAATTGCGCGAGCGCGCCGTCCGCCTCCAGACCACGTACGATCTTCCGTTCGGCAAATGGGTGCATGCGCTGCAGCGGGCCAATCGCACTGACGCGCAGACGCTTATCGGCTAACCTTTGTGTTGCGGAATAGCCGGTGACAAAGGCGTGTTGGCCGGGCAGGAATGAGGAGTGATGAATTGAGTCGTGACATCCGCCATCTTCGAGTGTGGGGCGCCGCCTGCGGCCTGGCGCTGGCATTGCTGTCGACGCCGGCGCTCGCGCTGTTCATCGTGAACCAGCCCTGGCTTCGGCCCGCCCAGCCGGGTCAGACTGCAGAGTTGTACATGAACCTGACGAGCACGGAGGGTGCGACGCTGGTATCCATTCGTTGCGATGACGCCAGCAGCGTCGTCTATCGCGGTTCCGACAAGCTCCCACGCGCTCTCGACACGCTGATGCTGCCGCCAAAATCGATCGTTGCCCTGGCACCCGGCAAGCCGCATCTCGCACTGATCAAGCTCAACCGGTCGTTGGTTCTCGGCCAGCGCGTCGCGCTTACGCTCACTATCCAGAACGCCAACGGCGCACGCCAGGAAATTCCGGTGCTGGCCGAAGTCCGGATGCGCTCGCCCATCGAAGAAGAGCTGCGGGCGCACCCGCCACAACATCGCTAGCGGGCGATCGCGGCGAGCGCATTGGCGGCAATGGTCAATTCGGCGTCGGTCGTCAGCAGGTCAGGGCACAGGCGCAGATAGCGACCGCGCGCATCGGTGATCACGCCGGCCGCGCGCAAGCTCTCCGACCACGTCTCCGCGCGCTCGTCGCTCATGACGACGAACGCCCCGCGATCCGGCGTTCCGCCTTTCGCCGCAATGCCATGCTCGCGCAGCAATTCCACCAGCTTCGATTGCAATGCAAGCGAGTGGGCGCGTATCCGGTCGACACCCAGCGCGAGCGCCAGGCGCTGGCCCGCGCGCGCCTGATAGAACGGAAGCACCGGTGGCGTCGATTCGAGAAAGGCATCGCCGCCCTCCCCATACTGTGGCGGATCGGGTCGGGCGTACGCGAAAGGCTGGCGCTTGGCGAACCAGCCGGTGTCCAGCGTACGCAACGATCCGGTGAGATGCCGTGGATGGAGATACAGGAAGCACGCGCCGGGGCCGCCGCGCAGGTATTTGTAGCTGCCGCCGACGGCGAAGTCGATGTCGAGCGCGGTGACATCGACTGGAAATACGCCCAGCGCATGGTAGACGTCGAGTAACACGCGACCGTTGGCCCGGTGCGTGGCCTCAACGAGACCGGCAAGGTCGGCGAGCCGCTGACCTGTCGTGAAAACGACCTGGGAGACGACGACCAGGTCCGCAGCATTGCCGATCGCACGGATGATGTCCGCCGTGTCGAAAAGACCGTCGTCGCGCGGCTCGACCAACGTCAACAAGAGACGCCCGCGGCGGGCGTATTCGCGCAGGATCAAATCCAGAGAGTCGAACTCCCCGCGGGTCGCGACAACCCGCGGCGGCGAGTCGAACGTATTGAGGATCGCCCGCAGACCCTGCCCTGCGCTTGTCTTGGGCACGACGCAATCCTGGCGAGGCGCATTGAGGAGAAGCGCCAGCCGGCCACGATAGGCGCGCATTTCCGCTTCCCACGGATCCCACGCATCACCCATGCGCGCATACCACGCGGCAATGCCTTCCTGCACGTCGTCCGCCACGATATCCAACGGACGTCCGAGGGAATGATTGGCGAGATAGATCCGGTCGTGGAACGAGGCACGCGCTCGGGAAAACAGCGGCGCAATGCAGGCCTGCAGCGTCGCTTCCGCGAGCGGGCCGGTTCCGAGCGCCGCCACGGCGGCCTCGATATCGGTGCCGTGGCGCAAGCCCGTGGCGGTCATGGCGTCGCGGGCGCGCCGATGACCGAACGAACGTCTATCAGCTCCGGGAAAAATGTCTGGTCGAGCGCGCGCTTGAGAAAGCTCACGCCGGACGATCCGCCGGTTCCGGTCTTGTGACCGATGATGCGCTCGACAGTCTTCATGTGCCGGAAGCGCCAGAGTTGAAAGCTTTCCTCGATGTCGACCAACTTCTCGCACATGTCGTACGCGTCCCACCATCGCTTCGGGTCTTCGTAGATCGCCTTGAACACCGGTATCAGGTCGGGATGCCGGACGTACGGTTGCGTGAAGTCGCGCTCGATGCAATCCGCCGGCACAGGCAGGCCGCGGCGGGCAAGGTGCCGCAGGAACTCGTCGTAAAGCGATGGCGCGTAAAGCATCGCAGCGAGTTCGGCATGAACCGCCGCGTCATGCCGGAACACGTCGAGCATCCGGGTGCTCTTGTTGCCGAGCAGGAATTCGATCGCGCGGTATTGCGCGGACTGGAAACCGCTGGAACTGGCGAGCGCCGGACGAAAACCTTCGTACTCGGAAGGCGTCAGTGTTTCCAGCACCGCCCACTGCTCGAATAACTGCTTCTGGATGAGCTTAACGCGGGCGAGGATCTTGAAACCGGCATCCAGCGTGTCGGCGCGAACGTATCCGATGGCCGCCTTCAACTCGTGGATCATGAGTTTCATCCACAATTCGGAAACCTGGTGCTGGACGATGAACAACATCTCGTCGTGGCGGGGCGCTGCACCTGACCCGCCGGACAAAGGTTCCTGCGCGGCGAGCAACCGGTCAAGGCGAAGATAGCCGCCATAGGACAAGCGGTCGGCCAGGTCCGTGACGATGCCGGGTTCGAGTTCGCGTGTGTTCATCGTGAAGAGCGCCTCTGGGAACTGAAAGTATACGCGGGGAGCCAGGTGCGAAACGCGCTCGACCCCACGGCGTTTGCTACCATCCGACGGCATGTTCACGCTCAGGTTCGACTCACTCCGTTGCGACCTCGGACTCGCCTCGCTGGCGCTTGTCGTCGCGCTGGCGGGGTGCGGCGACGGCGCGGTCAGCGCACGCACGATCGTCCTTCGGGAGTGCCGGCTTCCCAACCTTGCGATCCTGGCCCAGTGTGGAGAGCTTCGCGTCCCCGAAGATCGCAGCAAGCCCAATGGCCGCGGCATCCAGATTTTCGCGGCTGTACTGCCGGCCAACACGCTTTCGCCCAAAGGCGACCCGTTGCTTATCCTCGCCGGCGGGCCGGGTCAGGCCGCGTCGACGCTCGCGCCCTTCGTCTCGCGCCTGAACGAAGTGCGACGCACGCGCGACATCGTGCTCATCGACCAGCGCGGCACCGGACGATCCACGCCGCTCGACTGCGCCGCGTTCGTCCCTCGCGATGAAGACGTCCTGGAGACCGATCCGGTGCCGCGGGCGAGGCAATGCGCGGAACAACTGCGCGCGAATGGCGTGGACGCGTCGCAATACACGACCAGTACTTGGATCGACGATCTTGAGGCCATGCGCGCAGCGCTGGGCTACTCGCGCTGGAACCTGTGGGGCGGCAGCTACGGCACGCGCGTCGCGCAGGAATACTTGCGCCGCTACCCGGACCGTGTCCGCACGCTGACTCTGGATGGCGTGGTGCCGCCATCGATGATTGCCACGCTCGATGTCTGGCGCACGCGCCAGGCGACACTCAACGCGGTATTCCGCGCCTGCGGCGATTCCACCGCGTGCCGCAGCGCACATCCCGACCCCGCCGTCACGTTGGCCAAGATCGAGTCATCCCTGGGTCCCACTGGACGTGAAATCGAGGCGACCGACCCGCGCACTGGAAAGGTCAGGCGAATCCAGCTGACGTTCGACGGCGTGCTTGGCCTGCTGTTTCCGCTCCTTTACGCGCCGGAATCGTCGAGCCTCCTGCCGGAAATGCTTTCGCTCGCCGCGGCAGGCGATTTCGGACCGCTGCTCGCGGCCGCGCAGTCGACGAACACGAACCTTGCGGAACAGGTGAATGCCGCGCTGCATTACTCCGTCACGTGCGCCGAAGATGTGCCGCGCATTACGCCGGACCTCGCGGCGGCGATGCTTTCCGGACTATCGACGCGCGGTATCGCCGACAACGTCATCGCCGTTTGCAACGTATGGCCAAGGGGTACCGTGCCGGACCATTTCACGGAGCCGGTCGTCAGCGACAAGCCGGCGCTCCTGTTTTCCGGTGCCCTGGATCCGGTCACGCCGCCCGCCAACGGCGACCTGGTGGCCAAGTCGCTCGCGAACAGCAAGCATGTCGTTGCGCGCGGCTACGGTCACATCGTCTCCCCCAATGCCTGCGGGCCGCGCCTCATCGCCGCCTTCATCGACGCCGGGGGAATCGCCTCGCTTCCCGCCACGTGCGTCGCGTATTTCGAGAGCAGTACGGCGCCTCCACTCTGGCCGGACCGCCTGGGACCGCAACCGTGATTCGCGTCGAGCACCTGTCGAAAGCGTTTGGCATCCGTTCCGCAACGCCTGTCCCTGCGGTTCAGGACGTGTCGTTCGAAGCGCCCGACGGCGAAATCACCGGTCTGCTGGGTCCCAACGGCGCGGGAAAAACGACGCTGCTACGCATGCTGGCGACGCTCATCGTGCCCGATGCCGGCAGCGCAACCGTCAACGGTCTCGACGTCGTGCGAGACCGCTACGGCGTGCGCTCGAAAATCGGCGTGCTCTCCGATGCGCGCGGCCTCTATCCGCGCCTCACGACGCGGGAGAACATCAGGTACTACGGCGCGCTGCACGGCCTTTCGGGAGGCGTGCTGGAATCGCGGATCGACGCCCTGGTGGATGCGCTGGGTCTCAGCGCACTGGCGGACCGCCGGACGGCGGGTTTTTCACAAGGCGAAAAGATGAAGGTCGCGATTGCGCGAGCGCTCGTCCACGATCCTGCAGCCGTCCTGCTCGACGAGCCCACCAACGGGCTGGATATCATGAGCGTGCGCGCGTTGCGGGAACAGTTGCGCCAGCTTCGCGGCCAAGGGAAGTGCCTGCTGTTTTCGTCGCATGTGATGCAGGAAGTCGCCGCGCTGTGCGACCGCATCGTGATTCTCGGTGCCGGCCGGGTCGTGGCCTCCGGAACCTCTGCCGAACTGATGGCGCAGGCCGGTGCCGCTCACGCTCGAGGATGCCTTCGTGGCGCTGCTGGGCACCGGCGAGGGCCTGGCCGCGTGAAGAACATCGTCACCGTCGCACTCAAGGAACTGCTCGACACGTTCCGCGACCGGCGCACGCTGCTGGTTACGCTCCTCCCCGCGGTCGTCGCAGGTCCGCTGGTTCTGCTGCTGATGTTCTCCGTGATGGCAAGCCAGATCGACAAGGTCCGCGAGCTGAAGCTACCCACGGTGGGTCGCGAGTACGCGCCTGCGCTCGTCGCGTTCCTGGAGCGACAGCAGGTCACTCTGACGACGGCGCCTGCCGACCACGAAGCGAAGATCCGAGCGGGCGAACTGGACGTCGTGCTCGTCATCGACGCCAATTTCGAGCGCGACGTCGCAGGGGGAAAGGCCGCCACCGTGCGCCTCATCTACGACCGTTCGCGTGACCGCGCGCAAGCGTCGATCCGCGAAGTCGAGGGACTGCTGCGCGCGTACAGCCGACAATGGGGATCACAGCGCCTCCTGCTGCGCGGAATCGCCCCGACCGTCGGCAATCCGCTGGATGTCGAGAGTACCGATCTCGCCACACCGCAGCAAAGCGGTGCGTTCCTGCTGTTTTTCCTTGCCTACTACGGACTCTTCGCCGCGGTGATGGGCGGCATGGCCGTTGCGCTGGACGTCACGGCCGGCGAGCGTGAACGACAGTCGCTGGAGCCGCTGCTCATGACTCCCGCGCGACCCGCCGAACTCGTCGTTGGCAAATGGGCGGCGGCGGTCGCATTCGACGCGCTGATCGTAATCGTCACGCTCGCCGGGTATTACCTCACACTGAGATTCGCACCGCTGCCCGCGGTCGGCATTCCGTTCCTGTTCAGCGCACGCGAGCTGGCGTGGTTCCTGCTGGTTCTCGTCCCGCTGATCGCGCTGCTGCCGGCAATCCTGCTGTTCATGGGAGCGCGCAGCCGCACGTACAAGGAAGCTCAGGCCAGTGTTTCGCTCGTGATTTTCGTCGTTTCCATCATCCCGGTAGTGCAGTTGATCCAGCAGAAGAAAGAACCCGACTGGATTTCCTGGATTCCAGTCTCCGGCCAGTTTTCGCTGCTGAGCCAGGTGCTGCGCGGCGAGAGTCCGCCTCTCGCGCAGTTGGCGACTTCGTTTGCGACGCCGGCGATGCTCACCATCGGCTTGCTGCTGCTGGTAAGCCGCATGCTTTCGCGCGAGTCGATCCTCGCCGGCAAGTAGCGCGGACGTGGCAGAATCGCAACGTGCCGCGAAACCGAAGCCCGCAAACACCGCAGCGCGAAGACGCGCATGTTCCGACGATGATGGATACGCGGGAGGTTGCCGCCTACCTGCGTCTCAAGGAGCGGCGTGTATACGACCTCGTGCGCAAGAATGCGCTGCCCCACATTCGCGCGACTGGAAAACTCCTCTTTCCCAAAGCGCAGATCGATGCGTGGCTCGCGAGCAAATCAGGCGCGCCGCAGGAGGCTACAATTCACGCGCCGCCAATCGTCGCCGGCAGCCACGACCCCTTGCTCGAATGGGCGGTGCGCGACTCGCGTAGCGGCTTGGCCGTCCTGGCGTGCGGCAGCAGCGCCGGCATCAGCCGACTCGCGCAAGGGGAAGCCACGGTCGCGGCGATGCACTGGCTCGATCGCGCGACGGGCGACTACAATGTGCCCTTGGCGCGCGAGCGAATGGCGTCCACGGATTTCGTCATCATCGAATGGGCGAGGCGCACGCAGGGACTCTTGCTGCCGCCGGACAATCCGCTTCGGATCAAACGGCTCAACGATTTGGTGAGGACCAAGGCGCGCGTCGTTTCGCGCCAGCCTGAATCCGGCAGCCATCACTTGTTCCAGCAGTTACTCGACCGCGCGAACATAGACCCTCGAAGCCTGCGCTGGCTTCCACGTCCTTGCCTCGCGGAAACCGACCTCGCCTCGGCCATCTACAGCGGCGTGGCCGACGCGGGCGTGGCGATCGAAGCCGCAGCGCGCGCGCGGGGCCTGGCGTTCATTCCGCTGGCTGTCGAGCGCCTGGACCTCGTCGTGCGACGGCGAGACTATTTCGAGCCGCCCTTGCAGGCTCTCCTCGCATTTGCCCGGACCACCTCATTCGCGCAGCAAGCGTCGGCGATGGGCGGCTACGATATCGCGGCATCCGGCCGAATCGTGTTCAACGCCTGAACCGGTGGGCGCAGACATTTCGTGTCGCTGTCACGGCGACTCGAATCCGAACGCCGCCATATGTCGTTGCGCGGCGGGCGAGAGCAGGTAAGCCGCAAATTCGGAAGCCGCAGGCGCGGCATCACCGCGGACCACCAGCCCATAGGATGCGGCCACCCGGAGATTGGCCGGCAGTTTCACGCAGCGCAGCGTCGCATCTTCCACCGTCGCAAGCCGGGCATTGGTGCAATAGGTTAGAAACACGTCGGCTTCGCCTCGCGCAATGAGGTGGCCGTAGACGCTGCGGTTCGGCGGCGGCCGCTGCGATTGCGGACCGCCGGTCAGCTGGCGCGCCTTGCCCGACAATTGGTCGAACGCGCCCGCGCGAATCACCTCGGCCCGGCGAAACACTTCCCAGGCGTAGTCGCCCGAGGGATCCGCGATCGGCGTGGATGTCCCGAGCTTGACCTTCGTATCGAGCATGACGTCGAGTACCGTTTCGGTCGCGACGTCAATCCCGGATCGAGCCAGCAAGCAGAGGCTGTTGCGGGCAAAGCCTCGCGCCCGGGTCGCCCATCCGGATTGCACCAGCGCACGAGGATGTTCCATATTGGCGGACGCGAAAACGTCCACCCTTTCGCCGCCTTTGATCAAGTCGAGCAGCAGCCCCGACGCGCCGAAGTTCAACTGTACGGGCTGGCCTCGCTCCTGCTCGAAGATCATTCGGATCGCGGTCAATGGCCCCTTGAGGCTCCCGGCAGCGGCAACAACAATGGGCGCCGGCGCGATCGCAACACCGGCGCCCATGCTGGCGAGCTCGGCCATCAGCACCACTGCCATCACGATTTCGCGTTGGGAAAGAACAGCTGCTCGCCGCCGATCTTGTATCCGGCAATGGCCTCCTGCCCACGCGGCGATACCAGCCAATCGACGAAACTCTGGCCGAGGTCCGCCTTGACGTGCGCGTGCTTGGCCGGATTGACGAGCATCACTCCGTATTGATTGAACAGACGTTTGTCACCCTCGACCAGAATTGCAAGGTCGCCGCGATTCTTGAACGACAGCCAGGTGCCTCGATCCGCCAGTACATACCCGTTCATCGCGGATGCGGAATTCAGCGTGGGACCCATGCCGGACCCGGTGTCGCGGTACCACGCGCCTTTTTTCGCCTCGATATCGACCCCGGCATCTTTCCAATAGCGCAATTCGGCGGCGTGCGTACCGCTCTTGTCGCCGCGGGAAACGAAAGTGGACTGGGTATCCGCGACCTTGCGCATCGCCGCCAGAATGTCCTTCCCGCCGGCAATGCCTGCCGGATCGGCTTTCGGCCCGATCAGGACGAAGTCGTTGTACATCACCGGGAAGCGCTTGACGCCGTAGCCCTCGGCGATGAATTTCTCCTCCGCCGCCGTGTCATGCACGAACGCGACATCGGCGTCGCCGCGCTTGGCCATGTCAAGCGCCTGGCCCGTGCCGAGCGCCACGACTCGCACCTTGATGCCGGTGTCCTTCTCGAATATCGGTAGCAGATAGCCGAACAATCCGGATTGCTCCGTCGAGGTCGTTGAAGCAACGACGATGAATTTCTCCTGCGCGGCGGCAGGCAGGACAGATGACAGGATCAACAGCAATGCGCAAAACAAGCGGCGGGTCACAGGCGTTCTCCTTCCAGAAAATCGGCAGCATCTGCCGAGCGTGGTGTCGCGAAGAATTCCCGTGCGGGCGTGCGCTCGGTCAGGCGACCCGCATGCAGGAACAGGATGTCGTCGGCCAGGCGCTTTGCCTGGACGAGGTTGTGCGTCGTCATGATGATGGTCGTGCCCCGCGCGTGAATGTCGGCGATGATCTGCTCCACTGCGCGCGCGGCCGCCGGGTCGAGGCTCGCCGTGGGCTCGTCAAGGAACAACACTTCGGGCCGCAACGCCCACACCCGCGCGAACGCGAGCTTTTGCTGCTCGCCGCCGGATAGCACCCGCGCGGGGCGGTCCGCCAGCGCACGCAGACCCACTTCATCGAGCGCCTCCGCGATGCGCGCATCCGCTTCACTGCCGTGAACTCCCGCCAGGTCCAGCGCGTAACGGATATTCCCGGCGGCGGACCGACGCAGCATGACAGGGCGCTGAAACACCATGGCTTGTCCACGCGGACGCGTGTGCGCATTGCCCCAGGCGATGGAGCCGGCGCTCGGTTTGACGAGCCCATGGAGTACGCGCAACAACGTGCTCTTTCCAGCGCCATTCGGGCCAAGCAGGACGGTGCGTCCGCCCGCGTTCAACTCGAGGTCGATGCCGACCAATACCGGCATGCCGCCCGGCGCCGCGGCGACGGCGCGCAGGCGGATGGGAAGCCCCGTCGCGAACTCAGCCAAAACGGACCTTCGCCCAACCGCGCGTCATCTGCGCGACGGCGTTCAATGCAAGCACGATCGCGATCAGCACCAGGCCGAGCGCAAGCGCCAGCGGAAGGTCGCCTTTGCTCGTCTCCAGCGCGATCGTCGTGGTCATCACCCGGGTGACACCGGCAATGTTGCCGCCAACGATCATCACCGCGCCCACTTCGGCGATCGCTCGGCCGAATCCCGCGAGCATCACGGTCGCAAGCGAAAATCGCGTGTCCCACAACAACGTCAACCCGGCGCGGTAAGTGCCGGCGCCAAGCGATGTCAGTTGCTCGCGATACTCGGTCCATGCGTCCGCGACGATCTGCCGCGTCAGCGCGGCGATGATCGGGGTGATCAGGATCGTCTGCGCGATGATCATCGCGCCGGGCGTGAACAGCAGGCCCAAAGGGCCGAGCGGTCCCGCGCGCGACAGCAGCAGATAGACGACGAGGCCAACGACGACCGGTGGCAGTCCCATCATCGCGTTCAACGCGACGATGAGCGCGGGTCGGCCGGAAAATCGGCCCACCGCAATCGCCGCACCCAGAGGAAGACCGATGAGCGCGGCGAGGATCGTCGCCGTGAGACTTACCCTCAAGGAAAGCATGACGATGTCGACCAGATGCGCATCGAAATGCGTGACCAGGCCCGCAGCCAGCGTCAGGCTTTCGGAAAACGTGTTCATGGCAGGTGCAAAGTGTGCACCAGGACTGCAAAAACATGCAATCCTTACAAAACGCGGAAACGGGTGTCGATCCTCTTCATGGGAACCGATCAGCGCCTTGGGAAGCACCGGTGACGAAACCGGTGACCAAAACATCAGGTCGATCAGGGCGGAGGCTAGCCGAGCTGGCGAATGACCGACAGCGGCGAAGTCCTCGCCGTCCCGCGCGTGCCCAGCCATCCCGCCAGCGTGACCGCGAGCGCGCCGCCGACGATGCCGTAAACCCAGACGAGCGCGCTGGCCTCGAAGGGAAACTTGAATGCCCACTTGGCGAGCGCCCACCCGATCGCAGTGGCGCCGGTAGCGGCGACCAGTCCGGCCAGCGCGCCGAGCAGAAGGAATTCGGCGACCTGCGCGCTTGCCAACTGCCGTTGCGACGCGCCAAGCGTGCGCAAAATGGCGGCGTCGAACCTGCGCTCATCCTGCGTCGCCGCAATGGCCGCCTGCAAAACGAGCAGGCCGCCGGCCAGCGTGAACAGGAACACGAACTCGATCGCGCGCGACACGCTGTCAACGATGCCCTGCACCTGGCGCACGATCTCGCCGATGTCGATCGCGAGAATGTTGGGATTCTTGCGCAGCAACGACGCCAGCCACGCATTATTGTCGGCGGGCGCGCGAAAGGCGGCGATGTAGGTCACCGGAAGCGCTTCGAGCGGTCCCGGCGGAAACAGCGCGAAGAAATTCACGCGAAAGCTGTCCCAGTCGACCTTGCGCAGACTGGTGACCTGGCTCGACACCTGGGTCCCGGCGATATCGAACGTGAGCAAGTCGCCAAGCTTCACTCGCAGCGACTCAGCGATACCCTCCTCCAGCGACATTCCCGCACCTTCGGCGGCTGGGCCCGCCGTGCCGGGTTTCCAGAACGCGCCGCGCACGACCTGGTTGCCCTTCGGCAACTCATCGGCCCACGAGAGGTTGAATTCGCGCTCGGCCAGGCGGCGGGTTTGGACATCGGCAAACGTGCTGGTATCGAGCACGGCGTTGTTCACGGCGACCAGCCGGCCGCGCACCATCGGGCGAAATGCAACGTCGGCGCCGATCCCCTTCGCCAAGTCGGCGCGCGCTTCCGCAACCTGCTCGGGCAGCACATTGATCAGGAACTGGTTGGGCGCGTCGGGCGGCAGGCTCGCGCGCCAGTCGCGCATCAGGTCGCCGCGCACGACGGTCAACAGCAACAGCGCCATCAGTCCAAGCGCCAGTGCGCCGATCTGCAGACTCGACGCAAACGCGCGACGGCGCAGATTGGCGAGTCCATAGCGCCACGTCACCCCGCGTTGCGGAAGACGCTTCAGGAGAGACAACAGCGCCCACGCCGCCGCCACCGCCACCAGCAGCAGCGCCGCGACGCCCCCGACCATGATGAGCCCGACCTTCACCTCTCCGGCCTGCCATCCAATAAGGAGCGCGATCGTGGCCGCACCCAGAACATAGGCGAGCACGCCCCCGGCGCCAGGACGGGGAAGATCGCGGCGGAGGACGCGCAGCGGCGGCACGCGCGCGAGCGCCACCAGCGGCGGCAACGCAAATCCGAATAGCAGCAGCAAGCCTGCACCGAATGCCGCGATGCCCGGCGTCCACGCGGGCGGCGCCAGGTCGGCAACGACCAGCGACCCCAGCAACATGACAAGGACCTGCTGCCCGATCAGCGCGACCGCAACGCCCGCCGCGCTCGCGACAACGCCCAGGACCAGGAACTGCACGAAGAACAGCGTGAGCGCCTGCAACACGCTTGCGCCGAAGCAGCGAAACATCGCAGCGGCATCGAGATGACGCCTCAGGTATCGCGACGCAGCGAGTGCCACCGCGACGGCCGCCAGCAGCACGGCCACCAGCGCGGCCAGACCCAGAAATTTTTCGGCGCGGTCCAGCGCCTGACGCACTTCCGGCCGCAGGTCGCGCACGGATTCAATTCGTTGCCCCGGCTTCAATTGGGCCGCCAGCGTCTCGCGAAATTTGTCGACGGTGCCGCGGTTGGCGGAATCCGCAACCAGCAGCCGCCATGTGGCGCGATTCCCGGGCTGCAACAAATTCGTCGCCGGCACATCGTCGATATTGACCATGAGCTTCGGTCCCATCGCGATCATCGACCGCGCAATCTCCGGCTCTTCGTGCAGGATAGCGCCGACCTTCAGCGTCGCGTCGCCCACCACAAGCGGATCGCCGACGCGAAGATCGAGGCGCTGCGCCAATCGCTCGTCGGGCCATACTTCTCCGCGCGCCGGAATGCGCTGCGTAGGGACGCCTTCGGGCAACGCGGCGTCCGCAAGCTTCATGTTGCCGCGCAGCGGATAACCGGCGCCTACCGCCTTGACATCGGTAAGGACGGGAACCGCCTCCACACCGGCCTTCGCGTTGGGCTGCACCATGCTGTTGAAGCGGATGACGGGCGTGGTGCGAAGGCCAAGCGCGCGCGCGTCATCATCATAGTTTGGCGGCAACGGACGGTCGCCCGAGATCATCACATCGGCGCCCAGCAGAAGATTGGCTTGCTGCACAAGCGAACCTTTCACCCGATCGGCGAAAAATCCGACCGTGCCCACGCTGCCGACCGCGAGGACCAGCGCCGCCATCAGCACCCGCAGCTCGCCCGCGCGCCAATCGCGGCGCAGGAGTCGAAACGCAAGTGTCAATGTCTTCACGTCAGAGGTTCAGTCGGCTAGCGCGGCCGCACTGTGCTCATCGCCGACGAGCCGGCCCGCGGCGAGTGAAAGCCTGCGGCCACAGCGCGCCGCGAGATTCACATCGTGGGTGACCAGCACCAGTGTCGTGCCATGCTCGCGATTGAGCCGGAACATGAGGTCCGCCACCTCGACGCCGGTGGCCCCATCGAGGTTGCCGCTCGGCTCATCCGCCATCAGCAGCATGGGCTCGCCAGCGAAGGCTCGCGCGATGGCAACGCGTTGCTGTTCGCCACCCGACAGCTGCCGCGGATAGTGGGTGACGCGCTTGGCCAGGCCCACCCGCTCGAGCCACGTCCGGGCGCGCGCTTCGGCATCATCCGTGCCCGCGAGTTCGAGCGGGAGCATCACGTTTTCCAGTGCAGTCAGCGCCGGCAGCAACTGGAACGACTGGAACACGAATCCCAGCAGTCGCTGGCGCATCGCCGCCAACGCGTCCTCGTCGAGCGCCGACAGCGCTTCGCCGTTGATGCGGACTTCGCCCGACGTCGGCCGGTCAAGCCCCGCAAGCAGGCCCAGCAGCGTGGTCTTTCCAGAGCCCGACGCGCCGACGATCGCGATCGATGCCCCTGCATCGACATCGAAACTCACACCGTCGAGGATGGTCAGCGGCGCGTCGCCGCTCCGAACGATCTTGGTCAGCGCTTCGACGCGGATGATGGGTTCAGGCATGTAGGAATTGCTCGCCGCGGCACAAGCACCGCGCATTGTGGACACCGATAGGGAACTGCCGGCGCTGCGGAAGATTCAGAAAACACATGAGGGTCGTGGTTGCGAATTGCAAGTGTACCGGCCTCTCGTCGAGCGCCTGAAGGCGGTGACCCCGTGCATAGGGAACGGCTGGCATTGTAGCTTGCGGGACGTCATCGCTGATCCACGCGTTACAATCGTCGACACTTGAGTGATTCGCAACCCGCCATGATTTCACGCACGCTTTGCCGAACGTTGCTTGTCCTGTTGATCCAGGCCGTCGGGACATTATCGTCCGCCACCGCAGCAAGTCCGCCGCCTGTGGTGCTGGTGTTCGGCGATTCGATCTCCGCGGGCTACGGATTGCCTCCCGGCAAGGGCTGGGTCTCACTTCTCGCGGAACGTCTGAAGACCGAAGGCCATACCTACGCCGTTGTGAATGGCTCGGTCAGCGGCGACACCACGGCCGGTGGACGCGCACGGCTGCCGGCGTTCCTCAAGGAATACCAGCCCGCGGTCGTCGTGCTGGAGCTGGGCGGCAACGATGCTCTGCGCGGGGGCAAGCTTTCCGACACGCGCGCCAACCTTGAGGCGATGGTTGCCGCCGCGCAAGCCGCCCGGGCAAAAGTGTTGATCGTCGGCATGCAGGTGCCTCCCAACTACGGCCCCGCCTACGCGCGGGAGTTCAATGCGATATTCACCGACGTCGCCAAGGCGAAGCGCACGGCCATCGTGCCGGCATTCTTTGATGGCTTCGGCGACGACCTCGCGTTGTTCCAGCCCGACCGCATTCATCCGACGGCGCAGGCACAGGCGAAATTGCTCGACAACGCGTGGCCCGCATTGCAGCCGCTGCTGAAACGATGAGCAACGCGTCTGCAACGATCACGCCGAGGCACGTCCCTGGCGCCCGCATCGGGATCGATTCCCTGCCTGCCTATGCGGACCGGATCGACGTCCGCAGCCCGGCCGAATTCGCCCTCGATCGTCTCCCAGGCGCGCTGAATTTCCCTGTTCTCGGCGACGACGAGCGCAAGGTGGTGGGTACGCTGCACGCGCAGGATTCGGCATTTGCGGCGCGCAAGCACGGTGCGGCGCTGGTGGCGCGCAACATTGCCGGCATACTGGAGACGCTTTGCCAAGCCAAGCCGCGCGATTGGGCGCCGGTTGTCTACTGCTGGCGAGGCGGCAAGCGCAGCGCCTCCCTCACGCACGTGCTCAACGAAATCGGCTGGCGCGCGGTGCAGCTGGAAGGCGGGTACCAGACGTGGCGCAGGCACGTGGTGGCGTCGCTGGCAACGTTTCCCGCGCGGTTTCGCTACGTAGTGGTGTGCGGGCTGACCGGGTCAGGAAAGAGCCGCCTGCTTGCCGCATTGCGCGCCGAAGGAGCGCAGGTGCTGGACCTCGAGCAGCTCGCGCGGCATCGTGGCTCGCTGCTCGGCGACCTTCCCGGCGAGCCGCAGCCTTCGCAGAAGGCATTCGATACCGCCCTGTTGACCGCACTGGAACCGCTCGACGCTGAACGGCCCGTCTACGTCGAATCGGAAAGTCGCAAGATCGGCACCGTGCAGGTTCCGGACACGCTCCTCGACACTATGCGTGCCGCGGATTGCGTGCGTGTCGACACGCCCCGACCACTGCGCGTGGCGCTGCTCAAGGAAGAGTACACGCACTACATCGCGGCCCCGGAATCGCTCGCCGACAACCTGAGCCCGCTGGTGCCCGTGCATGGACGCAAGACGATCGAGCGCTGGGTCGCCGCGGCGGCCGCAGGAGAGTTCGACACGCTCATCGAGGAACTTCTGGAATCGCACTACGATCCGACTTATGGCCGCTCCATGCAACGCAACTTTCCGCGTCACGCGGAAGCGCTGCGGGTGACACCTATCGCCATCGACGGGGCCGCCTACCGCGCGCTCGCGCGCGACGTCGACATGCAGGTCAATGCCCGGTTCCATTCCACGAATCCCATTCCTGCGTGAAAACCAATGAGCACCAGCCAATACGATTTTCGCATCGTCAACGTCTTCGCCGAGAGCCCGCTCGCCGGCAATCCATTGTGCGTGTTCGAGGATGCGCGGGACCTGGACGATGCGACGATGCAGGCGCTCGCGTTGCAGTTCAATTTGTCGGAAACCACATTCATTCTTCCCTCGGGGAACGCAACGGCACGGGTGCGCATCTTCACGCCCAGCTTCGAGATGCCTTTTGCGGGTCATCCGACGCTGGGTACCGCCCACGTCGTACGCGACCTGCGGTCGACGGCCGATTCGGTGACGCTGGAAATGAAGGCGGGCGTCATTCCGGTCACCGCCCGCGGCGACGTATGGACGCTCAAGGCCAATGCGCCCAAGCATCGCGCGGCGACGGCGCCACGCGCCGACATGGCGGCGATGCTCGGCCTGACCTCCGCGGACCTCGCGGATTCTCCGTCCCTCTGGGTTGACACCGGTAGCGAGCAACTGGTCATACCGTTGGTGTCGTTTGCCGCCGTCCGGCGCGCGGCGCCGCGGGCCGAAGCGATACTCACCCATGCCAGCAACGGCCAGCGCGCGATGGCCTACATTTTTGCGCGCGAAGGCGAAACCGTGCTGGCGCGATTCTTCTTCCCGAAGCATGGCTCGGTGATCGAGGACCCGGGCACGGGTTCCGCGTGCGCCAACCTAGGCGGCTGGTTGCTGGCCACGGGCAGCGCGCTCCCGCAACGGCTTACCGTCCATCAGGGCGAGGCGGTGGGCAAGCCCTGCCGGCTGGGTCTTGAAGTGACCGCCGACCGCCAGATTCTCGTGTCGGGGCGGGTCATCGAACTCGCCCGCGGGACGCTCGATCTGTAGAGCGCACGCCCCGCAGCAATAACAGGCTGTTACAGATCGTTGCACCGCGGGCGTCAACAGAGGCGCAAGCTTCCGCGTTGATGGCAGGGAGACCCCTTCACTGCCGAAGTCGACACTCGTTCATGCCCAAGCGCCCTGCGATCCCCTTGCGAAGCGCCGCGCTGCTGTCGCTGGCGGCGATCGCCGTGGGGACGGCGAGCCTGGCCGTGGCGGCCGCATCAGCGCCCATGGGCTACGACGACGCACGACATTTGCTCGCGCGCACGGGCTTCGGCCCGACCGATGCCGAAGTGCGCCAATATGCCGCATTCTCCCGGGAAGATGCCGTCGCGCGTTTGTTGCGCGAATCGGGCACCGGCGCGGCAACGCCGCCTCCGGCGTTTACCACTGATACGGGTCCGCTGCGAGCACCGCCGCCCGACGCCTCCGACGAGGTGCGCAAGGCCTACCAGCAGCAGCAGGTGCGCGACGGCCTCGCATTGCGCGCCTGGTGGATACAGGAGATGTACGTGACGCCATCACCGCTGACGGAGCGAATGGCGCTGTTCTGGCACAACCACTTTACGTCCAGCCAGCAGAAGGTGCGCGCAGCGCGGCTCATGTACGCGCAGAACGTGATGCTTCGCGCTAACGCGATGGGCAATTTCAGCATCCTGCTGCACTCGGCCGCCAAGGATCCGGCGATGCTCATTTACCTCGACACCGTGAGGAACCGCAAAGGGCAGCCCAACGAGAATTTCGCGCGCGAAGTGATGGAGCTGTTCACGCTGGGCGAAGGCAACTACACGGAACAGGACGTCAAAGAAGCGGCACGCTCGTTCACCGGCTGGAGTATCGACCGCGAGAGCGGTACCTACATGTTCCGTCCCGGGATCCATGACTACGGCGGCAAGACCGTGCTGGGCCGGGCCGGCAAATTCGACGGTGACGCGGTTCTCGATATCCTGCTGGGGCAACCCTCGACGGCGGAGTACCTGACCACCAAGCTTTGGCGCGAGTTCGTGTCTCCTGACCCCGATCCGCGAGAGATCAAACGCATCGCGCAAGTCTTCAGAACGTCGGGTTATGACATCAAGGCGGTGCTGCGCGAGCTGTTGACGAGCCCCGCTTTCTGGACAAAGGCGAATCGCGGCACACTGGTCAAGAGCCCGGTCGAATTCGTCGTGGGCACGATGCGCCAACTGGAAGTTTCGCCGGAGTCCGGATTGCCATTTGCCATCGCTGCGGCGGGCATGGGTCAGAATCTTTTTTCTCCGCCCAACGTCAAGGGCTGGCCCGGTGGCAACGTCTGGATCGATGCCAGCACGCTGCTCGCGCGCAAGCAATTCGTCGACCGCCTTGCGCGCGCCGACGAAGTGGCGCCGCAGGCGATGAGTGATGCGATGGCATCGCCGGTGCCCAATGCTGACGATCGCGCCGACATGCGCGTCAGTCTGACCAAGCAGGCGCTGGCACCGCAGGGCGTCCCTAACGACGACAAGGCGCGCGCGTTGCGGGTCGCGCGTGCCGTGGACAATGGCGTACGCCGTCTGCACTTCGATGCCAACGTCTGGCTCGCCGCGCGTACCGGCGACACGCCCGAGAAAAAGGAACGCGCGGCGCAGTTGTTGCTGCTTGCGCTTCCGCCGCAATCGCCGCCAACGTCCGGCGATGACGCGCTGGCATTTGTGCGCGCCACGCTGCAAGACCCCGTGTACCAGCTCAAGTAACGGCACAGCCTCGCAACAGGAAATCTTCATGGACCGTCGACAATTTCTTGCCCGTGCCGGCGCATTGCCGCTGGCACAGGCAATGGGCGCGACCATTGCCACGTTCGGATCGACGAACGTCGCCGTGGCGGGGACCAACGCCGCCGGGCCCGGCTACAACCGGGTGCTGATCCTGGTCGAATTGAAAGGAGGCAACGACGGCCTCAACACGCTGGTGCCTTACGTCGACGACGCGTACTACGCGCTGCGCCCGAAGATCGCCATCAGGCGCGATGACGTCGTGCAGTTGACGGACCGCGCGGGACTGCATCCAGCGCTCGCTCCGCTGCAGGGGTTCTGGCGCGACCGGCAGTTGGCCGTGCTGCAGGGCGTGGGCTATCCCGAGCCCAATCTCTCGCATTTCCGTTCCATCGAAATCTGGGACACCGCGTCGAAGAGCGCCGAATACCTGCAGGAAGGGTGGCTTACGCGAACGTTCGCGACGCAACCCGCGCCGCGCACCTTTGCCGCCGATGGCGTCATCATCGGCTCCAGCGATCTGGGGCCGCTCGCCGGCGGCGGCACCCGTGCAATCGCGCTGACCAACACCGACCAGTTCCTGCGCCGCGCCAAGCTCGCACAGTCTGCGCCCATCACCGGCAATGCCGCGCTGGCGCATGTGCTCAAGGTCGAGGCCGATGTCGTCCAGGCGGCCTCTCGACTGGACGCGCGTTACGCCTTCAAGACCGAGTTTCCGACCGGCAACTTCGGCAATGCGATCCACACTGCCTGCCAGGTCATCGCCAATCCTTCCGGCGTCGCCGTGGTGCGGGTCACGCTGTCAGGATTCGATACCCATACCAACCAGACAGGAACGCAGGCGCGCCTGCTCAAGGACGTCGCAGAAGGATTGGTGGCGCTGAAAAGTGCGCTTGACGAACTGGGCAAGTGGAACGACACGATTGTGCTCACCTACGCTGAATTCGGACGCCGGCCGAAGGAGAACATTTCCGGCGGCACCGACCACGGCACGGCCAACGTTCACTTCGCGCTGGGGGGACGCATCGCGGGCGGAATGTATGGCGCCGCGCCTGATCTGTCCCGCCTGTCGGTTGACGGCAATCCTGCCTTCGCACTCGATTTTCGCGGCGCTTACGCCACCGTATTGGACAAGTGGTGGGGTGTCGATTCGCAGGCAGCGCTCGGTGGACGATTCGCGCAGGTGCCGTTCCTGAAAACCTGACACACGGGGCTGCTAGCTCGCGTCCCACGCAGCCATGAAAGCCTGCCAGTGCGGCGCCGTCGACGCCGTCGTGCGTTCCCTTGCCAACGCGATTTCCTTCGCATACTCGCCCGCGCTCGACTCCCCGCGCATCAGGCGAAAGCGCTGGTAGACAAGGTACGTGTTCAGGACGTCGCACTCGCAATAGTTGCGCACGTCAGCCAGCCTGCCGGCCACCACTTCGGACGCGACCTGGCTGCCGTCCATGCCGAGCTTGCCGGGAAATCCGCATAGGCGGGCCATCGCATCGAGTCCCGCATTCGCGCGCGGTTGGTACATTGCAAGCACGTCCATGAGATCCAGATGGCGCGTGTGGTAGCGGCCGAGGTAGCTGTTCCACTTGAACTCGCGATCCTGGTCGCCCCAGTCCCAGTATTTCTCCGCGACCACGCCATGGATCAGCGCACGATGGTTGAGCACAGGGAGATCGAAACCCCCACCGTTCCATGACACGAGCTGCGGCGTGAGCTGCTCGATGCCGCCGAAGAACCGGCGAATCAGTTCCGGCTCCGGGTCGTCGATATCGCCGACGGACCAGATCTTCAGGTCGTCCTTGTGTCGCAACGCGCATGCAATTGCCACGACCTGCTGCAGGTAATGCGGCGCGAACTCGGTGCCGGTGGCAGCGCGCCGCTTCTGGTTGAACCAGTCCATGACCGCCGCATCAGGCAGGTCCGCCGGAAGATCGTTGATGCGCCGGATGCCGGCAACATCGGGCACTGTCTCGATGTCGAAGACCAGGACGGGCGTCATGCGGGAAACACGCCCGTCGAAAGGTAGCGGTCGCCGCGGTCGCACACGACAAAGACGATCGTTGCGTCGCGGACTTCGCGCGAAATGCGCAACGCCACGGCGCACGCGCCGCCGGCCGAGACACCGCCGAAGATGCCCTCGTCGCGCGCCAGCAGGCGCGCCGTTTCTTCCGCTTCGCCCTGCGTGACCGATTCCGTGCGGTCGACGCGCTTGCCGTCGAAGATCCTTGGCAGGTATTCCACCGGCCATTTGCGGATTCCCGGGATTGACGCCCCTTCAGCCGGCTGCGCACCGACGATGGTGACCATCGGATTTTTTTCCTTCAGGAATCTCGACACGCCCATGATCGTGCCCGTGGTGCCCATGGCCGAAACGAAGTGCGTGATGCGCCCGCCGGTGTCTTCCCAGATCTCCGGGTCCCGTGGTGCGGTAATGCGCGAGCGGATTGTCGGGATTCGCGAACTGGTCGAGGATGTGTCCCTTGCCTTCGGCCACCATCCGCTGGGCGAGGTCGCGGGCGCCTTCCATGCCTGCCGCCTTGGTGACCTGGATCAATTCCGCGCCATAGGCGCGCATCGTCTGCACGCGTTCCAGCGATTGGTTGTCGGGCATGACCAGGATCATCCTGTATCCCTTGATTGCCGCGACCATTGCAAGCGCGATGCCGGTGTTGCCCGACGTTGCCTCGATCAGCGTGTCGCCGGGCCGGATGTCGCCGCGCCGTTCAGCTTCGACGATCATCGACAACGCCGGACGGTCTTTCACCGAACCGGCAGGATTGTTGCCTTCGAGCTTGCCCAGAATCACGTTCGTGGTCGTCCCAGGTAGGCGTTGCAGCCGAACGAGCGGCGTCTTGCCGACGGCATCGGCGAGTGTGGGATATGTACCGGGGATGCCCATGGTTGAATGCGGAAGTCGACTTGGGATGGGTGGATTGAAACGGCTGACTCGTTGTCCATTGTAACGAACGCTTCGTGCCGGGGTCGTCGAGCCCGCACGAACTCGAGCAGGTCTTTGATGATTTCGTTCGCATTGACGGCGAACAAAAACCCCGCCACTCGGGCGGGGTCTGTGTCGATGCTGTGGCTCACATCGAGCCGATCGAACGCGACTACTTCTTCGGCGCGGCTTCCTTGTCGGCCTTGGCCTTTGCCTTGGCTTCCTTGTCTGCCTTGGCCTTGGCTTCCTTGTCCGCCTTAGCCTTGGCTTTGGCTTCCTTGTCCGCCGCTGCCTTGTCCGCCTTTGTCTTGTCAGCCGCCGCCTTGGCTTCCTTGTCCGCCGCTGCCTTGTCGGCTTTCGCCTTGGCCTTGGCATCCTTGTCCGCCGCTGCCTTGTCGGCTGCCTTGGCCGGCTTGTCTTCCTTGGCCGCAGCCTTATCGGCCTTGGCTGGCTTGGCTTCCTTCGCCGCCTTGGCGTCCGCCTTCATCGGCGCAGCAGCGGCGGGCGTTGCAGCGGCTGCGGGCGCCGCCTTTGTGGGCGCCGGGGCCGGGGCGGTCGCGGGCGCAGCCGCCTTTGCGGCCGGCGCCGGAGCGACGGCGGGCGCAGCTGCCTTTGCGGCCGGGGCCGGTGTCGCTGCGGGAGCGGGTGCCGCTACGGGAGCAGGTGTCGCCGCGGGGGCCGGTGCGGGCGCAGATGCTTTGGCCGCGGGAGCAGCAGGCGTCGGCGCGGGTGCCGGTGCAGCGGCAGGCGCGGCCGCGGCAGCCGGTGCGGCGGTCTTGGCCGCAGGTGTCGTGGCGGCCGGTAGCGATGTCGCGCCGGTCAATGACACACCGCTCTGCTTCATTTTCTCGAGCGTGGCGTCACCAATGCCGTTCACCTTCTTGAGATCGTCCACCGATTTGAACGGTCCGTTGGCCTTGCGGTAGTCGACGATGGCCTGTGCCTTGACGGGGCCGATGCCCGGCAATGCGTCAAGTTCTTCCTTCGTCGCCGTATTGATATTCACGGCCGCGAGAGCGATGCTCGATAGAACGAGCAGCACCAGTGCGAGCAAAAAGCGTTTCATCTAAAGGTCCCCCGAGAGTCAATGGTCGTTACACCCCGCTCATTTCAAAAATCGAGCGGCGAGGCATTAACGCGCCACGCATACTACGGGTTGACCCTTTGCCGGGCAAGGCAAAAGTGCCTCGCCGCCGGGGAGGCCGGACGCCGGCCTTCCCTGTCCCAAACCGGGGACTTGAGCGACGAAGGCTTTGGTGTTTCGGCTACTTCTTGCCGTTATCGCTCGCGGGACGAATTTCTCCCTTGGTTGCCGAAACTGTCGCCACGGCGCCCGGCTTGGCATCACCCTTGACGGTACCGGCCGCGGCGACCTTGGTCGTTGGGCCGACAGTGAGTTCGGCACGCACCTTCTCCAGCCGCTTGGCGCCGATTCCCTTGACGTGTTTCAAGTCGTCCACGGACTTGAACGGTCCGTTGGCTTTGCGATAGTCGATGATCGCCTGCGCCTTGGCGGGCCCGAGGCCCTTGTGCAGCGCGACGAACTCGTCCAGCGTAGCGGTGTTGATGTTGACGGTGGCGTAAGCCGGAACCGCCAGTTGCGCGAGAACAGCCAGAGCCAGCGCCATGAACGTGCGTTGCATGATGATCTCCTTGCGTGGTTGAGAAGGTGCGTCGCCGGCCGGCGGACATTCGAACCGCCCGGACCGCCAACGACGTTCGCCCACGTTAGGAGGCTGCGGCGTCTTCCGAAATCAGACTTTCGACGTAACGCGCGACACCCTGCGCCACCGGCGTCATCGGTGCCCGATACCCCGCGGCGCGCAACGCCGACAGGTCCGCCTGCGTGAAACTCTGGTACTTGCCGACGAGCAGGGGCGGAAACGGGATGTACTCGAGGGCGCCCTGATGCATGAGTTCGGGTAGCGTCAGCGGCGCCAGTCCATCGCCCGCCCGGCATGCATTGACAGTGGCGACGGCGACGTCGTTGAACGTGGCGGCCACGCCGGTTCCCAGATTGAAAATCCCCGAACGTTCAGGGTGGTCCAGAAAATCGAGATTGACGGCGACCACATCGTCGACGAACACGAAGTCGCGACGCTGCTCTCCGGCCGCATAGCCGTCCGAGCCTTCAAACAGGCGAACCCGCCCGCCTTTGCGGTATTGGCCGTAGAGATGGAATGCGACGGAGGCCATCGCGCCCTTGTGCGCCTCGCGCGGGCCGTAGACGTTGAAATAGCGGAAACCCGCAACCTGCGACGTGCGTTCCGGAAGCACGCGCCTCACGTACTGGTCGAACAGGAACTTCGAATATCCGTACACGTTGAGCGGCGCTTCGTTGGCGCGATCTTCGCTGAACGACTTTCCCGACCCGTAGACGGACGCGCTCGATGCATACAGGAACGGGACGTCGTTGTTCTGGCAATGGTCGAGCAGCGTCACCGAGTAGCGATAGTTGTTGCGCAACATGAAGCGCCCGTCGGCTTCCATCGTGTCCGCGCATGCGCCCTGATGCAGCACGGCGGCAATGTCGTCCTCGAAATCGCCGGACGCAACGCGCGCAATGAACTCGTCCTGGTCGAGATAGTCCGCAATGTCGCAGTCGGCCAGGTTTCGGAACTTGTCGGCGTCGCGCAGATTGTCGACCGCGATGATGTCGGACTCGCCACGCGCATTGAGCGCGCGGACCAGGTTGGACCCGATGAATCCCGCGGCACCGGTCACGACGATATACACGATGGCTTCTCCGACGTTGCCTGGGCGCAGATTATCAAAGGTCGAGGTCGATGCTGCCGAGCTGGCTGGTCACGAACGGCACCCTCGGCGCCACTGCGCACAGCAATTCGTATCCAACGGTGGACGCCGCGGCGGCGACGTCGTCGACCGGCAACCCCTCTCCCCATAGCACCACGGGACTGCCGATGCGCGCGTCGGGGACGTCGGTCAGGTCGACGGTGATCATGTCCATCGACACCCTTCCCGCCAGCCGCACCTTGGTGCCCAGCACCAGCACCGGCGTGCCATTGGGCGCATGGCGCGGATAGCCGTCCGCGTATCCGCACGCGACGACGCCGATCCGATGGGCGCGCGAGGCCGTGTACTGCGAACCGTAGCCGACGCTTTCGTTGGCTTTCAGATCCTGCACCGCGATGATTTCCGAGCGCAGCGTCATCACCGGCCGGAGGCCGAGCATTTCCGGCGTGTCATAGGGCAACGGCGTCGCGCCATAGAGCATGATGCCGGGACGCACAAAATCGCCGCCGACTTCCGCAAAGCGGATGATGCCGGCGGAATTGGCGACTGAGCGAGGATAGGGCAGGCCCCGGCACGCGATCTCGAATTGCGCGAGAGGCTCGGCAATGCCGTCCTCCTCGTCCGCGCGCGAGAAGTGCATCATGAGCCGCAGCGCTGCCACTGCGGGTGCCGACGCCAATCGCTCACACACTCCGGCGACTTCGGCCGGGCGGAATCCCAGGCGGTTCATGCCGGTATTGACCTTGACGAACACTTCCAGCGGCCGCGAGAGCGTTGCAGCCTCCAACATGTTCACTTGTTCCCTGTCGTGCACCACAATCGCCAGGCGGCGTTGTGCAATCTCGGTGAGTTCGCCTTCCGCGAAGAAGCCCTCGAGCAGCAGTATGCGGCGCATGTAACGCTGCTCGCGCAGGCCGACAGCCCAGTCGAGCTCGACCAGCGCCAGGCCATCGGCATCTTCCAGCGCAGGCAGGACCCGCGTTAGGCCATGGCCATAGGCATTTGCCTTCACGACAGCCAGTACCTGCGCGCCGGGCGCTTTTGCGCGCACGCATGCGAGGTTTTCGCGCATCGCGGTCAGGTTGATCTGTGCGTACAGCGGGCGGGCCATGCGGTGGGAACGATGCGTGCCGGGAAAAGTGTCGACTTTTGGAAACAGGAGCCGGCGCCGAATATGGACTTACGCCCCGCAGGACAGGTGCACGGGGCAAACATGGTATAAAACGCAGGCCGCGCTGTTGCGGCCATTATAACCATCCAGCTTGACCAACAAGCGCCAGCCAGCGACAACCCGAGCACGCGCCGCGGACGTTGCAAACGGGGGAGAGCCCGTTCCGGCGCATGAAGAGTGCCATTCGAGGAAATGAAGGCCGGCTTTTACACGATCATGGCGGCGCAGTTTTTCAGCTCGCTCGCCGATAACGCGCTGCTCATCGCGGCCATCCGACTTCTCCAGGAATTGCGGGAGCCGGACTGGATGCAGCCTTCGCTGCAGCAGAGCTTCGTGGTGTCCTATGTCGTGCTTGCGCCGCTGGTCGGCGCGTTCGCCGATTCGATGCCCAAGGGACAGGTAATGCTGATCACCAACGCGATCAAGGTGGTTGGCTGCATTCTCATGTTGTTTTCGGTGCATCCGCTTTTGGCCTACGCGGTAGTCGGTTTCGGCGCGGCCGCCTATTCTCCGGCGAAGTACGGCATCCTCACCGAACTCCTGCCGCCGTCCCAGCTGGTGATCGCCAACGGCTGGATCGAGGGCACCACGGTCGGCTCGATCATCCTGGGCGTGCTGCTCGGCGGATTGCTGGTGAGCAACAACGTGTCGACGGTGCTGATGGGTTTCAACCTGCCCGTCATCGATACCGGCATCGATACGCCGCCCGAAGCCGCCATCAGCGTGATCGCCTTCCTGTATCTCATCGCCGCCATCATCAACTGGTACATCCCGGATACGGGCGTCGACCACCGGATCCCGAGCAAGAATCCGTTCTACCTGGTCCGGGAATTCGCGCACTGCGTATCGCTGTTGTGGCGGGACAAGCTGGGTCAGATTTCGCTCGCGACGACCACGCTGTTCTGGGGCGCGGGTGCGACGCTCAAGTTCATCGTGTTGGCCTGGGCAGCCAAGGCGCTGGGCTACGACCTGTCGCAGGCGTCATACCTGCAGGGCGTCGTGGCAGTGGGCATTGCACTCGGCGCGGTCCTCGCGGCGCGCTTCGTATCGCTTCGCAATGCGGTCAACGTGCTGCCGATCGGCACTGCGATGGGACTGGTGGTGATCACCATGATTTTTGTCACGTCGCTGCCGGTCGCGGTGGTGCTGATGATCATCATCGGCGCATGCGCCGGATTCTTCGTGGTGCCGATGAACGCGTTGCTGCAGCATCGCGGCCACGTTCTGATGGGCGCCGGGCATTCGATCGCCGTCCAGAATTTCAATGAGAACATCGGCATCCTGGTAATGGTCGGACTGTACGCCGTCATGATCAGCCAGGGGATTTCCGTCAATCGTGCCGTGGTGCTGTTCGGCCTGTGCATGTCGGGCGCGATGCTGCTCGTGATGTGGCGGCATCAGTACAACCAGAGCAAGGGTGATTCGCTGCACCTGATCGCCGACGACGGCGACCATCACAGACACTAGCTACAGGACAACCGGCGCGTCGGGAATTTCGTTGCGCCCGGGTCCGGTGCGCGGCGAATGCAGTGCAAGCAGCGCCGAGATCTCGTTGATGCCGTGTTCCACGCCCTCGGCAAAGCACCCCTTGCGGAACGACGCCTCGATCTTGCGGCAGATCGCCTGCCACGCGGCATCACCGACCCGCGCGTGGATTCCGCGATCAGCGACGATCTCCACCGCGCGATCGGCCAGCAGCACATAGAGCAGCACGCCGTCGTTGGCCTCGGTATCCCAGACGCGCAACAAGCCGAACACTTCCAGCGCGCGCTGGCGGGGCTTTAGACGATGCCACAGCCGAGGCAGCGGCAGCGACGCCTCGACGGCGAAACATACCTGCCCCGAATGCTGCGATTCGCCTTCGGCAATGACTCCCTGGATGCGATCGAGTTCGCTTTGGGGGAATGCGCGATGCACGTCGCCGCGGTCGGTGACGAAATGCTGCCAATAGCGTGCCATGGTTCCGGACATCACCAGTCTCCCGAAGCCCCGCCACCGCCGAAGCCGCCGCCACCGCCCGAAAATCCGCCGCCGCCGCCGCCGAATCCGCCACCGCCTCCGCCACCACCCGGAATGAACACGCCGCCACCGCGGCCGACGAGACCTGACCCCATCCCGAACGTGATCATCACGATGAACGCGACCACGGCTGCGATCAGCGCGATGATCATTGACCCCGCGAGAAACCACGCCGCCCCGCCAATGATTCCCGCGCCAACGGTGGAACCGACCGCTCTGCCGAACATGCGGCGCAGGATGCCGCCCAGGACCGGCACGACGACGAACAGCACGATGAAAATCATTTCGAAGGGAATGCCGCCCCCCGACCGTCGTTGCGGGGTTTGGACCGCGGGGGAATCGGCCAGCGGCTCACCTTTGTTCACGACGTCGATGATCCGGTCGACACCGGCATTGAGCCCTTCAGCGAACTGGCTATTGCGGAAGAAAGGCGCGACGCTTTCGGCAAGGATGCGCCGGGACGTGACGTCCGTGAGCACACCTTCCAGACCATAGCCCACTTCGATGCGGTTCTTGCGGTCGTTCTTGGCGACAAGAAATATTGCGCCGTTGTCCTTGCCCTTGCGACCGATCTTCCACGCCTCGGCCACCCGGATCGAGTACGACGCAATGGCTTCAGGCTGCGTCGAGGGCACCATCAGCACTGCCAGTTGATTGCCGGTCTGGGTCTCCCACGCGGCAAGCTTGTCTTCCAATGCCTGCCGCTCGGCGGTCGACAGCGTACCGGTGAGGTCCGTCACTCGCGCGCTCAGCGTCGGAATCTTGACCAGGTCGTCGGCCGCCAGCGACGCTTCGGGCCGGAGCGCCAGCGCCAGCAACAACAGCACCAGCGCCCACGCATGCGACGCTAGGAATCGGGAGGTAGGGAAGACCTGGGACATCGCCAATCAGTCGCCACGCTTAGGACGAGGATGCGACGGCATGAATCGCCACGCGCAGCCTGCGAAGGCCGCGCGTGGCAGAACGATCAAGGAGCCTTCTTCGCAGGTTCCGCGGGTGCGGGAGCGGGCACCACAGGTGCGGCTGCCCCGCCTTTGCCAAAATCGACCTTCGGCGGTGCGCTGATGGCCGCCTCGTTCTCCACCGCGAAGTTGGGCTTGACGTCCATCTTGAACAACATTGCGGTGAGGTTGGTCGGGAACGAGCGCACCGTCGTGTTGAACGCCTGCACGGTGTCGATGTACCGCTTGCGCGCAACGGTGATGCGGTTTTCCGTTCCTTCGAGTTGCGATTGTAGGTCGCGGAACAGCGCGTCCGACTTCAATTGCGGATAGTTTTCCGACACGACGAGCAGTCGCGACAACGCACCGGTCAACTGGCTCTGCGCGGCGATGAACTTCTGGAACGCCACGGGATCGTTGATGAGTTCGGGCGTGGCCTTGATCGCGCCGACGTTCGCCCGCGCATTGGTCACTTCCGTCAGCACCGTCTGCTCCTGCGCAGCATAGCCTTTGACGGTATTCACCAGATTGGGAACGAGATCAGCGCGGCGCTGGTATTGGTTCAGAACCTCGGACCACGCGGCCTTGATTCCTTCGTCCTGCCGCTGCAGATCGTTATATCCACAGCCGGCCAACGTCATGGCGACGACAGCGGCACAAAGGACGGCGATTTTTCTCAACATGTTCCCTCCGGACAAATGGCAAGCGGCAAGAATGAACTCTCGACGGACGCTGTGCCCGCAGCCTCCAATATGGGGGGAGACGGGCGCGGGCGCAAGTGGCTCATTGCGTTGGCGACACCGCTGCCTCGGCGTCGTGGCTCCCCGCGGCAATCGTTCTGCGCGCAAGCAGCATGTCTTCCCAAGTCTTGGCCTTGTCGGGCAGATTGCGCAGCAGGTAGGCAGGATGGTACGTCACGATCAGCGACACGCCGCGATAGCGATGCACGCGGCCGCGCAAGCTTGCGATGGTTGCGTCGGTGCCGAGCAAGAGCGACGCGGCGCTCTTCCCCAATGCAACGATGAGTTTCGGCCTGATCAGCGCGACCTGGCGTTCCAGATACGGCCGGCATGCATCGGACTCTCGCGGCTCCGGCGTGCGATTGTTGGGCGGCCGGCATTTTAGGACATTGGCGATGTAGACGTTGCGTCCTCGTGCCATGCCCAGCGCGGCCAGCATGTTGTCGAGCAAGCGTCCTGCCTGCCCGACAAAGGGCTCGCCGCGCGCATCTTCGTCCGCTCCCGGCGCCTCGCCGACAAACAGCCATTCGGCATTGACGTCGCCCACGCCGGGCACCGACTTGTTGCGCGACTTGCACAGACCGCAGGCAGTGCATGCATCGACATCGGCGGCAAATTCGTTCCATGACAGCGCGGCGATCCGCGCGTCGCGCGTCGCGTCGCGCGCGCCAACGTCTGTTGGAAACTCCGAAGGCGACGATGATTCACGCGTCGCGACCGCTGACGCGAATTTAGCGATCGGGCGCGACAGGGGGCCTTCTTCCGTCACGATCGGAGGCAAAGTCACATTGCCTTCACCGCGAAGACGCCAGGTCGGCGTCAATCCGAGCTCGACCAGAATATCTTCGCGCGTCGCCACTAGATCTCGCTCGACGCGCGCCGCATGACCAGCGCATCTTCGCGGGGCGCGCCGGGGCTCGCCGCCGGGTAATAGGATTCGCGCCGAGCGACGGACTGGAATCCGACGCGCTCATACAGTGCAATGGCGGGTTTGTTCGATTCCCTCACTTCCAGGAAGACCTGTTCGGCCCCGAGCCTGCGAGCGTCGTCCAGGAACTGGACCAGGAGTTCACGGCCGAGGCCACAGCGACGCGCATCGGGCACCACCGACAGGTTCAGGAGCTGCGCCTCGCCGGGCGCCAGCATCAGCACGCCGTAGGCGACGATGCGCCCTTCCCTCTCGCCTACGCGCGCGCTGTAACCGGCCGCGAGCGCCTCGCGGAAATTCTCCGTCGTCCACGGCGCCGCATGAATGTGGGCCTCGAGCGCCGCGACGTAGACGATGTCGGCGGTCGCCAGCGGGCGCCACAACGTGGACGCGATGGGGGCGACGCGGGGCGCCACGGAATTCAATGCAGGCGGAACGGTGGCCATCGGTCGGCTTGCGATCAGAGCGTGGCGCCAGCCGTGCGTTCCACGGTGGTGAGCGCGACACGATGCCGGACGTACAGCGGCAGCGCATGCGCAGCGGCGACCCCTTCGCCCGAGGTGAGCCGCGGTTGCGCCAGTTCGCCGATCGCCCGCGCGTCCGGCACCGTGCCACTGTCGAAGCGCGCCATCGACAGGCGCGGCGCAAGATCGGGATAGGCGGCAAAGCCTCCGCCGGCGCCGAACCAAGCGGCACCGCCATCGGCCGGCAGCGACACTTCGGCGGGTTTCATCACTGCGGGTGCGAGAGTCTCCCGCCAACGGCCATCTTCACGCACATAGGCAGCGACATAGACTTCGCGCATCCTTGCGTCGAGACAAGCGAACACCCGGCTTTCTGAATGCGTTCGCCATGCCATTTGCGCCATCGCTTCGAGCGTCGGCACCGGCACAAGGGGCAGGCCGGCACCCAGCGCCAACCCTTGCGCGACACCACAGGCGATGCGCACACCGGTAAATGCGCCGGGTCCGGCGCCAAACGCAATGCCGTCCAGCGCGTGCAGCGACCAGCCCGCCTCCGCGAGCACCTCCGTGACCAGTGGCAGCAGCCGTTCCGAATGGCTCTGCCCCGCGGGTTCGCCCCGAGTGCACCACGCGTCGCCTTGACCGCAGGCGACGGATAGCCAGTTCGTCGACGTGTCGAATGCGAGGAGCTTCATGGGCGGGATTTTACCGGAGTGACCGTTCGTTTCCTGTCCGTACCGGTACAATTCGCGGCCTTTCGCCGAATTTGCATTCCTTCCGCGCCAAAACCTCATGGCCGTCGCCTCCGCAATCACCACGTCCACCCTTCTCGCGATTGAATCGCTGGACCAGGAAGGTCGCGGCGTCGCGCGCATGGACGGCAAGGCCATTTTTGTCGAAGGCGCCCTGCCCGGCGAACGCGTTAACGCGATTTCGGCGCGCGTGAAGCCAACCTTCGAGGTCGCCCGCGCGACAACCGTCGTCAAAGCCAACGCGTCCCGCGTAACGCCGCGCTGTCCGCATTTTGGCGTTTGCGGCGGCTGCACGCTGCAGCACGCGCACCCGTCGCTGCAAGTTGCCGCCAAGCAGCGCGCGCTGGAAGAGGCGCTGGCGCGGATCGGTCGCGTGCGCCCCGAGCGAATGTTGCCGCCGATCGAAGGACCAGCGTGGGGCTATCGGTACCGCGCCAGACTCACGGTGCGGCACGTGGCCAAGAAGGGCGTGGTGCTGGTCGGCTTTCACGAACGCAAGTCGAGCTTTGTCGCGGACATGAGCGAATGCCACGTGCTGCCGCGGAAAATTTCAGACCTGCTGCTGCCGCTCCGCCTGCTGGTCGCCTCGCTGTCCATTTACGACCGGCTGCCGCAGATCGAACTCGCTGTTGGAGAGCGCCCCGAAGGCGTCGCCGTCGCGCTCGAGTACGTACTGGTGTTGCGCATACTTGCACCGCTTACGCCGGATGACGAGCAGAAGCTGCGCGACTTCGCCGACCGCCACGGGATCGCGTTCTGGCTGCAAACCGGCGGCCCGGCGACGGTGGTCCCCTTCCACCCTCCCGGTGCCTCGTTGCGCTACCTGTTGCCCGAGTTCGGTATCGCGATGCCGTTCGCGCCAACCGATTTCACCCAGGTGAATAGCGCAATCAACAGGGTGCTGGTGAGGCGGGCGCTGGCATTGCTCGACGCGCAGCCGACTGACCGCATCGCCGATTTCTTCTGTGGCCTGGGTAACTTCACGTTGCCCATCGCCCGCTCGGGGGCGAACGTCGTCGGGATCGAAGGCAGCGCGGCGCTCGTGCAACGCGCCGAAGCCAATGCCCGCCATAACGGTCTGGCAGATCGCACGCACTTCGTCGTGGCTAACCTGTTCGAGGCGACCCCCGAGAGCATCGCCGGCCTGGGTCGGCTCGACCGGGTCCTGATCGATCCGCCCCGCGAAGGCGCCATCTCGGTGGTGAAGGCGCTCCCGCGGAGCGATGAGGACGGCGGACTTGCGCGTATCGTCTACGTCTCGTGCAATCCGGCGACGCTCGCGCGCGACGCGGAAGTGCTTGTGCATGAACGAGGCTACCGTTGCGCGGCCGCGGGCGTGGTCAACATGTTCCCGCATACCGCGCACGTGGAATCCATCGCGCTGTTTGTAAGATAAGCGTGAAATGACGCGCGAACTGAGTGCCCCTGCGTGCGCACTGGGAGGATCGCTCGCGAGGCGCAAGCAACGGCCGCGGACAAAAAAACAGGGCGCCGAAAAGGCGCCCTGAAGGTACTGCCGGTTATCGTTTCAGTCGCGTTGCCCGGTGAACGCGAGCAGCAGGTTGAGCAGGCTGATGAAGATGTTGAACAGGTTCAGGAACAAATTCATCGTCGCCATGATGTAGTTGGTCTCGCCTCCGCGAACCAGGTTGCTCAGGTCATGCAGCAGCCAGGCGGAGAAAATCAGCACGGTGACCGCCGACAGCGTTACCGAGAGCGCCGGGATCTGGAAAAACAGGTTGGCGATGCCGGCCACGATCAGCACGACTGTGCCGACCATCAGGAACTTGCCCATCGACGAGAAATCGCGCTTGCTTACCGTGGCGATCGTCGCCATCGTGAAGAAGATTGCCGCGGTCATCACGCCTGCAAGACCCACCAGCTGCCACCCGTTGCTGAAACCGGCCGCGACGGTAAGGATGGGTGTCAGCATCATGCCGGCGACGAACGTGAACCCGAACAGCGCGACCACGCCCCACGCGCTGTTGCGCAGCCGCGTGACCACAAAGAGCATGCCCAGCATCGCGCCGAACATGAGCAGCGGCGTAGCAATCGGATGCGCCGCGAACTGCGCGTAGAAATTGAGCTGGGCGCCGACAAACGCTCCCGCGACCGTTGGCAGCATCGACAACGCCAGCAGCCAATAGGTATTGCGCAGCACGTTGTTCTGCGAAACCGGCGGCGCGACGACTCCGCCAAACGCCGGATTGCCCGGACGGCGGGGGGCTTGCCCTGACATCACCGGTTCAAATTTCGGATCCATGGTGCCTCCACTAACGGCCCGAACGGGCCTGACAGGTTCTTAGACTAACAGAAAGGCGCAAGGTTTCATCGCTACGGCGCTCCGGCCGGCTGGGGCCAGCACTCGCAGTGCTAAGATTTGACCGCCTTTGGGCCGTTTCAAGCCGCTTAGGGACGCTTGGGTGGGTTTTTGTCGTTTCAGAGCGGCCCGGCCCAATAGACGCGCCCGGCGCGACGTTCCGGGCGCTCCCGGGATGGGTGGCAGAGTGGTCGAATGCACCGGACTTGAAATCCGGCAAGGGCGCAAGTCCTTCGTGGGTTCGAATCCCACCCCATCCGCCAAGCAACTGAGAAATCTCACTTACTTAAGTGTTTTTCTACTAATCCATCCGCCAATTCGTCCCCCCTATTGGACTCCGAGACCGGATCCAGGGGCGACACAGCAGGGGCGGATGATAGAGAAGTGGGGAGTCCAACGAGAGCCGAATAATTAGACGTAGGAGGGTGCGAACATGAACAGAACTCGTGCAAAGTGCCTGCTGGCCGCGATGGCTGGCCTCGTGTGCGTAACTGCGTGGGCGGTCTCGCCTTCAGCCGACAAGCCGAAGATCGTCGTCGGCGACAAGTGGCAGTTCATTGTCCCGAAGTGAAGTGGATCGGCAAGGAAATCCTTGAGACCACGACGTTTAACCGGAGCAACCCCGCCTCGAATGGACGCACATTGACGACTTCGGAGCTGGTGCGGTTCACGCCTGGACAATGAACTGCTGACGCCGCTCCTCGACCTCTCCGGGCTACAACTTCGGGTCGGGGCGCCAGTGGCTGCGCGATGGGCATGAAGCGATGAAAACAAGGTCGACGAACGGGAAAAGTTCCTCCTGCGGAAAAGGGAATCCTGCGTCGCTGCATTAAAATTGCGGCGGCGCCGGCGCTTTTCGATTTCCCCACGTTTTTCGAAATCCCCACCGGTACACGCACGCGGCTCTTTGTGGGTTGAAATATGGATTCTGCGCACACTATTGCTGAACAGTTGTCGGTCCTTGCTTCGTATCTGGAGCAGCGGCAGGAGGCTGTCCTGCGCGCATGGCGAAAGGCCATAGATCGCGATCCGGAAATGAATACCGGCGCTTCTCTCCCGCGCGCGCAGCTGGATGATCACATTCCGGCCTTGCTGGACGCCTACGGGAGGAGACTACGATTGCTCACGGTCGGGGAGACCGTCGCGGGCAAGGAAGAGGACAAAGGGGACGCTTCCGCGCATGGCTTGCAGCGCTGGCAGCAAGGCTACGATCTCCGCGAAGTGACCCGTGAGTGGGCCCGATTGCAATTGTGCATGGCGGACGAATTGGAGGGCTACTCATCCTCTCATCCGCAAGTTGATCCCCGTGTGATGGCTACCGCGCGTCGGGCATGGGCGGAATTGTGCACGGAATCGGTCAGCGAGAGCGTGGCGAAATATTTCCAGCTACAGCAGATCGAAGCCAAGGGGCACGTTGCTGATCTGGCGAAAGCGATGGAGCAACTGCGGGAACTCGAGCGCAGCCGTGCGGAGCTATGGCGACAGGCCGCCCACGACTTGCGCGGCAACGTGGGTGTTGTGATGAATGTCACCGCTGGCCTGGCCTTGCCAAGCGCGCCGACACCTTCGCGGGACAAATTTCTTCGCCTATTGCAAACGAACGTTTCTTCCTTGCATTCGCTGCTCGAAGACGTGATGGACCTGGCACGCCTGCAAGCGGGACATGAACATCGGAATGTGAAGAGCTTCGATGCGGCAAGGGTATTGCGCGAAATGTGCGAACGAATGCAACCTGTGGCGGAAGGACGCAGCCTCTTCTTGAAGGTTGAGGGACCGGACACGCTGCCGGTTGAGGGCGACTCCCCGAAAATCGAGCGTATCGCCCAAAACCTGGTGCTCAATGGATTGAAGTACACGTCTCGGGGCGGCGTTACGCTGAGTTGGGGAGACAGCCGGCAAAACGATTCACACCGCTGGATGCTCTGCGTTACTGACACGGGTCCGGGTTTTCATAGTGGACCCGGTGCTCCTATGGCCGGAGCATTGGAGGAAGCCACTGAAGAGGCACGCCAGGTCAACGAAACCGCGCGCACGGGTGTGAAGCCAGCGTCGGACGAACCTTTGCAAGAGACCACTCCATCGGTGGACGCCCAGCTGGTGCATCAAGAGCCAGGTGAAGGCATCGGTCTATCCATCGTCAAGCGTCTTTGCGAGTTGCTCGACGCGACCATGGAAATGGACTCCATACCGGGCCAAGGCACGACGCTCCGCATCGTCTTCCCGAGAAATTACGATCCTGTTCAGCAGCGCTAGTGGCGCGGGCCCACAAGAGCAACGTTAATCAATCAGGCTCGCGCAGCCATCTCTGTGTCCTGCCGAACAGCGAGACTCCAAGGTAGCCGCGCACCGACAGTATCGTGCCGCCCTCTTCGACCTTGAAGTTGCAGCGGTAAACCGCGCCAGTGTTCGGGTCCAGGATGTCACCGCCGCTGTAAACGCCGTTGTTGAGCGTGACGTTTCGCATGAACACGAGACCGATCAAGGGCTGGTCTTTGCGCTCGTCGGTACAGGCTGAACACTTGCGGCCCTCCTCGCCCGAAATGAGGCTTCGTTCGATACGCGCGAAAAACCGGCCATCCGACTCATAGACGCGCACGATCCCGCGCGGCTGGCCCGTCTTGTCGTCCAGGGACTTCCAAAGCCCGACGGGCGACGAAGTCTTGTCGCCGGTCTGTGCCAGCGCGGTCGGAAGCAGGAGAGCGCCAGCGACCAGTACGATGAGCATACGCATGGGTGACTCCCTGTAATCGGTGCGGCCGGGCGACGGAAGTTGCAGGGAACCGCCAGGATCCTAGCCGGCTTCCAGCAGGATAACGCTTCCCTGTCCTCCGTCTGCGCAGATGCTGACAAGCGCGCGCCTCCCCTTTGGCTGGGCGGAAAGTTCCTTCACGGCCTGGCTCAGAATTCGCGCGCCCGTTGCTCCGAAAGGATGGCCAAGTGCAATGCTGCCGCCATTGGGGTTGATCCGTTCCCGCGGAACTGTGCCAAGCGTGTCCGTCACGCCGGCCTTGTGAACGAGAAAGTCGCCGCTGTCGAGCGCCATGATGTGAGCCAGCACCTGCGCGGCAAACGCTTCGTGGATTTCCCACAGATCGACGTCGGCATACGTCAATCGATTGCGTGCAAGCAGGCGCGGGATTCCGTAAGCGGGGGCCATCAGCAGCCCTTCTGTCCGCAAATCGATGGACGTGATTTCCCAATCCACCAGCCTTGCCCTGGCGACGCCCGCGGGCAGGCGGTCGAGGCCTGCCTCCGACGCCACCCACAGGCTGGCCGCGCCGTCGGTCAGCGGCGATGAATTGCCAGCGGTCAACGTGCCTTCGCCGCTGGTACGATCGAAGCTCGGCGGAAGTTTCGCCAGCTTCTCGAACGACGTGTCGGCGCGCGGAATGGCGTCTTGAACCAAATCACCGACCGGGATGATCAGATCGTCGAAGAAACCGGCCTTCCTCGCCGCGATGGCACGCGTGTGACTTTCAAGTGCGATGCGGTCCTGCTCCACGCGCGCGACCTTCCATTCCTTGGCCATGATCTCGGTGTGCTCGCCCATGCTCATGCCCGTGGTGCGGTTGCTCACGGCGGGAATATAGAGCCTGATATCGCCGACATTCAGATCCTTGACGTGCGCGACTTTCTGCCCCAGTGATCGCGCCTGCTGGAACCTGCGCAGCCAATCGGAGAGAGATTGACCGAGCCCGATCTGGATTCTGCTCATGCTCTCGACCCCACCGACAAGCGCGAGGTTGCGATTGATGCCATTGATCATCCCGGCCGCCTCGATCGCTCCCACCATGCTCGTTGAGCAGGCCATCACCGTCGAGAACGCAGGGATGGTTGGTGCGACGCCGGCGTCCATCAACACTTCGCGGGCAATGTTGCTCCACGTAAGGTTCGGCACGACGGTGCCCCAAATCGCGAAATCGGGCGCAGCGCTGCGAACCTGGTCGATCATGTGCCGGACGACCGGGACGGAAAGGCCGATCGCGTCCAACTTGCCGAGCGGACCATCGATCTTCGCAAAGGGCGTCCGGACGCCTGCCGCGAACCAGATTTCGGGACTCCTTGCAGTGGACATCGATGCTCCTTTCGAATGGTGCCGCAATCGCGACTCGGGATTGCATTGCGGTGCCGATCAATTTCCGCATCCTTGAATCGTAGCCGCCCAAAGCAACGCGTTGGCAGCGAAATGGTGGACTTTGCCTGAACCGTGCCGCAATGAGAATCAAGGTAGAATCGAGCACACCGTTACGCACGGGGGAATAATTGGACCAGCTCCACCTGATCCGTGTCTTTGTGGCGGTCGTCGACACTAATGGCTTTGCGGGTGCGGCGCGCAAGCTCAACATTTCGCCGCCTGCAGTCACGCGCGCCATCAATGAGCTGGAAAGTCACCTGGGCGTGAGGCTGCTGACGCGCTCCACTCGCGTGGTACGTGTGACCGAAGCGGGCGCGCGCTATGGCGAAGACTGCCGGCGCATCCTTGCCGAATTGGTGGAGGCCGACAAGTCGGCCAGCGGCACCCATGGCTCGCCGCACGGACGGCTCACCCTTACTGCACCGGTCTTGTTCGGATGCATTTTCGTGACGCCGATCGTTACCGAGTATCTGCAGCGCTACCGCGATGTTACCGCCTCATGCTGGTTTCTCGACCGGGTAGTCAACATGATGGACGAAGGCGTCGACGTGGCCGTTCGCATCGGCGAGTTGCCGGATTCTTCGATGCAGGCAATCCGTGTAGGCACCGTGCGGCGCGTGATCTGCGCCGCGCCCGGATATCTGGAACATCGCGGCGTTCCGCAAACCCCTGACGATCTGTCGGCTCACACAGCTATTTCCACCACCGCTGTCACTCCCACGCCCGAATGGCGCATGGTTGAAAACGGCCAGCCGCGTGTCGTGAAGGTCCACGCGCGGATGATCACGACAACCAATGACTCGGCCGTCGCGGCCGCTTTGAGCGGATTCGGCCTTACCCGGCTCTTGTCCTATCAGGTAGCCGATCTCGTGCGCGATGGAAGACTGAAAACTGTCCTCACTGAATTCGAGCCCTCGCCCCTGCCGGTGAATCTTTTGCATCACGAGGGCCGGCATGCGTCGCCCAAGGCGCGGGCCTTTCTCGACCTTGCGATCGAACGGCTGCGTGCCAATCCGGCGTTGAACTAAGTCGCTGGCGTGTGGATGAGGAGCGCGCCGCCACCCCTATATATCCAGCGTCAACTCCACGCTTTTCGCGCGGGAAACGCAGATGCACATCAAGCCACCCGTGCCGCGCTCCACTTCGCTCAGCGACGCGTCCCTGTGTTCCGGCTCGCCCGCCAGCACCTTGACGCGACAAGTGCCGCAGGTTCCGGTTCGGCATCCTGACGGCGTCGGTATGCCGGCCATCTCGATGGACGAGAGAATACTTTGGTCGGATGGAACCTCGATCCGTTTGCCGCTGCGCTTGAGTGTCACGGTCACGGCCCGGTTCGACGCCGCACTCGGATTCGGCGCAAAGCGTTCGAAGCGCAGCCGATCTCCGGAGATGCCAGCGGCCTGCGTCGCGCGATGGACGGCATCGATGAGCCGCTCGGGACCGCAGACATAAATTACGGCGTCAGAGGCCACGGTCGCCAACAGGCCGGCGACGTCAAGGCGCTGGTGGCGGTCCGCAGCGTAGACATGGAACCGTGTGCCCAGCTTGCGTTCCAGATCGTCGACATAGGCCGCCTCGGCACGAGATCGAACGGCGTAGTGCAGTTCGAAGCGACGGCCGGCAGCGCAAAGCGCGTGAGACATGGCCTTGATCGGCGTTATGCCGATGCCCCCGGCGATGAGCACCGCGGGTCGCTCGTCGTCATGCAAGGGAAAGTCGTTGCCTGGTAGCGCGCAATGCAGCGTCGTTCCCAGGTTGAATTCAGCATGCGCAGCCTTCGAGCCGCCGTCGCCGGCGTCTTCGCGCAGCACCGCAATTTCATACGTGTCCAGGCGCAGGGGATTGGAGGCGATGGAGTACCGGCGGCTGCTCGTGACACCGTTTGTCATCCGAACCGGCACGTCGATGTGGGAACCTCCCGTAACCGGAGGCAACTCGGCGCCATCGAGCGTCCGCAGCTCATACGCGCGCACTCGCGGCGTGAGTTGTCGAACGCCGCTGATGCGCAGCGACAGCGGCCCACTGCCAAGTTCCGCAGGTAGTTGAGCTGCGTCGGTCGAACCCGCTGCGTCCCGTAACCGCGCAATTTCCGCGTGCAGCGGAGCTACTTCCGCATCAATTTCGGCCTCGGTGAATCTTGGCGTGATGTGCTGCGGGCAGTTCCAGTCGTACCCCTCGACGGTGATGATCACCGCGCGCTCGATGCTTGCGCGATAGTGCGGCACCTGCAGGCGCGCGACGAGGGTGGGGTCGGCACTGCGTTCGACCAGGCGCGCGCGGCCCATGATCTTCAGGCGTCGCTGATTTGCGTAGTCCATCAGCAGGAGTGCGACCCGATCGTTACGCTGCAGGTTTCCGGCGCTGATGTACTGCACGTTGCCCCGGAAGTCAGCGTAGCCGATCGTCCTGCTGTCCAGCACGTTGAGAAAGCCCGCCGGACCGCCGCGGAACTGCACATAAGGCCATCCGGATTCGCTGACTACCTGCGCCGGATCCGGCCGGACTATTCCGAGGCGCAGCTCGCCGAGGCGGTCGTCGCGATGTGGGGACAGACCGGCCGCGTGCAGGCCGAGACCGCGCTGATCGAGCGCATCTGGGACACCGGCGCCATCACGGCGCGCGTCGCCGACAGCGTGCCGCCCGCGGTGCGCTCCGGGCGCCCGGTCATTTTCGTCTTTCCGCATCTCGGCAACTGGGAGCTGCTCGCCATCCTGGCCAAGCGCCTCGGGGCCGACATCCCGTCGGTCTACGAGAATCTGCCCGAACGCCATGAGCTGGCGCTGGTGCAGCGGTCGCGGCGACGGATCGGGCACGTGGTGATCTCGCCGGACCGGGACGGCCTGCTGGCGCTGCTCGGCGTGATGCGGCAGGGCAAGGCCGTGGGCCTGGGCATCGACGAGTACAAGAACGGCAATGTCATCGCGCCCTCCTTCGGCCGGCCGCCGCGCAGGGATACGAACGCGCGGCTGGTCGAGAGCCTCGCGCGCCGGTTCAACGCGCTGGTCATCCCGGCCTATTGCCTGCGCACCGCGCCGTTCGCGTTCACGCTGACCGTGCTCGAGCCGCTCGAGCGCCCCAGCGCCGAACAACTGGACGCGCTGTGCGAATCGTGGATCAGGGCGAACCCGGAGCAGTGGTACATGCTGCCGCGCCTGCGTTTCAAGTAGAACCGCTCGCAGGCGCGGTCAAGGCCTGCGAGCGGTGGCCAATACGTAGTCGGGTCCGCGCGGTCCAGCCACGAAATCAAGCCACGCCCCGCCCAACCGGACCACGGGATGCACTTTCTCGCGCACCTCGGGCATCCGCAAGCGCGCGCGGGCGAAGTCGCGCAAGCCCGGGTAGACATGCGCCCGGATGCTCTCGACGCGGACGTCCGTGAAGCCCGCGGCCGCGAGCCTGCGGGCGTATTCCTCGCGGTCGTACATGTTCGCCTGCGGAATCTGCCAGAACTGGCGGGCAAGGCGGTCGATCACGTAGGCAGGCGCGTCCTCGCCGCCGAACCTGCGCTTGCCGCCGGGCATCGGAATGATGTCCGCAGTCGCCAGGCGCCCGCCGGGTCGCAGCACCCGGAAGGCCTCGGCAAAAAAATCGGCGCGCGTGTCGTAGTGAAACGCGGACTCCAGGGAAATGACCTTGTCGCAGGAGCGATCCGGAACGGGCATGCGCGTCGCCGAACCTTCGCGCAGGTCGATGCGCTCCGACAGGCCGCGCCCGGCCACGCGTCGGCGGCCCTCGCTCACCTGGGCCGCCGCGATATTGAGGCCCGTGATCTTCGCCAGACCGAACCGCGCGGCCCAGAAGATATCCTGGTCGCCGAAGCCGAAACCGCAATCGAGCAGCTCGTCCTCCGGCCCCAGCCCTGCGGCATCGCCCAGCACCTCCGCAAGGCGGGTGCAGGCGGCGTCGTAGGTCTGCGCGCCGTCCCAGTACCCGAGGTTCAGGAAAAGGCTCTGCTCGCCGAGCACGTGGCGCGTGCCAATGAGCTCGTATACGCGTGCCGCCCGGTTCTGCGCCGGCGACAGCATCAGCGCAAGAAGATCCAGCGACCCGTCCCAAACGCTCATTGCCGGGTATCGGCTGCTTCGGGGACAAGCGCAAGCCGGGCGCGCCACTCCAGGATCAGGCTCGCATCCGCATTCGCATGCAGCGACGGGTGAAAGTCGCGCCGATAGTAGGCCAGGTAGCGAGGCAGGACGCGGAGCATGAATCCCGGCCGCACGAACGCCCAGACCAGCGCCGCCCACCATTCCCGGAGGCGACCACAAGCGCCGGTCGTGAGACTGGTAGGCGAGCGCGATCCCGATCCAGAGCGGCCAGAATTCCAGCGAACAGCGGATCATCCTCCGCACTCGCTCTCCATAGGTGCCGCCGATCGAAGCGTAGACGTCGAACGCGACGCTCTTGTGTTCGAGTTCTTCAACGCTATGCCAAAACCACAGCCGTGCCTGGTCGCCGGACACCGATTCGCGGCACATTGGATTGCGGAGAAATTCCGCAGCGAGGATCGTCGTGAAGTGCTCCAGTGCACAGGTCACGGCGAGCATGCCCCTGGGCTGCTTGCGGATCCTGTATTGATCGAGCATGGCGCGCACCCGTTCCGCCATCCGCCGCACCGGGTGGCCTTCCGCCGCGAGCAGGTCGTTGAATCGCCTGTGCTCGCGGCCATGCGCGGTTTCCTGCCCCACAAACGCGAGTGCCTGCGCCCGCAGCACAGGGTCCCGGATCTCCGCCAGATAGGGCCTGATCGATTCGATGAAAAACCTCTCGCCCTCCGGGATCACGGTCGAGAGCGAATTCATCGAGTTGGTCAGAAACGCGTTGCCGCGGAACCAGAAGCGCTGGTAACCCCCGGGCCACTTGAGTTGCGGATCGCGCACCACAAGGGCTTCGTCCGCCATGGCTGCCCCGCCCGAGCCTCAGCCCGCGAGCCGCCGCCAGAGGCTGCCGCCCTTCTCTTTCGCGGCCTTGTCGATGGCGTCGAGGATTTTCTCGTGCGCGGCCTCTTCTTCGCCGGTCGCGCGCAGCACGGTCAGCTTCTTCGCATCCACGCGCGCCGCGGCGACCGCGGCCTCGCTGGGCGCCTCCAGTTCCATGACCAGGCTCTCCTGCCCGCGCGTCAGGGCGAGGTAGACCTCGGCCAGCAGGCGCGCATCGAGCAGCGCGCCGTGCAGCGTGCGGTGCGAGTTGTTGATCGCGTAGCGCTCGCACAGCGCGTCCAGCGCCGTTGCGCTTGCCCGGATGCAGCTCGCGCGCCATCGCGAGCGTGTCGATGATGCTGGGGCAATAGTCGGCGATTTTTTTCAAGCCCGACCAGCGAAAATTCCCGGTCGAGGAATTCGACGTCGAACGCCGCGTTGTGGATGATCAGCTCCGCGCCGCCGACGTAGTCGACGAACTCCTTCGCGATCTCGGCGAACTTCGGCTTGTCGGCGAGAAATTCCGCGGTCAGGCCGTGCACCTTGGCGGCGCCCTCGTCGATCTCGCGCTCCGGATTCACGTAGCGGTGGAAATGGCGCTCGCGTGACGCTGCGGCTGAGCAGCTCGATGCAGCCGATCTCGATCACGCGGTCGCCGAGCCTCGCGTGCAGGCCGGTGGTCTCCGTGTCGAGGACGATCTGCCTGGACGCCATCGGCCAACTTTGCGGATTCCCTTGTTCGCCAGCGCGTCGGCGCGCTCGTTCTCCGGGATGGCCGGCGTGGCCCTTCACCCAGTGCCATTCGACCTCGTGTCCGCGCGCCACCTCGTCCAGCTTGCGCCACAGGTCGACGTTCTTGACCGGCTTCTTGTCGGCCGTCAGCCAGCCGCGCCGCTTCCAGTTGTGGATCCACTCGGTGATGCCCTTCTGCACGTACTGCGAGTCGGTGTAGACGCGCACCTTCGAGCGCGCGCTTCAGCGACACGCAGCGCCCTCGATCACCGCCGTGAGCTCCATGCGGTTGTTGGTGGTCTGCGCCTCGCCGCCGTACAGCTCCTTCTCGCGGCCGCCCGCGCGCAGCAGCACGCCCCAGCCGCCCGGGCCGGGATTGCCCTTGCAGGCGCCGTCGGCGTAGATGCGCATCGCTCGCACCGGCCGTCAGCTCATCGCTGCGGTTCCGGTGCGGTCGGATGCCGTTGCGCTGCGGAACCGCCGCCAGCGCGCGCCGGCGCGCGCGCTCCTTGCGCCAGGCGGGCGCGATCAGGCGCATGCCGTGCACGCGCTTGACCGCGCGCACCACGTAGACGCCGCCCATGATCGGCCACCAGCGCGCGCCCGCCTTCTCCATGAACGCGAAGCGCGACAGCCAGTGCGGGCTGCGCGAACGGCGGCGCATAGCAGCCGAAGCGCCCGCCGTTCAGCTCGAAGCCGAGCAGGTGCAGCCAGTCCTTCAGGCGCAGCAGGCCGATGAAGCGCTCGTCCCAGGGCGCGCCCGCGCCCGTGCGCGCGAACAGCTGCGCGCAGGCGCCAGAGCGACAGCGGGTTGAAGCCGGAAATCACGAGCTGGCCCTCGGGCATCAGCACGCGCTCGGCCTCGCGCAGCACCAGGTGCGGGTCGGCGGTGGATTCCAGCGCATGCGGCAGCACGACCAGGTCGACGCTCTGGTTGGCGAGCGGCAGCTGCATCGGATCGGCGGCGAGCGCGGCGCCGTGCTCGAGCGCGAGCGTGAAGCGGAACGGAATGCGGTTGGCGCGCAGGAAATCGACCTGGGGCAGGCCCATCTGCACCGCGCGGTAGCCGAACACGTCCTCGGTCGCGAGGTCGAACTGGGCGCAGCTCCCAGTCGAGCACGTACTGCGCCCTGCGGCGTGGCGAACCATTCGGAGAGCCCGGGACGCGCCCCGTTATACTGGTGCGCGCCATTCGACCACGAAGGATTGCCGGTCCATGCTCGAAATCGTTCCGCTACCCGCGTTCCAGGACAACTACATCTGGACGCTGCGCAACGGCACGCATGCCGCCGTCGTCGATCCCGGCGAAGCGCGGCCCGGTGCTCGACTACCTCGCGCGCGAAGGCCTGGCGCTGGTCGCGATCCTCGCCACGCACCACCATCCCGACCACGTCGGCGGCATCGCCGAACTGCGTCGCGCATCACGAAGGTGCCGGTGTTCGGGCCGAAGGGCGAGCCCATCCCGGCGCTGACGCATCCGGTCGGCCAGGGCGACCGGGTCGAAATTCCCGCGCTCGACGCGCAGTTTTTCGGTGCTGGACATCCCGGGACATACGCGCGCACATGTCGCCTATTATGGCTTAGGTTCGCTTGTTCTGCGGCGACACGCTGTTCGCCTGCGGCTGCGGCCGCGTGTTCGAAGGCACGGCCGCGCAGATGTTCGCATTCGCTTGCAAAGCTGGCGGCACTGCCCGACGAAACCAGGGTCTATTGCGGCCATGAATACACGCTGGCCAACATCCGCTTCGCGCGCGCGGTCGATCCGGGCAACGCGGCGCTCGCGGCGCGCGAGGAGCGCGCGCAGCGCCTGCGCGACGCCGGCCGGCCCACCCTGCCCTCGACGCTCGGCGAAGAGCGCGCCACCAATCCGTTCCTGCGCTGCGCCGAGCCGGCGGTGGTCGAATCCGCCAACAAGTACCTTGGCGCCCGCATCGGCGATCCGGTGAGCGTGTTCGCCGCCATCAGGGAATGGAAAAATCGGTTCTAATGCCGCTTGTGCGAAGCAACGCGATCCGGCATTGCCTGCTGGGCGGCAGCCCTGCTGCTGGCGGCGCTGCGCTGCGCAGCCCGGGCAGAACGCGCCGGAATCCGCCGCTGCCGATGCGCCACGCCGCCGTCGCTCGCGCGCCCGCGCGGCCCGAATCGCCGGTGCTGGGTGTGCGCGAGGATCCGGACGAAGCGCGCAAGGCCAATGCGAGCCAGCGCGCTGGCAAAGCCGCTGGACGCGACGCGCCTGCCGCCGTTCGAAGGCACGCGCGAGGAACTGGCCGGCGCCGCGCGGTCGCTGCCGCGCGTCGACCGCACCGTGCGCCAGGACGACGTCTGGCAGCGCATCCGCGACGGCTTCGCGATGCCGGACCTGGCCGGCCCGCTGGTGGCGGAGAAGACCGCCTGGTACGTGGCGCGGCCCGGAATACCTGAAGCGCGTGTTCGAGCGCAGCCGGCGCTACCTGTACCACATCGTCGAGGAAATCGAGAAGCGCGGCCTGCCCACCGAGCTCGCGCTGCTGCCGATGGTGGAGAGCGCCTTCAACCCGATGGCCTATTCGCGCGCGCACGCCTCCGGCCTGTGGCAGTTCATCCCCGGCACCGGCAAGCGCTACGAACTGGCGCAGAACTGGTGGTACGACGGCCGGCGCGACATCGTCGCCTCGACCTCCGCGGCGCTCGACTACCTGCAAGGACGTCTACGAGATGAACGGCGACTGGCACCTCGCGCTCGCCTCCTACAACTGGGGCGAGAACGCGGTGGCGCGCGCGGTGGAGAAGAACCGGCCGCGAAGGCAGCCGACCGACTACGCCAGCCTGAACATGCCCGCGGAAACGCGCCACTACGTGCCCAAGCTGCAGGCGCTGAAGAACATCATCGCCAATCCCGGCGCTGTTCGGCATCGACCTCGACCCGATCCCGAACCAGCCCTACTTCGCCACCGTCGACAAGACGCGCGACATCGACGTCCGCCTCGCCGCCAAGCTCGCCGAGATGCCGGTCGAGGAATTCATCGCGCTCAACCCGGGCTTCAGCCGCCCGGTGATCCGCGCCGAGCATGACGCCGCGCATCGTGCTGCCGGCCGACCGCGTCGACGTGTTCCACGAGAACCTCACCAAGTACGACGACAAGTCGCTGGTGTCCTGGCAGACCTACCAGCCGAAGACAGGGCGACAGCCTGGAGGGCATCGCCAAGAAGTTCGGCGTCAGCCTGGCGCAGCTGAAGGAAGTCAACGGCATCACGCCGCGCGCGCGCGCCATGCCCGCGGTGCTGGTCGTGCCCACCAACGGCGCCGCGCGACCGGCGGCCGGCTGCCGATCATGTACGCGCCGCCGATCCCGCTGGCCGGGCCGCGCACCTTCGTGCACACCGTCAAGGCCGGCGAGACGCTGCCGAGCATCGCCGCGCCGCTACCGGGTCAGCGTCGAGGACCTGCGCCGCTGGAACAAGATCGGCCGCCTGACGGTCGGGCAGAGGCTGGTGGTCCAGACCAAAGGCACCCCGGCGGCGGCGAAAAAGACGTCCGCCAAAGGAAAGCCGAGACAAGCATCCCCAGGACGTCCAGTCAAAAAATCATAGTGTTAGCACAGTAAGTTATTTTCAAATCTCAAGTACTTGCTGCGTCGCGGTACCGGGCCTGGCCGCGGCTCTGCCTAGAATTTGCCCATGGGCCGGTTGCTACGGAGGGGTGTCCTTTTCACTCTGCTTTTCGCGGGCGTTGTCGCGCCCGCGGCGGCCGACCCGATCCTCATGCTCCTGCTCATGGCATCGCGCGCGGCATGGTCATCGAATCACGCAGAACAAGCCGCGATGCCGAACCACTGCTCGAGAACCAGACCGTGACCTTCGATACGGCAAGGTCTATCCCGGTACCCGGTCGAGCCGGAGCAGATCCGCGCGCCTGATCGACGACAGCTTCCTGTACCTGAGCGACCGCCAGCGCCAGGAAATCTTCGATTCGCTGAACGCCGCGCTGCTGAATCCGAAGAACGCGGCGGTGCGCGGCGCGATGATCGAATATTTCGCCGACCGGGCGCTCGTCGTCCGCGCCGCGCAGCTGCAGCTGGCGAAGATGCCCTGGCAGCGAGAAGGAGCGCCTGGCGGAGGAGTTCAAGGCCGAGCTCGCCGCGCCTCCCGCCGAAGACCAGGAGCAGCTCGGCGAGCTGCTGCGCAGCGGCATGCTGCCGGTGCCCGAGCGACCTGAATCAGCTGCTGCTGGCCGCCTTCGACGCGCGGTAAAGCAGGCAGTTGACCGTGCGCGTGCGGCTCAGCCGCACCGCCTCCGGATAGGCCTGCGCGGCACTCCGGCATCGCCTCCGGGCAGCGCGGATGGAAATGGCAGCCCGCGGGCGGATTCGCCGGCGACGGCAGTTCCCCCGAGAGCCGGATGATGTCGCGCGCGCCGTCGACCGTCGGCACCGCCGAGAGCAGCGCCGCCGTATACGGATGGCGCGGATTGCTCGAGCACCTCCGCCGCCGTGCCGCGCTCGACGATCCGGCCCAGGTACATCACCGCCACCTCGTGCGCCAGGTACTCGACGATCGAGATGTTGTGGGTGATGAACAGGTAGGCGATGCCCGAGCCGGCGCTGCAGCGACTTCAGCAGGTTCAGGATCTGCGCCTGCACCGAGACGTCGAGCGCGCTGGTCGGCTCGTCGCAGACGATCAGCTTCGGCTCGACCGCCAGCGCGCGCGCGATGGCGATGCGCTGGCGCTGGCCGCCGGAGAACTCGTGCGGATAGCGCGCCAGCGCCTCCAGCGGCAGGCCGACCTGCTCCAGCAGCGCCGCGATGCGGCGCGCGCGGTCGCGCTCGCCGCTGCCGATGCCCAGGCTCTGCATGCCTTCGGCGAGGATGTCGGCGACGCGCATGCGCGGATTGAGCGACGCGTAGGGGTCCTGGAAAATGATCTGCATGGCGCCGCGGCGCGCGCGCAGCTCGCCGCCGCGACAGCGCGGCCAGGTCGCTGCCCGCGAACACCACCCGCCCGGCGCGTCGGCGCGAATCAGCCGCAGCATCGCCTTGCCGACCGTGGTCTTGCCGCAGCCGGATTCGCCGACCAGCGCCAGCGTGCGCCCGGCGCGCATCGCGAGCGACACGCCGTCCACCGCCTTGACCTGGCCGACGGTGCGCTTGAACAGCGCCCTTGCGGATCGGGAAATGCACCTTCAGGTCCTCGACCTGGCGAGCACCGGCGCGCTCTGCGAGCGCGACCAGCGTGCGCCTCTGTCGGCGCCGGCCGCCGCGGGCGCCGCGCGCCGGTCCGCGCCCTGCTCGCGCAGGTGGCAGCGCACGGTGCGCGGCCGCATCGCCGGGCATGGCGATCAGCCGCGGCGCCTCGTCGCGGCAGCGCTGCGATAGGCGAATTCGCAGCGCTCGGCGAAGCGGCAGCCGGTGAAGCTGCCGGTCAGCGGCGGCACCTGGCCGGCGATCACCGACAGCTCGGCGCCGCGCTTCTGCGGCGACGGCAGCGCCTGGAACAGCTTCTGCGAATACGGGTGCTGGGGCGCGGCGAAGAACGCGTCGCGCTCGGCGACCTCGACGATCTCGCCGGCGTACATCACGGCGACCCGCTGCGCCATGCGCGCGACGATGCCGAGGTCGTGCGTGATCAGCAGGATCGCCATCGCGCGCTCGGCCTGCAGCTTCGCCAGCAGGTCGAGGATCTGCGCCTGGATGGTCACGTCGAGCGCCGTCGTCGGCTCGTCGGCGATCAGCACTTCCGGGCTCGGCGGCCAGCGCGCAGGCGATCATCACGCGCTGCTTCAGGCCGCCGGAGAGCTGGAACGGATACTCGTCGCAGCGCCGCGCGGCGTCGGGAATGCCGACCGCGTCGAGCAGTTCGAGCGTGCGCCGGCGCACCGCGTCCCCGGTCAGCGCGGTGTGGCGCTCGATGACCTCGGCGATCTGCGCGCCCGACGGTCAGCACCGGATTGAGCGCGGTCGACGGCTCCTGGAAGATCATCGCCACGCGCCGGCCGCGCACCGCGCGCATCGCCGCTTCGGGCAGCGCGAGCAGGTCCTGCGCCGTCGCAGCAGCACCCGGCCGTCGGCGATGCGCCCGGCCTCCGGCAGCAGCCGCAGGAGCGAGAGCGCCGTCATCGACTTGCCGCGAGCCCGACTCGCCGACCAGCGCGAAGCACTCGCCCCTGCGCAGCTCGAAGTCGACGCCGTCCACCGCGCGCACCGTGCCGCGCGGCGTGTCGAGCTGCGTGCGCAGGCTGGACACGTCGAGCACCGTGTCGCTCACCGGCCGCCGCTCATACGCGCACCCGCGGATCGAAGCCGTCGCGCACCGCGTCGGCGAACAGGTTGGCCGCCAGCACCAGCGCGAACATGAAGCGTGAACGCGGTCGCCAGCGCCCACCAGACCACCGGCTCGCGCGACATCTCCAGGCGCGCCGCGTTGATCATGGTGCCGAAGCTGTTGGTCGAGGGATCCACGCCGACGCCGACGTAGGACAGCACCGCCTCGGCGAGCACCAGGCCGGAAAAATCCATCACCATGGCGATGATCACGATGTGCGAGACGTTGGGCAGGATGTGGCGCGCGAGGATGCGCGCGTCGCGCACGCCGAAGGCGTGCGCCGCCTGGATGTACTCCAGCTGCGACAGCTTCAGCGTCTCGCCGCGCAGCAGGCGCGCGAGCCCGGTCCAGCTGGTCAGGCCGAGGATCGCGCACAGCAACAGCAGCCGGAAGTCGGCGCGCTGCGCGGCGGTCGAGAACCAGTCCGGGTGGCGGTCGAGCACCACCTGCATCATCAGCACCGACGCCGCGATCAGCAGCACGCCCGGAATCGAATTGAGCGTGGTGTAGAAGTACTGGATGACGTCGTCCACCCAGCCGCGGAAATACCCGGCCATGGTGCCCAGCGCGATGCCGACCGGCAGCAGCACCAGCGTCGTCAGCGTGCCGATGACCAGGCTGGTGCGGATCGACTTGAGCGCCAGGTAGAACACGTCCTGCCCGACCTTGTCGGTGCCGAGCACGTGGTAGGCGCTGCACAGCGCGATCGGCGGGCCCGGCAAGCAGCAGCAGCGCGCAAAGCGCGACGCCGGCCGCGCGCCAGGGGATGTCCGGGCGTCTTTTCCTGCAGTTTCCGGATCGCAAGAAGGACGACAAAGCACGACGAGCAGCGATGCCGCGAAGCCCGCGAGCGCGCGCCGCGACACGTCGTCCGCCCAATCCGCCTCGTCCTTCAGGTGCGCGCCGCCGAAGCGCAGGCGCGGAAAATCGCGCATCTGCCTGCCGTCGGGCAGCTCGACCTGCTCCTTGGCGTAGGAGCGCGTCGCGAGCGGCGCCGAGTAGGTCTTCTCGCTGCGGCCGCGCAGGTGCGCAAGGCCGAGGTCCAGCACCGACAGCACTTCGGTCGAATAGGCGGCCTTGCTCGCCCGCCTTCTGCTCCAGCTGCGGGCGAAAGTGCAGCGAATCGAGCAGGCCGACCGCCAGGTAGGCGCACAGGACCACCGCCGAAGCCATCGCCGCGGGGCTCTGGAACACGCGCCGCCAGGGCACGGCGAGATGCGGATGGCGCCGGCAATAGAGCGCGTAGCCCGACCGCAGCTGCCACCAGCAGCCAGACCAGCGCATCGGTGCGGAAGGACGTAGGGCACGCTATTCCAGCCGGATGCGGGGATCGACCAGCGTGTAGGAGATGTCGGTCAGGATCAGGCCGACGATGTAGAACACCGAGCCGAGGAACACCATCGAGCGCACCACCGCGAAATCCTGCGCCTGGATCGCATCGATGGTGTAGCTGCCGAGGCCGGGAATGCCGAAGAAGGACTCCGACAGCAGGCTGCCGAGGAACAGCAGCGGGATCACCACCACCGCGCCGGTCAGGATCGGGATCATGCGCGTTCTTCAGCACGTGGCCGGAACAGCACCACGGTCTCCGCCAGGCCCTTGGCGCGCGCGGTGCGCACGTAGTCCGTGCCCATCTCCTCCAGGAACAGCGTGCGGTACCAGCGGCTGCTCGAGCCGATGCCGCTGATCACGCCGATCACCACCGGCAGGACGAGGAAGCGGACCGCGTCGAAGCCGCCGGCATAGCCGGAGATCGGCACCAGGTGCCAGATCTTGGAGGCGATGTACTGCCCGCCGATGATGTAGAACAGCGTCGAGATCGACATCATCGCCACGCACAGCACCACGCCCCAGAAATCGAGGTAGGTGGCGCGGAAGAACGCCATCAGCAGCGCGAAGGTGATGCAGACCGCGAGGCCCGACGAGGAACACCGGCACCGCCAGCGCGAGGCTGGGCCACATGCGCGCGCGGATCTCGCTCGCGATGTCGCGCTTGTCCTCGGAATAGCCGAAATCGAAGACGAACAGTCGTGCCGATTTCTGCGCGAAGATGGTCTTGCTTGCCTTGTTGAATAAGGATGCCTCCGTGGAATTCCAAACCAGCGGAAGGTCGTAGCCCCGCTCGGCCTTCCACTTCTCGATCGCCTCGGGCGTCACGCGCTTCGCGCCGAGCTGCATGCGCGCCATGTCGTCCGGCGTGTTGACGATGAAGAACAGCGCGAAGGTGAGCAGGTTGACCCCGATCAGGATCGGGATCGCGTACAGCACGCGGCGGACGATGTAGGCGAACATCTAGGCAGGCCGGGCCGGGCCGCGCGGCCATGCGTTCGCGGCGCCGGTAGGTCGTCACCGCCGGAACGATCGAGGCGATCAGCAGCAGCAGGATCAGAACCAGCGGGCCAGACGCACCGGCCGGTTCCATTCGCGCCGCAGCGCCTCGCGCTTCGCCGCGTCGACCCTCAGGTACTTCAGCTTGTTGTCCGAGATCTCGTTCACCTTGGCGTTGCCGAGCCAGCTGTGGAACAGGGCGAAGTTCTTCGGATGGAAGCCGCCGATCCAGGGCGCGTCGTGGCGGAAGATCTCGGTCATGCGGTCGATGATCTGCTGGCGCTCGGGCCCGTTCGGCATGTTGCGCATGCGCTCGAACAGCGCGTCGAACTCCGGGTTGGCGTAGTTGGACGCGTTCTCGCCCTGGGTCTTGACGCGGCTCTGCGGGCCGTGCAGCAGGAACATGAAATTCTCGGGGTCCGGATAGTCGGCGCTCCAGCCGACGATGAACAGCTGCGTGCTGCCCTTGCGCAGCTTCTCCTGGAAGCGGTTCCAGTCGGTCTGGCGCGGCTCGAACTGGATCGAGAGCTTGGCGAACTGCTTGCGCCACCAGTCGATCACCGCCTTGTCGCCCGGGCCGCGGCTGGTGGTGTCGAGGTACAGCACCAGCGGCTGGCCGGTCTTGGCGTCGCGCCCGTCCGGATAGCCGGCCTCGGCGAGCAGCTTCTTCGCCGCCTCGATCGGCCGGCGCTGCGCCTTGCCGTCCTTCCACTCGTGCGTCACCGGATTGATGCCTCCGGCGCCCTCGCGGTAGCCGAAGATGCCGGGCGCGAGCGGGCTGTGCGACGGCACGCCGCGCCCGTTGGCGAAGATCGACAGGTACTCCTCCCAGTCCACCGCGATCGCCAGCGCCTGCCGCAGCTTGCGAGCGCGCTCCGCCGGGTTCCCCCCTGCGCCGCCGACCACCGGATCGAGCCAGTTGGCGCCGAGGTAGTAGATGGTGGGCGCGATCGTGGTGTCCAGCCGGATGCCGCGCGCCTCCATCTCCGGGCGTCAGCGCCGCCTCGCCCTCGAGCGAGATGCGCACCGCCTGGTCGAAGCTGTCCGAGCCGATGCCGGACAGGTCGTAGTAGCCCTGCAGGAACTTGTTCCACAGCGGGATGCGCTTCCTTCTCGCGCGTGTAGACCGCCTTGTCGACGAACGGCATGCGTCTTGCCGGCGTCGGCGAGCAGGCCGCGCGCGGCGTCGCCCGGCTCGCCCTCCGACGGATAGGGCTCGCCGCGGAAATTCGGATTGCGCGCGAGCACCATGCGCGCGTTCGGGATCGTTCTCCGACAGCATGAACGGCCCGGTGCCGACCGGCCACCAGTCGAGCGTGAAGTTCTTCTCCGCCATGCCCGGCTGCTGGAAGAACCGGTCCGCCTCCCAGGGCATCGGCGCGAAGAACGGCATCGCCAGCCAGTAGACGAACTGCGGGTAGCGGCCCTTCAGCGTGACGCGGTAGGTGATGCGCGTCCACCCGCGTGACGCCCTCGAGCGTCGTGCTCGCGCAGGTCGAGCCACTCGCCCGGCCTTGCGGCCGCCTTCAGGCGCGCGGCGTATTCCTTCAGGCCGACGATGTACTCGGACATCAGGCCGAAGATCGGCGAGTGCAGCTGCGGGTGCGCGAGGCGCTTGATCTGGTAGATGTAGTCGTCGGCCGTGAGCTCGCGCGTGCCCGAGCGGCAGGTCGTAGGGGCTCTTCAGGCTTTTCGATCTGCCTGCGGTTCAGAGATCAGATTTTCCGCGACGAACCCCGGGTGCGGCTGGTAGCGGATGCCGGGCTTGATGCGGATGTCGTACACGCTGTAGGTCGACGCCGTCCTTCTCGACCAGCGCGCGGCTGCGGAATCTCGGCCGCGGTCAGCGGAATCAGCTCGTAGGGGCGCTTCAGGTAGTGGTACTGCAGCGGCGGCTCGTAGACCTGCCGCGTGAAGATCGCCTCGTCGGAGGCATAGGACTGCGCCGGGATCGAGGTGCTTGGGGCGGTCGGCGAACACCGAATAGAGGATGTTCTTGCCCCGCTCGGCCGCCGGATACGGATCGTTCCAGACCTCGCCGCAGCCCGCCGAGCAGCAGGACGAGCAGGAACAGCAGCGCGCGCATGGCGGAAAGTATAATGCCCGCGATGGGATTCCTCTCCGGCAAGAAGATCCTCGTCACCGGACTGCTCAGCAACCGCTCCATCGCCTACGGCATCGCGAAGGTCGGCGCGCCGCGAAGGCGCCGAACTCGCCTTCACCTACGTCGGCGATCGCTTCAAGGACCGCGTCACCGACCTGGCGCGCGAATTCGGCTCGGACGTCGTGTTTCCCTGCGACGTCGCGAGCGACGAGCAGATCGACGGCGCTGTTCGACGTCGCTGCGGCAAGCGCTGGGACGGGCTGGACGGCCTGGTGCACGCGATCGGCTTCGCGCCGCGCGAGGCGATCGCCGGCGACTTGCTCGACGGCCTGTCGCGCGAGGCGTTCCGCATCGCGCACGACATCTCGGCCTACAGCTTCCCGGCGCTCGCCAAGGCGGCGCTGCCGATGATGGAGGGCCGCGCGCGGCGCGCTGCTCACGCTCACCTACCTCGGCGCGGAGCGCGAGATTCCGCACTACAACACCATGGGCCTCGCCAAGGCGAGCCTGGAGGCGAGCGTGCGCTACCTCGCGCGCAGACCTCGGGCCGAAGGGCATCCGCGTCAACGCGCATCTCGGCCGGGCCGATCAAGACGCTCGCCGCCGCCGGCATCGCCGGCTTCGGCAAGATCCTCAAGTACGTCGAGAACATTCGCGCCGCTGCGGCGCAACGTCACCATCGACGAAGTCGGCAACGCCGCGGCGTTCCTGCTGTCCGACCTCGCCGTCGGGCATCACCGGCGGAAATCCTCTACGTGGACGGCGGCTTCAACGTCGTGTCGGTCACCATCGCGGACGACGCCGAGCGGACCTGAGCGCTACTTTCTTCTCCAGGTTCGCCCGGTTGATTTCGACCTTGGCGCGGCCCGCAGGCTCGCGACATAGGCATCCAGCTGCTCGGCGCCGGCCTGCCGGTCGAAGCGCGCCTGCAATTCCGCGCGCTCTGCGGCCCGGCCTTGGACTCGGCCGGGATCACCTTGCCAATGCGATAGATCGCATAGCCCTCGTCGCCGCGCTCGACGCCGGCGTAGGCCGGCAGCTTGGACGCGTCCGCCGTCATGACCTTGCGCAGCGCCGCCTGGCGACAGGCCCTGCGGCGTCGCGCCGCGACACCGTCTTCGCGGCGCGCCCACTGCAGCCCCGCGTCGCCGCCCTTGGCGAGCACCGCGAGCTTCTCCTCGCCCTCCTTGCTGCGCCAGCGCCGCGGCTTCGCGCCGCGCGAGCCTGCGCTCGACATCCGCCTTGACCTCGGCGAACGGCCGCTGCGCCTCGGGCTGGTGCTCGAGCACGCGCGCCGCCACCAGCACGCCCGGCGCGACTTCCACCGCGTCCGTATTGCGCCGCTGCTGGATCGAATCGGGCGAAAACAGCGCCGCCAGCAGCTTCGGATGCGCGAGCACGCCCTGCTCTGGCGAGCGCCTGGCGCGCTGAACCAGCCGGTGGTCGCGATCTTCAGCTTGTAGCGCTCGGCCGCCGGCTTCAGGCTGTCGGACTGCTCGTAGACCAGGTTGTTGAAGCGCTCGGCCGCCTCGGCGAATTTCTTCGCGCCTTTCTGCTTCGCGATCTCCGCGGCCAGGTCCTTGCTTCACCTCGTCGAGGAGCGCTGCCTTGCCGGCCTGGATCGCGGTGAGGCGGATGACGTGGAAACCGAACTCGGACTGCACGACGTCGCCGATTTCGCCGGTCTTGCAGCTTGAAGATCGCGTCCTCCAGGCCTTGCTGGCGAGCGAGCCGCGCGCGTTCATGCCCGAGGTCGCCGCCGTTCTCCGCCGAGCCCGTGTCCTGCGAGTACTTCTTCGCCAGTTCGGCGAAGCGCTGCGGCGCCTTGCGCGCCTCGGCGAGCGACCTTGTCCGCCTCCTCCTTCGTCTTCAGCAGGATATGGCTCGCGCGGCGCTGCTCCGGCGACGCCGAGCTGGCTCGCCTTGCGCGTCGTAGGCCGCCTTGAGTTCCGCCTCGGTCGCGGCTTCCGCCTTGCGCGAGCTCCTCCGCCGACAGCACGCACGTACTCGGCGCGCACGCGCTCGGGCACCTTGTAGTCGGCGAGATTGGCATCGTAGTAGGCCTTCAGCGCGGCCTCGTCCGGCTTGACGCGGGCCAGGAACGGCTCCGCCGGCGATGAAGGCCTCGGCCACCTCGCGCTTCTCGCCTTCGCAGCGCGACCAGGCGCTCGGCGACGGTGCGCGGCTGGATCGCGGTTGCCGCGATCGCGCTCGCCAGCCGCGCGCGCCGGGATCTCGACGCGCAGCTTCGCCACGTTGCCCTCGTCCGACAGCCCGACGCGCGCGCAGGTAGCCCGCGTAGCGCTCGCTGGAAAACTTGCCGCCTTCCTGGAATTCGGGCGCCGAGAGGATGCTGGCGACCACGTCGTCCTTCGACATCGCGAGGTGCGCCGTTCGCGACCTCGTTCATGACCAGGCGCTGCGAGATCAGCGACTCGAGGATCGCCAGGCGCATTTCGGGCGTGTCGAGGGTGCGCCGGATCGGCGCCGCGGCCGAGCATCTGGCGCAGCCGGTCCTGCTGGCGGCGCATTTCGTCGGCGAATTCGCGCGTGGTGACCGGCGTGCCGTCCACGCTGGCGGCCTCCCGTGTCGCGCCGCCGATGCGCGCGTGTACGACTCCAGGCCGAAGAACGCGAACGGCAGGATCGTCAGCCCGAGGACGATCTGCAGGATGCGCTTGTGCTTGGCGACGAAATCGAACATGACGGTACCCGGAGAAAATCGTTGGCGGAGCGGGCGTCCGCCGCGACACATTATAAGCGACTGAAGGCAAAAGTTTTACAAAACCTCAAGCCCGCCCAGCCGCGTTCTCACCCGCGCAACGGCCACCGTCCGGCCGTTGGCGTAACTGCGGCCAAATTACATGCCGCGCTGTTTGATCTCGGGAACGTCCGGATACTCGCCCGCCAGCACTTTCCACTCCGCGCGCGCGTCAGTCACGTAACCCTCCGCCTCCAAGACGGTCGCGTAAAAAATCCGCGCCGAAAGCGGCGCGCCGGCGGCGGGTCGTTTGGAAATCATTTTTTCGCGAAGCGCCTCGCTCTCCGTCGTGAACGTCCCCACTGCCCGCGCCGGCGTAGCGACGCCCAGGACTTCGACCTTCCAGCGGTAGGTCTGTCCCGGCTCCAGCTTGAGCGCCGGCCCTGGCTGCAGCGCGGTCTGCTCCGTCGTTGCCTCATGAATAATCTTGTTGTCCGGCCCGTAGACCACGAGCCTGAAGCGCTTCGCCTCGCCGCCGGCCGTCCATTCGAACCTGGGTTCCCGTGTCAGGACCACGTTCTTGTCCGGGCTTACCACGCTGAAGCTTGGCTTCACGGTGCGCATGACGACGGTCGCCTGCTGAAGGCGCCGCCATTGGTCCTTGGACAGCCCTCCCTCGATCGACTTCTCCGGCCCGACCTTCGTGGATTGCGCGGGCTGTCCTTCGACGACGCGCGGCCCTTGCGCGCCCAACGCGACACGCGCCGGCCCTTGGACGCTGTATTGCACGCCGCTTGCGAAGTAGGTCACCCCGAGCGTTGTCGACGGATCGACCTTTACCTCAACCGGGGATTCTATGTAGGACAGCAGCACGAGTTTCTGCTCCTTGCCACGCTCGGTCGTCCAGGCGTTGCCCTTCAGGTCCGTTACCATCGCGAACGGCGCCGCCTGTGCCAGTGCCGACAGCGCGAAACCGGCCAGTGCCCCAATCCATGCAAGGCCATTCATGGTCTGCCCCCTTCGTAAACTTGCGCGATGCACTCGCGACCCGCGTATCCTACTCCTCCCGCCAGCCCTTCGATGTCAGATCTTGTCGTAGCCATAGACGTCCACGGCGGAATGGCCCTTGATCGAGACGGGCCCAAGGGCGACCAGTCCGGCGGGGGACCGAGCTGGTCTGCGACCGATTTCGACAGGACGACGCGGTAGCCGACCTCCTTGGTAAGGGTTTCCAGGCGCGACGCGACATTGGTGACGTCGCCAATAGCCGTAAAGTCATGTCGAACGGCTGACCCGACGTGCCCCATCACGGCATCGCCAAATTGCAGTCCGATGCCGATGTCCATCGGCGCCGTTCCTTCGGCGATGAACTGCATGTTCAGTGTCTTGACGAATTCCATCATTGCCACCGCGGTGTCGAAGGCCGCGCGGCAGGCATTGTCCAGCGGCTTCGGAGCCCCGAAGACGGCCATGAATCCGTCGCCCATGAAGCTGATCAGGCAGCCTCCATTGGAGTGGATCAAGCCGACAACCGTGTCAAAGTAGCGATTGAGAAATTGAATCACCTGCTCCGGCGAGAGACCCTCGCTGCGCTTGGTGTAGCCCCGGATATCCGAGAACATGACGCACACGGTCTTTCTCGCCCCGCCCAATTCCGGACTCAGGTTTCCGGCAAGGATTTCGTCCATGACCGCCGGGCTGACGTAGCCGCCGAACGCGCTGCGCAGCGTGGCGCGCTCGCGCGCCTGCGCGATTGCGTCGTCGATGAAGCGAAACGAGACCGCCGCGGTGCCGGCAAGCAGCGGAGCCGCGGTCTCGAGGAATCGGCCGGAATCGAGCAGGTAGAGCATCGTGCCGCCCAGGGCAAGCCGCATAGGCGACGAAGAGCGCGGTCGCGCGCGCGCCGCTCCGGAGCAGGACGAAGGCAGCGCCGAGCACGCACAACGCGTAAATGATCCGCACGTCGACCGGCTGCAGCAGTCCTCCGTTCAGCATGCTGCGCAAGATCTGCGCATGAACGAGAACGCCGGGCACCGAGCGGTTGCCCGGCTCCCAGCGCGCCAAATCCACCGGAACGGACTTTCGATCCTCGAAGGGCAGGACAAAGCCGACCAGCACCGCCTTGCCTTCGAGGGCGGCGCGCACCTTCTCCTTCTCGTCCTCGGTCGGCTGAACGACCTGCCGGAAGGGCACATACGCAATGGCGTCGCCGATCGCGGTAGTCGATGAGTCCGCGCCACGGTCGCTCGACCCCCAGCCGCTTGGCCATCACGCCGGCGAGACTTGGAATCGGCTCCCGACGATCCTCGCCGCACAGGAACTCGTCGAAACGGCGGATCACCTCGTCATCGTCCTTGCAGACCACGACCGACCCCACCGAGTCCGTTCCCGCAATGGCGACGTACGGCGCGAAAATTTCGCGGAAATTGCTGAAGTCGTCGACGGTACGCGCAAGCACCACCGGCACCTTGCCGCGCATTGCGATCAGGCCCTGCAGCAACGCCTGGTCCAGGCCAGGGATGAGGCGCTGGTAGGATCTCTCGGGGAAAACCACGTCCAGGCCGACCGCCGAGGGCCGCAGCTCGGCCAGGGCGGTGAGCAGCTTCCCGTAATTCGCATGCCAGAAATCGCGTGGTTCGCTGAACGTTCTCAGCGCCTCCACGTCGATGCCAATGACTGCGACGTCCCGCGCCACAGGCCGCGGCGCCATCTTTCGCAAGGTCTGGAAGCCCGCGTCCAGCAGCTTTCCATTGACGAGTCCGAACCAGTCGGTGTGATCACGCCTATCGACGTCAGCGCGAATAATCAGCATGGCAAGCGCCCTGATTACCTGCGCTGAACCGAAGGCGCGCCACCCCGTCGCCATCGGCTACTCGGCGGTACGGGCGAATTTCGAACAGGTAATCGCCGCCGCGCTGGTGGCCCGAGCTCGGGCTCGCGCCGTACTGCGGCGTCTGCGGAATTTCCGCCTTGACGCTTTCCGCGATCTGCTCGTATACGCCCACGCCGAGCGACACATCCTTCACGGCCTTCAGCTGCTCCATCAAATGCCAGGCGAACACGGAGTGCCCGTCCTTGCCCTCGTCGGCAACCGGCTCGTCGCCGCCCGAAGACAGGGCGGTGACCGAGCGCCGCCCCAGCACCGCCTGCGGGTCGGGCGGGATATCCGTCCTGTCGATCTTCGCCTCGTGCGTGAGCGTTCCGGAGTAGCAGCTGTCGGAAACGAGAAAGATCTGCTTCGCGGAAATGTTGCCGAGCGCCCTGGCGATGTCCTGGTTCGAGATCCACTGCTTCGGATCATCCGCCGATGCCTTGCCGGGAATCCAGTACCCCCGCTGGGTCTTCTCCACCAGGTGGCCGTGTCCGGCGTACATGATTGCGATGCTGTCGTCGTCGTTGCTCTCGAGAATGAGCCGGTTCAGCTCGTGCACGATTCGCGCCTTGTCCGCGTTCAGCACCGTGCGCACCTCGTAACCGAACTTGTCCTTCATGATCTTGCCGATCTCCTGCACGTCCTTCGCGGGCGAGCTGAGCTTCGGGATGCCGCCTTGATAGTCGTCAACGCCGATCAGGAGCGCCACTTTGCGCTCGACCCCCGGCTGGTACGAATGCTCTGCAACGGGCTGCTGACCATCCCGGGAGCGGCGGCCCGCCGGGCGCACCGCGATACAGTCGTCCGTTACCGGGCCGCTGCAGAGCTCGAGGTCGGCGATGGTCGGGTCGCGCTCAAGCAGTTTCACCGCCTTGTCGACCGCATTCAGCTTTCGCGTATGCAGCTCCAGCATGTTGCTTCACGAGCTGCGCACTGGCGACCGCGGCCGCCGCCGAAGCCGCGCCCGCTCCCGGCATGCCGGACGGCGAAGCCGATGCCTGTTGGCCGCCCTGGCCGCCGGAGGACTGCGATCCGCCCGACGAGGTCGAGGCAGGGGTCGCGATCGTGACCACGGACGACGAAGAGGCCGTCAAGGTGCTCGACCCGGCCGCGGCGGAGGATGCCGCAGCGGAGCTGCCCGAGAGCGCCGACGTGGCGGTTGCCGTCGCCACCGAAACGGCGGACGTATATTCGGAAACATCGGCAACCACGGTAGTCGTCGTCGGCAACGCCGGCAGCGCAGTCGTGACCGACAGTGAACCATTGTTGTAAGTCAGCGCATAGTTGCTCGTCGCCGCCAGCGTGCCCTGCGTGATCGCGTAGCTGCCCACGTTGCTCGTCGCCCCCGCCGTCGTCGCCACCGCCCCGCTCAGCGTGTCCCCATTCGCCAGGCCCCGGCTCGTGCCCACCCCGTCGGCCGCCACCGTGTAGGTCAGCGCCGGGTTCGCATCCCCGTACACCCGGCTCTTGTCATCGCCGCTGTCGCACTCACCGGCCGCACCCCAACCGCCAGAGTTGCCGTTCGTGTACGTGATCGCGTAGTTCGTGTTGTTCGCGTTCGTCAGCGTGCCCTGCGTGATCGCGTAGCTGCCCACGTTGCTCGTCGCCCCCGCCGTCGTCGCCACCGCCCCGCTCAGCGTGTCCCCATTCGCCAGGCCCCGGCTCGTGCCCACCCCGTCGGCCGCCACCGTGTAGGTCAGCGCCGGGTTCGCGTCCCCGTACACCCGGCTCTTGTCATCGCCCGTCGCACGTCACCGGCCTCACCCCAACCGCCAGAGTGCCGTTCGTGTACGTGATCGCGTAGTTCGTGTTGTTCGCGTTGGTCAGCGTGCCCTGCGTGATCGCGTAGCTGCCCACGTTGCTCGTCGCCCCCGCCGTCGTCGCCACCGCCCCGCTCAGCGTGTCCCCATTCGCCAGGCCCCGGCTCGTGCCCACCCCGTCGGCCGCCACCGTGTAGGTCAGCGCCGGGTTCGCATCCCCGTACACCCGGCTCTGTCATCGCCGTCGCCGTCATCGGCCGCGTACCGATCGCGAGTGCCGTCCGTGTACGTGATCGCGTAGTTCGTGTTGTTCGCGTTCGTGACCGTGCCCTGCGTGATCGCGTACGGCCCGCCCAGCACCGTCTCACCGCGACCCGCGTCAGCGCCCCGGCCACCGCGATCCCGCTGCCCAGGCTCGTCGTCGCTGAAGCCGTGAGATCGCCGGATCGGCGTTGCCGTAGGTCTTTTGCTGCCCCGCGTCCGCCGTCACCGTGATCGGCCGCGTATTGATCGCGAAGTTGTCCCCCACGTAGGTGATCGCGTAGTTCGTGTTGTTCGCGTTCGTGACCGTGCCCTGCGTGATCGCGTACGGCCCGCCCAGCACCGTCTCACCGGCGACCCGCGTCAGCGCCCCGGCCACCGCGATCCCGCTGCCCAGGCTCGTCGTCGTGAAGGTGAACGCCGGATCGGCGTTGCCGTAGGTCTTTTGCTGTCCCGCGTCCGCCGTCACCGTGATCGGCCGCGTATTGATCGCGAAGTTGTCCCCCACGTACGTGATCGCGTAGTTCGTGTTGTTCGCGTTCGTGAGCGTGCCCTGCGTGATCGCGTAGCTGCCCCGTGCTCATGCCAGCCGTCGTCGCCGCGCGACCCGCGTCAGCGTGTCCCGGCCACCAGGCCACGCTCGCTGCCCAGGCTCGTCGTGCCGCCACCGTGTAGGTCAGCGCCGGGTCGGCGTTGCCGTACACCCGGTCTTTTGCTGTCCCGCGTCCGCCGTCACCGTCATCGGCCGCGTAGTGATCGCGAAGTTGCCCTCGCGTAGCGTGATCGCGTAGTTCGTGTTGTTCGCGTTCGTGCAGCGTGCCCTGCGTGATCGCGTAGCTGCCCAGCGCTGTCTCGTCGCCCCCGCCGTCAGTCGCCACCGCCCCGCTCAGCGTATCCCGCTGCGCCAGGCCCCGGCTCGTGCCCACGCCGTCGCCGCCACCGTGTAGGTCAGCGCCGAGGTCGCGTCGCCGTACACCCGGCTCTTGTCATCGCCGTCGCCGTCACCGGCCGCGTAGCCGATCGCCAGAGTTGCCGTCGCTGTAGGTGATCGCGTAGTTCGTGTTGTTCGCGTTCGTCGACCGTGCCCTGCGTGATCGCGTAGCTGCCCACGCTGCTCGTCGCCGCCGTCGTCACCACCCGCGTCAGCGTGTCCCCATTCGCCAGGCCCCGCTCGCCCACCCGTCGGCCGCCACCGTGTAGGTCAGCGCCGGGTTCGCGTCGCCGTAGGCTCTGCTGTCTCGCATCCGCCGTCGCCTCACCGGCCGCGTCCCAACCGCCAAGTTGCCGTTCGTGTACGTGATCGCGTAGTTCGTGTTGTTCGCGTTGGTCAGCGTGCCCTGCGTGATCGCGTAGCTGCCCACGTTGCTCGTCGCCCCCGCCGTCGTCGCCACCGCCCCGCTCAGCGTGTCCCCATTCGCCAGGCCCCGGCTCGTGCCCACCCCGTCGGCCGCCACCGTGTAGGTCAGCGCCGGGTTCGCATCCCCGTACACCCGGCTCTTGTCATCGCCCGTCGCACTCACCGGCCTCACCCCACCGCCAGAGTGCCGTTCGTGTACGTGATCGCGTAGTTCGTGTTGTTCGCGTTGGTCAGCGTGCCCTGCGTGATCGCGTAGCTGCCCACGTTGCTCGTCGCCCCCGCCGTCGTCGCCACCGCCCCGCTCAGCGTGTCCCCATTCGCCAGGCCCCGGCTCGTGCCCACCCCGTCGGCCGCCACCGTGTAGGTCAGCGCCGGGTTCGCATCCCCGTACACCCGGCTCTTGTCATCGCCCGTCGCACTCACCGGCCTCACCCCAACCGCCAGAGTGCCGTTCGTGTACGTGATCGCGTAGTTCGTGTTGTTCGCGTTGGTCAGCGTGCCCTGCGTGATCGCGTAGCTGCCCACGTTGCTCGTCGCCCCCGCCGTCGTCGCCACCGCCCCGCTCAGCGTGTCCCCATTCGCCAGGCCCCGGCTCGTGCCCACCCCGTCGGCCGCCACCGTGTAGGTCAGCGCCGGGTTCGCATCCCCGTACACCCGGCTCTTGTCATCGCCCGTCGCACTCACCGGCCTCACCCCAACCGCCAGAGTGCCGTTCGTGTACGTGATCGCGTAGTTCGTGTTGTTCGCGTTGGTCAGCGTGCCCTGCGTGATCGCGTAGCTGCCCACGTTGCTCGTCGCCCCCGCCGTCGTCGCCACCGCCCCGCTCAGCGTGTCCCCATTCGCCAGGCCCCGGCTCGTGCCCACCCCGTCGGCCGCCACCGTGTAGGTCAGCGCCGGGTTCGCATCCCCGTACACCCGGCTCTTGTCATCGCCCGTCGCACTCACCGGCCTCACCCCAACCGCCAGAGTGCCGTTCGTGTACGTGATCGCGTAGTTCGTGTTGTTCGCGTTGGTCAGCGTGCCCTGCGTGATCGCGTAGCTGCCCACGTTGCTCGTCGCCCCCGCCGTCGTCGCCACCGCCCCGCTCAGCGTGTCCCCATTCGCCAGGCCCCGGCTCGTGCCCACCCCGTCGGCCGCCACCGTGTAGGTCAGCGCCGGGTTCGCATCCCCGTACACCCGGCTCTTGTCATCGCCCGTCGCACTCACCGGCCTCACCCCAACCGCCAGAGTGCCGTTCGTGTACGTGATCGCGTAGTTCGTGTTGTTCGCGTTGGTCAGCGTGCCCTGCGTGATCGCGTAGCTGCCCACGTTGCTCGTCGCCCCCGCCGTCGTCGCCACCGCCCCGCTCAGCGTGTCCCCATTCGCCAGGCCCCGGCTCGTGCCCACCCCGTCGGCCGCCACCGTGTAGGTCAGCGCCGGGTTCGCATCCCCGTACACCCGGCTCTTGTCATCGCCCGTCGCACTCACCGGCCTCACCCCAACCGCCAGAGTGCCGTTCGTGTACGTGATCGCGTAGTTCGTGTTGTTCGCGTTGGTCAGCGTGCCCTGCGTGATCGCGTAGCTGCCCACGTTGCTCGTCGCCCCCGCCGTCGTCGCCACCGCCCCGCTCAGCGTGTCCCCATTCGCCAGGCCCCGGCTCGTGCCCACCCCGTCGGCCGCCACCGTGTAGGTCAGCGCCGGGTTCGCATCCCCGTACACCCGGCTCTTGTCATCGCCCGTCGCACTCACCGGCCTCACCCCAACCGCCAGAGTGCCGTTCGTGTACGTGATCGCGTAGTTCGTGTTGTTCGCGTTGGTCAGCGTGCCCTGCGTGATCGCGTAGCTGCCCACGTTGCTCGTCGCCCCCGCCGTCGTCGCCACCGCCCCGCTCAGCGTGTCCCCATTCGCCAGGCCCCGGCTCGTGCCCACCCCGTCGGCCGCCACCGTGTAGGTCAGCGCCGGGTTCGCATCCCCGTACACCCGGCTCTTGTCATCGCCCGTCGCACTCACCGGCCTCACCCCAACCGCCAGAGTGCCGTTCGTGTACGTGATCGCGTAGTTCGTGTTGTTCGCGTTGGTCAGCGTGCCCTGCGTGATCGCGTAGCTGCCCACGTTGCTCGTCGCCCCCGCCGTCGTCGCCACCGCCCCGCTCAGCGTGTCCCCATTCGCCAGGCCCCGGCTCGTGCCCACCCCGTCGGCCGCCACCGTGTAGGTCAGCGCCGGGTTCGCATCCCCGTACACCCGGCTCTTGTCATCGCCCGTCGCACTCACCGGCCTCACCCCAACCGCCAGAGTGCCGTTCGTGTACGTGATCGCGTAGTTCGTGTTGTTCGCGTTGGTCAGCGTGCCCTGCGTGATCGCGTAGCTGCCCACGTTGCTCGTCGCCCCCGCCGTCGTCGCCACCGCCCCGCTCAGCGTGTCCCCATTCGCCAGGCCCCGGCTCGTGCCCACCCCGTCGGCCGCCACCGTGTAGGTCAGCGCCGGGTTCGCATCCCCGTACACCCGGCTCTTGTCATCGCCCGTCGCACTCACCGGCCTCACCCCAACCGCCAGAGTGCCGTTCGTGTACGTGATCGCGTAGTTCGTGTTGTTCGCGTTGGTCAGCGTGCCCTGCGTGATCGCGTAGCTGCCCACGTTGCTCGTCGCCCCCGCCGTCGTCGCCACCGCCCCGCTCAGCGTGTCCCCATTCGCCAGGCCCCGGCTCGTGCCCACCCCGTCGGCCGCCACCGTGTAGGTCAGCGCCGGGTTCGCATCCCCGTACACCCGGCTCTTGTCATCGCCCGTCGCACTCACCGGCCTCACCCCACCGCCAGAGTGCCGTTCGTGTACGTGATCGCGTAGTTCGTGTTGTTCGCGTTGGTCAGCGTGCCCTGCGTGATCGCGTAGCTGCCCACGTTGCTCGTCGCCCCCGCCGTCGTCGCCACCGCCCCGCTCAGCGTGTCCCCATTCGCCAGGCCCCGGCTCGTGCCCACCCCGTCGGCCGCCACCGTGTAGGTCAGCGCCGGGTTCGCATCCCCGTACACCCGGCTCTTGTCATCGCCCGTCGCACTCACCGGCCTCACCCCAACCGCCAGCTGGCCGCTATTGTTCAAGACCAGGGTATATCCGGCGTTCGCCGTTCCGCTGCCCGCAATGGCATAAACCCCCGCATTCGCGACGGCCGTATTGCCGGCGGAAGCGACCGACGGACCGGCCGAGAAAATATCGAGTCCCGTCGAGTCCAGGTACACGTTTCCGTAGGTCGCCGCCTCGACCGGCTTTCCTGAAAGCGTGAAATTCGCGGACAGGTCGATCGGAGCATCCCCGTAGGTCTTGCCCGCATCCGTCGTCGTCACCGTCACCGCGCCGGGATTGGCAAACACGTAGCGATTGCCTGCGTCCGTCACCGCTGCCGGGTAGCTTTGGCCCCAAATCGCGGTATTGCCGCTCGACAGCAGGTTGCCGCTTGGGCCAAAGGTATTGCCCGCCGGATCGGTCGAATACACCAGCCAGCGCCCCGAACCCGGGTTCAGCACCGCGGATCCCGCATTGTTGGTGAAGCTGGCGCCGGAAATCACGATCGCATCTTCGGCGCTGCCTGTCGCGGTCACCGTACTTCCAGCGTTGAGCGTCACGCCGCCGCTCGAAAGGAGCGAGACGGTCCCGGCGCTCAGCGCACCGCTGACGGCAAGGTTCCCGCTGGCCGTCGTCACCGAGGCGCCGGCGGTCGTGTAATTGCCGGCATCGACCACCAGGCTGCTCGTGGCGGCATTGGCGAGCGGATTCGCCCCCGTGCTGAAAGTGCCGCCATTCGTGACGACGATCTGGCCGTCATTGGTCGGGAAATTGGTCGCCGTCAGCGTGGTGCCCGCGCCACTCAGCTGAATGGTGCCAACGGTGGGAACAACGACGTTCATCAACGCCGTATTGATGGTGTTCGACGTGCCGCTCGCGGCCGTGAGCAAGCCGGAGTTCACGATCGAGCCCGTGCCGCTGACACTCGCGCTCGAGAGCGTGAGCGCCCCCTGGTTGTCGAATTGTCGATTCAGCGTGAGCGCGTTGCTCAACGTTCCGCTGTTTCCGCCGCCAAGGAGGAACGATCCCCCGCTATCCATCGTCCCGCCGCTCCAGACGAGCGAGCCGCCTGCGCCCGTGACCGCGGCGCTGCCTGCGCCAGTCAGCGTTCCACCCGATAGCGTGAACTGGCCCGTGACCTGCGACGCCTGCGCCAATGTCAGCGAGCCGCTGCCCGAAATCGTCAACGAACGATTGGCGATCAGGCTTTTCGCCTGCGCACCGGCGCTGCCGATCTGGATGGTGCCCGCCCCGCTGTCGATGGTGACGTTGGTGCCGAGGCCCGGAAGCGTGTTCGTGCTCCAGTTCAGGCTATCGAACCAGTTCAGCGTTCCCGCGCCGCCATCCCAGAAGATGTCCGTCACCGGACAGCCGGTTCCGGCGCAACTGCCGCCGCCCGTGTTGATGGATCCGTTCGCCGTGATCGTCACGTTGGCGGGTAGCGTCAGGCTGAAACCCGAGGTATTGATCGGATCGCTGATGGTCACCGTGCCGGCCGTCGTGATGGTGGTCGGCTGGTAGGTGGTCAGGGGCTGGTCCAGCAGAATTCCACCGCTGCCCGCAGCGAGCTCGAAACTGCCGGCGGAAATCGGGGTCAGCGCGATGTAGCTGTTGTTGTAGGTGTTGGAGATCCGGTTGACGGTCAGCGTCTGGGCGCCGGTACCCAGCCCATCGGTGCCGGCGGTCGTCGCCCTGCCGATCACCATCGGGCCCGTGGTCTTCAGGTTGGAGATGCTGCCGAACCCTGGGGTGGTCACCCCGTTTCCCAGAATCTGCGTGATGGTTCCGGTCACCCCGATTCCAAGTTCGTCGGTGCTGCGGGAAAGCGCGAGGTTGATGCCGCCGGCCCCCGCGTCTACGACCGCGATCGGCCTGAAGCCGGAATTGTCGGCGACATTGTTCACGTTGCCGTCCGGGCCGGTAATACTGTTATTGGTGCCGGCATTGCCGCCCGCGATCAGGGTGATCGCGCCGCCGTTGGAACTGACGGGGGCCGTGATCGTCAGTTGACCGATTTTGTCCGGAACGTTACCCAGCACGCCCGGAGAATCCGCCTCGAGATTGATCGAGCCGTTGTTCGTGGTGAGCGCGGCATTCACGCTGACGTGGCGGCCCGCCTGCGCAGTAAATCGCGACCCCGCCCCTGTTACCGAAACTATCCCCGAGAGCGTGACATCGGTAGTGCTCTGCAGCACCACGTTGCCGCCCGCAGTGATTGTCGACACCTCCAGCGACGCCGAGGGCGACGCGACAAAAATTCCCGCGCCACCCGCGCTGGTGCTGGCGCTCAACTTTCCAGCCACCCGCGTCGCGGCACCTCCACCCGAGGTCGCGGCCCCAAATTTGACCTGTAGCGGCGACCCGCCGGAATTTATTGCGCCGCCGCTGGCGAGCGCCATGTTGCCGACTGTCGCGACGCCCTGACTGGCCGCGACATTGCTCGTGCCGACGGTCAGCGCGTTGGCGCCGCCCAGGTTCACGCCGCCGGCGCCGGCGGTAATGGAAATGCTCCCGCTGGTCGCGGCGTCCGTGGGATTGCGTACGGCGGCGCTCGTTCCGGTCAGGGAGGCGTTGCCCGTCGCCAGCAGTCCGCTTCCGGTCACGCTTCCGCCCGGCGCGGACAGCGTGATGCCTCCCGATGCCGCGGTGGTCGTGCCGGCCGCGTTCGCAACCGTCGCATTGCCGGTCACGATGTTGCCGTTCAGGACGATGTTTCCCGAGGCCGAGCTCAACGTAACCGAGCCGCTTGCCAGGCCCGCCGCGGTGGAAGCGGCAGTGGTAATTCCCGAGTTGACCGTGATGTCGCCGGTCTGGGTCTGTGCGGTCAACCCGACCCCTGCCGTGGTCATGCTCACGGGCGCGGCAAAGGTGATGGTGCCGCTCGCCTGCAGCGTCACGTTGCTGGTAGCCGAATTGATCACGCTCGCCGCGATGGTGTTCGCGCCGCTATTCGGATCGGAAAACTGGTCTACCTGGGACAACGTAGTAAACGCTCCGGCGCCCGCCTGGACCGTGATGTCGGTCGGGTCCAGCAGCCAGGTTCCCGCAGACCCGAGCGGCGCCCTCGTGTCGACGCCTCCCGCGACGGTCAGGTACCGCCCCGCCGACGTTTCGACGAAGCCGCCATTTCCCGCCTGCGTACCGCCGCGCGCGGAGATCGTTCCGTAGAAGCGCGTGTCTGCGTCCGCCCAGACGGCGACCCTGCCGCCATCCCCCTGCGTGATCGCATCGGCGTTGATGGTGACGCCGCTCTCCACGTAGGTGCGCTGCGCGTTCTGGATGTTCGGGTTCGCGCCGCGGAAATCCCCACCGATGAGCACCGTCCCGCCGCCTGCGTCGCCGGACGCGTCCACGCGCGCATTGCCGGCGAGGCCGACCGTGTCGCCAAGGAGATTGATGGTTCCGCCAACGCCGCCGCCGTTGCTCGCATCGATGCGGCCGTCGGCAATCACGGTACCGCCTTGCACCTCGATCTGGCCGCCGCCGGTCGCCGAAATCGAGGAAGTCGGCAGCAGGTTCACTTCCCCGCCGCTCAGGCGAATGACGCCCTTCACGTTCTCGACGGCGCGCGCCTCGATGACGCCTGTGTTGTTCACGACGCCGCGCGCAAGGCCGTCGAGCCCCTTCGCGGTGAGAAACACGGTGCCGCCGTCCGCGCGAATGGCACCCTTGTTGGCAATCTCGGCGCTCAAAGCCCCCTGGCCGACTTTGATCTGGATGAGGCCGTCGGCCATGAAGTCGACCGTGGCCGCGTTCGCCGCGACGAGCGCCGCGGTTCCCCCGCTGGCGTCGATGACACCTTCGTTCTGCACCGACGGGGCGATCAACGCAACGTAGCCCTTCGGCGCGGAACGAAGCGTTCCCTGGTTGACGATGGTCGAATTCGTGCCGTCGCCGCGCAGCAGGTAATTGCCGGACATGAAATCGTCCGTCGACATGGCAAGCGTCGTCGCGAGGATGCCGCCGACGTCGACCTGCGCGCCGCGACCAAACAGGATGCCGCTCGGATTTGTGAGAAATACCTGTCCGTTGGAGGAAAGCCGGCCGAAGATCTTCGACGGATCGCCTCCGAGCACGCGGTTGAGCGCGACCGCGTTCGCCGACGGCTGCCTGAAAACGACCGACGCGTTCGCCCCGATGTTGAACGATTGCCAATCGATCGCCGCGCGCGGGGTGCCCTGCACGATCGACATCGCCGCGCCGGACTGGCTGATCGTCGCCTGCCCGCCTACCAGGCGGCCGCCCGTCGGAAGCGCGGTCGCCGGGATCGCCTGCTGCGCGCGCGCGTCGAGCGAGCCAAGAGCGAGCGCCACCGCCGCGGCGACGACGCTCCAGCGCAGGGATGCCGGGCGGCTCACAACGCTAATCCTGCCTGAAACCAGAACCGTGGATTGCGATCCGTATCGGAGGTCGCCGGTTCCGACGTGCCCTTGAAGGCAAGCCAACAGCGCACGTAACCGAAGCCGGGCACCGACCATTCAGCGCCCGGCCCGTAGCCGGCCAGGTCGCGGGTGTTCTTGAACGCGGAGGTCGTGAACTTGTCATGGAAAATCCTCGAGTGCGCCGCGTCGAAGAATACGTAAGGCGAAACCTGCGCCGGTCCGACCTGCACCCCCTTGTACCGCAACTCCAGCTGCAGCAGCTGGACATTGTCGCCAGGGCGCTTCGCCTAGCGGATAGGCACGCACGCCGATCAAGCCGCCGACCGACATTTTCTCGGAAGAGTCAAGGTTCTTGGAGGCCCACTGACCCGAATAGCTCGCCCCGAGCCGCCAGTCTTCGCCCAAGCTCTGAAGACGATAGACGTTGGCAACGAACTTGCCATAGCCGCCCTCGGTCCGCGGTCCCGCCGCGTCGATTGCCGCGAATATCGGAATTGTCCAGCATGAGCTTGCCGATGGTCAGCGTCCCCTGGAAGGCAGTTATTGCGCCCTGTCAGGAAGTCGTCGCGCACGTCGCCTCCGATTCCGGCCTGAACAACGTCGGCTCTCTTTCGGTTGACGCTGTTCGTCGCACCGACCACGTCTTCGAGACGCCTAGACTCGCCGGCCGCGACGGCGCGCACATTCAAGGCCGAAGAGCGGATCACAGGCAAGGTCAACAATGCTCCGAGCGTCGCCGCCGTGCCGTGTGCGTCTAGCGAGCTGAAACTCTCGCCGAGAAGGTAGGTCGTCCGCGAAACGTAGGGCCCCGCACGTAGCCCCGATGACCCGACCGGAACGTCGTACGCGACGCGCATCGACAGGAGCCCGTCGCCTGACGTAATCGCGCTGGCCGAAAGGCGATCACCGATGCCCGCCGGAGAATTCCACACGAACACACCGCTGAGCCGATTCTTCCCGGTAAACCGGTTGCCAGCGTTATCGGCAGTGAGGCTGAATTCCGTAACCTGACCTGCCCCGATCTCCAGGATCAGGTCACTCAGGCCTGTGGCCTGGCCGGGTTCGAGAGTGGCCTTGGGTTTGATGCCCGCCAGATCCGAGACGAGCAGGATCCGCTCCTCCAGGGTCGGGCCGTAAATCAGTGCGCCCTCCTTGATCTCGCCGAGCAGATCGCGAATGCGCTGCTCGCGCAGATCGGTCGCGTTTCGGATGTCGATAAGCCCGTAGCGTCCCTCGAGGACCTGGATCTCGACTATCCCGTCCCGCACGTCCTGGGCCGGGACGAGCGCGCGCGCCACGACATAGCCGCTGTGCTTGTAAAAATTTGTCAGGCGGTCCACGCGCTCCTGGACCTGGGCAAGTGTCAGTTCGCGGCCCGCCGGACCGAGAACCTCAAGCAACTGCAGCTCGGTGAAGACCGTGGCGCCGGTGACTCGGAATCCCGCAACATGGAAAGGCGGAGAGTCGGCCTTCTTATCTGCGGTGGGCGGCTCGATTCGGATCTCGGACGGTTTGATGGTCGGAGGCGCGAGTGGAACGCGCAACTGCTCCTCAACCCGTCCGGAGTTGGGCGGAACCTGAGCAAGCACGGAAAATGACAAGGCGCTCAGCACGCCGATGGAGGTGTACACAGCGCTAATACGCAAAGCACCCCTCCCTAATTAGCCAGCGCTTCATTCTTTACTCCTGCCAACCCTGGCTCCGAACTGAGTCGGAAAGCCTTTTATGTTACTCCGAGAATTGACCAACGATAATCGATCTCGACTGCAAGAATTTGAGCGGCGTCGTGCACGAATTGGCCTCGGTGAGCCCACGATATCCGGCTGCCTACCGGTCGTAGTACTTAAGAACTAAGCCGACGCGGTTCAAGTTGGTGGACGCGGTCGCGCTGCGCGAAATCTCCGTCTGGACGCGCAGCTTCGCGCGCAACTGGTTCGCCAGATTGCAGTTGGAGAAATCGAATCCGGGAGTGCGCCAGCGTGTGGCCATCGCGCACCAAAGGACTTCGACCGAGGCTTCGGCAGAACACTTGGCGTGCTCTACCACCAGCGGTTGCATCGCATGATTTTCGCCACGGCAGGGAATTGGCCGAGCATCGCGTTCACGCTGACCGTGCGCGATTGCGCCGACCGGCACACTTTCCCGTAACTACCTGAGGTTGTTGGCGGAGCGGACGGGACTCGAACCCGCGACCCCCGGCGTGACAGGCCGGTATTCTAACCAACTGAACTACCGCTCCAACTTGTGGTTCTGGTGGGTGCTGACGGGATCGAACCGCCGACATTCGCCGTGTAAGAGCGACGCTCTACCAGCTGAGCTAAGCACCCCGCGACACTGCGTCGTCGCCGCACCGCCTCAAAAGGGGCGCTAGTTTATTGCATCCTTCAGGGCTTTGCCAGCGCGGAACTTCGGGACGTTCGCCGCGGCGATCTTGAGCGCTTCGCCGGTGCGCGGATTGCGCCCGGCGCGCGCCTTGCGCTTGCCGACGTAGAAGGTGCCGAAGCCGACCAGCGTCACCATGTCGCCCTTCTTCAGGCTCGATCTTGATCGGCGCCGACCAGCGCATCCACCGCGCGCTCGGCGGCCGACTTGGAGATCTCGGCCGCCTGCGCGATCTGCTCGATCATGTCCGCCTTGTTCACTGCGCCGCCTCTCTAGTGCTTGACCGCGGCGGGCGAGCCCGGCTTCGTCCTCGGCGCGGCAGCGGCGCCGCGGCCGCGACCGCCTCCGGCAGCGGCTCCGGCTGGCGCTCCAGCGCGATCTCGAGCACCTTGTCGATCCACTTCACCGGGATGATCTCGAGCCGGTTCTTGACGTTGTCCGGGATCTCGACCAGGTCCTTCACGTTCTCGTCCGGGATCATCACCGTCTTGATGCCGCCGCGGTGCGCCGCGAGCAGCTTTTCCTTCAGGCCGCCGATCGCCAGCACCTCGCCGCGCAGCGTGATCTCGCCGGTCATCGCGACATCCGCGCGCACCGGGATGCCGGTCAGCACCGACACCATCGCGGTCGCGATGCCGATGCCGGCGCTCGGGCCGTCCTTGGGCGTCGCGCCCTCGGGCAGGTGGATGTGCATGTCGTTCTTCTGGTAGAAATCCTCCTGCACGCCGAGCTTGCGCGAGCGGTTGCGCACCACCGACAGCGCGGCCTGGATCGACTCCTGCATCACCTCGCCCAGCTTGCCGGTGGTGATGGTCTTGCCCTTGCCCGGCATGGTCACCGTCTCGATGGTCAGCAGCTCGCCGCCGACCTCGGTCCAGGCGAGGCCGGTCACCTGGCCGACCTGGTTCTTCTTCTCGGCCATGCCGAAGCTGTACTTGCGCACGCCGAGGAACTTGTCCAGGTTGCGCGGCGTCACGCGTGATGCGCTTCGCCTTGCCCTCGTTCGCCTGCTTTTCGGTCAGCAGCTGCTTCACCGCCTTGCGGCAGATCTTGGAAATCTCGCGCTCCAGGCTGCGCACGCCCGCCTCGCGCGTGTAGTAGCGCACGATGTCGCGGATCGCCGGTTCGGTCACCGAGACCTCGCCGTCCTTCAGCCCGTTGTTCTTCATCTGCTTGGGCAGCAGGTACTGCATGGCGATGTTGACCTTCTCGTCCTCGGTGTAGCCCGAGAGCCGGATCACTTCCATCCGGTCGAGCAGCGGCGCCGGGATGTTGAGCGTGTTCGCGGTGGCGACGAACATCACCTCCGACAGGTCGTACTCGACCTCGATGTAGTGGTCGGTGAAGGTGTTGTTCTGCTCCGGATCCAGCACTTCGAGCAGCGCCGAGGACGGGTCGCCGCGCCAGTCCAGGCCCAGCTTGTCCACCTCGTCGAGCAGGAACAGCGGATTCTTCACGCCGACCTTGGTCATGTTCTGCAGGATCTTGCCCGGCATCGAGCCGATGTAGGTGCGGCGGTGGCCGCGGATCTCGGCCTCGTCGCGCACGCCGCCGAGCGACATGCGCACGAACTTGCGGTTGGTCGCCTTGGCGATCGACTGGCCGAGCGAGGTCTTGCCCACGCCGGGCGCGCCCACCAGGCACAGGATCGGCGCCTTCATCTTGTCGACGCGCGTCTGCACCGCCAGGTACTCGACGATGCGCTCCTTGACCTTCTCCAGGCCGTAGTGGTCCTCGTCGAGGATCTTCTGCGCGGCCTTGATGTCCCGCGAGATCTTCGACTTCTTGCGCCACGGCAGGTTGACCAGCGTCTCGATGTAGTTGCGCACCACCGTCGCCTCGGCCGACATCGGCGACATCAGCTTCAGCTTCTTCAGCTCGGTCTCGGCCTTCTTGCGCGCGTCCTTGGGCATGTGCGCCTTGCGGATGCGCTTCTCCATCTCCTCCAGGTCGGCGCCCTCCTCGCCCTCGCCGAGTTCCTTCTGGATCGCCTTCACCTGCTCGTTCAGGTAGTACTCGCGCTGGCTCTTCTCCATCTGGCGCTTGACGCGGCCGCGGATGCGCTTTTCGACCTGCAGGATGTCGATCTCGGTCTCGAGCTGCGACAGCAGGTGCTCCAGGCGCGCCTTGACGTCGAACATCTCCAGCACCTGCTGCTTCTGCTCGAGCTTGAGCGGCAGGTGCGCGGCGACGGTGTCGGCCAGGCGCCCGGCCTCGTCGATGCCGCGACAGCGAGGTCAGGATCTCGGGCGGGATCTTCTTGTTCAGCTTCACGTACTGGTCGAACGCCGACAGCAGCGCGCGGCGCATCGCCTCGACCTCCGGCGGCGGCGCGCCTTCGGCCGGGACCGGGGTCGCCTCGGCCACCCAGTGGGTGCGCAGGTCGGTGATCTCGCCGATGCGGGCGCGGCGTGCCGCCCTCGACCAGCACCTTCACCGTGCCGTCGGGCAGCTTCAGCATCTGCAGGATGTTGGAGACGCAGCCGATTTCGTACATGTCCTCGCGCGCCCGGCTCGTCCTTGGCCGCCGACTGCTGCGCGACCAGCAGGATCGACTTGCCGCTCTCCATGGCCATTTCCATCGCCTTGATCGACTTCGGCCGCCCGACGAACAGCGGGATCACCATGTGCGGGAACACCACCACGTCGCGCAGCGGCAGCAGCGGGTACTGGCGTGCGGCGCGGCTGGGGCGTTCGGCTGGGGACTTGTCTTCTTGATCGGACATTGGGACCTCTAAGCCGTGGGACGCTCCCGGAACATAGGGGTTCCCCGGCAGAATCAAACGAGCACCCGGTGAGGCCGCTGCTCAGCGCCAGGCGTGCTGCCGGCAACCTTCGGCGGATCGGAGTAGATCAGCAGCGGCTTGCCGTCGGCCGACGATCATCTGCTCGTCGACCACCACCTTGCTGACATTCTCCAGCGTCGGCAGCTCGTACATCGTGTCGAGCAGCACCTGCTCGAGGATCGAGCGCAGGCCGCGCGCGCCGGTCTTGCGCGCGAGCGCCTTCTTCGCCATCGCGCCGAGCGCCGCGGTGCGCACTTCGAGCTCCACGCCTTCCATCAGGAACAGGCGCTGGTACTGCTTGATCAGCGCGTTCTTCGGCTCGGCGAGGATCTCGATCAGCGCCTTCTCGTCGAGTTCCTCGAGCGTCGCGACCACCGGCATGCGGCCGACGAACTCCGGGATCAGGCCGTACTTGATCAGGTCCTCCGGCTCGACCGCCTTGAGCAGGTCGTAGGTCGCCTTGGAGTTCTTCGGGCTGCGCACCTCGGCGCCGAAGCCGATGCCGGTCTTCTCGGTGCGGTTGCGCACGATCTTCTCCAGGCCGTCGAAGGCGCCGCCGCAGATGAACAGGATGTTGGTGGTGTCGACCTGCACGAAATCCTGGTTCGGGTGCTTGCGGCCGCCCTGCGGCGGCACCGAGGCGATCGTGCCCTCGATCAGCTTGAGCAGCGCCTGCTGCACGCCCTCGCCCGAAACGTCGCGGGTGATCGAGGGGTTGTCCGACTTGCGCGAGATCTTGTCGATCTCGTCGATGTAGACGATGCCGCGCTTGGCCTTGTCGACGTCGTAGTCGCAGTTCTGCAGCAGCTTCTGGATGATGTTCTCGACGTCCTCGCCGACGTAGCCCGCCTCGGTCAGCGTGGTCGCGTCGGCGATCACGAACGGCACGTTCAGCAGCCGCGCCAGCGTCTGCGCGAGCAGCGTCTTGCCCGAGCCGGTCGGCCCGATCAGCAGGATGTTCGACTTGGCGAGCTCCACCTCGTCGTTCTTCGACAGGTGTTTCAAACGCTTGTAATGGTTGTAGACCGCGACCGACAGGATCTTCTTCGCCTGGTCCTGGCCGATCACGTACTGGTCGAGGATGGCGCAGATCTCGTGCGGCGTCGGCAGGTCGGACTTCGGCGCCCTTGCCGCCCTTGTCGGTGGCGGTCTCCTCGCGGATGATGTCGTTGCACAGCTCGATGCACTCGTCGCAGATGAACACCGACGGGCCGGCGATGAGCTTGCGCACCTCGTGCTGGCTCTTGCCGCAGAACGAGCAGTAAAGCAGCTTCTCGCCGGAGGAGGTCTTCTCCGACATCTAGGCCGTGCTCCCTGGAGCTCAGGACCTTGTCCACGAGGCCGTACTTTACCGCGTCTTCGGCCGACAGGAAATTGTCGCGGTCGGTGTCCTTGGCGATGGTCTCCACCGTCTGCCCGGTGTGCTTGGCCAGGATCTCGTTCAGCCGGCCGCGCAGGTAGAGGATCTCGCGTGGCGTGGATCTCCACGTCCGAGGCCTGCCCTGAGAAGCCGCCCATCGGCTGGTGGATCATGACGCGCGAATTGGGCAGGCACGAAGCGCTTGTCCTTCTCGCCCGCCGCCAGCAGCAGCGCGCCCATGCTCGCCGCCTGGCCGACGCACAGCGTCGACGACGTCGGGCTTGATGAACTGCATGGTGTCGTAGATCGCCAGGCCCGCCGACACCGAGCCGCCGGGCGAATTGATGTAGAAGAAGATGTCCTTGTCCGGATTCTCCGACTCGAGGAACAGCAGCTGCGCGACGATCAGGTTGGCCGTCACCTCGTTGACCGGGCCGACCAGGAACACCACCCGCTCCTTCAGCAGCCGCGAGTAGATGTCGTAGGCGCGCTCGCCGCGCCCGGACTGCTCGATGACCATCGGGATCAAGCCCAGGCCCTGAGGATCCTGCGCAGGTCTCTTCCATGTTCGATTTCCAGGTAAGGGATTTCATGCGTTGCCGCCCATCAGTTCGTCGAAAGCGACCGCCTTGTCCTCGACCTTGGCCTTGGACAGGACCCAGTTGACGACGTTGCTCTCGAGCGCCAGGCTTTCCATTTCCGACAAGCGCTGCGGCTGCATGTAGAACCATTTTACCACCTCGGCGGGATGCTCGTAGCTCTGCGACTCCGCCTCGATCAGCGCGCGCACTTCCGCGGGCTTGGGCTGCAGTTTTTCCGCTGCGCGCGAGCTCGCCGATGATCAGCGCCGAGCGCGACGCGGCGCTTCGCGCTCGCCTCGAAGGCCTGCGGATCGATCGGCAGCTGCTCCATCTTCATGCCGCGCGCCTGCAGGTCGGCCGCCGCCTGCTCGCACCAGGCGCTGCGTCTCCATCTGCATCAGCGACTTCGGCAGCTCGAGCGGCGTGGCGTCGAGCAGCGCCTGCAGCGCCTGCGCCTTGAGCCGCGCCTCGACGCGCTTCTTCACCTCGCGCTCGACGTTGGCGCGGACCTCGGCGCGCATCTTCGCCAGATCGCCGTCGGCGACGCCGAGCGGCTTGGCGAACTCCGCGTCGAGCTCGGGCAGCTTGCGGCTCCTCGACCTGCTTCACCTCGATCGCGAAGGTCGCGGTCTTGCCGGCCACGTCCTTGCCGTGATAATCCGCGGGGAACTTCACGTCGAAGGTCTTCGACTCGCCCGCCGTCAGGCCGAGCGCGTTCGCCTCGAACTCGGGCAGCATGCGCTTCTCGCCGAGCACGAAGGCGAAGCCCGCCGCCTTGCCGCCCGGGAAACGGCTCGCCGCCGATCCTGCCCTCGAAATCGACCGTCACGCGGTCGCCGTCGCTGCGCCGCGCGCGCTCGACGGCGGCATAGCGTCACGCGCTGCTTGCGCAGGATCTCGAGCGTGCGGTCGACCGCGGCGTCGTCGACCGTCAGCGTGCGGCCGCTCGATGCTCTTGCGCCGACACGTCGCCGACCTTGACCTCCGGATAGACCTCGAAGGTGGCGCTGAACTCGAGCTGCGGCGGCATCCGCCGCGCCGTCCTTCTTCTCGATGCGCGGATAGCCGGCGACCTTCAGGTTGGCTTCCTTCACCGCGTCGGTGAAGGCCTTCTGCACCGCGTCGCCGAGCACCTCGGAGCGCACCTGCGGCCCGTATTGCTGCGCGACGATCTTCATCGGCACCTTGCCCGGGCGGAAGCCCGGCATGCTTGCACGTTGCGCGCGAGCTTCTTCAGGCGATCGTCCACCTGCCGGTCGATGTCCTGCACCGGCACCGACATCGACAGGCGCCGCTCGAGCGTGCCTAGTTGTTCCACGTTCACCGCCATTCCGGTCGTTTCCTTTGTCTCGGTAAGTTGGTGCGAAGGGTGGGACTCGAACCCACACGCGGTTAGGCGCCAGGACCTAAATCTGGTGCGTCTACCAATTCCGCCACCTTCGCTTCCGAAAAGCATCACGAAAAGCAACGAAACAACGTATTATAGCTCGCAAGTGTCGGTCGGCCATTACGAGAACTTCCCGGTCGCGTCGCTGCTGCTGCCGCGGGAACTGCGCGAGCCGGTCGGCGTCATCTACCGCTTCGCGCGCACGCGCCGACGACTTCGCCGACGAAGGCGACGACCCGCCCGAAGCGCGGCTGCGAGAAGCTGCAGGCATTATCGGCTCGAACTTGATGGCGATATCCAGGCGAGCAGGCCCCGAAGATCGCCGCTTTTCGCCGATCTGGCGCGCATCGTCACGCGAGCACGGGCTGCCGCTGCAGCTGTTCCACGACCTGCTCGACGCGTTCTCGCAGGACGTGGTCAAGAAGCGCTACGCCGACTTCGCCGAAGTGCTCGACTACTGCCGGCGCTCGGCCAATCCGGTCGGCCGGCTGCTGCTGCACCTGTTCGGCAAGCGACTGCCGCGAGAACCTGCGAACGCTCCGACGCGCATCTGCTCGGCGCTGCAGCTCATCAACTTCTGGCAGGACGTCGACGATCGACTACGCGCAAGAACCGCATCTACCTGCCGCAGGACGAGATGCGCGCGCTTCGGCGTCAGCGAGGAGCAGATTGCGCGCGCAGCTGCTGCGACGCCGCCTTCCGGGACCTGATGCGCTTCCAGGTCGAGCGCGCGCGCGCGCTGATGCTCGAGGGCGCGCCGCTGCTGCGCAACCTGGACGGGCCGCATCGGCCTGGAGATCGCCATCACCGTGCAGGGCGGCCTGCGCATCCTCGAAAAGCTGGAGCATGCGCGGCTACGACATGTTCCGCCATCGGCCGGTGCATCGGTGGTTCGACTGGCCGCTTGCTGCTCGTCTCAGAGCCGCTATGACGCCCGACGAATACTGCCAGCAGAAGGCGGCGGCGAGCGGCTCGAGCTTCTACTACTCGTTCCTGTTCCTGCCGCCGGAGCGCCGGCGCGCGATCACCGCGCTGTATGCGTTCTGCCGCGAAGTCGACGACGTCGTCGACGAATGCACCGACGCGCAGCTCGCGCGCACCAAGCTCGCCTGGTGGCGCGTCGAAGTCGGCAAGCTGTTCGCAGGGCAAGCCGCAGCATCCGGTCACGCAAGGCGCTTGCAGCCCTTCATCGAGCATTTCAGCATCAACGCAGAGCAGCTGGACGAAATCATCGACGGCATGGAGATGGACCTCGACGCAGACGCGCTACCTCGATTTTGCGGGCCTCGAGCGCTACTGCTACCACGTCGCCGGCGTGGTCGGCCTGCTCGCCGCCGGCATCTTCGGCTACCGCAATCCGCGCACGCTCGAGTACGCGAAGAACCTCGGCATCGCGTTCCAGCTCACCAACATCATCCGCGACGTCGGCGAGGACGCGCGCAAGAACCGCATCTACCTGCCGATGGACGAACTGAAGCAGTTCGAGCGTCCCGGCCGTCGGACATCCTGCAGGCGACGCCACACGCGACGAACTTCGGCGACTGATGGCATTCCAGACCGAGCGCGCCGAACGATTTCTACGCGAAGGCCTTCGCAGCCCTTCCCGCCGAAGACCGCCGCACGCAGCGCGCCGGCCTGATCATGGCGGCGATCTACCGCGCCACGCTCGCCGAGATCGAGCGCGACGGCTTCAAGGTCCTGACGCAGCGCACCTCGCTCACGCCGCTGCGCAAGCTGTGGCTCGCCTGGAAGACCTGGGTCGACGCGCGTGAACGGCGCGAGTCGTCGGCGCCGGCTACGCGGGCATGGCCGCCGCGGTCACGCTCGCCGAGCGCGGCGTGCCGGTCACGGTGTTCGAATCCGGCCCGGTGCCTGGCGGCCGCGCGCGCCGCGTGACCATCGAAGGGCGCGAGCTCGACAACGGCCAGCACATCCTGATCGGCGCCTACGCCGAGCTGCTGCGCCTGATGCGGCTGGTCGGCGTGCCGGCCGACGCGCTGCTGCGCCTGCCGCTGCGAGCTGCGCTATGCCGACGGCTTCCATCGCGTGCCGCGCCGCGCCGTTCGGCCTGCTTGCTGGCCTGCTGTCGGCGAGCGGCTGCCGTTCGCGCGAACGCCTCGGCGCGATCCGCTTCATGCTGGCGCTGACGCAGAGCCGGCTTCCGGCTGCCCGAGGACATGAACGTGCGAGACCTGCTCGACCGCAGCACCGGCAGAACGGCGTGCATCGGGCACTACCTGTGGCGGCCGCTGTGCGTGTCGGCGCTCAACACGCCGCCCGAGCAGGCCTCGGCGCAGGTCTTCGCCAACGTGCTGCGCGACTCGCTCGCCGGCGGACGCGGCGCCAGCGACCTGCTGCTGCCGCGCGTCGACCTCTCGCGCCTGTTTCCCGAACCCGCCTGCGATTTCGTTCGCGCGCACGGCGGCGAGATCCTGCTGAACGAGACCGTGCGCGACCTGGATCCGCTGAAAAAAGAATTCTCCGCGCGTGATCGTCGCGGTCGGGCCGCACCAGGCTGGAGTCGCTGATGCCGTGGGCGCGCCATGGAGTTCGACTACCAGCCGATCTACACCTGCTACCTGCAGTATCCCGCGCATGTGAAGCTTCCCTTTCCGATGCTCGGGTTCTCCGAGGGCCTGCTGCAATGGGCGTTCGACCGCGCCAGCCTCACCGGCGAGCGCGGCCTGATCGCCTGCGTCATCAGCGCGCAGGGCGATCACCAGCAGATGTCGCGCGAGGAACTCGCGGCCGCCTGCCATCGCGAACTGGCGGACGCGATGCCGGGTCTTCCGGCGCCGCAATGGAGCCGCGGTGATCGCCGAAAAGCTCGCGACGCTCGCCTGCACCGGGCGTGGCGGCTATCTGGCGCCCGACGTGCCGGTCGAGGGTCTGCATTTCGCCGGCGACTACACCTACGCTCCGGTATCCGCCGACGCTCGAAGCGGCCGTGCGCAGCGGTATCCTTGCCGCCAACAATCTGATGGAGAAGGCCTGATGGAATACCGGCAGCTCGGCGCGTTCCGGCTTCATGGTGCCCGCCCTCACCCTCGGCACCGGCACCTTCGGCGGCGGCAACGAATTCTTCAAGGCCTGGGGCGCGAGCGACGTCGCCGAGGCGCGCGCGCCTGGTCGACATCTGCCTCGAAGCCGGCGTGAACATGTTCGACTCGGCCGACGGCTACTCGAACGGCATGGCGGAGGAAATCCTCGGCCAGGCGATCAAGGGGCGGCGCGACGAGGTGCTCATCTCCACCAAGGGCAGCTTCCGGCGCGGGCCGGGCCCGAACGAGGTCGGCCGTCGCGCTACCACCTCATCAACGCGGTCGAGGCGAGCCTGCGCCGCCTCGGCACCGACTACATCGACCTCTACCAGCTGCACGCCTTCGACGCGCTGACGCCGGTCGAGGAATCGCTCGGCGTGCTCGACGATCTCGTGCGCGCCGGCAAGATCCGCTACATCGGCTGCTCGAATTTCTCCGGCTGGCACCTGATGAAGTCGCTCGCGGTGTCGGAGAAGCACGGCCTCGCGCGCTACGTCGCCCACCAGGCCTACTACTCGCTGGTCGGCCGCGACTACGAATGGGAACTGATGCCGCTTGCGCTCGAGCAAGGCGTCGGCGCGGTGGTCTGGAGTCCGCTCGGCTGGGGCCGCCTCACCGGCAAGATCCGCCGCGGCCAGCCGCTACCCGAAGTGAGCCGGCTGCAAAGCCAGATCGCCGTCGACAAGGGACCGCAGGTGCCGAACGAGCAGGTCTTCAAGATCGTGGATGCCATCGACGAGGTGGCGAAGGAGACCGGCAAGACCAGTTCCGCAGATCGCGCTCAACTGGCTCCTGCAGCGGCCGTCGGTCGCCAGCGTCATCATCGGCGCGCGCAACGAAGAGCAGCTGCGCCAGAACCTCGGCGCCGTGGGCTGGAAACTGACGCCGGCGCAAATCGCGAAGCTGGATGCCGCCAGCGCGGTGCCGCTGCCCTATCCGTACTGGCACCAGCGCAGCACTTTCATCGACAGGAACCCGCCGGCGGTCTGACGCCTCGTTCCCGCTATTCCTCGTAGATCATCTTGACGGTCATGCCGCCGTCGATGGTCAGGTTCTGGCCGGTCATGAAGCCGGCCTGCTCGACGAGGTAGAAGCACGCATCGGCGATGTCTTCAGGCTTGCCGACGCGCCCGACCGGATGCTGCAGACGGTCGCGCCTGGAGTGCACCACATTCTTCCGCGCGACTGCCAGTCGCGCGTTTCGATCCAGCCCGGACTGACCGAATTCACGCGAATGCCCATCGGTCCCGAGGCTGATCGCCATGCCGTGCGTGAGCGCGACGATGGCGCCCTTGGAAGCCGTGTACGCCTCCGTTCCCGCCTCGGACATGTAAGCGCGCGTCGAGGCGATGTTGACGATGGCGCCCCTGCGCCGCCTCTTCATGTGGCGCGCGAAACCCTGCGAGCACAGGAAAGTCCCGCGCAGGTTGACCGAGACGACCCGGTCGAAATCTTTCGCCTTCAACTGGAGGAACGGCGCCCGCCTGCCGATGCCGGCGTTGTTGACGAGCGCATCCGGGCAGCCGAGTCCTTTCACCGTCCGCGCAACCCAGTTCGCGATCTGCGCTGGCACGCCAACATCGGTGCGCACGAACAGGCATTTCACGCCGGCGTCCTCGACCATCCGGGCAGTTTCGCGGCCCGCGGCGCGTCCGGATCGGCGATCGACACGGCGTAGCCCGCACCGGCGAAACGCAGCGCCACCGCCCTGCCGATGCCCTGAGCGCCGCCCGTGACAGCCACGACTTTCACAGGTTGCGCAGCACCTGGACCGCCTGGTCCACCCGCTCCACGGCGATGACCTCGATGCCCGCGATCTTCGCTTTCGGCAGGTTGGCCTTCGGCACGATCGCCTTCTCGAAGCCGAGCTTGGCGGCTTCCTTCAGGCGGTCCTGGCCGCGCGGCGCGGGGCGCACTTCGCCGGCGAGGCCGACCTCGCCGAACACGACGATCTTTGCCGCGAATCGGCCGGTCGGTCAGCGACGAAACGACCGCAAGGCAGACGGCAAGATCCGCGGCCGGCTCGCCGATGCGCACGCCGCCGACCGCGTTCACGAACACATCCTGCTCCCAGGTCGCGATGCCGGCGTGGCGGTTGCAGCACCGCGAGCAGCATGGCGAGGCGGTTCTGCTCCAGGCCGACCGACAGGCGGCGCGGATTGGGCGTGTGCGCGCTGTCCACCAGCGCCTGGATCTCGACCAGCAGCGGGCGCGTGCCTTCCAGCGTCGCCAGCACGCAGGAGCCGGCGACGTTCTTGTCGTGGTGCGACAGGAACAGCGCCGACGGATTGGTGACCGCGCGCAGGCCCTTGTCGGTCATGGCGAACACGCCGAGCTCGTTGACCGCGCCGAAGCGGTTCTTCACCGCGCGCACCAGGCGGAAGCTCGAATGCGGGTCGCCCTCGAAGTAGAGCACCGTGTCGACGATGTGCTCCAGCACGCGCGGGCCGGCGATCGCGCCTTCCTTGGTGACGTGGCCGATGATGAACAGCGCCGTGCCGCTCTTCTTGGCGTGGCGCGCGAGCTGCGCCGCGCACTCGCGCACCTGCGCCACCGAGCCGGGCGCCGACTGCAGCGCCTCGGACCAGAGCGTCTGGATCGAATCCACCACCGCGACCTCCGGCCGCTGCGCGTCCAGCGCCGCGGCGATGCGCTCGAGCTGGATCTCGGCGATCAGGTGGACCGGCGCGCGCATCCAGCGCGAGGCGCCGCGCCCGCAGCGCGACCTGCTCCGCCGATTCCTCGCCGGAGACGTAGAGGGTCTTGCTCGACGCGCCCATGGCGGCAAGCGCCTGCAGCAGCAGCGTCGACTTGCCGATGCCCGGATCGCCGCCGATCAGCACCACCTGCCCCGCCACCAGTCCGCCGCCGAGCACGCGGTCGAGCTCGCCGATGCCGGTGGACAGGCGCTCCAGTTCGCGCGTCTCGACCTCGCTGCAGCGACACGGCGCCCGGCGCCGCGCCCGAGAGGCGCTTGACCGCGCCGCCGCGCTCGGCGATCGTCTCGATCAGCGTGCCGGCCGCGCCGCAGGACGGGCAGGCGCCGAACCACTGCAGCGCCGTCGCGCCGCAGTCGGTGCAGACGTAGGCGGATTTCTGCTTTTTCAAGTTCTTGTTTTTTCTTGCGGAAAGGTCAAAGAAATCAAACTTCCACAACCGGTACTCGCGGCGCCAGCGCGCACAGCAGCTCGTAGCTCACCGTGCCGGCCGCATGTGGCGACCTCGTCGCAGGACAGGCCCTTCGCCCCAGAGCGTCACCGGCGTGCCGACGTAGGCCTCGGGAATGTCGCTGATGTCCACGCACAGCATGTCCATCGAGACGCGGCCGACGGTGCCGCGTGCGCTGGCCGGCGACCAGCACCGGCGTGCCGGTGGGCGCGTGGCGCGGATAGCCGTCGGCGTAGCCGCAGGCGACGACGCCGATGGTCATCTCCTGCGCCGCCTGGTAGGTCATGCCGTAGCCGACGCGCTCGCCGGCCTGCAGGTGCTGCACGGCGATGATCTCCGAAGCTGAGCGTCATCGCCGGCTTGCAGGCCGATTTCCGCGGCGCTCTTGAAGCCGAACGGCGAGCAGCCGTAGAGCATGATGCCCGGGCCGCACCCAGTCGGCGCGCGTCTCGTCGGGGAAGCGCAGCAGCGCCGCGGAATTGGCCAGCGAGCGCGGCGCCGTCGAACGGCTGCGTCAGCTCGCTGAACCATTGCAGCTGCGCGGCGACGCCGCCTTCGCCGTCGGCGTCGGCGAAATGCGTCATCAGCGTGACCGAGTCGACGCCGGGATGCGCCTCGAGCGCGTTCCAGGCGAGGCGCACGTTGTCCACCGTGAAGCCGAGCCGGTTCATGCCGCTGTTGACCTTCAGGTAGACGTCGCAGCGCGCCGTCGAAGCGCCGCCTTCTCGCAGCATCTCGACCTGCTCGATGTTGTGGATCACCGGCGTCAGCCGGTGCTTGCGCCAGCAGCGCGATGTCCGTCGGGCTTGAAGAAGCCTTCCAGCATCAGGATCGGCTTGGCGATGCCCGCCTCGCGCAGGCGCAGCGCTTCGGCGAAATCCAGCACCGCGAATCCGTCCGCCGCCGCCAGCGCCCGCGCGGCGCGCAGCAGGCCGTGTCCGTAGGCGTTCGCCTTGAGCACCGCCCAGATCTTCGCCGCGCCCGGCGTGGCGCCGCGCGAGCGCAAGATTGTGTGCGAGCGCCGCGGCGCTGATCGTCGCGCGGATCGGTCTGGGCATGGCCCGCAGGATACCCGCCGGACGGGCAAAGGTCATCCAAGGACCGCGCCGGCGCGGTGGCCCGCGCAAAGCGCGGTGCGACGTGCTATAAGAACCGCCCACATGGGTTCCGGTTTCTACATCATCATGGCGGCGCAGTTTTTCTCGTCGCTCGCCGACAACGCGCTGCTGGTCGCGGCGATCGCGCTGCTGATGCAGGCCGACTCGCCGCCGTGGATGACGCCGTACCTGAAATTCTTCTTCGTCATCTCCTACGTGGTGCTCGCGCCCTACGTCGGCGCCTTCGCCGACCGGCTGCCCAAGGGCACGGTGATGTTCATCGCCAACACCATCAAGATCGCCGGCTGCGCGCTGATGCTGTTCGAGGTCAATCCGCTCGCCGCCTACGCGCTGGTCGGGCTGGGCGCCGCGGCCTACTCGCCGGCGAAGTACGGCATCCTCACCGAGTACCTGCCGCACTCGAAGCTGGTGATCGGCCAACGGCTGGATCGAAGGCCTGACGGTCGGCCTCGATCATCCTCGGCGTGGTGCTCGGCGGCATCGCTGATCCGCACGCGGCGTCGCCGACGTGCTGCTCGGCTTCGACCTGCCGCTCATCGACACCGGCATCGACACGCCGCCCGAGGCCGCGATCGCGATCATCATCGTGGTCTACGCGATCGCCGCGCTGTTCAACCTGTACATTCCGCGCACCGGCGTGCCGATGAAGCCGCTGCCGGCGCATCCGCTCGACACGCTGCGCGATTTCGCGCGCTGCGTCGACAGCCTCTGGCGCGACAAGCTCGGGCCAGATCTCGCTCGCGGTGACGACGCTGTTCTGGGGCGCGGGCGCGACGCTGCAGTTCATCGTCATCGACTGGTCGGCGGCCGCGCTCGGCTACAACCTGTCGGACGCGTCGCATGCTGCAGGGCGTCTGCGCGTTCGGCATCGCGCTCGGCGCGGTGCTCGCGTCGATGCGCGTGCGCCTCGACCAGGCGGTGAAGGTGATCCCGCTCGGCATCGCCATGGGCCTGATCGTGATCCTGATGAACTTCGTGCACGAGCGTCTGGCTGGCGGTGCCGCTGATCGTCCTGATCGGCGGCCTGGCCGGCTTCTTCGTGGTGCCGATGAACGCGCTGCTGCAGCACCGCGGCCACCACCTGGTCGGCGCCGGGCGCTCGATCGCGGTGCAGAACTTCAACGAGAACGCCTCGATCCTGGTGATGATCGCGCTCTACTCGCTGCTGCTGGCCGCAGGCCTGTCGATCTACTGGGTGATCGCGCTGTTCGGCCTGTTCGTCGCCGGCACCATGGTCATCGGTGCTGCGCTGGTACCGGCTACAACCGCCGCGTGCACGCCGAGCAGGTCGAACAACTGCTCGCCTTCGCCCGCGCCGAAAGCGGGCACCACTAGTCGCCTGACAGCGTCTCGCACGGCGAAGAGCAGGTCGGCCCAGGCCTTCGCCTTGTCCGGCAGGTTGCGCAGCAGGTAGGCCGGGTGGTAGGTGACGATCAGCGGCACGCCGGCGTAGCGGTGCACCCTGCCGCGCAGGCTGGCGATGGTCGCGTCGGTGCCGAGCAGCGTCTGCGCGGCGAAGCGCCCCATCGCGAGGATCAGCTTCGGCTGGATCAGCGCGATCTGGCGCAGCAGGTGCGGCGAGCACTTCGCCACCTCGTCGGGCTCCGGATTGCGGTTGCCCGGCGGCCGGCACTTCAGCACGTTGGCGATGTAGACGTTCTTGCCGCGGCTGAGCGCGATCGCGGCCAGCATGTTGTCGAGCAGCTTGCCCGCCTGGCCGACGAAGGGCTCGCCCAGCCGGTCCTCCTCCGCGCCCGGCGCCTCGCCGACCAGCAGCCAGTCGCGCCTTCTCGTCGCCGACGCCGAACACCGTCTGCGTGCAGCCCGCGCGCAGCTTGCAGTCGGTGCAGCCGGCGACCTTCGCCTTCAGCTGCGTCCAGTCCATCTCCTGGACGTTGTCGCCTGTTTGTTCTTCTTCGCTGGATTTCTTCCGAGACAGCGTCAACGGAACGCAATCTCCAGACAGGAGCCAAACCCATCTCCTTCAGGATCTCGTCGCGCCGGCTCATAGCGCGAGCGTCAGGACCAAGCGCGTCCTCGCGCCCGCCGTGCGCCGGGTAGTAGCCGGGCCGCACCGCGACCTGCGCGAAAGCCGAAGCGGCTGTAGAGCGCCTTCGCGCCGCGCGTTGCTCGGGCGCACCTCGAGGAACAGCTGCTGCGCGCCGCGCGCGCGCGCCAGGCGCATCGCTTCCGCGAGCAGCGCGCTGCCGTGGCCGCTGCGCTGGCGCGCGGCGGCGACCGACAGGTTCAGCAGGTGCGCCTTCGCCCGCCGCCACCAGCAGGACGAAGTAGCCGACCAGCTCCGCGCCGCGGCGCCAGGTCCAGCACTGGTAGCCGGCGCGCAGCGAATCGGCGAAATTGCCGCGCGTCCAGGGATGCGAGTAGATCGCGCTCTCGATCGCCAGCACCTCGGCCAGGTCGGCTTCGCGCATCGCGGCAAGCCGCGGCGCGTCCTTGAGGACCGCGCTCATCGCGGGCTTCGCTCCGCTTCGGTGAACGCGACCTTGTCGCGCACGTAGACCGGCGACCGCAAGCGCCGCGTCCACGCCCTCGCCCGCGGCGAGGCGCGGCGCCGCGAGGCGCGCGACCGCGATCGCCGTGGGATGAATGTCCGGCATCACGCGGGCGCAGACCCATCGGCCCGTAGGCGGCAAATCCGTTGCCGCAGCCGATCCAGCCCTCGCCCGGCGGCATCGGCACGCGCCGCGGGCGCGACGCACTGCGCCGGGCATCACCTCGCGCCAGCGGCCCGCGCGACGTCTCGAGCGCCGAATAATACACTTCGTGCATGCGCGCATCGAGGCAGGCGACGACGCGCGCCGCGCCCGATTCTTCCGCCATCGCCTCCAGCGTCGAAACGCCGATCGCCGGGCAGGCCGCGCGCGAGGCGATGCCCTGTGCGACGCCGCAGGCGATGCGCAGGCCGGTGAACGACCCCGGGCCCGGCGCCGAACGCGACCGCATCGAGATGCCGCGATCGCGATGCCGGCCGACGCCGCGAAGCCGTTCCAGCATCGGCAGCACCCGTTCGCGAATGCCGGTTGCCGGCCCGCTCCTCGATGCCGGCGATCTCGCCGTCGAGCCAGAGCGCGACCGAGCACCAGTCGGTGGAGGTTTCGAAGGCGGCGAATCGCATGGCGCGATTCTAATCGGATAAAATTCGACTGATTCCTGGAGAAACATGAAAGAACACCGAATTGCGGTCATCCCCGGCGACGGCATCGGCCGCGAAGTCATGCCCGAGGGCGTGCGCGTGCATGGAAGCCGTCGGCGCGAAGCACGGCATCTCCTTCAAGTGGAAGGAATTCGACTGGAGCTGCGACTGGTACAAGGCGCACGGCAAGATGTGCCCGGACGACGCGCCGCAGATCCTGCGCGGCTACGACGCCGTCTACTTCGGCGCGGTCGGCAATCCGGCGATCGTCCCCGACCACATCTCGGCCTGGGGCCTGCTGATCAACTTCCGGCGCTGGTTCGACCTCTACGTCAACCTGCGCCCGGTGCGCCTGTTCGAGGGCCTGCCCTGCCCGCTCGCCGGCCGCAAGCCCGGCGACATCGACTACTACGTGATCCGCGAGAACACCGAGGGCGAGTACGGCAACGTCGGCGGCCGCATGTTCGAGGGCACCGACCGCGAAGTCGTGACGCAGCTGTCGGTCTTCAGCCGCAAGGGCGTGGACCGCATCATGAAGTACGCCTTCGAGCTGGCGAAGACGCGCAAGAAGCACGTCACGTCGCTGCACCAAGTCGAACGGCATCTCGATCACCATGCCCTACTGGGACGAGCGCTTCGCCGAGATGAAGAAGAACTATCCCGGCATCCGCACCGACCAGTACCACGTCGACGGCCTGTCGATCCAGATGGTGCTCAACCCGGACCGCTTCGACGTCATCGTCGCCTCGAACCTGTTCGGCGACATCCTCTCCGACCTCGGCCCGGCCACCGCCGGCACGATCGGCATCGCGCCCTCGGGCAACATCAATCCGGAGCGCACCGCGCCGTCGATCTTCGAGCCGGTGCACGGCTCGGCGCCGGACATCGCCGGCAAGAAGATCGCCAACCCGATCGGCCAGATCTGGTCCGGCGCGCTGATGCTGGAGCACCTCGGCCACCCGGAAGCCGCGGCCGACGTGGTGCGCGCCATCGAGCGCGTGATCATCGAAGGCCCGCACACGCCCGACATGAAGGGCAAGGCCTCGACGTCGGACGTCGGCGCCGCGGTCGCCGAACGCCGTGCGCAGCGCCTCGAGAAAAGCGGCCTAGCTACTTCTTCTCGGCGGGCGTCGAGGTCGCGGGCCCCATGCCCCAGACCTGGATCACGCATTCCTCGCCCTTGGCGCCGTCGTAGTGGATCTTGTTCGCGTAGTGGACGACGTAGCTGCCCGCCGGCACCGGCACCGTGCTCTCCGGGTCGAACTTCTCGCCGGTGCCCACCCACCAGGTGCCCGAGATCACCGCGAAGAAGCGGTCGTTCGGATGGAAATGCGGCCGGCTCATGTTGCCCGGCAGCCATTTCAGGCGCATCACGTACGGGCCCGGCTTCGCCGGATCGCCGAACAGGACCGCCTGCTCGTTGGTGCCGCCGGGTTGCCTGCACCCACTTGATGTCCTTCGGCAGCGATGAAATCGACCGCGCTGCGGTCGATGTCGCCGGCAAGGCACGGACCTGCGACAGCACTGCCAGCGATGACAGCGAACAGGATTCTTCCCATGACTCCTCCCTTTGGTAAGCTCGGGCGATGAAATCCTATCGAATTGCGTCGATTCCGGGCGACGGCATCGGCAAGGAAGTCATCGCCGCCGGCATCGAAGTCCTGAATGTGCTTGCCGGAAAGGAGAACTTCAAGCTCGAGTTCGAGCACTTCGACTGGAGCTCGGAGCGCTACCTCAAGACCGGCGCCTACATCCCCGAAGGCGGGCTGGAGAAGCTGAAGACCTTCGACGCCATCTTCTTCGGCGCGGTCGGCTCGCCCGACGTGCCCGACCACATCTCGCTGTGGGGCCTGCGCCTGCCGATCTGCCAGGGCTTCGACCAGTACGCGAACGTCCGGCCGTCGCGGGTTCTGCCCGGCGTTTCTTCAGCATTGAAAGACGGCGAAGACATCGACTGGGTGATCATCCGCGAGAACTCCGAGGGCGAGTACTCCGGCTCCGGCGGCCGCGTGCACAAGGGACTGCCGGAGGAAATCGCGACCGAGACCTCCGTGTTCACGCGCGTCGGCGTCGAGCGAATTCACCGATTTGCGTTTGAACTGGCCCGAAAACGCGCAAGAGAAAGCATCTGACCCTCGTCACCAAATCCAATGCGCAGCGGCACGGCATGGTGCTGTGGGACGAAATCTTCTACGAAGTGGCGAAGAAGTATCCGGACGTGAAGACCGAACCGCGTGCTCGTCGACGCCGTCACCACGCGTGATGGTGCTCAAGCCCGAGTCGCTCGACACCATCGTCGCCTCCAACCTGCACGCCGACATCCTTTCCGACCTCGCCGCCGCGCTCTCGGGCTCGCTCGGCATCGCGCCGACCGCGAACCTGAACCCGGAGCGCAAATTTCCCTCGATGTTCGAGCCGATCCACGGCTCGGCCTTCGACATCACCGGCAAGGGCATCGCCAACCCGATCGCCACCTTCTGGACCGCCTCGATGATGCTCGAGCACCTGGGCGAGCCGAAGGCCGCGGCGCGCCTGATGAAGGCGATCGAGCGCACCACCGAGGAGCAGGTCTTCACGCCGGACCTCGGCGGCGTGCACGACACGCGCGCCGTCACCAACGCGGTCAAGCGCGCGCTCTAGCCCCTCCGGCGCGGCAGGGTAGACTTGCCGCCGGGGAGATGATGTGGAATTGATCTCGGTTCCGCTGTGGCTTGCGGTCGTCGGCGGCGTGCTCGCGGCCTGGGCGGCCTACGACAAGCTGCTGATGCCGGCGCTGCGCTGGTTCGTGGCCGGGCGCACCAACGTCGTGCTCGAGGAGGTTTCGACGCGCCTGCGCATCAGCGTCCGCCCGTTCCAGCGCACGCGGCGCCAGATCCTGATCCACCGGCTGCTCGGCGACCCGAAGGTGCAGGCCGCCGTCGAGCAGTTCGCCGCGCAGCACAAGGTCCCGGTGCCGGTGGTGCTCGCCACGGTCGAGCGCTACGCGCGCGAAATCGTGCCGGCGTTCAACGCCTACCTCTACTTCCGCATCGGCTACTGGATCGGCCGCAAGGTGGCGCAGGGCCTGTACCGCGTGCGCCTGGGCTTCGTCGATACCGAGGCGCTGAAGAAGGTGCCCGAGAACGCCACCGTGGTGTTCGTGATGAACCACCGCTCCAACATGGACTACATCCTCGCCGGCTACCTGGCGGCGGACCAGGCGGCGCTGTCCTACGCGGTCGGCGAATGGGCGCGCATCTGGCCGCTGTCGGCGCTGATCCGCTCGATGGGCGCCTATTTCGTGCGCCGCAATTCCAAGGACGAACTCTACCGGCGCGTGCTCGAGCGCTACATCGTGATGGCGACGCAGGCGGGCGTGCCGCAGGCGGTGTTCCCCGAAGGCGGCCTGACGCGCGACGGCCTGATGCGCGAGCCGCGGCTGGGCGTCGTCGACTACATGCTGCGCGGCTTCTGGCTCGACGGCGCGCGCGACCTGGTGTTCGTGCCGCTGGGCCTGAACTACGACCGCGTGCTGGAGGACCGCACGCTGCTGCTGTCGGCCGACCCGAACGCGCGCAAGCCGGGCCGCTTCTGGGCGGCGTGGAACACGCTCGGCTTCGTCGCCAACAACCTGCGCCTGATGCTGAAGAGCGACTGGCACCGCTTCGGCTACGCCTGCGTCAATTTCGGCGCGCCGGTGTCGATGCGCGAGTACTGCGCGCTGCGCGGGCTGGATTTCCAGAAACTCTCGGGAGACGAGCGCAAGCGCGCGATCGGCGACCTGGGCAGGCACCTGATGGCGCGCGTCGGCAGCATCGTGCCGGTGGTGCCGGTGCCGCTGATCGCCTCGGTGCTTCTGGACAACCGACCTGAAGCCGATATCGGAGCTCGAACTGAAATCCGGCGTGGAGCAGCTGATCGAGAAGCTCGAGGCGGCCGGCGCGCACGTCTACATCCCGCGCAAGGACCTCGACTACGCGGTCACCGTGGGCCTGCGCATGCTCACGCTGCGCCGCCTGGTGGAGGAAAAGGACGGGCTGTACGTCGGCGCGCGCCGGTCGAGCTGCCGCTGATCCGCTACTACGCCAACTCGATCGCGCACCTCACACGATAGCCCCGCGCGGAGAACCAGATGAAGCAGCACCTGGTACGGATCGTCCTCGGCCTGGCGATCACCCTCTTTTTCATCGGCCACGCCGCGCGATTCTACGAGATCGGGTTCATCGACCAGCTCGACAACATCATCTATGACGCCCGGCTGCGGCTGACGATGCCGGGCAAGGGGAATCCGGACATCGTCATCCTCGACATCGACGAGAAGAGCCTGGGCGAGATCGGGCGCTGGCCCTGGAGCCGGAACGTGATGGCGCGGCTGATGGACAAGCTGTTCGACAAGTACGGCGTCGCGCTCGTCGGCTTCGACGTCGTCTGGGCCGAGCGCGACACCAGTTCGGGCATCGACGTGCTGGACGCGCTGGCGCAGAGGGAACTGAAGGACGCGGGCGCGTTCCAGTCGGCGTACCAGCAGCTGCGCGGCAAGCTCGATTTCGACGGCCTGTTCGCCGCCAGCATCAAGGGCCGGCCCGTGGTGCTCGGCTACTACTTCAACGGCGACGAGAACGCGGTCAAGGTAAACGCCATTCCGCCGACCCGGTGCTTCCCAAGGGCACGTTCACCGGGCGCAACATCGCGTTTGCGCGCCTGGAACGGCTACACCGGCAATCTGCCGATCTACCTGAAGAACGCCGCGGCGGCGGGCCATTTCAATCCGCGCGTGGACGACGACGGCGTGTCGCGGCGCGTGCCGATGCTCCTCGAATTCGACGGCGCCTACTACGAACCCCTGTCGCTCGCGATGGTGCGCACGCTGGTCGCGATCGAAAATGGCGCAGTTCCCGGCGGTCGAGCCGGTATTCCCGCCCGACCAGATGTCGAGCGAAGCTACGGCGGCATGGAATGGATCAAGGTCGGGCCGCTACTCCATTCCGGTCGACCGAGAAGCCGCGGCGCTGATTCCGTTCCATGGTCCGAAGGGCACCTTCGCCTACGTCTCGCTTGCCGACGTCCTGAACGACCGGGTCAAGCCCGAGCAGCTGAAGGGCAAGATCGCGCTCATCGGCACGACCGCGCCGGGCCTGCAGGACCTGCGCTCGACGCCGGTGGACAGCGTGTATTCCCCGGCGTCGAGATCCACGCCAACATGATCGCCGGCATGCTCGCGCAGAACTTCAAGCAGCGCCGGCCTACATGCTGGGCGCGGAAGTGATGCTGCTGCTGGTCGGAGGCGTCGCGCTTTCGTTCCTGATCCCGCTGCTTTCGGCGTTGTGGGCGACCGTGGTGGCGGCCGCGGGGCTGATCCTGATCACCGGGTTCAATTTCGCAGTCTGGACGCAGGCCGACATGGTCCTGCCGCTTGCGACGTCGATCCTGATGGTCGGCGTTCCTCTACACGATGAACATGGCGTACGGGTATTTCGTCGAGTCGCGCTCCAAGCGCCAGTTCACCGAACTGTTCGGCCAATACGTGCCCCCGGAACTCGTCGACCGGATGGCCTCGGATCCGGAGAAGTACACCATGGAGCCGAAGGAGGCCGAGCTGACGATCCTGTTTTCGGACGTTCGGGGCTTCACCGGCATTTCCGAGACGCTCAAGCCCGAGGAACTGCGCGAATACATGAACGAGTACCTCACCGAGATGAGCGGCATCATCCGCTCGAAGTACCACGGAACCCTCGACAAGTACATCGGCGACGCGATCATGGCGTTCTGGGGCGCGCCCGTCGAAGATGCGCAGCACGCGCGCAACGGCGTGCTCGCCGCGCTGGCCATGCAGAAGGACGTGCGAAGCGCTGAATCGCAAAATTTGCCGCGCGCGGCTGGCCCACGCTCAAGGTCGGCATCGGCATCAACTCCGGGATCGTCCGGGTCGGCGACATGGGCTCGCAGGTGCGCCGCGCCTATACCGTGCATGGGCGACGCGGTGAACGTGGCGTCGCGGCTGGAGGGGCGGACCAAGCACTATCGGCGTGGGCATCCTGGTGGGCGAATCGACCCGCAACGCGGTCAAGGACGTCATCTTCAGGGAAATCGACCGCATCAAGGTGAAGGGCCGGGAAGAGCCGCTCACGGTCTACGAGCCGCTCGCGCTAGAGGCCGACGCCGACGAACGCCTGCGCGAGGAACTGCAGCTCTGGAACCAGACCCTGCGCGACTATCGCGCGCAGCAATGGGACCGGGTGACGTCAGCCTGCTGAACCTGCAGCGGCTGTATCCGGGCCGCGAACTGTACGGGCTGTACGCGCTGACGGGTTGCCGGCTTTCGCCGCGCGCCGCCCCCGGCCGGCTGGGACGGCGTCACGGTGTTCGACGAAAAGTAAGCTGCCTCAGCGCCTGCTGCGGACCGGCTCCCGGGCGAGCGCGTGTTCACGCACCTTCTCGTTCATGTGCCGCAGGCGGTCGGCCATGACCATCATGACGTGGCGCGCGAACTCGGGCGACTCGCGCACCAACGCGTCGAACTGGGACCGGTTGATCGATATCACGCGGCAGTCCGAACGCGTGATCACCGTCGCGCTTCTGACGGATGCATTGACCAGCGCCATCTCGCCCAGCAGCGCCCCCGGCAAGGCGACCTCGATCACCTCGCCACCCACGCAGATCGCCGCCGAGCCTTCCATCAACACATACATGGTCTGGCCGGGCTCGCCCTCGCTGAACAGGACCAGGCCCGCCTGCAGGTTGATCAGGTTCCTCGCGTTCTGGAAGTGCGCGACGATGTTCATCGGGCCGCTACTCTCGCGGCCGGGGACGTCGTCCAGGTTCCAGATCTGAATGCTTCGCAGTTGGCGCATTCGATCGAGCGTTCGGTAAACGTCAGGCTCCGGAATGTCTCGTAGTCCACGTCGATGCCGGTCGGTATCAGCTTGTTGCAGGCCTGGCACCGGACATAGCATTGGCATTCCGTCCCCCTTGCACGTTTCACGTCCTACGATACTACCGAGCAAGCCGGTTGCGAAACCATCCTGCCGGAGCGCTTTCCAAGTTTCTGATTCCGGGTCGTTTTGCCGGCACCGGCCGGGCGGCTGCCTGTGCAGGCGATGCCGTGCCCCGACAGTGTCCGAGCGGCTTGACTAGACGGGGGGCGCGGATTACATTGGCCGTCATAGGGTACGCCGGCGTCGGGAAGTGGTACCCCGCACACGGCAAACCTTACTGACGCTCACTCTACTTTCAAAAAGGGGCAAGTAAATGAAACAGGGTTTCCTAAGCTTGATTAGCCGTCTGTTGATCGTTTCGATGCTGATGCTGCCGTTCCAGTCGATTCAGGCTGGCATGGTGGGCACGGACCAGGTGAGCGCAGCCGCCAGTGCACAGGCGAGCCGCGACGCCCTTCTGGGAACGCTGGCGCGCGCCGAAGTCGCCAGCCAGCTGCAGGCCATGGGCATCGACAGCAATGCGGCGAAGGCGCGCGTCGGCGCGATGACGGACGACGAAGTGCGCACCCTGCAGAGCCAGATCGACTCGCTGCCGGCCGGCGCGCTGAGCGGCTGGGCGTGGGCCGGCATCGTTGTGGTGGTCGTCCTGGTCTGGTACCTGTACACGCAGAAGTAATCAGCTTTTCGTGATGTGCCTCAGAGGCGCCCGCCACCGTGCGGGCGTTTCTGTTTCTCCCGTCCTGGAATGCTCGCATCGCACGGGAGGCGCTGTGCAGGATGCTGTTGCTTTTGGCCGTTCGCCCTGCCGGCGCGCGGCGCCTCTTTTCCGGTTGCGCGCTCATCATTCCGCAATCCGAGGAAATCCGGCAGAACCGGCCCGGCGGACCTGCCGGCCTCGGCTGAGCTCACCGAAGTCCCGTTTTTCCCGCAGAAGGACTTCGAATGCGGTCCCGCCGCGCTGGCGACCTCGCTGGTGTATTTCGGCGCGCCGGTGACGCCCGACGGAACTGGTCAGCCAGGTCTATCTTCCCGAGCGCAAGGGCAGCCTGCAGGTCGAAATGATCGCGTCCGCGAGGCGCAATGGCATGGTCGCGTACCAGCTCGCGCCCCGCTTCCTCGACATGCTGCGCGAGGTGAATGCCGGATTCCCGGTCATCGTGCTGATGGATTTCGGCGTATGGCCGGTATCGATCTGGCATTACGCCGTGGTCGTCGGCTACGACATGCAAACGAGCGACGTGATCCTCCGCTCAGGGGAGAAATCGCGCCTGCTGATGCCCTACGGCGTGCTCGAATACATCTGGAAGGAAAGCAATTACTGGGCGATCGTGACTGCCCCGCCGGGAAGATCCCGGTCAACGGCGACCGAGCCGCTCTACTCTGAAAGCGGTCGTCGCGCTGGAACAACCGGGCAAGAAGAAGGCGGCGCGCGAAGCCTATGCGGCGATGCTGGTCCGCTGGCCGGAGAGCCTCGGCGCCGGCATCGGGCTCGCCAACGTCGACTACGCGCTGGGCGACCTGAAGCAGGCCGAATCGGTGCTGCGCCGCATGGTCGAGAAGCATCCGGACCAGGCCGTGGCCTACAACAACCTGGCGCAAACCCTATTCGACCAGGGACGCGACGCCGAGGCCCTGCCGCTGGCCGAGCGCGCGGTCGAGCTTGGCGGTCCGCATGCGGCCGCCGCGCGCGAAACGCTGGACGCCATTTCGCGCCGCCTCAAGGCGCGAGAGAGTTCCGCTGCGCGAGCGCAAACCGGGCACCTAGCCCCTGCTTGCCGGTCAGCGCCTCTCGCAGGTCGCGGTTGGCGTCGATCACGTCGCGGCGCAGCTGCTCGCGCTGCTCGGGGCTGCGGCGGCCAGGCTCCGCGCTGCGCTGCTCGTGCCAGCGCTGCGCGCGCTTCCTCGCGCGTCATCTGGCCGCTGCGCACCTGCTCGCGCAGCCGCTGGCGCTCGTCCCAGCCCATGCGCCGCTCCGGCGGCGGCATCGGCCGCTGCGCCGGCCGGACGTGCGACGTGGCCCTGGATGGCCGTGCTGGGCCAGCGCCGGGCGACAGCGAGGCAAGCACGAACAGCAGAGTGACCAGGATTCTCATGGATTCGGCGAATGGTACGTGGCGCCGGCGCGCCACGGAAGGCCGCTGCCCGCTGCCATTTGTAACAATTCATGTCCACCGCCGTCCGAGGTAACACGTTGTTTCACCGTGTACTCGACACAGCGGTACCCTGCCGTCGCATGGCTGAGCTGAAAACAAGAATCCTCGTCGTCGACGACGACCAGCGCCTGCGCGAGCTGGTGGTGCGCTACCTCGCCGAGCAGGGCTTCGAGGCGCGCGCGGTGCCCGACGCCGCCGGCATGGACAAGCAGCTCGCGCGCGAGCGCTACGACCTGGTGGTGCTCGACCTGATGCTGCCCGGGCGAGGACGGCCTCGCCATCTGCCGGCGCCTGCGGGGCGCGAACGCGGCCCAGGGCAGCGGCCCGGCGATCATCATGCTGACCGCGAAGGGCGACGAAGTGGACCGCATCGTCGGCCTGGAGATGGGCGCCGACGACTACCTGCCCAAGCCGTTCAACCCGCGCGAGCTGGTGGCGCGCATCAATGCGGTGCTGCGCCGCCGCCAGCCGGCCGGGCCGCCGGGCGCGCCGGCGACCGAGACCGAGATCCACCGCTTCGGCGCGTTCGAGTTCAACCTCGCCACGCGCAGCCTGGCGCGCGACGGCAAGCCGGTCGCCGCTCACCACCGGCGAATTCTCGGTGCTCAAGGTGCTGGTGCAGCATCCGCGCCGCCGCTGTCGCGCGACAAGCTGATGGAGCTCGCGCGCGGCCGCGAATACGGCGTGTTCGACCGCTCGATCGACGTGCAGATCTCGCGCCTGCGCAAGATCGTCGAGGACGACCCCGCGCACCCGCGCCACATCCAGACGGTGTGGGGCTTCGGCTACGTGTTCGTGCCGGACGGCAATCCGCAAGCCGGCTGAGCCGCGCCGCGCATGAGCCTTTTCGCGCGGTCGTTCCTGCTGATCGCGCTGCTGATCCTCGCCTCGGCGGCGGCCACCGTTCCAGCTCTACCGCGTCTACGAGCGCGAGCCGCGCGCGCGCGAGCTCGCGCAGCAGACCGTCAGCATCGTCAACCTCACGCGCGCCGCGCTGGTGAACGCCGACCCGGTCCTGCGCCGCAACCTGCTGATCGAGCTCAACGAGCGCGAAGGCATCCGCCTCGCGCCGCTCACCGGCGGCGAAGTGCTGCGAGCCGCTGCCGGACGACGCGCTGTTCGAGCTCGTGTCGCGGAAGCATGCGCGCACGCGCTCGGCGAGCAGACGCGCTTCGCCTACGCGCGCGACGGCGTGCGAGGGCTTCTGGGTGAGCTTCACCATCGACGAGGACGACTACTGGGTGATGCTGCCGCGCGAGCGCTTCGAGCCGCGCGTTCGGCCTGGAGTGGCTGGGCGGCGGCGCTCGCCCTGCTCGGCCTGGCGCTCGCCGGCGCCTGGCTGATCGCCTCCACGCTCAGCCGGCCGCTGGGCGCGATCGCCGCCGCCGCGGGCGAAGTCGGCCGCGGCCAGCGCGCCCGCGCCGCTCGCCGAAACCGGCCCGCGCGAGATGCGCACCGTGTCGCGTCGCCTTCAACCGCATGGCGGGCGACCTCGCGGCCATGGAGCGCGAGCGCGCCATGGTGCTGGCCGGCATCTCGCACGACCTGCGCACGCCGCTGTCGCGCCTGCGCCTCGCGCTCGAGATGAGCGGCGCCGACCGCGGACGCCGCCGAAGGCATGGGCGCGGACATCGAGGAAATGGACAAGGTGATCGGCCAGTTCCTCGCCTTCGCGCGCGGCGAGGACGAGCCGCAGGTCGCAGGGCGACCTCGACGCGCTGCTCGCGGAAATCGCCGAGGGCTACCGCAAGCGCGAGCAGGCAGGTGTCGTTCCGGCGCCGCGGCACTCGCCGCCGCTGCGCTTCGCGCCGCTGGCGATGCGCCGCGCGGTCGTCGAACCTCGTCGACAACGCGCTGCGCTACGCGGGCGGCGCGGTCGAGATCGCGGCGCGGCGCGAAGGCGGCCGCGTCGTGATCGAGGTGCTGGACCGCGGCCCGGGCGTGCCCGCCGGCGAGGTCGAGCGCCTGAAGCGGCCGTTCACGCGCCTGGACGAGGCGCGCAGCGGCCCGCGGCGGCGCCGGCCTCGGGCTCGCGATCGTCGAGCGCATCGCGCGCGCGCACGGCGGGCGCTCGAACTCGCGGCGCGCGAGGGCGGCGGGCTGGTCGCGCGCCTCAGCCTGTGTCGCGCCTAGCTCGCTTCGGTTCCCGCCGCTTCCGCGAGCAGCCAGTTGCGGAACGCGACGACGTCGCGCGCGCTCCGCGGTGTCCGCGCCGCTGACGATGTAGTAGGCGAACTTCAGCGGCAGCGAGAGCGCGCAGCGGCGCCACCAGGCGTCCCGAGGCGAGGTCGGTGCCGGCGAGCACCGGCATGCCGAGCGTCACGCCCATGCCGTCGGCGGCCGCTTCCAGCGCGAGCATGGCGTGGCTGAAGCGCAGGCCGTGCGAGGTATCGATGCCCGGCAGCCCGGCCGCCTCGAACCAGGCATCCCAGAGCGAGCGCTGCCGTCGTCGTAGCGCACGTTGTCGTGGATCAGGACGTGATGCTTCAGGTCCGCGGGCGTGCGCAGCGGCGTGCCCGGCCTTCAGCAGGCGCGGGCTGCACATCGGCGTCACCGCCACCGACAGCAGCTTGTCGACGCGGAAGCCCGGGTAATCGCCGGTGCCGAAGCGCACCACGATGTCGGCGTCCTCCACCGGCGAGCCGGCCACGCGCGTCGCCCGGACGCGGCCGTCGTCCTTCTTCGGATCGATCAGGCGCGTGCTGGCGTTGATGCGCACGTCGAGCTCCGGATGCGCGCCGACGAACCGGTGCAGGCGCGGCGCCAGCCAGCGCGTCGCGAACGACGGCGCCGCGCTCACCGCGAGCGTTCCCTCCTCCTCGATGCTGCGCATCTCCGTCGACCGCCTCGCCGAGGCGGTCGAATCCTTCGCTCAGCTTGGGCAGCAGCACCTGCCCGGCGCGCGTCAGTTCCAGGCCCGCGCTTCAGGCGCCGGAACAGGCGCTGGCCGAGGTGCTCCTCCAGCCCCTTGACCTGGTGGCTGATCGCCGCCGGCGTGACATGCAATTCCTTGGCCGCCATGGCAAAGCTCAGGTGGCGCGCGGCGGCCTCGAAGGCCCGCAGCGCGTTGAGCGGCGGGAGACGCGCGCAGGTGGCATTATGTAGTTAGATTTTCTATCCATATGGAGAGAAAAGATCAATTGCTGCACTGCAACCAATAGACTATAACTTGTCACTATAGTTTGTTATTAGACAGACAGTTGTGCGTGACATATGTCATATCACTGTAATAGTGCACTGCAATAATGTCGGTCTGTAAGTCAGCATCTTAGGAGAATAACAATGAATGTAAAGATTAGCAAAACTAATGCAAGCCTGGACTTCTTCAACAGCCGCCTGGACGAGGTCCGGATGAGCGGCCACGAGCGCCTGAAGGCCAAGGCGCGGCTTGCCCAGGCCGAGGCGGTCGCCGACGCCCTTTTCGGCGCGTTCGGCGGAGTCAGGCGCCTGCTAAGACGCCTGACGGCCAGCCCGCCCACCCGGCGGCGCCGACCGCACCGTCGGCCGGATGAGCGACTGCCCGCAGCCCGATGCCCAGCGGTCGCGGTGCAGCGGCTGAATCCGCGGCACCGCGACGACATCGCGCGCCACCTGCTCCAGCTGCCGGCCGAAGACCGGCGGCTGCGTTTCGGCCAGCCATTCCGCGACGACGCGGTCCGCGACTACGTGGCCGGCATCGACTTCGAGCGCGACCGCGTATTCGGCATCCACGGCGCGGACGCTGGAACTCATCGGCGTCGCGCACCTTGCGCTCGATCCCGGCGCACGGTGTCGCCGAGCTGGGCGTGAGCGTCGATCCGTCCTCGCGCACCAAGGGCTACGGCTTCGCGCTGCTGCAGCGCGCGGTGCTGCACGCCGCCAACCTGGGCTACCGCGTGCTGTTCATGTACTGCCTGGCCGAGAACGGGATCATGATGCACCTCGCGCAGAAGGCGGGCCTCACGCGTCGTGATCGAACACGGCGAAGCCGACGCGCGCCTGAAGCTCGACCGCTTCCGGCACGGCGGCGCGTTCCAGGAAGCGATGGCCGACCAGTTCGCGCTGGTCGACTGCATGTTCAAGCAGCAGTACCTGTGGCGGTCGCCAACCGCGCGACCGCGACCAGCGTAGCGCCTTAGTCCTGCTTGCCGGTGACCGTCGCCTGCATGGCGGCGGAGATTTCCTGCTCGCCGCGCTTGCGCAACTCGTCCGCCGCGTTCGCTGCGGTCGCGCGCATCCTTGTTCTGGCTGAGCTTCCACTTGCCGACCATCTTCGTGATCTCGATCTCGATGCCGACGATCATGGTCAGCAGCTGGTCGATGTACTCCGGCGCCGAGTCCGTCATCTTCCACGGCCTCGCATCGCCGGTGCCGGCCTCGTGCACGCGCGTCAGCCGCGCCACCACGCCGCGCACGAATTTCTCGTCGTCGCGGATCCTCAGCCTGCCGTGGGCGTGCACCACCGCGGTAGTTCCAGGTCGGCACCTGCTTGTGCTTCGTGCTTGCTCGGATACCAGTTCGGCGAGATGTAGGCGTCGGCGCCGCGGAAGATGACCAGCGCCTCGCTGCCGTCGACGATCTCCTTCCATGACGGGATTGTGCGTCGCCACGTGCGATGTCGATGACCCTGCTCGCCCTTGTCCGCATGCAGTTCGAACGGGATGTGATTGGCGTCCAGCGCCGCCCGGGCCGTGGACGACCAGCGCGCCAAACGGATACGCGCGCATGACGCGAGCAGTTCCTCCTTTCGCGTTTCCTCGTAATGCTGCGGCAGGTACATTCGCTGTTCCTCTACTCGATGAGCGCGATCGCCTGCGCCGCGATGCCTTCGCTCGCGGCCGATGTAGCCCAGTTTCTCGGTGGTGGTCGCCTTGACGCTGACCGCGGCGGGCTTCAGGCCGAGATCGGCGGCGATGTTGCCGATCATCCTCGCCACGTGCGGCGCCATGCGCGGCGCCTGCGCGACGATGGTGGCGTCGACGTTGACGATGCGTGTAGCCGGCCGCGGCGACTTTCTTCGCCGTGGCGCGCAGCAGCTCGCGGCTGTCGGCGCTCGCTGTATCTGCGGATCGGTGTCCGGGAAATGCGAGCCGATGTCGCCGAGCGCCGCGGCGCCGAGCAGCGCGTCGCAGATCGCGTGCAGCAGCACGTCGGCGTCGGAATGGCCCGCCAGGCCCTTGTCGTGCGGGATCTCCACGCCGCCGATCACCAGCTTGCGGCCCGCCGACCAGCGCATGCACGTCGTAGCCCTGCCCGATTCTCATCGTCTTCCTCCAGGATCGCCTCGGCGATCTTCAGGTCCTCGGGAAAGGTCACCTTGATGTTCTCGCGGCTGCCCGCCACCAGCCGCGGCCGCAGTCCCATCTGCTCGACCGCGCCCGCCTCGTCGGTGACCGCGCGTCTTCGCCTCCTTCAGCGCCTGCAGCAGCAGGCCGCAGCGGAACATCTGCGGCGTCTGCGCCAGCCACAGCTGGCTGCGGTCCTCGGTGCCGGCGATGCGCAGCGCGCCAGCCTCGTCCTTGCCGCGCCTTCTTCACCGTATCGGCCACCGGCAGCGCGAGAATGCCGCCGATCGCGGTCGTCGCGCGTCTCGGCGATCAGGCTGTCGAGATCGCTGCGGCGGCAGGCAGGGCCGCGCCGCATCGTGCACCAGCATCCAGTCGTCCGCATCCACCGCCGCCATCGCCGCCACCATGCCGTTGTACACCGAATCGCGCCGCGTCTCGCCGCCGCAGTACAGCGGCTCCAGCCGCCCGGCGAACGCGCTCCAGTCGTAGCTGCGCGAACTCCCGGTCCTCCGGCGCGAGCACCACGAACACGTTCTCGACCGGCGCCACGCACACCGCATTGCACCGCGTGCCACAGCATCGGCTTGCCGGCGAGCGGCAGGTACTGCTTCGGGACTTCGCCGCGAAGCCGCGTTCCGGCGCCGGCGGCGGGAATCAGCGCGTAGAAGGCCAAATCGAAATCTTTCGTGTTTTCAAGGCCGTATAATTGCATGGCGCTTCTTTCTTGTCATGCATCGCGACCCACTTCCAGGCAAGAAACGCTACTGCGGCCTGGCCGGCTCCTCCGACGCTCTCGCGCTCGCCCGGCTGGCGGCGGAGTCGCGTCCGCTCGCCGTGCTCAGCGCGAACGCGCTCGACGCGGCGCGCCTGCTCGAGGAGATCGCCTGGTTCGCGCCGCAGCTGCGCGCCTGCCTGCTGCCGGACTGGGAAACGCTGCCCTACGACAGTTTCTCGCCGCACCACGACCTGGTGTCGGAGCGGCTCGCGACGCTCTACCGCATCCAGCGCGGCGACTTCGACATCGTCATCGTTCCCGCCGTCGACCGCGCTGGTGCGCCTGTGCCCGCCCGCCTACCTCGCGGCCTACACGTTCTTCCTGCGCCAGGGCGAGCGCCTGGACGCGCGACGCGCTGCGCCGGCAGCTCGCGCTCGCCGGCTACAGCGCCGTCACGCAGGTGATGACGCCGGGCGAATTCTGCTTCCGCGGCGGCATCGTCGATCTGTTCCCGATGGGCAGCGCGGTGCCCTACCGCCTCGACCTCGACGACGACCTGATCGAGACCATCCGCACCTTCGACGTCGACTCGCAGCGCACGCTCTACGCGGTGAAGGACGTGCGCCTGCTGCCGGCGCGCGAATTCCCGCTGGACGAGGCCGGGCGCACCAAGTTCCGCGGCCGCTGGCGCGAGCTGTTCGAGGGCGACCCGTCCAAGCGGCGCCTCTACAAGGACATTTCCAACGGCGTGCCGGCCGCGGGCGTCGAGTACTACCTGCCGCTGTTCTTCGACGCGCTCGCCACCGTGTTCGACTACCTGCCCGAAGCACCGACGCTCGTCTTGCACCACGACGTCGTCCGGCGCGATCCAGGCGTTCTGGCGCGACGCGCAGTCGCGCTTCAAGATGCTGGGCGGCGATCCGGACCGGCCGCTGCTGCCGCCGGCGCAGCTGTTCGTGCCGGCCGAGGAGTTCTTCATCCGCGCGCCAAGGCGCTTCCCGCGCATCGACCTGCTGGATGCCGCCGAGGAGGAACCCGAGCAGCCGTTTCTCCGCCGCGCCGCTGCCGCCGCTCGCGGTCGACCGGCGCGCGCAGGATCCGCTCGCGGCGCTGAAGGCGTTCCTCGCGGCTTCCGGCCTGCGCGTGCTGCTCAGCGCCGAATCGCCCGGGCGGCGGGAAACGATGCTGTCGTATTTCGCGGAATATGGTCTTGCGCCTCTGCCCTGCGAAGATTTCCAGGAATTCCATGCGAAAAGCGAAACATCTTCAGATCGCCGTCTCCCCGCTCGCCAACGGCTTCAGCGTCCCCGCCGAGGGCTGGGCGGTGGTCACCGAGGCCGAGCTCTACGCCGGCACGGTGCGGCGCAAGGGCCGCGGCGCCAAGGCGCAGAGCTCGGTCGAGGGCATGCTGCGCGACCTCTCCGAACTCAAGGTCGGCGACCCGGTGGTGCACGTGCAGCACGGCATCGGCCGCTACGGCGGCCTGGTCAACCTCGACCTCGGCGAAGGCATGACCGAATTCCTGCTGCTCGAATACGACGGCGGCGACAAGCTCTACGTGCCGGTGTCGCAGCTCGAGGTGATCTCGCGCTACTCGGGCGCGCAGCCCGAGGAAGCGCCGCTGCACAAGCTGGGCAGCGGCCAGTGGGACAAGGCGCGCGCGCGCGCCGCGAAGCAGGTGCGCGACACCGCCGCCGAACTGCTCGAGCTCTACGCCAAGCGCGCCGCGCGGCAGGGCCACGCCTTCGGCGTCAAGCAGCACGACCTGGAAGCGTTCGCGGACGGCTTCGGCTTCGAGGAAACGGCCGACCAGGCGGCGGCGATCGCGCGCCGTGGTCGGCGACATGACCTCCGGCAAGCCGATGGACCGCCTGATCTGCGGCGACGTCGGCTTCGGCAAGACCGAGGTCGCGCTGCGCGCGGCGTTCGTCGCCGTCGCCGACAGGAAGCAGGTCGCGATGCTCTGCCCCACCACGCTGCTGGTCGAGCAGCACTTCCAGACCTTCAGCGACCGCTTCGCCGACTGGCCGGTGCAGGATCGCGGAATTGTCCCGCTTCAGGACTGCAAAAGAAATCTTCGCAAGTGCTGCAGAAGCTCGCAACGGGCGAGATCGACATCGTCATCGGCACCCACAAGCTGCTGTCCCGCGACGTCAAGTTCGAGCGCCTCGGCCTGGTCATCATCGACGAGGAGCACCGCTTCGGCGTGCACCAGAAGGAAGCGCTGAAGCGCCTGCGCGCCGAGGTGGACGTGCTCACGCTCACCGCGACGCCGATCCCGCGCACGCTGGCGCTGTCGCTGGAAGGCCTGCGCGACTTCTCGGTCATCGCCACCGCGCCGGAGCGGCGCCTCGCCATCAAGACCTTCGTCGCCGCGCATTCGGACGGCCTGATCCGCGAGGCGGTGCTGCGCGAGCTGCGCCGCGGCGGGCAGGTCTACTACCTGCACAACGAGGTCGACACCATCGAGCACGCGCACGACAGGCTCGCGCGCCTGCTGCCGGAGGCGCGCATCGCGGTCGCGCACGGCCAGATGCGCGAGCGCGAGCTGGAGCGCGTGATGCGCGAGTTCACGCAGCAGCGGCACAACGTGCTGCTGTGCTCGACCATCATCGAGACCGGCATCGACAACCCGAACGCCAACACCATCGTCATCCACCGCGCCGACCGGTTCGGCCTCGCGCAGCTGCACCAGCTGCGCGGCCGCGTCGGCCGCTCGCACCACCAGGCGTACGCCTATCTGCTGATTCCTTCCGAGGAATCCCTGGGAAAGCAGGCGAAGAAGCGCCTCGAAGCGATCCAGATGATGGAGGAGCTCGGCTCGGGCTTCTACCTGGCGATGCACGACCTGGAGATCCGCGGCGCGGGCGAAGTGCTGGGCGAATCGCAGTCGGGCGAGATCCAGGAAGTCGGCTTCGACCTCTACACGCGCATGCTCGAGCGCGCCGTGCGCGCGCTCAAGGAGGGCAAGGCGATCGACCTCGACCAGCGCGCTGGAAGGCGCGACCGAGGTCAAGCTGCACGCGCCGGCGCTGCTGCCCGACGGCTACTGCAGCGACGTGCACGAGCGCCTGACGCTCTACAAGCGGCTGGCGAACTGCCGCACGCAGGACGAGCTCGACGCGCATGCACGAGGAACTCATCGACCGCTTCGGCCTGCTGCCGGAGCCGGCCAGGGTGCTGCTCGAATCGCCACCGCCTGCGCCTGCTCGCCACGCCCGCTCGGCGTCGCGCGCGTCGACGCGACGCACGAGGCGCTGCAGCTGCAGTTCGAGAAGGACGCGCCAGTGGATCGCGCCCGCGTCATCGCGCTGGTGCAGAAACGCAAGAACCTGCGCCTCGCCGGCCCGGACCGCCTGCGCCTGGAGGCGAAAATGGCGGAATGGCCGCTGCGCGTGCAGGCGGCGAGGGATCTGCTCGGGGCGCTGGCGGCGTGAGGGTGCGCATGCAGCATTGGCTCGTTGCCTTCCTGCCTGCTGCTCCCGCCGGTCGCGGACAAGCGCCAGCGCGAGAATCTGATTCCGGCGATCGGGCGCGCTCGACCGCGGCGATTTCAAGCAGGCGATCGACTCCCTCAGGCCCCTCGCCGTGGACGGCACCATCGAGGCGCAGTACGTCCTTGCCGGCGATCCTCGAGACGGCGCCGCCGCCGCTGGCGCGACCTGAACGGCGCCCTCGAGCTGGTACCTGCGCGCGGCGGAATCCGGCCACGCGGGCGCCCAGAACAACCTTGGCGCGATGCTATTACGACGGCCGCGGCGTGCTGAGGAACTCCGCTCGAGGCGGTCAAGTGGTACAAGCTCGCCGCCGACCAGGGCTTTGCCGTGGCCCAGACCAACCTCGCGCTGCTGTACGGGCATCGGCATCGGCGTGCCGCAGGACGCGGCCGAGATGGCGAAGCTGCTGCAGGCCGCGGCACAGGCGGGCGAGCCGCGCGCGCAGGCGCAGCTCGGCCGCATGTACCTCGACGGCGAAGGCGTGCGCCAGAACGCTTCCGAAGCCGTCAAGTGGTTCCGCAACGCCGCCGCGCAGGACAACGAAGGCGCGCAGTTCCTTCTCGCCGTCGCTGCTGCAAAGGGGCATCGGCGCGCCGCGCGACCTCGAAGCGGCGGTCGCCTGGTATCGCCGCGCCGCCAACCAGGGCAACCGCCTGGCGATGCTGGAACTGGCGAAGGCCTATGAACTGGGCCTCGGCATGCCGCCGACCCCGCGCAGGCCAAGACCTGGCGCGAGCGCGCGCAGACAGAAGCCGGACCCCGCGCACACTGAAGAAAGACGATGCAGCAAGCAGCCAACGCGTCGATCCTCGTCGTTCAAAGCCCTGAGGCCACCGCCTTGCGGGCGGAGGCGCTCGCGGAAATGTGCGGGGCCGCACCGCCCGAACAGATCGGGCCGCATGGCCTGGCGCCTGCGCGGCGCGCAGCACCGCCCCGGCATCGATGCCTGGTGCGAAGCGCACCGCCTGGACCATGCCTGGGTGCCGGAGGAGCCGGCGCTTCGCGGACCTGAAGCTGCTCGCCATGGACATGGACTCGACGCTGATCACCATCGAGTGCATCGACGAAATCGGCGCTGTCATCGGAAAGAAAGATCGAAATCGCCGCGATCACCGCGCAGGCGATGCGCGGCGAGATCGACTATCCCGAGAGCCTGCGCAAGCGCGTCGCCCTGCTCGCAGGATTGAGCGAAGACGTGCTGGAAGATGTCTACGACGACAAGCTGCGCCTCTCCCCCGGCGCGGAGACGCTCGTCGCCGCCTGCCGCAAGCAGGGCGTCAAGCTCCTCCTCGTCTCCGGCGGCTTCACCTTCTTCACCGAGCGGCTCAAGCAGCGCCTGGAACTCGACGAAACGCTGTCCAACATGCTGGAAATCGACAACGGCAAGCTCACCGGCCGCGTCCTCGGCAACATCGTCGACGCCGGCGCCAAGGCGGCGAAATTCAGGCAGTTCGCGCAGCGCCTCGGCGCCACGCGCGAGCAGACCGTCGCCATCGGCGACGGCGCCAACGACCTGCTGATGATGGCCGAAGCCGGCGTCTCCGTCGCCTACCGCGCCAAGCCCGTCGTGCGCGCGAAAGCGACCCACAGCCTGAATTTCGCGGGCCTCGATGGCGTGATCCACCTTTTCGGCTGACCGGCATGCCTCAGCGCATTTCCGGCTTCACCATGATCGAGATGATGATGGTGCTGGGTGCCGTCGCCATCCTCGCCCTGATGGCCGCGCCGAGCTACATGGAAAAAATCGTCCGCGACCAGATCATCGAGGCGATGCCGCTGGCCGACATCGCCAAAATGCCGATCGCGTTGGCCTGGGCCACGGGCGTACCGCTGCCCGACGACAACAACGCGGCTGGACTGCCCGTGGCGGACAAGATCGTCAGCAACCTCGTCAGTGCAGTGCAAATCGACAAGGGCGCGATCAACATCACCTTCGGCAACCGCGCCAACAGCAGCATCAAGGGAAAGGTCCTCAGCCTGCGCCCCGCCGTCGTCGACGACGCACCCATCGTTCCGGTGGCCTGGGTCTGCGGCAACGCCCCGCCGCCGGACAAGATGACCGTCAAGGGACAAAATAAAACCGACGTCCCGCCCCTCTACCTGCCCTTCAAATGCCGGCCATGAGCAAGGTCGCCGTTGTCACAGGCGCCGCGCGCGGCATCGGCCTCGCGGTGGCGAAGACGTTCCTCGCGAAGGGCTACGGGGTGGCGCTGCTCGACATCGACGCCGCCACGCTCGGGCAGACTGCGAAAGAACTGGGCGACGTGCTGGCGCTGGAATGCGATGTCGCCGACCCGATACAGGTGAAATCGTCCATTGATCGGGTGACCGTGCGCTTCGGCCGCATCGACGCGCTCGTGAACAACGCCGGGATCGCAGTGTTCAAGCCGCTACTGGAGACCACCTACGAGGAATGGTCGCGAGTGCTGGACGTGAACCTGTCCGGCCCATTCCTGTGCACGCAGGTTTGCGCGCCGGTGATGCTGAAGAACGGCGGCGGTGCGGTGGTCAACATCACGTCGATTTCCGGCTTGCGCGCGAGCGCATTGCGGGTTGCCTACGGGACCAGCAAGGCGGCGCTGGACCACCTCACCAAGCAGCAGGCGGCGGAACTCGGCAATCTCGGCATCCGCGTCAACGCTGTCGCGCCGGGGCCAGTCGATACTGCGATGGCGAAGCAGGTGCACACGGCGGACATTCGCGCCGACTACCATGACGCCATTCCGCTCAACCGCTACGGCACCGAGCAGGAGATTGCCGACGCCGTGGTGTTCCTCTGTAGCGATGCCGCCAGCTATATCAACGGCCAGACGCTGGCAGTGGACGGCGGATTCGACGCGACCGGAATCGGCCTGCCTTCGCTGCGGGTATGATCCCGCCATGATCGACAGCAAGGAAAAGCTGCGTGCCGCCTACCCGCCAGCGAAAGAGCGCGCACTCAAGAAGCAGCTCTCGCGTCTGGACAAGCACTGCCTGCGCTTCCTCGCGCTGTCGCCGTTCGTGGTGCTCTCCAGCGGCAGCGTGGAGTGCGGATTCGACGCCTCGCCGCGCGGCGGCGAGCCCGGCTTCGTCAAGGCGCCGGACAGCGCCAGCGCTGCTGATTCCGGATGCACCCGGCAACAACCGGCTCGATACGCTGGAGAACATCATCGCCACCGGCCGCATCGGCCTGCTGTTCCTGATTCCCGGCGTGGACGAGACGCTGCGAGTGAACGGTCGAAGGCGCGCCTGGCAGGATGACGTTGCTTTACTTGAACAATTTAAGAATGAAAAGCGCATGCCCAGGCTCGTCATCGAAGTGAAGGTCGAGGACGTCTACCTGCACTGCGCCAAGGCGCTGATGCGCTCGAAGCTGTGGAGCCCGGAGAGCCGCGTCGAACGTACGGTGCTGCCGACCGCCGGACAGATGCTGAACGACCAGACCGGGATCCTGACGCCGCCGGAAACGCAGGAACAGATGGCCGAGCGATATAAGCCCGACCTGTAGGTCCTACTTCGCCGCCACCACCATGATTTCCACCAGGCCGGCGGGATCCGCCAGCTTGGCTTCGATGCAGGCGCGCACCGGCAGGTTCTTGGGATCGGTCCACGCGGTCCAGACCTCGTTCATCGGCGCGCGATTGCGGATGTCGGTGACCCAGATGGTGGCCTGCAGCAGCTTGGACTTGTTGGTGCCGCACTTGGCGAGCAGCCGGTCGATCTCGGCCAGCACTTCCTGCGTCTGGCCCTTGATGTCGTTCTTCAGGTTCTTCGCCACGATGCCCGCCAGATACACGGTATTGCCGTTCTCGACGGCGAGGCTCAGGATCGGACCCGGTTCATGACGCACGATGCTCATTTGCTTTCTCCCTTTTCTGCCAGCAGCCGCTCGATCTCGGCGACCAGCTTTTGATTGGACGGTTCGACCTGGGTATTGAAGGACACGGCTTTCGTGCCGCTGCGGTCCACCAGGTACTTGTGGAAGTTCCAGCCGGGCGCGGTGCCGGTGGCCTTGGCGAGCTTCGCGTAGAACGGGTTCACTTTCCCCTTGGCGACGCTCGTCTTGTCGAACATCGGGAAACTGACGCCGTAGTTCGCCTCGCAGAACTTCGCGATCTCCTTGTTGGAACCGGGCTCCTGGCCGCCGAAGTCGTTGGACGGGAAACCCAGCACGACCAGGCCCTTGTCCTTGTAGCGCTTGTAGAGCTTCTCCAGCCCCTCGTACTGCGGCGTATAGCCGCACTGGCTGGCGGTGTTGACGACCAGGATCACCTTGCCCTTGTACTGGCAGATCGACTCCGGCTTGTCGTCGGTCAGCGTCGGCAGGGCGGCGTCGAGGAGCGGCGGGCAGTCAGCGGCATGCATCGGCAGCGCGAGAAGGAGGAGCGAAAGCAGGAAGATTAACCGACCCATAGCCGCGCATTGTAGAAGAGTTGCATCCAGGGTGAGTCCTCCTCTGCGTCATCGGGCGCCCACGACATCTGGATCGAGCGGAATACGCGCTCCGGGTGCGGCATGACCACCGTAAAGCGGCCGTCCGGCGTGGTCAGGCCCGTGATGCCGGCCGGCGAGCCGTTCGGATTGGAGGGGTGCTTTTCCGTGACCTTGCCGTGGTTGTCGACGAAACGTAGCGCGACTGCCGCCTGCTTCAGGTCGTCCTCGTCCGCAAAGAGGGCAAAGCCTTCCCCGTGCGCGGTCGCGATCGGCATGCGGCTGCCCGCCATGCCCCTGAACAGGATCGATGGACTTTCCTGCACCTCGACCATCGCGAAACGCGCCTCGAACTGCGCCGAGCGGTTGCCGGTGAACACCGGCCAGTGCTGCGCCCCGGAATGATCTCCTTCAGCGCCGCCATCATCTGGCAGCCGTTGCAGGAGCCCAGCGCGAACGTATCGGCGCGCCCGAAAAACGCCTCGAACTCGGCTCGCGCGCGCGCGATTGAACAGGATCGACTTGGCCCAGCCCTGCCCGCCGCCCAGCACGTCGCCATAGGAAAAGCCGCCGCAGGCGGCCAGGCCCCTGAACGATGCGAGCCGCACGCGCCCGGCGAGGATGTCGGACATGTGCACGTCCACCGCCTCGAAGCCCGCGCGCGCGAAGGCCGCCGCCATCTCGACCTGGCTGTTGACGCCCTGCTCGCGAAGAATGGCGACCCTGGGTTTTGCATTTCCAGGGGTTGTCTTTTTTATTTCGAAGCCCAGTTGAAACGACAGCCCCGGATCCTTCGTATCGAGAATCCGGTCGTACTCTTCCTGCGCGCATTCCGGGTTGTCGCGCAGCTGCTGCATCCGGAAGCTGGTCTCGGACCAGGCGCGCTGCAGTTGCACGCGCGCTTCCTTGAGTACCGGCTTCGCGCCGCGGGTAAACGCGATTTCGTCCCTTGTGTTCAGGAATCCAATGACGGACGCAAGGCCGCCAAGGCCGAAGGAACGAAGCAGATCCATCACCCTGGCGCGGTCCGCGGCGCGAATCTGGATCACCGCGCCCAGCTCCTCGGCGAACATCGCCTGCAGCGCGCGCTCGCGCAGCCGTCCGGCCAGCTGCTCGTCGTTCGAGCGCTTGAAGCCGTCCACGTCGTCGCTCCAGCGGTCGAAGACGAGCTCGTCCAGGTTGACGGTGACGCCGCAGCGCCCGGCAAAGGCCATCTCGCACACCGTGGCGAACAGGCCGCCGTCGGAGCGGTCATGGTAGGCAAGCAGCAGATTCTGTTTCGAAAGTTCCTGGATCGAAGAGAAAAACCCTTTCAGAAGAGGCGCGGAATCCACATCGGGCGCCGTGTCGCCGAACCGGGAATACACCTGCGCGAGGATCGAGCCGCCGAGGCGATTTTTACCCGCGCCGAGATCGATCAACAGCAGCTCGGTATCGCCCGCATCCGTGCGCAGCCTCGGTGTCAGCGTCGCGCGCGCGTCCGTTACCGCGGCGAATGCCGAGACCACCAGCGACAGCGGCGCGACCACCTCCTTCGCGATCGCTCCCTCCTGCCAGGCGGTGCGCATCGACAGGGAATCCTTGCCCACCGGAATCGCCACGCCCAGCGCCGGGCACAGCTCCATCGCCACCGCGCGCACCGTGTCGAAGAGCGCGGCATCTTCGCCGGGCGAACCGGCGGCGGCCATCCAGTTCGCCGAGAGCTTGACCCGGTCCAGCGCGCCCACGCGCGCCGCCGCAAGGTTGGTCAGCGCCTCGCCCACCGCCATGCGGCCCGACGCGGGGCCGTCGATCAGCGCGAGCGGGGTGCGTTCGCCGATGGCGAAGGCCTCGCCCGCATAGCCTTCGTAGTCGAGCAGCGTCACCGCGCAATCCGCGACCGGCACCTGCCAGGGTCCGACGAAAGGATCGCGCGAGCACAGCCCGCCGACCGTGCGGTCGCCGATCGATATCAGGAAGGTCTTGTCGGCGACCGCCGGGTTGCGCAGCACGCGGTAGGCCGCTTCCTTCAGCTCGATGCCATCCAGGGACAGCGGCTCCAGGCCCGGCGCGAGACGCTTTACGTCGCGCAGCATCCTCGGCGGCTTGCCGAGCACGACCGACAGGTCGATGTCTACCGGGTTATCGTTTAGCAAGGAGTCTTGAACGATCAATTTTCCGTCGGAACTGGCTGTCCCGACAACGGCAAAAGGACAGCGCTCGCGGGCGCAGATTTCCTCGAATACCTTCAGGCTGCCCGGCGCAATCGCGAGTACGTAGCGTTCCTGCGCCTCGTTGCACCAGATTTCGCGCGGCGACATGCCGGAGTCCTCCGTGGGCGCCGCGCGCAGGTCGAAGCGCGCGCCGCACCCGGCGCCATGCACCAGTTCGGGAAACGCGTTCGACAGCCCGCCCGCGCCGACGTCGTGGATCGACAGAATCGGATTCTCCGCGCCGCGCTGCGCGCAGCGGTCGATCACCTCCTGCGCGCGGCGCTGGATCTCGGCGTTGCCGCGCTGCACCGAATCGAAATCCAGGTCCTCGGTGTTCGCGCCGGTGTGCATCGACGAGGCCGCGCCGCCGCCCATGCCGATCAGCATGCCCGGCCCGCCCAGCTGGATCAGCAGCGCTTTTGCGGAAAAATTCTTCTTCAAGGAATTGCCGGATGAAACGTTTCCAACCCCGCCTGCCAGCATGATCGGCTTGTGGTAGCCGCGCTGCGCGCCGCCCACCTGCTGCTCGAAGCTGCGGAAATAGCCGGCCAGGTTGGGCCGCCCGAACTCGTTGTTGAACGAGGCCGCGCCGATCGGGCCGTCCAGCATGATCTGCAGCGCCGAGACGATGCGCCCCGGCCGGCCGTAGTCAGCGCCCTCCCAGGGCCGCGCGCGCGCCCGGGATGCGCAGGTTGGAGACCGAGTAGCCGACCAGGCCCGCCTTCGGCCTGGCGCCCCGCCCGGTCGCGCCCTCGTCGCGGATCTCGCCACCCGCGCCCGTGGCCGCGCCGGGAAACGGCGAGATCGCGGTCGGGTGATTGTGGGTTTCGCATTTGACGACCAGATGTGTTTCCTGGGGATTTTTTCCGTATATGAAGTCCTTGTCCGGATAAAAGCTTTCAGCAACACCGCCCTCAAGAATCGCGGCGTTGTCGGAATACGCCAGCACCGTGCCCTGCGGGTTCGCGGCATGGGTGTGCCGGATCATCGCGAACAGCGAGCGGTCCTTCGCCTCGCCGTCCACGATCCAGTCGGCGTTGAAGATCTTGTGCCGGCAGTGCTCGGAATTGGCCTGCGCGAACATGGTCAGTTCGGCGTCGGTCGGGTCGCGGGCCAGCGCGCGGTAGGCATCGCGCAGGTAGGCGATTTCCTCGTCGTTCAGCGCAAGGCCGAGGCGCGCATTGGCCGCCTCGAGGTCCGCGAGCGGCACCCGCGCCAGCGGCCGCGGCGCGACGTGCCGGAACATGCCGTCCGCCTCGTCGAGCGAGGCGAGCACGCTTTCAGTCATCCGGTCGTGCAGCAGCGCCTCGACCGGGTCCCGGATTATTTTTTCATTCGAATCAATAAAAAACAGGATGCCGCGCTCGATCCGGCGAATTCCGGCGAGGCCGCAGTTGCGGGCGATGTCCGTGGCTTTCGAGGCCCAGGGGGAAATGGTGCCGAGGCGGGGCACGACCAGGAACGTCTCGCCGGGGGGCGCCGCTGCCGGCGGCGGCGTGCCGTAGCGCAGCAGCCGCTCCAGCAGCGCCCGCGCCTGCGCGCCGGGCGCCGCGTCCGCCTCGACGAAATGCCAGAACTCCGCGGCGACGCCCCGCACCGCGGGCTGCGCTTTCTTCAGTTCCTGGACCAGCTTGGCGAGGCGGAAGTCCGACAGCGCACGCGCGCCGCGGAAGCGGAGGACAGTGGGCGTCGTCACTTCCTGATCACGGGATCCTGCAGCTTGCCCGACAAATTGAGGACCGCGCGCAGGGTCTGGTTGGGCGTCTTCACATCGGCCGCGATACGGCCTGAAATCCCGCCTCCGGCGTCGATGTCGAGGCTCGCGCCCGCGTTCATCGCCCCGGAAGACATGGTGATGTCGCGTAATTGGACCGCGCCCTTGTCGTACATGCCTTTTCCGCTCATTTCGTTGAACGCGGTGCGGCCGGCGCTCTGCGCGCCACCGGTCTGCAGCGCGCGCGTCAGGTCGAAACTGCCCAGCACGCCCTTGTCGATCTTGAACTCCCCCTGCAGGCGTGCGCTCTGGTAGAGCTGCGCGGGCGAATTGCCGCTCATGGCGTAGGTCGCGCGGCCTTCGACCTTGCCGTCGGAGATCAACGCCGGCGCGAACACGGCGATTTTCACGGCACGCGCCCGCACTTCGCCTTCCACGGACCAGTTCGCCCCCCAGCGGATGCGCGCCGTGCCGCTGATGACGCCGTCGTAGGCGCGGCCGTCGAACTCCGAGTTCGTGACGCCGTCGCGATTCGCGGTCCCCTTCATGCCGAAATCAGACAGGTTCAGCGCCGGCACGAAAGGCAGCGCGATAGCGCCGGCCCCGATCTCGAAAGCCACATCGCCGCCCTTGGGCGAGAGCTGCGCCGACAGCTTGTCGGGTCCGCTCAGGCGCACCGTTTGCACAGCACCTTCCGCGGACACGGTGGCGTCCACGTCCAGCGGCGGCAGCTTCAGCGGGCCGTCCAGGTTCAGCTGCTTGATCATGACGCGCCCGACGCGGAAGGCCGGACCCGCGGCCCTGCCAAACAGCGCATCGCCGACCTGCGATTGCGCCATGGTGACTCCCTCGAGTTCGACGCGGCTGAACGCCTTGTGCTCGCCGAACAGGGAACCGATCTCGGGAATGCCGCGCGCGTGGCGGATCCTGGCCGTATCGCCGATCGCCACGTTCTCGAACTTCAGCTCCACGCCGGTAATCAGCGACAACCGCGCGCTGCCGATTTTCACCGGAACGCCGAGCGCTTCCGCGGCGCCTTTCTCGTAATCCGCGGTGGACACCGGCACGACATGCAGCGCACCGATGCCGACCACCAGCAGCGCGAATACCGCGATCGCCACCGGCTTGCCCCACCGCCTCGGCCTCCCGGTGGCCGCCACGACCGCCGATAGCGGCTGTTCGCGCGCCGCGGCGCCCTTCGCCATCACTTTGCTGTCGCGCTTGATGTCGTCCAGGTCGACGTC